>NZ_JBODSD010000003.1:0-506480 GCF_050632745.1 Mumia spirodelae | reverse complement strand
AAGGCCTCCTTGGTGGCGGAGCGGTTCCTTAGACAGCTCCACTCCACACCAGGAGGCCTTCACCCATCTACACCTCAGACCGAGTCGTCACACGATCTCGACCAACGTGCCTGGACATCACAGCTAGGAGAGGCGACTCCAAAGGAAGCGGTACGCGAGCGCCGACATGTGCGCGGCCTGCGCGTTGTTGGCCGCTCCGCCGTGGCCGCCCTCGATGTTCTCGTAGTACGTCACGTCCTTGCCGGCCTCGAGCATCTTGGCCGCCATCTTGCGGGCGTGGCCCGGGTGGACGCGGTCGTCGCGCGTCGAGGTCGTGAACAGCACCGGCGGATAGGCCCGGTCGGCGTCGAAGAGGTGGTACGGCGAGAAGGTCGCGAGGAACTCCCAGTCGTCGGAGTCCGGGTCGCCGTACTCCGCGATCCACGACGCGCCGGCGAGCAGCAGGTGGTAGCGCTGCATGTCGAGCAGCGGCACCTGGATGACGACCGCCCCGAACAGCTCGGGGTACTGCGTCAGCATGTTGCCGGTGAGCAGGCCGCCGTTGGACCCGCCCATCGCCCCGAGGTGCTCCGCGGAGGTGATCCGCCGCTCGGCGAGGTCGCGTGCCACCGCGGCGAAGTCCTCGTACGCCCGGTGCCGCTGGTCGCGCAGGGCCGCCTGGTGCCAGGTGGGGCCGTACTCGCCGCCGCCGCGGATGTTCGCGACGACGTAGACGCCGCCGTGCTCGAGCCACGCGCGCCCGAGGCCGCCCGAGTACGACGGGGTCAGCGAGATCTCGAAGCCGCCGTAGCCGTAGAGCAGGGTCGGTGCCGTGCCGTCGTACGCGAGGTCGTGCGGGCGCACCACGAAGTAGGGCACGCGCGTCCCGTCGACGGACGTGGCGAAGTGCTGCTCGACGACCAGGCCCTCGGCGTCGAAGAACGACGGCATGGCCTTCAGCGGGACAGGTCGCGCGTTGACCCCGCGCGAGCCGAGGTCCAGCAGCGACAGCGTCGTCGGGGACAGGTAGTCGGTCGTGTAGAGCCACACCGCGTCGTCCTCGTCGGCGTCGACCGGGGCGACCTGCAGCGTGCCGAGGTCGGGCACGTGGTGCGCGGCGATCCGGTCCCAGGCGCCGCCGGGCTCGACGGGCGGCGTCAGGATCTCGAGACGGCTGCGGACGTCGGTCATCAGCTCGAGGACCAGCCGGTGCGCGGTGAACGCGTAGCCGGCGAGCGCGCTGTCGCCGGTCGGCTCGTAGAGGACGGTGAATTCTCGTCCGCCGTCGATGAAGTGGCTGAACGCGATCGCGAGGAGCGACCCCGCGACGTACGTCCGTCCGGCGACGGTCCAGTCCTCCCGCAGCTCGACGAGGAGCTGGTCGCGCTTGACGCTGGTCTCGGCGGAGTCCGGGATGTCGAGCTTGGTGAGCTCGACGGCGCCGTCCGCACCGTCGGTCAGCAGGTAGCGCTCCGCGGTGTAGAACGACGTCGCCCGCACCACCCAGTCACGCTCGAACCCCGGCGTGCGGTCGTGGAACGCACCGATCGACAGGTCCTCGTGCGCGCCCTCGAAGACGATCTCCGCCTCGGTCAGCGGCTCGCCCCGACGCCACCGCCGCGCGATCCGCGGGTAGCCCGACTCGGTCATCGAGCCGGGGCCGGTGTCGGTCTCGACGAACACCGTGTCGGCGTCGATCCAGCTCACGTCGCCCTTGGCCTCGGGGCGGACGAACCCGTCGGCGAGCCAGCGGCGCGACTCCAGGTCGTACTCGCGGGTGACGTCGGCGTCGGAGCCGCCGCGCGACAGCGAGACCAGGGCCCGGGTGAAGGCCAGCGGGCCGGTCCGCAGGACCTTGGCGCCGTGCCAGACCCAGTTCTCGCCCTCCTCCTCGGCGAGCGCGTCGAGGTCGAGGAGGACGTCCCACTCCGGCGAGTCGGTGCGGTAGGACGCGAGCGTCGTACGGCGCCAGATGCCGCGGACGTGCTGGGCATCGCGCCAGAAGTTGTAGTACCAGTCCCCGGCCTTGGCGATCGGCGGGATCTTGGCGTCGGAGTCCAGGACCTCGAGGATCTGCTTCTCGGTCGCGCGGAACTCGTCGCTCGCCTCGAGCGCACCGGCCGTCTCGGCGTTGCGCGCGCGGACCCAGTCCAGCGCCTTCTCGCCGTCGACGTCCTCGAGCCACAGGTAGGGGTCGGTCTGCGTCATGGTTCGAGCCTAGGCGTACGCCCCAGCGCGCCGGGCACGCGTCTGCGCACGGCGTAAGCCGCCCGGTTTGCCACGCCAACGCGGCAAGCCTCACCACCCGCCGCCGTACGCCCCGGCGGCGCAGCGTCAGATCGGATCGAGCGGAGGCTCCTCGGGCGACATCGCCGGGGTCGCGCCGACGATGCGGTCGCGGGCGATGACCGACTGCAGCGCCCGCAGCGCCGACGTCGTCTCGCCGCCCCACGAGGAGAAGAACGAGAACTGCCACCACCACAGCGCCTCGATCGGACGCCCCGCACGGGCGTGCTGCATCCCGTGCGCGAGGGCGGCGACGAGGGAGATGACGTCGTCGGAGATCCGGTACGCGGCCGGCTCCGCGGGATCGTCGTACGGGTCGAAGACCTCGACGTAGGTGTCGAACCCGTCGAGCACCGTGGCCAGTCCGACCCGGACGTCGTCGAGCTCGATCTCCGGACCGCTGTCGGGCTCGTAGCGGTCGGGCGGGACCATGCGGGGCATCGCCGCCATCCGGGCGCCGATCGTCAGCGCGCGGCTCAGCTCGACGAGCAGCCCGGCGACCATCTCCTCGCCGTCGGTGATCCCGATCAGCGTGCGGAAGCCCTCGAGCACGGCATCGACGTCCTCGGCGAACCCTCGGGCCACCGCGGCCAGCTCGTCGTCGTTGGTCTCGGTCACGATCCCCCCGTGCTCGTGCGGTCAGTCGACGGTGCGGCGACCCTCGAAGGCCCGCCCGAGCGTGACCTCGTCGGCGTACTCGAGGTCGCCGCCTACGGGTAGTCCACTGGCCAGACGCGTCACCCGCAACCCCAGGGGCTTCAGCAGTCGCGTCAGGTAGGTCGCGGTCGCCTCGCCCTCGAGGTTGGGATCGGTGGCCAGGATGATCTCCTGGATCGCCCCGTCGGACAGCCGCTGCATGAGCTCCTTGATGCGCAGGTCGTCGGGCCCGACGCCCTCGATCGGCGAGATCGCGCCGCCGAGGACGTGGTAGCGGCCCCGGAACTCGCGGGTCCGCTCGATCGCGACGACGTCCTTCGACTCCTCGACGACGCACAGGACGGACGGGTCACGGCGCGGGTCGGCGCAGATCCGGCACGTCTCCGACTCCGCGACGTTGCCGCACGTGGCGCAGAAGCGGACCTTCTCCTTGACCTCCGTCAGCACCTCGGCGAAGCGCCTGACGTCGACCGGGTCGGCGTCGAGGAGGTAGAACGCGATCCGCTGCGCGCTCTTGGGACCGATCCCGGGGAGCCGGCCGAGCTCGTCGATCAGGTCCTGGACGACCCCTTCGTACATGCGTCAGAACCCGAGGGCGCCCGCGCCGCCCCCGCCGAGCTCACCGCCACCGAGGCCGCCCGCGAACGGGCCGAGCTTCTCGGCGGCCAGCTGCTCGGCCTGGTCGGTGGCGTCCCGGACCGCGGCGACGACCATGTCACCGAGGATCTCGGTGTCGTCGGGGTCGACCGCCTCGGGCTTGATCTCGACCGACACGAGCTCGCCGGTGCCGGTCACCGTGGCCTTGACGAGCCCGTTGGCGGCCTCGCCGGTGACCTGGGCGCGGCTCAGCTCCTCCTTGGCCGCGAGCAGCTGCTCCTGCATCTGCTGGGCCTGCTGCAGCAGCGCTGCCATGTCTGGCATGCCGCCTCCGGGCTGGTTGAGCCCGCCGAAATCATCACCGAACACCGGGACGTCCTCACGTGTCGTACGACCGCGGTGCCGCCACCGCGGAGTGCACCGCCAGCCTACCGGCGCGCACCGTCGGACCGGCCCAGGCGCCGGATGCCGCTGGCGACCAGGCCGGCGACGAGCCCGACGACCGCTCCGGTGAAGACGCTGCTCCCGAACGTCGCCGAGCGCATCAGGATCTCCTCGGCGGCCGCCGGGAGCTCGCCGTCCAGCGACCCGCTGAGCTGTGGCTCGTCCTCGAACACCGAGTCCCACATGAGGTTGTGGCCGAGGCCGAGCCCGATCCCGTACAGCGCGCCGACGACGACCAGCGTCGTCACGGGCGAGGGGACGCGCGCACGCAGCGCCACGACCACCCAGACCGCGGGCGGGACGAGCGCGAGCAGGGCCGTGACGAGACCGCCGACGTCGATGCCGAGGTCGTGCACGACGACCCGCGGCAGCGCCAGCGCGGCGAGCAGCAGGAGCGCCCACAGGGGCAGCCCGAGCCGGGGTCGGTTCTCGCGAGGAGGTCGTGACGAGTCCATGGTCTGTCCTTCCGTCATCGCCGAGCGCCCCGCGGACCGCGGGAGGACTCGATGGTCAGGTGCGGCAAGGTGCGGTCCAGCCAGCGCGGCAGCCACCAGTTCCGGTCGCCGAGCAGTTCCATCACCGCCGGCACGAGCACGAGGCGGACGAGCGTGGCGTCGATGAAGACGGCGAAGGCGAGCCCGAACCCGAACAGCTGGAGCTCGCGGCTCGAGCCGAGGACGAAGCTCCCGAAGACGCACACCATGATCGCGGCAGCCGCGGAGATGACCCGTGCCGTACGGGCGAGCCCCTCCGCGACCGCGGAGGCGTTGTCTCCCGTGCGGTCGTACTCCTCGCGGATGCGCGACAGCAGGAAGACCTCGTAGTCCATCGAGAGGCCGAACACGATCGCGATGAGCATCATCGGCACCCACGCCTCGATCGGCGCGCTCGCCCCGAGGTCGAGCAGCTCGACCCCCCAGCCCCACTGGAACACCGCCACCACCGCACCGAAGGCCGCACCGAGGGAGAGCAGGTTCACGAGGACCGCCTTCACCGCGACCGCGAGCCCGCGGAAGACCGCCACGAGAAGCACGAGCGCTGCACCGAGGACGACGGCGAGGAAGAGCGGCAGCCGCTCCGCGGTGTAGTCGGCGAAGTCGACCGCCGCTGCCGTCGCACCGCCGACCGCCACCTCGAGGGCGCCGTCGGCCACGTTCGCGGGCACGACCTCGTCACGGAGGGTGTGCACGAGCTCGGTGGTCGCCTCGTCCTGCGGCCCCGTCGTCGGGATCACCTGCAGGAACGCGACGTCCCCGGCGTCGGAGAACACCGGCGGTGTCGTCGCCTCGACGCCCGGTGTCGCGGCGAGCGCGTCGGCGAGGTTCTCGACGTCGCCGGCGTCCGCGCCGTCACCGATCGCGGCCGCGACGACGAGCGGCCCGTTCGCGCCAGGGCCGAAGCCCTCCGCGACCAGGTCGTACGCCCGTCGGCCGGTGTCGCTGGTCGGCCGTGTGCCGGCGTCGGAGAACCCGAGCCGCAGGTCGAGCACGGGCAGCGTCAGCAGCACGAGCACCGCGGTCGCGGCGATCGCGGCCGGCCACGGACGTCGCTGCACCACGCGGCTCCACCGGCGCGCGAGGCGACCGCCGTCGGAGCGCGTACGACGCCGGTGCACCGAGAGCCGGTCGATCCGTCGTCCGGTGATCGTGAGCATCGCGGGCAGCAGCGTCACCGCGGCGAGCATCGTGACGAGGACCGAGCCCGCGATGCCCAGCGCGACGCCGGTGATGACCTTCAGGTCCATCAGGACCAGGCCGAGCGACGCGATGACGACCGTGACGCCGGCGAACAGCACGGACCGCCCGGCCGTGGTCTGCGCCAGCCGCACGGCCACCGCCGGGTGGGTTCCGTCGGCCAGCGCCTCGCGGTAGCGGGTGACGACGAGCAGGGCGTAGTCGATGCCGACACCGATCGCGATCATGGCAGCGACCGGAGCGGCGAAGCTGGGCATCTCGACCACGCGCGCCCCGAGCGCCACGAGGGCCACGCCGCTGGCGGCCCCGACGACGCCGACGAGGATCGGCAGCACCATCGCGATCACCGACCCGAAGGCGAACAGAAGGATCACGATCGCCGCGAGGACGCCGATCATCTCGCTCGGCGGTCCGCTCTCGCCCTCGGCGTCGACCGCGAGACCGCCGATCTCGACGGTGAGGTCGCCACCGTCGTACGCGCTCCGTACGTCGGTGAGGTCGTCCTGGAGGTCCGCCGTCGCCTCTGCGTCCTGGGGCGGCAGCCCGACCGCGACGTACCCGGTCGTGCCGTCGGGCGAGAGCTGCCCGGCGCCCTCGGGCGAGAACGGGCTGACCACGCTCGCGTCCGGCGCCAGGCGCTCGATCTCGGCGACCATCGACTCCACCTCGGAGCGCACCGCAGGGGTGTCGAGCCCCCCGTCGCGGTGCAGCACGACCTGCGCCTGGGTGCCGGCGTCGGACGAGAATCCGCCGTCCTCGAGGATCTGCACCGCACGGTCGCTCGGGGACCCGGGCAGCTCGTAGTCGTCGCTGGTCTCGCCGCCGAACGTCCCCGACAGCGCCGACAGCGCCACGACGACGAGGACCCACCCCGCCACCACCCACCAGCGCGCTCGCTGGCACACGCGAGCAATCCTGTCCATCGCGATCCCTTCCTCCACGTGACGCGTCGTCGCTCCCTGCGACGGGTCGTCGGCGGCCCACGCTAGGAGCGCGGAGGCGGGGAATCAGTCCCTCAGGAGCGGCACCGCGGTCGCCTCCGGGCGTACGCGGCTCAGGGTCGGGCTCAGTCGACCAGGCCGGCCCGGTGGGCGAGCACGACCAGCTGCGCGCGGTCGCGGGCGTCGAGCTTGGCGAGCAGGCGGCTCACGTAGGTGCGCGCCGTCTCCGGGCTGAGGAACAACGCCTTGCCGATCTCCTCGTTCGTGAGCCCGAGCCCCACGTGCGTGAGCACCTCGACCTCGCGCTCGGTGAGGCCGGCGAGCCTCTCCTCGCGGGTACGGCGGGTGGGCAGGCGGGCGACACGGTCCATCAGCTGGCGCAGCACCCCGGGTGCGATCTGGGCACGCCCGTCCGCGGCGTTGCGAACGGCGCGCCGGAGCTCGTCGGCGTCGATGTCCTTCAGCAGGTAGCCGTTGGCCCCCGCGGCGATCGCCTCGACCACGTCGTCCTCGTCGTCGAACGTCGTGAGCACCAGCACGGGCGTCTCCGCCAGCAGCGGGTCGGCACGCATCGCCGCGATCGCCGCCGTCCCGGACATCCCGGGCATCTGGAGGTCCATGAGCACGACGTCCGGCCGCAGCTCGCGGGCGACCCGCAGCGCCTCCCGGCCGTCGCTCGCCTCTCCGGCGACGGTGATGTCGTCGGTGTTCTGCATGATGGCCCGCAGCCCGTGGCGCAGGAGGACCTGGTCGTCCACGAGCAGGAGCCTGATCACGTGGATCCTCCGGTCGCCGAGGTCTCTGGTGTCGTCGGGATCGACGCCGCGACGACCCACCCGTGCGGGCCGGCATCGACGTCGAGCGTGCCGCCGAGGTCGGCGACGCGCTCGCGCATCCCGCTCAGGCCGTGGCCCGAGCGGATCTGCGGGGGTACGACCGCCGTACCGTCGTCGACGACGCGCACGCCGAGCACGCCGGGCTCCTGCAACCCCACCCGGACGCTGATGCTCGTGCCGTTCGAGTGCCGCAGGGTGTTGGTGATCGCCTCCTGCACGAGCCGGAACGCCGCCGCACCGACCTCGGGGGCGACGTCGACCGGATCCACCTGCACGTCGACCTCGTACCCGACCGCGGTCGGCGCGGCTCCCAGGCGGTCCACCTGGTCGAGCCCCGCCTCGGCGTCGAAGGTCCCCCGTCCACGCAGCACGGCGACGGTGCGCCGCAGCTGCGCGGACGCGTCGGTGATCGACGTGCGCACGAGCTCGAGGGCGTCGTCGCGCTCGTCGCCGTCCGGCGCCTCGCGGGCGACGTCGGAGTAGAGCGCCGCCACCGACAACGAGTGCCCGATCGAGTCGTGCAGCTCGCGGGCGAGCCGCATCCGTTCGTCGCGGACCTGCGCGACGTGGTCCAGCTCGCCCTGGCGGGTGAGCAGGCGCGAGACCTGCTCGGTGCGTCGCCGCAGGTGCCGCCCGACCCGGACGCTGTGTCCGAGCGCGATCGCGGCGGCGATCAGGGCGGCGTGCGAGACGAACTCGTACCCGACGACGAACGAGGCGCTCTGGCCGTCCGCCAACCGGTACGCCGTCGACAGCCCGAGCGTGAGCGTGCCCGTGACGACGGCCGCGCGAAGGTGGCCCATCTCCGCGGCCGAGTACAGCGCCGCCGCGATCGGCACCGCCACACCGATCGCCGGGAAGCCGGCCGCGTAGTAGCTGAAGAACCCCAGCGTCGTCAGCACGAGCACCAGCACCGGGTGGCTGCGCCGGATGAGCATGAGGAGGCCGAGCCCCAGAGCCCAGAGGTAGGCCAGCGGGTTCACGTCCCCCGAGCGCCCTTCGTGGGAGTTGACCACGACGGCGAGCACGGCGGCGACACCGACGCACAGCAGCACGTCCGTCCTGCGTGGGCTCATCGCGGCTCCCTCCGTCCCTCCGATGCTAGGGCGGGGAGGGCGACGGCGCGGT
Organism: Mumia spirodelae; assembly: GCF_050632745.1. Taxonomy (NCBI): domain Bacteria; kingdom Bacillati; phylum Actinomycetota; class Actinomycetes; order Propionibacteriales; family Nocardioidaceae; genus Mumia; species Mumia spirodelae. The sequence goes on along the minus strand of NZ_JBODSD010000003.1, from coordinate 497,918 downwards.
CGCTGCCGGGCGACATCCGTGTCGCCCGGGAGCGACGGACCGGCCGGATCACGCTCGGGACGGCCTGTCTAGGCTTCTGGTGTGGACCGACCCGAAGGACCGGCGGCCGAGGTCTGGCTGTTCTTCTTCGTCGTCGTCTTCCTGCGGGCTCAGGCGACGTACTGGATCGCGCGCGTCGCGACCAGCCAGGTGATCGACCACACGCATCCCGTCACCGGCTGGCGAGCACGGGTGCACGGCTGGCTGTCCGGGGACTCGACCGCGCGCGGCATCGAGGTGCTGCGCCGATGGGGTGCGTGGGCGGTGCCGTTCTCGTTCCTCACCGTCGGGCTCCAGACCGTGGTGAACGCCGGGGCGGGCGTGATCCGGATGCCGTACGTCCGCTACCTGCTCGCGATGCTGCCCGGGTGCGCGGCGTGGGCGCTGGTGTGGACGACGGTCGGGATGTCGGCGTTCTACGCCGCGCTCGCGGCCGGGCTCACGACCGGGTGGGGGATCGCGCTCGGCGTCCTCGCGATCGTCCTCGTCGCCGCCGGTGTCGCGGTCTGGCGTCGCCGCCGGGTGGACGACCGCACGCCCTAGCGTCCGAGGAACGCCGCGAGCAGGTCGTGCCCGCGCGGCGTCAGGATCGACTCGGGATGGATCTGCACGCCCTCGACCGGGTGCTGACGGTGCCGGACCCCCATCAGGACGCCCTCGCCGTTCCACGCGGTGGGGACCAGCACGTCCGGCAGGTCGCGCACGATCAACGAGTGGTAGCGGGCCGCGACGAGCGGCCCCTCCATCCCTTCGTACACGCCGGCGCCGTCGTGGTGCACCAGTGACGGCACGCCGTGCACGGGTCGCGGCGCGCGGGCGACCGCGGCACCGTACGCCTCCCCGATCGCCTGGTGCCCGAGGCAGACCCCGAGGACCGGAGTGGTCGCGCCGAGGGCGCGGACGGCGTCGACGCTCACGCCGGCCTCGGACGGCGCGCCGGGTCCGGGCGAGATCACGAGGTGCGTCAACGCGCCGGTACGACGCAGCCGCTGCAGCTCTCCCACGGTCACCGCGTCGTTGCGGACCACCGTCGCCTCGGCCCCGAGCTCGCGGACGTACTGCGCGAGGTTGTGCACGAACGAGTCGTAGTTGTCGATCAGCAGCACCCGCGCCGCGGCGGCCCGGTACGACGCTGCGGACGGACGAGGAGTCTCGACCAGCCCGCGGCCGGAGTGCCTCGCCCTCCTGTCGAGTCCCTGGATCCACGCGGTCGTGGGGCCAGGATCTCGTCGTACGACGCCGGCGACCTCGACGACCGGGCGCACCCGCCCGATCGCGTTCGTGACGAACAGCTCCGTCACGCGCTCCAGCTGGTCCAGCCCGATCCTCCGCTCGAAGACGGGCACCCGGTGCGTCCGCAGCAGACTCAGCACGACCTCGCGCGTGACGCCGGGCAGGATGCGGCCGTCGAGCGCCGGGGTGTGGACGCCGTCGTCGAACACCGCGAACACGGTGCCGCGCCCGGTCTCCAGCACCGACCCGTCGTCGTCGACCAGCAGCGGGTCGTGGGTGTCGTCCCACGGGGCGCCGGGAAGGTTCTCGAGGATGCGGCGGTCGTTCCACTTGGCGTCGCCGAGCCCGCCGGGGACCACGGCCGGGAGGAGCGTCCACGGAGCGGTCGGGACAGCACCCGCGGGGACCGCGCGGACGTCGACGCGACCGCTCGCCGGGTTGTAGGTGATCCGCACGCGGTGCGCGTCGCCCAGGCCCTCGGCGAGCGCCCGGACCTCCGCCGTGAGCGCAGCGGCGTCGACGTCGTCCTCGTACGTCGCCGCGACCGCCGCCGTGAACCGTGCGACGTGCCCCTCGAGATCGACCGCCGAGCCGTCGCGGGCGAGGAGCGTGTCGAAGATCCCGACCGAGGGATCGGGCCGTGTCGTCGCGACCCGCTCCGGTCGCTCCACCGGCGCAGCCTCCGGGGGGCGTGTCATCCCCTCCGCAGCGGCCAGGTCGAGCCCGCCCCCGACCGCCCGCAGCAGCGGCGCCGCCTTCGTGAAGCACTCGCGCAGCTCGTCGTCCGGGTCGGAGCCCGCGACGACGCCCCCACCGACCCCGAGCCACACACGGTCGTCGCGGATCTCGAACGTGCGGATCACGACGCTCGCCTCGAGCCCGTGTGGCCCCGCGTAGCCGATCGCCCCCGTGTAGACCTCGCGCCCCGTCGCCTCCAGCTCCCCGATGACCTGCATCGCCCGCACCTTCGGCGCGCCCGTGACGGACCCGGGCGGGAACGACGCGCGCAGCAGGTCGCCGTCGGTCGCATCCGGGAGCAGCGTCGCCTCGACGTCGGAGACCAGGTGCCAGACCCCGGTGTGCGCGCGCGGCGCCGCGGTCGCGGTCACGCGGACGGTGCCCGTCTCGGCGACGCGGCCCAGGTCGTTGCGGACGAGGTCGACGATCATCACGTTCTCGGCCCGGTCCTTCACCGACGCCGCGAGCGCCGCGGGGTCGGTGTCGGCCGGTGCCGTGCCCTTGATCGGCGACGACACGACGGCACGGCCGGTCCGCCGGACGTACAGCTCCGGCGACAGGCTGACGACCGTCCCCGCTCGGCCCGCGACGTACGCGGCGTACGCCGGCGCGAGCGCGTCGACGCCCGCGAGGAACATCTCCAGCCCGGCACCCGACCGGTCCGCGCCCTCGATCCGTGACTCGAGCCGCAGGCAGACGTTGGCCTGGAAGATGTCGCCGGCGTGGACGTGGGCGACCGCGCGGCGCACCGCCTCGCGATGGGCGTCGAGCCCGGGGACGGGGACGAACGACGCCAGCTGGTACGGCGTGGGGCGCGGCGCGTCGCCGGCGAGCAGGCCGCTCAGCAAGGCCCACCGCGCCTCGGTCTCGGGCGCCGGCGCGACCGACTCGAACCACCACTCGCCGTCGGTGCGGCGCAGGACCGTCTCGTACAGCGCGAGGTCCGCGTCCGGCAGACGGTCCGGGCGCGGCGGGACCGGACCGACGTCCTCCAGGCGGGCGCCGAGCTGGTAGCCCCACCAGCCGATCCACGTCCCGGCGTCCCGCGCTCCCGCCGGCCCCGTGCCCAGGTCGAACGGGTCCTCGTCGTCACCGAGGGTGCGCACCGGGTCGTACGCGACGAGGTCGGCGCCGGAGTCCCAGGCTCCGACCAGCGCGACGAGCCGGTCGCGGCCCCGCAGCCGCCGCAGCAGCACGTCGAGCCCGAGCCGGCCGACCTTGCGCCGGTCGGTGGGCGGGCTCATTCGGGAGCGAGCTCCGTGGGCCGCGGGAGCAGCGCGGCGTCGTGCCGCAGCCACGCGTCCACCGCCTCGTACGCCCGTCGGCGCGGGGCTTCGAGCGAGAGGAACACGTCGTGCCGCGCGCCCTCGATCGGGACGACGCGGGTGTCGCCGCCGAGGCAGCCGCACCAGCGGGCGATCTGGCGGACGTCGAGGACACCGTCGGCGGCGTCGATCTCCTCCGAGTACGCGGCGGCGAAGTGGGTGCGGGTCGAGCGCAGGACGAGCGCGGGCACGCCGATGTCGAGCCCGCGGTGCAGCCGCGCGTGGCCGACGCGGATCGCGCGCAGCCAGCCGAACGTGACGGGGAAGCCGGCGATCGGCTTCCACGCCGTGTTGAACTCCCACTCGCCGTTGTGCGACGCCGCCAGACTGCTGCCGTACGCGCCGCCCGGCGGGAGCTTGATGACGCCGGTCGGCCGGACCCGGCCGATCACCTTGATGGCCTCGGTGCCGACCGTGCGCAGGTACGGCGCGCCCTGGAGGTCGAACCACGGGCTGTTGAGGACGAGACCTGCGACGCCCTCGCCGCGCACACCGCTCGCGCGTCGGCGGCGGTCGAGCCACAGCGGGAGGATCAGGCCTCCGGTCGAGTGGGCGGCGAGCAGCACGTCGGCGCCGGTCTCCTCGCGGACGATCGCGAGCGCCTGGTCGAGCTCCTCGTCGTACATCGCGAGGTCCGACACGTAGTGCGCGGTGTGGCTCGGGCGCAGCGACCGGCCGCACTTGCGCAGGTCGAGCGCGTAGAACGCCATGCCGCGCTCGGCGAAGAAGTCCGCGAGAGCCGTCTGGAAGAAGTAGTCGCTGAACCCGTGGACGTAGAGCACGGCGCCGGTCGGCGACTCCCCCTCGCGCGGCAAGCGACGGACCAGCGTCGCGTCGATCGTGCCCTCGCCGTCGGGGTCGGGCCCGAGATCGATCCGACGCTGCTCGTAGCCGGGACCGAGGACGTCAGGCTGCCAGCTGCTCATGGGTGCTCCTCTCGCGCGGCCGACGGACCGCGGCCTCCACGTCGAAGGGTACGGAAACGTACGCCCGCGCGGGACCGCGGTCCACAACCTCCCGCCACGCGCCGGGCTAACCCACCTTCTCGAACGGCGTCGGCGCCCGGCCGGTCCAGCGATGGAGGTCGAGCGCGCCGGACTGCTTGGTCACGCCGTCCTCGACGACGCGAACGCCGGACGCGCCGTAGAAGTAGCCGCCCCCGACCGACACGAGCCCGTACGACGCGTCGAAGGTCCAGCCGAAGGTCGACGACACGGGGTCGTACTGCCCCTGCGGCAGCAGGGTCAGGTAGTCACCCAGCTCCGGCGCGGCCTGCCCGCGGACGACCTGCTCGTACGGAGCGCGGTCGCCGTCGACGACGAAGAGCGAGTAGTTCGGGTACGACGGCTTGGTCCCCTTGTAGACGGCGAGGAACCAGTGGCCGGACGCCTCGTCGTACTCGAGGTTCTGGACGCCGTACGTCGTGTTGCCGGTGTGCACGAAGAACTTGTTGCGGACCTCGCGGGGACCGCTGTGGTGCGGCGCGCTCTGCTCGAGGGGCCGCTCGTACCGGCGCCAGCCCGCGACGTCGTACTCGAGCAGCACCTGGTTGTCGTTGTCGATGCGGTCCTTGTTGGCGTACACGCCGTACGCGACCCGCAGGACCTGCCTGCCCTTGCGCTTGCCGTCGGCCGGGCCGAAGGCGACCCCGTCGATGCCGCTGCTGCCGTAGCGGTGGTCGGGCGTGGCAGCGACATCGCCGTCGAAGACGCCGTTACCGTCCATGTCGGCGGTGAAGTCCTCGACCACCTCCGGCAGGTAGACCGTGGTCATCACGCCGTCGGCCTCGGCGTCCATGCCGACCCGGTCGATCGCGTCGCCGTCGAAGATCGCGATGTAGAACGCCTTCTCGGCCTTGTACTCCAGCGAGCCGTAGACGCGTCCGTCCTTCGGGTTGATGTCGAGGTCGCCGAGGTGTCCGGTGAGTCCGGTGACGGTGCCGAGGACGTTGCCCTCGAGGTCGGTCTTGACGAGCATCTGCGTGAACGACCAGTAGACGATGCCGCGACGCTGGTCGATCGCGGCGCCTTGCACGTGGCTGGTCGGCCAGGCGCCGCCGTCGATGTGGCGCGGGAGCTTCGACGGCTCGGCCCGGCCGGCCGAGGGCGCGTCCGTGCGCGCGGTCGCCTCAGGACTCGCCGAGGCCTGGGTGGTGGTGAGCAGGACCGTTGCGGCGGTCGCGGCGATCGCGGCGGCACGCAGGGTGGGTTTGCGCATGGGTTCCTCTCGTCGCTGTCACGAGGAGACGTGACGGGTACGGGACGAGTCCCAACGAAGCGAGGCGAGGTGGCGGGAAGGCGACATCCGGGCGACGGGTCGGCGAACTCCCGCCACCCCTGGGGACGCGCTGTCAGTCGTGCGGGATCTCGCTGATGACCTGGGCGCCGAGCGTCCGGCTCAGGAGCTCCTCGTGGCTCAGCCCGTCGTTGTCCATCGCCGGGTCGTCGGCGGTGACGTGCCGATCGGGGTCGTACGCCTCCGGCCGCGCGGCGTCGTCGCGCAGGCTGGCCCGCGCCGCGGCGATCGCGTCGGCGCTGGCCCGCTCACGGGGCGGCGGCGCGGTCGGCGGGGCGGGTGCCGGCTCGGGAGTCGGCGGCGGTGCGGCGGCCGGTGGAGCGGCGTCGGCCGGGTCCGGCGCCGGCGGCGCGGGGTCGGACGGCCGTTGCGGCGGCGGCGCGGGGCGGGACGCCGCGGAGGCACCGGCGTTGGGGTCGACGATCGCCTCGACGCGCCACGTCCCGCCCAGCACGTCGGCGAGCGCCTGCACGAGGATCCCGTCGGACCCGCTGCGGACGAAGGAGTCGCGCGCACCGCTGTTGACGAGGCCGATCGTGAGCGTGGTGCCCTCGAGCGAGTGGACCTGGGCGTTCTGGCTGAGCATCACCCAGGTGAAGCGACGGATCACCCGCACCTTGTCGAGGATCTCGGGCCAGAGGCGGCGTACGTCGGCCACGCCCGGGGTGCCCGTCGGGGCGGCGGCCTGGTCGGCGGGCGGGGCGTCGACGCGGGGTGCCCGCTCGACCGGCGGGGCGGGCGGCTGCTCTGCCGGCTGCTCGACCGGCGCGGCCGAGGTCTCGACCCGCTCCGCTCGCTCGGCCACCGGGGTCGGCGTCGGCTCGACCACCGGAGCGGGCGGCTGCTCAGCCGGCGGGGCGGCGGTCTCGGGGCGCGGCGCCCGCTCGTCCGCCGACGGGGCAGACGGGGCGTCGCCGACCATCGACAGGCGACGCTCGATCCGGTCGAGCCGCGCCTGGACGCCGTCCGGCGTCGCGTCGGCGCCCGGCAGCAGGATGCGGGCGCACATCAGCTCCAGCAGCAGGCGCGGCGCGGTCGCGCCCCGCAGCTCGGTGAGTCCGGCGCTGACCACGTCGGCCGCGCGGGTGAGGTCGGCGCGACCGAAGCGGGAGGCCTGGTTCTCGACGCGTTCGGCGCGGTCGCCGGGGATGTCGATGAGGCCCATCCCGATCGCGTCGGGGACGTTGGCGACGATGACGAGGTCGCGCAGCCGCTGCAGGAGGTCCTCGGCGAAGCGCCGCGGGTCCTGTCCGGTCTCGACGACCTTGTCGACCGCCGCGAACACCGCGCCCCCGTCGCCGGCGGCGAACGCGTCGATCACCTCGTCGAGCAGCGAGTCGGGGGTGTAGCCGAGCAGCGAGGCCGCGAGGTCGTAGGTGACGCCGTCGTCGGAGGCGCCCGCGATCAGCTGGTCGAGCACGCTCAGCGTGTCACGGACCGATCCACCGCCCGCGCGGACGACCAGGGGCAGCGCCGTCGGCTCGAGCGGCACGCCCTCGGTGCGGCCGAGCTCCTCGAGGTAGGTGGTCAGCGTCTTGGGCGGGACCAGCCGGAACGGGTAGTGGTGGGTCCGCGAGCGGATCGTGCCGATGACCTTCTCGGGCTCGGTCGTCGCGAAGATGAACTTGAGGTGGGGCGGGGGCTCCTCGACGAGCTTGAGGAGCGCGTTGAAGCCCTGGCTCGAGACCATGTGGGCCTCGTCGATGATGTAGACCTTGTAGCGGCTGTTGACCGGGGCGAAGAACGCGCGCTCCCGCAGGTCGCGCGCGTCGTCGACGCCGCCGTGGCTCGCCGCGTCGATCTCGATGACGTCGATGCTCCCCGGCCCTCCGCGCGCGAGGTCGCGGCAGCTCTGGCACTCGCCGCACGGGTCGGCGACCGGGGCCTTCTCGCAGTTGAGCGTGCGCGCCAGGATGCGGGCGCTCGTCGTCTTGCCGCAGCCGCGCGGACCGGAGAACAGGTAGGCGTGGTTGACGCGGTTGTTGGCGAGCGCGTGTCGCAGCGGCTCGGTCACGTGGGACTGGCCGATCACCTCGGCGAAGGTCTCCGGGCGGTAGCGCCGGTACAAGGCCATGGGTTCGTCCACGCGTCAACCCTAACGATCGTCCCTGACGTCCCGAAGCGCCCTGTCGTGTGCCGCCCGGGGCGCCCGGCGATGCGCAAGGCCCCACGACACACGTCGGCGTCGCGGGGCCTTCCGGGGGTTTGCTTCATCGCATGGCGCCCGAGGCGCACCTGCACTGTCCTACCGTGCGATCAGGAGCGGGTGCAAGGGTACGAGCGGGAGAAGTTTGACCTTTTCGCGTCGTCCAGAGGGTCGTACACAGGAGTCGGACCGCCATCCACAGATCGCGCCCGTTCATCCACAGTTTCCCCACAGGGTGAACTGTTCCGGATCGTGAGACCGGGCGCGGTCGCGACGTCCGGCGACCTCACGCGGACGGTTCGTCGGCGGCCTGCCGCCCGTACGTCACCACCGCCGCCACCTCGGCCGGCACACCGTCGGCGAGCTGCCGGTCGGGCCGGGCCCCGAGCGCGTCGTTGACGGTGGAGAACGCCAGCCGCAGCGCGACGAACGCCGTCGCCTCGAAGATCTCCCGGTCGCCCAGGCCGACCGCCCGCAGCCCGGCGACGTCGTCGCCGCTGGTCGCGTTGGGATCGCGGACGACCACCGACGCCCAGGCGGCGAGCGCCCGGGTGCGCGGGTCGAGGCCGTCGGTGTCGCCGCTCAGGACGCCCGCCGCCGTCGCAGGGTCGGTCAGGCTCGCCAGCCGACGCCCCCAGGCCAAGGAGCAGTACGAGTCGCCGCGCGCTGCCGCGGTCGCCGCCACGAGCACCGCCCGGTCGGCGTCGGTCAGCGCGCTGTCCCGCGCGACGGTGGCGCGTGCCTGCGTCGCCGCCTGCTCGACGTCCGGACGCCACGCCCACACGCGGGTGAGGTTGTTGACGTAGCCGTCGCTCTCACGGTCGGCGTCGTAGAGGGCTCGCACCTGGTCGTCGTACGGCGGTTCGTCGAGGAACATGTGCTCAGCATGCTCCGTACCGCGGGCCAGCGGGCGGCGCCAGGCATGAAAAGGTCCCTCGCGCACCCGGTAGAGCTCACTTACCCTTGCTGCCTTCCGGCCCTGGGGGAGTTGGGCGAGATGCCGCCGCGCGAGGGACTGCCGTCATCCTACCGAGCACGGGCAAGGGCCGGGACCCGGGGGAGGCCTACCCCGGATTTCAGCGCGGGAGGGGCGAACGGGTACCCTGCTCGCGGAGGATTCGCATAGTGGCCTAGTGCGCACGCTTGGAAAGCGTGTTGGGTTAACGCCCTCAGGGGTTCGAATCCCCTATCCTCCGCCACAACCTCGAAGGCCCGGACCGTGCTGCGGTCCGGGCCTTCGGCGTCCGGGGCCGAATCCGGTTGCCGGTCACCCGCGTGGCCCCAAGACTTGCATCCGCGACCGGATCCTGGTCGCGGATGCACGTCCTGACGACAAGTCCTGACGGAGGAGGCAGCGATGGCCGAGGATGCGACGGCGCTCCGTGCGCGGATGCGCACCGACCTCGTGGCCGCGATGAAGGCGCGGCAGCCCGAGGTCGTCACCGCCCTGCGGACCGCGATCGCCGCGATCGACAACGCCGAGGCCGTCGAGGTGACCGAGGCACCGCACGCCACGAGCACGGCGGTCAGCGAGCACGTCGCCGGCACGCAGAGCGGCGCGGGTGCGACGGAGGCGGAGCGCCGCACGCTGTCCGCGGACGAGGTCCGCGCGGTGCTTCAGGTGCAGATCGACGAGCGACTCGCGGAGGCGCAGGGATACGAGGAGCACGGCCGAGCGGATGCGGCCGCGCGGCTCCGGCGCGAGGCCGACGCACTGCAGTCGTACGTCGGCCCCGCGTCCTGAGCCGTCAGAACTCCTGCCACGTCCCGCCCGGCGGCACCCAGCCGCGGGACTTCTTGGAGTAGTCGCACACGCCGTCGGGGAACGCCGCCTTCAGCCGCGCCTTCTGGTCCGCGGTGAACGTCACCGCGTAGTCGGACCAGCGGACCGGCCTCAGCGCACAGGCGACGACGTCCTGGGCCATCGACTGCCCCGCGACCTGGCGCGGGTTGGACCCGATCTTGTAGATCGAGGCGCAGGCGTCGCCGCCCTTGTCCCAGTCGGTCGGGGCGAGCTGCCCGGTCGGCAGCCAGCACCCGTCGGTCAGCGCCGCCGGCTTGTTGCGGACGACCTTGTCCGCCTTCGAGCCGCGAGCGTGGTCACCGTCGATCGCGGTGAGCCAGGCCTCCATCGACGCGAACGCGTGCGCCGAGGCCGCGGCCGTGAGGGCCGGGACCGGCAGGTGCGCCACGATCACCTGGTTGTCGGCGTCCCCGTTGGCCTTGCGGAGCCGCTCGCGCATCACGAACGACCACTCCGCGGTGTGGAAGTTGGCCGGGACCCCGGCGACGTCGGCGTACGTCCGCAAGTCGATGACCGGGGTCTCGGCTAGCCCCTGCGACGCGGTGTTGACCATCCCGTACCGGTACGACCCGCGGACCGCCTTCAGGTCGGCGCGGCTCCGCTCGGGGACGACGACGCCCGCGGGGTCGTACCCGCCGATCTTCTCGTTGAGCGTCACGAACTGCTCGGCGTCGATCGTGCCCGCCGCGAGCGCCGCGAGCCCGTACTGCTGCCCGACGTTGTCGAGCGCGCTCCGGACGAACCCGGTCTCCGGGTCGCGCCCGACCTGGTTGACGAACTGCTCCATGGCCGCGCAGCGCACGCCGTCGGGGTTGGTGGCGGCGTCCCAGCGGACCTCGACCGGGATCACCGCCGGGCAGGAGTCGGTCGCGGTGAGCCGGTTGGCGAAGGCGAGGTCCCAGGAGACGCAGCTGCTCGCGTTGAGGTAGCCGGTCACGGCCCGCTGCTGCTCGGCGGTCCAGGAGGCACCGGCCCCGGCGTAGAACCGCTGCAGGAGCCGGCAGTCGGCGTTGGGGCCGGTGGTGGTGACGACGTCGGGGAAGCCGATGCTGGGGACGATGCCGTCGACGATCCCGGGGTAGGTGTCGGCGATCGTGTACTGCTGGATCGCGCCGCCCGAGCCGCCCCAGCCGATGGTGTGCACGGGCGCGCCGTACGTCTCGACGACGTGCTCCTTGACCATCATGGCGGTCTCGGCCGAGATGATCGGGCTGCAGTTGTTGTCGAGGACGTTGAGCGACGACGACGCCACCACGTAGCCCTGCGACAGCATCATGTGGTCCATCACCCCGCCGGTCCCGGCGCCCTGGTGGTAGCCGCCGTTGCAGCCGCCGCCGAAGGTGTAGACGAGACGGTCGTTCCACGTCGCCTCGGGCGCGGTCGGCGACGGGTCCGTGCCGTCGTACAGGCCCGCGACCTGGTAGACCGCGCGGTTGATCGTGCCGGTCTCGAGTCGCACGACGTACGGGAAGGTCCTGCCGCCGACCGTCACCGTCGCGGCGTCGGCCGGGACCTGGGTCGGGTCGGGGAGCGGCTTGAAGGAGCTGCCCGAGCGGTACTGGTAGGTGACCTTCGTCGCTGCCGCGCAGTCGGGCTGCTCGGCCGGACCGAGCCCGAAGGCCTCGGTCTCGCAGTAGAACGGCTGCTGCTGAGGTCCGGAGAGCACCGGGCCGGTGATGTCGTGGTTCGTCACGATCTCCGTGGCCAGCCTCCAGCCGCTGGCGGCGATCAGCAGGTTGCGTCCCTCGCGCAGCCCGGAGACGACGCCGGTCCGGCTGCCGTCGGCCTGCTCGACGAGCGCCGTGCTCGTACGCCGTCCGTTGAGGAGGAGGGTCACGCGCGCGTCGTCGGTGGCTCCCGTGACGCGGACCAGGACGTCACCTCCGCTGACCAGGTCCGGTCGCGGGTTGGACACCGTCTCGACCGCCAGCCGTGCCTTGCCGCCCTCGGACCCGTGCGCGGTGACCGCGCCGCTGGCCGGTGGCGACAGCGACGCCATGAGAAGTCCCGAGACCAGCACCCCTGCCGCCGGTGCCACCACGACCGCACGCCTCCACCGCATCAGCAACGCCTCTCGTCACGAGGGACCGGCTCCGCCGGAGCGGGCGTCGGGCGTCCCGCGGGACGACCGTAGTGTGTGACGCGGATCACGTCCAGCGATTGAGGAAGTCGAGGACGACCCGGTGCGCGGGTCGGCGCGCACGCGGCGCCCGAGGGGCAGACAGGCGCCTGACTACACTGCAGGGGTGATCTTCCGAGGAGTGGGTGAGGGCAAGCCGTACCCTGAGCACGGCTTGACCCAGAGCCAGTGGGCCAAGCTGCCTCCGCAGCAGGTCCGTCTGGACACCCTCATCACGGTGAAGCGCCAGCTCGACCTCGCCAATCTCCTCGACGAGGACTCCACGTTCTTCGGCGACCTGTTCCCGCACGTCGTCGGCTGGCAGGGCGACCTCTACCTCGAGGACGGTCTGCACCGCGCCCTCCGCGCGGCGCTGCAGCAGCGCCAGGTCATGCATGCCCGTATCTACGCGATGGACAGGTGACGATGAGCCGGGGGTTGCGCACGTTCCTCACGATGTCGGTGCTCGCCGCCGTCCTCGTGGCGGGCACGTACACAGGGGTGAGGCTGCTGTTCGCCGAGGCGCCGGAGCTTCCCGACGCCGACGCGTCCAGCTCCTGCCGCAACCGCACGCTGGAGCCCGGCGAGCAGCTCGCCCCCAACCAGGTCAGCGTCAACGTCTTCAACGCGGGCGGCCGCTCCGGCATGGCCAACCGGACGATGATCAACCTCCAAGGCATCGGGTTCCTGCCCGGCAAGATCGGCAACGCCCCCGACGACACCCGGATCGCGAACGTCCGCGTCGTCGCGCGCGAGCCGAAGCGGGTCGACGCCCGCCTCGTCGGCGCCCAGTTCAAGGGCAAGGTGCAGTACACGAAGGGCACCCCCGAGGACGAGGCGAGCGTCGAGGTCTACATCGGGACCGACTTCAAGGGCATGAAGAAGGAGCCGGTCAAGGCGATCAAGGCCAAGAACCGGGTCACCCTCTGCGTCCCCGACGTCGGCGTGGAGCCGGCCGCCTGACGCTCAGCTCGTGATCGCCACGACGCCGAGGTGGCTCGAGATCGACGCGTAGCGCTCGGCGTACATCCGCACGCCGCTCATGTCGTACGCGATCACCATCGCCCGGATGGACGCCCGCGCCTCGGTGAGGTTGCGCTGGTAGACGGGGCCGCCGCTGTCGCCGTTGCGGGCGATGACCCGGTCGTCGCTGCGCCGGCCACGCATCAGGTAGGTGCTGCAGGTCGACGCCACGTCCGGGTCGTCGCAGAACGTGGCCGACAGGCTCGTGATCTCGATCCCGCAGACCGACTTCGTCACCGCGCCGGACGCGCAGACGTTGTCGCCGACCGCGCCGTCGTTCGCTCCGGTGACCGTCCGGACGTCGAAGTTGTCCAGCCCGTCGGTGTAGATCGAGCCCGAGTACGTCGAGCCGGCCAGCCGTGCCTGGTCGTACTCGGGATAGTTCGAACGCCCCGAGGTCTGCCCGAAGTAGTAAGCGCCCGAGTACCAGGACGTCCCGTTGCCGCCGCAGTGGCCGGCCGTCACCGAGTAGCGGGTGCTCGACGTCTTGCTCTTCACCGTGAAGCCGGACGAGCAGTTGGAGGAGCCCGACGAGATGCGGGCGCCGCCCCAGTGCGGCGCAGTGTCGGCCGTACGCGAGCTGCGTCCGGCGTCGCCGGAGTAGCGGACCACCACGGCTCCGGCCGGGACGCCCTCGACCGGCGCCGCCTGCACGTCGAGCCGTGCGGCCGCCGAGTCCGGGGCCTCCGACGCGACGTCGACGACGACGGCCTCGAGCTCGGGGTCGAGGTCCATCGCGTAGCCGGCCGACGGCGCGGCCGCGGAGGCACGCCACTGCTGCCCGGCGACGCCGAGCCACGCGTCGCGCAGCTCGTCGGCGGTGCGCTCGGACGTCCGGACCGTCAGCAGGCGACGCGCGGTCGTGGGGAGGCCACGCGTGAGCCGGTCCACCAGCGCCCTGCCGTCGGTGCCCTGCGTGACGACGAGCGTGTAGCCCTCGGTCGGGCTCCCGGTCACTCCGATGACACCCGCGTCGAGGCTGACCGGTACGCCGTCGGCAGGCTTCTCCCCCTGCGGCGTGAGCAGGGCCGTGACCCGGTCGGCCACCGTGCGCTGGAGCGGGGTCGCGACCGGTCCGTCGTACGCGACGGCCTCCGGCTCGTCGGCCGCGACGACGAGGGCGGTCTTGTCCGGTGACAGTGCGGCGTCGTCTCCCTGCGCTGGAGCCCCGGTGGCGGCGAGCATCCCTGCTCCGAGGACCAGAGACGCGAGCGAGGCGGTGACGAGCGGGCGTGGAGTCGGCATCGTGGGCTCCTTCGTCGCAGGGTTCGTACCAGGAGATTAGTGGGTCCCGCCCTGGACTGCCCGGCACCTCTTTGGTTAGCCTTACCTGAGAACGTCTGTCCGAGCAGGAGGCTCCGCGTTGACCACCACCACCGAGACCGTAGTCCAGGCCTGGCGGTTCTTCGACGTCGAGGTGGCCCGGACGACCACCCTCTCCCGCTCGTTCGTCCGCATCACCTTCCGCGGCGACGACCTCCACGAGATGGCGGCCAACGGCTTCGACCAGCGCATCAAGCTGCTCCTCCCCGACGCGACCGGCGGCTACGCGCACGTGCCCGTCGGGGCGAGCTGGTACGACGAGTGGCGCAGCCTGCCCGACGATCACCGCAACCCGATCCGCACCTACACCGTCCGCGCCTCGCGTCCGGCGCTGCGCGAGATCGACGTGGACGTGGTGCTGCACGGGACGACGGGGCCCGCCGGACGCTTCGCGGCGACCTGTCGACCGGGGACGCCGGCCGTCCTCATGGGACCCAACGCGCTCCACCCCGGCCCGCACGGCGGTCTCGAGTTCGCCGTGCCCACCGCCGACCGGCCGATCCTCGTCGTCGGCGACGAGACGGCCGTCCCCGCGATCTCACGGATCCTGGAGGACCTGCCCGGCGACCTGTGCGGCCACGTCGTCCTCGAGGTGCCGCACGCCGAGGACTTCACCGACCTCCCGCGACCTGCCGGCGTCTCCCTCACCTGGATCGCCCGCGAGGGTGCGGCCCACGGCGAGCAGCTCGTCCCCGCCGTACGCCGGTGCGCGTCGTCGCTGCTCGGCCTCCCCGTCGCCCCGGCACCGGAGGGCACGAACGCCGACACCACGACGATCGACGACGTCGCCCCCGACGAGGAGCTCCTGTGGGAGGTCGCCCTCGACGACCAGGGCGTCCCCCTCCCCCCGACCGGCGACCTGTACGCGTGGCTGGCCGGCGAGGCGTCGGTGATCAAGACGCTGCGCCGCTTCCTCGTCACCGAGAGCGGCGTCGACCGGCGCTCGGTGGCGTTCATGGGCTACTGGCGAGCGGGCCGCCCCGAGATGTGACCGGCCCCGTCCGGCTCCCGGTCGTACGCCGTCGGTCACCGTAGTCTCGAGCCCATGATCACGGCCGTCGTGTTCGACCTGGACGGGGTCCTCGTCGACTCCGAGGAGCGGTGGGACACCGCGCGCCGCGACGTCGTGGCCGCGGCCGGGCGTCCGTTCCCCGACCACGCCACCCGCGCGATGCAGGGGATGAGCGCCCCCGAGTGGGAGCGCTACCTGCACGGCGAGCTTGGGGTGCCCGACCCGCCCGACCGGATCGGTCGCGCGGTCGTGGAGGTGATGGCGGCCGGCTACCGCGACGACCTCCCGCTCCTCCCCGGGGCCGTCGACGCCGTGACCGCCCTTGCCGGGTCGTACCGGCTGGCCGTCGCCTCGTCGGCCAACCGCGTGCTGATCGACCTCGTCCTTGCTCTGGCGGGGGTCGCCGACCGGTTCGCCGCGGTCGTCTCCAGCGAGGAGGTCCCCCGCGGGAAGCCGGCGCCGGACGTCTACCTCGAGGCGGCGACGCGGCTCGGTGTCGCGCCGGAGGCCTGCGCGGCGGTCGAGGACTCCTCCAACGGGCTGCGCTCCGCCCACGCGGCGGGGATGACGGTCGTCGCCGTCCCCAACGCCGCCTACCCGCCCGACGACGACGCGCTCGCGCTCGCCGCGGCGGTCGTGGAGCGCGTCGACGCGGTCACGCCGGAGATGGTCGCCGGGTTGCGCTGACCGGGCGCCCGGCCTGACAAGCAGCGAACCCCGCCTGGACGCGGGTCCAGACGGGGTTCGTACGGCGGTGGCGGTGGGATTTGAACCCACGGTAGGTTGCCCTACACAACATTTCGAGTGTTGCACCTTCGGCCGCTCGGACACGCCACCGCAGAAGAGATTACCGGACCGGGTCCCCGGCTCCCCACCCGGGTCCGCTGCCTCAGCGGTGCTCGGCGAAGAACGCCAGCAGCTGCGCGGACGCCTCGTCGGCGCGCACCCCGCCGCGTACCTCCGGGCGGTGGTTCAGGCGCCGGTCGCGCACGACGTCCCAGAGAGAGCCGACCGCGCCCGCCTTCTCGTCGTACGCACCGAAAACCAGCCGCGAGACCCTCGCCAGGACGAGCGCGCCCGCGCACATGGTGCAGGGCTCGAGCGTCACGACGAGCGTGCAGCCGTCGAGCCGCCACTCACCCCGGGCCTCGGCGGCCGCACGAAGGGCGAGGACCTCGGCGTGGGCGGTCGGGTCGCCGTCGCGCTCGCGGGCGTTCCAGCCCTCGCCGAGCACTGTGCCGTCGGCGTCGACCACGAGGGCACCGACCGGGACGTCGGCGGAGGCGAGAGCACGCGGAGCGAGATCGAGGGCGCGACCCATCAGGGCCTCGTCGCGGGCGAGCGGGGACGGCACGTCAGTCGACGAGCGCCTGGTAGGCGTCGCCGAAGCCGAGCCGCTCGGCGATGTCGCCCAACACCTCGTCGGGATAGGCGTCGGGGTCGTCGAGCATCACGGCTAGGTCGATCGCGGTCACGCCGAGGTCGGCGAGGATCTCCATGTCGCCGGCCGGCTGCGGCTCGTCGTCCTCCTCCGGGTCGGGGAGGTCGAGCTCGTCGGCCACGGAGCTGGCCAGCGGCCACTCGTCGATCGCGGTGACGTCGGACAGCAGCAGCCGCGTGTGGGTGCCGGAGACGCGGGCGAGCACGAAGAAGTCCTCGTCGACCGCGACCATCCCGATCACCCCGCAGTCGGACGGGAAGGGGCGCAGCGCCCGCTCCAGCTCCTCGACGTCCTCGCCGACACCGGACGGGAGCGCGGTCAGCTGCCACACGCCCTCCTCGCGGTAGGCGACCAGCGCGACGTCGACCGCGTCCTCCACCTCGTTCTCCACGACCGACACCCCCCTCCGGCGCTCACCGTCGAACGCGTACCCCCGAGGATGTCAGAGGATCGCGCGCTCGTGTTGGAGAGCTACCGCGAGTTCGCTGGTCGGTAGGGTGCCGGTCATGGACATCCACGTCGTCGACCACCCGCTGGTCGCGCACAAGCTCACGACGCTCCGCGACGCCGGGACCGACTCGCCGACCTTCCGGCGGCTGACCGACGAGCTGGTCACGCTCCTGACGTACGAGGCGACGCGCGACGTCCGCGTCGAGCCGGTCCGGGTCGAGACCCCCGTCTCGCCGGCCCAGGGCGTCCGCCTGGCGCCGCCGAAGCCGCTCATCGTGCCGATCCTGCGCGCCGGCCTCGGGATGCTCGAGGGGATGCAGCACCTGCTCCCGACCGCGGAGGTCGGCTTCCTCGGCATGATCCGCAACGAGGAGACGCTCGAGCCCGCGACGTACGCCGAGCGCCTTCCCGACGACCTCACGGGCCGGCAGGCGTACGTGCTCGACCCGATGCTCGCCACCGGCGGCACCCTGTCGGCGGCGATCGAGTTCCTCGTCTCGCGCGGCTGCTCCGCCATCACGGCGGTGTGCCTGCTCGCGGCGCCCGAGGGCATCGCGCGCGTCGAGGCGGACCTCGCCGACATCGCGGTGCCGGTGTCGCTGGTCGTGGCGGCCGTGGACGAGAAGCTCAACGACGTCGGCTACATCGTGCCGGGGCTGGGCGACGCAGGAGACCGCTTGTACGGCGTGGTGTGAGGCACCCGCGCACCCGTTGGTGCCTCAGCGGTCACCGGTGCGACGCGGGTGACCACTGACCCACCGACGCAGACCGCGCGGACGGCGCATCATCAGCACGCCGATCGCGGCCACGGCGACGCCGCGCGGCGCCTCGTACAGGAAGCCGGAGAGGCCTGCCGTCGCGGGGACCGGCACGAAGAACCCGACCATCCCGGCGAGCGTGAGGATCGCGATCCAGCGCGGGACGGCCCGGTTGCGGAGCATGCTCGCGCCGAGCAGACCCATGCCGAGCAGCATCACGAGGCCGCCCAGGGTGTTGAAGAGCCCGAACGCGGTCGTGCCGATCATCGTGTCGTCGTCGGCGATGAGGTGCGCCGTGTCCGGGTTCTCGGCCAGCGGGTGGGCCACGAACAGCTCGACGGTCAGGTGGCCGGCCGCGGTGACGATGTTGCCGACCAGGTAGAGGAGCGTGCCGACGAACCCGGCCGTGCCGAGCCGCGGGCGCATCCACGCGTACATCGCGGGCAGGCCCAGGATCAGCAGGACGGTCCCGATCCCGAGCAGGATCTGGGCGATCGGCGTGCCGGGGCTGGTCAGGGCTTCGACGGAGTGGCCCTTGCCGTGCACGATCGGGTGGAGGACCCCACCGGCGATGCACAGGGTGCCGCCAAGAGCGAGCGCCGCTCCGGCCATGCGCAGTACAGTCTCGCGAGACGGGCCACCGACCTCGGTGCGGGACTCGGCGCGGGAGGTTGAGGTGGGCTGGGTTGCTGTGGTGTTGGTCATGCGACGACGGTCGCCCAGGCCGCTGGTGTGACGCTGGTGCCGTCCTGGTCGGCCTCTGAAGCCCCGCCCGCGCCGACGATCGCGACGCTCGGCCCGCTCCAGGTGCGCGGTGGAGACGGGTCGCTGATCGCCGTCCCGGCCCGCAAGCACGCCGACCTTCTCGTCATCCTCGCGGTCGAGCGGACGACGCGCAGCGCCGACTACCTCAGCGAGCTGCTCTGGCGGGGCGACCCGCCGGAGAGCGCCCGGGTGACGCTGCAGGGCTACGTGTCCCGGCTGCGGCGGGCGCTGCGGTCGGCGCCCGACGTCACGATCGAGACCACGTCCAACGGCTACGCGCTGCGGTGCGCCGGGGAGAGCACCGACCTGGACCTGCTCGACAGCCTGTCCCGGGAGGCCCGCAGCGCGCACGCCGACGGCGACGCCGCCCGGGCGGTCGGGCTCCTCGAGCGGGCTCTCGCCCTCTGGCGGGCCGACGCACTCCCCGAGGTCGAGGACGTCGCGGAGCTCGCGCCGGAGCGTGCGCGTCTGGACGAGCTGCGCTCGGAGCTGACCGAGATGTGCGCCGAGGACCTGCTGGCGCTCGGCCGTCCGCAGCAGGCGGTCACGCTGCTCGCCGAGAGCTGCGAACGACGACCCCTGCGCGAGGGCACGGTCCGGCTGCTGGCGCTCGCGCTGCGCGACTGCGGTCGGGTGCCGGAGGCGTTGGACGTGCTCGTACGCCTGCGGCGCGGCCTGCGCGACGAGCTCGGGCTCGACCCGGCTGCGGACACGCTGCGCGTCGAGCAGGAGATCCGCAACCCGGCGGTGTCGACCGAGCCCACCTCCGCGACGGGGTCGCGTCTGATCGGCCGGGCTGACGCGGCTGCGGCGCTGGACCGGGCTTGGCAGCGCAGCGAGCGGGAGCTGGTGGTCGTCACCGTGCGCGGTCCGGCCGGGATCGGGAAGTCGACCCTCGTCGCCGACGCGGTCGACCGCCACAGGGAGACGGCGTTCGTCACCGGCGGGGTGGCCGGAGAGGGGACGGCGCCGCGCGAGACGCTGACACCCTGGCTGGACCAGGCCGCGCTCACGGGACGCGAGGTCCCGGATGCGCCCTCGGCACGGACCCTTGCCGCGCTCTTCGCCGACGTGGCCCGGGAGCGCGGCCACGTGGTCGCCGTGGTCGACGACGTGCAGTGGGCGGACCTCGACTCGCTGCGGACGATCGCCTCGGCGGTGCGGGTCCTCCGTGCGCACCCTGTGCTCGTCGTCCTCACCCAGCGCCCGGGGCGGACGGAGCCCGAGCGCGCCGCCCTGATTCAGCTGCTGCAGTCCGCCGGCGTCCACACCGACCTCGAGCTCCCGCCGCTCTCCGAGACCGACCTGGAGGCGCTGGTCGGTTCGCGGGTCGGCGGTGTCGACGCGTCAGTGGCCCGGGAGATCGTCACGCGCAGCGACGGCAGCCCGCTCGTCGCCACCCAGCTCTGCGACCTCGTCCGCACCGGCCTGCCGATCACCGACCACGCGATGACCCGCATCATCCGGGGCAAGCTCGACGCGGTGTCGGACCCCTCCCGCGCGCTCGCGGAGGTGCTGGCCGTGGTCGGACCCCGTACGACGCTGGCGCTCGCGTCGGCGGTGGATGGCACCAGCGCGGCCGGGGCGGCGGGCGCGGCCGGGGCGGCGGGCGCGGCCGGGCTCGACGGACGCGTGAGCGAGCTCGTGGCGGCGCAGATCGTGACGGTCTCCGGGTCTGAGATCGCCTTCGTGCACGACCTGGTCCGCCAGGCGGTTCTCGATCGGGTCGGGGGCGCCGAGCTCGCGGCGCTGCACGCGCGCGTCGCCGAGGCCCTCACCGTCGTGGCGCCGTCGGGGCTCGCCGCGATCGCGGTCCACCGCAGCGCGGCGGCGATGGGAGCCGTGGACGCGGGCGCCGCCCACGCCTGCCGCAGCGCTGCCGACGACGCGCTGCGGCACGGCGCCGCGGGTGAGGCCGTCCGGCTCGCCGAGCTCGGCCTCCAGCACGCCGACCCGTCCGAGGTGACGGTGGTGACCGACCTGGAGGCGCTGGCGGGGCGGGCACGCGCTCAGCTGGGCGACTACGCGTCGGCGGACGAGTGGTTCGAGCGGGCCGGGCGTCGCTGCGCGGAGCGGGCGGACTGGCCCGGCCTGGCGCGCATCGCCCTGCTCGCGGCGCCGAGGGGTGTCGGCGGCTACTTCTCGGGGTTCGGGCTCACGCAGTCCGGTTCCTCGACCTTGCGGGCGCGCGCGCTCGCGCACCGCGAGGAGCTCGACGCCGAGGTGGTGGCGCGCATCCAGGCCGTCGAGGCGGTCGACCGTGCGGTGCAGGGCCTGTCGGGCGACCTCGACCTCCTGCGCGAGGCCACGGCCTGCAGCGCACCGGGCAGTGCGGCGGAGCGCCAGGTCCACCTGGCCGCGTTCGTGTGCCGGTGGGAGCCGTCGACGGTGGCCGAGCGGACCGCGATCGCCCACACCCTCGCCGCGCTCGCCGACGACGTCGACTCCCGCGCGACCGCCCTCCACCTGCGGCGGGTGTGCGCGCTCGAGGCCGGCGACCTCCGCCTCGTACGCCGCCTGTCCGCCGAGTTCGGCCGGCTCGCCGTGGACGGCGGCGACGACCTCGAGGCGATGCAGCTCTGGTGGCAGGTGATGCTGGCGGTGCTGCGCGGCGAGTACGACGCGTCGAGGGACCTCATGGCCCGGCACCTCGCGGGAGTCGCCCCGGACAGCCCGGCACGTCGCCTCGCGGAGGTCTCGCTGATGACCAGCGCCTCGATCGAGCTGTGGCACCGCGGCCGTCTGGCGGAGAGCGTCGAGGAGGCAGACGCTCTCGCGGACGAGTTCGACGAGGACTTCGCGCTCGTCGTGGCGATGGGGGCCGCGGAGAGCGGGGACCCCCGGCGGGCGCTGGAGCTGGTGGAGGCGGTGGTCGGCCAGCCGGGTGGGCTGCACGGGCCTCGGGTCGCCGTGCGGGTGCCGCTCGCCACGGAGGCCCTCGTCGCGGTCGGTCACGTCGCGCCCGAGCTGCGCCCGCGGGTGCGCGAGGTGGCCGCGGTCCTGGAGCCGTACACGTCAGGGTGGGGCGACACCCTCGTCGTGCAGTGGCCGGGACTGGTCTGCCTCGGGCCGTCGGGACTCTACGGCGGCACGCTCCGCGGGATCCTCGGGCACGACGGTGCCCGCGTCGAGGTGGCCGCGGCAGCGCGGCGGGCACGCGCGCTCGGCGCCCGGCCGTACGCCGCCCGCGCCGAGGCCCGGCTCGAGAAGTGGCCGTTCGCGGGCTGAGCGCCGCGGAGGGCACGCGACTCCGTTTGCGCAGGTCACGTGGGGTGGACGCGAAGAAAATGTTGCGCGAGCCAACGCTCAGGTCCCAACCGATGAGATGCACGTCTCACCCACTGGTCGTCCGCCAGTCGCTGCGGATAACGTCTGCCGAATGAAGATCGGCGTGGTCAAGGAGACCTCGCCGGGTGAGACACGCGTCGCCGGCACTCCGGCGACGGTCACGCAGCTGATCAAGCTGGGTTACGACGTCGTGGTCGAGTCCGGTGCAGGCGTAGCGTCCAGCTTTTCCGACGAGGCGTACGTCGAGGCCGGTGCCTCGACGGCATCGCGCGACGAGGCGTGGCAGTCCGACCTGGTGCTCAAGATCAACGCACCGTCGTCGGACGAGATCGGCCTGCTCCGCGACGACGCGACGCTGGTCAGCCTGGTCGCCCCGGCGTTGAACGAGGCGCTCGTCGACGCGTTGGCCCAGCGCAGCCTCACGGTGCTGGCGATGGACGCGGTGCCGCGCATCTCGCGGGCGCAGTCGATGGACGTGCTCTCGTCGATGGCCAACATCGCGGGCTACCGGGCCGTGGTCGAGGCGGCGCACGAGTTCGGCCGGTTCTTCACCGGTCAGGTCACCGCCGCGGGCAAGGTGCCTCCGGCCAAGGTGCTCGTCGCGGGCGCCGGCGTCGCCGGGCTGGCCGCGATCGGTGCGGCGAGCAGCCTGGGCGCGATCGTCCGCGCCACCGACCCGCGTCCCGAGGTCGCCGACCAGGTCAAGTCGATCGGCGGGGAGTACCTCAAGGTCGACGTCGAGCAGGAGGTCTCGACCGACGGCTACGCGCGGGCGACCAGCGAGGCGTACGACCGGCGCGCCGCGGAGATCTACTCCGAGCAGGCTGCCGACGTCGACATCATCATCACGACCGCCCTGATCCCCGGGCGTGCGGCGCCCCGCCTGATCACCGAGGCGGACGTGGCGAGCATGAAGCCGGGCAGCGTCATCGTCGACATGGCGGCAGCCCAGGGCGGCAACGTCGCCGGGTCGGTCGCGGGCGAGAAGGTCGTCACCGACAACGGCGTGACGATCCTCGGCTACACCGACCTCGCGGGCCGGCTGCCCACCCAGGCCTCGCAGCTGTACGGCACGAACCTGGTCAACCTGCTCAAGCTGCTCACCCCGGCCAAGGACGGGCAGCTCGTCCTCGACTTCGACGACGTCGTCCAGCGCGGCGTCACCGTGGTCCGCGACGGCGAGAAGACCTGGCCGCCACCGCCGGTCTCCGTCTCGGCCGCACCTGCCGCCGCCGCCCCGGCAGCCGTGCCCGCCGTCACCGAGAGGAAGGCGCCGCCCAACCCCGCGATCAAGTGGGGCCTGATCGGCACCGGCATCCTCGCGCTGTTCCTGGTCAACGCCTTCGCGCCTGCCCCGCTGCCCGAGCACTTCACGGTGCTCACGCTGGCGATCGTCATCGGCTACTACGTGATCGGCAAGGTGCACCACGCCCTGCACACGCCGCTGATGTCGGTGACCAACGCGATCAGCGGCATCATCGTCGTCGGCGCGATGCTGCAGATCTCGATCGGCGACGGGGCCGACAACGCCACCACCATCCGGGTGCTGTCGTTCGTCGCGATCCTGCTGGCCTCCATCAACGTCTTCGGCGGGTTCGCCGTGACCCGTCGCATGCTCAGCATGTTCTCGAAGGACTGACGCCGCCATGACTGCACAGAGTGCTGCCACCGCGGCGTACATCGTCGCTTCCCTGCTGTTCATCCTCTCCCTCGCCGGGCTGTCCAAGCACGAGACGTCGCGCAACGGCGTCTGGTACGGCATCGCCGGCATGGCGATCGCGCTGGTCGCGACGTTCGCGCTGGTCGCCGACGTCGCCGACGCCACCGCGATCGCGCTGCTGCTCGTCGCCGTCCTGATCGGTGCCGCCATCGGACTGTGGCGTGCGCGCATCGTCGCGATGACCCAGATGCCCGAGCTGATCGCGCTGCTGCACTCGTTCGTCGGTCTGGCGGCTGTGCTGGTCGGCTGGAACGGCTACCTGGCCCCGAACCACCTGACCGGGTCGCTGGCCGACATCCATCACGCCGAGATCTTCATCGGCATCTTCATCGGCGCTGTCACCTTCACCGGCTCGATCGTCGCCAACCTGAAGCTGTCCGCGCGGATGCGCTCGGCGCCGCTGATGCTCCCGGGCAAGAACGCGATCAACGTCGGCGCGCTCGTGGCCTTCGTGATCCTGACGGTCTGGTTCGTCGTCTCCCCGAACCTCGTCCTGCTGATCGTCGTCACCGTGCTCGCGCTCGCGCTCGGCTGGCACCTCGTCGCGTCGATCGGCGGCGGCGACATGCCGGTCGTCGTGTCGATGCTCAACAGCTACTCGGGCTGGGCCGCGGCCGCGTCGGGCTTCCTGCTCAACAACGACCTGCTGATCGTCACCGGCGCGCTCGTCGGCTCCTCCGGTGCGTACCTGTCCTACATCATGTGCCAGGCGATGAACCGCTCGTTCATCTCGGTGATCGCCGGCGGCTTCGGCATCGAGGCCTCGACCAACGACGCGACCGACTACGGCGAGCACCGCGAGATCTCCGCCGCCGACGCCGCCGACCTCCTCACGAACGCCCGCTCGGTCGTCATCACCCCCGGCTACGGCATGGCCGTCGCTCAGGCGCAGTACCCGGTCGCCGACCTGGTCCGCAAGCTGCGCGACCGCGGCATCGAGGTCCGTTTCGGGGTCCACCCGGTCGCCGGTCGCCTGCCCGGGCACATGAACGTCCTGCTGGCCGAGGCCAAGGTCCCGTACGACATCGTGCTCGAGATGGACGAGGTCAACGACGACCTCGCCGACACCTCTGTCGTGCTCGTCATCGGCGCCAACGACACCGTCAACCCCGCCGCGGCCGAGGATCCGACCAGCCCGCTCGCCGGGATGCCGGTGCTGCGGGTCTGGGAGGCCGAGAACGTCATCGTGTTCAAGCGGTCCATGGCCGCCGGGTACGCCGGGGTCCAGAACCCGCTGTTCTTCCGCGACAACAGCCAGATGCTGTTCGGCGACGCCAAGGAGCGCGTCGAGGACATCCTCAAGGCCCTCTAGGCCGACGCGAGGCGGTACGACAAACGGCCGGGGTCCGTTGGGCCCCGGCCGGCCCGTCTCCCCATCCATGATGTGACATCGCGGGTGGCACATCTCGGATACCGACGGTATCTTGGCTCCATGACCTCCACGTTCACCGGCAAGGTTGCCGTCGTCACCGGAGCCGCGCGCGGCATCGGCGCAGGTGTCGCCCGCGAGTACGTCCGCCGCGGCGGTCGCGTCGCCCTCATCGGCCTCGAGCCGGACGAGCTGAAGGCGGTCGCCGCCGAGCTCGGTGACGCCGCCGCGTGGTGGGAGGCCGACGTCCGCGACACCGCTGCGGTCGAGACCGCGGTGGACGCGGCCGCCGCACGCTTCGGCCGCATCGACCACGTCCTCGCCAACGCCGGCATCGCCTCGTACGGGACGGTCCGGCAGATCGACCCCGAGGCCTTCGAGCGGGTGGTCGACGTGAACCTCAACGGAGTCTTCCGTACGCTGCGCGCGGTCACGCCGCACGTGATCGCGACCAAGGGCTACGTCCTCGTGGTCTCCTCGCTCGCCGCGTTCACCCCGCTGGCGGGGCTGGCGCCGTACAACGCGAGCAAGGCCGGCGCCGAGGCGCTGGCGCTCGCCTACCGCCAGGAGATGTGGGTCCACGGCGTGAAGGTCGGGGTCTGCCACCCGTCGTGGATCGACACCGACATCGTGCGGGGCGCGGAGGCGGACCTGCCGTCGTTCAAGGCGATCCGCAGCAGGCTCCCGTGGCCGGCCAACGGGACGACCTCGCTCGAGGACTGCGTGGAGGCGATCAGCCACGGCCTCGCAAAGAAGAAGCGTCGGGTCTACGTGCCCAAGGGGGTCGCCGTCGCGAACTTCACCAAGCCGATCTTCAGCTCGGCGCTCGCCGAGCCGGTCGCCAAGCGCCTCGTCAAGAAGACCGTGCCGGCGATGGAGCGCGAGGTCGCGGCGCTCGGCCGCAACCACTCCGCGCACGTGCCGGTGACCAAGGGCTAGACCACCGCGCCGTACGCTGGTGCGCGTGGCGGACTGGCGGATGCGGCCCAGCACGGCCGCCGACGTCGACGCGGTGGCCGAGCTGCGCGCCGTCGTGCTCCGCGCCGACCTCGAACGCCTCGGCCGGTACGACGAGCAGCGCGTCCGGCAGCGGTTGCGTGACGGGTTCTGCCCCGCCCACACGCGGGTGATCGAGGTCGCCGGCGCCTTCGCGGGCTGCGTCGCGCTGCGGCCCGCCGACGACGCGTACTGGCTCGAGCACTTCTATCTCTCGCCGCTGCTGCAGGGACGCGGGACCGGCACCGCCGTGCTGCGCGACCTGCTGGCAGGGTGCGACCGCCGAGGCGTCGCGGTGCGCTTGAACGTCCTGCGGGGCAGTGCGGCACGCCGCCTGTACGAGCGGCACGGCTTCGTGGCCGAGGCCGAGGACACGGTCGACGTCTTCATGGTCCGCGAAGCCGCCGCGGCGACGAAGGGCTAGACGGCCGCGGACACCGACGCCGCGAGCGCGACGATGTGGCCGAGCCGGGCGAGCTCGGAGTCGAGCACCGGCGGACCGCCGTGGCGCCCGAAGATCACGACCGCCTCGCGCTGGGGGACGGGCGCACCCGCGAGGACCATCGAGCCCCAGTCGGACACCGGAGGCAGCCGCTGCGCATGCTCGAGCGTGAACCACTTCTCGACGTCCGGGACGCGCTCGGGCGCGGTCGGCGTCGCGTGCACGACCTGCTGCCCGGAGTCACCCGACTCCACGAGCAGCGCCCAGTCGGCACGGAACGTCTCGGGCACGCGGTCGACGAGGCTCTCGAGCGCACGACCCGGCTCGGCCGTGAACGCCTCGACCGCCTCGAGGTCCATCGAGAGGTTCGCGCCCGCGTTGTAGCGCGAGATCCACTGCACCCGCACGCCGTCGAGGCGGTGGCAGGCCGTGATGAGCTGGTCCGGCATCGTGGTCACGGGGAGCTCGAGCAGCACGTCGTCGACAGCCTTGCCGTCGGTGCGGTGCTCGACGATCTCGATCGCGTGGATGTCCGCACCGGCCTCACCGAGCGCGGTCGCGACGGCACCCAGCGAGCCGGGGACGTCGGGGAGCTCGATGCGCAGCAGAAACGCCATGGGTCGAATCCTCCGTTCAGCCGACCACGCACGGGGGTGGTGCGTGTACGCGGTCGACGGTGACCACGGCCTGGTGCTCCGGCCCGAAGCATACCGACTCGTCAGGACGCCCAGGGTGCCCCGTGGCGATTCGTCCCCTTTGTCAGCGCAGGGGATCGAGTGTCAGCGCAGGGGATCGAGACGACGCGCGTACGACGGCACGGCGTGCCCCGTCAGACCGTCGGCGACCATCCGGCCGGTGAGGGGTCCGAGCGCGATGCCCCACATGCCGTGGCCGCCCGCGACGTGGACCCGCGGCGAGCGCGTGGCTCCCACGAGCGGCAGGCCGTCGGTCGTGCACGGGCGCGAGCCGACCCACTCCTCCTGGCGCGCGTCCCAGTCGACGCCGGTGAACATCGGGCGCGCCGACGCCACGATCGCGTCGATCCGGCGGGGCTCCAGGGGAGCGTCGGGGTGGCGGAACTCCATCGTTCCCGCGACGCGGAGCCGGTCGCCGAGAGGCGTGCAGGCGACGCGCTGGACCGGGAAGTAGATCGGGTTCTTCGGCATCTGCTCCGGGACGACGGTGAAGCTGTAGCCGCGGCCCGCCTGCACCACACGCTTCACGCCGTACGACCGGGCGAGGTCGCCGAGCCACGTGCCGGTCGCGAGGACGACGGCGTCGGCGCGCAGCCGCTCACCGGTGGCCGCCAGCACCTCGACACCGCGAGCGCCGAGATCGACGACGTCGGTGACCTCGAAGCCGCCGCGCAGCTCGCCGCCGCGGGCGACGACCGACTCGGCCAGCGAGGCGACGTACGCGGGCGGGTTCACGTAGCGCTGCCCGAGCATGCGGACACCTGCCCGGACCCCGTCACCGAGCGTCGGCTCGAGGGAACGGATCTCGTCGGCGCTCAGCAGGTCGTAGTCGACCGAGCCGCCGGACGCGACCACGTGGGCGAGCTCGTCGACCAGCGTCTTGCGGTCCTCGACGGAGGCGAAGCCGGCGAGGAACGGGTCGGCGTCCTGGATCGGCTCGAGGACGCCGTGCCCGGCCGTGCCGCCGTCGCCGAGGACGTCGTACGCGCCGAGGGCGTCGCGGTTGAGCTCGGTGAAGACCGCCATCGCCGAACGCCACTTCTTCGGCGTGCAGTGCCGGGCGAAGCCGACGAGGAAGCGCAGCAGCTTCGGGTCGGTCGTCAGCGGGACGTAGACCGGTGAGGCCGGGCTGAGCATGGCCTTGAGGCCGTACTTGAGGACGGCAGGCTCGGCCAGCGGGAGGGTCAGCGCCGGCGAGACCCAGCCCGCGTTGCCCCACGAGGAGCCGGCGGCGACGCCGGTGCGGTCGACCACCGTGACCCGGACGCCACGCTCCTGGAGGAACCATGCCGTCGAGAGTCCGACCATGCCGGCTCCGGCGACGACGACGTGCTGAGGGGTGCTCGACGCGCTCGCAGCGCTGCCCGATGTGCTCATGGTCACCATGCTCGGCGGGTACGACGCCGCGCGGGGTGTGCGTTCGGCCACGATCGACGCGGGTCCGGTGTGGGATCGCACACCGTGCGGGCGCGATCCACCCGCACCACCCGCACCACCCGCACCACCCGCACCACCCGCACCGAAGACTTGCTGTTCTGACCCGCAGGGGGTCGCAACTGCAAGTCCACGGTGCATTCGGCGGAAGACGCGCAGAGAAGACTTGCGGTTGTGACCAGTAGGTGGTCGCAATTGCAAGTCCTCCGTGCGGGGCGCGGGCACGGTGCGGCGGGCACGGTGCGGGTGCGCGGGCACGGCGCGGGCGCGCGGGCACGCTGCGGGCGGGCCGTGCGGGGGCGCGGGCCGGCGCGGAGCGCGGTCAGGCGTCGAGGTCGCGCAGCTTGACGTGCAGCGCGAGGAGGAGTCGGGTGTCCGGGTCGTCGACGTCGACGCCGACCGCCTGGGAGGCGCGGCGCAGGCGGTTGCGCAGCGTGTTCGGGTGGACGTGCAGCGACGCCGCGGCCTCACCGACGTCGCCGCCGTGCGCGAGGTAGGCGCGCGCGCTCGGGAGCAGCTCCGCGTGGTGCTCGGCGTCGAAGCGCTCGAGCGCCGTGAGGGGGCTGAAGTCCTCGTACCCCGCCAGGGCCTCGGCAGCGCGCAGCGCCACCACGTCGGCGAGCGTGCTCCGGACGGTCTCGACCACTCCCGTACGACGGCGGCGGCGCAGGATGCGGACGACCCCGTCCGCGTCGCGGGCCGAGACGTCGATCGCCGCCGGGGTATCGACCGTCCGCCCGACTCCGACGACGAGCGGGCCGTGCGCGCGGGCGAGGAAGTCGCGCGCCAGGCGCGCCGCGCTCGTCTCGTCCCCGGAGACCACCGCGTACACGACGTCGTCGACCTGCGCCGCCGCCGCGCTCGGGGCCACGGCGGCGAGGTGGAGGACGAACGCGCCGGCGCGCGGTGCGGGCACCGCGACGTCCGCGCGGTCCGAGGCGAGGACCACCGCGGTGCACGGCGGCCGCAGCCCCGCCTGCTCCGCCGCGCGGACGGCGTCGTCACCCCCGCGCAGGAGCGCCTCGACGACCTCGACCGTCCGCCGACGGCTGGAGTCCGCCCGCTCGCGCTGCCGGACGAGACCCCGGGCGACCACCGGCGCACCCTCGAGCAGCGCGCGGCGCTGGAGCTCGGTCAGCCCCGCGGGCACGGCGGCCCACACCGAGCCGAGCAGCGTCCCCGTCTCGTCCCGCACGGCCACGATGGCCCGCTGCGTCATGCCGGACCCCGGGAGGTCGACGGTGACGACGTCGTGGGAGCGGGCGATCTGGCGGTAGACGCCGGCCTCGTCGAGCAGCGCCCGGTAGTGGGGCGGTACCTGCCGGCCGAGGATCGTCGTGATCCGCGCGTCGTCGACGGCCTGCGAACGGTCGGCGTCCAGGCTCTGGGAGTAGGCCAGGACGCTTGCCTGCGGGTCCTCGATCGTGATCGGGGCGCCGACGAGCTCGGCCAGCGAGTTCGCCAGCGAGGTCAGGTCGTCGTCACGGAGGTCCATGCGGGCAATGTACGGGGTCTCGAGCCGCTCAGCCGAGGCCCGTACGGAAGCCCTCCCGCCAGCTCGCGTACGCAGGTGCCCACCCGAGCTCGCGCTTCGCCTTCGCGTTGGACGCGCCGCGGACCGTGGTCATCATGGCGATGCCGAACTCACCGATGAGCGGCCGGGCCACCCAGGCGGGCAGCCGCAGCGGTCTGCGCCCCCCGAGCTGCTCGGCGAGGTACGGCAACCACTCCGAGACGGGCGCCGGATCGTCGTCGACGACGGCGTAGACGCCGGGGGCGCCGTGCTCGACGGCCGCGACCGTCGCCGATGCCGCGTCGTCGATGTGGAGGAACGACCACACGCCGGAGCCGCCGCCGACGACCGGCATCCGGCCTCGCCGCACCATCTCGGCCATCGCGCCGCCCCGCGCGAGCCCGTTGCCGGGTCCGTAGAACGCGCCGTACCGCAGGACGAGCCCCTCGATGCCGGGTGCCGTCGTCACGGCCTGCTCGATATGACGGATCGCCGCCAGCGACTCGCGGGCCTCCCTGCCGGGGTCGTCGACCAGCGGGTCCTCCTCCGTCTTGACCCACGACCCACGCCGCTCGGTCGGCCATCCGGCGTAGCTCTGGGCGACGAACCGTCGCGCCCCGACCTCCTGCGCCGCCGCCAGCAGGTGGTCGGTCGCCTCGGTCCGCAGCCGGTTGGTCGTCGCGAACTCGCGGTCGAACCTCTTCGGGTTGCCGGTCATGTCCGACAGCGCGGTCAGCTCGTGCACGACCACGTCGGGGAGAGCCCCGGCCACGGCGGACCGTACGCTCTCGCGGTCGAGCGGATCCATGACGATCCCGGTGGCGCCGGCTTCCTCGATCCTCGCGACGCCCCCCTTCTTCCTGGTCGTGCCGACCGCCTCGTGACTGGCCTTCACCAGCGCGGGAACGAGGTGGCTGCCGAGCGCTCCGGTGGCGCCTGCGACGAAGACACGCATGATGCTCTCCTCTCTCGTCACCCCTCCGACGGCGCCGCCGTGCCCGGTGTGACAAGGTCACAGGTCGGTGACGCGTGTTTCGTCGTGAACCGGACATCTGACACCATGGGTGGCCTATGTCGTCCCCCAGCCAGACCCCCGTTTCCCGACGCCTCCCCCCGCTCCGCCGCCTCACCGGCGCCGTCGCGGCCGGCGCGCTCGCCCTCACCGGCGTCGTGGCCGTCCAGACCGTCGCCGCCCCGAGCACCGCCTCTGCTGCCGCGGGCTACGACGGCGTCTGCGAGAACATGCACACGCTCGGCTCCCTCACGCGGGCCGACGTCGACCGGGCGCGGGCGATCATGGGCGGCACCGTCGACATGGGCCAGTACGGCACCATGCGGCTCGCGGCCAACCCGTCGTGGGCGCCGCAGTCGGGGCTCGACCTCGCGGGCGACCGCTACATGCACTCGCTGCACTGGGCGCTGCCGCTGCTCAAGACGGGGCTGGCGCTCGGGGACGCCGAGGGTCAGGCGATGATCGCGCGCTTCACCGCCATCGTCGTCGACTGGGTCAAGGACAACCCGGTCAAGAAGCGCACGTACTGGCAGAACCACCCCCAGTACCTCGGCTTCCGCATCGGCACGTTCGTCTGCATGAACCGGCTGGACCCGTCGGCCACGCACAAGGCGTGGGCCGCCAAGCAGCTGCGCGTGGAGCTGACCAAGGCGCTCGCGTACGGCACGTCCGGGAACAACACGATGATGAACCTCAAGCTCACGGCGTACGCCGCCGCGCGGCAGGCCGGGACCGAGGCCCAGCGCGTGAAGCTGCGCGACCAGACGGTGAACGTCGCCCAGAGGCTCGCCCAGGCCGACGGCTCCGACCTCGAGGGCGCGCCCGGGTACGGCCTCTACCTCGGCACGATCATGCACCGCGCCTACAACGTCTTCACGCTGTACGGCGCCTCGTCGTCCGCGGGCAAGATCGCCTCCATGCTCAACGCGCGCGGCTCGTTCTACGCGCAGGCGAGCCGGCCCGACCGCTACCTCGAGACGATCGGCGACACGCACCTCCAGAAGATCCCGTCGGGCGTCTTCAGCGCGACCTCGGAGGCCGAGTGGGTCCGCACCTCCGGCAAGACGGGCCGCAAGCCCAGCGCGCTCTACCGGCGCTACGCCGGCGGCTACGCGTTCGGCCGCTCCGGCTGGGTCGCCGGCACGGACACGTCGTCGACGTTCTACTCGCTGCGCACCGCCGACCGCTACGCGCTCCCGTCGCACCGCCACGCGGACACGACGTCGATGACGATGTACGCCGACGGCGTCTCGTGGGTCGCCGACCCCGGCCCGTACGCGTACAACGGGTCCAGCCTGCGCTCGGCCGTCGTGCAGCGCGCGGCGCACAGCGCCCTCGTCGCCCCGGGGACCCCCAACCGCTCGGTCTACGGCAGGGTGCAGGTCTCGGCGACGTCGGCGTGGACCGACCGCACGTGCGTGTACGACCCCGGCTACCTCGCGGGCAGCGGGTTCGAGCTCACGCGCTGCGTCTACTACCTCCGCGCGATCGACGCGATGGTCGTCGAGGACCTGGTCCGCGCGACGAAGCGCTCGGGCACGATCCAGCAGCAGTGGGTGCTGCCCTCCGGCGTCAGCGCCCGCACCAGCGGACGCTACGTCGCGCTCTCCGGCACCGACGCCACCGGCACCGCCAGGAGCGCCCGCTTCCTGACGAGCGGCACCCCGCGCGTCTCCGGTGCGACGACGACGGCGGGCACGCTCGGTCAGTCGTACGGCAAGGCGACCCGCGGCTCGGTCGTCCGGGTGCCCGTGAGCGTGGCGACCGGCAGGACGGCACGCGTCGTCACCGTCTTCACCAGCAGCGGCACCCCGAGCGTCGCGCGGACGTCGGTCGGCGGCAAGGCGGCGCTGCGCGTCGCGGTGAACGGACGCGCGACCACGCTCGTGACGTCGGTCAACGCGTTCGCTCGCCTCGCCGCCAAGGTGGCGTTCTCGCGGTCGAAGGCCAAGGTCAAGGTCGGTCAGAAGGTTCGCTTCACGGCGCGCGTCACCTCGCTCGGGCTCGCGGCCAAGCGTGCGAAGGTCGTGCTGCAGGAGCGGCGCAAGGGCAAGTGGCGGACCGTCAAGACGCTGCGCACCGCCACGAACGGCCGCGTGTCGACCAAGGTCAAGATGACCTCCAAGGGCACGAAGCGCTACCGCGTGGTCGTGCGGGCCAAGAGCGGCACGAAGGGCTGGAAGCCGGCCGTGTCGGTGACCCGCGCCGTCAAGGTCGTCAAGAAGAAGCGCTAGCCCCGCTCACGCGATCGGCGCCGGCGGCCGCGGCGCCGTCTGCGCGAGCAGCGCACGCCAGACCCGCGCCCCGACGATCGCGTTCGATCCCATCCGGCGGGCGCCCTTGTACGAGCGCATCGTCGCCCGTGACCGTGCGTCCCACACGCCGCTGGCCGGGATGCGCAACGCCTGCTGGACCGCGCGTACGGCGGGTCCTCGGGTTCCGGAGGTGATCCGCAGCCCGGAGTACGCGACCAGCGTCCGGTGGAGCGTCGACGAGCCCGGCGCGGCCGTGACCCGCGGGTAGCGGGGGCACGGGATCGCGCGCCGCCCGGTGTAGCGCTCCGCCCAGTTGAGGTCGGCCGGTCGGCACGGTCCGTAGTTCGTGCCGGCCACCGTCTTGTCCCAGTACGAGGTGTAGCCGCGCGCGCCCGCCCACGACAGCGACAGGTGGACGTGGTTGCGGTGGCACGTGGTGTCGTACGCCGTGCCGGCGCGCCGCTTGGCGGTGCAGCCGTTGTAGACCCGCCAGCCGTCGCCCGCGCGGTAGGCCGACCAGATCTTGTTGTTCCAGATGATGTACATGACGCCGAGGCGGCGGGCGTTCGCGAACGCGTTGCCGCGGGCGTCGGTGCGCAGCAGCCAGGCCGACAGCCTGTCCCCGCGCTTCTTGCCGTTGGCGGTCCGCGCGTTGGTCATCCAGTCGACGGCCCGCCCGTCGTGGTGCTCGCTGGTCGCCGTGGTGCAGTCACGGGCGGCGGACCAGCTGGTGACCGGCCAGGTCGCGACGAGCAGCGCGCCGAGCCTGGCGGTGCCCTTCTGCGGCTTCGCGCAGCTGACCGGACCGACGTACGAGGCCGGGGCCTCGATCGCCGCGGGCAGCCCGGACGGGGTCGGTGGCGCTTTCGCCGACGCCGGTGCGACCAGGGCCAGAGCGAGGACGGACGGCGCCACCAGCAGTGATGCCGTACGCCCGAGATGCGTACGAGACATGGTGCTTCCCCCAGGTGCCCGCCCGACGCATCGACAGGTTCATCGACTTCCCCACGCCAGGCGCACCGTCCCCACGGTACGTATTACGACAATTGGTGCATCTCGAACACCACAGGTGGTCGAGTAGCGGCGAGCCCCTGGGCGAGCCGCGTATCGAGACCCCGACACGGACGATCGGTCACGTCCCTCCGACGATCGGTCAAGTCCCAGGCGGCGTTCCGCCCCACGATGGCGGTGATCCCCTCGGACAGGAGTGCCATGACCACGGCAGAGACAGAGCCCCGCTCGGCGACGACGACCGTCCAGACCCCCGGGCCGGAGGCGTCGTGGTGGGCGGTCGGAGCGCTGGCGCTGGGCATCTTCACGCTGGTGACGGCCGAGTTCCTCCCCGCGAGCCTGCTGTCGCCGATGGCGTCCGACCTCGGCGTCTCGGAGGGCATGGCCGGCCAGACGGTGACGGCCACCGCGGTGATGGGGGCGATCACCGCACCCACGCTCGCACTCCTCCTGCCACGCGTGGACCGGCGCACGGTGATGATCGGGCTCACCGCGCTCGCGCTCCTCTCGAACCTCCTCGTCGCGGTCAGTCCCGGACTCGTCACCGTCCTGCTGGCACGCCTGCTGCTCGGCGTCGCGCTCGCCGGGTTCTGGGCGATGGTTCTCGCGGTCACCGCCCAGCTCGTCCCGGCCGACCACCTCGGCCGGGCGATGATGGTGGTCAACTCGGGGGTCTCGCTGGCGACCGTGCTCGCCGTCCCGGTCGGGGCGTTCCTCGGTGAGCAGTGGGGCTGGCGGTGGGTCTTCGTCGCGGCAGGAGCGACCGCGGTCGTCGCCCTCGTCGCGCAGCTGGTGACGCTGCCTCGTCTCCCGGTCGCCGTCAGCGGGTCCCTGCGGGTGCTGCTCGAGACCGCGCGGCGACGCATCGTCATCCTTGGGATGGTCGCGACCGCGCTGGTCGCGGGTGGGCACTTCGCGGGCTTCACGTACCTGCGGCCGGCCCTCGACCGGGTCCCGGCGCTGACGGCGACCGGGCTGGCGGTGCTGCTCGCGGCGTACGGGGTGGCGAGCTTCGTGGGCAACCTCGCGAGCGGCCTTCTCGCCGACCGGAGGCTGCGCCTCGTCGTCGTCGCGGCCCCGGCCTTGATCGGCGTCGCGACGGTGACCCTCGCGCTCGCCGGCACCTCGTACACCGCCACGGGCGCCGCGGTCGTCGTCTGGGGCATCGCGTTCGGCGCGATCCCGACCGCCATCCAGACGTGGATCGCCCGGGTCGCACCCGACCGGCTGGAGAGCATCGGCGGGCTGTTCGTCGCGACGTTCCAGGTCGCGATCGCCCTCGGCGCCGCGGTGGGAGGACTCGTCGTCGACGCGTTCGACGTCCGTACGGCGCTCGTCGTCGGCGGGGTCGCCGCCGTCCTGGGCGGTGCGCTGCTGGGATCGGCGCGCCGGGTGTGAACGTCGGGCGGGAGGGCCGGACTCAGGAGGGCTGGCGGAGCCACGCCCGCGGCGACAGCCCCGTGTGCCGGCGGAACGCACGGCTGAACGCGGCCTCCGAGCCGTACCCGGTGGCGAACGCGACGTGGGTCGACGGCGACCCCGACCGGAGCAGGTCCATGGCCTTCCGCATCCGGACCGCCGTCAGGTAGCGCACCGGGGTGTCGCCGACCGCCGTACGGAACTGCTCGGAGAACTGCGAGCGGGAGGCGCTGGCGATCTGGGCGAGCGAGGCCACCGTCCACGGCGAGCCGGGGTCGGCGTGGATGGCGGCCAGCGCCTTCGCGACGTGGGGGTCGCGGATCGCCCCGAGCCACCCGCTCGCCGCTCCGCAGCCGGACTCGGCCCACTGGCGGATCGCGGCGACCATCACCAGGTTGGCGATCCGGCTCGTGAGGGAGGTCGACCCGGGACGCGCACGGCGTACCTCGTCCTCCATCGCCCCCAGCAACGGTTCCATCACCGGCTCGGCGGCGCGGAAGCAGCACGCGAGCACCGTGTCCGGCATGAGGCGGACCAGCCGCTCGCCGTCGGAGATCTCGAGCCGGAGGTCGCCGGTGTAGAGCGTGGTCGGCGTGGTCGCGCGCACGAGCGCCTCACCGCCGCGCGGAAGGAGCAGGAACGCCCCTTGCCGAAGCTCGGTGCGGACGCCGTCGCGGCTCACCACGACGTCGCCGTCGACGACGTAGTGGAACCGCATCCCGTCACCGTGATAGCGCCGTGGCTCCCCGCCGCGCAGGTCCTCCCGGGCGAACCCGGTCACGCTCCAGTGCAGCGCACCGAGAAGCTCGTCCA
Source organism: Mumia spirodelae (assembly GCF_050632745.1). Lineage (NCBI taxonomy): Bacteria > Bacillati > Actinomycetota > Actinomycetes > Propionibacteriales > Nocardioidaceae > Mumia > Mumia spirodelae. The sequence continues at coordinate 461,480 of NZ_JBODSD010000003.1, read as the reverse complement.
GCGTCGTCGGCTCCGCGTCGTACCCCGTGGCGACCATGATGAGGTCAAGTCCACCGGGCGGGGAGACATTCCCGACCGCGCCGCTACGTCAGGTGGCGCGCCAGGAACTCGCGCGTACGCGGTTCCGTGGGGTCGGTGAACAGCCGCTCGGCCGCCCCACGCTCGCGGACGACGCCGTCGTCGAGGAAGAGCACCTCGTCAGCCACCTCGCGGGCGAACTGCATCTCGTGGGTCGCCATCACGATCGTCATGCCGGCGTCCTTGAGCTCGCGCACGGCCTCGAGCACCTCGCCCACCAGCTGCGGGTCGAGCGCGGACGTGATCTCGTCGAGCAGCAGGACCTTCGGCTCCATCGCGAGCGCACGGACGAGCGCGACCCGCTGCTGCTGCCCACCGGACAAGGCGTCCGGGTGCTTACGCGCCTGGTCGGCGAGCCCGAAGCGGGTCAGCAGCCCCATCGCCCTCTCCTCGGCCTCGCGGCGCCGACCGCCGCGGACCTTGCGCGGGCCGAGCGTGACGTTGTCCAGGACCGACATGTGCGGGAAGAGGTTGTACGCCTGGAAGACGATCCCGATGTCCCGACGGACGTCGTCGACGTCGACGCGCGGGTCGGTGATCTCCCGCCCGTCGAACCAGACCTCGCCGTCGTCGACGACCTCGAGCAGGTTGAGGCAGCGCAGGAGCGTCGACTTGCCGGACCCCGATGCACCGATGAGGCACACCACGTGATGGGTGTCGACGCCGAGGTCGACGCCCTTGAGGACATCGTGGGCGCCGTAGGTCTTGCGGACGCCACGCGCCTCCAGCAACGCACTCATGCTGCTCCGCTCTGTCGCCGCGCCGCCCGCAGCGACAACCAGTCGGTGAACCGCGCGAGCGGGATCGTCGCCACGATGAAGAACACGGCCGCGACGACCATCGGCGTGAAGATGAAGTCGCGGCTGGAGTAGATCTGCGCCTGCCGCAGCGCCTCGAGCACGCCGATCGCGGAGAGCAGCGCGGTGTCCTTCTGCAGCGACACGAAGTCGTTGAGCAGCGGCGGCGTCACGCGGCGCAGGGCCTGGGGGAGCACCACGTACCGGAGGGTCTTCGCGTACGACAGCCCCAGCGACCGCCCGCTCGCCCACTGGCTCGGGTGGACCGAGAGGATGCCGGCGCGGATGACCTCCGCGACGTACGCGCCGTAGCTGAGCGTGAGCGCGACGATGCCGAGCCAGAACGGGTCGTTGGTCGTGCCCTGCAGGCCGAGCGTCGGGACGCCGAAGCCGACCAGCAGCACGATCAGCAGCGTCGGGGTGCCGCGGAAGACGTCGGTGTAGACCGTGGCGACGACCTTCAGCGGCGCCATCCACGCCGACGGGACGACGCGGACGACGGCGACGAGGAGCGCGAGCGCCAGGATCAGCACCTCGGCGATCAGGAACGCCTTGATGTTGGTGACGAACGCCTTCGCGATCTCCGGGAACGACTCCTTGGCGTCCTCCCAGTCGAAGTACGTCTCGCGGACCCGGTCCCACCCGGGCGCCGAGGTCACCAGCAGCGCGACGCCGACGAGGATCACCGTCGTCGACACGAGCGCGATCGTCATCCGGCGCCGGTCCTGCCGACGCCGGAACGCCAGCCGCTCGAGCTGGCGCTCGCTCACCTCCCAGGAGGTGCTCACGACAGCTCGGGGACGCCCGTCGTCTGAGACAGCCACTCCTTCTCGAGATCGGCGAGCGTGCCGTCCTCACGCAGGGTGGTGATCGCCTCGTCGAGGCACGTGACGAGCTCGCTGCCCTTCTCGAGCAGCAGCCCGAACTCCTCGCTCTGCCCGGTCTCCGGCTGGAACTGGCCGACGATCGTGCCGGGCTTGGAGAGCACCGCGGCCGTCGTGTAGAACGCCGACGGCAGGTCCATCACGAGGGCGTCGATCTGCCCGACCTCCAGCGCCTTGGTGGCCTGGTTGGTGTCGTCGTAGACCCGGGCCTGCTTGGTCGGGGCGATCTGGTCGATCGCGGTCAGCGACGTGGTCCCGACCTGCGCGCCGAGCTGCGCGTCCTTGAGGTCGGCGAAGCTCGTGGCCTTCGCGTACGGGCTCGACTCCAGCGTCACGACCGCCTGCGCCGCCTTGTAGTACGGCTCGGAGAACGTCACCGCCTGGGCGCGCTCCTCGGTGATCGAGATCTGGTTGATGTCGAAGTCGAACGACTTCTGGCCGGGCTGGTAGCTCGTGTTGAACGGCACGACCTCCCACGCCACCTCGTCCTTCGCGAAGCCGAGCTGGTCGGCGATCGCGTACGCGACGGCGCTCTCGAAGCCCTTGCCGTTGCTCGGGTCGTCGTCGACGAACCACGGCTCGTACGCCGGCGAGTCGGTGCCGATGGTGAGCGTGCCGGCCTTCTTGAGCGGGAGGTCGGCCTTCTCGCAAGACGCGCCGGTGGTCGAGTCGCTGGAGGCGTCGTCGTTGTCCTCGGCGGGTGCGCACCCCACGGCGAGCGTGAGGAGCGAGGCGGCCGCGAGAGCGGCGAGACGGGCGGGTCGTACGGGCTTCATGGCAAGAATCGTACGGCTCACAGCTGGCCGCGCTGCCGAAGGATCGGCATCACGCCCTCGGCGAACCAGTAGGCCTCCTCGACGTGCGGGTAGCCCGAGAGGACGAACTCGTCGATGCCGAGCTCGGCGTACTCGCCGATCAGGTCGGCCACCTCGACGTGGCTCCCGACGAGGGCCGTGCCGGCACCGGAGCGGACCAGACCGACCCCCGACCAGAGGCCCGGGTAGATCTCGAGGCTTCGCGCGTCCCCCGGCGCGTACCCGCCGTGCAGCTCGCGCATGCGCTTCTGCCCCTCGGACTCGCTCGAGGCCAGCACCGCCTGCGCCTTCGCGACGTCGGCGGGGTCGAGGTCGGCGAGCAGCTGGTCGGCGACCTCCCACGCGTCCTCGCTGTGGTCGCGGGTGATGGTGTGCAGGCGGATGCCGAACCGGACCTCGCGCCCCTCCTCCTCGGCGAGCTTGCGGATCCAGGCGATCTTCTCGGCGACCTGCGCGGGCGGCTCGCCCCAGGTCAGGTAGACGTCGACCTGCCGCGCGGTCACCGGGCCCGCCGCGGCCGACGACCCGCCGAGGTAGATCGGCGGCACCGTCGCGGGCTTGCGCGTCCGTGCGTCGGTCACGTCGTAGAAGGTGCCCTGGCGGTCGTACCCCTCGTCGGTGAAGGCCCCGCGGAAGATCTCGAGGAACTCCTCGGCACGGGCGTACCGGTCGTCCTTGCCGACGTGGTCGCCGAACCGCAGCTGCTCGGACGGGTCTCCGCCGACGACGACGTTGATCGCGAGCCGGTCGCCGGAGATGCGCTGGAAGGTCGAGGCCATCTGCGCGAGGAGCGTGGGGCTGATCAGCCCGGGGCGGGCGGCGATGAGGAACTTCAGGCGCGAGGTCTCCCGCAGCAGCGCCGACGCGACCACCCACGCGTCCTCGCAGGGCGTACCCGTCGGAGTCAGCACGGACTCGAAGCCGAGCCGCTCGGCCGTCCGCGCGACGTCGACCAGGTAGTCGAGGTCGGGCTCCCGGTAGCGGCCGGCCGTGTGCGCCGCACCGCCGGCACGCGCGAGCTCCGTCGGGACGCTGTGACCGCCTCCGACGAGGGTCCGGCTGTCGCCGGTCGTGGGCAGGAACCAGTGGACCTTCATGAGACTCCTCGACGACGACGCAGAACGACGGTCACCCTCTCGCGAAGACCCGCCCGGGACACGGATATCGCGCACGGCGACTGAAACGGCACCAGATCTGCGGCGCCCGGCGAGATGGCAGGACGACGCCTCAGGTGCGTCGTACGTTCCCCACCATGCTCCGACGACCGCGCCGCCTCGGCCTCAGCTGGCTCCCCGCCGTGATCACCGCGGTCGGGGTGCTCGTGCTGTGGACGGTCGTGGCGGCCTCGGACGTCGTCCACCCCGCCTACCTCGCCCCCAGCCCGCTGGAGGTGTGGGACGCGTTCGTCCGCGCCAACACGTACCACCCGATCGGCGGCGGCGTCGACCGTGTGGTGCGCGGCGAGGAGAACTACTTCCTGTGGGAGCACCTCGTGGTGAGCCTGCGCCGGATCGGCATCGGCCTCGCGCTCGCCATCGTGGTCGGGGTCCCGCTCGGCCTGCTGATGGGCACGGTCGCGTCCGTACGCCGGGTCGCGGGGCCGTACCTCGACTTCCTGCGGTCCATCCCGCCGCTGGCGTACATGGGCTTCCTCGTCGCATGGTTCGGCATCTACGACGCGTCCAAGATCTGGCTGCTCTTCCTGGCCGCGTTCCCGCCGATCGCCCTGGCGACGATCAACGGCGTCCAGGGCGTGCGCGAGGACCAGGTCAACGCGGTCCTGTCCCTCGGTGCCTCGCGCCGGCAGGCCGTCACGTCCGTCGTCCTGCCGGCGACGCTGCCCGACATCCTCAGCGGCATCCGGGTCGCGGTCGGCTTCGCCTGGACCACCGTCGTCGCCGCCGAGCTCGTCAACGGGCTCCCGGGCATCGGCGGTCTCGCGTACCTCTCGGGCACGCAGAACAAGATCGCGCTGTCGGTGGCCTGCATCCTCGTCATCGGTCTCACCGCCATCGCGCTCGACGCCGTCATCCGTCTCATCGAACGAACACTCGTCCCGTGGCGAGGAAAGGCCTGACCATGAAGCCAGCACCCCTGAAGTCCGCCCGCTCGAAGGCCGCCGCGGCAGCCGCCGTGACGGCGCTCGCGCTCCTCGCCTCCGGCTGCGTCGGCGGCGGCGACGAGGCCTCCGCCGGCGGCAGCTCGGACTGCCCCTGGGAGCCGGACGAGTCGATCACCTCGACCGTGCGGATCGGCTACCAGAAGATCCCGAACGGCGACGTCGTTGTGAAGGACCAGAAGATCCTCGAGAGCTGCGCGCCCAACGCGACGATCACCTGGAGCAACTTCGCCTCCGGCGGCGACGTGGTGCAGGCGTTCGGCGGCAAGAGCCTCGACATCGGCCTGATGGGCTCCTCGCCGGCGACGAAGGCGCTGTCCGCCCCGCTGAACCTGCCCGTCAAGGTCGTCTGGATCCACGACGTCATCGGCGCGGCCGAGTCGCTGGTCGTGCGCGACGGCGCCGCGACCGACATCGCGGGGCTCAAGGGCAAGACGATCGCGACGCCGTTCGGGTCCACCGCCCACTTCTCGCTGCTGCAGGCGATCACCGACGCCGGGGAGAAGGCGACCGACTACAAGCTGGTCAACGCCGAGCCGGAGCAGATCGCACCGGCGTGGTCGCGGGGCGACATCGACGCGTCCTGGGTCTGGGACCCGACGCTGAGCGAGCTCAAGAAGGACAAGGGCACCGTGATCCTCACCAGCGAGGACACCGCGAAGGCGGGCAAGCCGACGTTCGACGTGGGCGTGGCGTCGGACGAGTTCATCGCGGGTGACGCCGACTTCCTCGCGCTGTGGGCGAAGGCGCAGGACTACGCGATCGGGCAGATCGCCGACGACCCCGACAAGGCCGCCGAGAGCGTCGCGGTCGAGGTCGGGGTGACGACCGAGGAGGCGAAGGCCCAGTTCGACGGCTTCGTCTACCTGTCGGCCGAGGAGCAGGCCGGTCCCGACTACCTCGGGGGCAAGCTCGGCACGGACCTCTTCGCGACGGCGCAGTTCCTGCTCACGCAGGACGGCATCGCCGCGGTCGGACCGGAGTCCGCGTACGCCGAGGGCGTCGACCCGAGCGCGGCGGAGGCGGCGGCACAGTGACCCTGGAGTCGGTCCGTACGCACGCGGGCGCCGTGCGCGTCGCGGGAGTCGAGCACGTCTTCGGCTCCCGCGGCGCCGAGGTGCCGGCACTGGACCGGATCGACCTCACGATCGAGCCCGGCGAGCTGGTCACGCTCGCCGGGCCGTCGGGGTGCGGCAAGACCACGCTGCTGCGTCTGGTCGCGGGGTTCATGCGGCCCTCGTCCGGATCGATCACGGTCGGCGACCACGAGGTCCGCGGGCCGGGCGCCGAGCGTGGGGTCGTGTTCCAGCAGCCCACGCTCTACCCGTGGCTCGACGTGCGCGGCAACATCGCGCTCGGCCCGCGGCTGCGCGGGGCCGCCAAGGCGGAGCGGACGGCGCGCGCGGACGCGTACCTCGCGATGGTGGGGCTGACCGACTTCGCCGACCGGAGGCCGTACGAGCTGTCCGGCGGCATGCAGCAGCGCACCCAGATCGCGCGCGTCCTCGCGAACGACCCCGACATCGTGCTGATGGACGAGCCGTTCGGCGCCCTCGACGCGCTGACCCGCGAACGCCTCCAGGGCGAGCTGCTGGCGCTGTGGCGGACGACCGGCAAGACCGTCCTCTTCATCACCCACGGCGTCGACGAGGCGGTGCTCCTCGGCTCGCGCGTGCTCGTGATGAGCCCGCGTCCGGGACGGATCGTGCTCGACGAGAACGCCCCGTTCGCCGCGGCGTCGGCGGACGTCGACCCGAAGGAGCTGCGCGCCTCGCCCGAGTTCGCGGCGATGACGCGCCGCGTCCGGGACGCGATCGCCTGATCCTCCGCCCGGGGGAGCGGGCTAGCGGTCAGCCCGCAGGCCGGACTCGATCGCGAACACCACGAGCTGCGCCCGGTCGCGCGCGTGCAGCTTGACCATCGCGCGGCTCACGTGCGTACGGACCGTGTCGGGACTGACGACGAGCGCGTCCGCGATCTCCTGGTTGGAGCGGCCGGTCGCGACCCAGCCGAGGATCTCGCGCTCCCTCTCGGTGAGGTCCTCCAGGCGCGGGTGCGGACGGGACGCGGCCGACGAGCCGCTGAAGCGCTCGATCACGGTACGCGTCACCGACGGGGCGAGCAGCGACCCGCCGGCGGCGACGACGCGGATGCCGTCGAGCAGCGCCGTCGGCTCCGCGTCCTTGAGCAGGAAGCCGCTGGCCCCGTGCCGCAGCGCCTCGAAGACGTACTCGTCGAGCTCGAACGTCGTCAGCATCACGATCCGTACGTCGTCGAGCGCGGCGTCGCCGTTGACCTCGGCGAGGAGGGCGAGCCCGTCGAGCACCGGCATCCGGATGTCGCACAGCACCACGTCGGGCGTCGTCCGGCGGATCAGGGCGAGCCCCTCGCGTCCGTCCGCGGCCGCGCCGACCAGCTCGAGACCGTCCTCGGTGTCGATCAGCGTCGCGAGCCCCATCCGGACGAGCGGCTGGTCGTCGACGAGCGCGACCCTGATCACGGCTCCTCCGGCAGCGAGGCGTGGACGCGGAACCCCGCGCCGCCGGCGGGACCCGCCGCGAGCACGCCGCCGACCTCGCCGACGCGTGCCCGCATGCCCGTGATGCCCATGCCCTCATCCTGGCCGGAGGTCGGGCCACCGCGCCCGTCGTCGCTCACGGTCACCTCGAGCGTGCTGGCGTTCCGGGCGACGTCGACCACGGCCCGGGTGGCGCCCGCGTGCCGGAGCACGTTCGTCAGGGCCTCCTGCACGACCGCGTACACGACCTCGCCGAGCCGGTCGTCCACGTGCTGGACGTCGCCTGTCCGCACGACCTCCAGCCCTCCGGCGCGGACCCGGTCCAGCAGGGCGTCGAGGTCGTCGATCCCACGGACGGGTCGGCGTGCGGCCTCGGTGCCCGACATCCGCCCGAGCTCGGCTCGCAGCGCGTCGAGGGACTCGCGGCTCGTCGCGCGGATCGCCTCGAGGCTCTCGCGCGCCTTCGCCGGGTCGCGCTCGAGCACGTGCAGCGCGACACCCGCCTGCATCGCGATCACCGCGAGCCCGTGCCCGACACCGTCGTGCAGGTCCTGCGCCATCCGCAGCCGTTCCTCGGTCGCCGCCCGGGCGCTGCGGTCGGCACGCGAGGACTGCAGCTGGCTCACGGCGGTGGCGACGGCACCGGCCGCGGCGACGACGGCGAGCAGCCCGATCGCCTGCCACACCTCCTGCGTCCGCTGCCCGTCGGTGGCCAGCATCCGGATGACGAGCGCGGCCGCGGCGACGAGGGCGGCACCGACGGCCCAGGGCACCCACCGGTACGAGGTGGCGCGCAGCGCGACCATGAACGTCACGGTCGGGAGCGCCAAGAAGACCGGTCCGTCGGCGAAGCCCGCTCCGAAGTAGACGGCGGTGCAGATCCCGCTGGCCAGCAGCGCGACCTCCGCCCGCCACGGGAAGACGGCCGGGAGGACCGCGAGCACGGCGGTGAGGGCGGCGCCGACGACTTCGCCGTGGCTCGAGCCAACCTCGCGGTTGGACGCGACCGTGCCGAGCAGCACGATGATCACCACGGTCCACGGCCACCAGCCGGGAGCGTGGAGCAGGTCGGGACGCCGGTCGCTCACGGGCCGAGGATAGAACGCGCCGAGCCCTGGGGCGTACGACCGCGCGAGGCTCCGCCGTACGCAGATCCGCGTACGCAGGAGCCGCGTCAGGACGGACGCCTCACGGCACCGCGGCGACGACCGTGGAGGTCATGGACGATCTGGTGGTTGAGACACACGGGCTGACCAAGAGGTACGGCGAACGACTCGCCGTGGACTCGGTCAGCATGACCGTACGGCGGGGCGAGGTCTACGGATTCCTCGGCCCGAACGGGGCCGGCAAGACGACGACCCTGCGGATGATGCTCGGCCTGATCCGGCCCACGGCCGGCACGGCGAGCGTCCTGGGACGGCCTGCCGGCCGTCCCGACGTGATCGCCCGCGTGGGGGCGCTGGTGGAGGGGCCGGGGTTCTTCCCGTACCTGTCCGGGCGCGACAACCTGCGGACGATGGCCCGCTACCGCGGTCTCGGCGACGACGCGGTCGATGCCGCGCTGGCACGCGTCGACCTCACCGACCGTGCGGGCGACAAGTTCAAGGCCTACTCGCTCGGCATGAAGCAGCGGCTCGGCGTGGCCTCCGCACTCATGGGCGACCCGGAGCTGATCGTGCTCGACGAGCCGACGAACGGGCTCGACCCTGCGGGCATGGCCGACATGCGGGCGCTCGTCGTGTCGCTCGCGCGCGGCGGGCAGACCGTGCTGCTCTCGAGCCACCTCCTCGCCGAGGTCCAGGAGATCTGCGACCGCGTCGGCGTCATCAACGGTGGTCGGCTGCTGCGCGAGGCGCGGGTCGACGAGCTCCGCGGCGACGCGACGCTGCGGGTGCACGCGACTCCGGAGGACGGGGCGATCGCGGTCGCGATGCGCGTCGCGGGCGAGGACGCCGTACGCCGCACCCCGCACGGTCTCGAGATCGGGCTCCCGGCCACGGCCGCGCCCGCGCTCGTACGAGACCTGGTCGCCGCCGGGGTCGACGTCCACGAGGTGTCGCCCGCCGAGCGCACCCTCGAGGAGGTCTTCTTCGAGATGACCACCGAGACCCCGACGACGAAGGAGAAGGTGTCATGACCACACTGATGGACACGCCGATGGCGGCCTCCTCGATCACGCGCAGCACCCGGGCGGAGCTGCTGCGCCTCCGCAAGTGGCCGGCCGTGTGGGTGACGGTGGCCGTGTGGGTCGCGCTGGCCCTGGTGTTCGGCTACCTGTTCCCCTACCTCTCTTACCGGACGGGCGACCTCAGCTTCGCCGGCGACGGCGACACCCGGGCGCAGCTGCTCGTCGAGATGCTCCCTGCGGCACTCCCGACGGTGCTCGTCCAGGGCCTGCCGATGTTCGGCGGGGCGCTGGCGCTGGTGCTCGGCGCGATCGTGGCCGGCAACGGCTACGGCTGGGGGACGTGGAAGACCGTCTTCACCCAGGGCCCGTCGCGCCCCGCCACGGTGGGAGGCTCGATCGTCGCCCTCACGGCTGCCGTCCTCGGCATCCTGGCGTTGACCCTGGTGCTGTTCACGGGCGTCTCGCTGCTGGTCGCGGGGGTGGAGTCGCAGGCCGTCACGTGGCCCTCGGTCGGCGCCCTGCTCGAGTCCTTCGGCGGCGGCTTCCTGGTGCTCGAGATGTGGGCGCTGCTCGGCTACGCCCTCGGGACCGTGGCGCGGGGCCCGGCCCTGGCGGTCGGGCTCGGACTGGTGTGGGCCCTCGTCGTCGAGAACCTTCTCCGCGGTGTCGGCGCACTGCTCGGTCCCGTCGAGGCGGTGACGGAGGTCCTCCCGGGGACGGCGGGAGGCTCGCTCGTCGGTGCGCTCATCGACGTCTCGGCCAACCCGAACGAGACCCCCGGGATCCTCGACACGCTGTCCGGCGGGCAGGCGCTGGCGACGGTGACGGCGTACTGCGTCGGGCTGGTGGTCCTGGTTCTCGTCCTCGTACGACGCCGCGACGTCTCCTGACCGACGTCGCGTCACCGTGCGGGAGGTCCGACCCCGGGGTCGGGCCTCCCGCACGGTTGTCAGGGCTTCGCCCAGGAGGCGCGGCCGTCGCCGGTGATCGGGATCTCGGGGCCGAGCAGGACCTCCGGGCGCAGCGTCGCCTCCCCGAAGCCGCGGACGCGGGCGAGCACCTCGCGCGCGCTGACCCGCAGGCGGTTGGCGTCACCGACGGCGAGGCCGCGCACGTCCATCCCGGCGGCGCGGCCGAGGTCCACGGCGCGCGCGACGTGGAAGTCCTGCGTGACGACGATGGCGTTCTCCACCCGGAAGACCTCGCGGGCGCGCCGCATCGTGTGCCAGGTGCTGCGGCCGGCGTAGTCGGTGAAGACGTCCTCGGGCGGCACGCCCGCTCGGAGGACGGCGTCGCGCATGGCGTCCGGTTCGTTGTAGGCGTGGGTGCGGTTGTCGCCGGACACGAGGACCTTGTCGACCGTCCCCGCGCGGTAGAGCGCGACCGCGGCGTCGACGCGCTGCTGGACGACCGCTCCGAGCCGGCCGTCGGGCATGACCCAGGACCCCGGCACGAGGGCGACCTGCGCGTGCGGCAGAGCATCGGGGTCGTCAGTTATCCGGTCGTCGGTCCGCTTCACCACGACGGCGTTGGCGGTCGCGACCACGAGGGTGCCCGACAGCGCGAACGCCCCCGCGACGACGATCAGACGGCGGCGCAGGCGACTCATGCCGGTCAGCGTAGGCGGCATCGCCAACGTTGTACGGCATCCGATGACTTTCGTACGGGGCGCCGGTCTGTTCGGGTGAGTCCGTTGGGGACCACCACCATCGCGAGACGGAGACCGACCATGTCGTTCCAGGCCTACCTCGACACCCTCGAGAAGAAGACCGGCAAGACCCCGCGCGCGCTCGTCGAGGAGGCCCGGGAGCGCGGCTTCGCCGAGCCGGACGCCAAGGCAGGGCAGGTCGTCGCGTGGCTCGACGAGGAGTACGGCGTCGGCCGGGGGCACGCGATGGCACTGTGGCACGTGATCCGCAACGGCCCGAAGATCAGCACCAAGCACGTGGGCACGTCCGGCAGCCACAGCGACGCGTCGGACACGCTGTGGCTGGACGGCGCCGCGACGAACCCCGCGACGTCCTGAGGTCGCTCGCGCGCATGCCCCGCGCGACGATCGGGGCATGCGCACCGACACGATCGAGATCCGGACGGGCGACCGCGCCGTCGTCCACGACCTGACCCGCGACTGCGAGCGGTTCGTCGCGAGCGAGCGCGACGGGCTGCTGAACGTCTACGTCCCTCACGCGACCGCCGGCGTGACGATCATCGAGACCGGGGCCGGCTCCGACGACGACCTGCTGACGGCCCTCGACGACCTGCTGCCGCGCGACGACCGCTGGCGCCACCAGCACGGGACACCGGGGCACGGACGCGACCATGTCGTCCCGGCGTTCATGGCGCCGTCGGTCACCGTCCCGGTGCTCGGCGGCTCGCTCGCGCTGGGGACCTGGCAGAGCGTGGTGCTGGTCGACACGAACGTCGACAACCCGGTGCGCGAGGTGCGTCTCAGCTTTCTGGCAGGATGATCCAACACAAGTCTTCGCGATCACGTAGACTTGTGTCGTGGCCCTGATCGGCGTACGCGAGGCGGCGGAGCGTCTCGCCATCTCGCCTCGACGCGTGCACCAGCGCATCGAGGACGGCACGCTGCCCGCGGTCCGGGTCGGCAACCAGTGGGCGATCGACCCGGCCCGGCTCCCGCTGGCGGCCCCGAAGCCCTCGCGCCCGCTCTCGCCCCGCATGGCATGGGCGCTCCTCGACCTGCTGGCGGGAGGGTCGCCCGCGGTCGCGTCGACCGAGCGCGCCCGCCTCCACGCGTACGCCGAGCGTCTGCGCGCGGCCGACGACCCCGCCGCGCTGCTGCGGGGCTGGATGGCCCGCAGGGCGGACCGGCGGGAGTTCCGGGTCGCCGCGTCCGACCTCGACGACCTGCGCGACGACGAGCGGGTCCACCGCTCGGGAGTCAGCGCCGAGGGGAGCTTCATCGTCAGCGGCACCCTCGAGGCGTACGCGGCGACGGCGGACCTCGACGACCTCGTGGACGACTACTTCCTCGTCCCTGCCGACCGTCAGGAGGGCAACGTCGTCCTGCACGTCGTCGACGTGGTGCCCGACACGACGAGGTGGCCGGTCCTGGCAACGGACCTGGCCGAGCACCTAGGATCCCGCGAGAGCGCCCGTGCGACCGAGCTCGTCCGGCTCGGGTCGTCCTGAGACCAGGAGGTCGGCGTGAGCATCGTGCTCCCCGTGATGAGCGCCGAGCAGGAGGCGTCCTGGTTCGGGCTGTTCCACCTGGCCAAGAACGTGCCCGAGGGCTGGACGCTCGTCGGCGGGCAGATGGTCCACCTGCACTGCGCCGAGCGGGGCGTCGAGCCGTACCGCTCCACCCCGGACGTGGACACCGTCCTCGACGTCCGCGGCCATCCGCAGATCCTGATGACGGTGACCTCGGCGCTCTCGGAGGCCGACTTCGAGCCGCGCGGTCTGACCGCGAGTGGCAAGCAGCACCGCTGGGTCCGCGGCGCGGCGACGATCGACGTCCTCATCCCCGCGTTCACCGGACAGCCCGGTCGCAGCACGGGCGCGAGCGGCTACCCGGGGCTCGCGACGCCCGGCGCGATCTACGCCCTGCGCCGCTCCGAGCCGGTCGAGGTGACGGTCGGCGACACGACGGGCACCGTACGCCGTCCCACGCTGCTCGGCGCGCTCGTGATCAAGTCCGCCGCGCACTCGATCACGGTCGACCCCGCCCGCGAGCGTCACCTCGACGACCTCGCGCTCCTCGCCTCGATGCTCACCGCACGCGACCTGCGAGGGGTCGAGCTGTCGAAGGGCGAGGCGAAGTACGTCCGCGAGGCGGTGCCGGCGGCCCAGAACCACCTCGCGACCTCGATGATCGACGGCGCGGAGGACGGACTGGCCCGACTGGCGCGCCTCGTGGAGCGCGCCGCGGTCTGACCCGGCCCGGCGGTGAGCCTGGTCCCACCGCCCGTCCCGGGCCGCCCACTCGTCGGCGAGGATCCCGTACGTGTAGCCGTCGATCCATCCGAGCTCCGCGTGCCACGAGTCGCGCACGCCATGCTGCTCACGACGCATGCCGAGCTTCTCCATCACCCGCCACGACGCGGTGTTGTCCGCGAAGCACGCGGCGGTGACACGCAGGAGGCCGAGCTCGGTGAAGGCCAGGTCGAGCAGCGCGCGGGCGACCTCGGTCGCGTAGCCGCGTCCGGCGTACCCCGGCGCGAAGGTGTAGCCGAGCGACCCCTCGACGCCGTGCCACGGCTCCCCGCCCTCACGCTGCCCCAGACCGTCGCGAACCTCGAGCGACGCGAGGCCGATCACCGCACCCTCGAGGTGCACCAGCACCGCGTGGTCGGTCGGGTCGTCGACGCTGGCGAGCCAGGTCTTGCGGAAGGACGCGGGCTCGACGACCGTCCGGATCAACCAGCGGGTCACGTCCGGCGCGTTGCGCCACTGAAGCGCCTCGTCGAGGCCGGCTTCGGTGGGCAGCCGGAGCTCGAGCCGCTCGGTGCTGCGGGGCCAGGCGATGTCGGGTGTCGTCACGGGAGCGAGACAACCAGGCGGGCGCAGAGGGAGGCAACGCAGTTTCGGCCCGTGACAGACTCCGTCGATGACCTCGACGACGACCACCGCGGATGCCGCGGGCACGTGGCAGCTGGGCGACCTGACCGTGAACCGGCTCGGGTTCGGAGCGATGCGCCTGACCGGGAGCGCCGCGTTCGACCTCGGGGAGGTGCGCGACCGCGACCGGTCGATCCAGGTCCTGAGGCGAGCGGTCGAGCTCGGGGTGAACCACGTCGACACCGCCGCCTTCTACTTCTCGCCGTTGCGCTCGGCGAACGAGCTGATCAACAGCGCGCTCGCGCCGTACGCGGACGATCTCGTGATCGCGACGAAGGTCGGACCGGGCAGAGACCCCTCCGGCGCCTGGCTCTCTCCGGCGCGGCCGGACGAGCTGCGCGGACAGGTCGAGGAGAACCTTCGCCAGCTCGGCCGCGACCACCTCGACGTGGTGAACTTCCGGCGGATGCCGACGGTGGAGTCCGTCGCCGAGCACGTCGGGGCGCTCGCCGACCTCCGCGAGGCCGGGCTGATCCGGCACATCGGCGTCTCCGCGGTCGAGCGCTCGCACCTCGAGGAGGCCCTGACCATCACCCCGGTGGTCTGCGTGCAGAACCGGTTCGGCATCGGCTCCTCCCCTGACGCGCTCGACCTCCTCGCCACGTGCGGCGACCTCGGGATCGCCTTCGTGCCGTTCTTCGCCGTCGCCGGGACCGGCGCCGAGCGCGGCAGGTCCGCGTCGGCCGAGGACGAGGAGGTCGCTGCGATCGCCGACGCGCACGGCGCCTCGCCCGCGCAGGTCCGGCTGGCGTGGACGCTGCAGCAGGGGGCGCACGTGCTGGCGATCCCCGGCACCGGCAACCTCGGGCACCTCGAGCAGAACGTCGCCGCCGGCGCCCTCCGCCTGGACGAGAGCGAGTTGGCGCGCCTTTCGCGGCGATGATGCGTGTCCGATCATCTTCAACTTTTCACGGAATCCAGCACGGGATCGGCGCTCGTTGCGAGTTTACGTAACAAATCTTCATCCCACCTGCTGATACGACGCATGGTGCAACCACCTGTCCGTGCGCTTGCATGCAAGGGATCACCTGAACCGGTCAGGCGACGGAAGGAGCCACTCGCGTGCGATCCTCACTCGTCCGGACCGGCGTCGTCGGGGGCGCGTCAGCACTGCTGCTGACCGCGATGCCCGCCTCGCTGGTCTCGGCCACCACCACCTCCGACCAGCCGGCCGTCGACTGCAGCGCAGTCCTGACGGCCCCGACGCTCGACGCCGCGTTCGACGCCGCCGCCCGTGCGGCCGACGTCCCCGCGGACCTCCTCAAGGCCGTCTCGTACATGCAGTCTCGTTGGGAGGGCCACGACGGCCAGGTCAGCAACGACGGCGGATACGGCATGTTCAACCTGAAGTCCACGACGACCGCTGTCCCCGACGGCGCCGGGAAGGGGGACGGGGACTCGGCGCGCTCCACCGTGAGCCAGCTCGACCGGGCCGCCGACCTCACCGGCATCGCGGCCTCGACCGTGCGGGCCGACGACCGTGCCAACCTTTGCGGGGCTGCGGCGCTCACCGCGGCGTACGCGCCGGACCTCGACGCGACCACGCCCGCCGCGAGGTGGACCGGCGCCATCGCCCAGTTCGGCTCGGCCGACACGTTCACCACGCAGGTCCTCAGCACGCTGCGCAAGGGTCAGTCCCGCCTCACCTCGGACGGCGAGGCGGTGACGCTCGAGGCGGACCCGTCGGTCACGGTCCCCTCCGCGACCGCGAGCGACCCCCAGGCGGACTGCCCGCCGGACCTCGGCTGCGAGTGGATCCCGGCCGGGTACGCCAAGCTGGACCCGGCCGACCCCGACAGCACCGGCAACTACGGCAACCACGACAAGGCCGACCGCACCGGACCGGGCGGACCGAAGCTCAAGTACATCGTCATCCACGACACCGAGACCGCGTACGACCCGACGATCGGGCTCGTCACCGATCCCGGCTATCTCGCGTGGAACTACACGATCCGGTCGTCCGACGGCCACATCGCCAACCACCTCGACCCGAAGGACGTCGGCTGGCACGCCGGCAACTGGTACGTCAACGCGCACTCGATCGGCATCGAGCACGAGGGCTGGGCCGGTTCGGCCGGCTGGTTCACCGAGGCGATGTACGAGCAGTCGGCGAAGCTGGTGCGGCACCTCGCCGACGAGCACGACATCCCGCTGGACCGCGCGCACATCATCGGGCACGACCAGGTGCCCGGCGTCGCGTACGGCTCGACGAAGAGCGTCCACTGGGACCCGGGGCCCTACTGGGACTGGGAGCACTACTTCGACCTGATCGGCGCGCCGATCGGGCAGTCGGCGAAGAACACCACGAAGGTCAAGGCGGGCGACGTCGTCGAGGTCCGCTCCGGCTACGCCGACAACGTCAACACGATCACGGGCTGCCAGCAGGCCTCGCCCGGCTCCGGGGACTGCGTCGCCGGGCAGGGGACCAACTTCGTCCTCGCCTACCAGGCTCCGTCGACCGATGCCCCGTTCGCGAAGGACCCGGGCTGGAAGCCGACCGGCGCCGCCGGCACGACGTACGCGAGCGACATCAGCGCCCGCATCCAGTCCGGCCACAAGCTCGTCGTCGCCCAGGTGCAGGGCGAGTGGCTCGGTGTCTGGTGGGCCGGCTCGCTGGTCTGGATCCAGAACCCCGCGGCGAAGCCGGTGGTGTTCCGTACGACGGCCAAGACCGTGACGACGACGTCCACCACGACGGCGGCGCCGATCTTCGGCCGTGCCTACCCTGAGGCGGCGGCGTACGCGCCGTTCGCGATCCCGTTCCAGGCCCACTCGGCGCTGGAGTACACGCTCGGGGTCGGTCAGACGTACGCCGTGAGCGACGCGGACGTGGAGACGGACTACTACTACGCGAAGAGCTACGACGGGTCGATCCCCGACGACCGGACCGACGTGAAGGGCCAGCTGCGGTACTACCAGCTCTGGTACGCGCACAAGCAGGTGTTCGTGAAGGCCGACGACGTGACGCTCGCCGACCCCGGCAAGCAGAACGTGGTCCCGACCTCGCTGCCGAGGATCACCGGTGAGGCGAAGGTGGGATCGACACTCACCGTGAGCAACGGGTCGTGGTCGCGCGAGGTCACGGACTTCCGCTACACGTGGCTCGTCGGGGGCCGCAAGGTCGCGGACGCGGCGTCGTACACGTACACGCTGAAGCCGTCGGACGCCGGCAAGCGTGTCGTTGCGGTGGTCACGGTGGACGACCCGGCGCTCCGCGCGATGTTCGCCCCCTCGCTGCCGACCCGGAAGGTGGTCGAGTAGCACCGACCAGGAAGGTGGTCGAGTAGCACCGACCCGAAAGGTGGTCGAGTAGCACCGAGCCCCTGGGCGAGGGGCGTATCGAGACCCAGCACGGGTCTCGATACGCCCTCCGCGAGCGCTCCGGGCTAATCGACCACCAGGGGCTCAGGCCTCCGCGTCGAGGGCAGCAGCGACCCGGCGGTGCGCCTCCCAGATCTCCTCCGGCATCCGCTCGAACTGCGCCAGGTGCTCCTCCCGGAAGCCGATCTCCTGCTTCCACCGGTCGACGTCGATCGAGAGGATCGTCTCGAGGTCCTCCGGCGTGATGTCGACGCCGTCCAGCAGCAGCTCGTCCTTGGTCGGGATGATGCCGACCGGCGTCTGGCGGCCGGTGACCTCCCCCTTCTTGAGCTGGATCAGCCAGAGCAGCGGCCGCAGGTTCTCGCGGTAGCCCGGCCACAGGAAGTGGCCGTCCTCCGGATCACGCTGGAACCAGTTGACGTGCGCGAAGATCGGCAGCTCCTTTGCGGCGCCGACCACGTCGAGGTAGTGCCGCGCGTAGTCGCCCTCGCCGTAGGCCATGAACGGACGGTTGGACATCGGGTCGTAGCGCAGCTGGCCCTCGACCCCCTCGGCGGCGAACGTCGCCTCGGCGCCCAGCGTCAGCCCGTCGTACACACCCTCGGCGAGGTCGGAGATCGCGCGGATCAGCGGCTCGCGGTCGCGGGTGCGTCCGCCGAAGATGATCGCGTCGATCGGCACGCCGGAGGCGGCGTTGTAGTCCGGCGCGATGTTGGGGACGTTGTCGAGCGTCGTCGTGAAGCGGCTGTTGGGGTGCGCCCACGGAGAGGTGTCGCCGGGCTCGCGGTCGGCGATCGGGGCGCCCATCCAGTCCAGCCAGCCCGTGACGTCGGCCGGCGGCTCCGGCGTACGCCCCTCCCACCAGACCTCCTGCGTCTGCGGGTTGTAGGCCACGTTGGTGAAGATGGCCCCCGTGCCCTCGTCCACGGAGTGCAGCGCGGTCGGGTTGGTCGTCTCGTTGGTGTCCTTCGCGACGCCGAAGACCCCGTACTCAGGGTTCATCCCGTAGAGGCGTCCCGACTCCTCGTCGACCCACAGCCACGCGATGTCGTCGCCGTAGAACGACACGTGGTAGCGGTCGCCCAGCGCGTCCGGCGGCAGCATCATCGCGAGGTTGGTCTTGCCCGAGGCGCTCGGGAAGCCTCCGCAGATGTGGTACGTCTCGCCGGTCTCCTTGTCGTGGATCCCGATGAGCATGTACTGCTCGGCGAGGAACCGGCGGGAGTCCCAGCCGTCGTACGCACCCTGGCGCAGGCCGTGGGCGATCTTGCCGAGGAGCGCGTTGCCGCCGTACGACGAGCCGAAGTGCAGGATGGTCCGCTCGTCGGCGACCGTGACGAAGTAGCGCTGGTCGTCGGGCGTGCCGTGACCGAGCAGCTCCAGCTCGCCCGTGACGTGGACGGCGCGAACGAAGCTGTCGGGGTCGTCGAGGTCGTTGACGAACTCGACGCCCACACGCGCCATGCGGATCATGTGGAGCACGACGGTCCGGGTGTCGGTGAGCTCGACGCCCGCGGCCCAGGGTGCCAGCTCGTTGCCCGGAGGGGCCATCAGGTACGGGACGACGTACATCGTCTTTCCGACCAGCGCGCCGCGCATCTTGCTCTCGAGCAGCGGGCGCATCTCGGAGGCGGGGCGCCAGTTGTTGTAGACACCCTTGTCCTTCGGGTTGTTGGTCGCGACGATCGTGCGCTCCTCGGAGCGCGCAGTGTCCTTGTGGTAGCTGCGCGAGTAGTAGCGCCCGATCCCTGCAGGCTCCAGCTCCTTGGCCGCGAGCGCCTCCTCGATCAGGCGGGCGTCGTCGGCGGCGCTCACGACCTCGATGCGATCGGCCCCCGTGACCTCGGCCCAGTGGCGTACGTAGTCACGGACGCGCGGGTTCGTGAGGCCGGCGTCGTCCATCGCCTTGTCGGGGTCAGCCATTTGTTGCGGATCCTTTCGATCGGCGGCGGTGCGTTTGAGAGTACCCCCTGTTCCTGCCGCTGAATCGGGGTCCCGATTTGTTGCCGCGGGCGTCATTCGACGGCATCACGCCGAGGCGAGGAGCACTCCCGCGATCGCCGCCGGGACGAGGTAGAGGATCGGGAACGGGAGATGCGTGTACGCGCGGGCACGGCAGACGGTGAGGATCGCGCCGACGAAGTAGAGCACCAGACCGACGGCGGCCGCGACACCCACGGCGGGCACCACGAGCCCGACCAGCAGGCCCAGGGCCCCGAGCGCCTTGAGGAGACCGAGCCTGACCCACCAGCGTTCCGGGACGCGGTACTGGCGAAGGTTGTCGACGACGAAGGCGCGGCGCGCCAGCACCCCGTACGCGGAGAAGCCGATCCAGGCCGACGCGAGGACCACGATGACGATCGCGACCGTGCTCATGACGATGTCCTTCCGGTGGGACGGACCACCCTGGTGGTGACCCTTCAGAAGGGAGGACACGGCCGGACTCCGCAGCGTGACACGAGGAGGGGGTGACGTGTCACACTCGCGACCGTTGGCGGGTCTTCCTGGTGACAGGCGCCTGCCGGAAGGAGACGAGCGTGACCGCACCCCACCGAGGATCCGACCACCAGGACTGGCTCGAGCACGCCTTCGAGCAGCAGCGCCCGCAGCTGCGTGCGGTCGCGTACCGGATGCTCGGATCGTCCGCGGACGCCGAGGACGCGGTCCAGGACACCTGGATCCGGGTGAGCAGGGCCGACACCGCGTCGGTGGAGAACATCGGGCCCTGGCTGCGGACCGTGCTGTCACGGGTGTGCCTCAACCAGCTCCGGAGCCGGCGCCAGCGCCGCGAGCAGCCCTTGACCCACATCCCTGACCCGGTCGTCACCCCCGACCCGGGCGTGGACCCGGAGGCGTCGGCGGTGGTGGCCGACGGCGTGGGGATGGCGTTGCTCGTCGTCCTGGACTCGCTCAGCCCGGCCGAGCGCCTGGCCTTCGTGCTGCACGACATGTTCGGAGTCGCCTTCGAGGAGATCGGCTCCCTGCTCGACCGCTCACCGGCAGCCGCGCGTCAGCTCGCCAGCCGCGCCCGCCGACGCGTGCGCGGACAGGCGCCGACACCCGATCCCGACCTCGCCCGACAGCGGCAGGTCGTCGACGCGTTCCTCGCCGCCGCACGTCTCGGTGACTTCGACGCGCTCGTGTCCGTGCTCGACCCCGATGTGATCCTGCGCTCCGACGGCGGCACGGCACGCCCCCAGCTGACGATGACCCTGCGCGGAGCCGCGCAGGTCGCCTCCCAGGCTCGCAACGCCGAGGTGCTCGCCCCGTTCACCCACCGCGTGCTCGTCAACGGGGCCGTCGGCCTCCTGGTGGCGCCGAAGCAGAAGGCACAGGTGGTGATGGCCTTCACGATCGTGGAGCAGAAGATCGTCGCCATCGACGTCCTCGCCGACCCGGTCCGGCTCGACAGCCTCGACGTGAGCGCTGTGCTGGGTTGACCCTCAGCCTCGGTACGACGAAGGCCGGACCGCGATGCGGTCCGGCCTTCGTCCAGTCTGCGCGCTCGAAGGGATTCGAACCCCTAACCTTCTGATCCGTAGTCAGATGCTCTATCCGTTGAGCTACGAGCGCCCGCTCCGCACTCTGGCGAAGCGACCCCTACTCTAGCGGGTCGTTCGCGGAGACCGAAATCGGGATCCCCACTTGGTCGATTTCGCCCCTCCTGACCCCTCTCAGCAAGTACATTGCTGCCTCGGTGGCAGAGCCCCTCATCTGCTCCGAGGCCGCCGTTCCCCCCTGTGAAACCGAGGTTCCCCCATGTCCGCACCCGCGCGCGCCCGCAGGCGCACGCTCACGATCGTCGCGGCCGCCGCGACGGCCGTCACCGCGACCGCCCTGGCCGCGTCCGGCCCCGCGCTGGCCGACGACCCCGCAGCGCCCGCGCCCGCGGTCGGCTCCGCCTGCCCCGCCGCGTTCCCGGCGTCGGAGCTGGTCCGGGCGACCACCACGACGCCCGGCACCACCGTCGAGGGCCTCACGGTCTCGACGGGCACCGAGGCCGACACGGTCACCGGCGAGTTCGTCGGCACGATCGAAGACGGCATCGCGCCCGGCGTCGACATGCTGGTGTTCAAGATGAAGGGCTCGCGGATCACCGATGCCGCGGGCAACGTCGACCGCGGCATCTGGGCCGGCATGTCCGGCACCCCGCTCTACGCGCCCGACGGCCGTCTGGTCGGCGCCGTGGCGTACGGGCAGTCCTCCTCGCCGAGCGACTACGCCGGCGTCACCCCGGCGGCGGACCTCTACCGCGCCGGGTCGTACGCGACCGCGGCACCGTCGGTCGCGATCACCGCGAAGGTCGCCGCCTCGATGCGGGCCACCGGCGCGAGCACCACGGTGGCGGCCGGCTCGATGCGCCGTCTGCCCACGCCGATCACGATCCCGGCCGGCGTCCCCACGTCGAAGGCCCAGGCGATCGCCAAGCGCGCCAAGCTCAAGGGCGTGACCTTCCGCAACGGCAGCGGCAGCGGCCGTACGAGCACGAAGGCGATCCCGGTCTCGGCCGGCTCCAACATCGCCGCGGGCTACTCCTACGGCTCGCTCCCGCTCACCGGCGTCGGCACGACGACCGCGGTCTGCGGCTCGACCGTCTACGCGTTCGGGCACCCGATGGACTGGATGGGCAAGACCAGGCTCTCGCTGCACGGCGCCGACGCGGTCTACGTCGAGAAGGACCTGTACGAGGGCTCGTTCAAGATCGCCAACGTCGGTGCGCCGATCGGCACCATCACCCAGGACCGCCTCGCGGCGATCGTGGGCACGCTCGGCAAGGCACCGACGGGCACCTCCGTCCGGACGACCAACCGGTTCGAGAACCGCACGCGCTCCTCGTCCACGACGGTGCTCTCGCAGGACTGGCTGTCGACCGTCGCGGCGATGCAGTCCGGCTACGACGGCTGGACGCTGACCGACGGCACCTTCGGCGGCCAGGCCCGCGCCTACCGCACGATCAAGGTGCGCCGCGCCAGCGGGCAGATCCTGACCTACACGCGCAGCGATCTCTACGCCGATCGCTACGACATCACCGCCGGTGCCGCCGACCAGCTCGCGGGCGACATCGACTCGATCCTCTACAACGACTTCGAGGACGTCACGATCGTCGACGCCGCGCAGTCGACGTCGATCAGCGAGGGCTACCAGGCCTACAAGGTCAGCCGCGTGGACGCCAAGCAGTTCGGGCAGTGGATCAAGGTCGCCGAGAACACGGGCCTGATGGCGCGCCGCGGCGGCTACCTGCGGCTGCGCGTGACGCTCGTCCGCGAGCGCGGAGCGAGCGGCCCGGCCAAGAAGCTCGTGAACCTCGAGGTCGCGGTCCCGCGCCGCAAGTTCAACCGGCCGATCGGCATCCTCTCGGTCTCGGGCGGCGCCTACTCCGGCTACGAGGACGAGTACTACGAGGAGTACGCCGAGGAGGACTACTCCACCGCCAGCGAGGCGACGTCGCTCCCGGCGCTCCTCGCCGCGATGTCGCGTGCCGAGCACGGCAACGACGTGACCGCGGTCCTGAGCATGGGCTCCGGGCGTCGCGCGGTCGACAAGACGACGCGACGGGCGACCGCCACCGTCGTCAGCGGCGGGATCATGGTCCCGGTCATGCAGTACGGCAAGCCGCCGAAGCGCTGACCCGATCCGGCTCGAGGGCCCGTACCCCTGTGGGGTGCGGGCCCTCCGCTTTCCCCTCGCGAGCCACTCTGGGGGCTCCCGCGAGCCACTCTGGGGGCACCCGCGAGCCACCGCCGTACGAGAGTGGCTCGGCACGAGTGCGAGAGTGGCTCGGCACGAGTACGAGAGTGGCTCGCGAACGCACAGAAGGTGGCTCGCGGGCAAAGGGAAGGGCCCGCACCACCCCCCGTGGGAGCGCGGGCCCTTCCGTCAGTGGGGGCGATCAGCCCGCGGTGGCGACGTCCACGTAGTCGATCTTCGTGTTCGTGCCCCCGAGCGCGTCGAGCGTGAGCCGCCCGTCGTTGACGGTGACCTGCACGGTCGCCGTCTTGTGCCGCGTCGCGCTCCCGGCCAGCCCCGACGGGACGAACGCGTCGATCGCCTTCGTGCCCTCGACGTTGAGCGTGTGGATCTCCGGATCGGTGCCCACGTTGGGGTCACCGACGGCGACGGTGACGGCGTACGCGCCGTTCGGCACCGCGAGCTCCCAACGCCCCGGCAGCGGCGTCCCGTTGAAGTTCGGCACGTCGTCGGCCTGCATGTGCATCAGCGTGTCGAGCCGGATGTCGGGCTGCACGGACTTGCGCCAGCGCCCGTTGCCGGGACCGGTGGTGCCGCCGACCGACAGGTCCAGCGGCTGCAGCGTGCTCTCGCCGAGCCACCCGAACGTCAGCCCCGTGCCCTGGTCGGGACGCGTCCGCGCGCCGAACGCCTGGCCGAAGTCCTTCAGGTAGCCGGCCGCCAGCGTCGCGGCCTCGTTGCCGAAGTCGACCTTGACGTCGACCGTCTGCGCCGCGGCCGTCGGCGTCGCCGAGGCGGTGC
The DNA here is from genome assembly GCF_050632745.1 of Mumia spirodelae. Taxonomy (NCBI): domain Bacteria; kingdom Bacillati; phylum Actinomycetota; class Actinomycetes; order Propionibacteriales; family Nocardioidaceae; genus Mumia; species Mumia spirodelae. Next base: position 437,747 of record NZ_JBODSD010000003.1, on the reverse strand, counting down.
CGTTGCCCGAGTTGCCGAGGCCCTGGTAGACCGCCCGGACCACGTAGTAGTACGTCGTCCCGTTCACCGCGGTGGTGTCCGTGTACGTCGTCGCCTGCAGCGGGGCGGACGAGGTCGGCCCGCTGATGAGCGACGCGTCGTTGACGGTGAAGTTGGCCGTCGTCCCGCGCCAGACCCGGTAGCCGACACCCACGTCGTACGGGTTGCGTCCCCACGACAGGGTCACCTTGTTGTTGCCGGGGGTCGCGACGACCTGCGGCGTGGTGATGACCTCGGGCCGGATGTTGCTCACCAGGTAGACGTTGTCCTGGTAGTCGTAGTTGATCCCGGAGTAGTCCATCGCCATCAGGTACGACCCGGGCACGAGCTCACCGGTCCGCTTCTTCACCGGCCACAGCCGCACGTGCTGCCCGCAGGGCGCGACGCAGCCGTTGGCGATGTCGACGGACTGATTGTTCTTGGCGTGGTCGCCCCACTCGCCGTCGACGGCGAAGCCGAACGCCGTCCCCGGGGTGAACGAGCCACCGGCCGCCGCAGCGTTCGCGGCGTTCGTCGCCCGCGGCAGCAGCGACTGCGCGTAGTAGCCGCCCATGCCCGTGATCACCGGGGCGCTGTCGCTGCCCTTGTTGTGCCACTTCACGGCGGCGCCGTTCGGGTAGGTGTGGAACCCGGCGAGCTGCCGCACCGTGACCGGCTTCGTCGTGTCGACGCGGGCCCAGTACGGCGACAGGACCTCGTCACCGATCGGCGCGTACTCGCCCTTGCTCGTGAACCCGTTCGGGATCACCGTCCCCATCCCGAACGCCTTCGCGATCTGCGAGACGTTCGGCTCCTGGCCGCCCTCGCTCTGCGACTGCCAGAGCCCGCCGAGCTGGATGACCTGCGACGGGTTGGTCTCCGCGTTGGTCTGGACGGTCAGGGTGCCGTTGTGGACCTTCGTCGACTGCGCGACGAACTTCACCGTCAGGTCGAGAGTCTGACCCGGTGCGACCGTGTACGGCAGCGTCGGCGCGTTGGTGACCTCGAACTGGTCCGTGACCGGCAGCCCGGTGAGCTGGAACGCCGCCGTGCCGGGGTTGGTGATCCGGACCGTGCCCGTCTCGGCGTACTTCTGGTTGCCGTCCGCGGTGGTCTGCAGCCGGTTGAACGCGATCTGGTCCTCGAACGGGACCGGGTCGGGGTTGACCGCCTTGAGCACGGCGCCGTCGGCCTCGGCCGGGACGTACGGCTTGACGTTGCGGACGAGGAGCACGATGTCCTGGCTGTCGAACGGAGAGCCGGGGACCTCCTCGGTCGCGACGACGTACGCGTTCGGCTCGACCGTCCCGTTGGCGTTCTTGTACGGGTAGACGCGGATGTGGTGCGGAAGCGCGGCGTCCCACGTGTTGAGGGCGTCCTCGGTGTACGCCTTGCGCCCGCTGAAGTACGGCCACTCGGAGTAGAACCCGAAGACGGTGTCCTCACCCGGGTCGATGTTCGTGGTCGACCCGGTCGGGTTCAGCATCAGGCCCTGCGCCTCGGACGCCTTGATCGAGAACTGCGGGTGGAGCCCTGCGGCCTGCCCGGCGTCGTACCAGCCGACGTGGACCGCGGGATCGTTGTTCTGCGGCCCGTACGCCGCCAGCGGCGTGATGCTAATCGGCGAGTCGAACGCCGCCTTCTGGAAGCGCTGCGCCGAGACCTCGTCCCCGATCAGGCCCTGGGTCGACGGCATCGACGCGTTGGTCGGGTCCGGGTCGCCGACGTTGATCGGGATCTGCAGCGTGTCCATGATCCGCTGCAGCGACGGCTCGTTCGCCCCGCCGAGGCCGGCCGCCGCGAGGCCGCGCAGCGCGACCGTCCGCGCCCCCGCGTCGGAGGAGATCTGCAGCGACGCCGTCTTGACGCCGACCGTCGTCGGACGGAAGGTGACCGCGATCGTCGTCGACGCACCGGGCGCCACCGTGATCGGCGCCGCGTTCGGCGTGGTGACCGTGAACGACGCCGCGTCGGTGCCGGTGAGTGCGAGGCCGCCGGCGGGGATCGTCAGCGTCTGCGCCCCGGTGTTGGTCACCGTCGCCGTGCCCGCGGGGGACGTGACGTTGATCGGACCGCTGAGCACGACCCGCGGCGAGACCTCCGCGCCCGGGCCACCGTTGCCGCCCTGCGGCTTCAGCAGCGCGATCGACGTCGTCGCCGGGTTGTCGGTCAGCTGCGTGACGTAGATGTTGCCCGTCGCGGTGTCCTCGGTGAGGTCCAGCGGCTGCTGCAGGTTGGTCGTGCCGCTCAGCGCCTCCTTGCGGTTCGACAGCTTGCCGTCCGCGGCGACGTCGAAGGAGACGATGTCGCGGCCGCTGCTGTAGCGGACGTAGAGGAGCTTGCCCTTGAGCGCGCCGCCGAACGCGTTGCCCTTGTACTCGATGACGCCGTTCGCGCTGGCGTGCAGCCCCGCGTCGTACACGTCGGAGAGCGCGTAGTTCGGATCAGCCAGCGTGCCCACCGGGTACTTGGAGTTCTCGAACGGGTCCTTGGCCGCGGTCGGGTTGCCGTTGTTCAGCACGTACTCGCAGCGCGACGGGTTCGGGTGCCCGTAGTACTTCCCCTTCTTGATGTCGAAGACGTAGTCGGTCTCCTCCGGGTTGCTGGTCTGCGCCGCGACCTTCGGGCCGGTGTAGCCGCCGTCGGGACGCTTCGCGCAGACCGCCGGCAGCGTGTCCGGGACCGCCGGGACGTTGCCGCCCGCGGCGGAGCCGTTCGTCGGCACGTACAGGTGACCGTTGGTGTGCCACACCAGGTCGTACGCGTTGCGGACGCCGGTCGCGTAAGCCGCCAGCGGGGCGTTGGCCGCGTACGGGTCGTACGAGCCGGCGTCGCCGGTCCGCACGTTCACCGGCAGCTGCGGGGCGGCCGGCAGCTTGGTCGGGTCGAGCCGCAGGACGGCTGCGGAGAGCAGCCGCTCCTCACGGTTGGCCCAGGCACCGTCCGGAGCGCCCATCGCGTTGTTCGCGCCGACGTTGAGGTAGAGCGCGCCGTCGGGACCGAAGGCGACCGAGTTGGCCTCGTGGTCCTTGACCGAGCGCGGGAGCCCGTCGACGATCGCCTGGTAGTTCTCCAGGTTCGCGCCGGTGAGCCTGCCGATGCGCCCGCTCGAGTCGGGCACGTTGCTCGTCCCCAGGTACGGCGCGTTGTCGCTGATCCACAGGATCAGGTTGTTCGCGGTCGACGCCGGGTCGAACGCGAGACCGATGACCGTGCGAGTGCCCTTGTTGTACGTGTCCCCGCTGGCCGCGCTGTTCGAGTAGCTCTTGACCGAGGTGATCGTCTGCCGGTTGGCGAGCGTCCCGTCGGCCTGGATGTCGAAGCGGTAGATCTCGCCGGTGATCGAGCCTGCGTACATCTTGCCGTCCGGACCCTTCACGACCGACGTGTACATCGCGCCGGCCGGGGCCCCCGAGTCGCTCTTGGTGAACGCGATCGGGCCGCCCGGCGTGGTGCCGACGCCGGTGGTGAAGACCATCGAGTACGGCAGGAACGCCCGCCCGTCGACGTCCTTCACGCCCTCGGTGATCTCGAGCCGGTAGGTGGTGTTGTCGGCCAGCGACGAGGTCGGCGAGAAGTTGATCGTGTCGGCGCCGCCGCTGGTCAGGGCGCTGCCCGCGACCGCGCTGCCGTCGGACACCTTGATCAGCCGGACCGTCCCGCCCTGCAGCGAGGTCGGGGCGACGCCGCCGCCGACGAGGTTCAGGTCGCTGACGACGCTGCCGGTGGGCGAGACGCCCGTGGCGAGGTTCGCCGGCGTCGACTTGCGGACCGAGGGCCGCGCCGAGGCACCGGCGACGCTGTCGAGCGTCACCCAGTTGATCTTGGTGTTGGTGCCGCTCGTCGGGGAGACGGTCAGCCTGCCGTCGGTGACGTTGACGGTACGCACGGCCGTGGCGTGCTTCGTCTCCGCACCGGCGCCGCCGGTCGGGACGTACCCGGCGATCGCGTTCTGGTCCTCGACGTTGATCCAGTGCACGGAGTCCGTCGCGGTGCCGGCGTCGCCGACGGAGACCTCGACGCGGTACGCGCCGTTCGGCACCGCCATCTCCCAGTACGCCGGGACCTTCACGCCCTGCGACGCGTTCTCCGGCAGCTGCATGTGGATCAGGCCGGCCCGCAGCAGCGGGGTCCCGACCGGCGCCCCGCCCGCGGAGCCGTCGAGGCGGTTGCGCCCGTTGCCGACGATGCTCAGCGGGTCGACCGTGCCGAGACGCATCCACCCGTACGCGAGCCCGGTGCCCTGGTCGGCTCCGGTCCGCAGGCCGTACGCCTCACCGAAGTCCTTGAGGTATCCGGCCGGCGGGGCGCTCGCCTCGTCGGCGAAGCGGACCGCGCGGTGCACGTCCGGCTCGGTCGGCGCGTCGGTGCTGACGATCGACAGGTGGTTCATCTTGGTGTTCGTGCCACCGATCGCGTCGACGGTCAGACGGCCGTCGGTCACGTGGACGACGCCGGTCGCGACCTCGTACTCCTTGGCCGCCGTCGCCTGGAACCCGCCGATGATCGTGACGCCCTCGGCGCGGATCGTGTGCAGGCTGTCGTACGCCGTCGCGCCCATCTGGTCGCCGACGCTGACGGAGACCGAGTACCAGCCGTCGGGCACCGCCCGCTCGAACGCGCCCGGAGTCTTGTTGCCGTTCGCGTCCGTGCCGCCGGGCACGTCGCCGTACTGCATGTGGACGAGGCGGTTCTGCAGCGCCGTCACCGTCGCCCGGGTACGGAGCCGGGTGTTCTTGGTGAGGTCCAGCGGCTCGTGCGTCGCGGTCGCGAGGCTCGCCTGCGAGACCCAGCCGATGCCCGAGGCGTCGGTCCACGCAGCGCCGTTGTTCTTCGTCCAGCCCGCCGGGACCGCGTTGTCGGCCGTGGTGGTGAAGGAGTACTTCTCGTCCACCAGGACCGGCGGCTCCGGCTCGTCGGTGCTGTCGACCTCGACGTAGTTGAGCTTGGTGTTGGAGCCGCCGACGGCGTCGATCGTGAGCCGTCCGTCGGTGACCTCGACGGTCTTGGTGGCCGTCTCGTACTCCTTCGCGGCCGAGCCCTTGAAGGCGTCGATCGCCTTCACGCCCTCGACGTTGATGACGTGCGTGCTGTCGTAGCCGTTGGTCCCGCCGCCCTGGTCGCCGACGGAGACCTTCACGGCGTACCAGCCGTCGGGGACAGCGAGCTCGAAGGCGCCCGGGACCGTGTTCTGGCCCGCGGTCAGCGGCGGCGTCGCGTCGCCGTACTGGAGGTGGACCAGGCTGTTCTGCAGCGCGGTGACCGGTGCGGGCCGCGTGCGGAAGCGCGTGTTGGTCGTCATGTCGAGCGGCACGTGCGTCGCGGCGGTGAGGCTGTCCTGACGGACGAACCCGTTGCCGACGGCGTCGCTCCAAGCGGTGCCGGTGTGCTTGGTGTAGCCGGAGACGCCCGGCCCGGCAGCGGACTGGAACACGAACTTGTCGTGGACCGGCTCCGGCTCGGGCTCCCACGCGGTGACGTCGACCGTCGCCGACGCGGGGGACGGGTTGCCGGCGGCGTCGACCGCGACGACCCAGTACGCGTAGGCGGTGCCGGGCTCGACGGTCGTGTCGACGTACTCCGACTCCTCGACCTCGGCGATCGGCGTGTCCTCCGCCGCGAGCGCCGCGGCCCCGCCGGAGCGGTAGACGGCGTAGTGGTCGAGGTCGGTCGCCGTGCTGTCGGCCCAGTCGAGCGCGATCTGGCCCTCGGTGGCCGTGGCGGTGAGGCCGGTCGGCGCTGCGGGCGGAGTCGTGTCGGCCGGCGTCGCCGAGGCGCTGCCGGATGCGGCGGACGGGTTGCCCGCGGCGTCGACCGCGACGACCACGTAGTAGTACGTCGTACCGTTCTCGACGTCGTCGTCGAGGTAGCTGGGCGCCGGGAGGAGCGTCGGTCCGCCGATGCCGTCACCGGTCGTCGGGACCTCGGCGGTCGTCGCGCGGTAGACGCGGTACCCCGCGAGATCGCTCTCGGTGTTGGCGGTCCAGGTCAGCGAGACCTCACCGTCCCCGCCGGTGGCGGTCGGCGTGGCGGGGGTGGCCGGCGGCGTCGTGTCGAGCGGCGTCACCTCCTCCGCGTCCGAGGGGTCGGAGAGGTTGCCGCTCGTGTCGAGGGCCCGCACGACGTACCGGTACGTCGTGCCGCTCACGACGTCCTCGTCGACGTACGTGGGGTCGACGACGGAGATCTCGACCTTTCCGGTGCCGTCGGCCTTCGTGCGGACGACGACGTAGCCGGTGAGGTCCTCCTCGTCGTTGGCGTCCCAGGCCAGCGTGACCTTGAGGCCGTCGGCGACCGCCGTCAGACCGGTCGGCACGGCCGGCGGCGTCGTGTCGTCGGGGACGTCGGCCTGCGGGGTCGCGGCAACGGTCGCCGCCCCGGACGTGTTGCCCGAGGTGTCGCGGGCGACGAGCGTGTAGGTGTAGGTGGTGCCGTTGACGACCGACGAGTCGGTGGCCGTCGTGGCGGTCTTCGCGAGGTTCCAGGACTTCGCGGTGGTCCCCGGAGCCGTACGGCGCAGGACGTAGCCGGCGAGGTCGGCCTCGGTGTTCTTCTTCCAGCTCAGGTCGACCTTGCCGTCGCCCGCGGTCGCGGCGAACCCGCTCGGGACGCGCGGAGCCAGCTTGTCGCGCGGCGTCGCGCTGACCCGGCTGCTCTGACGCGAGGCGTTGCCGCGGTGGTCGACGGCGGTGACCGTGTACGCGTAGGGGGTGCCGTTGGTCAGTCCGGTGTCGGTGTAGCGCGGCGTGCTGACCTCGCGGAGCAGGCGGCCGTTGCGGTAGACGCGGTAGCCGCGCAGGTCGAGCGACGACGATGCCCTCCAGCTCAGGGCCACGGCGCGGTCCCCGGCCACCGGGCGCAGGCCGGTCGGCGTGGCGGGCGCCGTACGGTCGGGCGACTTCACGTACTCGGCCTTGACCGAGCCCGCGCCCGACTTCTTGACGTAGCGGACCTCGAAGGTGTGCTTGCCCTTGCGCAGCTTGCGCACGCCGGCGGCGTACCGGCCCTTGGTCGACGTGGCGACCGTGCGGCCGTCGATGCGGAGCGTCGCCTTGCCGACGGCGCGCGCCCGGAGCTCGTACGAGCCCTTCAGCGTGCGGGTCGTGGTCCAGCGGACCGAGAAGGGCTTGCGGCTGGCCGAGTACGAGCCGGCGACGCGCTTCTCGCAGCGCACGACGACCGGACGGCCCTTGAACGCGGTGCCCTTGTAGTACTGAGCGAGCCAGCGGCCCGACTTCGCGCACTTGCTGGCGGTAGGCGCGGCGGAGGCCGGGTCGGCGAGGCCGGGAGCGAGCGCGAGCGCGCTGGCGATCAGCACGAACGAGAGGAGGAGGGTCAGAGGACGGCGGATCTGAACAGCGGCGTTCATGTGCGCTCCGAGACAAGAACGAGGGACGCCGGAAGAGACCGGCGGAGAGTGCGAGAAGCGTAAGAACCGCTTCTCCGTTCTGTCCACGAAACGGCGAAACTTTGTAGCGCGACAACAAAAGTTGTTTTTCGCCAGCCGATTTACGCAGCGTTCTACGGCTGACCTGCGGGAACGCCACCAGCACCATACTCGACGGTAATTTGTCGGTCCAGCCAACTTAAAACCGCAGGTCAGAGGCCCTTTGTGACATAGTTCACTTCCTCGCACCCGCGTGAAGGACACTGCTGGAACGGGGCATACATTGGCCCCACGGCTCACGCGATCCGGACCGTTCATTCGGCTGGGTTCGCGGGAGCCGCGCCCACCTATCCACATCAGCTGGCCGGCCACAGGATGGCTCGGGCAGTGCGATCAACACGCTTGAATCGCGATGCGAGAAGGACACGACACTCATGGCCGCAGACATCACCACCGATCATCCGACAACGACCGCCTACCGGTCGAGCCACGCCGAGCTCCAGGCGTGGGTCGACGAGGTCGCCGCCCTCACCAAGCCCGACTCGATCACCTGGATCGAGGGGACCACCGAGGAGTGGACCCGCCTCACCGACGAGCTGGTCGCCGCCGGCACCTTCGTGCGGCTCGACGAGACCAAGAAGCCCAACTCTTTCTGGTGCGCCTCTGACCCGACCGACGTCGCGCGCGTCGAGGACCGCACCTACATCTGCAGCGTCGACAAGTCCGACGCCGGCCCCACCAACAACTGGATGGCGCCGACCGAGATGAAGCGCATCATGATCGACCTGTACGACGGGTCGATGCGCGGCCGCACCATGTACGTGATCCCGTTCGTGATGGGCCACCTCGACTCCGCCCACCCGATGTTCGGTGTGGAGATCACCGACTCCGCATACGTCGTCGCGTCGATGACGGTGATGGCCCGCGTCGGACGCGAGGTGCTCGACAAGATCGAGGCCACCCACGCGTCGTTCGTTCCCGCGCTGCACTCGGTGGGCGCGCCGCTCGAGCCCGGCCAGGCCGACGTGCCGTGGCCGTGCAGCGACACCAAGTACATCGTGCAGTTCCCCGAGGAGCGCATGATCTGGTCGTACGGCTCCGGCTACGGCGGCAACGCGCTCCTCGGCAAGAAGTGCTACTCGCTGCGCATCGCCTCGGTGATGGGACGCGACGAGGGCTGGATGGCCGAGCACATGCTGATCCTCAAGCTCACCTCCCCCGAGGGCGAGGTCAAGTACGTCGCCGCCGCGTTCCCGAGCGCCTGCGGCAAGACCAACCTCGCGATGGTCGAGCCGACGATCGAGGGCTGGAAGGTCGAGACCCTCGGCGACGACATCGCCTGGATGCGCGTCGGTGCCGATGGTCGCCTCTACGCCGTCAACCCCGAGTTCGGCCTGTTCGGCGTCGCGCCGGGCACCGGGTGGGACACCAACGCCAACGCGATGCGCACCATCGCGCAGGGCAACTCGGTGTTCACCAACGTCGCACTGACCGACGACGGCGACATCTGGTGGGAGGGCATGACCGAGGACGCGCCCGCGCACCTCACCGACTGGAAGGGCCGCGACTGGACCCCCGAGTCCGACGAGCTCTCGTCGCACCCCAACAGCCGCTTCTGCACGCCGATTCGCCAGTGCCCGATCCTCGCGCCGGAGTACGACGACCCCAACGGCGTCCCGATCGACGCGATCCTCTTCGGCGGCCGCCGCAAGACGACGATCCCGCTCGTGACCGAGGCCCGCGACTGGACGCACGGCACCTTCATGGGCGCCACGCTCTCGTCGGAGACCACGGCCGCGGCCACCGGTGCGGTGGGCGTCGTCCGTCGCGACCCGATGGCGATGCTGCCGTTCATCGGCTACGACGCCGGTGACTACTTCAGCCACTGGATCTCGATGGCGAAGAACAACGACGAGTCGAAGTTCCCCAAGATCTTCTACGTCAACTGGTTCCGTCGCGACGAGGACGGCTCGTTCCTGTGGCCGGGCTTCGGCGAGAACAGCCGCGTGCTCAAGTACGTCGTCGAGCGCATCGCCGGCAAGGTCGACGCCGTCGAGACGCCGATCGGTCTCGTCCCCGCGCCGGGTGCCATCGACACCGACGGCCTCGACGTCAGCGACGAGCAGCTGGCGAAGGCTCTGGCGGTCGACACCGACGAGTGGAAGGCTGAGATCCCGCAGATCAACGAGTGGTTCGAGAAGTTCGGCGACAAGCTCCCCGCCGTCCTCTGGACCGAGCTCGACGGCCTGAAGGCGCGTCTCGAGTCGTAAAGACCCCCGCTCGACGCCCCGCCCCTCACGCAGGGTGCGGGGCGTCGTGCTGCGCCGCGCCACAAGGTGGTCGAGTGCGCCGAGCCCCAAGGTGGTCGAGTGCGCCGAGCCGCTAGGCGAGGCGCGTATCGAGACCCCGTACGACCACGGTCGGACCCACCCCCGCCAGGTCGGGCCCCGAGGCTGACGGAACCCGGCGCGCACCGCCGTACGGTCGCGAGATGCTCTTCGCCGACCCCCTCTCGCACCTGATCGCCGAGTCAGCCGCGGGCCTCCCCGGTCCGGTCGCCGCCGTCCTCGCGGTCCTCCCCGACCTCGGTCTGATCGCGCTCGCGCTGCTCCTCGCGGCTGTCGCGTACGGCCGTGGCCCGCGGCCGCTCGCGATCGGGATCGCCGCGGGGGTCGGGGTCGTGCTGGCCTACGCGGCGAGCGAACTTCTCAAGGTCGTGATCCGCGACGAGCGACCGTGCCGGACCGTCGAGGCGATCGTCATCTGCCCCGGTGCCGGCGACTGGGCATGGCCGAGCAGCCACGCCACGATCGCCGCCGGGCTGGCGACCGCGGCGGTGCTGGTGGTGCCGCGGTGGTGGAGGTACGCGGTGCCGCTCGCCGCCGTGGTCGCGCTGGGACGCGTGGCGATCGGCGTCCACGACATCGCGGACGTGGCCGCGGGTGTCGCACTCGGAGTCGTGGTCACCGTCGGGACGGCACGGCTGCTCGCGCCCGGCGTCGCGAGGGTGCTCGTGCGCGGGCCGGTGGGGTGAGCGCGCGCCGGCCCGCTGCGACCGTGCAACCGGAGAGCTCGCCCACGAAGCCACGTCCGCAAGCAGGAAGCGCACCCCCTACAGGTGGCTTCGCCCTCGCAGCCGTGGCTTCGTCGCCCGTCCCGGCACCGCCTCTCAGACCCGCGGCGCCCAGCCGATCGCGGGGAGGACCTCCTCGGTCAGCGCGGCGAGGTGCTCGACGTTGTAGGCGACCCCGAGCATGTTCGGCACCGTGATCAGGAGCGTGTCGGCATCGCGTACGGCGGCGTCGGCGGCGAGCTCTTCGGCGAGCGCGGCAGGCTCCCCGACGTACGACTTCCCGAACCGCGCCACAAGCCCGTCGATCATCCCGACCTGGTCGGCGTCGGAGCGCTCGCCGAAGTATGCGCGGTCGGTGTCGTCGAGCAACGGGATGATGCTGCGGCTGACCGAGACCCGCGGCTCGCGCTCCCAGCCCTCCTCGGCCCACGCCTCACGGAAGCGCGCGATCTGCTCCGCCTGCAGCTGGTCGAACGCCACCCCGGTGTCCTCGGTCAGCAGTGTGGAGGACATGAGGTTCATCTGCTGCTTCGCGGTCCACTCGGCGGTCGCACGCGTGCCGGAGCCCCACCAGATGCGCTCGCGGAGGCCGGGCGACTGCGGCTGGATCGACAGCGGGAACTGCTGGCCGGTCATCTTCGGGTCGGACAGCGCGACGCCGGCACCCTCGATCGCGGCGAGGAACAGCTCGTTGTGCGTGCGCGCCATGTCCGCGTCCGTCTTGCCCTCGGGCGGCACGAACCCGAACGACTCGTAGCCGCGCTGTGCGTTCTCCGGTGACCCGCGGCTGACCCCGAGCTGCAGCCTCCCGGCGCTGATCAGGTCGGCAGCCGCGGCCTGCTCCGCCATCGCGAACGGGTTCTCGTAGCGCATGTCGATCACGCCGGTCCCGATCTCGATCCGCGACGTCCGCGCGGCGATGGCGGCCAGCAGCGGGAACGGCGACGCGAGCTGGCGCGCGAAGTGGTGCACGCGCACGTACGCCCCGTCGAGCCCGAGCTTCTCGACCTCGACGGCGAGCTCGATGGACTGCAGCAGCGCGTCCTGGGCGGTACGGACCTGGGATCCGGGGACGGCCTGCCAGTGGCCGAAGGACAGAAAGCCGACGTTCTTCACATCCGTGGGGAGCGCGTCGCGGCGGGCCGGTATTCCGCCGGGTGGTCACAATGAGGCATGGCAGCCACCGACCCGGGCACCCTGATGCCTGCCGCGTTCATCGGCCACGGCAACCCGATGAACGCCCTCGAGCGCAACCGCTACACCGAGGCATGGCGCACGCTCGGCGCGTCGCTCCCGAAGCCGCGCGCGATCCTCGTCGTCTCCGCGCACTGGTACATCAACGCGACCGCGGTCACCGCCATGCGCAGCCCGAGGACGATCCACGACTTCTACGGCTTCCCGCAGGAGCTGTTCGACATCCAGTACCCGGCGCCGGGCATGCCCGAGCTGTACGAGGAGGTGTCCGACGCGGTGCACCCGACGTGGTGCGGTGAGGACAAGGACTCCTGGGGCATCGACCACGGCACCTGGTCGGTGCTCACGCACGTCTTCCCGGATGCGGACATCCCCGTGGTCCAGCTGAGCATCAACGCCGACAAGGACCTCGACTACCACCTGGACCTCGGCCAGAAGCTCAACGCGCTGCGAGCCAACGGCGTCCTCGTCCTCGGCAGCGGCAACGTCGTCCACAACCTGCGGGGCATGGACTGGGGGCTCGCGGACGAGGGGTACGACTGGGCGCACCGCTTCGACGAGTCGGCCAAGATCCTCATGGCCGAGGACCCGACGAACATCCCGACGCTGGACGCGCACGCCGACTACCGCTTCGCGGTGCCCACGCCGGACCACTTCCTGCCGCTGCTCTACCTCGCGGGGATGGCCGACGAGACCGGCCGCGGAGCGGAGGTGCTGGTCGACGGCTACACGTACGGGTCGTTGTCCATGACCGCCTACACGCTCGATCTGCACTGCCCGGACGCCGGCGCGGGCGCGACCGACGGCGATCCCGGCACCCCGGACGCACCCCCCGACGGCTCCAACATCTGACCGCCCGTCCCCGATCCCGCCCGTCCCCGTTCCCGCTCCGTCCCCGTTTTGAAGGGTTACGCGGGGAATGGCGTCCCCAATTCCGCACCGAACCCTTCAAAACGGGGACGGAGCGGAGGGGACGGTACGGCGCGGGGCGCCGTGGTCAGTCGGCGAACACGTGCTCCGGCTCGGGCTCGGCCTCGAGGCCTTCCTCGAGCTCGGTCGGGCTCATCTTCGGGATGAGCAGCGCCACCACCGCCGCGAGCAGCACCGCAGCACCGAGGAACAGGAACCCCGCGACGTACGCCGACTCGGGCGGCTCCCCGCCGCGTCCCAGGTGCCCGGTCACGATCGTCGCCATGATCGCCGAGCCGACTGCGCCACCGATGGTGCGGATGTTGGCGTTCATGCCGCTTGCGACCCCGGTCTGCTCCGGCGGGACCGCTGCGACGACGAGGCTCGCGAGGCACGCGAAGACGGCGCCGAGGCCGATCCCGAACAGGCCGCTCGCGATGGCGGTCTGCCACGGCTCGTGGTGCACGAGGCCCATCGACCCGAGGCCGATGCCCGCGATGACGCAGCCGATCACGACGACCGGCTTCGGGCCGCGGATCCTGGCCAGCGGAGCCGACACCAGACCCATGACGAAGGTGCCCGCCGCGGACGGGAGCATCAGCAGCCCCGACTCGGTGATGCTCGCGCCGAATCCGTAGCCGGCGACGCTCGGGTCGGTCTGGAGGAGCCGCGGCGTGAACGCGAACGACGCGTACATGCCGATCCCGACGAGGAACGCGACCAGGTTCGCCGTCCACACCGCGGGAAGGCGCATCATCCGCAGGTCGATGAACGGCACCGACGCGCGCTGCTCGACCCACACCCAGCCGACGAGCATCACGGCCGCCGCGACGAGCAGGCCGAGCACGAGCGGGGACGTCCAGCCGACCTTCGAGCCCTCGCTGACCCCGATCAGCAGCGCGGTCAGCCAGCCGGCGAAGAGAAGCGTCGGCACCAGCGGGATCCGGCCCGGCGTCCGCACGGGCGACTCGGGCACGAGCACCCACGCGGCGACGGCGGCCGAACCGGTCACCAGCGCCGGCAGCCAGAACAGCCACACGTAGCCGAGCGCGTCGACCATCGGCCCGGCGACCACGGTGCCGAAGCCGCCGCCTGCACCCATCAGTGCAGACGTGAAGCTGATCGCGCCGGCGATGCGGGGCTCGGGGAACTCGTCGCGGATGATGCCGAACGCGAGCGGGATGACACCACCGCCGACGCCCTGGATCACGCGCGCGAGGATCATCACCCAGACGTTCGGCGCGAGGGCGGCGACGACGGACCCGACGGCGAGCAGGCTGAGCGCGTAAACGAGGACGCGCTCCTTCCCGATCGCGTCACCGAGCCGGCCGGCGAGCGGGGTGAAGATGGAGGCGGAGACGAGGTACGCCGTCACGACCCACGTCACGGTCGCGGCATCGGTCCCGAGCTCGTCCTGGATACGGGGCAGCACCGGGATCGTGAGCGACTGGACGAGCGCGAACGACGCGACACCGACGCACAGCACGGCGAGCGTGACGAGATAGTGCGTACGTCGCGCGGTCGAGATCAACGGAGAGCCCCCTGTCGTGGCGGCCGCCCCGGTTGCGACCAGTTCCGGTCAGCAACCAACTTGCTGCCAGGGCAAAGGATTCCCTGCCGTCCGCATCCTGGGCAAATCGGACGCACCGGTGGTCGAGGGGTCGATGGTCGAGTAGGGCGAGGAACGCGCTCGATGGTCGAGTAGGGCGAGGAACGAGCCCGTATCGAGACCCGCGGACCTGAGGGGTCTCGATACGCCCTCGCCTAGCGGCTCGGACTACTCGACCACCGGGACGGCCGCTTCGTCGGTCGAGTAGGGCGAGGAACGCACTCGATGGTCGAGTAGGGCGAGGAACGAGCCCGTATCGAGACCCGCCGACCTGAGGGGTCTCGATACGCCCTCGCCTAGTGGCTCGGACTACTCGACCACCTGGGCGGCCGCTTCGATGGTCGAGTAGGGCGAGGAACGAGCCCGTATCGAGACCCGCGGACCTGAGGGGTCTCGATACGCCCTCGCCTAGCGGCTCGGACTACTCGACCACCGGAGCGGCTCGGACTACTCGACCACCGGAGCGGCTCGGACTACTCGACCCCCGGGGCGGCTCGGACTACTCGACCACCAGAATGGCTCGGACTACTCGACCACCAGAGCGGGCTACAGGGGCTCCCGGGCGATGGGGCACGACATGCAGCGCGGGCCGCCGCGGCCCGTGCCCAGCTCCGACCCCGGGATCCGGATCACCTCGACCCCTGCCGCCTCGAGGCGCGCGTTGGTCTCGACGTTGCGCTCGTACGCCACCGCGAGCCGCGGCCCGATCGCGAGCGTGTTGTTGCCGTCGTCCCACTGCTCCCGCTCGGCCGTCACCGCATCGAGCCCGGTGTCGATCACCTTCAGCCGGTCGATCTGCAGCGCCTTGGCGGCCGCCTCGAGGAACGGCGCCGGCTCGTCGATGGACAGCTCGGTGCCGGACCCGGGCGTGACCGGGTAGGCCCGGAGGGTGTCGGCGACCGCGGGATACATGACGACCGCGTCGACGTCGACCATCGTCACGACGGTGTCGAGGTGCATCGTCGCGCGGTCCTGCGCGATCGGGACCGCAAGGACGGTCGTCGCGAGGTCGTGCGCGAAGCACTGCCGCGCGAGCCGCTCCAGGCCCGCCGGCGTCGTACGCTCCCCGACCCCCACCGCGATCACGCCCTCGCCGAGCAGGAGCACGTCGCCGCCCTCGAGGTGCTCGAGCCGTGGTCCGTGGATGCGCGGCACGTGGCAGAAGCGCGGGTGGTGCTCGTACACGAGCTGCGTCAGGTGCGACTCCCTCGCCCGCGCGGGCATCGCGAAGCTGGTCAGCGCGACCTCGTCCCGCAGCCACACGGACGAGTCGCGGGTGAAGAGCAGGTTCGGGAGCGGGTCGATGAGGAAGTCGTCCGGCTGGAGCAGGGCGGTCACCACGCTGCGTACGCCGTCGAGCTCGTCGTTGCGCAGCCCGGCGGTCAGCACGCCGGCGAGCTGCTCGGGGTCGTACGTCGCGAGCGCGGCGACCAGGTACTCCGACACGGAGTCGCCGAGCCGCAGGTCCGACGTCACGTCGGCGATCGCGGTCGCATGGGCGGCGGTGTTCTCGAGCGTCTCGACGAGGAGGTCGCGCAGGTAGAGCACCTCGACCCCGTGCTCCTCGAGCGCCCCCGCGAACACGTCGTGCTCCGCCTGCGCGCGACCGACCCACGGCAGCCCGTCGAAGAGCAGCGAGTCGTTGTTGCGGGGCGTGAGGCGCTTCAGCTCGGGGCCGGGCCGGTGCAGCATCACCGTACGAAGCCGCCCGACCTCGCTCGCGACGCCCGGCGGGTTGACGCTCTCGTCCATTCGTTCACCCTAGGCTTGTTCTCGTGGCCCTCGCAGTCTCGACCCTCGCGCTCGTGGTCGCGATCGCTGCGCTCGTCGCGGTCGTCGCGCTGGCCCGCCGGGCGCGACCCGGCTCCCGTCCCGGCGACCACCTCCCACGCGACACCGCTGCCCTGCGGCGGGAAGTCGCGGCGCTCGCGGATGCGCAGAAGCACACGTTCCGGCACATGGCGGTGGTCCGGTACGACGCGTTCGGCGACACCGGCGGCGCGCTGTCGTGGACGCTCGCGCTGGTCGACGACTCGGGCTCGGGCGTCGTGCTGACGTCGATCCACGGGCGCAACGAGACCCGGACCTACGCCAAGAGCG
Source organism: Mumia spirodelae (assembly GCF_050632745.1). NCBI lineage: Bacteria > Bacillati > Actinomycetota > Actinomycetes > Propionibacteriales > Nocardioidaceae > Mumia > Mumia spirodelae. Next base: position 421,457 of record NZ_JBODSD010000003.1, on the reverse strand, counting down.
TCACCACGTGGTCGAGCGAGCAGACGCTGACGCCGGAGGAGGAGCGGGTGCTGTCCGAGGCACGCCCGCGCTAGCCCCGCCTGTGCAACATCTGATCGACGCAGCGATGCGCGCGGGCTGGTCGACTACCTCGAGCGAGCCGAGCTGGAGCTGGTGGAGGAGGCTATCGCGCTGTACCTCGGTCTCTGACCTCGCCGTCGCTCCCACCAGTCGCAGCCGAGCATGACCGCGCCCGCGAGCGCGAACCCCGCGATGATGTCGATGACATAGTGCTCCGCGTAGTAGACGAGCGCGAACGACATCGTCAGCGGATAGAGCAGCAGGAGCCACCGCCAGCCCGACCGCAGCCGCTGGATCCCGTAGAACGCGATCAGCGCCGCGAGTCCCGCGTGCAGCGACGGCATCGCGGCGACCGGGTTGCCGACGTTGGCGAGCGCGAGGTGGAACCCGCCGAGTCCGAAGGTGGCCCAGCCGCGTCCGGTGAGGCGTACGACCTCGTCGCTGAGGTAGCCGTCCTGCGAGGCCATCCACGGCGGCGCCATCGGGTAGAGGATGTAGATCACGAGCGCGCCGAAGCTGATCGCCAGGTAGCGCCGCATCCACATGACCCACTCCGTGCGGCTCATCATCCACAGCACCACGGCGATCGTGAGCCCCGCGACGAAGTGGGTGAAGTAGACGGTCGTGAGCCCGATGTCGTACCAGTGGGGCGGGGATGCCGACGAGCACGGCTGGTCGCACAGCCAGTCCTGCAGGTGCTTGGTCGGGGTCGTGCCGCCGCCGAGCCACTGGTCGAACCGGACCGGCTCGGTGAAGTGGACGGGCAGCGCGAACAGCTCGTCGGCGAGCCCGCGGCTGTAGAGGTAGACGAGCAGGAACGCGACCGGCCCCCACCAGTCGCGCAGGAACGACAGGTGCGTACGCCATCCGGCGCCGACGTTCCACGCGATCGTGAGGACCCAGAGCCACGCGACGATCTGGACGACGTCGGTCGGCAGTCCGACGAAGGTGAGCCACAGGACGAAGCCGCCGACGAACGCGACCATCGCGGCGACGCGTCCGCGCCGGGAGGTCAGCGGGTTGTCCTCCGGAGCAGCCGGCACGTCAGGGCGCACAGGGTCGCGAGTCGACTCGTCCACCAACGCCCCCTCGGATCCCGCACCTGCCTTCCACCGTAGGACGCCACGGTGTCATCCGCGACGCGATTAGCCGGCGACGACCCCGCGTACCCGATACTGGGCGCGTGCCGAAGCAACGCCGTACGACGTGGGAGTACCGCCAGTGGTCGCTCCTCGTCGAGGCGCGGCCTCCCCGCCCGCTCGGGCAGCAGCTGTACCTCCTGGGGATCGTCGGCGTGGTCGGCGCGCTGGGCCTGCTGTACGTCGTCGCCGGCGCGGGCGCCTTGATCGAGTACGGGCCAGACGCGCAGACCGGCGGCAAGTACGGGCCGCGGTCGGCGTGGATCACGCTCGGGGGCGGGATCGGGTTCTTCGCGCTCGTGGCGACGTTCCTGGTGATCTTCCTCCGCAAGCCGCCCGCCGACCGCGCGGTCATGCGGCTGCGCGCGGACGGGCTCACGGTGCTCACGTCGGGTCGCCGCGCGACACGTCCGGCGGCCGAGGTCACGGTGTCGTGGGACGACGTCGTCGACGTGGCGCTCGAAGAGGTGGACGGGCGCGAGCGGGTCGCCGTACGCGCGGTGGTCGACGGCGCGGAGAGGACGCTGCTGGTGGTCGACCTCGTGGAGGCGCGGACGGCCGCCGCGGTCGCGCAGCACTTCCTGCACCACCCGGCCGACCGCGCGGCGATCGGACGACGGCGCGGCGAGCGCAGGGTCCTCGCGGTCGTCGACGCGCTGCAGTCCGACGCGCAGCAGGACGACGCGCTGCAGTCCGACGCGCAGCAGGACGGTCCGGTCACGCCGGCTTCGGCGCCTCCACCGCCAGCTTGACCCCGACCAGTCCGAGCAGGCTGCCGCTGACCCGGCGCTGCCAGGCCATCCACGTCGGCCTGCGCGCGAGGAACGCGGCGATCGCTCCGGCGACCACGATGAGCGTCGCGTTCACGACGGCGCTGATGGTGATCTGGATGCTGCCGAGCACGAAGCCTTGCACCACCACGTCGTCGCGCGAGAGGTCCACGAACTGCGGGATCAGCGAGACGTACATGATGGCGGCCTTGGGGTTGAGCAGGTTCGTGGTGAGCCCCATCGTGAACAGCCGCCGGTGCGAGTCGCGTGGCAGGTCGCGAGCCTCGAACGCGGACAGGCCGCCCGGGCGCAGGATCCTCCAGGCGAGCCAGAAGAGGTACGCCGCTCCGGCGACCTTGAGCGCGACGTACAGCCACGGGACGACGACGAACACCGCCGCGAGCCCGATGTTGGCCATCACCATGTAGACCGCGAAGCCCACCGCCGTACCCGTCAACGACACCAGTCCCGCCGCCGGTCCTTGGCTGATGCTGCGGGAGACGAGGTAGAGCATGTTGGGCCCGGGCGTCAGCACCATGCCGAGCGCGACGAGGCTGATCCCGATGGCGGCGGTCGTGTCGATCATGCGGCTCCTCCCGAGCGGGCGCGACGGTGGCGATCCTCTCGAGGGTTTCAGAGCGTACGGCGCCGCGGCACCGGCATTCCGGCCAACCTCCGCAAACATTGCACCATCCGGTTCAGTGTGGGTATGGTGAACCACATGGTTCAACAAGCGCACCTCGATGCCGCGTTCTCGGCGGTCGCCGACCCGACGCGGAGGCAGATCCTCGTCCGGCTGGCCGAGGGACCGGCCGCGGTGAGCGAGCTGGCCGCTCCGTTCGGGATGTCCGTGACCGGCATGGCCAAGCACGTCCACGTGCTCGAGCAGGCCGGGCTGGTCGTGACCGAGAAGGTCGGCCGCGCACGGCAGTGCCGGCTCGGCGAGGAGCGCCTGGAGGACGCGATGGCCTGGATCAGCTTCTACCAGCGGCTCTGGGAGCGGCGCTTCGACGGGCTCGAGGCGTACTTCACGCTCCGGGGCGGCACCGAGACGAAGGGGGACGACGCATGAGCGAGAGCGAGAGCACGACCGAGGAAGGCCTGGCGATGCGGCTGGCCCGGCACCTGCCGGCGACGCCGGACGAGGTCTTCGACGCGTTCACCGACGCCGAGAAGCAGAAGGTCTGGTTCAGCATCCTCGACGAGGAGCCCGGCATCGTCGAGATCGAGGTCGACCTGCGCGTCGGCGGGACGCAGACGGCGGTGTGGGGGCCGGATCGGGACCACCTCTTCCGCGAGGTGCAGACGTTCCTCGAGATCGACCGGCCCCGCCGGCTCGTCATGGAGTCGGTCGGGTTCGACCCGACCGGGGAGTCGATGACGACGCGGGTCGAGATCACCTTCGAGGCCGACGCCGACGGCACACTGATGACCGTGGTGCAGTCGGGCTTCCCGACTCCCGAGGTCCGCGACTTCTTCACCGGCGAGGTCTGGGTCGGAGCCTGGGACCGCATCGAGGCGTTCCTGCGGACACCCGAGGCGCGGCTGCCGTGAGTCCCGTCGACGACTACGTCGCGAGCCTCCCCGCGGACGTACGCCCGCAGGTCGCGCCGTACCGGTCCGGCAAGGACAGCCTCCGGTTCCGCTACCGCGACCCCGTGCCGTACGACCTCATCGAGCGCGTCGCGGCCGCGCTCGGCCGACAGCACGCGTCGGAGGACTGAGGGCACGCGATACTGGTCGCCGTGTCGCGACGCAGCCAGGCCACGTGGGTCACCCGGTACGGCGTGCTGCTCGCGGAGACGCCTGCGCCGCGTCGGGTCCTGGCCGTCCTCGGGTACGCCGTGCCGGCGCTGGTCTTCGCCGCGCTGACGGTGCTCGTGCTCAGCCACGCGGGGCCGACGTTCTTCGCGGAGGGCCCGACGGCTCCGGTGCAGTCGCGCCGCGGCACCGTGCCCGCGTGGCTGCCGTTCGCCGTCGGGGTCCTCATGGCCGTCGTGCTCACGGGCGGGCTGATCGCGTCGGTGTTCGCGTCGCGACCGAAGGTCGTGCTCGTCCGGCTCGCCCCGGACACGCTGGCGCTGCTCACGGCGGGCTCCGTCGAGACCCTGCCCTGGTCAGCGGTCCGCGACGTCCGGGCGCAGCTCGTCGACGGGCGCGAGCGGATGGTCGTCGAGGGCGAGCCCGGGACGTTCGTGATGGCCGGCGACGCGGCGGCGTACCCGGTCGTGGCGGTCGTGCACCACTTCTGGCGCAACCCCGGCGACCGGGCGACGCTCGGTCGGCGCGGCGGGGACCGTACGACGGACCGCGTGCTCGCCGCGGTCGCGGACGCCGAGGTGGTGCGATGAGCGGCATGGACGTCGTGTTCGAGGGCCCGGTCGTCGAGTGGCGGGGACCGGCGCCGTACTACTTCCTCGCCATCCCCGAGGAGGAGAGCGACGACATCAAGTTCGCCGCGAAGGGCGTCGAGTACTGGGGTCAGGTGCCCGTGGTCGTGCGCATCAACGGCGTCGAGTTCACGACCGCCCTGTTCCCCAAGGACGGCCGCTACCTCCTCCCGCTGAAGGACGCCGTACGCCGGTCCGCGCGCATCGAGCTCGGCCAGATGCTGGCTGCGGAGCTCCGCGTCGGCCGAATCCGCTGACACCTCCCTCGGGTAGCGTCGAGCGGTCGGGATTTCACCGTTCGATGAAAGGACGCCCATGTCCATCGCCCCCCGCTTCCGCGTACCGATCGCCCTCGCCACGGTCCTCGCCGCCCTCGCAGCGACGTTCGCGTTCGCCACCGCCACGGCGCCCTCCGCCGAGGCCGCCTCGTGCTTCAAGACCACCCTCAAGGTCGGGAGCAAGGGCAGCTGCGTGAAGGCGCTCCAGAAGCGTCTCGGCGGACTCACCGCCGACGGCTCGTACGGCGCGGCCACGAAGAAGCGCGTGAAGGCGTTCCAGGCCGACACCGGCCTCTCGGCCGACGGCGTCGCCGGCCCCAAGACCTGGAAGAAGCTGCGCGCGTACGGCACGGCCCTGGGCTGGAAGTCCGGCGTCACCTTCTACCTGTGCAAGGTGAGCTCGACCCACCTGCGCTACTCGCTGTGGAACAACTCGGGCAAGGCAGCCGTCTGGAAGTTCAAGATCGGGACCAGCCTCTACTACTCCAACAGCGGCCTGAGCAACAACCGCATCACGAAGTACGGGAGCTTCCGCAACACCGCGAAGAGCGGGGACAGCAAGTACTTCTCGGTCTCGGTCGGGACGTACAACAGCTACAAGAAGACCACCAGCGTGCGCAACTACTCGCGCAGCTCGCTGCCGACCTGCATCTAGGTCACGTCGAAGACCGACCAGCAGATCTCGTTGCGGAGGCGCTGGTCGTCCAGGACGAGGTCGCGGATCGCGTCGGGGAGCCGGTCGCGCTGCCACTGGCACTCGACCCGCCCCGCGGCCTCGGCCTCGTCCGCAGGCGCAGCCGCACGCACCGCCTTGATCGCGTACGCGGCCGCGCCGAGCTCGTGCGCCGCGACGTGCGCGACCACTCCGGTCTGCCCGGCGGCGTACGCGGCATGGCGCGCCGCGCCCCGCAGGTCCCGTGCCGCACCCATCGCGTGACCGCCCGTGGCGCGCGCCTCGATCATCTTCAGCTCGCCCCGCGTCCACGCCCGAGCGCCCTCGATCGCCTGGCGTGGACGCGGGTCGTCGGGGCGGACCGCCTCGAACAGCGGGAGCACGTGCTCCGCGCACTCCGCGGCCCACAGGGCAAGGAGACGGTGGTCGTCGTCGGTGAGCGTGCCCCCGCGACGGATCGTGATGAAGCGGGGGTCACGCACCTTCGGCAGGATCACCGCCGTACCCCTCCCGTGGTCAGTTGGACGACTCCTCCCAACCCGCGGCCACGAAGCGCGCGGCGTCGGCCGGTCGCTGGCCATTGAACAGCACGCCGGCGTCGTCGACCGCGTGCACGCCGTCCACGTACACACCCCGCCCCCGAGACGGCGTGGTGCGCAGGCCGGTGTAGCTCCAGCGCACGTGCGTCGCGCCGGTCGGCAGCGCCGCGTCAGCCTTCAGCCACTGGCGTCCTTCGAAGCCGGAGAAAGTGCCCGTGCTGGACCAGCGGTAGCCGTCCGCCTGCAGGCCGAGCGGCACCGCCTGCCACGTCGTCCCACCGTCGGTCGAGGCCTCGAGCCGCCCGAGGTCGTAGTCGAGCTCGGTGTCGTACCAGAGCCGGAACGCCAGCCGCGCACCGTCGGCTGCCGGCCGCGAGAGCGGAGCGGCCAGCGTGTGCGTCGTCGCGGTCGGCCGACCGGCGAACCACGCCGTCTTGCCGACGGCCGGCTTCACCGGGATCGCGCGGCCGAGGTTGCGCGCGACGGACTGCCGGGCGCCGTTGTTCGAGCCCCACGCGCGGTTCGGGTGGACGCGGTTGGTGAGCAGCACGATGAACGAGTCCGACAGCGGGTCGATGACGAGCGAGGTGCCGGTGAAGCCGGTGTGCCCGAACGTCACGGGTGAGTCGACCGACGCCATGTAGAACGGCTGGTTGAGCTCGAATCCCAGGCCCCGGCGAGACGTGATCGCGGGCGGGATGCCGACGTTCTGGTCGGTGATCGCCTCCCGCATGATGTCCTCGGAGAGGATCTTCTCCTTGCCGTACTCCCCGCCGTTGAGCAGCATCTGGCAGAAGACGGCGAGGTCGCTCGCGGTCGAGAACAGGCCGGCGTGCCCGGCGACGCCGCCCAGCGACCAGGCGTTCTCGTCGTGGACCACGCCGTGGACCATGCCGCGGCCGATCGACGACATGTCCTCGGTGGCCGCGATCCGGTGACGCAGCGACGCCGGCGGGTTGAACATGGTGTCGGTCATGCCGAGCGGCTCGGTGATCCGGTCGGCGACGAGCCGGTCGAGCGTCTGACCGGTGACCCGCTCGGCGACCTTGCCCAGGGTGATCAGGCCGAGGTCGGAGTACACGTACGCCGCACCCGGCGGAGTCACCAGGGTCTGCGCGTACACGGCCGCGATCCGCGCCTCCGGGGTCGGGTACGCCGAGTAGAGGTTGACCCAGGACCGCAGGCCCGAGGTGTGCGTCAGCAGGTGCTTGATCGTGACCTCGCCCTTGCCGTTCTGGGCGAACTCAGGGATGTAGTGCGCGACCGGGGTGTCGAGGTCGACACGCCCCTGGTCCACGAGCTGCAGCGTCACGACGACGGTGAACAGCTTGGTCACGGACGCGAGGTCGAAGAGCGTGTCCTCGGTCATCGGGATCTGCTGGTCCTCGGGCAGCTCGGTGCCGTCGGCCTTCGCGTACCGCACGGCGTCGCCGATCGCGCCGTGCTCGACGACCACCCCGTCCTTGGCGACCAGCGCGACCGCGCCGGCATACATGGGGTAGTTCGGGTTCTCGGGCGTCGTGTTGAGGTACGTCGCCAGGTCCGGCATGATCCGGGCGATGTGCTCCGGGAGGAGCCCGACGTCCTCCGGGTCGCCGTCGCGCAGCGTGCGGTCCGGCGCGAACTTGACGTCCGCCCCGGTCACGGTCGGGGGTCCGGCTTGCTGGCCCTCCGACGGCTCGGCTCCGGCCGGTGAGGCGAGGGCGCCGACGACGACGGCCCCCGCAAGTGCAATGCCCCAGGTCGTACGTCGCATGACGCTCCTCCTCCTACTGCCGGCCACCTCGTACGTGGTGGTAGATGAGGTACTGCTTGCGCTTCCGCCGGAACTCGGCCAGGTCCTCCTGCCAGCCGGCGACGATCTCGTCGACGTCCCCGCCGGCGTCGATGACGAGCCGCGCACGGTCCGTCCCGGTGAGCTTGTCGAGCCAGAACGACGTCACGTCCTGGCTGCGCCAGCGGTACTCGGGGAACTCCTGACGCTGCGTGACGATCATGGCGAGACCCGTCTTGATCGCGTCGAACGCGTCGCGGTCCTCGACGTACACCTGGACGCCGCCGCAGACCTTGTTGACCTGCTTGGAGATCGTCGGGGTGAAGTACGCCTCGCGGAAGCGCACGCCGGGCAGCTCCCGCTCGTTGAGCGCCTCCGCCCAGCGGTGGTCGATGTTGGGCGCGCCGATCAGCTCGAACGGCCGGGTCGTCCCGCGCCCCTCCGACAGGGCCGTCGCCTCGAACAGCGCCGTACCGGGGTAGACCGTCGCGGTGTCCACGGTCGGCATGTTGGGCGACGGCAGCACCCAGGGGAGCCCGGTCTCGTCGAACCACATGTCGCGGAACCAGTTGCGCATCGGTACGACGGTGAGGTCGACCTGCTTGCCGATCGCGGGCGGGAGGAACTCGCCGTTGAACAGCTGCGCCAGCTCGCCGACCGTCATGCCGTGCTGCTGGCTGATCGGCTTCAGGCCGACGAACGTCGAGTGCTCCGGGTGCAGCACCGGGCCCTCGGCGTCGATCCCGGTGATCGGGTTGGGTCGGTCGAGGACGACGAACCGGAGATCCAGCTCGGCGGCCGCCTCCATGGCGAGGTACATCGTCCAGATGTAGGTGTAGAAGCGCGCCCCGACGTCCTGGATGTCGAACACGACGGTGTCGATGCCGGCCTCGGCGAACTGCTCGGACATCCGGGCGGCGTCGTTGTACGCGTTGTAGACCGGCAGGCCGGTCTTGGCGTCGATGAAGAACGCCTGGCCCTGGCCGGCCTGGGAGACACCACGGAACCCGTGCTCGGGACCGAACACCGCCACGATGTCGACGTCCGGGCTGGCCGCGAGCACGTCGACCTCGTGGGTGAGGTCGCGCAGGATGCCGGTCGGGTTGGAGATCATCCCGACGCGCTGGCCGCGCAGCTCCTGGTAGCCCGACGCGGCGAGCGTCTCGAAGCCGGTGCGGACCTGCGGGCCCACTCCGTTGCTTCCGGGGCCGCCGGCGGCGCTGGTAGCCGCGGCGGCGGCGGTCTTGCCGCCGAGGATCGGCACGCTCGCCACACCGAGCATGCCTGCGAGAACATCCCTACGTCGCATGGTTTCTCCCCTGGTCAGGTGGGTGATGAGAAAACGGTTTTCACAGCGATGAGTCAGGGCGTAACAAATTTACATCTGGCCGCGAACGTAGTAGGCGGTTGTCCTGCGGGTCAAGAGATGTCGAGGATTCAGCATCGGCTCCGCTCTCCTGACGAACGCACCCGAACGAGAGGACGAGGACATGAGTGAGCTTCTGGGAATCGCACGGTTCGACTTCCGCGACGGCGACGTCGCCGAGTTCAAGCGGCTTTCGGAGGAGGCCATGGAGATCGTCCGGGAGAAGGAGCCCGGGACCCTCGAGTACAGCGTCTACTTCAACGCCGACGAGACCGAGGCGATCGTCATCGAGCGCTACCGCGACTCCGAGGCGCTCCTCCAGCACGCGAAGAACCTCGACCACCTCATGGAGCCGGTCATCGCGACCGGCTCGGTGCACGGCGAGCTCCTCGGGGATCCGAGCCCGGAGCTCCGGGCGAACTTCAGCGAGGACGGCCCCGTCCAGCTCCTCACCCCCTGGCTCTCGTTGGTCGAGTAGCCCGAGCCGCTAGGCGAGGGCGTATCGAGACCCCGCCACCCGCTATCGTCCGGCCATGGATCCGACGGTCGTCGTCGCGGGCATGGGCTTCGCGACGTCCCTCGTGAGCGTCTGGCTGACCGGACGATCGCAGCACCGGACCGACCGCGAGGGGCGCATCCTCGAGGCCCGGCTCCGCGTGTACGCCGAGTGCTACGACTCGCTCTTCGACTACTCGCGTGCGACGTACGACCGGGTGAAGGCCCGTCTCGAGGACCGGCCGGAGTCGGAGCGCGACGTGATCCGCCAGGAGGCCTACCGCTGCAATGCCCGAGCCCGCTCGGCCATCGGCCAGGCGTACATCCTCACCGGCGACAGCGACCTCGAGAAGGCGCTGTCGGGAGCGCGTCGGACGATCGGCCGGTTCAACGGCGCCGCGGACGGTGAGGAGCTGAAGCAACTTCAGGACGAGGTGTACGACGGCCTGAAGGCCGCGCTCGAGATGGCGCGCCGCCACCTCGCGAACCGCCGGTCGAGGACGCTGCTGGTCGAGTAGGTCCGAGCCGCTAGGCGAGGACCGTATCGAGACCCGGTGACCGACGCGCCTCCGGGCGGCGGTGCGCGAGCGGTGTGATGATGAGCTGTCGCTGACCACAACGACGCGGACGAGCCCGAGGGGGCGCGATGTTCAACTTCTGGACCGTGGTCTACCTGATCGTCGTCGGCCTCATCGCGGGCTACCTCGCCCGGCTGCTGGTCAAGGGCTCCGACCCGATGGCGTGGTGGCAGACGATGCTGCTCGGCATCGTGGGCTCGTTCATCGGCGGCTTCGGGGGCTATCTCCTGTTCGGCTGGGACGAGGACGAGGGCTTCTTCCAACCGAGCGGGCTGATCTTCTCGATCCTCGGCGCGGTCGTCGCGCTGCTCCTCTGGCGGCTCATCCGCCCGCGGACGTCGGGCCCGCGGCACGCGGCGAGCTGAGCAGACGATCGAGGCTCCGCCGTACGCAGCCGGGGTCCTCGAGCCAGCAGAAGTGGCCGTCGCCCGGCAGCACGTCCACCGGCGCTCCGAGGATCTCGGCCGTGTCGGTGCTCGCCGTCAACGGCATCGGATCCCGCTCGCCGTGCACGAACCTGGTCGGCACCGTGCAGCCCCGGAGCCTCTCGGCGAGCCTCGGCATCTCGGCCCGGATCGACGCCCACGTCTCGGCGCTCGGGGCGTGGCCCGTCTGCGGGATGGGTTGCGCCGCCTCGAGCGAGGAGAAGTAGGCGGGCCAGGCGAGGTCCAACGACTCCTGGACCTCGGCGGGCGTCAGGGCCCGGGCCTCCGCGAGCGCGTCCAGCTCCCGCAGTCGTGCCGTGACCCTCGTCGGGAGCCGGCGGTCCACCTCGGCGTCGAGCTCGGCCAGCCCGCCGTCACCGACCGCCCCTAACGGGTCCACCACGAGCGCCGCGCCGACCCGGGCCGGTGCAGCCGCGAGCAGGTGGAGGAGCAGGTGCCCGCCCCACGAGTGCCCGATGACCGCCGGCGCCTTCCAGCCGAGCGTGTCGAAGACGTCGAGCGCGTCGTCGCGCAGGGTCGGCACGTCGTACGGTCCGTCCAGGGTCGACGGTGCGACCCCGCGCTGCTGGAACGACGCGACGCGGTATCCGCCCAGCTCCGGCAGCAGGCTCTCCATGTAGTCGGACATGCCCGGGCCACCGTGCAGGAGCACCACCTCGGGGCCGGACCCGGCGACCCAGCCCGCGAGGCCCCTGGAGCTGACGAACTCCGCCCTCACGGCGGCAACGCTAGTCCCGTCGCGTCTCGAACTGCGACCCCGCTGACTCTTCCCCTGGGAGTCGGGGTTAGGTTAACCTCAGCAAACTTAGGGTGGGCTTGGCTAAACGGGAGTGGACCGTGATCGTCTGTCAGTGCAAGGTCGTCAGCGACCAAGCGGTTGATGCCGCCGTGGCCGCCGGCGCGCGCACCGTCGGCGCGGTCTGCCGAGCCACCGGAGCCGCGCAGGACTGCGGGGCCTGCATCTTCAGCGTGAAGGCGCTGGTGTGCCGGCACGAGCGGGACGAGTACGAGCTCCTGGAGGCCGACGGCGCGGCGAGCTGACTCCTGAATCTCATGGCCCATCCGGCTTTCCGGATGGTCTCAGGTGTGCCAGCATCGACGTCACAGTCGTCGCACACCGGAGGTGGACGGTGCAGCCCAAGAGCCCACGGATCGTCGAGCTGCTGAACGACGCGCTGACCTTCGAGCTGACGGTCACCAACACGTACTTCCTTCACGCCCGCATGCTCGACAACTGGGGCTTCGGCAAGCTGGGCAAGGTCTTCTACGACCTGTCCATCGACGAGATGAAGGACGCGGACGACCTGATCAACCGCATCCTGCTCTTCGACGGCCACCCCAACGTCCAGCGGCTGAACGCGATCACCGTCGGCGAGACCGCCGAGGAGATGCTGCGGCTCGCCTTCGACAGCGAGAAGGCCGCGGTCGCGCAGTTCAACGCCGGCGCGCAGGAGTGCCACGACCTCGGTGACCACGGCACCGCCAACGTCTTCGAAGAGATGGTGCGCGACGAGGAGCAGCACGCCGACTGGTTCGAGAGCCAGCTCGACGCGATCGAGCGGATCGGGATCCAGCAGTACCTCGCGCAGCAGGTGCCCTCTGGCGAAGGGCCCTCCGCTGGCTGAGCCGTACGGCGCGGCCCTCGCGGATAACCTTTAACGGCTGGCCCGTTCATTAAAGGATGGACCCTTTTCCTTTAACGGGGCTTGCCCGTATCGAAGGATTCGCTTGACCGTCGAAGGCACTGCCGCGCCACGACCACGACCACGACCACGACTGACCATGACTATCGGAAATCCTCGCGCTTGCGTTAGTATTTCCTAAAGGTGGTGGTCGCATGGAGATCGTCGTCGCCGAGGCGGCGGAACGCCTCGACGTGAGCCCGTCACGTGTGCGCCAGATGCTGATCGCCGGCGACCTCGTGGGCCGTCGCGTCGGTCGTGACTGGCTGGTGTCGGCCGAGGACGTGGCGCGAGTGCAGGGGCATCGCCGGCGCGCTGGACGTCCCCTCGGGCCGCTGCGTGCCTGGGGCCTCCTCGATCTTCTCGAGGACGGCGGGGCTCCGTGGCTGTCGTACTCGGCGCGCAGCCAGGTCCGCGGATACATGTCCCGGCTGAGCGATGTCGACGCGGATCAGTGGCGAAGCATCCTGCGAGGTCGCAGCCAGGTCGTCCGCGCGGTCGCCCACCCGGCCGCCGTGCCACGCCTCCTCGCCCGGCCGGACGTCCACCCGGCAGGGCCGGACGTGGCAGCTCGCCGCGCGTTCGATCTCGTCGCTCTGGAGAGCGACGTCGTCGAGGTCTACGTCGCCGAGGACGCGTGGCCGGTCGTGCAGCGCGCGCTGGCCCTCAGAGACGCCGGCGCGCTCGAACCTCCCAACCTGATCGTCCGCGTCCCGCAGCGGGTGTGGCCGTTCGGGTCAGATGCCGACATCTCGGACGCAGCACTCGCGGCCGACCTGCTCGAGGCGCCCGAACCGCGAGCCGTCAGAGCGGGGCAGCTGCGCCTGGACGAGCTCCTGAGGGAGTGGCAGAGCGCATGAGCATCGTCATCGAGCTTCCCCCGATGCCCGCTCCGATCGACGAGCTGTGGCGCGTACTCCTCGATCTCCACGACCGGATCCGCGTGCCGTGGGCGCTGGTCGGAGGACAGATGGTGCTGCTCCATGCGCTGGAGCACGGTCAGACTCCGCCGCAGATCAGCCAGGACGGTGACGTCGTGGCGGACATCCGCGCCGACCCTGACGCGCTGACGGACGTCGTCGCGGCGCTTCAGAGCCTGCAGTTCCAGATGGCCGCCCCGAGCACCGACGGTCTGGCCCATCGATACATCCGTCCCGCCGAGCCACGCCCGGTCGTCATCGACGTCCTCGCGCCAGAGGGGCTCGGGCCGCGGGCGAACCTGACGACGACTCCTCCGGGACGGACAGTGGAGATGCCCGGCGGCACCCAGGCCCTGGCCCGCACCGAGATCGTGACGGTCGTCCACGAGGGTCGGCAGGGACGCGTGCCTCGACCGACGATCCTTGCGGCGATCATCGGGAAGGCAGCAGCCGTCACCCTGCCAGACCCTCAACGTCACTACCGCGACCTCGCGCTCCTGTGCTCCCTCGTCGAGGACCCCTTCACGCTCGCCGACGAGCTGACGAAGAAGGACCGTCAACGACTTCTCCGAGCCACGGCCCTTCTCGACGACACGCACGCCGCGTGGGCCCTCGTGCCGGTCGAGGTGAGGTCGCGGGGTCAGATCGCGTTCGGCATCCTGACCGGCTGACCGCGTCGCGCCGCCGTCAGCCCGGCTCGGGCCCAAGCTCGTCGAGGACGTGGCCGGCCTCGTCCGTGACCACCCACCGGCCGAAGCCCTCGGGATGCTGACGAGCCATCTCCTCCATCGCCGCGTCCTCGGGATCGACCGGCAGCTCGGGCGTCGCGGACGGGACGAGCTCGTACGTGCCGTACACGCAGTAGTGCAGACCGAGCGGCGCCTCGGTCACCATCCGCTTCACGTCGTTCGCGGCGTCGCCGAAGTCGCCCCAGATGGTGCCGGCGAAGTCGCTCCACTCGTCGGCGGTCATCACGATCTCGACCTGCCGTACGAGGCCGTCCTCGTCCTCGTACGACAGCTCGATCCGGCCGGGCGCGACCTCGGCCGCGTTGCCCCAGTGGTTGAGGGAGGCGAGCAGTCGCTCCCAGAGACGGTCGTCGTTCATCCGCCCAGCCTCGTGACGCAGGGGGGGAGGGAGCGAGAGGTTTTCGACCCACGTCGCTCGCTCGACCGCGGGCGCCTACGGCAGCACCGCCAGCCCGTCGATCCGCACCGGCTTCCCCTTCGTCACCGCCTTGACCGTGATCGGACCCGAGAACGCGCGCCGTGGGAGCACGACCACCTGGCGGTGACGCGTCGAGGTGGCGCCGAGGCTCACCCGCGCGATGCGCCGCGACCCCACCAGCACGTCGACCGTCCCGCAGCCCTTGCACCGCGTGACGACCAGCGCGATCGCCCCACCGCGCGTCGCGCCGGTCTTCAGGGAGGCGCCCTTGCGGGTCGTCGTGGAGATCGTGCGCTGGAGGTACGCCGCGCCCTTGGTCCGCTTCCACCCGGCCGACGCCTTCAGGGCACGGTCGTCGTACGGGGCGCTCGTGCACACCTGCGGGCTCCACCCCGACACGTTGCCCGCGCGGTCACGCGACCGCGTCGAGAAGCACGCCGCCGTCCCGGCCGCCACGGCACGCGTGAGCGTCGTCGTCCGCGACGCCGCCCAGCCCTTCGGCACGGACCAGCCGGACGTCGCTCCCGAACGGGCGACCGTACGGACGCGGGTGTCGTACGACGCCACCCCGGACCCGACGTCGGATCCCGTGAGCCGTACGACGGCCCGACCGTCGAGCGTCACGGCCGCGCCGCGGGTGGCCTTGGCGGCGGGTGCGCGCTTGTCGACGCGCAGCCCGCGTACGGGTCCGGCCGTGGCGCAGTTGCCAGCCTTGTCGCAGACGCGCCGTGTGCTGGTCGCCGCATTCGCGTTCGCGGTCCCTGCGGGCACGGAGGTCCGCAGCACGAACGCAGCGTCGGCGACGTTCGCGAGGCCGCTCCCGCCGTCGGTCGCCGTGCACGAGACGGCGGCGTCGACGCGGGACCACGCCGTCGATGGTGTCGCGCACCGGACCACCGGCGCCGCGTCGTCCGCGACCACGCCCTCGCCCCGCAGCGGGACGGACACGTCGCCGCTGGACGCCGGCACCACGAGGGTCGCCGTACGCGCACCGGGCGCGCTCGGCGTGAACGTCACCGAGACCTCGGCGGACTCGCCCGCCGCGAGCGTACGCGGCAGCGACCCGGCCTCGACCGCGAAGTCCGCCGCAGCCGCGCCCTCGATCCGCGGCGCCTCGACGTCGACCGGCCCGGACGCCCGGTTCGTCAGCGTCACTGTCTCCGCGCCGGAGCTGCTCCCCACCCGGACCAGCCCGACGTCGACGCTGCCCGGGTCGGCTCCGAGACCCGCCGTCCGTGCCCCGACCCCCGGCCGCGCGACGAACAGGCGCACCTCCCCGCGATACTCCCCGCTCCCGACGATCGACCCGTCGTCGGCGATGTCCGTCGCGTCGTGCAGCAGCCCCCAGTCCTGTCCCGGCGCGAGCAGCGACTCCAGGCTCCGTGCCTTGCCGTTCGCGTACAGGAACGCCCGCAGGTCCTGTGTCCGCCCGACGAAGTCGCCGTACGCGTTCACCGACTCGGCCCGCCCCGGGCTCTCCTCGATCGTGGTGCGGACGTTGCCCTGCATGCGCAGCGGACGGGCCATCAGCTGACCGGCGACCGCACCGGTGGACCCGACTGCGAGCGCCAGCGACGCATCACCGTCGGGCATGCCCATCGAGTCGATCACGCCGTTCTCCCAGCGGACCGCGTTCTCGCGCCCGTACCGGGAGATCGAGTACCCGACGATCAGCCCGTCGTCGTTGATCGCCGTCGCGACACCGCCCGCTCCCGGATGGGTGGGGGCGAGGTCCGCGAGGTGCGTGACCGTGCCGTCGATCCAGGTCGCGGCCTTGTTGTACGAACGGCCGACGACGGTGCCGGCGTCGTTGATCCCCGAGGCGACGAAGTTGTCCGGCAGCCGCACGGACGTCCCGTCACGCCACAGGTACGACACGTTGCCGATCCAGTACACGACCTCGCCGTGCGCGTTGACCGCGGCGACGTTGAGGGTGTCCGACGCCATCGGGAGCGTCGTCGTACGGCCCGCGTGGTCGAGCGTGATCCGACGCGTCCCCGCGGCATCGCGGTGCAGCATCGCGAGCGTCTCGCCGTCGCGGACCGCGCCGACGACGTCCTTCGGCAGCGGCTCCAGCGTGTAGAGGAGCTTCGCCCGCACTGCCGCGGACGCGAGGTCGTCCTCGAGCGGATCGGCGTTGTCCGGCACTGAGTCCCGGTCGTCCTCGCCGGCGGCGACCACCTCGGCCTCCACGTCGAGGGCCACCTCGGCTCGCGTCGCGCGTACGGCGAGGTCGAGCGTCGCGGACGAGCGCTTGGCCAGCGAGGGGATCGTCCAGGTGCCGGACCCCGCGTCGTACGACCCCAGGCTCGGCGTCGTCGAGACGACCGCCAGGCCCTCGGGCACGCGCACCTCGATCGCGAGGTCCGTCGCGGGGAGCGGGAAGGAGTTCGACGCGGTCACGCGGACCGTCGCGGGCGACCCGATCGGCGGCTCCTCTGTCGGCGGCGTCACGGTGACCGACACGTCGCGATCCTTGATGTCGTCCACGCAGGCGTCCCCGATGCCGTCGGCGTCCTCGTCCTTCTGCGCGGGATCAGCCTTGAGCACGCACACGTCGGTCGCGTTCGGGACGCCGTCGTTGTCGCTGTCGGAGCGCGACGACAGCGCCGCCGCGTCCTCCACATCCTGGCCGGCGCGCTCGGCACCCGCGCGAGCGGCGACCGCAGCCGGCACGCCTTCGGTCCGGTATCCGCTCGAGCTGCGCAGGTCGTACCGGATGTTCGCCCAGTCGTCGTGACCCTCGAGCGGGTTCGACCCGATGGTCAGGCAGTCGGTGCCGCCGCGCCCATCGGACGCGATGCCGGCCCCGATCCCCGTCTGCGCCGCGCCCCCGACCTGGTTCCAGTCGATGGCCCAGACCGGCGACCCGCTGCGCCAGACGCACTCGCCCTTGCCGGCGTCGTACCAGCTGAAGGCGGTGGCCGACCAGCGCTTGGAGATCTCGGCCTTCGTCGCGGCCGGCTCGTTCGCCGCGATCCCGGCGGCCTCGTCGAGGCTGTTCTCGTACAGGGTCGAGAGCTTCCACCGCGAGTAGTCGAGCGGGCGGTCGGGCGTCGAGCCGAGGAGCTGGAACGTGTAGTTCATGACGCTGAGGTAGTTCGGCTTGTTCTGCACGTCGTCGCTACCGCCGTGCTGCAGCCCCATCGCGTGCCCGAGCTCGTGCATGAACGTGCCGGCCTCGACCTCGCTCTTGCACCACTCGAGCGTGACGCAGCGGCTGAGCGTGCCGCCGGCCTTCTCGATGACGTCGTCGTCCCAGCTGCCGAGGCTGATCAGGATGTCCTGGCCGCCGAGGTCCGCGACGCCGGAGGTCCTGGGGGCCTCGTCGAAGCGGTGGGTGAACAGCGTGTAGCGGTAGATCAGCCGCTTCGCCCCGAGCACCGCATGGCAGCGCGGGCTCGAGCGGTCGGCCTTGGTCCCGAACGCGCCGTCGCAGAGGTCGTCCGGCTTGCCGTCCTTGAGGTCCCAGTAGTCGTCGTCGTCGCCCGACCCGCGACCCAGCACCTTGATGTCACCGCTGTGCTCCACGGCGTCGTCCGAGCGGGCCGAGGACCCCGGCGAGAGGTGCAGGGCGATGCCGCCGCCGGGCGCGAACTCGTACGCCTTGACGACCCGCTCGAGCGCCTGCTCGGACGGACGGTCGTCGTGGAGCGCGCCCTTCATGTAGTCGACGTCCACGTAGACGTCGGGCTTGGTCGGGTCGGCGTTGTACGGCGCGGCGTTGAGCGGGAGGTCGACGACCTTGTCGCCGTCGTAGTCGATGCCGCTCGTCTCCCAGCTGTCGCAGATCGCGTCGCCGTCGTCGTCGAGCGTGCCGTCGCCGTCGGTGTCGAGACAGACCATCGAGACCTCCGACGTCGAGCCGTCGGCGCCCGTCGCGGTCGCCGAGTAGGTGACGTTCTTGGTCTGGTCGCCGGCCAGCTCGAGGACGAAGAGCGCACCGGACGCGGTCGGGTGGAGGGTCGCCCTGCCGAGCCACTCCTTCGCGGTGCCGAAGCCGCTGACCGGCCCGGGGCCCGCGGCCTTGTAGACGTCGACGACGGCGCCCTTCGGGTCCGGGGTGCTGAGGACGCCGGTGACGAACGTCTTGGTCTTGACGTTGTCGTACGACGCAGAGACGCCGACCGGGAAGTTGAGCAGGCCGTTGGGGCCGGTGTCGGCATCGGCGGCGTCGTTCGGGGTCGGGTCGGCGGGGCCGAGGTCGATCGGGATGCCGACGTTCTTGTCGATCACGTTGCCGCGGACCGTGACGGCGGTCGTCGCGTCGTCGCCCTCGATCGCGACGCCGGCTCCTGCGTTGGCGCTGATGGTGTTGCACGCCGCGGTGCAGCTGCCGGCGGTGATCGTGTCGGTGGGCTTGAACCCGATCGTCACCTTGGACGCGCCTCCGTCGACCTTGATGCCCTGGTTGCGGTTGGGCGCGTTGCCGCCGCCGGGGAGGACGCCGATGGTGTTCGCGGCGACGGTGACGTTCGAAGCACCTCGTACGAGGATGCCGTTGCTGTTGGCGACCACGAGGTTGCCGTGGCCCGGGGTGCCGACGTCGTGGCCCATGCCCTTCTCGACCCAGATGCCGACGCCCTGGTTGCGGACGGCGCCGGTCTTGGCGAGGTTGGCGCCGACGGTGTTGTCGGTGACGGTGCTCGCGGCGACGCCGTGCGCGACCACGATGCCGTCGCCGTCGTTGCCGGAGACGAGGTTGCTGCGGACCTCCCCGTACGCGCCCGAGGTCGGCGCGGCCGCGTCGGCGGTGAGCTTGATGCCGGCGTTCTTGTTCGGCACCGCCCAGACGCCCGTGCCGTCGGTGCCGGCCTTGTTGCCGATGACCTCGAGCGGATTGCCCGCCTGGCCCCCGACCGCGAAGATGCCGCCGCCGTCGTTGCCGGACACGACGTTGGTGCGGACGGACGACCGCCGGTCGTGGACGAGGAGGATGCCGACGCCCTTGTTGCCGATCCGGGTCGTGGTCGCGCCCTTCGCGAGGCCGACGGTGTTGCCACTGATGTCGTTGTAGCTGCTGTCGCCCGTACGGATGCCGTCGCGCCCGTTGCCGGAGACGGTGTTGCCGGTGATCTTCGCGTACGCCGGTGGGGCGCTGAAGTCGCTCGGCCCCGAGATGCGGATCCCGTCGGAGGTGTTGCCGATCGCCGCGGTGCCGGCCGCGTTCGTGCCGACCAGGTTGTCGGCGATCACGTGGGGGTCCGAGCCCGCGATGCCGCTCGCCCAGATGCCGGTCTCGCCGTTGCCGGAGATGACGTTGCCCTGGATGGTCGTCTTGGCAGCGGTGATCGCGGCGATGCCCTGGTGCCCGTTGGCGAGCTTGCCCGTCCCGGCCGCGTTGACGCCGATGCGGTTGCGCGAGATGACGGTGCCCTTGGCCGCGCCCGCAACCTCGATGCCGTGGGTGACGTTGCCGGAGACGACGTTGCCGTCGGCGTCGGTGGTGCCGCCGATGCGGGTGTCGAGGGCGCCGGAGAGGAGGCTGATGCCGAGGAGGTTCGCGACGGTCGCGGTCCCCGCGGCGTTGGTGCCGATGCGGTTGCCGGCGATCTGGTTGTCCTTCGCGGCGGCGCCGCTGACGGTGATGCCGGCCTGGGCGTTGCCGGAGATCACGTTGGGGCTGGTGGACATGCCGATGACGTTGTCGGGGGACTTGTCGATCACGATCCCGAAGGTGTTGCCTCGCCCGACCGTCCCGTCCGGGGCCAGCCCGACGTAGTTGCCGGTGACGAGGTTGCCGCCCGGGCCGGAGATGAAGATCGCGACGTCGAACTTGCTGAAGACCAGGCCGGAGACCGAGCTCGTGCCGGCGGCGAGACGCAGGCCGTCGCCGTTCACGCCGACGGTGTCACCGGCCAGGTGCACGATCGGGGTGCTGCCGGCGCCGGGCTGGCTGAACCCGTCGATCGTCACCGGCTCGGTGATCTGGGGGAGCTCGGAGGTCGGCGAGATCGTCACGGGGCCGGAGCCGATGGCGAAGCGGATCGTGTCCGCTCCGCCGCCGGCGTTGGCCTCCTGGATCGCGGCGCGCAGGGTGCAGACCGCTCCGGTCGCTGCGCTCGTACGGCACTGGCCGTCGCCTGGAGTCGCGTCGGCGTAGTCAGCGGCGGACGTGACGACGTACGGGCTCGCCGCGGCGGCCGGCGCCGTTGTTGCCGCGAGTGTGCCGGCGACGACAGCGGTCGTGGTGGCGAGCATGAGCGCAGCCGTGCGCGCAGCGCGAAGCATCCTGGTGTTCCCCCGTGTGTGTGATCCGCCGAGTACGGATTGGAGCCCAGCCCTTCCCCCGAGGGGCTGGGCGTTGGACGACCGTACGAGAGCGTGGGTTCAGCGGGGGGTGAGTTTGTGGCAGGCCTGAACTACTCGCCGGCGATGGGCGCCTATCGTCGGCATATCGAAAACCGCATACGCGCTGGCAACACCCTGTCTCGTGAACTGATGGCATGTGTCGAAACCAGTCACGAGCAACACCGGTACGGCGCACGCGGCCGGCTGTCCTCGCTGCCTTGTTCGCCGCCGCAGCGATGCTCGTGGGGCTTGCCGGTTGCAGTACGAGCTCCGCTGCGCCGTCGCCCTCGTCGGAATCGCCGAGCGTGGTCGAGCGCCTTCGCGCGAACGTGCCCGGGGCGGTGCCCGCGCGACGTTCGGCCCGCGCGAACGGCCTCGCGGACGGCCAGGTCCCTGACGGCACCACGGTCTTCGCCGACATCCCTGCGGTGGTGAACCTCAACGCAAAACTGCTCGCCTCCCTGCGCAGGGCCGCAACCGACGCCGCGGACGTGGGAGTCGAGCTCGAGCTCAACAGCGGGTGGCGCTCGTCGGGCTACCAAGAGCGGCTGTTCAAGGAAGCAGTTGCGACGTACGGGTCGGATGCCGACGCCGCACGATGGGTCGCTCGCCCCGGCACCTCAGTTCACGAAGCCGGGAAGGCGGTCGACATCGGGCCGTCGTCGGCAGCAGCATGGCTCGCCGAGCACGGTGCGTCGTTCGGGTTGTGCCAGGTGTATGACAACGAGCCGTGGCACTTCGAGCGCCGGGGCAGCGCCGCCGTTGACGGGTGCCCGACGACGTACGCCGACCCGACCGACGACCCGAGGATGCAGCAGTGAGCGACCCGACGCCGCTGCCTGCGCCCGGGCACGGCGTGATCATCAACGGCCCCGGCCCGCACGACTGGATCAATCGGTACGAGACCGCCGGCCTGGTTGCGCTGGCGGCGCTGCCCCTTGCGGCGCTGATCGTGGGGGCGCTCGCGTGGTGGCGGACCCGCGCGGGGATCACCACGCGGACGGCCTGGCGTGCGTCGGTGGCCGAGGTCGGCCTCGTCTGCGGAACTCTGCCGTGGGTGTGGCTCACTCTATTGCCGGCCAGCAAGGAGAGAACCGATCACGGGAGCCTGAGCCTAGTGCCGCTGCGTGACCTCGTCAGCATGCCGCCGTACCAAGTCGTCGGGAACCTCCTCGTGCTCGCGGCGCTCGGCTACTTCGGGCCGCTGCGGTTCGCGCGGCTGGCATCGCTCCCACGCGTCCTCGTTCTGGCGGCGGCGTGCTCGGTGCTCATCGAGACCACGCAGTACGCGCTGCACGTGGGACGGGTGTCGTCCGTCGACGACGTCCTGCTCAACACGGCCGGTGCCGGGCTCGCCGCGCTCGCGTCGCGCCGGTGGTGGCGCGGATCGCGGCGACCGGCCGCTGCGGCCGGCGGGGATCAAGCGCTCGAAAATCGACGATTGCCTACAACTCCGCCGCCTCCGGGATGAGAATGGTGACTCGGGCGCGAACCACTCCTGCGTCGTCCTTCGCCCAGATGCGCGCAGTGCCCGTGACAAGGAAGCCACCGCGTGCAACCGCGGCGAGGGGATCGGCGTAGTCCTGAGCGAGGGTCGCGGGCAGGTGCCCGACCTGATGCCCGTCGATGGCGACAGCGACTGCGTTGCGGTCGTGCGGGTTCCACGGCTCGGGGACGAGCACACACAATGCGTCGTTGATCTCCATGCCTGCGCTCGGGATCGGAATCCCACGCCGCGAGTTTGTGGGGTGGACGCACCGGACGACGGTCATTCGCGGCGGACGACGCGCCCATGGGAGTGCATTGGACCGGGTCAGGCGCCGCAGCGACCGCTGCGAGAGCGACAGGTTACGCGGATCCCCCTGCCTCTTCGCGCACCCACCGATCGAACAGAAGCGCGTTCTCCCGTTGGCTTGGCATAGCTTCTCGCAGCGCATGCTCGAGACACTCGTCGAGTTCGGCGCTCAGGCCGCCGTCCATGAGTAGGAGTGCCTCCGCGCGGGCGAAGAAGGCGCCCAGATTCGAGCGCTTCATGTCCCCGAGACTTCCCGACCGGACCTGCCCGAGCATGGCGCCTGGCTCAAGCAGGCTGTCAAGTAGAGGCCAGCCCTTCGTTTCGAGCTGGTCAATCATGTCCTCAGCGGCCGCCACAGCCGAGTCGGCGTCTGTGACCTCCCACCAACGGTCGCTTCCTTCCGGCGTGCCTGTCGGGTGGAGCCGATCACGGTAGAGGCCCAAGGACTCGGTGACATTCTTCGGCATTGAGTCGCCGAGAAGTTGCCTGTTCCAGCGGAGCCAGGGCTCGGGCGCCACTGCCACGTTGATGATGCAGGGGAGGCGGTCGGCTGAACTCCAAGACGACGACTGCAGGTTAACGATCCCCCAGTCGCCGTCGGCATTCTGCTTGCGCCAAGTCGGTGCCGAGCCCTTGAACCCATGCCGGCGTGCGCTGGGTCCGAGCCGGTCTCGAAGGGCCGCCTTGAGCAGCATCTGAACAGTCACGGAGTGCAGCCTCCCATCACCGGCAATGGGCGTGCCCGCATATCTGCAACTGTGCCACTGGAGATCGCGTTCATACGCGGCGGAGTGACGCGCCTCAAGATGGGGCGGTGATGGATTCGGGACGGAGCGACGCCAACCAATTGGCCAGGCGCGAGCCCCCGTGAGCAGCGGCACTACTTAGACTCGGCGGCGATGACTCAAACGTGGTGGCGCGAGGCGCTCGAACAAGAAGGCTTCGCTGTCGTCGACGGCCACGACGAACTCGAAGAGATCAGCAAGTCGCTCGGGCGAAGCAGTCCCGTCGAAGTTCTAACGGCTCGAGCGTCAGGCATGGGCTGGTCACATTCCGACGTATACGGTTACCAACAGTTTCCTTGGCACACAGATGGCGCCGTTTCGCTCGATCCACCGAGATGGTTCGTGCTTACAGCAATCGCAGTCCGGGAAGACACGAGGACGGAAGTCCTGCGGCCAGGCCCCGCCTTGATGAAGAAACTGCGTAGCGCGACTCTACAAGTCCGTGATCGCCGCGGCGCAGTCCGATACCTTCCCGCAGCCGTGAGGGAAGCGCATGGGCACCGTCTGAGGTGGGACCCTCGCATCGCTCTACCTACTCGAAGCGCGCTCCTTGCCGACGTAGAGAACACCGCAGCCACCGCTCACATCAGTTGGACCCCTGGGCGCAGTGCGATCATCGACAACCACCAGATGCTTCACCGGCGTCCGCAAGTGACAGCCGGGATCGAACGAACTCTTACTCGCTACTACATCCAGGACAACTGACATGTGGGACTACGACAGCATGCTTGGCAAAGCGCAGGTCTACTTCGAGCGGGCAGCGAAGCACCCAAGTGTCGACGACGACGAGCTCGCCCTCTGGATGGTGCTGGGGCTGGAGTTCCTCCTGCGCGCACCCTTGGCGAAGGTGCACCCCAGCATGCTCGCTGCTCTCGACGGTGACGCGATTCTTCATGCCAATGGCATCCCGATATCCAAGGATCCCAAGTCAGTGCCCACTCACACTGTCTTGGCACGACTCCGACAGGTTGTCAGCGGCTTCGATCCCGATCGGGAGAAGGACGCCACCTTCCTCATCAACATGCGCAACGCCGAGCTCCACACGGGCGACGCTGCACTCGCAAATGTGCCGACCAGCGCTTGGCTACCTCGATTCCTTCGTGTTGCGGACGTTTTATGCGAACACCTAGGCATTGAGGTTGCCGACCTCATCACCGAGGAGATCGAAACCCAAGGCCAAGCGCTCGTCGACGAACAGGACGCAAAGACAAAGCATGTCGTCGACGAGAAGATCAAGAACGGCAAGCACATCATGGTCAACCTCAAACCCGCCGAGATTCAACAGCGGACTCCTTCCGCGCTGAACCTGTTCCCGTGGACAGATGACGAGGAGCAGGTCAACTGCCCAGCTTGCAGCACAAAAATCTCCTTGACTGTCGAGCAAGTGAGATCTGGATCCGAGCAAATCGATGGTGACTCGGTCACCCGAGAGACGATCTGGATCGCCACTGATCTCAGTTGCCCGGTGTGCGGGCTACACCTCGAGGACACCGCCGAGATCGCCGCCGCTGGAATCGAACAGCAGTACATTCGCACCACCAGCGAAGATCTCGAAGATCGCTACGCCCAGGTCGATGACTACATCGACTACGACTACGGCAACGACTGACGAACACCCCGCCCGGATCATTCTTCTTTTCTGCCATTGGTGCCCGACCGACGCGGGGTCCGCACGTGAGGGCCACTGGTTGTGCAAGTTGAGCGGGTCGCTGGTGGCGCGGGTGCTGCATTCTGGGCGGCGTGCGGCGGAAGCTATACGCCTGCGACGTAGGCGGTGAGGAAGTGGACGCCGTGGCGGTCGAGGTTTCCTCGGGCACGGTCGTAGTGTTCGGTGGTTCGCGGGTCGGCGTGCCGGGCGAGGATCTGGGCGTCCCGCAGCGGGACGCCAGCGTCGAGGGCGTTGGTGATGGCGGCGTGGCGCAGCGAGTGAGGGCTGATATGTCGGGGGATCGTAGCGGCCCGGGCGATGCGCTGGACCATCCGATACACGTCACGTCGATCAACCGGCTTGCCGGTGAGCGGACGCAGCACGAGGGGACCGGCGCTCCGCTCGCCTCGGCATGCCTCGACTCGTAGAACCGGGACTGTGACAGGCATGGTGGCGGGCTTTGCCCTTGCCGACTAGGCGCAGGACGCGGTGGCCGCGCAGCGTCTCGGCGTAGTCCTCGATCCGGACCGCCGCCGCCTCCGAGGCTCGCAGAGCGTTGATGCCGAGGAGATACGCGAGAGCGCCGTGATGGACGGTGATCGTCTGAGCGACCTGAAGAAATCGGATGAGCTCGAGCCGATCGAGCCCCTGGGTACGCGACTCATCGCGATGCACCTCGGGCAGTCGGGCGTAGACCGATGGGTCGGTCTGCGTGAGTCAGTCGATGTGAGCGAACCGGAAGTACCCGCGAACCCCATGCATCAGTGTGACCACCGACGAGGCCATCAGGCCGCTTTCGGTCAACGAGCGGATGTAGAGCTCGACGTGTGCACGCTCCACGCCGATCAAGGCGTCGATCCCGTTGGTCTCGCACCAGGCGAACCACCGGCGCAATTGGTAGGCGTACAGGTGGTGAGTCGGTCCGGAATAGCGGGCGAGGAACGAGACGGCGGCAAGTTGCGCGGGCGTCATGTTGGCAGGCTGGAACGGCATCAGCTCGCGAGGGGCGTCTTGGCTGGTCATTGAGTTCTCCGCGGCGATGCCGAGGTGGCCTGCCGTGCTCGCCGTCGACACGACGAGGTCCGAGGATCGACGCTACGCGCAGCAATGGCACCCGACGGTGTTAATGAGTCGGCCGCGACCAAGCCGCGCATGCGGCGAAGTGACGCAGGTACGCATGTCGCGATCAGCATGTTGGGCGGCGGCCGCGACCAGTCGTCGCACAGCGCGCCGTACGACGACTGGAACGTCGGTGGACGCACCTACAGTTGTGTCAGAATCCCAGAACGACCCAGAAGAGGTGGCTCATGGCTGAGAAGAAGCCCGAGAACGGTCCGGTAATCGAACCGCCGACCGGCACCGATATCAACTGGCAGGAGAAAATCGCCCGGGCGAAAGCTGCCCGAGATCACGGGAAGGCATTGCGCGTCGGCAAGCCGACCAGCTTCCGCCCCGCGGTGGGGCGCAGTCGTTGACCGAGAGCGCCACGCCGATCTCGCGCACTCCGCTTTTCATCGCGCAGCACTCTGAGCGGTACGCCCGCCAGGACCTTGTACGTCGCTACCAGGACCTGACGGGTGCCAACCTCATCGTGATGATCGATCAGATCTTCCCCGACAACATGACGTTCCTGGAGGAGCTCCTCCACCCGCTCGATTCGTCCAAGCCCCTGCACCTGATGCTCGCATCACCCGGCGGCGACGGAGAAACTGCGATCCGCATCGCGAGGTCGCTCCAGGCGCGCTGCACCGACCTGACCATCCTGCTTCCCGACATGGCGAAGAGCGCTGCGACGATCCTCTGCCTGGGCGCCGACAAGATCGTCTTCGGGCCAGGCGGCGACCTGGGGCCAGTCGACCCGCAAATGCGCTACCCGAACGGCACACTGGCGTCGGCCAAGGAACTCGTTGAGGCCGTTGACGAGGCGGAGAAGCGGATCACAGCTAACCCGGAGACTTACCCGTTGTTCGCCAACCTTCTCGCTGAGGTCACGATGATCATGGTCGAGCAGGCGCGCTACGCGCTCGCGCGTTCCGGCGCCCTGGTCAAGGAATCCCTGAGTGCGGCGACGGGGCGCACCGCTGAGGACGTGGAGGCCTTGGCCGAAGCGCTGCAGCAGCCCTTGATTGAGGAGCCGACGAGCCACTCGGCTGTGATCGGTGTAGAAGCTGCGAAGAGTTTCGGGCTGCCTGCAGAGGCTGCTGACCCGGACTCCGACGAATGGGCGTTCATCTGGTCGTTGTGGACCCGCTACTTCAATCTCGGGGCTTTTCCCGTCGGGCCGGTCGCGATCTACGAAGGGGACCGTGCCTCCCAGATCATCCGGCCGTGAGGGCAACCCCTCCGGATCGGTGTCAAGTTCGGCGCAACGCTTTTTGCTGGGCGAGCTGTCGCGGCGCTGTGACATGTACTTACGACGACTGGCCTGACTAGATCCAGATGTTCCGAGCGCGTCCCGGTCTGCCGTGAGGGGCCACGGCGTCGGTTCTGCACCTGCGTCGACCTCTGTTGATGAGCTGGGTGTGCAGGGCGTTCCATGAGTCGGCGCGCTCGAGGTCGCGTACGTCGCGAATCAGGGCATTCGCGTGGTCTCGGTACGCAGTTGTCTCGTCCCAGGCGCCGTCGACGGCCGCGGTGACCCAGGCTCGGCTTTCGGTGAAGCTGAGAGTGCGCCGGGCCACGAGGAGGACGCCAGGCAGCGTGCCGAGCACGCAATGCGCACCCACGATGTGGGTGCCATGCGTGCTGGAGAGGCGAGCGAGCTGGCCACGTCGCGAGCGCCGAAGATAAGTTGAGCTGCCGCTCTGAGGGGAGGCCGGTCCTCGGCCTTGCAGGCGGTGACGAGACAGTTGTAACGCCCAGATAGGCCAGGTTCCGGTCGGTGCGTCGTCGCGGGCCACCTCCAACCTTGGGTACGTAGCCAGTTCCGAACGTGTTGGGGCATGGCCTGCGCGTCGGGACACGCCGGACTCTCAACGCCGTTCGGGTTCCGCCGGACCTTCCGGCTCGCCGGCTCAGGTGAGAGGTACAGGACCGGGATTCCGGTGCGGGTCGCCCACTCGATCTCCTGTCCGGCCCCTGTGCCACAAGAGGGATCCGCGATCACGACCAGCCCATCCGAGCCAGGAACTACGTACAGGTTTCGGTTAGAACGGGTCCGGCTGGAGGCCATCACGCGACCCGGGGCACGTCTCCTCGAACGGGACGTGCAGTTGAAAGGCCATCTTTCAGCGACAGCGTGCTTGCCGACCGCTGCCTCCAACATGGCGCCGTTAACGATCGCGAGCCGTTGGCTGAGTGACTCGATGCGTTCAGGCGCAAAGCAGTAGAGCTGCGGCAACGCGGCGTTTGGTCGGAAGCGCGGGGTGGTCGGCTTCGCGACCGGGACGTACCTGAAGTGGCTGGGCCCGCAGCCACGACCTCTCGAACTTGCGGCGACGCCGAGGGCCGTCGGAGTGCTTTGGCTCTACGTCCTCGAGTGGGCTCGGCTCGTCGTTTGAACTTGCCGCGGACGGATGTCGATCGACGTGAACCGCTCAAGGCAGAATTTGGATGTGCCCGGTGGTCGAGGTGGCGAGCTCGGACTGGGTCAGTCTGGCAGTCGAGATCTGCCAAAGGACCTCGGCGACACCTTTGCCGGCGTCCGCCCGAGCCCCAGCGCAGCCGATCCGGTCCAGTAACTCCCGCGGGAGAAGGCCGCGGCCTGTTGCCGAACAGTGGCGGCATGCCGGCGCGCGGGAGGTGCGCCATCGCGACGACCTTCTCAGCCAGCGCCGGGGCCGGGGTAGCCCTTGCCGTCGGCGCTACAGCGGCCAGAGCGATGCGCTGGTGCGAGAGAGGTCCGGGCGGGGACGCCGAGGATCAGTTCGGAGAACGAGAAGTCGTCCAGGCTGATGTACTCGACCATCGACGCCCCCTTCCCTCGCCGTCGGCAGCTGCTATTGGTCGTCTGCCTTGAGCCGGTCCAAGATCTTGCGATCGGCCTCGAGGCGGTCGTGCAGTCGCGCCTGGAACTCAGGACTTGCTCGACGTTCGTCGAGGTAAGCGGCGATAGCCACTCGGATCAGCTCGGACGACGCGATGCCGTCTACCCGGGCAACAAACTCCACATCCTCAGCCTGCTCCTCGGGCTGCCGGATGGTCGTGACGCGGCTCTTGCTCACGGCTCTCCTCTCCTGGCGCATGCGGGTATGCGCGAACTCTCGATGCAAGCATGCCGGAACGACATCGCGTTGACAAGAATATGTATTCGTGTAGTCTCTATATCAGTCAGGCGTTCCGGCCTGACCCGAACCTAAGGAGGCGGCCATCGTGTCGACCGAAAACATGACCAAGAACAAGCCCGAGAAGGTCCAGATCTTCATCGACGGCGCGAAATACCACGCGACGGCCGACGAGCTGACCGGTGCACAAATCCGGGCGCTGGCTGATCCGCCAGTCGCCGACGACCGCGACCTGTGGCTCGACATCGTCGACGAGCTCGACGAGCTGATCGAGGAGGATCGGGTCGTTCATCTCGAGGCCAAAATGCGGTTCTTCTCCGTCCCCCGCGAGATCAACCCCGGTCAGCCAACGATCCGGTACTCGCGCAACCGGGCCGGACGATGACCATGACCGAGACCCTCTCGATGCTGCGCCAGCAAGACCGGGACACACTCACCGCCACCGGCCTCAGCTACGCCGCGAGCGGCGACGGCGGCATGACCAACCTCGTGCTGAAGAACTTCGCGGTGGCACCCGGGCTCTCGACCGACAGGGTCGATTTGCTGCTCCGACTGCCCCTCGGGTTCCCAGATGCGGCGCCGGACATGTTCTGGGTCTCCCCGAGCCTCAAAACGGAGGCCGGCATTCCGATTGCGGGCACCGAGATGCTCGAGCCGTACGTTGGCCGGAACTGGCAGCGATGGAGCCGCCACATCGCGCAGCATTGGCGCCCCGGAATCGACAACCTCGAGACCTACCTCGCCTACGTCCGCCAATGCCTACGCCTGGCGGGAGGCCGCTGATGAGCACCCGCATCGCGTTCACCGAGGACCAGTTCCGTCCCATGGTCGACGCCCTGGCGCTCGAGCACGAGTCCGCGGCGGTGATCGCCGCCACCATGATGGTGGAGGCGATCACCCCGGGCCGGGAGGTCGCAGTCGCAGACCCGACGACCCCCGCCTCGGCGTACGTGCCGGATACGGCGCTGCTGATCACGGACGTCACCTGGGTGCCGCAGGACGCTTACCTTCGGCGCACGGGCTTTGGCCTGACGATTCGATCTACCGGCTGGGTGCCGGCTGTACGTGCTGCCATTCGTGAGGGGCAAGTGCCGGTATTTGTGCACACCCATCCGGGAGGCCATGCCGAGTTCTCCGAGTGGGACGACACCGTCGACCAGCAACTCGGCGCTGCTGCGCAGGACCTGGGCGCCCCAGCGTACGCCTCGATCGTGATCGCCGGTACGCCCGCAGTGCCCGCGGTCGTCGCGCGGATGTGCCGATTCCCCTTCGCCGCCGACCGCGGGGCCAGCCAGGGCCTAAAGTTCGAGGACGTCGACGCGGTCCGCGTCGCCGGCGCCAGCATCCGGCTGCACCTGCCGCCGGCCGGCCCCGGTCCGCGAGACATCCAGGTGTCGAAGGGTCCCCAGGACCAGGAGGGGGCCGGCGAGGCTGCGGAGTACGAGGTCTTCGACCGGCAGGTCCGAATGCTGGGGGTCGACGGGCAGCGCACCCTTGCCGCTCTCAACGTCGCGGTCATCGGTGCTGGCGGGACCGGATCGGCCGTTGCGGGGCAACTCGTCCGGATCGGCGTAGGGCGCATCACCCTGGTCGATGACGACGTCGTCACGGCCGCGACACCCACCAGGGGGCACGGCATCCGCCTGGCCGATCTCGGCCAGCCGAAGGTCGACGTCCTCGGCGAGCACCTGCGCGACATCGGTTTCGGCACCCAAGTGGAAGCGATCAACGCGCCACTGCACCACCCGGACGCCCTCCGGGCCATCGCCTATGCCGACGTCGTGTTCAGTTGTGTCGACGGCCACGGCGGACGGATGATCCTGAACCGGTTCGCTTACGCCCACCTCGTCCCCGTCATCGACCTCGCGGTCCTCGTCTCCCCGAGCCTCGACGGACGGGTGGAGATCGACGAACGAGTCACGTGGGTCGCTCCCGGCACCGCATGCATGCTCTGTCGCGGCCGACTCAACCCGGCGCGCGCCTACGCGGAGAACCTGGACCCCGAGGCACGCAAGCGACTCGCCGGCGAGGGTTACGTCCTCGATGTTGAAACGCCGCAGCCGGCAGTGGTCACGCTGACCACCCTCATCGCCTCGCTCGGCACCACCGAGTTCCTGCTCCGCCTGACCGGGCTGGGATCCCCTGAACCCACGGAGTTCATCCTCCGACCGCACCTCGGTGAACTGCGCCGCAACCAGCGGCCGCAGCGCACCGGCTGCTTCTGTGCGGAGCCGAAGTTCCTCGGACGCGGGCAGCAGCGACCTTACCTCGACCTCATGTGGTCCGACAGTGGCGAAGCGTCAGCATCATGAGGGTCACCAGGCTCCAAAGAGCGGTTGTCAACTGGTCGAGACGCGCTCGACACCGCCCACGGGCACGCATTGTCAAGGTGGTTTTCGTGACGGGGAGGGGCGACTTGCCGGCCGCAATGAACCCGCGCCGGATCTACCGACTCGGCAATCCCGGCAAGTGGGCAGTCTTAGAGTGCCCCTGTGGGCGAGGGCACGTCATCGAGCTGAACCTTGCGCACGCGGGCCGCGACCGCTGGACCTTGACCACAGATCCCGAAGGTCGTCCGTCAACTCGGCCGTCGATCGACTCCAGAGGGGCCTCGCGCTGCCACTTCTGGCTACGTGGAGGTCGCATCGACTGGGCCTAACCCGCCGCCTACCCAAGGCCGAGGACTGCAACCAGCGGGCGAACGATCAGTGCGGTGGTGTGATGACCCCGGAAGCTGCGCCACCGATGTCGTCGAAGGGACTAGCGTGCTCGGCCGCGATTGGCCATCGACACGATGCTCAGGGAGAGGCGGGCCGACGGCCGCTCGGACAAGGCCGACCGAAGCGCCTCTCGGCGCGCTTGGGACGCCGCCCGTGCCGCTCGTTGCTGTGTCTCGGGGTCAACGCGATTGGAGTTGTCGATCGGCGTGAAGAAACTATCCATGGTCTTCATTCCGCGTCCTCGCCCTCGGCCATGTCTTGAAGTCTTGATAGCACGTCTGTCAAGGCCTGTCTGGTAGCCCACGCAGGGTTCCGGTCACGCTCGAAGTAGTGCTTTCGCTTGACCCAGACGAAGCCGTCGCCCTTCGAGATTACGGCAACGTCAGTTGCGCCGCCCACGGTTTCCTGCCTGTCGAGACTGACGCGGTTTCGCAGGGATGTGAGATCTACGAGGTTCTCCGCGAGATCGGCGATCTCCCGCTTGGACAGGAAGGCGGCGCTACCCTCGATCGGCTCTAGTCGACGGAGATGGAACTCCTCGTTCATGAAGTTCCCGAACGACTGCCACGACGTCTTGAAGTGGGTGCTGAGGCGCTGTCGGATGGCCTCTAGGTGGGGCGCGCTGACCTGTGACTCCTTCTTGATGATCTCGATGGCGTCGTTCTCGAGGTCGCGGCTCCACCTAGCCCAGAAGTTGCTGACAGCCCCAGAGACCTCAGGGTCGATGCCCTGGAGGAACATCAGCGCCTCGCTGGTCTGGGCATAGGGCCTGATTAATGCGGGAGTGGCGTTCGTGACCGAATCGACTGTTGACGCCACTTTGACCAGACGCCCTTCGAGGAAGCCCCCGATCTCCGCGTGGCAGACGGTCGGGAACATGTCGTCTGCGCCGAAGCCCGAGATGACCAAACCAGACCATGTCCCTTGCGCCGTCGGCCAGCGGAGGAATGCCCGCAGCACCAGCCGCGCGAAGCGCTGCCGGACCGGCTTGGTCAGGGTGAACTCGCCGGTCTTGCTTGCTATGCACTCCGTGAGATCGCTACCCCACCTCGACCAGAGTTCGCCCTCGTTAAGGCCCTCTGCCCACTTCGCGACCGTCGTGCTGGGGCCGTCCAGGACCGTCTCCAACTCATCGAGGAGTTCGCCGAACTTTTCTCGTCGCTGTACCCGCCCCTGGACGGCGACGATCTGTGGTTTGAACGTGTCGTAGAGGCGGTCGGCCAGCGGCACGAAGCTGTCAATGAGCTCCGCTCTCTCGTCCTCCTCCGTCATGAGCGGCGCGAGAGCCGCTCCCACGAAAGCGATGAAGTGGTCCGCGTACTCCTCGAGAGTGGGGAACTCGGCCGCTGGGTTTCGGTGGCGGTAGACCTTGATGAGGGTCTCCCAAGGGATGCCAGCGATGTCGGCGCTGTTGTAGATCATTACGCCAACGGGCTGGCCTTTAACGAGCTCGAAGAGCTTGTTGGCCTCGGCGTAGATCTTGGTGACCCGGTGGCTATCGCCGGTTCGGGTCGCGATGGTGACAGCGCTATCCGCAGCAAGAGCGACGGCACTCTTGTTCAGAATCGCAACCTCTGTGGTCACCTTGAGGCTCCCTCCCCCACTTTGTGCGAGAGCGTATTGGATATCGTCACGGGCGATGGCATGTCGCTAATCAGCCAACCCGAAGAATAACGGTGCCGCTGGATTCATCAGGTCGATTGGCTCTGGTTCCCCGCGTCATTCTGGGCGGAAAGACACGCACGACGAGAACCACACGACTCTCGCAAGCTCGGGGACCGACTCACACGTCCCGAGCGTCCTCCGTGACAGGCCAGAGGCCGGGAGCCCTCGATCGGTCTCAGCCGACGAGTCGCTCAGCCAGTCCGGACGATCGCTGGGCCGTTGTTTGCACGGCGCCGCGAACGGCATCGCGGCTGCCGACGATCGTTAGGTGCCCCTGCGCGCGGGTGACGGCGGTGTAAAGCATCTCGCGGGTGAGCAGCCTGGAGCGCGGCGGGGGGACGATGACGACGACGTTCTCGGCCTGGCTTCCTTGGGCCTTGTGCACGGTCATCGCATGCATGGTCTCGATGTCCGACAGGCGCCACGGCGAGAGCGATAGCGGGCCGGATGCGGTCTGGAGGACGGCGAGCGGGCCGTCGTCGGTACGGATGATGACGCCGGAGTCGCCGTTGCGGACGCCGAGCCCGTAGTCGTTTCGCGTCACCAGGATCGGGCGGCCGATATACATCGCCTGAAGCGCCACCTCGGGAGCGTGCACGGCGAGTGCGCGTTCGACGAGCTGGTTCCAGTGCCGAGTGCCAAACGGGCCCGTACGGTGTGCACACAGCAGCCGGAACGTGTCGAGATGGGCGAGAGCTCCGTCCGCGTCGCCGCTCAGGGCGAAGTCGCGCAGCCGTACGGCGTGCTCGACCACCTCCGGGAGCAGATCGAGCGACGGGCCTTCCGTGTCGACGAACGTGACGCCCGCACCGCCGCTGTCGACGGCGCCGAGCACGGCGTCGGGGTCTCCGGCTCGGAACGCGGCTGCGAGGTCGGCGCGATCGCCCTGGACGCGGTGATCCTTCGTCAGGCGAACAACGCTCCCGTCAGGCTCCAGGCCACGTACGAGGTCGGCGAGCACCGATCCGGCCTCGATCGATGCCAGCTGGTCGGGGTCACCCACGAGCAGGAGCCGGGTCGCGGGCGCCAGCGCGTCGATCAGCCGCGCCATCATGCCCAGCGAAACCATCGACGCCTCGTCGACGATCACGAGGTCGTGCGGCAACGGGTTACGGGCGTCATGGCGGAACCGCAGATAGCTGCCCGGGAGGCTGCCCAACATACGATGCAGCGTCACCGCCGGGCTGATCGTCGCGTCACCGCCGTCGCTGGCCTCGATCATCTCGTTCATCCGCGCCGCAGCCTTGCCGGTCGGCGCGGCCAGCCCGATGCGCAGGCTCCCCCCGCTCCCCGCGCTGAGCGCCCGAAGCACGCTCGCGATCGTGTGCGTCTTCCCCATGCCGGGCCCGCCGGTCAGGACTGTCGTCGCGCGCTCGGCCACACTGCGTACGGCGGCCTGCTGCGCCTCGTCCAGTTCCGGCGTGGTCGCGAGTACGACCTCCTCGACCACCGCGAGGTCCACCGGCGCGACCGCCACCTCGCGCCGAGCCCGCAGCGCGTCGGCGATGAGTCGCTCGTCCGCGTGATAGCGGTCGAGGTACACCAACCCGAGATCGACGCGCAGGACACCGGCCGCGACCAGGCCAGACGACCGTACGGTCTCCAGCCATGCCCCCGGCTCGGGCAGTTCGACCGCCCCACCCACGGTCGGCGGCTCGCTGTCGAGGTCGTCCGCGTCATCCACGTCCGCGGTCAGACCAGCCACGGACTCCAGCGAGAGCGCGGTCGAACCGTCGCGCACCGCGCGTACGGCGAACGCCAGCGCGAGCGCAGCATCGCTGCCGACCTCCTCGCCGACCTGGCGACAGATCCGCGTGGCGACGACGCAGTCGCTGCCGTCCAGGAAGCCCGCCTCGTTGAGGGTCGCCAGCCGTCCCTCGGCGACGATTGTGAGGGCAGGGTCCGCGGTCATCGCGCCTCCTCCCCCCGTCCGACCGTTGAGCACTGCCGACCGTCGAGCACGGCCGACAGGTCCTCGAGCATCGCCGACGGTGGACGCCACGAGAACACCCCGTACGGATGCCCGTCCGCGAGAGGGGTGTCGGGGCCGGCCATGCCGCGCAGGTACAGGTACATCACGCCGCCCAGGTGCTCGTCCGGGTCGTACGCCGGGAGCCGCCAGCGCAAGTAGCGATGGAGCACGACCGAGTACAGGATCGCCTGCAGCGGATACGTCGAGTGCGTCATCGCCTCCGCCAGCCGCGCCGGCGCGTACGCGGCGAGGGTCAGTTCGGCGTCGTACGGTCCGAGCCAGTTGGTCTTGTAGTCGACGACGTAGAACTTGCCGTCATACCGGAAGGTCAGGTCGATCGAACCGGTCAGATAGCCCAGCAACGCCTGGCCGCCGAGCTCCTCTCCGTCGAGGGCGTCGGCGTACGCGCGCAGCGGATCGCCGTCCGGGAGGTGCTCGCGCAGGATCGGCGCCATCGCCCCCAGCCGCGCGTTCGCGTGCGGGCGGTCGCCCCCTGCCAACGGCAGCTCGAAGTCCATCTCCGCGAACCGGTCTGTACGAGGCAGGTCGACCAGCGTTGCGCCACCCGCCAGCGGTCCCAGCGGCGTCGTACAGACGGCTTCGAGCGCCGCAGCCAGCGCGTCCGGGTCCACGTCGACCGGCCACCACGCGAGGTACTCGCGGATGCGCTCGACAAGCTCACCGCGCAGGTCCTCGGCCTGGAAGTCGGCGTCCTCCAGCACCGCGTGCACCAACGACCCGAACGTGGTGCCGACGGGCATCTGCGCCATCGGTGAAGGGATGTCAGCGCCGACACCGGCGGCGACCGCAGCGACGGTGAGCGGCTCCTCGTCGTCGCGCCCCACCGCATCGGGCTCAGGCTCCGACGTAGCCGCGCCGGCGTCGTGCGAGGCGGCGGTCAGTGAGGAGTACGACGTCCGCCGCCACAGCTGGTCGACCCACGCGCGGTCGAACCGTCGTACGGTCAGGGGTGCCCTCGCCTGCTCGGCCAGCACCTCGGGGGCACTCGGGCTGCCGTCGACCGGCGTGAGGCTGAACGCGCCGTGCGCGGCCCACGTCTGAAGGATCTGCTGGGAGACGGCCGCGTCCTCCAGCTGCACCCGTTCCGCGGGGACCACGGGACCATCTCCACCGCCATCCCCGTCGGCCCGCGCCGCGAGCAGCGAAGCGAGCTCCTCGGCGGTGCCGGCCTGCCCGAACAGGAGCCGATGCAGGGCCGAGTTGGCGGTGTTCCAGGTGGGAGCCCACCAGACGACGACCTGCGACTGGGCCCGCGTCATCGCGACGTACGCGAGACGCATGTTCTCCCCGAGCGCCTCCGACCGGTGCTCCGGCTGGTTGACCTCGGCGGCGTCGAACGAGAGCACCCGGCGCCCGTCGCGGTGGATGATCGCGGGCGTCGGGTCGTCCTTCATCCAGTGGTCGAAGAGGAACGGCGCGTAGACGATCGGATACTGCAGGCCCTTGCTGCCGTGGATCGTCGACAAGGTCACCGCCAGGGCATCGGAATCGAGCCGCATGATCCGCGACGCGGCGGTGGTCGCCGTACCGTCGGCGCTCTGCTGCCTCAGCCAGGCGACCAGGCTCGGCAGCGCACGGGTGCCCTCGAGGACGTGCTCCTGCAAGAGCTGTGCGCAGTGCTCGATGTCGGTCAGGTCGCGTTCACCACCGACCTGCGACAGCACGCGCGCGTCGAGCCCCTGGCTGCGCGCGACGTCCAGCACGGCGGCGATGGCGCCGCGCTGGAACGCCGCGACCAGCGACCGTACCTGCGCAGAGATCGCCTCCGTCGCCTGCTCCCCGCGGGCGTCGAGCTCCTCCGCCGTCCAGCCGAGGAACGGCGTGAGCGCCGCCAGACGGAGGCGTTCGGGCCGGTGCGGCTGCTCGAGCGCCATCATCAGGTGCAGCCACCACTCGGCGGCGGCCGTACGAAGGACCGACTCGCTGGAGACCAGGACGGACGGGATCCCGTGCGTACGCAGGGCCGCGCGGATGCCGTGCAGATCACGGTTCGCGTACGCGAGAACGGCGACGTGCTGCGGCCGCACGGGAGCGCCGCCGAACGTGGCAGCGGAGGTGAGCAGGCGCGCGATGTCGGCGGCAGCGTCGGCGTAGACCCTCTCCCGCACCGCCGCGATCGAGAGCTTCTTGTTGCCCAGCACCGCCCGAAGCCGTAGGGGGCTGTTGTCGGGCGCTTCCTCGAGGCGATGCGCGGTCTTCTGGGCGGTGATCGGGCGGGCCACGATGCCCGGCGAGAGCTGGACGTTCGCCATCAGCAGCTGCAGCGCGTCCACCAGGGGCGCGTCGCTGCGGTAGTTCGTCGGCAGCGACGTCCGCGTCGCCGCGGTCTGGGCGGCGAGCAGGTACGTCGCCACGTCGCCGCCACGGAACCCGTAGATCGCCTGCTTCGGATCGCCGATCAGCACGAGGGTCTTGTCCTCGGTGGCGAACGCGCGCGAGAACACCTGCCACTGCACCGGATCGGTGTCCTGGAACTCGTCGACGAGCACCACCGACCAGCGTTCGCGCATCCGCCGCCGCGCCGGGCTGTCGTCAGGCTCCAACGCGTCGGCGAGCTCGGTGAGGAGGTCGTCGTAGCCGAGCAGGGCGGCCCGACGCTTGCGTCGTACGACCTCGGCGCGGACCTTCTCGACGAAGGCGAGCCGCGCCGCGACCGGGCCGGTCGGGTTCGCCGGCGACAGGATCGCGCTGGGGTTGTCGAGCGCGATCTGCGCGTCGGCCTTCGCCTGCGCGTAGTCGAGGTTCGCGCCTGCGACGTGCTCGGCGAGATACAGGTCGTCGACGACGTCGGCGTGCAGCTCCGCCAGATCCTCCGCCAACGTCGCGTACGAGTCGGAGTCGCCGGCGACGCCGAGGCCCTTGAGCACGTAGTGGCAGAACTGATGGATCGTCGCGATGGTCGCCGTGTCGAAGTCGGCCACCGCGGTGGCGAGCCGGTCGATGCGCGCGGCGAGCTTGTCGGCGGCGCAGTCGCGCAGGTGGGTGACGAGGATGTCGCCGGTGGCGTCGCCGCGTTGCAGGGCGGTGAGGACCTCGGCCATCCGAGCGCGGACGCGTTCACGCAGCTCCTGGCTGGCCGCGCGGCTGAAGGTGACGATCAGCAGCTCGGAGAGCGGCCGCCCCTGCTCCGCGACGTACCGGACGACGAGCGCCGACAGCGTCCACGTCTTGCCGGTGCCGGCGCTCGCCTCGATGAGCGTCGTCCCCGACGGGAGGGGCGCGGCGATGTCGAAGCTGGTCATCGCAGGGGCGTTCGTCGGGCTCATGCCTCGCCCCCGTGCTCGTGGATGGGGTTCCAGATGCGCGGCGCGAAGTGTTCGATGCCGCGCTGCCGGTTGAGCGCCTCGACGGGCGGCTGTGGACCA
Source organism: Mumia spirodelae (assembly GCF_050632745.1). Classification (NCBI taxonomy): domain Bacteria; kingdom Bacillati; phylum Actinomycetota; class Actinomycetes; order Propionibacteriales; family Nocardioidaceae; genus Mumia; species Mumia spirodelae. Next base: position 382,695 of record NZ_JBODSD010000003.1, on the reverse strand, counting down.
AGGACGAATCGCCACCACGGGTCGTCGTTCTCGCCGGAGAACCTGCCGCCTTCCCAGACGGGACGGGCGCGGTCGAGCGCCTGCTGCACCCCGTACGGGTCGCCGGGGCGGGTCTTGCGGTACGCGGCGGCGAACGCGCTCGCGGTCTTCGGCGGCACGCCCATCGGGAACCGCATCCCCGACTGCCGCACCCGTACGAGGTCGGCGAGCAGCGCCACGGCCTCCTCCGGGTCGGGTGACGAGAGCCGGAGTCCGCCCTTCTTGCCGAGCAGCTCGGCGCGGTGCTCGCGCTCGGGTTCGGCGGCCGCCAGCGCCAGCAGGCGTACCCACGCGGCCGCGACGTGCTTCGCGCTGATCGTCGAGTACGTCCGTACCCGCACCGTGTCGTCATAGACCGCGCTCACCGCGCCGGTGAGCCGTACGGGGCCGTCGTCGACTGCGGGCAGGTCGAGCCGGACGTCGACGGACCTCGGCTGGCCGGCGCCTTGGTCGGTGGCGATCGCCGAGACCGTGGCGCGGATGTTGGCGCGCACCGTCTCGCCCAGCCCACCCGGCGGGAAGCTCCCGCGGACGACCTCCCGGTCGAGCGCGTCCTCGAGCGCCATCCCGTCGAGCACCTCGTGCAGCACGCGTTCGCCGATGTCCCACTGCTCCAGGCCGTCGAGGGCGATCGGCAGAGAGTCGTTCGCCTCATCCACCTGCCGCGGAACGGTCACCTCAAGGCGGTTCTTGAGGAACTCGCGCGCCGGGTTCTGCAGGAACGCCACCAGCTCGTCGACCGTGACGGCCGAGACCGGTCGTACGGGCAGCGGCTGGTCGAGGAAGTCCTTCTTGGCGGGCGGGTCCGCCCGGAAGGTGCGCAGTGCCTCGGCCCCCGCGAGCGCGGCCGTGTCGAACGTGCCGCCGGGCACCGGGCCGTCGGGTCGGAAGTTGCGCTCGTCGAACGCCTGCAGCGGGTGGTGCCGTACGAAGCTGGGGTCGGTGTCACCGTCCGCCGTGTCGCCAGGCGCCGTCGCCGTACGGGCGGCTGCGGCGATCAGCTCTTGGAGCGGTACGGCCGGTGGGCGGCGGGCGCCGTTGTGCTCGTCGAAGCCGGAGTAGATCGCCACGAAGCGCTCGCTGGCCGCCATCACGGCGTCGAGCAGCAGCTGGCGGTCCTCGCTGCGCGCGTCGCGCTCGCCGACCTGCGGACGGCGGGCGAGGACGTCGTCGCCGTCGACCACGGGCGAGCGCGGGTAGACACCGTCGTCGACACCGAGCACCACCACCGCCTTGTGCGGCACCGAGCGCATCGGCACCATCGTGCACACCGTGATCGCGCCGCTGCGGAAGTTCGCGCGGGTCGGCCGAGCGCCCCACCGCTGGTCGAGCATCACCCGGATGTCGTTGAGGCGCAGCGTCGTCTGGTCCCCGGCCGTCTCGCCGATCGCGTCGAGGTCGCGCGCGAGCTGAGCGAACTGCCACCGCTCGTCCGGAGGGGTGTCGGCGAGCGCGTCGATGGTGTCGTGCAGCCAGCGCATCCACTCCCGCGCCGAGAGGGTGCCTCGTACGGTGTCGGCGGCGCGCTTGAGCCGCTCCATCAGCTCCAGGAACCGGCCGACGACCTCGATGTCGCGGCTGCCGATGTCGTCGACGGGTACGCGCGCGGCTGACGGGCCGTCGGTGTCGGCGGCGACCGCGACGCCGAGGGCGATCCGGTCCATGCCGCGCGTCCAGGTGTTCGCATCGAGGCCGGCCAGCTGGTACTCGCCGCGGTGCCCCGCGTCGTACCCCCACCGCACGCCCGCGTCGGCGACCCACCGACCGACCCGCTCCAGGTCCTCCTCGTCGAACCCGAACCGCGCCCGTACGGTCTCGTGGCTCGCGAGGTCGAGCACCTCGGAGACGGTCATCCGGCCGGCGACGAGCGCGACGACGCGGTGCGCCAGGTCGATCAGCGGGTTGGTCGCGCCGAGGGCCCGGTCGGCGAGCTGCACGCGGAGCTGCTGGCCGGGGTGGTACGAGGTGGGTGCCGCGCCCGGCGTGGAGACGAGGCTGAGGCCGAACGTGGCCTGGATGAGCGGCGCGAACGTCTCGATGTCCGGGCACATCACGAGGATGTCGCGCGGTTGCAGTGCGCCCTGGCCGTCGGCGAGAAGGGCGGTTAGAACCTCGCGGAGCACCTCCACCTGGCGGGCCGGGCCGTGGCAGGCGTGCACCTGGATCGAGTAGTCGTCGGCCGTGGTGGTCCGCGTCTCGTCGGGGGCGCGATTGGCGCGGATGTCGGCGTGGAGGAGGGCGAGCCGGTCTGGGTTGGTGGTCGGCGTGGGCGGCTCGAGCGGGTCGTGGACGGTGACGCCGTCGGTGCTCAGCACCGCCTGCAGCTCGCGTGCGTCCCGGCCGAGCGTGGCGAGGAGCGGGTGCTTGGCGTGGCGGGCCGTACGGTCGTCGGCGCGGGCGCCTCGCGATGTTGCGCCGTCGAGGTCGGCCCACAGCTGGGGTGAGGGGTGGGGCAGCCAGAGGTGGAGTTCGCGGCAGGCACCCAGGGCGACGACCAGCTCGCGCTCGGCTGCGGCGAGGCGGGTGTAACCGAAGAAGGACACGCGTTGCGGAAGGTCGAGGTGTGCCTGGCTCGACGACAGCTGGTCGACGACGCGCCGGTGGCGTTCGGTCACCGATTCGGTGAGGTCGTGCCGTTCGCGGACGAGGTCGACCGTGCGACGCCACAGGATCGGCTGCCAGAGGAAGTCGTCGGGCAGCGTGCCGCCCACGCCGTCGGAGGGTGTGCCCTTCTCCCAGTCGGCGAGCATGTGCGGGCGCTCTCGCGCGTACGAGGCGAACAGGCCGGCGATCCGGCGCGCGACGGCGTACCGGCGCGACTGACGCGCCTTGCGCTCCCATTCGGCGCGTGGGTCGCCGACGATCTCGGGGCCGGCGCCGAGGTGGTGGGTGAGCGCGCCGAAGTGAGGGGCTCCGGTGAGCTCGTCGATCGCCTCGAGGGTCGGCCAGACGAGTCGGTCCGCGTGCCAGGGGTCGTCGCGGTCGCGACCGAGCAGCATGCTGATGAGCGCCTGCGGCGCCATGATCCGCAGGCCCGCACACACTCCGTCATCGCCGGCTGTGGTGCCGAGGGCATGGGAGAGCTGCTGCGCCAGCCACCGCTCGACGCCGCGCGCGGGGACGACGACGACTTCGGGAGTGAACACGTCCGCGGGGTCGTCACCCAGCATCGCGGCGAACTCGCGCACGAGCGCCTCCGGCCCGTCGCCCCGGTGCACGTTGATCCCCACGCCGTGACACTAGCCAATCCGGGCGTCTCGATACGCCCTCCGCTGGCGCTCCGGGCTACTCGACCAGCGGGGAGGGGTCTCGATACGGGCTCGTTCCTCGCCCTACTCGACCAGCGGCGGGAGGTCCGTCCGCCTCGAAGAACAGGCGTCCGAACTCGCGGCGATGAGTTTGGACGCGGTCTCGGGTCTGCGATTCCGTACACCCGATCTCCCGACTCGCGAGGAGAGCGTCATGAGCGCGTCGTACAGGAGGCAGGCGTGAAACTGCTTCTCACGTCCGCAGGCGTCACGAACCTGAGCATCCGAGATGCTCTGGTCGACCTGCTGGGCAAGCCGATCGCCGACGCCAACGCCCTCTGCATCCCTACGGCGACCTACGCCATGGGTGGGCCGGCTTCGGCTTGGCGCTTCATCACCGGTCAGACGCCGCTCCCCATGTGCGGCCTGGGCTGGAAGTCGCTGGGTGTCCTCGAACTGACGGCGCTGCCCAGCATCGGCGAGGAGAAGTGGGTTCCTTGGGTCCGCGAGGCTGACGTCATCCTCGCAGGCGGCGGCGACGCGACGTACCTGTCCCACTGGATGCGGCAATCCGGGTTGGCGGACGTCCTGCCGTCGCTGAGGGACACCGTCTGGGTGGGGTTGAGCGCGGGGAGCATGGCGCTGACGCCCCGAATCGGTGCGGAATTCGTCGAGTGGCCGTCCGCTCCCGACGACCGCACACTGGGGGTCGTCGACTTCTCGATCTTCCCTCACCTTGGTATCGAGCCGGACAACACCATGGCCTGCGCCGACAGGTGGGCGGCCGAGATCGCGGGTCCGGCGTACGCGATCGACGACCAGACGGCGATTGCGGTGACAGACGGCACCGTCGAGGTCGTCTCGGAGGGGCAGTGGAGGAAACTCGCCTCGTAACCGCGTCAGCGCCGGCGAAGCGCTCGACGGACTCGCAGCCGGAGCCGGCGCAGCGGGCCAGCTCCGAACTCGTCGACGACGTTGCCAGCGTCGTCCGTCACGACCCAGCGGCCGAAGCCCTCCGGGTGCTGGCGCGCTAGCTCTTCCATCTCCAGGTCCTCGGGGTCGACCGGGAGCTCAGCCGTCGCTGATGGCACCAGCTCGTACGTCCCGTAGACGCGAAAAGGCATGTCAGCCGGCGCCTCCACGATCATCCGCCGGACGGCGTTGGCCGCGTCGTCGAAGTCGCCCCACATGGTGCCTGCGTAGTCTTCCCACTCGTCGGGGCGCATGACGATCTCGACGCGCCGCGCGACGCCGTCGGCGTCCTCGTACGACATCTCGATCCGTCCAGGGGTAGCCTCCACGGCGGTTCCCCAGGTGTTGAGGTACTCGAGGAGGCGTTCCCACAGGCGGTCATAGTTCACGGGCTCATGATTGCGGCGGATGCGCGTGTGTGCGAGAGGTTAATAAATCATCAACTTCACCCGCGCCTCAGACGCGCGTCTGGCACGATAACGCCGTGTCCGACCTTGCGGCCGTAGCCATACAGCGTCTGCGAGGTGCTGGGGTCAGGTTGAAGCGTGGGCTCAGCGATCGGGAACTGGCTCGGCTCGAGGGGACGTTTGAGTTCAGGTTCGGGCCGGAGCACCGCCGCCTTCTGTCGACCGCGCTCCCGGTCGGGCCGAGCTGGGTCGACTGGCGCCGTGCCCCAAAGGACGAACTGAGAGCCCGACTCGCATGGCCCACCGACGGTGTCGCCGCCTACCTCCGTACCAGTGGCTTCTGGCCATCGTCTTGGGGAGAGCGCCCTGACGACCCCGAACGCAGGGAGGGCGCTGCACGCGAGCGGATGGAGGCAGTCCCACGGCTTGTTCCGCTCTTCAGCCACCGATACCTCACCGCCGACCCACAGTACGTACCCAGTCCGGTCTTCTCCGTCTATGGGACTGACGTCATCTACTACGGCGACAATCTCGTCGACTACGTGGCCCGCGAGTTCATGGCGCCGTCACCTTCTGCGCCACCCAAGCGGCAGCGCGTCCCATTCTGGTCCGATCTCGCTGAGGGGACCGACATCTCAGAGATCTGAAAGGCGAGGCGCCGTCGGCCTGCGAGGTCTGTGAACGCTCAGCCGCGCAAGTAGGAGACGCCCACCCGAGTTCGGTTTGCGCGTGGGCGCGGAAATGCCTGTCGCCTGGCTCCCGCTTCAGTCACCGCAGTGGTCTCGATACGCCCTCCGCTGGCGCTCCGGGCTACCCGACCAACGGGAGCTATGCCTTCCGGCGGCTGCGGTGGAGGAGCCAGAAGAAGTACGGGGCCCCCACCAGCGCGGCCAACAACCCCGCAGGCAGCTGCGTCGGCGCGGCCACCGTCCGCCCAAGCATGTCCGCCAGCACCAGCAGGATCGCGCCCAGCAGGGCCGCCACCGGGATCACCCGCAGGTGCCGCCGCCCGACCAACGACCGCGCCGCATGCGGAGCCACCAGACCCACGAACGCGACCAGCCCGATCGCCGCCACCGCCGTCGCCGTCAGCAGCACCGCGCACGTCAGCAGGACGAACCGCGCCCGCCCCGGCCGTACGCCCAGGACCCGCGGCGTGTCCTCGTCGATCGACAGCAGGTCCAGGTACCGATACCCGATGATCACCGCCGGCACGAGCACGCCGATCGCGATCATCATCGGCACCAGGTGCTCGTACGACCGCCCGTAGGTCGAGCCGCCGAGCCAGGTCAGCGCCTTCGACGCGTTCCACGGATCGGTCGTCACGATCAGCAGCGACACGATCGCCTTCGCCGCGAACGACACACCGACACCGATCAGCACCAGCCGGTCCGTCGCGAAACCACCACGCGCCGCCAGCCCGAACACGATCGCCGCCGCCACGAGCGCCCCCACGCCCGACGCCCCGGCCAGCGCCCAGAACGACGCCAGCGGCACCAGCGTCACGATGATGACCGCGCCGACCGACGCACCACCGGCCACACCGATGATCGTCGGGTCCGCGAGCGGGTTGCGCGTCACGGCCTGGATCGCCGTACCCGCGACCGCCAGGGCGACGCCGGCCAGCAGCGCCGCCACGACACGCGGCACGCGGGCGCCCATCACGTTCGTGACGACCGGGCCGGCCTGACCCGTCGCCCAGTTGATGACGTCCCCGAGCAGGAACATGCGGTCGCCAACCAGCACCGCCACCACGCACAGCGCGAACAGCAGCACGGCCAGCACCGTCACCAGCACCCCCGGGTGCTTCGTCCCGACCCCGCGCACGTCCAGCGCGTTGGCCGCGTCGTCGAGGCGCGACGCGCGCAGCCGGTACGCGAACCACACCAGTACCAGCGCACCGAGCAGCGACGTCACGACGCCGGTCGGCACCTCGACCGCCTGCTGCGAGCCGATCACGGCGCGGATCAGCACATCCGCGCCGAGCACGATCGCGACGCCGGCGAGGCCCGCCACGAAGATCAGCGCGCGGTGCCGGTGCAGACCCGGCACGATCGGCGCCGCCAGCCGCACGAGCGCCGGAGCCGCGAGACCGACGAACCCGATCGGACCGGTCAGCGTCACCGCCGCCGCGGACAACGCGATCGCCACCACGAGCACGACGAGCTGCGTCTGCCGCACCGGGATGCCGAGCGAGCGAGCCGCGTCGTCGCCGAGCACGAGCACGTCGAGCCGGTGCGCGTAGACGACGAGCACCGCCAGGCACGCGACGACGACCGGCGTCATCATGCGGACCGCGTCGAACGCGTTCTGGCTCAGCACCCCCGACTCCCACGCCTGGATGCCGCGCGACTCCATCGGGTTGAGGATGATCAGCGTCGTCGCGATGGACATGAGCACCATCGCGACGACGGTGCCGGCGAGGACGAGGCGTACGGTTCCGTACTCCGTACCCGCCAGCACGAACACCAGCGCCGCCGCAGCGAGCCCACCGACGAACGCCAGCACGAGGTCACCGAGGATCAGCCCCGGGATGCCCACCGTGGCGCCGACCGTCAACGCGAGGTACGCCCCTGCGTTGACGGCCAGCGTGTCCGGCGAGGCCAGCATGTTGCGCGAGATCGACTGCAGCACGCAGCCGGCCGCGCCGAGCGCCATGCCGACGACGGCCGCGGCCGCGACCCGCGGGAGCCGCGAGTCGACGATCACCGCGGACGCTTGCGCGTCGGCCGAGCCCGTGACCCACCGCCAGAGGTCGCCGACCCCCACCGCCGCCGTACCCTGCACGACGTCGACCGCGGCGAGCACCACGACGAGGCCGAGCAGGAGCACCACCGTGAGCGCGAGCGTCCACGGGGACTTCCGCGGCTCGTCGAGCTGGGGTGGTTCGGAACCCGTGACGGCGGGTTCGGCGGTGAGGGTCATCAGCGGCTCAGTTCAGCGGGTCAGCTCAGGTCGGATCAGGCGACCGTGTCCTGCACGGCGTCGAGGAAGGCCTCCATCGACGCCGGGCCACCGAACATCCAGATGCTGTCGGGCAGACGCGTCACGTTGCCCGCCTCGACGAACGGCAGCGAGGTCCAGACCTTGTTGTCCTTGAGCGCGTCGGTGTAGGGGTCGGCCTCGGCGTCGTTGCCGATGTACCAGTAGAGCGTGTCGTCCGGGAGCTTCGTCAGCCCCTCGACGTCGGTCTGGCCGAGCCCGTACGCCGGGTCGCCCTCGATGCCGATCGCGCTCCACGGGTTGGCGAAGCCGAGCTCCTTGAGGAGGCCGCCGATCTGCGAGCCCTCGAGGTACGGACGGACCGAGACGGCGCCGCCCGCGTCGTACGCGTCGTTGAACGCGACCGGCTTGCCGGCAGCGTCCGAACCCTCGACGGCCTTCTTGGTCTCCGCGAGCTTCTCGTCGAAGTCGCTCTTGAGGTCCGCGGCCTCGTCCTCGGTGCCGGTGACCTGCGCGACGAGGTCGACGTTCTTCCACATCTGGCCGAGCGGGTCCTTGGCGTCGCCACCGGGGACGACGATGACCGGCGTGGTCTTCTCGATCTGCTCGATCGCGTCGCCGGCGAGCTGGTCGGTCACCAGCACGACGTCGAGGTCGAGCGAGGCGAGGGTGTCGATGCTCGGCTCGCCGCGCGTCCCGATGTCGGTGGCGCCGTCCTCGAGCTCGACCGACTGGTCCCAGGTCTCGAAGCCCTCGATGTCGGAGACGCCGACGGGCTGGACGCCGAGGGAGATCAGGTACTCGACCGTGTTCCACTCCGTCGACGCGATCCGCTCCGCGGGGGCGTCGAGGGTGACCTCCTTGCCGCGGGCGTCGGTGACGGTGACGGGGCCCGCCGAGGACTCGGACGTGGTGTCCTCGCCGTCGGCCTCCTCGGTGGTGCCGCAGGCAGCGAGCGACAGGGCGAGCGCCGCCGTAGCGGCGACGAGCAGGGATCGTGAACGCTTCACGTCCGGTTTCTCCTTCGGTGGGGGTGTCAAACAGAGGTGGCTTGCGGGGTGGCGCCGGCGCGCCTGTGGTGGCGCGCACGGGCGCGCGTACGGAGGTGTCCGTCGTGCGGGTCGACGTGGACATCGACCGTGACCCCGTACGCCGGGCTGAGCAGCTCGGTCGTCAGCACCTCGTGCGGGGCTCCGACCGCGGTGACCTTGCCGGCGACCAGCAGGACGACCTCGTCGGCGACGGCCGCCGCCTGGTCGAGGTCGTGCAGGACGATCCCGACCGCGATGCCGTGGTCGTCGGCGAGGTCGCGGACGATGTCGAGCAGCTCGACCTGGTAGCGCAGGTCCAGGTACGTCGTCGGCTCGTCGAGCAGGAGCACCGGGGTGTCCTGCGCGAGGCAGCTCGCCAGCCAGACGCGCTGCGCCTGGCCGCCCGAGAGGGTGTCGACGCCGCGGTGCGCGAGCTCCGTGACACCGGTCATCCCCATCGCGCGGTCCACGATCGCGGGACCGTCGGCGTCGCCGCTGCCCCACCGCGAGCGGTGCGGGTGCCGGCCGTACTCGACGACCTCGCGCACCGTCACGCCGCCCGGCGCCGACCGTCCCTGGGACAGCAGCGTGAGTCGGGTGGCGAGCTCCTTGGACTTGAAGTCGTCGACCGACCGGCCGTCGCCCAGCGTGATCGTGCCTCCCGCGGCGGGGTGCAGGTGCGCGAGCGTCCGCAGCAAGGTCGACTTGCCGCTGCCGTTCGGCCCGATCAGCGCGGTGACCCGACCGGGCACGAGCGCGACGCTGACGTCGTCGACGACGACGGTCGAGCCGTACGACGCGCGTACCCGCTCGGCGGTCAGCTCGGGCGTGCGGTGGTCAGTGTTCACAGCCACAAAGGTAAGGCATACCTACCTACCGTGGGAATGCCGGTCCCTCAGATCACCGCGTGAGGCTCCTCTCAGGCTCGAGGACGACAGGCACTCCCGGCCCGGACGGCTCGCACCGAACGAGACGCAGCTGCTGGGCGCCACGGAAGAGCGGGCGGCCGGCTCCGAGCGCCGTCGGGAGGATGAGCAGGCGGTACTCGTCGATGAGAAAAGTCGGTGACCCGTGTCGAAAGGGCGACGCCTCGTTCGGCGTAGGGATGAGAAGCCGCTCCGGCACTAAGGTCAGGACGGCGTACGGACTATCTGGAGGACACCATGCGCACACTCATCGTCACCGCATTCGTCTCGCTCGACGGCGTCATGGAAGGCCCCGGCGGCGAGCCCGGCTACCGCAACTCGGGCTGGACCTTCAAGGACGTCGAGTTCGACGAGGCCGCGTACGAACTCAAGGGCACCGAGCAGCAGGAGACGACCGCGCTGCTCCTCGGCCGCAAGTCGTACGAGGCGTTCGCTCCGGTATGGCCGACGATGGAGGAGTTCGCGGAGTACAACGCGATGCCCCGCTACGTCGTCTCGACCACGCTGGAGAAGGAGGACGAGCGCTGGCCGGCGACCATCCTCCGCTCGCTCGACGAGGTAGCCGCGCTCAAGGAGACCGAGGGCGGACCGATCGCCGTGCACGGCAGCGCGACCCTCGGACACGCTCTCGCGGACGCCGGGCTGGTCGACCGCTACCACCTGCTGGTGTTCCCGCTGCTGCTCGGCGCGGGCAAGCGGCTGTGGAGCGACGCCGACAAGGACACGACGAAGCTCGAGCTCGTGGACCAGGCGGCGTACAAGAACGGGATCCAGAAGCAGGTCTTCGACGTCGTGAAGTGACCCCGGCGTCGGCGGAGACTTGCGGTTTCGACCGCCAAGTGGTCGGGACTGCAAGTTCTGCTGGTGGTCGAGTAGTCCGGAGCGTTGGCGGAGGACGTATCGAGACCCGGGGTCTCGATACGCACCTCGCCCAGGGGCTCGGCGCTGCTCGACCAACGGGGAAGCCGGTGGTCGAGTAGTCCGGAGCGCTAGCGGAGGACGTATCGAGACCCGGGGTCTCGATACACGCCTCGCCCAGGGGCTCGGCGCTGCTCGACCAACGGGGAAGCCGGTGGTCGCGTAGTCCGGAGCGCTAGCGGAGGACGTATCGAGACCCGGGGTCTCGATACCCGCCTCGCCCAGGGGCTCGGCGCTACTCGACCAACGGGAGGGCGCTACTCGACCAACGGGGTGCCGATTGTCGGTGGGGCGCGCGACACTGCGGAGATGGCGTACGACGAGGAGCTGGCGGAGCGGATCCGCGAGGTGGTCGACGGCGAGGAGGCGCTCAGCGAGCAGCGCATGTTCGGTGGGCTCGCGTTCCTGATCGCGGGCAACATGGCGGTCGCTGCGAGCGGGCAGGGCGGTCTGATGGTGCGGGTCGATCCCGAGAAGTCGGACGCGCTGGTCGACGGGCTCGGCGTCGAGCCGATGGTGATGCGCGGCCGCGAGATGCTCGGCTGGCTGCGGGTCACCTCCGACGCGGTCCGCGACGACGTGGCCCTCCGCGAGTGGGTCGGCCGCGGCGTCTCATACGCGCGATCGCTCCCGCCGAAGCCCAGCCGGAGCTGAGCGCGCCCACCCCCCGCAGCCCGGAGGAAGGATCCCGACACCATGTCGGTATAGTTACCGACATGGTGTCGACACCTTTCCCCAGGAGGCGATGACCGTGTTCCTCGCCCTTCGCGAACTCTCCTTCGCCCGCGGTCGCTTCGCCCTCATGGGGTCCGTCGTGGCCCTCATCGCCGTCCTCATGGTGCTGCTGAGCGGCCTCTCGGTCGGCCTCGTCAACGACGGCGTGTCCGGGCTCCAGAAGCTCCCGGTCACGTCGTTCGCCTTCCAGGAGGACGCCCCGAAGGACTCCGCGTTCAGCCGCAGCACGGTGGACCGGGCGGCCGTCGAGACGTGGGCGGAGCAACCCGGTGTCGAAGACGCCGCCCCCTTCGGCAACACCCTCGTCAACGGGCGCTCCGACTCCGGAGTCGAGATCGACCTCGCACTGTTCGGCGTCGAGCAGGGGTCCTACATCGAGCCGTCCGTCGCCGAGGGGAGCCCGCTCGCCGCACCCGGTGACGTGGTGATCAGCGAGACCGCGGCCGACGAAGGGATCGAGATCGGGGACGTCATCACGCTCGAGAGCACCGGCACGCAGCTGCGGGTCGCCGGCGTGCTCGACGGGCAGCACACCTTCGGCCACGTCGACGTCGGCTACCTCCCGCTGCGCACGTGGCAGGAGATCCGCGCCGGGGTCCGCGAGGGCGACGTCGTCCCCGACCACGCGTACGACGCGATCACCGCCGTCGCCGTCTCCGGCACCGACCTCGACCTCGCCGCAGGCGACGCCGCCGCGGGCACCACGTCGATGACGCGGGAGCAGTCCTTCGGGGCGTCGCCCGGGTACACCGCCGAGACGTCGACGCTCCGCCTCATCCAGGTCTTCCTGTACGCGATCTCGGCGCTCGTCGTCGGCGCGTTCTTCACCGTCCTGACCATCCAGCGTCGCCAGGAGATCGCCGTCATGCGGGCGATGGGGGCGAGCACCCGCTACCTGCTCCGCGACAGCCTCGTCCAGTCCCTCGTGCTGCTGGTCGCCGCGTCCGCCGTCGGCGTGGGGCTCGGGGTCACGGCCGGAGCCGCGCTCATGTCCACGCCGATGCCCTTCGCCCTGGACGCAGCGGCCCTGACGCTCGCGACCGGGCTCCTGATCGTCCTCGGGATGCTCGGCGCCGGCGTCGCCGTCCTGCGCATCACCCGCGTCGACCCGCTGACCGCCCTGGGAGGCAACCGATGACCCTCGCACTCGACCTCACCGACGTGACCCTGGTGCACGGAGACGGCGATGACACGGTCACGGCGCTGGACTCCGTGAGCCTGCACGTCTCGCCGGGCGAGCTGGTCGCCGTGGTCGGACCGTCCGGCTCCGGGAAGTCGAGCCTGCTCGCCGTCGCCGGCGCGCTCACCGAGGCCACGTCCGGGTCGGTCACGCTGGGTGGGACCACGCTCACCGGCGCCTCGCGGCGCGAGCTCACCGCCGTACGACGCCAGCGGATCGGGTTCGTCTTCCAGAGCGGCAACCTCGTGCCGGCGCTGACCGCACGCGACCAGGTGCGCCTGCCGCTCACCTTCGGCAGCGTCGAGAAGCCGCGCGACCCGGACGCGCTGCTCGCCGCGGTCGGGATGGACCACAAGGCAGGGCGGCGACCTCACCAGCTGTCGGGCGGCGAGCGCCAGCGGGTCGGGATCGCCCGTGCGCTGGTGACGCGGCCCGACGTGCTGCTGGTCGACGAGCCCACGGCGGCGCTCGACCGCCAGCGCAGCCAGGACATCGTCGCGCTGCTCGCCGAGGAGACCCATCAGTACGGCGTCGCGACCGTGATGGTGACCCACGACCACGACGTGCTGCACCACTGCGACACGATCTACGAGATGATCGACGGGAGGCTCGGGGTGGTGACCTCGCCTGCAGGCTAGCGAGGAGGTGTGGACGTGCCCCGGATCAACGCACCCACGGTGGCCGAGCACCGTGAGCGCCAGCGGCGGGCGATCCTGGACGGGGCACGCGCCCTCCTCGCGGAGACCGGCGAGGCGCCGAGCCTGGCCGCGGTCGGCGAGCGGGCGGGCCTGGCTCGGTCGAGCGTCTACCAGTACTTCGGCTCCCGCGAGGACCTCCTGGCCGCCGTCGTCGCCGACGTGTTCCCCGACTGGGCCAGCCAGATCCGCGTGCAGATGGACGCCGCGACCACGCCCGGCGGGCGGGTCTGGGCGTACGTCCGCGCGAACGTCGCGTTCTTCGCCGGCTCCGAGAACGCCGTCGCCCACGCCCTCACGGTGGTCGTCGATCCCCAGGTGCTGCGCGGACCGATGGAGGCGTTCCACGACGAGCTGCAGGCTCCGCTGATCGCGGCCCTCACCGACATGGGCGAGCCGCGCGTCCCGGAGATGGCTGCGCTGATCGACAGCATGGTCATCCAGGCGTCGCGTTCGCTCGACCACGGAGGTCCGCCGGGGCACACCTCCCTCCCGACGACCGGAGCGGTCCAGCCCGAGTCGGAGGCGCTCGCGCTCCTGCGCCGCGTGCTCGGCGGCTACCTCGGGCTCGAGGACGCGTGAACGCGACGCCTGGCCCGCGGCGCACCTAGGCTGAGCCGATGAGCGAGGTCGACCTGTTCGCCGGGATCTACGTCAGCGACCTCGACCGCGCCAAGGACTGGTACGCCCGTCTGCTCGGCGACGACGCCGCGTTCCTGCCCAACGACGTCGAGGCCGTGTGGGAGCTCGCCGAGCACCGCTATCTCTACGTCGAGCTCGCGCCGGAGCACGCCGGCCACTCCCACCAGACCCTCTTCGTCGAGGACCTCGACTCCCGGGTCGACGGGATCAGCGCGCGCGGGATCGAGCCGGTGGAGCGGGAGACGTACGACAACGGGGTCCGCAAGGTCACCTATCGCGACCCGGACGGCAACGAGGTCGGGTTCGGCGGCGGACCTGTCGAGGACGACAGCGCCACGCCGTAGCCGGGACTATCCGTGATCAGTCATCGGTCGATACGCATGCGCGCGGTGCGCCACCCGCACGACGAGCACAAGACGTTCGTCCTCGTCGACGCGAACCAGGACGCGATAGTCACCGCGGCGGGCACTCCGATAGGCGACCAGGTCTCCGGCGAGTGGCTTCGTGACGCGCAAGGGGTTGTCGAGCAGCGCGGTCGTGATGAACTCGACGATCGCGGCGGCGATCTTCTCGGGCAGCCGGTGCAGCTCCCGCCGCGCGCCGCTGGCGACTTCGAGTCGCCAGCCGTTCTCAGTCACCGGGCGGGGCCAAGTCCGAACTCGCTCCGCAGATCCTCCGCACTCGTCGTCTCGCCCGCCGCCAGCTCTCGCTCGGCGGAGCGGATCGCGTCGGCAATGCCGTCCTGCGACAGCCACGCGATCGTCTCGTGCAACGACTCGAGATCCTCGGCGGCCATCACCACGGCAGCCGGCTTCCCGTGACGTGTGATCGTCACGATCTCGTGGGTGCTCTGGACCTCGTCGACAAGCCCGGACAACCGATCCTTGGCCTCACTCAACGGAACAGACGTCATGCCGGGATTCTAGCCAGAAATCAGGCCAGAATCGAGGGTGGATGACAAACCAGGACGGCGCAGTTGCACATCCCCATGACGACGAGCGCGCTCACCGACGTCCGGCACGACACCTTCACCGTGACGCTCGACGTGCCGGCACCCACGTCGCGCGTGTACGAGGCGTTCGCGGACCCCGCCGTACGCGGCCGCTGGTTCCGGCTGCCCGGGCGCGACGCGACGTCCACGCACGACTTCCGCATCGGCGGCGGCGAGACGGCGCGGAGCACGTTCCGCTCGCTCGACGGGACGGCGGAGGAGGTCGCGTACGACTCGCGCTTCGTCGATCTCGTGCCGGACCAGCGCATCGTCCTCACCTACGAGACGCACGTCGACGGCGTCCTGCGCTGGGCGTCGCTGGTGACGGTCGAGCTGGTCCCCGACGGCGAGGGGACGCAGCTGCGCTGGACCGAGCAGGTCGCGTTCGCGACGCCGACCGGCGACGGCGCGCACGATCTGCCGCACGTGCGCGGTGGGATCCGCCTCCAGCTCAACGGGCTCCCCGCAGCCCTGCGGCTCTAGCCGTCCGACGGGAAGAGGTCCGCGACCGCCTTCACGAGGCTGAGGATCGCCTTCGCGTCCTTCGAGACCGCGGCCACGTCGCTCAGCTGCGCACGCCAGTCGTACGCCGGCCCGTCGCCGAGCCGCGCCAGCTCCGCGGGGCCGAGCCGTGACACCGCGACCCCGAGGTCGCCGCAGGCCTGGACGACCCGGTGGCACGCCTCGACCACCGGCAGCGTCGCCTCCAGCCACGCGAGGCCGAGCGGGCCCGCCGGCGGCTCGTCCAACGGCGCGATCAGGACGGTGGACGCGCCACCGTCCGGCACCGGGAGGTGCACGGCGACGAGCCGGACACCGTTGACGAGACCAGCGCCGTACCGGGCCAGCCCGACCGCCTCACCCGCGTACTGCTCCAGCAGCATCGCGCCGGGGCTTCCGGGCGCCGACGGCCCGAGCGCGAGGGCGAGGCCCATGTCGTCGGTGATCGAGAGCATCACGTGCGGGAGCTTGGGGTCCGGGTCGATCCACCACCGGGCCCAGCCGCCGACGTCGGACCTGGTCTCGATCTCGACCATGGTCTCCGTCCGGCGGAAGCGGTGTCCGTCCAGCTCGACGAACGGCTCCGGCTCGCTCTCGGCCGTGTGCCAGTAGCGGCTGAGGTCTGCGGTCGGGACCTTCGGCGCCTGCGACAGTGCGGCGATCAGGCGACCGCCGATCAGACCGTCGAGTCCGTGCACCATGCCGCCAGTGTCTGCCGAGCAGCGGACAGATGGGCTCCGATTGTCTCACCGATGCGCCTGCTCACCCCGTGCCCGAGGACCGTGCGAGCAGCCCCAGCAGCAGCGCGACCCGGTCCTCCGCCACGTCGAGCCGCGCACCGGTGAGCTCCTCCACCCGCGCCATCCGGTTGCGCAACGTGTGCCGGTGCACGCCCAGCGCGCGCGACGCCGTCTCCCACGATCCGTTGTGCCGGAGGTACACCTCGAGCGACTCGAGCAGCACACGGTCGCGCTCCGACCCGCCCTCGAGCAGCGGCGCCAACGGCGACTCGGCCAGGGTGGCCACCCGCGCGCGTACGAGGTCGTCGGCGAGGATCGCCTCCAGCGTCAGCGTGCCGTACCACCCGACCTGCTGGTGCGACGCCCGCGCCGACGCCGCAGCATGGGCGGCCGCCGAGCGCCCGGCCGCGGCGCGTTCCGTGGGCAGGGCGCCGCTGACCCCGAGGACCACGTCGTGCCGCCCCGCGCGGACCAGGGCCTCGGCGACCGCGTCCGCGGCGGCCTGGACGTCGCGGTCGCGGACGAGGACGAGCACGTCGCCCGCGACGGCCTCCACGTGCGCCAGCGACGCGGCGTCCAGCGCGTGCGCGACCACGTCGAGCGGGGGCGTACGACCCTTGCCGGCGCAGGCGACCATCATCCGCACCTGGTCGGCCGGCTCGAACCCGAAGTGACCGAGGTGCCGCACGACCGCGGGCGCGACGACGTCGGCGTCGAGCAGCAGCTCGAGCACCGTTGCGCCGAGGCGGTGGCGGGCGTCGACGAGCTCGCGGGGCCGGTCGCGGTGCAGGGTGAGGAGCGAGACGGCCTGGTTGAGGAGCAGGCGGTCGGTGACCGAGACCTGCCCCGGGGCCTCGACCGCGAGCCAGCCGCTGGGCCGTTCGAGGCCGCCGAGCCGCTGGACCGCCAGCGTGCCCGCGTCGGAGACCACGGTGACGCTCGCGCGGCCGGGTCGCCCCGCGAGCCCGGCGATCTCGGCCGCGACCCTCGCATGGAGGTCCGCGTCCGCTCCCGTCGAGGCGACGGTGGTCTCGAGCTCGTCCAGCACCACGACGGCAGCGCCGAGCTCGCGCGCCAGCGCCGTCGTGAGGCCCGCGGTCCCGTGCTCGAGCGTCGCCCGCGTCAGCTGCCGCTGGAAGGCGACCGCCCGCAGCATCACCGCGTTCTGCTGGTCGGCCCGGTGCGCGGCCACGGCCTGGGTGATCGCGACGAACGGCGTCGGGAGCGGCACCTCCAGCAGCGGCATCCCGACCCGTCGGCACGCCTGGCGCAGCCCGACGGGGATCGTCGCGAAGCGCACCCCGATCCCGAACGCGAGCCCGACCACGCCGCAGGCCGCGAGCCGGTCGACGTACGCCGCCTGCTCGGCGCGTGCCCGGGGCATCCGCAGGCCGGTGGTGAGGACGAGCTCGCCGCCGTCGAGGAACGGGGCGGGGTCGACGACCTCGATGGCGTGGGCCCAGCGGATCCAGACGGAGGGGGTCGGGGAGGGCAGAGCGGGCTCGACCGCCGGGGGCAGCGCGGGCTCGACGAGCCTCAGCCCGAGCTCCTCCTGCTCCAGCAGCCACGCCAGCGTGGCGCCGTACGGGTCCTCGGGCGCCTCGGTCGACATGGACGCATTGTCCATCCCCACGACGCCGAGCGCACCGTTTCGTCAGGATCGCAAGCGTTGCGCGCACTCCTAGCCTGCTTGACACCCCCGTGCTCGGCGCCCATCGCCGCGCACCTTGGCTCGTTCCCAGGGAGACTCCCGTGACGACATCGCCTCTCGACCCGACCGCATCCCACACCCACGACGATGACGACGCCCATCTCGCGTCGCTCGGCTACCGGTCCGACTTCAAGCGCGACATGAATCTGTGGGGCAACTTCGCCCTCGGCTTCACCTATCTCTCGCCGGTCGTCGGCGTCTACTCGCTGTTCGGCAGCTCGCTCGCGCAAGGCGGCCCGCCGATGATCTGGGCGATCGTGCTTGCCGCGCTCGGCCAGCTGCTCGTCGCGCTCGTCTTCGGCGAGGTCGTGGCGCAGTACCCGGTCGCCGGCGGCGTCTACCCGTGGGCGCGACGCCTCTGGGGTCGTCGCTGGGCCTGGATGACTGGCTGGGTCTACATGATTGCGCTCACCGTCACCATCGCCGCCGTCTCGTACGGCGCCGGCCCGTTCGTCGCGATCGTGCTCGGGATCGATCCCAACACGGCCGTGACCGTCTGGTGCGCGATCGGCCTGATCCTGCTCACCACGGTCCTCAACCTCGGCGGCACCAAGCTGCTCGCCAAGATCGCCTTCTTCGGCTTCGCCGCCGAGCTCGTCGGCGCGATCGTGGTCGGCGTGTGGGTGCTGCTCACCGAGCGCCACCACAGCATCGGCGCGCTCTTCGACACCTACGACGTCCAGGGCAGCGGATCGTACTTCCCCGCGTTCGCGGCCGCCGCCCTGATCGGCCTCTACCTCTTCTACGGCTTCGAGGCGTGCGGCGACGTCGCCGAGGAGGTCAGGGACCCGGGCCGCCAGATCCCTAAGGCCATGCGGATGACGATCTACATCGGCGGCGCAGCGGCGTTCTTCATCACCTTCGCGCTCATCCTCGGCGTCCCGAGCTTCGCGGCCGTCTTCGCCGGCGAGGACCCCGACCCGGTCTCGACCGTGCTCGAGAACGCGTTCGGCTCGGTCGGCTTCCGGATCGTCCTCGTGATCGTGCTGATCTCGTTCCTGTCCTGCGTGCTCAGCCTGCAGGCCGCCGCGAGCCGCATGATCTACGCCTACGCCCGCGACGACATGGTCCCGGGGAGCCGCCTCCTCAAGCGCTTCTCGCAGGCCCGCCACGTGCCGCCGTACGCGCTGTCGCTCGCGGCCCTGATCCCGATCGTGATCATCTTGGGCTCGCAGGTCTCCGACAACGCGCTGGTGCGCATCATCTCGTTCGCCTCGTTCGGCATCTACCTCGCGTTCATGATGGTCGTCGCCGCCGCCCTCCGCGCCCGCCTGCGCGGATGGAAGCCGTCGGGCAAGTTCACCCTCGGCCAGTGGGGCCTGCTCGTCACCGTCGCGGCACTGGCCTACCAGCTGCTGGCCTCGCTCAACATGATCTGGCCCCGTACGCCGGACGCGCCCTGGTACGACAACTGGATCGTCGCCGTCGGCGCGGCCATCGTCGTCGGCGTGGGCCTCGTCTACATGCTCGTCGCCCGGCCGTACCGGCACTCCGACGCCGCCCACGGCGACGCCGTCACCCTCGTCACCCGCTACCCAGGAGAGTCCGCATGACCGACACCGTCCACGTCCAGAACTTCGTCGACGGCGCGCTCGTCGACACGCGCGACGGACTCCGTACCGACCTCGTCGACCCGACCACCGGAGAGACGTACGGCGACGCCCCGCTGTCCGGCCAGGCCGACGTCGACCTCGCGTACGAGTCAGCGGCCAAGGCGTTCGACACCTGGCGGCGCACCACGCCGTCGGAGCGCCAGCAGGCCCTCCTCAAGATCGCCGACGCGATCGAGGCGCGCGCGGAGGACCTCGTCGAGGCCGAGAGCCGCAACACCGGCAAGGTCGTCGGGGTGACCACGGCGGAGGAGATCCCGCCGATGGTCGACCAGATCCGCTTCTTCGCCGGCGCGGCGCGTGTCCTCGAGGGGCGCTCGAGCGGCGAGTACATGGCCGGCCACACCTCGTGGATCCGGCGCGAGCCGGTCGGCGTGGTCGGCCAGGTGGCCCCGTGGAACTACCCGATGATGATGGCCGTCTGGAAGTTCGCCCCGGCGCTGGCCGCGGGCAACACCGTCGTCCTCAAGCCGAGCGACACCACCCCGGTGTCGACGGTGATGATGGCGGAGATCGCGTCGGAGTTCCTGCCCGCGGGCGTGCTGAACGTCGTCTGCGGCGACCGTACGACGGGCGCTGCCGTCGTCTCGCACCCGACGCCGGCGATGGTCTCGATCACCGGCTCGGTCGGTGCGGGACGGCAGGTCGCCGCCGCGGCGTCGGACGACCTCAAGCGCGTGCACCTCGAGCTCGGCGGCAAGGCTCCGGTGGTGGTGTTCGACGACGCCGACATCGCCGCGGCGGCCGAGGGCATCGCGATGGCGGGCTACTTCAACGCCGGGCAGGACTGCACCGCGGCCACGCGCGTGCTGGTCCACCCGCGGGTCCACGACGACTTCGTCGCCGCCCTGACCGAGCAGGCCAAGGCCGCCGAGACGTCGTACGAGAAGGGGCGTCACGACGAGGACGCCTGGGTCCCGCCGGTCAACAACGCGAACCAGCTGGAGCGCGTGCTCGGGTTCCTGTCGCGCGTCCCCGACCACGCCACCGTCACCACCGGCGGCAGGCGCCAGGGCGACCGCGGGTTCTTCGTCGAGCCCACGGTCATCGACGGCCTGCAGCAGGAGGACGAGCTGATCCAGAACGAGATCTTCGGGCCCGTCATCACCGTCCAGACCTTCGAGCACGAGGGCGAGGCCATCGCCAAGGCCAACGGCGTGCCGTACGCGCTCGCGTCGTCGGTGTGGACCAAGGACCTCGGCCGCGGCCTGCGGATGTCCAACGCGCTCGACTTCGGCTGCGTCTGGATCAACACCCACATCCCGCTCGTCGCGGAGATGCCGCATGGTGGTTTCAAGCACTCCGGGTACGGCAAGGACCTGTCGATGTACGGCCTGGAGGACTACACGCGGATCAAGCACGTGATGGCCAACCTCGAAGGATGACGACGATGAACGACCAGCAGACCGCCGCCCCGTCCCAGGAGCGCCTGCTCCGCACCGCGATCCCGGGCCCGCGCTCGGTGGAGCTGCACGAGGCGCGCGCGAAGCAGGTGGCCCGCGGCTTCGGGATCACGCTCCCGGTGTTCGTCGACCACGCCGACGGTGCGCTGCTCGTCGACGTGGACGGCAACCAGATCATCGACATGGGGTCCGGCATCGCCGTCACCAGCGTCGGTGCCGCGGCGCCGCGGGTCGTCGAGCGCGTGGCCGAGCAGGCGGCGCGGTTCACCCACACCTGCTTCATGGTGACCGAGTACGAGGGCTTCACCGAGGTGGCCGAGGCCCTCAACCGGCTGACGCCCGGCGACCACGAGAAGCGCAGCGCGCTCTTCTCGACCGGCGCCGAGGCGGTGGAGAACGCGGTCAAGATCGCGCGTGCCGCGACAGGTCGTCCGGCGATCGTCGTGCTCGACCACGCGTACCACGGGCGCACCCTGATGACGATGACGATGACGGCGAAGAACGTGCCGTACAAGGAGGGCTTCGGGCCGTACGCCCCGGAGGTCTACCGCGCGCCGATGGCGTACCCGTACCGCTACGACGGCGACGAGAAGGCGTGCGCGGCGGACGCGCTGGCGAAGCTCAAGGACATCGTCCTCACGCAGATCGGCGCGCACAACGTGGCGGCGATCGTGGCCGAGCCGATCCAGGGCGAGGGCGGGTTCATCGTGCCGGCCGAGGGGTTCCTCCCGGCGGTCGTCGAGTTCGCGCACGAGCACGGGATCCTCTTCGTCGCCGACGAGGTGCAGACCGGGTTCGCGCGGACCGGGCGCATGTTCGCGTCGGAGCACGAGGGGATCGTCCCCGACATCGTGACGACGGCGAAGGCGCTCGCGGGCGGCATGCCGCTGTCCGCGGTCACGGGCCGCGCCGAGATCATGGACGCGGTCGCGCCGGGCGGGATCGGCGGCACGTACGCCGGCAACCCGGTCGCGTGCGCGGCGGCACTCGGGGCGATGGAGACGATCGAGCAGGAGGGCCTCGTCGCGCGGGCGGCGGAGATCGAGCAGCGCGTGAAGCCGCGGCTCGAGGCGCTGCGGGCGGAGACCGGGGGCGTCATCGGCGACGTCCGCGGGCGCGGGGCGATGCTCGCGATCGAGCTCGTCGAGCCGGGGACCAAGGATCCGGCGCCGCGGTTCGCACAGGCGCTCGCGAAGCACTGCCACAGCGAGGGCGTGCTCGTGCTGGTGTGCGGGACGTACGGCAACGTGATCCGGCTGCTCCCGCCGCTGGTGATCAGCGACGCGCTGCTCGACGACGCGCTCGGGGTGCTCGAGGCCGGGGTCCGGGGGCTGTCGTGAGCGAGCCCGCGCCCCGGCTCGTCCCGCGCGCGCCCCGTCCGCGTTTTGAAGGGTTGCGGGTGGTTCCGGACCGGCGAACCAACCCGAACCCTTCAAAACGGGGATGCGAGCAGGACGGAGGGGAGCGGGCATGACGGCTGACGTCTCGTACGACCCGAGGACCGGCCGCACGAACGGCGAGGTCGCCGCCACCTCCGAGGCAGAGGTGGACGCGATCGTCGCGGCTGCGGCGGCGTGCGCGGCGGAGGTCGCCGCCACGCCGCCGGCCGAGCGTGCCCGCTGGTCCGGAGCCGTCGCGGACGCCCTCGAGGCGGCACGCGACGAGCTCGTGGACCTCGCGGACGCGGAGACCGCGCTCGGGCGACCTCGTCTGGAGGGCGAGGTCGCTCGGACCGCGGGGCAGCTGCGGTTCTACGCCGAGGTGGCGGTCGAGGGGTCGTACCTCGGCGCCACGATCGACCACGCCGCCGGTGCCAACCCCGCGCTCGCCCGCGTCAACGTGCCGCGCGGCCCCGTCGCGGTCTTCGGCGCGAGCAACTTCCCGTTCGCGTTCAGCGTGCTCGGCAACGACACCGCGTCCGCGCTCGCGGCGGGGTGTCCGGTCGTCGTGAAGGGACACCCGGCGCACCCGCTGCTCAGCCAGCGGCTCGGGGCCCTCGCGACGGAGGCGCTCCGCGACGCCGGCGCGCCCGAGGGCGTGTTCGGGATCGTGCACGGGTTCGACGCCGGCGTACGCCTCGTCGATGCACCGCAGATCACCGCCGTCGCGTTCACCGGGTCGCAGCGGGCCGGCATGGCGCTGCGCGACACGGCCGAGAAGCGGGACGTGCCGATTCCGGTGTTCGCCGAGATGGGCACCGTGAACCCCGTCGTCGTCACCGCCGCCGCGGCGCGCGCGAGGCTCGGCGAGATCGCGTCCGGATTCGTCGGCTCGTTCACGCTCGGCAACGGGCAGTTCTGCACCAAGCCGGGCCTGATGCTCGCCCCGCGCGGCTCCGGTGCCGCCGACGCGGTCGCCGCCGCGCTCCGCGACGCGTCGCCGCAGGGCTGGTCGCTGACGCAGGGCATCGCGGACGCAGCCCGTACCGGCGTGGGCGAGCTCGTCGACGCCGGCGCCGAGGTGGTCGCGCAGGTGGACGGGCCCGACGCCGGCTGGTCGGTCGCGTCCACGGTCCTCTCCGTGCCGCTCGACGCGCTCGAACCCGGGAGCCGGCTGCTCGAGGAGTGCTTCGGACCCGTGGCGCTGGTCGCCGAGTACGACGATGCCGACGCGCTCGCGCGTACGGTCGCCGCCCTCCAGGGCACCCTCGCCGCCGCCGTGATGGCGGACGGGGAGGCCGACCCTGACCTGCCCGGCGTGCTCGCCGAGCTCACCACCAAGGCGGGGCGCGTCACCGTCGGCGACTTCCCGACCGGCGTCGCGTACACGTGGGCGCAGCACCACGGCGGCCCCTGGCCCGCGACCTCGGACCCGACCGCGACGTCGGTGGGGGCCGCCGCGCTGACCCGGTTCACGCGCCCTGTCTCGTACCAGTCCGTGCCCGACGCGGCCCTCCCCGCGCCGGTGCGCGAGGACAACCCGTGGGGTATCCCGCGACGCGTCGACGGCCGGCTGGTGCTGCCGTGAGCGGTCCGGTCCGCGACAGCGCACCGCTGGACGGCATCGTCGTCGCCGACCTGAGCCGCGTCCTCGCCGGCCCGATGGCGACGTCGATGCTGGCCGACCTCGGCGCCACGGTCATCAAGGTCGAGCGGCCGGGCACCGGTGACGACACCCGCCAGTGGGGCCCACCGTGGACCGAGAGCGGCACCGCGTCGTATTTCGAGAGCGCCAACCGCACCAAGCGCAGCATCGCCCTCGACCTCCGCGACCCGGACGACCTCGCGCTCGCACGCACCCTCGTACGCCGTGCCGACGTGCTGGTCGAGAACTTCCGCACCGGGGCGCTCGACCGCCTCGGGCTCGGCTACGACGCGGTGGCCGCGGACAACCCCGGCCTCGTCTACTGCTCGATCACCGGCTTCGGCAGCGGGGCGGGCGCCGACCTGCCCGGGTACGACTTCATCGTCCAGGCGGTCGGCGGCCTGATGAGCATCACCGGCGACCGCGACGGCGAGCCGACCAAGGCCGGCGTCGCGCTCGTCGACGTGCTCACCGGCAAGGACGCCGTCATCGGGATCCTCGCCGCCCTCGCCGAGCGGGAGCGCAGTGGCCGCGGCCAGCGGGTCGAGGTCAACCTGCTCTCGAGCCTGCTCGGGTCGCTGGTCAACCAGGCGTCGAGCTATCTCACGACCGGCAACGCGCCGGGCCGGATGGGCAACCAGCACCCGTCGATCGCGCCGTACGAGACCCTGCGCTGCGCCGACGGCACGATCGCGGTCGCCTGCGGCAACGACGGCCAGTTCGCGCGGCTCTGCAAGGGCCTCGGGCGACCCGAGCTGGCCGACGACCCGCGCTTCGCCACGAACGGTGAGCGCGTCGCGCACCGGACCGCGCTGGTCGCCGCCCTCGAGGAGGCCCTCGCCGCGGACACCGCGGCCGCGTGGCAGCAGCGCCTGTCGGACGCCGACGTCCCCGTGGGCGAGGTCGGCGACCTCGGCACCGCGATCGCCCGCGCACGGGAGCTCGGACTCGACCCGACGGTCGACATCGGCGACGGCCACCCGGCGCAGGTGCGCCACCCCATCACGTACTCACGAAGCACCCCGGTGACGCCCACCGCGCCACCGGGTCTCGGACAGCACGACGACGAGATCCGCCGCTGGCTGGCGGACGAGACGGAGAACCCATGAGCACCAGCTCCACCCTGCCCGCGTTCGACCCGATGGATCCCGCCGGGATCGACGACCTCCTGAGCGCCGACGAGCTGGCGGTACGCGACTCCGTACGCCACCTGTGCGCCGAACGCGTCGACCCCTACGTCGCGGAGTGGTTCGAGCAGGGCGCGATCCCCGACATCCGCGGGCTCACGAAGGAGCTCGGCGCGCTCGGCGTCCTCGGCATGCACCTCGAGGGCTACGGCTGCGCGGGGATGAGCGCGACCGAGTACGGCCTGGCGTGCCTCGAGCTCGAGGCGACCGACTCCGGCCTGCGGTCGCTCGTGTCGGTGCAGGGGTCGCTCGCGATGTTCGCGATCTGGCGCTGGGGGAGCGAGGAGCACAAGCACGAGTGGCTCCCGCGGATGGCGGCCGGCGAGGCGATCGGGTGCTTCGGTCTCACCGAGCCGGACCACGGGTCCGACCCCGCAGGCATGCGGACGCGGGCGCGGAAGGACGCCGGCGGCGACTGGATCCTCGACGGCCGCAAGATGTGGATCACGAACGCACCCGTCGCCGACGTCGCGGTCGTGTGGGCGCAGACCTCCGACAGCCCGGCGGACGTCCGCGGCTTCGTCGTCCCCACCACCACCAGCGGCTTCTCCGCCCCGGAGATCAAGCACAAGCTGTCGCTGCGGGCGTCGATCACCGGCGAGATCGTGCTCGACGGCGTACGCCTGCCGGCCGATGCCGTCCTGCCCGAGGTGACCGGTCTCAAGGGGCCGCTGTCGTGCCTCAACGAGGCGCGGTACGGGATCGTCTGGGGCGCGATGGGCGCGGCGCGGTCCGCGTTCGCGGCGGCACTGTCGTACGCGGGTGAGCGCGAGCAGTTCGGGCGGCCGATCAGCGGCTTCCAGCTCACGCAGGAGAAGCTCGCGAACATGGCCGTCGAGTACACCAAGGGCGTCATGCTCGCGCTGCACCTCGGGCGCCGCAAGGACGCCGGGCGGCTGCGGCCGGAGCAGGTGAGCCTCGGCAAGCTCAACAACGTGCGCGAGGCGCTCGAGATCTGCCGCACCGCGCGCACGATCCTCGGCGCGAACGGCATCTCGCTCGAGTACCCGGTGATCCGGCACATGAACAACCTCGAGTCCGTGCTGACCTACGAGGGCACGACGGAGATGCACACGCTGGTGCTCGGCCAGGCGCTGACCGGCCAGCCCGCCTTCCGCTGACCGACCCCGCCCCCGTCCCGACCCGTCCGCGTTTCGTCCGCGTTTTGAAGGGTTGGCGTCGGTTTCGGCCGTCGCGAACCAACCCGAATCCTTCACAACGCGGACGTGACGAGGCCCCTGGCACCGGGAGGGCGGTACCAGGGGCCTCGGGGGTCACACCCCGCTGCGCTCGTTCAGACGGTGAGGGAGCACCGAACGACACGTCCGAGCGCAGCGGGCCGAACCCCTACCGGCGCTTGACCTTGACCTTCACCGTCTTGGTCGCCGCACCGGTGGTCGCGCTGCCGAGGTAGCGGATCTTCAGGCTGGCCTTGCCCGCCTTCGGCAGCTTCTTGAGGGTCACGACGGCGGTGCCGTTCGCGCGCAGCGTCGCCGTGCCAACCTTCTTGCCGCGGTAGTACACCGCGACCTTCCCGGACGGCGCGAACCCGCTGGCCTTCACGGTCACGCGCACCTTGGCCCGCGTCTTCTTGGCCACGACCTTCTTCGTCGTGACCTTCGCCGCGACCGAGGCCTTGGCCTTGAGCACCGCGACGCGCACGGACGAGACCGACGCCTTCGTCGCCGTGTCACCGAGGTAGCGCACCGACAGGGTGTGCGTCCCCGGCTTCAGCGCCGTACGAGGCAGCAGCACCGTGGCGCGGCCGCCGGTCACCGTCGTACGAGCGAGCACGCGGCTGCCCTGGGCGATCTCGACGCGACCACCGGCCGACGGCGAGACCACGACCGAGACGCGCGGCGAGGTGCCGTACCGGCTGGTCGGGGCCGACGCACGGACGGCCGACGCCGCCTGCCCGACCGTGACCGTGACCTTCGCCGTCGCTTCGTTGACGCCGTCGCTCACCGTGTAGGTGAAGGTGTCCGCGCCGACGAAGCCCGCCTTCGGCGTGTACGTCGCCTTGGCACCGTCGACCTTCACGGTGCCGTGAGCCGCGGCTCCCGCCTCGTACGACAGCGTCGTGCCGTTGGGGTCGACGCCCTTGAGCGCCACCTGGACCGGCTTGCCCGCGACGGTGGTCGCCGTGACGTCCTCGGCCGTCGGCGGCACGTCCACCTCGACGGTGCCGATGGTGAGGTTCTCGCCCTCCATCGCGGTGCAGTCCAGCCCGACCGCCTGGATGAAGCCACCGAGCACGCCCGGCGTCAGCACCGAGTTGATGAACATCTTCTTCGGCATCGCCACCGAGAGCGCGCCCGACTCCGGAGCGGTGAGCTCCGGCAGGCCGCCCTTGACCGGGATCGCCACGCCGTCAGCCGGGACCGGGAGGGTCATCGGCACGGTGTCCGACTCCAGGTCCGACATCGGGACCTCGTACGACGTGCCGGTGGCCGTCTCCGTGAACACGGCCGTCGCCGTCGCCTGGCCGGCGACCGCGGTCTGACCGAACCCGGCCTCCGCCAGCGGCGGGTAGTGCCCGGGCATGCTGGTCGTGAAGTCGGTGCCCGCGAGCAGCTCCGCCATCGGCTGCGCCATCTTCAGCGTGATGTCGGTGTCCGGGACGGTGAACTTCTCGCCCGGCTGGAGCAGCGCCGGCATGTGCGCCTTGACGTCGACGCGGAAGGTGGCGTCGCCGCCCATGATCGCGCCGACCAGGTCGCTCATCGACGGGTCGATCGGCGCGTCCGGGTCGGTCGTGGGCATGCCCGACGAGTCGACACGGATCGCGAACTCGCACCGGTAGCGCACGTCGTCGAGCACGCCGGGCGCTGCCGCTGCCGGCTCGACGACCTTCATCGTCACGGTGCCTGTGGTGGACTCGCCGGCCTTGTCGGTCATCGTGACCGTGAACGAGTCGGTCCCGACGAAGCCCGGGTCGGGCACGTAGGTGTACTTGTGCTGGATCGCGGCGAACTGCGAGTCGGTGCTCGCCGGGTTGTCGTCCCCGACGAAGAACGCCTTGATCGTGCCGTGCTCGGGATCGCCGTAGGTGAAGCGCGTCTCGGGCGTGTTCCAGACGAACGGGCCGTTGGAGTCGAGGTCACGCGCCCACGGCCAGCCGTCGAACGGCTTGTCCTTCGTCGTCGTGAACGTGCGGTCCGCGACGTTCGGAGCGGCGTTGACGACCGTGAAGGTGACGGTCGACGTGCTGGACTGACCCGCGGTGTCGGTCGCGGTGTAGTCGAACGTGAACGCGCCGGGCACGGCGTCCTCGGACGGCGCGACGACGACCTCGTCGCCCTCGAGCGACAGCCAGACGTTGCTCCCGCCACCCGGACCGACGGCCTTGCCGAGCTTGTAGGTCAGCGCACCCGTGCCGCCGCTGCCGGCGAGCTTCACCCGCGTCTCGGCGGCGAAGGAGCCGCGCAGGACCGGGTCCTGGAGGGTGATGTCCTCGGTGGTGACCGAGCCGGCCGCGCCCTGGACCTTGACCGAGACGGTCGCGGTGGACGTGCTCGTGCCGTCGTTGGCCGTGTAGGTGAACGAGTCAGTCCCGACGTAGCCGGCGCTCGGCGTGTACGTCAGGTTCGGCGCCGTGCCGCTCAGCGAGCCGTGCGCCGGAGCGGTCGTGGTGTAGGTGAGGTCGTCGCCCTCCGGGTCGGACGCGTCGAGCGTCACGGCGACGGCGGTGCCGGCCTCGGTCGTGACCGAGACGTTCTTCGCGACCGGGGGCTGGTTGGCCGGGGCGGCGATCGGGATCGCGCCGAAGACACCGTCCCCGTTGGGGCCGGCGGCGTCGAGGTCGCAGGTCAGCTTGACCGCACCCTCGCTGCCGACGACCGTCCCGTTGGCCGCGACCAGCGTGGCGGCGATGGTGAAGCGGCCGGGCATGTGCAGCGTCGCTGCCTCGGACGCGCCGGACGGCACGGTGATGGCCGGGACGTCGCCCTCGGTCGGGATCTTCCACTCGGCGCCGACCGCGGTCGGGACGTCGGTCTGCGGTGCAGCGAGGTTGTTGATGGGGACGACGAGCGGGTCCGCCACGCCGGGCGCCGTGATGGTGATGGCCGAGTCGGTGGACTTGCCGCCGGCGGTCTTCGCGCCGAGGAGGCCGACCGTGGACGCGCGGAGGTCCTCGGGCATCGTCAGCGTGATCTGCGTCTTGCGCGCCGGGATCGTCTCGCCGGCGGTGACCGAGTCCGGCACCTCCACTGACGCCCGTACGCCGACGTTCTTCACGCCGAGCGGAAGGCCAGCCGCGTCCACGTTGCACTTGTAGTTGTAGTTCTTGTCGAGCTGCGTCGCCGCGGATGCGGGGGCCGCTGCCGCGAGGCCGAAGGCGCTCAGCGTGCCGGCGACAAGCGCACCGGCAGTGACCGACCCGACAGCGCGGCGAGTCCTCGCCATGCCCCCGGGCAGCCGTGTGGACTGGTTCATCGTTCTCCCTCCAGAGAAACGCACTGCACAAACTCACAATGCACTGAATTAACTCAGTGTTACACGCCGAGATACATCGCGGAGCGATAAGCCGGAATCGGCCAGGAAGAATCTGTCGCTGTCTATGTACCGTGACGCGTGTCACGTCGTTGAAGTTGATTCAACCAACTAAGTCTTGGCGCCTGCACACCGGGGTCGGTCTTGGACCGCCCCTTGTTCTCGTCCACACGTGACGCGGCCGCAACCTGCACGCCATACCCTCAAGGGGTGACCGACTTCCCGCTGGTCCGCTGGGCCGACTACGACGCCGTCCTCTTCGATCTGGACGGCGTCCTCACCCCCACCGCCGAGGTGCACATGCGCGCGTGGGCCGCCATGTTCGACGCGTACTTCACCGCGCACGGGATCACACCGCCGTACACCGACGCCGACTACTTCGCGTACGTCGACGGCAAGCCCCGGTACGACGGGGTGAGGTCGCTGCTCGCCTCACGCGGCGTCGTCATCCCCGAGGGCGATCCCTCCGACCCGCCGTCCGCGGAGACGGTGTGCGGGCTCGGCAACCGCAAGAACGACGAGTTCGAGCGGGAGCTGAGCCAGAACGGCGTCACCCCGTACCCCGGCTCGGTCGCCCTCCTCGACCACCTCGCGACCCTCCCGGTCGCGCTCGCCGTCGTCTCCAGCTCGGCGAACGCCCCCAAGGTGCTGGCCGCCGCGGGCATCGCCGACCGGTTCTCCTTCGTCGTCGACGGCAGCGTCGCCCGTGAGCAGCAGCTCCCGGGCAAGCCGGCGCCGGACACCTACGCGTACGCCGCCAAGGAGTGCGGCACCGACGCCTCGCGATCCGTCGTGGTCGAGGACGCGGTGTCGGGCGTGGAGGCGGGCGCAGCCGGCGCCTTCGGCCTCGTCCTCGGCGTGGACCGCGGCGCGGGCCGCCAGGTCCTCCTCGACCACGGCGCGGACATCGTCGTGGCGGACCTGGGGGAGCTGGCATGAGCCCCGTCCCGCGCGACACCCCGCGCCCGGTGTCGGACTACCTCGACCGCCACCGCTGGCCGGTGGAGGGCTGGCGCCTCGTCGAGCGGTTCTTCAGCGCCGACGACCTCGGCCGTACGGAGACGCTCTTCGCCCTCGGCAACGGCTACCTCGGCCTACGCGGCAACGTCGAGGAGGGCCGCGAGTCGCACACGCAGGGCACCTTCATCAACGGGTTCCACGAGACCTGGAAGATCAACCACGCGGAGGAGGCGTTCGGCTTCGCCCGCGTCGGGCAGACGATCGTCAACGCCCCCGACGTCAAGGTGATCCGCCTCTACGTCGACGACGAGCCGCTGCTGCTCCCGGTCGCCGACCTCATCGACTACGAGCGGTCGCTCGACTTCCGCACCGGCGTCCTGTCCCGCGAGATCGTGTGGCGCACACCCGCCGGGAAGCGCGTACGCATCAAGTCCAGCCGCATGGTGTCGTTCACCCAGCGCCACCTGGCCGTGATGACGTTCGAGGTCACGATGCTGGACGCGGCCGCGCCCATCACGCTGTCGTCGCAGATCCTCAACCGGCAGGACGGCGAGGACGAGTACCACGTCCGTTCCGCCGCGATGGGCGAGGGCGCCGACCCCCGCAAGGCCGAACGCTTCGGCCGCCGCGTCCTGATCCCGCAGCTGCAGCTCGGCGACGAGGACAGCGCCCGGGTGATGCTCGGGTTCGGTGCCGCGGAGTCGGGCATGACGCTCGCGGTCGCCGCGGACCACACGATCGAGACCGCGGACCCGGTGCAGCGGCACGTCCAGGTCAAGGAGGACATGGCCAAGGTCGTCTACCAGGTCGACGCCCAGCCCGGCCGTACGATCCGGCTCACGAAGGTCGCGGCGTACCACACCTCGCGCGGCGTCCCGCCCCGCGAGCTCGCCGACCGTTGCCACCGGACCCTCGACCGCGTCGCCGCGGAGGGGATCGGGCGCCAGTTCAGCGACCAGAAGGCGTGGCTCGACGACTACTGGTCCAAGGCCGACGTCGGCATCGGCGGCCAGCCGTCGCTGCAGCAGGCGATGCGCTGGAACCTCTTCCAGGTGGCGCAGGCGTCCGCGCGCGCGGAGGGCGCCGGCATCCCCGCGAAGGGCGTGACAGGGTCGGGCTACGGCGGGCACTACTTCTGGGACACCGAGATCTACGTCCTGCCGTTCCTCACCTACGCCTACCCGCAGCTGGCCCGGTCGGCGCTGCGCTTCCGCTACAACATGCTGCCCGCGGCGCGGCGGCGCGCCCGCGACCTCTCGCAGCGCGGGGCGCTGTTCCCGTGGCGGACGATCAACGGCGAGGAGGCGTCGGCGTACTACGCGGCCGGCACCGCGCAGTACCACATCGACGCCGACATCTCGTACGCCCTGAGCCGCTACGTCGACGCCACCGGCGACACCGACTTCCTCATGCGCGAGGCGATCGACGTCCTCGTGGAGACCGCGCGCATGTGGGCCGACCTCGGGTTCTGGCGCAGCGAGGGACGCGGCTCGTTCCACATCCACGGCGTCACCGGCCCCGACGAGTACACGACGGTGGTCAACGACAACCTCTTCACCAACGTCATGGCGCGGTTCAACCTGCGCCGGGCCGCACGGGCGGTGCGCGAGCTGGAGAGCGCGTGGCCGCAGGCGTACTCCCGGATGGTGAAGCGCCTCGGACTCGACACCGACGAGGTCGACGAGTGGGAGCGGGCCGCCGAGGCGATGGCGATCCCGTACGACGAGCACCTCGGCATCCACCCGCAGGACTCGCACTTCCTCGAGCGGGAGGTGTGGGACCTCGCGCACACGCCGTCGGACAAGCGCCCGCTGCTCCTGCACTACCACCCGCTGGTGATCTACCGGTTCCAGGTGCTCAAGCAGGCCGACGTCGTGCTCGCGCTGTACCTGCAGGGCGACCAGTTCACGACCGAGCAGAAGCGCAGCAACTTCGAGTACTACGACCCGATCACCACCGGAGACTCGACGCTGTCGGCCGTCGTGCAGTCGCTGATCGCGGCCGAGGTGGGCTACTCCGACCTCGCCGTGCGCTACTTCACCGAAGCGCTGTACGTCGACCTCGCGGACCTGCACGGCAACGCCTCCGACGGCGTCCACGTCGCGTCGACCGGCGGCGTGTGGGGTGCGCTCGCGAGCGGGTTCGGCGGCTTCCGGGACTACAACGGCGAGTTCTCGATCGACCCGCGGCTGCCCGTGAGCTGGGACGACCTGACGTTCCGGGTCACGATCCGCGCGAGCCGCATCCGCGTCCACGTGACCGCCGACGCGGTCGAGCTGACGGTGGAGGAGGGCGCGGGGGCGAAGTTCTCCGTACGGGGCAAGATCGTGCACGTCACGGCGAAGGAGCCGGTCGTGGTCCCGCTGGACGGCCAGGGCCCTGCGCTCGAGGGCAATCCCGGCCCGGGCCCGCTGGACGGCGTACGCCGCGCCGACGGCTCGATCATCACCGCCACCGTCCCGCACCCCTAGCGCCCCCGCGCGCCCGCGGTGCTCGGCGCCCGGCGAGCCCGGCGCCCGCTCGGGTACCCCAGCGGACGGTGACCGACCCGAGCGTGCACGGTCGGGTCGGTTGCGGTTCGCTCGGGTACCCCAGCGGAGGCGCAGGCACATCGCCCGCGGGAGCCCCGTACGGGCCCCAGAACGGGCGACTGCCCCGGACCCGCGCGGGGTCCGGGGCAGTCAGCCCCCTCGGAGGGTCAGTACGGCTTGTCGCCGTGGCCGAGTCCCGAGACGAGCAGGGAGCGCCTACTTCTTGACCTTGACCTTGATGGTCTTGGTCGAGCCGCCGGCGTACGCGTTGCCGCCGTAGGTCAGCTTGACCTTGTAGGTGCCCTTCTTGGCGAACTTCTTGAGCTTGATCGTCACCTTGCCGCCGCGGACGGTGCCGGTGCCGACGGTCTTCTTGCCGACCTTCGCGGTGACCTTGCCGGTCGCCTTGAAACCGACCGTGTTGACGGTGACGGCGACCTTCGCGGCGGTCTTCTTGGCGCGGATCTTCTTGGTCACGACCTTCGCGGAGAGCGAGGACGAGGCCTTGCGGACGGTGAGGCGGGTCGCCGCCGCCGCGACCGGGTTGACGCGCGTGCCGCCGGAGTGGCGGAGCGTCACCGTGTAGGCGCCAGGCCGGAGCGCGGTGCCGGAGACCGGGATCGAGGCCGTCGTGCCGCTCACGTTGGCGGCGCCGATGCGGCGCGTGCCGACGTACGCGTCGACGCGACCGCCGACGGCAGCGCTCAGGCGGGCGGTGATCCGGGAGGCGCGACCGTAGGTGGCGGTCGCCGCGACGCCGGTGAGCCTGGCATCGACGTACGGCGCACCGCTGATGGCGATCGTGCCGAGGGTCGTGTCGGCGCTCGTGATCGAGCAGTCGAGCTTGACCTCCAGCTTGGTGTTGGAGGCCGTGTAGATCTGGGCCTGGATGGTGAAGGCGGCGGGCATGGTCAGCGTGGCCGTCCCGGTCGCCGTCGTGGGGAGCTTGATGGCGGGGACGTCGCCCTGCGTCGGGATGATCCACGAGGCGCCGGCCGTCGCCGGAACCGTGACCGGCGGCGACGAGAGGTTCTTGATCGGGACGGTCAGCGACGCCGACCCGGAGTCTGCGATCTTGATGCTCGCGTCGTTCGAGTAGCCGCCCGCCTTGCGCCCACCGAGCAGGGTGTAGGTCGCGTTGCGGAGGGACTCCGGCATCGTCAGCGTGATCTGGGTCTTGCGCGCAGAGATCAGCTGGTTGGGGGAGACCGACGTCGGGACGACGACCTTGGCGTTCACGCCGACGTTGTTGTCGGGAACGACGATGCCGCCGCCGGCATCCAGGTCACAGCTGTACTGGAAGTTCTTGTTGAGGTTCTGGTCGGCTGCGTGCGCAGCGGGCGCACCGGCCAGGACCAGGCCGCCGACGCCGGCCACGAGAGCCGCGCTGGTGGACGCGGCCGCGAGGCGTGTGCGGCCCGTCGCCCGGGCAGACTTCGTCTGAAGCATGATTGTCTCCCTCCGAGGATTCGGTGCGATCTGCACCACATGCGAAGACGAGTTCAACAGCGAGTTACCCCGAAGGGAACCCGGCGGTAACATCCGTTACCTGATCGTGACAATCGCCATGGCGCATGGCGACGGCAGCGCTCTCGGCCGCACCCGTCAGCGCGGCACGCGGAGCAGCAGGACGCCCGGCTCGACCGTCGCGCGGAGCTCGGTGTGCTCGCCGATCGGGTCGCCGTCGAGCTGCATCGGAGTCGGCCTGTCGGCGCGGATGACCACCGTCCGTCCTGTCATCCGGTCGAGCCGCTCGTCGGTGCGCTTGCGCCGCGTGAACAGGCGCAGCCCGACCGACAGGAAGGCGAACTTGTGCGGCGGGGCGATCGCGACCACGTCGATCTCGCCGTCGTCGATCTGCGCGTCCGGCAGCAGCGGGAGGCCGCCTTGCAGGAAGCCGACGTTGCCGACGACGACCGTCAGCGCGCGACGGCGTACGAACTCCCCGTCGTCCACCGAGATCTGCACCCGGACCCGTCCGAAGCGGAACAGCTGACGCGCGCCCGAGACCACGTACGCCAGCCAGCCGACCTTCTTCTTGAGGTCCTCGTTGGTGCCGGTCATGATCGCCGCGTCGAACCCCAGCCCCGCCATGACGAGGAACGTCGTCGTGTCCTCGGCGCCGTCGATCTGCAGGCGGACGAGGTCGACCGCCCGGTCCTGGCCGGTGAACGCGTTGTCGATCGCGTCGACCAGGTGCAGGGGCAGCGACAGGTTGCGGGCGAGGAGGTTGCCGGTGCCCAGCGGCACGATGCCGACGCTGGTCCCGCTGCGCGCGAGCTCGCCGCACGCCTCGCGCACGGTGCCGTCGCCGCCCGCCACGATGACGAGGTCGGCCTCGCCCTCGAGCGCCTCCGCGGCCTGCGCGGCACCCGGGTCGTCGACGGTCGTCTCCAGGAACACCGGCTCCGCCCAGCCGTGACGCGCGGCGGCCTCGGACACCCGCGCCTTGAAACCCTCGACGTCCCCGACCTTCACCGGGTTGAGGACGACCCCGACCTGGCGGCGCCCGGTCCCGGCGATCGCCGGCCGCTCCGGCTCCTCCACCGCGAACACCGGCCGCATGATCAGCCACCACAGCGCCAGCGGGATGGCCGTGCCGAGCGCGAAGCCCGCGACGACGTCGGACAGGAAGTGGACGCCCAGGAAGATGCGGTCGAGTCCCGCCGCGAGCCCCAGCGCGATCCAGAGCGTGATGACCGCCTTGCGCAGCAGCCCGCGGCGCAGCACCAGGAGCGTGACGATCACCATCACCGTCGAGAACGTCGCCCCGGCGGTCGCGTGACCGCTCGGGAACGAGTAGGAGTGGAGGACCGCGTACGGGTCGTCGAACGTCGGGCGGGCCCGCTCGAACAGCCGCTTGAGGCCCCAGACGGCGAGGAACTGCACGGGGATCGTGACCGCGATCCACACCGCGACCCGGTAGGCGCGGCGCCACACCGCCCACAGCACGACCACGCCGAGGACCACGCGCAGCACCATCGGGCCGAGCCAGTCCGCGGCCCACGCCAGGATGTCGATCAGCGTCTCGTCGCCGGCGACGAGGTCGTGCGCCCAGTCGGCGACGGCCTGGTCCAGGTCCATGAGCGGGGCCCACGCGGCGTACACCGCAGCAGCGAGCCCGAGGAAGACCACGAGGAGGATGCCGACCAACGACGGAAGGAGGGCAGGGCTCGCGGGACGGGCGCGGCGTACGTCGATCGGCACCCGATCAGGGTAGTCGTGTCAGTGTCGCCGATAGGCTTGGGGAATGATCGACGTTCGTACCCTTCGTGACAACCCCGACGAGATCCGCGCCGCGCAGCGCCGCCGCGGGGAGTCCGAGGCTGTCGTCGACGAGCTCATCGCCGCCGACGAGGCGCGTCGATCGTCCATCGGCCGGTACGAGGCGCTGCGGGCCGAGCAGAAGCAGCTCGGCAAGCAGGTCGCGAAGGCCACCGGCGACGAGAAGGCCGAGATCCTCGCCCGCACCAAGGCGCTCGCCACGCAGGTGAAGGAGGCCGACGCCGCCTCCGGCGAGGCCGGGCGCGCGTTCGACACGCTGCTCGCGACCCTCCCCAACCTCGCGTCGCCCGAGGCGCCCGCGGGGGGCGAGGAGGACTTCGTCGTCCGCGAGACCGTCGGAGAGCCCCGCGACTTCGCCGCCGAGGGCTTCGAGCCGCTCGACCACATCGAGCTCGGCCAGCGCCTCGGCGCGTTCGACATCGAGCGCGGCGCCAAGGTCAGCGGCGCCCGCTTCTACTTCCTCACCGGCATCGGCGCGCAGCTCGAGCTCGCGCTGGTCCAGATGGCGATGGACCGCGCGGCCGCGTGGGGCTTCACCCCGATGATCCCGCCGGCGCTGGTGAAGCCGTCGGCGATGGAGGGCACCGGGTTCCTCGGCCAGGCCGCCGACGACGTCTACCACCTCCCCAAGGACGACCTGTTCCTCGTCGGGACCTCGGAGGTGCCGCTCGCGGCGTACCACTCCGACGAGATCCTCGACGCCGAGTCGTTGCCGCGCCGTTACGCAGGGTTCAGCCCGTGCTACCGGCGTGAGGCAGGCTCGTACGGGAAGGACACCCGGGGCATCTTCCGGGTGCACTGGTTCGACAAGGTGGAGATGTTCGTCTACACGACGCTCGAGGACTCCTACGCGGTCCACGAGGAGCTGCTGGCGCACGAGCAGGACTGGCTCGACGCGCTGGAGCTCCCGTACCGCGTGATCGACGTCGCCGCCGGCGACCTCGGCCTGTCGGCCATCCGCAAGTTCGACTGCGAGGCGTGGATCCCCACGCAGGGCAAGTACCGGGAGCTGACGTCGACCTCGAACTGCACCCAGTTCCAGGCGCGCCGCCTCAGCATCCGGGTGCGCGACGGCGAGCAGGTGACGCCGCTCGCGACGCTCAACGGCACCCTGATGGCGTCGACGCGGACGATCATCGCCCTCCTCGAGAACCACCAGCAGGCCGACGGCTCCGTCCGCGTGCCGAAGGCCCTGCAGCCCTACCTCGCCGGCCGAGAGATCCTGGAGCCGCTGTCTTGACGTTGACCTCGCACACCACCGACGAAGCCCCCACCACCTGGCGTCCCCGCATCATCGCGCTCGACGTCGACGGCACGATCGTCGACTACGACAACGCGATGACCGACGCCGTACGCGAGACCGTCCGCGCCGCTGCCGACGCGGGGATCCACTGCGTGATCTCGACCGGGCGTGCGGTGCCCGGCGTGATGGACGCGGTCGAGAAGCTCGGGTTCACCGAGGGGCTCGCCGTCGCGAGCAACGGGTCGGTCGTCTTCTCGTACGACCCGATCGAGATCCTGCACACCGTCACGTTCGACGCGGCACCCGCCGTACGCGCGCTGCTCGAGGTGGTGCCCGACGCCGCCGTGGCGGTCGAGAACGTCGGCGTCGGCTACCGCATGAACAAGCCTTTCCCCGACGGGGAGCTGAGCGGCGACGTCGCTCACGAGTCGATCGAGGACCTCATCGCGAAGCCGGTGAGCCGCGTGATCGTACGCAGCCCCGACAGCTCCGCGGAGGAGTTCGCCGAGCTCGCGCACAGCCTCGGCCTGGAGGGCACCAACTACTACGTCGGCTACACCGCGTGGCTCGACCTCGCCCCGGAGGGTGTCTCCAAGGCGGCCGGGCTCGAGCACGTGTGCGCCGAGCTCGGGGTCGACCGGGCCGACGTGCTCGCGATCGGCGACGGCTCCAACGACGTCGAGATGCTGGAGTGGGCCGGTCGCGGCGTCGCGATGGGCCACGCCCCGCTCCACGTCCAGGCGGTCGCCGACGACGTCACCGAGACCGTCGAGAACGACGGCGTCGTCCGCGAGATCGAGAAGTACCTCTAGCTGCGGTTTCCCACGCTGACGCGGCAAGCCCCGGTTGGCGCGGGAAGCACGCCCCGCCAACCGCGACCAGCCACGTTGGCGTGGCAAACCGCACTGCCCCCGGGCCGGCCGCCCCCGTGCGCGGCCGGCCGCCGGGACTCAGGCGGTCAACGCGCAGATGGGCGCGTTGCCGACGACCTCGTCGAACACGTCGAGGACCTCGTCGACGCTCGGGCGCGTCGTCCGCGCCGGACCGGGCTTGGTCGCCGGACGCGGTCGGGTCGACGCCTCGCGGAGGTGCCGCTTGACGGTGGAGAGCGAGCAGCCGAGCCGCTCGGCGAGCTGGGCGAAGGTGTCGCGCGGGTAGGCGCGGCGGGCGGCGAGGATCGCCTCGTGGTCGACCGGCGACCCGGCCGTGCGCACACCGGCGATCCGGTCGATGTCGGGCGCGCTCACCGTGACACCGAGGCGGGTCCGGATCTCGTCGCGCTCCTGCGGCGAGGTGCAGGCCGCGTAGCCGGCGACGTCGCCGTCGACCACCGCACGGTAGAGGCACTGCACGAGCAGCGGGCAGGAGGCGCAGGCCTCGGCGGCCTTGTCGTGGGCGTCCTGCCAGGCGTCCCAGGTCTCACCCGAGCGTGTGACGTCCTCTAGTGGGTCGCAGAGGGTGTCGTAGACGTCGGCCATCGACGCACAGGGCGGGACGACGTCGAGCGTGGCGTCGACCTGACGCCGGTTGGACGGGTGTTGAGCCGAGACGGTTCGCATGGTTCCTGCATCTCCTTCGAGCGATGAGATGCAGGAAGTCAAACAGTTGCGACAAGGGGTGAGTCAGCGCACAAGTACTCATTAATGGACTGGATCGCTACTCAGGGCCAGTCAAGTACTGTCGCGTGCCTCACACTATCCGGTCAGGGGGTCACCCCAGATCGGCGTTGCCGGGGGCGCTGAGTACGACTCAGAGGTACATCCCCGGCCCGTGCTGCGGCGCGTCCTCGGTCGGCTGCTGCTGGCCGGGCATCCCCGGGTGCTGCGCCTGCTGCACTGCCGCGTGGCCGCCCGGCAGGGCGCGTCGCATCTGCTGCAGCTGTGACTGGGCCGCCATCTGCTGGGCGTAGATCGCGGTCTGGATCCCGTGGAACAGGCCCTCGAGCCAGCCGACGAGCTGCGCCTGGGCGATGCGGAGCTCGTCGTCGGACGGCGTCGTCTCGTTGAACGGGAGGCTGAGGCGCTCGAGCTCCTCCACGAGCTCGGGGGCGAGCCCGTCCTCGAGCTCCTTGATCGACGTCTGGTGGATGTCGCGCAGGCGCGCACGGCTGGCCTCGTCCAGCGGAGCCGACTTCACCTCCTCGAGGAGCTGACGGATCATGCTGCCGATCCGCATCACCTTCGCGGGCTGCTCGACCAGCTCGGTGACCGGGCGCTCCTCGTCGGGCTCCGGGTCGACCGGCTCGACGGCCTGGCCGTCAGGACCGACGACGGGGTGCTGGTCGGAGGAACCGGGGTGCGCGAACGAGTCTCCAGACATGCCGTCCACTGTAGTCAGGGTCCCGGCGCGCCCACCGACGGCCGATCAGCGCGACCGGCGCAGCGCCCACGCGAGGACGTGCTGGCCGCCCGGCGGCAGGACGACGAGGTCCTCCCCGCTCCGGAACGCGTTCGCCGGGCTCGAGCACGGCTCGACCGCCAGGGCGTCGCGCCCGACGGGCGTGTACGCCTGGAGCCACCGCACGCCGGCGCCGCACCGGACCTCGGTCCGTCCCACGCGGACGACGACGTCGCCGTCCTCCTCGCGGGCCAGGTCCGTGTACGGAGTGTCGAGCTCCACGCCGCCCAGCGGGCGCGGGGACGCGAAGTCGTACGGGCCCCCGGCGACGTCCTGGAGCCGCAGGGGGAGGTGGCGGTCCGGGGTCGTCTCGAGGAACCGGCCGGCGCGCAGGCGGACCGGGGTCTCCTCGCCGTCGTCGAGGACCAGGTACGGGTGGAAGCCGCAGGCGTACGGCG
The DNA here is from genome assembly GCF_050632745.1 of Mumia spirodelae. Lineage (NCBI taxonomy): Bacteria > Bacillati > Actinomycetota > Actinomycetes > Propionibacteriales > Nocardioidaceae > Mumia > Mumia spirodelae. The sequence continues at coordinate 342,484 of NZ_JBODSD010000003.1, read as the reverse complement.
CGGGGCCGTCGCCGTGGTTCGTCGCGGTCAGCGTGGCGTCGAGACCGTCCGGGGACAGCGCGTACGCGAGCTCGAGCCCGACCGCGAAGGGATAGCCGTCGGACCGCGGCACGTCCACGGTGAGCCGCACCGTGTCCGCGGTCTTCGCCGTGACCGTCCACAGCACGTCGGTCACCAGCCCGTGCAGCGCGGTGCCGCCCTCGGGCTCGTTGATCGGGACCTCGTACGTCGTCCCGGCGAAGGTGTAGGTGCCGTCCTCGAGCCGGTTCGGCCACGGTGCGAGCACGGCGCCGCGGTACGCCGGGTGCCCGCCCTCGCCGTCCTGCGACACGACCACGTCACGGCCGTCGTGGCGCAGCGACGCCAGCCCGCCGCCGTACGGATGGACGGTCGCGGTCCACGCCCCGGCCGCGAGCTCGGTCAGGGACCCCGTCACGGGGTGAGCACGACCTTGCCGATGTTGCCCGACTCGTCGAGAACGCGGTGGGCGTCCTGGACCTGGTCGAGCGGGAACGTCGCGTGGATCACCGGGCTGATGGTCTGGTCGGCGAACAGCGGCCAGACGCTCTCCACGAGGCTCGCCACGATCTCGCCCTTCTGCGAGACGGGCCGGCCACGCAGGCCGTACGCCCCGATCGAGGCCCGCTTCGAGAGCAGGGCGCCGAGGTCGACCTCGCCCTTGATCCCGCCCTGCAGGCCGATGACGACCAGGCGCCCGTCGTGCGCGAGCGCCGAGACGTTGCGCGGGAGGTAGGCCGCACCCATGTTGTCGAGGATGACGTCGACGCCCTTGCCCTCGGTCGCCGCGCGGACGCCCTCGACGAAGTCGACCTCGCGGTAGTTGATCGCCAGGTCGGCGCCGAGCTCGCGGCACGCCCGGAGCTTCTCCTCGGAGCCGGCGGTGACCGCCACCCACGCCCCGAACGCCTTGGCGAGCTGGATCGCCATCGTCCCGATCCCGGACGCGCCGCCGTGGACCAGCAGCCGCTCTCCGGGCTGGAGCCCCGCCGTCATGAAGACGTTGGACCAGACCGTGGCGGCGACCTCCATGATCCCGCCGGCGTGCACCGGGTCCATGCCCTCCGGGAGCGGGGCGACCTGCTCCTGCGGCACCACCACCTTCTCGGCGTAGCCCCCGCCGGCGAGCAGGGCGACCACCGGGTCACCGACCCGCCACCGGGTCACCCCGTCCCCGACCTCCGCGACCACGCCCGACGCCTCGAGCCCGAGCACGTCGCTCGCTCCGGGCGGCGGGGCGTAGCTGCCCTGCCGCTGGAGGACGTCGGCCCGGTTCACCCCGGCCGCGACCACCTCCACCACGACCGCGCCGGGACCCGCGACCGGGTCCTCGAGCTCGACCACGTCCAACGCCTCGGGACCCCCGGGCTCCTTCACGACCACGGCACGCATGACGTCACCGTACTCGCGGATCACGCCTCCCAGCGCGCCGCCAGTGCCGTCACCTGGTCGAGGGCCTGGTCGAGGTCGTCGGCGCTGCCGCCGGCCTTCGCCGCCGCGTAGCCGACGAGGAACGCCGTCAGCGGTGCCGCGGGCCGCTCCACCGCGTGGGCCACGTCGCGGGCAGCCTCGAGGATCGCGTCGAGGTCGAAGTCGGGCTCGATCCCGAGCTCGGCACAGACCGTGTCGCTCCAGTCCTGCAGACTCATGGTTCCGACGTTAGGTCCTCGGGGCGGTCGATGTCTCGCGCCTCCCGCCCTTCGGTCGCGACCGATCGCGTCTCGAGGCCCGCGATCAGGCTCCGCAGCGAGGCGTCCGCCCAGTCCGCCCGGCCTCCGACGGCACGGACGAGCGCCCCGCGGCGCCAGGCGCTGCACAGGTGCTGCGCCCGACCGTCCGCGTCGACGAGCAGCGCGCCGTCCGCGGCCGGGTCGGCCGTGAGCGCCCCGAGCAGGCGCTCCACGGTCGCGGCGGAGACGTACGGGAGGTCGCCGGCGAGCAGGACGACGTACGGCGCCGCGCACCCGCGCAGCCCCGCGACCACCGCGTTGGCGGGCCCGGAACCCGGAGGCTCCTCGCGCGTCCAGGTGGCCTCGGCGCGGGTGGCGCGCGGCGGCCCGACGAGGATCCGGCGCTGCGCCTCCGCGACCGCGCCGAGCGTCCGGTCGAGCAGCGGGACGCCCTCGACGACCACGCCGAGCTTGTCCGAGCCGAACCGCCGCGCCGCCCCGCCCGCGAGCACGATCGCGTCGTACGGCGGGGGCTGGGGCCGCCCGTCCGGCGCGGTCGGCGAATCGATCACGCCCTCACCCTGCCGGAGGCTGGGGGTCGGCTGCAAAGATGGAGGCATGCAGGTCGCCCTCGTCCAGCTGAGCGCGACGACCGACGCAGCCGCTAATCGCACGTCGGTCGACGACGTCCTCGGCACCTTCGGTCCGCACGACGGACTCGATCTCGTCGTCCTCCCCGAAGGCACGATGCACGACTTCGGCGACCCCTCCCACGACCTGCGCAGCGCCGCCGAGCCGCTGGACGGGCCCTTCGCGACGCTGCTCGCCGACCACGCCAAGCGGCTCGGCGCGTACGTGGTCGCGGGCGCGTTCGAGGCGCGCGCCGACGCCTCCGGCGAGCCGGACCTGCCCTACAACGTGCTCCTCGCCTTCGCGCCCGACGGCACGCTCGCGGCGTCGTACCGCAAGATCCACCTCTACGACTCCTTCGGCTACGCCGAGTCCGAGCGCCTCGTCGCGGGCGACGTCGCGCCCGTCGTCCTCGACGTCGCGGGGCGACGGGTCGGGCTGATGACCTGCTACGACCTGCGCTTCCCGGAGATGGCGCGGATGCTCGTCGACGCCGGGGCCGACGTCCTGTGCGTCCCGGCGGCCTGGGTCCGCGGTCCCCTCAAGGAGGACCACTGGACCACCCTGCTGCGGGCGCGGGCGATCGAGAACACCGTCGACGTCCTCGCTGCCGACCAGTACGGGAAGTACGTCGGGCACAGCATGGTCGTCGACCCGCTCGGCGTCGTCGTGGCGGCCGCGGGCGAGGAGGCCGCCGTCGTCCGCGCCTCGCTGTCGGTCGACCGGCTCGGTCGCGCGCGCTCCACGAACCCCTCGCTGGCGAACCGCCGCATCGGTGTGCCCGCCCCGGCGGCCGCGGACGGCGGCGACGAGGGGCGCGCATCGTGAGCACCGCCGGAGGTCGCCGCGCCGCACCGCGCCGACGCAGCAGCGACACCATCAGCTACATCCCGCCCGTGCGGGAGCCCCGCTTCAGCATGAAGGCGCTGCGCGCGGCGGGCGTCAGCGGCCTGTTCCTCGCCTGGCTCGCGGGCTTCGCGGTCGCGCTCACGTCGGTGGCGGCCGTCGGGTTCCCCGACCGCTACGCCCGGTACGGCGCTGCGGTCCTGGCCGTCGTCTTCACCGCCGGCGTCGCGCGGCGCAGCGGAGGGCGCAGCACCCTGTGGGCGACGCTCGTCGCGATCCTCTGCGGGATCGCGCTGGTCACCGAGTGGTCGTGGGCGATGGCCGGCGCCTCGGTCGTGACCGCGACCTTCGGCGCCGTGCTCGCGGTCCTGCTCACGCGCCCTGCCGAGACGCTGTCCGGCGTGGTGCGCGAGTACGTGATCGCGCTCGTCGTCGCGACCAGCGCGGCCGTCGCCGTGGCGGCCTGGAACGCCCCGCTGGTCTACCAGCGCTTCTACCTGATCGTCCTCGGCGCCGCGCTTGCGACGACGTTCGGCATCGTCTGGAGCCTCGGTGCCGGTCTCCACGGCCTCGGCCGGCGCGGTGTCGCCCTGATCGTCGGCGGCGCTGGCCTGGTGGCGGTGCTGCTCGTGTACGGGACGATCGTCCGCACCTACGGGTCGCCGACGGTCGTGGAGGCGATCGACGACGCGGTCGTGTGGCTGCGCGAGACGGTCCGCGGCGTCCCCCGCCCGACCGAGGTGCTCATCGGGTTCCCGGCGCTGGTGTGGGGGATCAGCACCCGCTCCAACCGACGCCAGGGCTGGTGGATGTGCGCCTTCGGCGTCGTCGGCACCGCGGTGATGGCGACGGCGCTCGGCTCCCCGAACGCGGACACGACGTACGTGGCGCTCTCCACGCTCTACTCGGCGATCCTCGGCCTGATCCTCGGCATCGCGATCCGTGCCCTCGACCCCGGGTCCACCTCGCGGTCGGGTCGCCGGGCAGCACGGCGCGACGGCGACACGTACGTCCGTCCCGAGCCGCCCCGCTTCGCCGCTCTCAAGTAGCCCGCGCGTACCGCCGGGCCGCTCGTGGAGCCCGTCCTGACCTGGTGCGACAATCGACTCGGCGTCGTGCGTGCACGACGCCGAGGAGGGGTGCCGGAGTGGCCGATCGGAACCGCCTTGAAAGCGGTCGCTGGCAGAGATGTCAGCCGCGGGTTCGAATCCCGCCCCCTCTGCTCCATGACTGACACGATGAGACCCACCACGTACCGCCTCACGCTGACCCTGGCGCTGAGGCTCTTCGGCATCCGCATGATGGTCGCCGCGTTCGGCGCCGTCCTCTCCGCGATCCTGCTCACGATCGGCGGCGACGCCGCGGTCTGGGGCGTGGTCGTCGCCGTCCTGGTCGCCCTCCTGGTGATCGTCTCCGCGATCGCCCTGCGGTGGCCGCCGCGGCTGATCAGCCTGACGACGACGGGCTACCAGGTCCACCGGGTCCGCGGCGCCGGCGTGCGTCACGCGGTGTGGGGCCAGGTCGAGCGCGTCGACGACAAGCCGTCCCTCGACGGCGGCGCGGTCCTCGTCATCGGCCTCGAGGAGGGGCGGACGACCGAGCTGCCGATGGCGCTGTTCGGCCCGGACGGCCTGAAGCTCCAGCGCGACATCCGGGGCCGCCTCGACGCCTCGCACGGCTACCGCCCGCTCCCGCCGTCGGAGTGACCGGCGGCCTGATCGGCTGCCCGATTGCCTGCCCCGATTGGATGGGTCCCCGTGCGACCTTGTAGCCTTGAGCGGCACGCCTGGAGGTGTCGCATAGTGGCCTAGTGCGCCCGCCTGCTAAGCGGGTTGAGGTTGAAACCTCTCGCGGGTTCAAATCCCGCCACCTCCGCCACACGAAGCCGCGACCGGTTCCGACCGGTCGCGGCTTCGTCGTCGTACGAGGCTGGTCGTACGAGGGTCGTCGTACGGCGCCGGCTCAGGCCCCGGTGATCCGCAGGTCGTGCTCGATCTGGCCGGTCGCGGCGAGCAACGGCGGCAGGAGGCGCTCGCGTGCCTCCTCGGGGCTGCCCTGCGTCGCGCTCATGGAGACGTTGGCGGCGGCGATGGTCCGACCTCGGGGGTCGCGGATCGGCGCCGCCATCGAGCGGAGGCCGAGCTCGAGCTCCTGGTCCACGAGCGCCCAGCCCTGCTCGCGGACGACGTCGAGCTCGCGGCGCAGCCTCGGCAGCGAGGTGATGGTGCGAGGGGTGAGCCTCTCGAGCTCCGCCTTCGCCAGGAGGACCTCGCGGTCGTCCTCGTCCAGCCCGGCCAGGAGCACGCGGCCCATCGAGGTCGCGTACGCCGGGAACCGCGTCCCCACGCTGATCGCGACGGTCATGATGCGCCGGGTCGGGACGCGCGCGACGTACACGATGTCGAGCCCGTCGAGGACCGACACGGACGACGACTCGTGGACGGTGTCGGTGAACGCCTTGAGGTGCGGCGTGGCGATCTCGGGGAGGGAGCTGCTGGAGAGGTAGGCGTAGCCGAGGTCGAGGACGCGCGGGCGCAGCCAGAACTCCCGGCCGTCGGTGTCGGTGTAGCCGAGGGCGACGAGGGTGTGCAGGAACCTGCGGGCCGTCGCGCGGGTCAGGTCGGTCTGCCGGGCCACCTCGGAGAGGGTCATGCGCGGGTGCTCCGCGTCGAAGGCGCGGATCACGGCGAGGCCCCGCTGGAGGGACTGGACCGACTCCACCGGTCGCCCGTCTTCAGTCGTCACGATTGGCACCCTATTCGGTCGTCGAGCCCGTTAGTTGACAGTTCGTGCATCCGCCGCCCGTCCCCGTTGACCTGTGATGGGCCTCATAGTAGGTTCGGCTAATGGACAAGCGTTCGCTACGCGAACGAACAGATTAGCACTCAGGAGGCTCAACTCCATGCTCGACGCATCGGTCTGGAGCGGTCGGATCTACCTCGGCGGAGAGTGGGTGGAGCCGGCCGGAGGAGAGACGTACCCGGTCGTGGAGCCCGCCACCGGCGAGGAGCTCGGCCGCATCGGCAAGGCCGGCCCTGCGGACGTCCGCACGGCCGCCCAGCACGCCACCGAGGCGCAGCGCGCCTGGGCCGCCCTGCCCCACACCGAGCGGGCGGCCGTCCTGCGGCGCGCCGGCGACCTGTGGAACGCCCACGCCGACGAGGTCATGGGCTGGAACGTCCGCGAGGTCGGCGCCGTGCCGGGCATGGCCGGCTTCGCGCTGGGCGTGGCGGCGCAGGAGTGCTACGAGGCCGCGACGCTCCCGTCGTACCCCCACGGCCAGGTCCTCGCGAGCGAGCAGCCCCGCCTGTCGCTCGCGCAGCGGGTCCCCGCCGGCGTGGTCGCGGTGATCTCGCCGTTCAACGTGCCGATCATCCTCGGCATCCGCGCCGTCGCACCGGCCCTCGCCCTGGGCAACGCGGTCATCCTCAAGCCCGACCCGCGCACCGCGGTCACCGGCGGCGTGACCATGGCCCGCATCTTCGAGGAGGCGGGTCTTCCCGCCGGCGTGCTGCAGGTGCTGCCCGGCGGCGCCGACGTCGGCGAGGCGCTCACCTCCGACCCCGACGTGCGCGTGATCGCCTTCACCGGCTCCACCGCGGCCGGTCGCAAGGTCGGCGAGGCAGCGGGCAAGCACCTCAAGCGGGCCCACCTCGAGCTCGGCGGCAACTCGGCGTTCCTGGTCCTCGAGGACGCCGACGTCGACCAGGCCGTCAACCTCGCTGCGTGGGGCGCGTTCTTCCACCAGGGTCAGATCTGCATGACGGTCGGCCGGCACCTCGTCCACGAGAGCCTGTACGACGCGTACGTCGCGAAGCTCGCCGAGAAGGCCGACCACCTCCCGGTCGGCAACCCCGCGACCGACCAGGTCGCGCTCGGCCCGATCATCGACGAGGGCCAGCGGGACAAGATCCACGCGCTCGTCACCGGAAGCGTCGAGGCCGGGGCGCGGCTCGCCGCGGGTGGCACGTACGAGGGGCTCTTCTACCGTCCGACCGTCCTCGCCGACTCGCCGCTGGACGCCCCGGCGTACTGCGAGGAGGTCTTCGGCCCGGTCGCGTCCGTCGTGAAGTTCTCGACCCTCGACGAGGCGGTCAAGCTCGCCTCCAGCGGCGACTACGGCCTGTCGCTCGGCATCGTCACCCGCGACGCCCTCCGCGGGCTCGAGCTCGCCGCACGCATCCCCTCGGGGATCGTCCACATCAACGACCAGACCGTGAACGACGAGGCGAACGCGCCCTTCGGCGGCGTCGGGGCCTCCGGCACGGGATCGCGGCACGGCGGCGCCGAGGCGAACGTCGAGGCGTTCACCGAGACCCGCTGGGTGACTGTCCGCAGCGAACCGCCCACGTACCCGTTCTGACCCCCACCACAGATCCCGAGAGGACATCCATGCGCCCCATCACCAAGGCAGCCGCTGCGTTCGCTGCGCTCGCCCTTCTCACCGCCTGCGGGGGCGGCGGCGACGAGAAGGAAGCCGGCTCCGACGGGCAGGTCGACGTCAAGGTCGGTGTCATCCCGATCGTCGACACCGCCCCGATCTGGCTCGGCAAGGACAAGGGCTTCTTCGAGGACGAGGGCATCAACCTCGAGATCGCGACCACCACCGGTGGTGCCGCGGCCGTGCCCGGCGTCGTCAGCGGCGACTTCGACTTCGCGTTCGGCAACGTCGTGTCGCTGATGGTGGGCGCGGACCAGGGGCTCCCGCTCCAGTTCGTCACCAACGGCACGTCGTCGGCCGGCAAGGAGCCCGACTTCGGCGCCGTGCTCGTGCCCGAGGACTCCCCGATCCAGACGCCGAAGGACCTCGTCGGCAAGACGGTGTCGGTCAACAACCTCAAGAACATCGGCGACACCACCATCCGCCACTCGATCGAGCAGGACGGCGGTGATCCCGAGGACGTGAAGTTCGTCGAGGTCGCGTTCCCCGACGCCCCCGCGGCGCTGGCGAAGAAGCAAGTCGACGCGATCTGGGTCCTCGAGCCGTTCATGTCGGCAGCGCTGGCCGACGGCGCGCGCGTCGTCACGTACAACTACCTCGACATGTCGCCGAAGCTCGACATCGCCGGGTACTTCACGACCAAGCAGTACATCCAGGAGAACAAGGACCTCGTCGAGCGCTTCACCCGCGCGATGAACAAGTCGCTCGACTACGCGGGAGACAACGAGCAGGAGGTCCGCGACATCGTCGGGACCTACACGAAGATCGACGAGGCCACCCGCGCCAAGATGGTCCTCCCGGTCTTCCGCTCCGAGTTCGACCGAGACTCGATGGAGGCGCTCGGCGCTGCCGCGGTCAAGTACGGCACGCTCGAGAAGGAGCCCGACCTGGACACCCTCCTTCCGTGAGCCCAGCCATGTCGGCCACCACGTCCCCGCCGTCTGCGGTGCTCGGGCTGCTCGGCATCCTCGGCTTCCTCCTCACCTGGGAGCTGGTGGTCCGCAGCGGTCTGGTCGAGGCGCGCTACCTCCCCGCGGCCTCGACGGTCCTCGCCGAGCTCGCCGACCGGCTCCGCACGCCGGAGTTCTGGACCGCCGTCGGCGAGACGATGAAGACGTGGGCGATCGGGCTCGCGATCTCCGCCGCCGCCGCGGTCGTGCTCGGACTGATCATCGGCCCGAGCCGCTTCCTGCGTCGCGTCACCCACTCCACGATCGAGTTCCTCCGCCCTATCCCGTCGGTCGCGCTGATCCCGCTCGCCGTCCTTCTCTACGGCACGTCGATGCAGTCCACGCTGCTGCTCGTCGTGTACGCCGCGTTCTGGCAGGTGCTGATCCAAGTCCTCTACGGCGTGGGCGACGTCGACCCCGTCGCCTCCGACACCGTCCGCAGCTTCGGGCTCGGCTGGGTCGCCCGCGTGCGCTACCTGGTCTGGCCGTCGGCGCTCCCGTACGTCATGACCGGCCTGCGCCTCGGCGCCGCGGTCGCCCTCATCCTCACGATCACCGGTGAGCTCGTCATCGGCGGCGGCGGGCTCGGCACGGAGATCGCGCTCGCGCAGTCCGGCGGCGCCGTCCCCGAGATGTACGCCCTCGTGCTGGCCACCGGCCTCATCGGCGTGGGCATCAACCTGATCGCACGGCTCGTCGAGCGGCGGGCCCTGAAGTGGCACGTGTCCGTCCGGCGGGAGGAGGTCGTATGAGCATCCTGAAGCGGATCGCGTACGCCGTCGGCCTGCCGGCGCTGCTCATCCTCCTGTGGTGGGCCCTCAGCCTCAACTCGACGAACTTCTACGTCCCGAAGCCGGGCGAGCTCGTCACGACCTTCGTCGACACCTGGATCGGGCCCCGGTTCCGTGAGGACGTGCTCCCCAGCGTCGCCCGCTTCGCCGCGGGGACGCTGCTCGCGATCGTGCTCGGCATCGCCGCCGGCGTGTGGATCGGCTCCGTCCGCTGGATCCGGTCGCTGCTCGAACCGATGCTCGAGTTCTTCCGGGCGATCCCGCCGCCGGTCCTCGTGCCGATCCTCATCCTCATCGTCGGCGTCAACGACCGGATGAAGGTCCTCGTGATCGTCTCCGGCGCGATCTGGCCCGTCCTGCTCAACACCATCGAGGGCGTCCGCGCCGTCGACCCCGTGCTCGTCGACACCGCGAGGACGTACGGGCTCAAGCGCCTCACCCGGCTGCGGACGCTGGTGCTCCCGAGCGCGGCCCCGCAGATGGCGGCGGGCATCCGTCAGGCGCTGTCCATCGGCCTGATCCTGATGGTGATCTCCGAGATGTTCGCCTCGTCGTCCGGGCTCGGCTTCACGATCGTCGTCTTCCAGCGGTCGTTCGCCGTCCCGGAGATGTGGAGCGGCATCGTCCTGCTCGGGCTGATCGGCGTGGCGGTGTCCCTCGTCTTCCAGCTCTGCGAGCGCAGAGTCCTGCATTGGTACCACGGCCAGAAGGAGGTGCAGCATGGCAGGTGACAGCGCCACGATCGAGACCGGACCCCGCGAGGACGTCCACGCTCCGGTCGCCCTGTCCGTCCAGGGGCTGCAGAAGATCTACTCGTCCGACTCCGGAGACGTGGAGGCGGTGCGCAACCTGACCTTCGAGCTCCGCCAGGGAGAGCTGGTCTGCCTCGTCGGCCCCTCGGGGTGCGGCAAGACCACGCTGCTGCGGTGCATCGCCGGCCTGCTCGAGCCGACCGCCGGCACCGTCACCCTCGACGGCGCGGTGGTCACCGGGCCGCCGAAGAAGATGGCCGTCGTCTTCCAGGAGTACGGCCGCAGCCTGTTCGCCTGGATGACCGTCCGTCAGAACGTCGAGCTGCCGCTCAAGAACGCCGGCATGCCGAAGGCCGAGCGCCAGAAGGCCGTGTCGGAGGCGCTGCACGCGGTCGGCCTCGACCGCGCCGGGTCGAAGTACCCGTGGCAGCTCTCGGGCGGCATGCAGCAGCGCGTCGCGATCGCGCGCGCGGTCGCGTACAAGCCCGAGGTCCTGCTCATGGACGAGCCGTTCGCCGCGGTCGACGCCCAGACCCGCGCCGACCTCGAGGACCTCATCCGCCGGGTGTGGAAGGAGCTGGGCGTCACCGTCCTCTTCATCACCCACGACATCGACGAGTCGGTCTACCTCGGCGAGAGGGTGCTGATCCTCTCGAACTCGCCGACGGTCGTGCAGGAGGACCTCGCGATCGACCTGCCGGCCGACCGCGACCAGCTCACGACGCGGTCGCTGCCGCGGTTCACCGAGCTGCGGACCCACGTGTACGCGGAGATCCAGAAGGCCAAGCGCGGCGCGGGGGCGGGCACCACCGATGGGTGACCCTGCCGCGGCCTCGCGAACGGTCCGCGCGGCGACGTACGACGTCATGCGCCGCCACGCCATGACGACGATCTTCTCCAACCCCGGCTCCACCGAGGTGGCGTTCCTCGTCGACCTGCCCGACGACCTCGACTTCGTCCTCGCCCTGCACGAGGGCTCGGTCGTCGGAGTGGCGTCGGGGTGGGCGATCGCGCGGCGCGAGCCCGCGTTCGTGCTGCTGCACACCACCGCCGGCCTCGGCAACGCGGTCGGGGCGATCGCCACGGCGCGGGTCAACCACGCGCCGATGGTGGTCGTGGTCGGCCAGCAGGACCGGCGGCACCTCGCGCTCGAGCCGTTCCTCGCGGGACGCCTCGAGGGTCTCGCCGGCGACTACCCGCTCGACGTCCTCACGCCGGTGCGAGCGCAGGACGTGCCGTCGGCGATCGACCGTGCGGCCCACCGCGCGCGGCGCGACCAGGGTCCGGTGATCGTGGTCGTGCCGATGGACGACTGGGAGGCCGCGTACGACCCGGTCGACGTGTCCTCGGCCCGCGTCGTCCGCACGCCGGCGCCCGGGACCCTCGACGTCGGTGACCTGGCCCGCCTCGTGGCCGGAGCCTCGCACCCCGTCGTGGTCGCCGGGTCGGGCAACGACAGCCGCGACGGCTGGGACGCGCTGGTCGCGCTCGCGGAGCGGATCGAGGCACCGGTCTGGCAGGAGCCGTTCGGCGCCCGCGCGGGGTTCCCGCAGGACCACCCCCTGTTCGCCGGCCACCTCCCGGCGGACCGACCGCGCGTGCGGGAGGCTCTGGCGGACGCCGACCTGCTGCTGGTCGTGGGGTGCGCGGCGCTGCGCCAGTACCCGTACGCCGAGGGCCCGCTCGTCCCCCCGGGACTGCGCGTCGCGGTGGTCACCGCGGACCCGGACGAGGCGTACCGGTCGCCCGCCGACCTCGCGCTGGTCGCCGACCCGGCCGAGGTCGTACGCGCGCTGGTCGCCGTCCTGGGCCCACCTCCACCCGACCGCGGGTCACCGTCTGGCGTCACCGGGTCACCGTCCGGCGTCATCGGGTCGGCGCCTGGCGTCGCCGGGTCACCGTCGGCCCCCCTCCGCTCCGCCGACGTCTTCCAAGTCCTGGCCGACGTCCTCCCGCGCGACACGATCCTCGTCGAGGAGTCACCCTCGTCGCGGCCGCTGCTGCAGGCGATGGTCCCGGCCCGCGAGCCGCTCGGCTTCGTGTCGGCCGCGATGGGCGGACTCGGCTTCGCGATGCCCGCCGCGATCGGCCTGAAGATGGCGGTCCCCGAGCGCCCGGTCGTGGCGGTCGTGGGGGACGGGTCGGCGATGTACGCCGTGCAGTCGCTGTGGACGGCAGCGCACCGCGACGTCGGGGTGCTGTGGATCGTGATGGCGAACGGCGGCTACGCGGTGATGGACCGCCTGGCCGAGCGGGTCCACGGCAAGCCGCCGTGGCCTTCCTTCGCCGAGGTCTCGGTCGGCCGGATCGCCGAGGCGCTCGGCTGCCGGGTGGTCTGCGTGGACGACGCGGCCACGCTCACCGAGACCCTCACCGCGGCGGCCGCGCGGCTCGCCGAACCGGGAGGTCCGCTCGTCGTCGAGGTCGCGGTCGCGCCCGACACGAGCTTCGCGCCGTAGCGCGACACCGACTGCGTGCCCGTATCGCGTCCAACCCCCGGGGAGGCGATGCGGGCACGCGTGTGCGTACGGGAGCGGTCGTACGACGGCCCGTCCGCGTCACACGACGCAGAACTCGTTGCCCTCGGGGTCTGCCATCACGATGTGGTCGAGTGAGCCCGCCTCGGCGTGCTCGGTGACGACGGAGGCGCCCACGTCGCACAGCCGCGAGACCGTCGCGCGGATCGCCGCCTCGCGCTGGTCCTGCGCGACCTCGCGGCCACCGGAAACCTTGAGGTCGAGGTGGAGCCGGTTCTTGACCTGCTTGCGCTCCGGGACCTTGAGGAACGACAGCGTGGGACCGTTCCCGTCCGGTGACGCGAGATAGGCGCCGTCGTCCCACTCCGCCTCAGGCACGCCCTGGGCGGACAGCCACGCCTGCCAGGACTCGTGTCCGGCGGGCGGCTCCGGCTCGACGTAGCCGAGCGCGAGCGACCAGAACGCGGCGACGCGGGCGGGGCTCTCGCAGTCGATCGTCAGTCCCCACGTCGTCGCCACGGTCTTGCTCTCAGTCCTCGAGCCGCCGGACCTCGACCGGCAGACGCTCGCGGAGCGCGTCGACGGAGGTGCCGTACGTCTCGCGCACGGTCACGCCCTGCGGACCGACGTCGAAGACGCCGAGCTCGGTGTAGACGCGGCTGACGCACGCGAGCCCCGTGACCGGGTACGAGAGCGCGTCGACGAGCTTGCTCGAGCCGTCCTTGGCGAAGAGCGTCATCATCACGAAGACGTCCTTCGCCCCGACGGCGAGGTCCATCGCGCCGCCGACTGCCGGGATCGCGTCCTCGGCACCCGTATGCCAGTTGGCGAGGTCGCCGTGCTGCGACACCTGGAACGCGCCGAGCACGCACACGTCGAGGTGACCGCCACGCATCATCGCGAACGAGTCGGCGTGGTGGAAGTAGGAGGCGCCCGGCAGCTCGGTGACGGGCACCTTGCCGGCGTTGAGGAGGTCGGGGTCGACCTCGTCGCCCTCGGCGACCGGTCCCATGCCGAGCATGCCGTTCTCGGTGTGCAGGACGATGCCGCGCTCCGGCGGGAGGTGGTCGGCGACCCGCGTGGGCTGGCCGATCCCGAGGTTGACGAAGGCACCGTCCGGGATGTCGCGGGCGACGAGCTGCGCCATCTCGTCGCGCGAGAGGGGGTCGCGGTCGGCGTCCTCGACGGTGGCCTGGGCCTCGGCGGTGTCGACGGTCATCCTGCTGCTCCTTCCCGAGCGGCGACGCGCTGCTCCGCGCCCACCGCGACGACGCGGTCGACGAAGATGCCCGGGGTCACCACGACCTCCGGGTCGAGCCCGCCCGCCTCGACGACGTCGTCGACCTCGGCGATCGTGGTCGACGCGGCGGTCGCCATCACCGGACCGAAGTTGCGGGCGGTCTTGTGGAAGACGAGGTTGCCGGCGGTGTCGGCGCGGCGAGCGGCGATGAGCGCGACGTCTCCGCGCAGCGGGTGCTCGAGCACGTAGTCGCGCCCCTCGATCGTCCGGGTCTCCTTGCCCTCCGCGAGCATGGTGCCGTAGCCGGTCGGCGTGAAGAACGCCCCGATCCCCGCGCCCGCGGCCCGCATCCGCTCGGCGAGGTTGCCCTGCGGGACGACCTCGAGCTCGATCTTGCCGGCCTTGTAGAGGTCGTCGAAGACGTACGAGTCGGACTGCCGCGGGAACGAGCAGATCATCTTGCGCACCCGCCCCGCCGCGAGCAGCGCCGCGAGGCCCGTGTCGCCGTTGCCGGCGTTGTTGCTCACCACCGTGAGGTCGCCAGCGCCCTGGCGGATGAGCGCGTCGATGAGCGTGAACGGCATGCCCGCCTTGCCGAAGCCGCCGATGAGGACCGTGGCCCCGTCGGGCACGTCCGCGAGCGCCGCGTCGACGTCGAGCACCTGCATCAGGCGGCCCCGTTCCCGGAGGAGGCGGTGTTCTCGAGGACCACGGCCAGGCCCTGGCCGACGCCGATGCAGATGCCGGCGACGCCCCAGCGCTGGTTCGTCGCCCGCAGCACCGCGGCGAGCGTGCCGAGGATGCGACCTCCCGACGCACCGAGCGGGTGACCGATCGCGATCGCGCCGCCCCACTGGTTGACGATCTCAGGGTCGATCGGCCACGCGTCGACGCAGGCGAGGCTCTGGACGGCGAACGCCTCGTTGAGCTCGACGGCGCCGACCTGGTCCCAGCCGATCCCGGCACGGGCGAGAGCGCGGTTGGCCGCCTCGACCGGGGCGTACCCGAACTCCTGCGGGTCGAGCGCCATCACCCCGCGCCCGGCGATGCGCGCCACGGGGTCGCGTCCGATGAGCTCGGCGCCGCGCTCGGAGCCGAGGAGGACGGCGGAGGCGCCGTCGTTGAGCGGAGAGGCGTTGCCGGCCGTGATCGTGCCGTCGGGGCGGAACGACGGCTTGAGCCTGGCGAGCGTCTCGGGGGTGGACCCGGGGCGGATGCCTTCGTCGCGCGCGAGGTCGACGCCGTCGACGGGGACCACGAGGTCGTCGTAGTGGCCGGCCTCCCAGGCGGCGTGCGCGCGCTGGTGCGACGTGGCGGCGAACGCGTCCTGCCGCTCACGGCTGATGCCGAAGCGCTCCTGGAGCTGCTCGTTGCACTCGCCGAGGGAGATCGTCCACTCCTTCGGCATCCGCGGGTTCACCAGGCGCCAGCCCAGCGTGGTGGAGACGGCCTCGACGTTGCCGGCGGGGAAGGCGCGCGCCGGCTTCGGCATGACCCACGGGGCACGGCTCATGGACTCGACGCCGCCGGTGAGGACCACGTCGGCGTCGCCGGACTCGAGGGCGCGCGACCCGGCGATCGCGGCGTCGAGGCTGGAGCCGCAGAGGCGGTTGACGGTCGTGCCGGGGACGCTCGTGGGGAGACCGGCGAGCAGCGAGGCCATGCGCGCGACGTTGCGGTTCTCCTCACCGGCGCCGTTGGCGTTGCCCCACACGACGTCGCCGATCGCCTCCGGGTCGAGCTGCGGCGAGCGGCTCAGCGTCGCGGAGACGACCGTGGCGGCCAGGTCGTCGGGCCGGACGCCGGACAGCGCACCGCCGTAGCGGCCGAAAGGCGTCCGGACGGCATCGAACACGTAGGCAGGCATCGCACTCCTCAAGACCGTCCGTTGTTCGCATAGCGAACGTCGGTACGTTGTGTGAACAGGCTATCACGCCTCGGCGTCGAGGTCGGCGAACACGCGCTGCATCACGGCGAGCGCGGTGTTGGTGACCGGGACGCCGGCGTAGACGCCGGTGTGCAGGAGCACCTCGGCGATCTCCTCGCGGCTCAGGCCGTTGCGGAGGGCGGCGCGGACGTGCATCGCGAGCTCGTTCTCGTGGCCCAGCGCGGCCAGCAGCGCGAGGGTGATCATCGAGCGGCTCCGGCGGTCGAGCCCGTCCCGGCCCCAGACGTCGCCCCACGCGTAGCGGGTGATGAGCTCCTGGAACGGGCGGGTCAGCTCGTCAGCCTTCGCCGTGGCGCGGTCCACGTGCGCGTCCCCGAGCACCGCCCGCCGCACCTCCATGCCCCGCGCGTACGCCCCATCCGCCCCGTCCCCGTCCGCGTCTTGAAGGGTTTCCGTCGCTTCAGCGCTCCCAGAACCAACTGCAACGCTTCGAATCGCGGACGAGACCTCGGCTGGTGCCTCCGCGGGGGCGAGGTGCGCCACGTCGTCGAGGACCACGAGACGTCCGTCCTGGACACCACCCGCGATCTCCTCCAGGTTCGCCGGCGGGGTCGCGACGTCGTGCGCGCCCGCGATCGCGAGCACCGGTGCCGTGATCTCGCCGAGCCGGTCGCGTACGTCGAACGCCGCCAGCGCCTCGCACACCTGCGCGTACCCCTCCGCGTCGGCCGACTGGAGCACGTGCAGCAGCGCCGCACCGACGGACGGCTCCCGCTCGAGGAACCCCGGCGCGAACCACCGCTGGGCGGACGCCGTCACCATCACCGGCGTCCCCGACGTCCGGACGGTCGCTGCGCGGTCGTGCCACATCTCGGGCTCGCCGATCTTCGCGCCCGTGCACAGCAGCACCGCGCTCGTGACCGCGTCCGGAGCATCCAGCATCAGCTGCAGGCCGACCGCGCCACCGACCGAGTCGCCCGCGTACGCGAACCGCAGGACCTCGTCGCCGCGCGCCTCGGCCGCGCCCGCTGCGAACGCGAGGACGCCCTCGGCGAGCTCCGCCATCGTGAACGGCGCGCGTACCGGCCCATCGACGTGCCCGGGCAGGTTCCACGCGATCACGTGGAAGTCGCCGCCGAGCTCCTTGGCCACACCCGACCACAGCGTCGACGCGGACGTCCCGAGAGACGGGCCGAGGACGAGCAGCGGGAGCGCGCCGTGGCCGGCCAGCTCCTCACCGGTGATGCGAGGGACGGTCATGCGGGGTCCTCCAGGAAGGTACGGGCGCGGGTCAGCGTGGCGCCCACGAGCAGGTCGGTCGCGCCCAGGTACGACAAGGCGGCCTGGGCGTCCGTCGGCGCGGTCATGGCGGGGCCTGAGCCCCCGGTCGAGGCGCTGCCGGCGGACGAGAGGCGGCGGATCCCGTCGCGCTCGGCGAGGACGCCGGGGCCTGCCGCGTCGAGGTTGGCGCGCATCCGGTCCGCGTCGACCCGAAGCCCCGCGAGGAGCTCCGCGGCCTGGTCCGACGCGACGACGGTACGGCGCGCAAGCGTACGGAGCGTCTCCCACTCGGCGTGCCACGCCCCGTCCGGGCGCTGGTCCACCGCGAGCGCGGCAGCGGTGTGCAGCGTGGACGCGAGCGGAGGCGCCGCGATCGCCGCGCGACGGATGAGGACGGACAGCACGGGATTCTGCTTCTGCGGCATCGTCGACGAGCCTCCACGCCCCTCCTTCGCGGGCTCGGCGAGCTCGCCGATCTCGGGCCGGGACAGCGTCGCGACGTCGGTCGCGAGCTGGCCCCAGACGTCGGTGGCGGTGACCAGCGCGTCGCCGACCCGCACCACCGGCGTACGGCGCACGTGCCACGGCCGCGCCCACGCGAGCCCGAGGGCCTCGGCGGTCGCCTCCGCGAGCCGCACCGCCACCGCGCCGGGGTCGGCGTGGCCCTGCAGCCGGGCGAGCTCTGCGCTCGCCGCGAGCGTGCCGACGGCACCGCCGATCTGCACCGGCAGCGACGCCCGGGCACGGCCGATCTCCTCCGCCGCGTCGAGCACACCGTCGAGCCATCCGGCAACGACCAGCCCGAACGTGGTCGGGACGGCGTGCTGCGTCAGCGTACGACCGACCATCACCGTCGCGCGGTTCGCCTCGACGAGCGCGACCAGCCCGGCCACCTGCGCGCGGATCTGCGCCGCGATGCGGTCGAGCGCGTCACGGACCACCAGCACGAGCGCCGTGTCGACGACGTCCTGACTGGTCAGACCGCGGTGGATCCAGGTGGCGTCCGACTCGAGGGCGCCCGGAGGCACCGCCCGCTCGCGCAGCAGCGAGACGAGACCGATCACGGGGTTGCCTCCGCCCTCCGCGCGCTCCGCGAGGGCCGGCACGTCGTCCGGACCGACGAGCCCGACCAGGTCCAGCGCCTTCGGGGCGAGCCCGGCGTCGACGAGCGCATCGAGCCACGCCTGCTCCACGCGCACCATCGCCGCGAGCACCGCGGCGTCCGTGAGCAGGTCCCCGGCCCGCTCGTCACCGGGCCAGAGAAGATCCGTCATACGGCTCAGTGTCCCGGAAACTGCAGGAAGACGGTCTCGTCCTCGCCCTGCAGGCGGATGTCGAACCGCAGCCCCTGCGCGTCCTCGACCGCGAGCAGCGTGCCCCGTCGGTCCTCGTCGACGGACGCCAGCAGCCGGTCCGCGGCCAGGGCGGCGTCGTCACCCGGGACGTACGCCCGCGTGAAGAGCCGGTTCGTCAGCCCGCGGGCGAAGACCGTGACCGCGAAGAACGCCGCGGCGCCGTCCTCGGTCGGCCCGGGCACCAGCGTGGAGAAGGAGTACGTGCCCTCGCGGGTCGTGCTCGCACGTCCGAACCCGGTGAACGTCCAGCCGTCGCGGCGCAGCGATCCCGGCTCCTGGATTACGGTGCCGTCCGGTGCCGCCTGCCAGATCTCGACCAGCGCGTCCGGGATCGGCGTACCCGCCCCGTCGTACACGGTGCCGTGCAGCCGGATCGCCCCTGCGGTGCCCGGCGGCACCAGGTCGCGGTCGCCGTCGTACGGGAGGGCGTAGTGGAAGAACGGCCCGACGGTCTGGCCGGGGGTCGGAGTCAGCGTGCTCATGCGTCGCCCCTGTCGGTCGGGTCGGGCTCGGGTTCCATGTAGGTGCGGTGGGTGCCGGTGAGCACGATGTCCCAGCGGTAGCCCGTCGCCCACTCGTGGCTCGTGACGTCGTGGTCGTACGACGCGACGAGCCGCTCGCGCGCCTTCGCGTCGGTGATCGACTGGTAGATCGGGTCCAGGGCGAAGAGCGGGTCGCCCGGGAAGTACATCTGCGTGACCATCCGCTGCGTGAACTCGGTGCCGAACAGCGAGAAGTGGATGTGCGCCGGCCGCCAGGCGTTGTGGTGGTTCTTCCACGGGTATGGACCCGGCTTGATCGTCTGGAACCGGTAGACGCCGTTCTCGTCGGTCAGGCAGCGCCCGATGCCGGTGAAGTTGGGGTCGAGCGGCGCCGGGTGCTGGTCGCGCTTGTGGATGTAGCGGCCGCCGGCGTTGGCCTGCCAGATCTCGACCAGCTGGTGGCGCACGGGACGCCCTTCGCCGTCGACGACGCGGCCGGTGAGCACCATCCGCTCACCGATCGGCTCCCCGCTGTGCTGGATCGTCAGGTCGGCCTCGAGGGGGTCGACGTCACGGTGGCCGAAGCACGGCGCCCACAGCTCGATGGTCTCCGGGTCGGCGTGGTGGAGGTCCTTGGTGGGGTGGCGCAGGATGCTGCTGCGGTACGGCGGGTAGTCGCGGCGCGGCTGCGTCTCCGCGTCGCCGGGGCGCTGGTACGCGCCTTCTCGCTCGGACCGCTCAGCGATCTCCTGGATCTCGGCGGTGACCTCGGCCTGGGAAGCCATCGCGCTGTCGGAGCTGGGCGGAGGTGTGGTCATGCCCGCACGCTAGGTGACCCCGGTCACCGGATGAAGACTAGGATTCCGTCCAGCGGAAGGAGGACTATGGCCGGCAACACCTCGGCTCCGGGCGTCAGCGTCGCCTCGCGCATCCTCGCACTGCTGTCGGCCTTCGACGCCACGCACCGGCGCCTCACGCTCAGCGAGCTCGCCCGGCGGGCCGACCTCCCGCTGCCGACGGCACACCGCCTGGTTGGAGAGCTGACCGCCGCCGGGGCGTTGTCGCGGCGACCCGACGGCCGGTACGTCGTGGGCCGGCTGATCTGGGACGTCGGACTGCTCGCGCCGGTCGAGGCGGGCCTGCGGCAGGTCGCCGAGCCGTTCCTGCACGACATCTACGCCGCGACGCTCGCGACGGTGCACCTCGCCGTGCGCGACGGCGACGAGGTCCTCTACCTCGAGCGGATGCGGGGCCGTACGTCGGTGCCCGTGGTCAGCAGCATCGGCTCGACCCTGCCGATGCACGCGACGGGCGTCGGCAAGGTGCTCCTCGCGCACGCCCCGGACGACGTACGCCGCCGCGTCCTCGGGTCGCTCACCCGCGTGACGCCCTACACGGTGACGCAGCCGGGGATCCTCGAGGACCAGCTCGCGCGGATCCGGCGTGACGGCTACGCGACGACGTACGAGGAGATGACGCTCGGCGCGTGCTCGGCCGCCGTCCCGGTGCGCCGAGGGGACCAGGTGGTCGCCGCGATCGGCGTCGTGGTCCCCACCCTCAAACGCGACCGTGCCCGGCTCGTCGCGGCGCTGCAGGTCGCGGCCCAGGGGATCGGGAGGCAGCTCTGACCGCCCGTCGCGACACGCTTTCGCTCAGTGGAAGACCTGGTTCGCCGCGTGACGCGCAGCACGCTGCAATGGCCCCATGAGCCACGTCACGTCCCGCACGCAGGTCGCCATCATCGGCGCCGGACCTGCCGGTCTCCTCCTCTCGCACCTCCTCGCTGCCCGCGGGATCGACTCGGTCGTCCTCGAGACGCGCAGCCAGGAGTACGTCGGTGCACGGATCCGCGCCGGCATCCTCGAGCAGAGCAGCGTCGACCTGCTGACCGACGTCGGGCTCGGCGACCGGCTCGCCCGCGAGGGTGACCAGCACCGGGGGATCTACCTGCAGTTCCCGCACGAGCGGCACCACCTCGACTTCATGGACCTGATCGGCCGCAGCGTCTACGTGTACGGCCAGACCGAGGTGCAGAAGGACCTCGTCGAGGCGCGCGCCGCAGCCGGCCAGCAGTGGGTGTACGAGATCAGCGACACCGCGCTGCACGACCTCGACACCGACCGTCCTTCGGTGACCTACACCGACGCCGACGGCAACCCGCAGCGGCTGGAGGCCGACGCGATCGCGGGGTGCGACGGGTCGTTCGGGCCGAGCCGCTCCGCGATCCCCGGCGGGACGACGTGGGAGCGCACCTATCCGTACTCCTGGTTCGGCATCCTCGCCGATGTCGCCCCGTCGACGGACGAGCTCATCTACGCGTGGCACCCGAACGGCTTCGCGCTCCACTCGATGCGTTCGGAGACGGTCAGCCGCCTCTATCTCCAGGTCGAGCCGGGCACCGATCCCGACTCGTGGTCGGACGACCGCATCTGGGACGAGCTCGCGACCCGCCTCGGGCACGGGCAGGACGGCTGGGAGCTGAACCCAGGCCCGATCACCGACAAGAGCGTGCTGCCGATGCGGTCGTACGTGCACGCCCCGATGAGCCACGGCCGCCTCTTCCTTGCCGGCGACGCGGCGCACATCGTGCCGCCCACCGGCGCCAAGGGACTCAACCTCGCGATCGCGGACGTGGCGCTGCTCGCTCCCGCCCTCGCGGAGCTTGTCGGCAAGGGCGACGCGCGGCTCGCGGACGCCTACTCCGACACGGCGCTGCGCCGCGTCTGGCGCTGCACCCACTTCTCGTGGTGGATGACGACGATGCTGCACCACAACGGCGACCCCTTCGACGCTCAGCTGCAGCTGTCGCAGCTGCGCTGGGTCACGTCGTCGAAGGCGGGCGCGACCGGGCTCGCGGAGAACTACGCGGGGATGCCGTTCGAGATCTGACGCGGGCAGCACCGCGTCGGTCGCACGTCATAAGGTGCGTGGCATGGAGCGCCCACCGCCGACGTACGCCTTCGCGTCGTCGGTGTGGCGTGCGCCGGGCGACGCGGCCTGGCACTTCGTGACGCTGCCGCCCGACGTCTCCGACGACATCAGGGCGCGCAGTCATGGCGGCGACCGGCCGGGCTTCGGCTCGGTCTCGGTGCGCGTCCGCGTCGGAGGGAGCCGGTGGGACACGTCGGTGTTCCCCGACTCCCGCAGCGGCTGCTACGTGCTTCCGCTCAAGAAGCCGGTGCGGCGGGCAGAGGGCCTGGAGGAGGGCGACGAGGTCGAGGTCGAGGTCACGCCGCGCTGAGCCTGCTCCCTCACGCCTCCAGCGCGTCGGAGGGCCGGTCGCCCTCCAGGTAGCGGGCCCCCGGGCCGAGCCGCGCAGCACGGTCACCGGGGTTGGAGAGCGCGCACTTCTGCAGCGAGAGACACCCGCACCCGATGCAGGAGTCGAGGTCGTCGCGCAGCCGCTCGAGCTCGGCGATCCGTGCGTCGAGGCGCGGGCGCCACGACCGCGAGAGCCGGCTCCAGTCCTTCTTCGTCGGGGTCCGTCCCTCCGGCAGGGTCGCGAGGGCCTCCCGGATCTCGTCGAGGGTGAGCCCGATGCGTGAGGCCGTGCGGATGAACGCGATGCGGCGCAGCATGCTGCGGGCGTAGCGGCGCTGGTTGCCCGACGTCCGCTCGGACGCGATCAGACCGAGGGACTCGTAGTAGCGCAGCCCCGAGGGCGCCACGCCGCTGCGGTGCGCGGTCTCGCCGATCGTCAGGTGCGGCTCCGTGATCACCGTCACTCCTCCCGGAGGCTTGATCTCAAGTTCACTTCAACTTGCACGATACCGGCATGACCACGACCGTCCCGCCTCCTGTCCTGGAGCTTCTCGCGCGCGTCAGCGGCGACGAGAAGCACGACCCGAGCGCCCACTCGACCCTCGACGTGGTGTGGGTGCTGTACGACCAGGTGCTCGACGTCGCGCCCGACCGCGTCGACGACCCGCAGCGCGACCGCTTCCTGCTGTCCAAGGGCCACGGGCCCGCATCGACGTACGCCGTCCTCGCGGCCAAGGGCTTCTTCCCGGCCTCGTGGTTGGACCGCGTGGCCTCCTGGGACTCCCGCCTCGGCCACCACCCGGACCGCACGCTCGTCCCCGGGATCGAGATCGGGAGCGGCTCGCTGGGGCACGGACTCCCGATCGCCGTGGGTCTCGCGCTCGGCCTGCGGCTGCAGGACAACCCTGCCCGCGTCGTCGTCCTCGTGGGCGACGCCGAGCTAGACGAGGGCAGCAACGCGGAGGCGATCGCCGTCGCGGGACGCTTCGGTCTGGGCAACCTCACGTGCGTCGTCGTCGACAACCGCAGCGACTCGCTCGGCTGGCCGGGTGGCCTCGCGGCCCGGTTCGCCCTCGAGGGCTGGGACGCGACCGACGTCGACGGTCACGACCACGAGGCGCTCCGGACGGCGCTGCGGCGCACAGATCCCGAGCGGCCCACCGTTGTTGTCGCCCGCACGACCGACAAGTTCCGGGGCTCGCGGCAGTCACCCCTCGTACAGGCGACCCGTCCGACCACGAAGGGAGCCGCCGCATGACCCGTACGCCGATGCGTGAACGCTTCTACGCCGAGCTCGGCACCGTCCTCGACGACGACCCCCGCGTCGCCGTCGTTCTCGCGGTGATCGGCTCCGGCGGCCTCACCGACGCCATCGCGCGTCACCCCGACCGCGTCATCGACGTCGGGATCCGCGAGCAGGCGATGGTCGGCGTCGCCGGGGGCCTCGCCCTCGCCGGGATGCGGCCGATCGTGCACACGTACGCACCGTTCCTCGTCGAGCGGGCGTACGAGCAGGTCAAGCTCGACCTCGGGCACCAGGACGTCGGCGCGCTGCTCGTCAGCACCGGAGCCTCGTACGACGCCAGCACCGCGGGCCGGACGCACCAGGCGCCCGCCGACGTCGCGCTGATCTCGGCGCTGCCCGGCTGGACGGTGCACGTCCCGGGCCACGCCGACGAGCTCGTGCGCGCGGTCCGTCGGGAGGCGCCGACCGACCGCCGCGTCTACGTCCGGATGTCGACGCTGCAGAACGCACAGGCGCACCCCGTGGACGGCAGGCTGCACCTCGTCCGCGGCGGATCGCATGACCTACCGCTCGTGCTCGCGGTCGGCCCGCTCCTCGACACGGTCGTCGAGGCGACGCGCGACCTGCCGGTCCGCGTCGCCTACACCTCGACGCCGCACCCGCTCGACGCCGCCGGCCTGCGCACTCTCGCCGGACCGGTCCCCGTGCTCGCCGTCGTCGAGCCGTACCTCGAGGGCACCAGCGCCGCCTCGGTCGCGGCCGCGCTCGCCGACCGGCCGAGCCGCGTCGTGCACGTCGGCGTCCCACGGGACGCGGAGCTGCGCCGATATGGCTCCCCGAAGGAGCACGCCGCCGCGCACGGGCTCGACGCCACCGGGATCCGCGCACGCGTGAAGGAGCTGATCGGATGACGACCGTCGCCAGGGTCGCGCTCGACGCACCGGAGGTGCCGTGCCGCGTGCTCGGCCCCGACCTGTGGTTCGCGGAGCGCTCCGACGACGTGGAGCGGGCCAAGGCCCTGTGCCTCGAGTGCCCGATCCGCGCCGAGTGCCTGGCCGCCGCCCTCGACCGCCAGGAGCCGTGGGGCGTCTGGGGCGGCGAGGTGTTCGTCAAGGGTCAGCCGGTCGACCGGAAGCGCGGGCGTGGCCGGCCTCGCGTACGCGAGGTCGCCCGGCGCGAGGTCGCCCGGCGCGAGGTCGTACGGCGCGAGGTCACGCGGCGGCACGATGACGCACCGTGCGACGACTGCGACGACTGCGAGCCCTGCGTGGCGTGACTCAGGCCTGGCGCCGACCGGCGTCCGTCCCGAAGCCCTCAAGCTCCTGCCGCTCCTCGAGCGTCATCAGCTCTTCGAAAAGGGTGATCTGGAGCCCCGCCGGCGCGTCGAGGCGCGAGTTCAGCGACCGCCACGGCGTCTCCCGCGGCGACGCCACCAGCGTCGCTCCGGCGTCGACGAGCCGCGACGTACGCGCCTCGCCGTCGCGCACCTCGAACGCGACGCGCAGCCGCGGCGTCGTCGGGCGCCCGACCTCGACCTCGTCGATCATCCGCCGCTGCGCGGGGTTGGCGAGCTCGAGCGTCGCCCGCCCCGCCTCCAGGATCGTGACGCGTGCGTCGCCGTCGCCCTCGAACGCCGCCTGCTCCGGCAGCCCGAGGACGTCGCGGTAGAACCGCACCGCCTCCTCGTAGTCCTCGGCCTCGACGACCAGGCGGAGCTGCAGGACCGGGTTCTCGTTGTCGCTCATCTCCGCAGGCTAGACCTTCACATTGGTGTGAAGGTCAAGCGCGTTCTTGTGGCAGTCATCCCTGTCAGCGGCGCGGCATTCCGAACGCCCAGGGAGGAATCACGGCCAGCCCATCCAACCGCGCGCGATCATGCCCCTCGATCACGACCGGGCCGTCGCGCCGAGGCGTGCGGCTGATCTCGACCCATCCTTTCCTGGGCTCGTTCTCTGTTCCGATGACGTCTGTTCCCACGACGTCGATCCACTGCGATTGCCGTCCTCGAACACGAACGCGGAACCAGTCGCCGCCGGGGTGTCGGCGATACGCGACGATCACCCGGGACCTCCGCTGGACGCCGCGGAGCACGACGCGTCCTCCCCGATCGATCTGGATAGCCGTGCCGTCGATGTACCGAGAGTCACGGAGGATCCGCGTCGCGCCGCGCCGCTCGAGCGCGCGGTGCCCCTGAGAACGGGCGACGCAGGGCATCCGCAGCCAGCTCGACCTGTTGCCGAGACGGTCAGTCGCGCGCACCTGCAAGCAGGCGACCATGCCGCGGGGCACACGGATCGTCGTGCGGGGCTTGGAGAGGCGTCCAGACTCCCACCGTTTCGACATCCGTTGCGCGGTCTGCGAAGTGATGCTCAGCTTGGTGTCGTACGACGCGATGCCGATGCCGGCATCGTCTGCGTCCCAGCGGAACGTGTGCCGATCTGACGAGATGGCCGACGGCGTACGGACAGGCCAGAGGTCTGGGGCTGCGAGGTCCACCGTCCACCGTGCGACCGCGACTGAGCTGTTGCCGGCTTCGTCGATCGCCTCGACGTAGATCACGGAAGACCCGCGCTCGCTCCACTCGATCGGAACGGTGAAAGGACTGGCGCACTCCTCGGGATAAGAGTTCGGAGCGTCTGCGCAGTACACCTTCACTGGTGTCTGCTGATCGTCCGGCTGACTTACCGTGAAATGGATCGTGGGGGTCCGATCCGTGGTGAACGCGGGGGGCACCTTCGTCAGGCGCACGACGGGGCCAGTCGCGGCTGCAGGATTACTAAGTGCGCTGGCCACAGCGGTGGAGGGCGGCGCAGACATGGCGATCACTGTCCCGAAGGCAACCAGTGCTACAGAAAGATGCGACACGGACACACCGTAGTGATGCGCCGATGTGCCGACATTCGATCCCCCGCCAGATCGCTCACGTGTCGGGATCGTGACCCGCGCGACGGACGCGATCAGCCCAGCACGGACGCCGGCGCGAACCCCGCGTCGACCATCGCGCGGTTCATCGCGTCGCGCAGCGCATGCAGGGCGGACTGCGGGCGCACCATCACGGTGAGCTCGGCGACCTTGCCGTCCTCGTCGAGCTGCAGCATGTCGATCCCGTGCAGCGCCTTGCCGTCGACGCTGGCGCGGAAGACGAGGATCTCCGACGGGACCTCCGCGCCCTCGTCGGCCCGCGATCCCGCGCCCTCGAGCTCACCGACGTACCGGAAGTCCTCGAACACCCCCATCACGAACGTGAGGACCGTCTTGACGACGTCCTTGCCCTCGAACGGCGTGAACTTCACCGGGCTGTGGAACGTGACGTCGTCCGCGAAGACCGCGTCGAACGCCTCCGGGTCCCGCGCCTCGACGGCCGCGCGGAAGAGCTCTCCTGCTGTGGGCATGTCTGCACTCCTGGTCGTGGATACTCAACAAAGTGAGTAACTACGACCGTACGCCGCTCGCCGCCCGAGCGCAACGCCCTCAGTCGTCGGTGTTGAAGAACGACCGGTGCGCGGAGAGCAGGTCGATCTCCGGACGACCGGCGACGAACTGCTCGACCTTGTCCAGGACGGCGATGACGTGGGCGTTCTCCCCGGCGGCGACCGCGACGCCGATCTGCGCCCGCCGGTAGAGGTCCTGGCTGTCCGTCTCGGCGACCGACACCTCGAAGGTGCGGCGCAGCTCGGCGACCAGCGGGCGCACGAACGCGCGCTTCTCCTTCAGCGTGTGGACGTCACCGAGGAGCAGGTCGAACTCGATCGCGCCGACCCACATCGCTCAGGCTTCGTCGGCGAGGCTCGAGTCGAGGACGTTGCGTGCACCGGGCGTGGCGTCGTCGCCGTCGGGCTGCACGACAGTCACGGTCGCCTTGGCGTGGCGGACGACCTGCTCGCTCACCGAGCCGAGCACGAGGCCCTTGAAGCCACCCAGACCACGGCGCCCGACCACGACCATCGACGCCTTCTCGGACGCCTCGATGATGCGCGGGGCCGGCTTGCCGTGCACCGCGCACGTGCGCACGGCGACGTCGGCGTAGTCGGCACGCAGCGGCGCGAGGTCCTCGTCCAGCCGCTCGACGACCGCTGCCGCGAAGTCCTCCAGCGGCGGCATGTAGCCGGGCTCCCAGGTCCTGGGGCGCGGCGCGGTCGTGAGCACCCAGGCCCGCACCACCGTGACCGGCTGACCGGTCAGCTTGCCGTACTCCAGCGCCCAGCGGACCGCCTGGTCGGAGAAGTCGGACCCGTCGTGGCCGACGAGGATCCCACCGTCGAAGTCGATCTCCTTCGTGGTCATGCCTCACGGTATCGCGCGACGCTCGAGGTCGGTCAGCCGTACTCCGGGTCCGACCTCGCGCTCGGCGACCGGCACGAAGCCGTGGCGGGCGTAGAGCGCGAGCGCCGGCGCGTTCAGGCTGCCGGTGGACACGATCGTGCGCTCCGTCGGCTCGAGCGCGGCGAGCACCTCCAGGAGCGACGACGCGATCCCGCGCCGGTGGACGTCCGGGTCGACCACGAGGCGGAAGATGTCCACCGTCCCGTCGCCGAGCCGCATCCACGAGACGGCCCCGACCAGCGCACCGTCCGCGTACGCACCGAGGAACTCCTCGTCGCTCTCCTGCAGCTCGGTCAGCGTCTCCCGCAGCATCGGCAGGTCGGGATAGTCGATCAGCGCCGCCTCCACCGCGTACGCCCTCCGCTGCACCGCGAGCAGCGTGGCGGCGGTGTCGGCGTCGTGCAGGTCGAGCGGCGCGATGTCGAGGGCGTCCACCCCGACACCGTAGGCGGTCAGGCCTCGGCGCGGGCCTGGGCCGCGGCCGCGAGCTCCATCAGCACCCGCCGGTCGTGCACGTTGCCGGCCAGGCGCGCAGCGGACTCGAACTCGCGTGCCGCCTCGGCGTCGCGGCCGACCCGCACGAGCAGGTCGGCACGGACGCTGGGGAGCAGGTGGTACGACGCGAGCCGGGGGTCCTGCCGCAGCGCGTCCACGGCCTCGAGCGCCTCGGCGGGCCCGTACGCCCGGCTGACCGCGACAGCGCGGTTGAGCGAGACCACGGGGGACGGGTTGAGCGCGGACAGGGCGTCGTACAGCGCGACGATGCGCTTCCAGTCGGTGTCCTCGGCACGCGCCGCACGAGCGTGGCACGCGGCGATCGCCGCCTGGAGCGTGTACGGACCGAGCGGGCGCCGCAACGAGACGGACCGGTCGAGCGCGCCGAGGCCGTGCCGGATGAGCGTACGGTCCCAGCGCGAGCGGTCCTGGTCGTCGAGGAGGACCGGCATGCCGTTGCGGTCGACGCGCGCTGCGAACCGCGACGCCTGCAGCTCCATCAGGGCGACCAACCCGTACGCCTCCGGCTCGCGCGGCAGGAGCGCGCTGAGCGTGCGGCCGAGCCGCATCGCCTCCCCGCACAGGTCGTCGCGGATCACGCGATCGCCCGAGCTTGCCGAGTAGCCCTCGTTGAAGATCAGGTAGACGACCTCGAGCACCGCCGCCAGGCGGGCCGGAAGCTCCTCCGCCGACGGGATCTCGAAGGGGACCTGCGCCTCCGACAACGTCCGCTTGGCCCGCGAGATGCGCTGGCCGACCGTCGCCGAAGGCGTGAGGAAGGCGCGCGCGATCTCGTCGGTCGACAGGCCCCCGATCATCCGCAGGGTGAGCGCGACCTGCGCATCCCGACTGAGGACCGGGTGGCACGCCACGAAGACGAGGCGGAGCACGTCGTCGCCGACCGGGTCCTCGACCACCTCGTCCGGGTCCGGGGTCGCCGCGCGGCGCTGCCCTTCGAGGTCCGGGGCGAGCACCGCGTACTTGCGGGTCAGGTTCTGTTCGCGGCGCACCCGGTCGACCGCGAGGTTGCGGGCGACCTTCGTGAGCCAGGCCGCCGGGTTGTCCGGGATCCCTTCGCGCGGCCACTTCTCCAGCGCGATGACGAGCGCGTCCTGCGCGAGGTCCTCGGCGTACCCGACGTCGTTGACGACCCGTACGAGCCCGGCGACCACCCGCGCCGACTCGATCCTCCAGATCGCGTCGATCGTGCGTGCGACGTCGCCGGGCATCGGGTCAGGACCCGTGCTGCTGCTGGATCTGCTCGCGCAGGCGGTCGTCCTGCTCGCGGAGCTCGGGGGTGTACTCGTCGCCGAAGTCGGCCGCCTCGTGCAGCGGGCGCAGCTCGAGCTGGCTGGGCTCAGACGGGTCGTGCGGGCACCGCTTCGCCCACTCGACGGCCTCCTCGAAGGACTTGACCTCCCAGATCCAGTAGCCCGCGAGCAGCTCCTTGCTCTCGGTGAACGGACCGTCGACGACCCGCGGCTCGCCCTGCCCGAAGACGACCCGCGCACCCTCGTTGCTGTTCTTGAGCCCGTCGCCGTCCAGCATGATGCCGGCCTTGACGAGCTCCTCGTTGTACTTGCCCATCGCCGCGAGCATCTCCGTGGACGGCATCGCACCCTCTGCCTCCCACGCCGGCGTGGACTGGACCATGACCATGACGCGCATGATGTTCTCCCTTGTCGGTTCGGTGCCGCCTCGACCTTAGTGCCGGAGCGGTCTCTCACCCCTACGCCGAACGGGCGTCCCCGTCTTCGACACGAGGCAGCACTTTTTTCGACGTTTCTTTGCGCGCCCGCGCGGGGAGCCGCGCGAGGAGCGGTTGACCCGTCCCCGGAGGTCCACCTCTACCGTCGAGGGCGTAGGACCGCATCCACCCCGAAGGAGACGACGCGATGCCGCAGACGCATGCGACCGACGCCGACGCCGTACGGATCCTCCACCTCTCCGACCCGCACATGACGGCGTCCGGTCGCGACGCCGACGGGGTCGACGCCGCACGAGCGCTCGAGCTGCTCCTCTCGTCGCTCGAGGATGTGCACGACCTCGACCTCGTGCTCACGACCGGCGACGTCGCCGACGACGGATCGGTGGGCGGGTGCGTGCGGGTTCGCGACCTCGTCGGCGCCTTCGCGGAGGCTCGGGGCGTGCCTCACGTCTACACCACCGGGAACCACGACTCGCGGTCCGCGTTCGGCGAGGTGTTCGGGAGCGGGCACCTCGACCACCGCGGCGGGGACGCGGGACTCCGGGCACCCGTCGACGCCTGCGCCGGACTCAGCCTCGTCCGAGGACTGCGCCTCGTCACGCTGGACAGCCTCGTCCCGGGATTCGCCCACGGCCACCTCGACGACGCTCAGCTCGACTGGTTGCGCGAGGTGCTGGCCGAGCCCGCCGAGCGCGGCACCGTCCTCGCGCTCCACCACCCTCCGATCTCGCCCGCTCGGCATCCGATGGCCGACATGGTCCTGCGCGAGCCCGCTCGGCTGCGGCAGGTCGTCGAGGGGACCGACGTCGTCGCTGTGCTGTGCGGCCACCTCCACCACCAGATGGCCGGAGCCCTCGGGACCGTCCCGGTGCACGTCGCTCCCGGGATCGTCACGCGGATCGACCTCGCGGCACCGGTGGGCAGGATCCGAGGTGTCCTGGGTCCGGCGGCTGCCGTGGTCGAGGTCGGCAGGCACGGCACGCCGATCGTCGCCACCCTGACCGCTCACGACCCGCGCGCCGGCGAGCTCGTCTACGAGGTCGACGCTGCCCCGATGGCGTACCGATGACGGTCGCCCTCGACGTCGATCACGTACGCGAGGCGGCAGCGTCGCTGGCTTCTGCCGTGGCGCGCACCCCGGTGCTCACGGCCGCGCAGCTCGACGCCTGGGCCGGACTGCCGGTGCACGCGAAGGCGGAGGGGCTGCAGCGGACCGGGTCGTTCAAGGTGCGCGGCGCCCTGAACAGGATCCGGACCCTGGGCGACGCGGAGCGCGACCGCGGGCTGGTGACGGTGAGCGCCGGCAACGCCGCCCTCGGTGCCGCGTTCGCCGCGCGCAGCCTCGGGGCCCGGCTGACCGTCGTGATGCCGGAGGATGCCGTGGCCGAGAAGCGGGCTGCAGTCCTCGAGCTCGGAGCGACCCTCGTCACCGACGGTGTCGTCGACGCGGCGGCGGCGTTCGTGAGGGCTCGTCAGCTCCAGGCCGACCATGCGCTGACCTTCGTCCACCCGTACGACGATCCGATGGTGGTCGCCGGAGCGGCGACCGCGACGCTCGAGCTGTTGGAGGACAGCCCGCCTCTCGCGCGCGTGTACATCCCGTGCTCGGGAGGCGGTCTCCTCGCCGGTGCGGTCCTGGCCCGACGGGCGTTCGGGTCCCGTGTCGAGCTGGTCGGCGTCCAGCCGACGGGCTCCGACGGCATGGTGCGTTCGCTCGCCGCCGGCAGGCCGGTCCGGTCGCCGTCGATCAGCACGGTCGCGGACGGGCTGACGGCGCCCGCGCCTGGCGCCGTGCCCTTCGGACTCATCGCCGCGGCCGGCGACCTGCGGGTACGGACCGTGCCGGACGACGCGATCCTCGAGGCCATGGTGACGGCGACGCGACTCCTGCGGGTCGTCGTCGAGCCGGCGGGTGCGGCGGCGCTCGCGGGGGCGCGCGCCGACGTCGCCGAGGGGCGGACGGTCGACGGACCGGTGGGCGTCGTGCTGTCGGGCAGCAACGTCTCGTGGCACCTGCTGTCGCGGCTGCTCTGACCCGCGCTCACACCCCCGCACCCAGCACGTCGACGACCGCCGACGGGGTGCGGGCGAGCGGAGGGTCGTCGCCCACGGCGTCGGGGTGCGAGCCGGGCCGCCACGCTGCCGCGATCCCGCGCACCCCCGCGGCCGACGCGCACGCCAGGTCCGTCGCGGTGTCGCCGACGTACGCGGTCGTGGCGGGAGAGACTCCCAGTCGCGCGCAGACCGCGAGGAGCCCCTCGGGGGAAGGCTTCGGCGCGATCCCCTCGTCACCGCACAGGACCGCGCCGAACCGCGTCGCGATCCCGTGCCGGGCGAGCACCGCGTCGGCGGCGACACGCGCCGCTCCGGTGAGCACCCCGAGCGCGTACCCCACCCGCTCCAGGTGATCGAGGAGGCTCGTGATCCCCGGGAAGAGCGGCGCGTCAGTCAGTGCGGCGACCGCGGTGCGCCCGTACAGCTCCAGCTCGCTCGCCCGGCACGGTCGCCGAAGGAAGTGGGCGAGCACCTGCGACGTCGACCGCACGTCCCAGACGTCCCTCACCTGCTGCGCCGACGCCTGCACGCCGAGGTCGGCGAGGGTCCTGACGTACGCCTGTGCGGCGACCTCGGTGCTGTCGACCAGGGTGCCGTCGAGGTCGAAGACGACCGCCCCGCGCACGTCACCGCGCAGCGGCATCCGTGTGCCCGTCGTCAGGCGACCGCGGATGGGCGCGCAGCCACGCCAGCACGTCGAGGGCGTGCCGTGCGGGATCGGGGACGTCGGTCCACACGTGCTGGACGCGTCCAGCCCCGAGGACCAGCGTCGTACGCCGGTACAGCCGCATCGGGCCGGCGTCGAAGGTCGCGAGGCCGAGCTCGCGGGCGAGCACGAGCTCGGGGTCGGAGAGCATCGTGAACGGGAGTCCGAGCCGCTCGACGAGCTCGGCCTGGTAGTCGGTCGGCTGGGACGACAGCCCGTAGACCACCTGGGCGCCGGCCTCGCGGACGTCCTCGTGATGGTCCCGGAACCCGCAGGCCTCCGCCGTACAGCCCCGCGCGCCCGGGATCGTCTCCCACCCCTCCGGAAGGTCGACGCCCGGCTTGCCCGTCAGCGGATAGACGTACAGGACCACGCGGTCGAGGCTCGCCGTCGGGAGGTGAACCGTACGGCCGTCGCTCGCGGCGAGCGTCACGTCGGGCACGGGGCTGCCGACGATCGCTGGCGTGGACGCCCGCGTCGGCTCGACCTTCTCGCGCGGCGCCGGTACGACCCGAGCGGACGGTGCCGTCCCGCGGCTGGACGCCCGGCCAGACGTCCCCATCACCCGTTCAGCGGCCGCGTCCAGCCGGGACGCGAGGGCGCCCCGCCACGCGTCGAGCTCGTCGATCCGGTCCGTCAGCTGCGCGATGGCCGACCGGTACGCGGCCAGCGATGCCGGGCAGTCGTCGGCCGTCACGTGCCCCGATCCGAGGCAGTCGAGGAACGGCTTCGTCTGCGCGACCCGGAACCCGAGGCGAGTGAGGTGCTGGACCTGGCGCACCTGGTCGACGGCGACCGGGTCGTACGACCGGTAGCCGTTGGCGGACCGGTCGGGGACGATCAGGCCGAGGCGCTCGTAGTAGCGCAGGGCACGCACCGTGGCGCCGGTCTGCCGACGCAGCTCACCGACTCTCATGGCACCGAGGCTAGGGCCGAACCCTGGGGTCCGGGTCAACCGTCGGAGCCGCTGCCACCGCCTCCAGGCGGTCCGCCAGCTCGGCGGGTCGGCTGAGCGCGACGAGGTGGCCGCCTGGTATCTCGTCCGGCGCGAGCCCCAGCCGGTCCTGCGCGACACGACGCTGGAAGGCGATGGGGAAGATCCGGTCGTCGGTCGCGGCCACCACCACCGTCCGGACGTCGGGCCACTGCTCCAGCGGCCACGGCTCGGCGAACGACCGGTCCGACGGCTCGCGGTCCTCGCCGCCGAGCATCTCCGCCGTGAGGTCGTCCGGCACGTCGTGGAAGAAGTCGCGCTCGATGTCGAAGTCGTCCCAGCCGGCCTCGCGCCGTGCCGCCGAGGACCCGACCGCCGACCACCACTCGCCGGGGGACTCGCCGGGCGACGGGATCATCGGGTTGAGGAGGACGAGCAGGTCGACGGGGATCCTCGCGCAGACGAGCGGGCCGATGTACGCGCCCATCGACTGCGCGACAACGACGAGGGGCTCGTCGCGCGTCGGTCCGGCGGCGGTCGGTCCGGCAGCGGTCGGGTCGGCAGCGGTGATCGCGTCGAGCACGACCTGCGCGTGGTCCTCGACGCCCGTCGACGCGTCCTGCTGCGGGACGTCGACCGGGATCGCGGTGTGGCCACGGCGCTCGAGCTCGGGCACCAGGCGGGACCAGTACGCAGGGTCGCCGCCGGCTCCGGGGATCAGGACGAAGGTGGTCATGGGTGGCTGACTCCAGCCCCCGCGCGAACTCATCGCCGCGCGCGTGCCGGGTCCCTTCCAGATGCCGGCGGCCCGAAGGACCGCATGGACCGCACTCAGCGACGTTCCGACACACTCGGCGTCGCAGCCCCGCGTCGCTGAGATGTCCAGACCGACGCTGACTGCCCGCCGCATGAGGGGCGTACGACCTCGGCGTCCACGCTGTACGGAGCCGGGCCGCGGCGGGACCGTAGCGGAGGCTCAGGGGAGCGTGATCTGGGCCTGGTTCGCGCCCGGATCGCAGTGCTTGCCGTTCGGGTACGTCGGCGCGGCGGTGGTGCGTACGACGGCCCGGTGCGCCTCCGTGCCGTCACGATGCTGGACGATCGCGGTGACCTCCACCTCGTCGGCGGGGAGTTCCGCGACGTCGACGAACCCCTGCATCGTGCCGTCGGGCGTGGACGACGCGCTGCACGCCGCCTCGGGCTCGTCGCCGTCGCAGCCTTCGTCGACGACGGTCGTGCCCGGGTAGAGCGGCGCCTCCGCGGCGACGCACTCCTCGCCCCAGCACGTCTCGAGCCGGACCGTGTCGGCCTGCGCCGCGAGTGGCTGCTCGACCGTGACACCGATCCCGGCCGACGAGCCGATCATCGTGCACGCCAGGACGTCGCCTTCCTCGGCGCCGGAGCCGCAGGCCATCAGGAGCGCGAGCGGCACTGCCGCCCACGCCGTACGAAGCTGTCCCATGCACGGACCCTAGAACGCAGCAAGCCACGCCTGCTAGCACGAAGCGTGGGTTGTAGCCGTGGCTTCGTGGTAGCGGACGTGGCCTGGTGCGCGACCGGGCGTGACGCCGGCCCGCGAGACGTCAGTGCAGCAGCTCGACGATGCCGCGGTCGGGGATGCCGCCCGCGATCTGACCGAGGTGGTACGCCTCGTTGCCGAGCGTGCGGTCGAGGACCGTCAGGCGCGCGGCGTAGTGGCTGATCGAGTACTCCGCCGTCACGCCGATGCCGCCGTGGAGCTGGATCGACTCCTGGCTGATGTGGCGCGCGGTGCGGCCGATCTCGGCCTGCAGGCGCGACGCCACGAGCGCGTCGGGCCCGTTCTCGGCGAGCGACATCGTCGCCCACAGCGAGATCGAGCGGGCAAGCTCGAGCGAGGTGTACATGTCCGCCGCGCGGAACGTCAGCGCTTGGAACTTCGACAGCGTGACGCCGAACTGCTTGCGCGTCTTGAGGTAGCCGACGGTGGTCTCGACCGAGATCTCCATCGCGCCGATCGCCTCGGAGCCGTACGCCGTCTGCAGGCGCGTGAACGCGGCCGCGAGCACGTCCTCGCCGGCAAGCCCATCCTCCCCGGCCTCGCCGAGCGGGGTCGCCGCAGCGCCGGCGAAGACGACGCGCGCAGCGTACGAGTCGTCCGGCGTCGCGTAGGTCGTGCGCGTGACGCCGTCGGCGGTGGCGTCGACCACGAACAGACGCGTCGTGTCGCCGTCCTTCGCGCTCACCACGAGGACGTCGGCGACGCCACCGTGGCGGACCGGCTCCTTGACGCCGTCGAGCGTCCAGCCGTCCTCCGACGGGGTGGCAGTCACGCCGTACGCGACGGTGCCGTGCGGCGCGCGCGCCTCGCTGTGCGCGATCACGGCGATCAGCTCGCCGGCGGCGATCTTCGGCAGCAGCTCCTGCTTCTGCTCGTCGGTGCCCGCGTCGGCGATCAGCTCGCCAGCGCCGACCACGACGTCGATGAACGGCTCCGGCGCCAGCACGCGGCCGATCTCCTGGGCGACGATCCCGACCTCGACCGCGCCGGCCCCGGCACCGTCGTACGCCTCGTCGAACGGGAGGCCCAGCAGGCCCATCTCGGCGAGCTTGCCCCAGACCTCACGGTCCCAGCCGGGCTCGGTGGAGGTGATCTTCTCGCGGTTGCCGGCGGACTCGCCGAGGATGCCGCGGACCGCGTCGCGCAGCGCGAGCTGCTCGGTGTCGTAGGTGAAATCCATGTCAGTCCCTCACAGTCCCAGGATCGTGCCGGCGATGATCGTGCGCTGGACCTCGTTGGACCCACCGTAGATCGACACCTTGCGGAGGTTCAGGTACGTCGGCACCGAGCGGCCGGCCCACTCCGGGACGTCGGAGTCGTCACCGGCACCGGCGGCGAGGACGTCCCCGCCGGCGATGTCGACGGCCAGCTCGCTGACCTCCTGGTTGAGCACCGAGCCGCGAAGCTTGAGGATCGACGAGACCGGGTCCGGCTTGCCGTCCTTCGAGGCGCCGGCCACGCGCAGCGCGGTCAGCTCGAGCGCGAGCAGCTGGTTCTCCAGCGACGCGAAGCGGGTCGCCACAGCCGGGTCGTCGATCGGGCGGCTGCCGTCGGCCAGTGGCACCGAGGCGTGCTCCTTGAGCACCTGCAGACGCAGCTTGGTGCTGCCGGTCGCGCCGATGCCGTCGCGCTCGTTGCCGAGGAGGAACTTCGCGTAGTCCCAGCCGTGGTTCTCCTCACCGACGAGCTGGTCCGCGGGGACCCGCACGTTGTCGAAGAAGACCTCGTTGACCTCGTACGACCCGTCGATCAGCTTGATCGGACGGACCGTCACGCCCGGCGTCGACATCTCGAACAGCAGGAAGGAGATGCCCTGCTGCCGCTTCGGCGCATCGGGGTTCGTGCGGACGAGGCAGAAGATCCAGTCGGCGTACTGGCCGAGGGTGGTCCACGTCTTCTGCCCGTTGACGACCCACTCGTCGCCGTCGCGGACCGCCGTGGTGCGCAGCGACGCGAGGTCGGAGCCGGCGTCGGGCTCGGAGAAGCCCTGGCACCACCAGATGTCGAGGTTCGCCGTCGCGGGGAGGAAGCGCTCCTTCTGCTCCTGCGAGCCGAAGGTCGCGATCACGGGGCCCACCATGCTGGCATTGAACGCGAGCGGAGCCGGGACGCCGGCGGTCTGCATCTCGTCGAGCCAGATGTGGCGCTGCAGCGGCGTCCAGCCCTTGCCGCCCCACTCCACGGGCCAGTTCGGGACGGCGTAGCCGCCCGCGTTCAGCACCCGCTGGGCCTCGATGATCTGCTCCTTGGTGAGCTCCCCACCACCGCGAACGGTGTCGCGGATCTCCTGCGGGACCTTGGTGGTGAAGAACTCTCGCAGCTCCTGCTGGAGCTGCGCGTCCTCCGCTGTCAGCGCGAGCCTCATGTTCGCTCTCCTGTGGCGTACGACATGTGTTGGGACCCAGCGTAGGTAAGCGGACGCTTAGCCGCCTACCCGGGGGTAGGTTTCCAGCCTAGGCCCCGTTCCCAGCCCGCCGTGCCGCTGATGCGGTCGCCAGCTCCTCGAGCAGGTCGGCGGTCACGTCCCAGCCGATGCACGCGTCGGTCACGCTCTGCCCGTAGACGAGCCCGTCCGGCGCCGGTGCCTGCTTGCCCGGGACGAGGAAGCTCTCCATCATCACGCCGCCGATCCCACGGTCGCCGGCCGCGACGTCGTGGGCCAGCTCGCGGACGACCGCCGCCTGTCGCACGTGGTCCTTGCCGGAGTTGCCGTGGCTGGCGTCGACGACGAGCCGCTGCGGCATGCCGGCCCTCTCGAGCAGCGCGAGGGCCGTACGACGCGACTCGGCGCCGTAGTTGGGTCCGGAGTGGCCGCCGCGCAGGATCACGTGGCAGTCCGGGTTGCCGCTGGTCGAGACCGCGCACGCGCGCCCGTCGCCGTCGATCCCGAAGAACGTCTGCTCCGCCTCCGCGGCCCGGCAGCCGTCGATCGCCGCCTGGACCGACCCGTCCGTCGCGTTCTTGAACCCGACCGGCATCGACAGGCCCGACACCATCTGACGGTGGACCTGGCTCTCGGGGGTCCGCGCGCCGATCGCGCCCCACGAGACGGCGTCGGCGAGGTACTGCGGGCTCGTCGGCTCGAGGAGCTCCGTCCCCGCCGGCAGGCCGGTCGCGAGCACGTCGAGCAGGACCGAGCGGGCCAGCCGCAGCCCGCGGCGTACGTCGTACGTCTCGTCCATGCCGGGGTCGTTGATGAGGCCCTTCCAGCCGATGGTCGTGCGCGGCTTCTCGAAGTAGACCCGCATCACGATCTCGAGCTCGTCGGCGTACGCCTCCCGGAGCGGGGCGAGCCGGTGCGCGTAGTCGAGCGCGGCGCTCGGGTCGTGGATCGAGCAGGGCCCGACGAGGACCAGGAGGCGGTCGTCGGCTCCGGACATGATCGCGGCGGCGGCGTCACGCGAGCGCGCGACGAGGTCGGCGGCCGCGTCGCCGAGCGGGCGGGACGCCACGACGTCGCGGGGCGGTTCGAGCGGCTCGAGCGTACGGACGCGCAGGTCGCTGGTCCGCGGTCGCGCAGCAGCGGTCGTACGAGGGGTGGTGGTGCTGGACATCGGCGCTTCCTCTCGGCGGCGCCGATCCTGAGCCGGCACCGCCACGAATGACGAAAGGCACGGACCGTGTGGTCCGTGCCTGTGCTGGCTTGGCTTGAGCGGGTCGGTTGGTCAGGCGCCGACCGCTGGCTGCACCAGCACGTCGCGCCCATAAAATCGCCCGCTCATCATGCCGCCGAGGCTAGCACGCAGGCCCGATCGCGAGGGCAGCGCACCCCTCCGCCGAGGGCATCCGAGCATCGCGCAGGGAATGGGAAGACCCCGACCGCTGCTGACGGGGGATACAGCAACGACCGGGGTCTGACGAAGACTCTAGGGCATCCTGAACACTCGTTCAAGTGTCAACTTCGTGACCTGGATCACCCTGCGCGGAGTGACCCGCGACCAGGGCCTCAGCGCACGGTGATCTGGCGGTTCGCGAGGCCGTTCCGTGCCCCTCGCTGCTCGCTCGTGAGCGGCGTCGAGTCGGCTAGCGCCTCGTTCAGACGGGTCTGGAAAGCGGCCGCCGGTCCCTCCAGCGCGGTCGCGGGCGTGGGCTCGAGCATCTCCCATACGGGGACCAGCAGGCCGTGCGCCCGGAACGAGCCGATCAGGCGTACGTCGTCGTCGAGCCGGTCGTCACCGGCGACGTGGAGCCGGGCGAGGGCGGTGAGCAGCGCGTCCTCGTCGTGGGGCATCACCCAGCGCAGGAACTGGCGCTCGCCGAGCTGCGTCCAGTACGCCGCGTCGACCTCGGAGAGCCGCTCGGTCGGGGTCGCGAGCTCGTTGGCCTGCTCGATCCCGGCGGCCACCGCGTCGGACGTGTCGTCGACGCCGGCGGTCCAGAAGTCGAAGCCCTCCTGCACGTCGACCGGGAAGTCGGACTCGGGGTCGACCAGGTCCTGGAGCCGCGGACCGACGCCGGGGTCGGGGATGACGATCTCGGAGCCCGGCTCGGTCTCGAGACCGCGCTCGACGACCGCCGCGAGGTCCCGGCTCACGTCGCCGAAGTTGTGCGTCACCTGCAGACCGACCCACATCTCGCCGTCAGGACGGACGAGGCCGGCCGCGGCAGCCGGGAGGAGCGTGCAGACACGGACCCTCGTGTCTGCGGCGACGTCCCCGCGGAGCGCGACGGACGCGGTGGCCGCAGGCACGAACTCGCGCAGCGCCACCCAGTCGCACTCGCCGGGGAGCCCTTCGAAGGTCCGCGCGCGGAACGGCATCCGCTCGACCTTCTCCGGCTTGACGCGGCGGCGCGACTTCTTGCCCATGGCGGGTTCTCCTGAGGTGTTGGTGGGTCGGGCGAGGCGGACGGGTCAGTGACCGCCGGTCGGCCCCTGGGGGTACGGCGGCTGCTGGGGGCCCTGCCCCGGCTGCCCGTACGGCGGCTGCTGCGGCTGGCCGCCCGGCTGACCGTACGGCGGGCGCTGGGGCTGACCGCCCGGCTGACCGTACGGGGACTGCGGCTGCCCGTACGGCGACTGCTGGGGCCGGCCGCCCGGCTGCCCGTACGGCGGCTGCTGGGGCTGACCGCCCGGCTGACCACCGGGCTGACCGTAGGGCGACTGCTGGGGCTGACCACCGGGCTGACCGTACGGCGACTGCTGGGGCTGACCGCCCGGCTGGCCACCGGGCTGACCGTACGGCGACTGCGCGGCGTACGGGGACTGGTGCGCGGACGTGCCGGAGCGCTCCTCGGTCGCGTCGCCCCGCGTCGCCAGCAGCGCGAGGATGCCGAGCACGAAGCCGACCGCCACGAGGGCCATCCCGGCACCGACGAGCAGGTAGCCGGTGACCGCGTCGTCGACCTCGCTCGCGGTCTCGACCCCGCTGGTCATCGCCCCTCCGCCGGCGGCGACGAGGCCTCCGACGACGGCCACGCCGAGGCCGGTCCAACCGAGCAGCGTGCGGCCGCGCCCGCCGGCGAGCGCGACGATCCACAGCGCGACGGCGACCACCACGACGACCAGCGTCGCGGACAGCAGGATCGTGTTGAGCGCGTCGCTGTCCTCGGCGACGCTGCGGCTCACCGAGCCCGGGTCGTCGGAGAGGTCGGCGAAGATCCCGCGTCGTGCCGTCAACGCGTACACGGCGTAGCCGAGCGCCACGACGGCGGCGACCGCCAGCGCGACCACGGCGACCATGCCCCACGGCGACGACTTCTCGAGGTCACGTCCGCGGGCCGTCGGCGGCGCATGCGGGGTGGACCAGTGCTGACCCTGCTGCCCGGGCTGCTGACCGCCGGGCTGTGCGCCCCAGGAACCGCCCGAGGGCTGCCCGGGGTTGGAACCGTACGGACGTCCGTAGGGGTCCTGCGGGCCTTGCGACATGTGTCCTCCTCGGGCGAGCGGGCACGCGCCCGGCGGCCTCAGCCTAACGAACACGGCGCCCAGCGGGAGAGTCCCCGTCCGAGGCGGTGGCGCCGCGCGTCGGAGGGCGTGTGGAAGCGGCTGAGAGGATGGAGTCATGGACGAGATCACCATCCCGACCGTCGAGGTCTCCGGCGTGCCCGACCCGCTCCCGACCGGCCTGGTCGTCGTCGACGTCCGCGAGGACGACGAGTGGGCGGCCGGCCACATCGAGGGCGCGCTGCACATCCCCCTCGGCCAGCTCGCGGTGCGCGCCGACGAGGTGCCGGCCGACGGGCAGGTCCTGGTGTACTGCCACGCCGGCGGCCGCTCCGCCCGTGCGGTCGGGTTCCTCCAGCAGCGCGGCGTCGACGCGGTGAACCTCGCCGGTGGCGTCATCGCCTGGCACCAGGCCGGACGACGCCTGATCTGAGCGGCGCGGCGCGGCCGCGCTAGCGCAGGAGCTTGGACATCCGCCGGTCGGCGAGCGGCTTGCCGCCGGTCTGGCAGGTGGGGCAGTACTGCAGGGACGAGTCGGCGAACGACACCTCGCGGATCGTGTCGCCGCACACGTCGCACTTCTCGCCGGTCCGGGCGTGGACGCGAAGGCCCGACTTCTTCTCCTTCTTGAGCTCCGACGCCGCGAGCCCGTCGGAGCGGGCGATCGCGTCGCGCAGCGTCGTACCGATCGCGGCGTAGAGCGTCGTGAGGTCCTCCTCCGATCCCGCGATCGTGTTCGCGGGCTTGAAGGGCGACATCTTCGCGACGTGGAGGATCTCGTCGGAGTAGGCGTTGCCGATGCCGGCGATCTGCGACTGGTCGCGCAGCACGCCCTTGATCTGCGAGCGGCCGGCGGACTCGAGGATGCCGCGCAGCACGTCGATCGTGAACGCGCCGTCGAGCGGCTCGGGACCTAGGCGCGCGACGCCCGGCACCTCGGCAGGGTCGCGGACGAGGTAGACGGCGAGCCCCTTCTTGGTGCCGGCCTCCGTCAGGTCGAAGCCGGACCCGTCGTCGAGCACGACCCGGAACGCGAGCGGGTTCTTGCCGCCACCGGGGCGGGGCGGGGCCTTCGGCTGCTCGTCCTTCCAGCGCAGCCAGCCGGCGCGGGCGAGGTGGATGATCAGGTGCAGCCCGCCGGCGGAGATGTCGAGGAACTTGCCGCGCCGCGTCACGTCGTCCACGACGAGCCCGGCGAGGGCGCTCACGGGCGGGTCGTACGTCTTGAGGGCGCTGATCGCGGCAGGGTACGCGGCGACGATCGCGCGGGGCTCACCCTCGGTGACCCCCAGGCGGCGGGACAGGTCGTCCACCAGCGCGGCGACCTCGGGCAGCTCGGGCACGTGCCCAGTGTGGCACCCCGTACCCACAGCCGTCCCGTCCGCGATGTGACGTGGCGGGGACGGCGCGGGGACGCGAAGGGGCCCGGGCGCGCTCTCGCGTGCCCGGGCCCCTTTCGTACGACGTCTTACTTGACGGCGCCCTTGAGCTTGCTGCCGGCGGTGACCTTCACACCGAAGCCGGCCGGGATCTCCAGCGTCTCGCCGGTCGCAGGGTTGCGGCCGGTGCGCGCGGCACGCTCGACGCGCTCGACAGTCAGCAGGCCCGGGATCTGGACCTTCTCGCCCTTGCCGACCGCGTCGATGAGCGTGTCACCGAATGCGCTGAGGACCGCGTCGGCGTCAGCCTTGGTGGTGCCGGCGGTCTCGGCGACTGCGGCTACGAGTTCAGTACGGTTCACGGGATTCCTCCGACGTGCGTGGGACGGTTGTCTTGTGACGCACACCAGCATAGGGAGAAATGCCCGAGATCCCCGGATTTACGGGGCCCCACGCCGGTGTGGTGCGCCTCGACAGTAGCCCACGAGGCGGCTGGTTTCAGCGCCACGGTGGGGGCAGCGGTGTGTCGAGCACCCGCGGGAGGGTGTCCAGGTAGGTCTCGCGGGGCCACTCCTCGACCCCCAGCGAGGTGAGGTGCGGGGTCAGCCACTGGGTGTCCACGAGGCGCTGCGCGGCGTACTCGTCGGACAGCAGCCCGACCAGCGCGACGAGGGCCACCTTGGAGGCGTCGCGGACCCGGTGAAACATGCTCTCACCTGCGAAAAGGCCGCCGATCGCCACGCCGTACAGGCCCCCGGCGAGCGTCCCGTCCGACCCCCTGACTTCGACCGAGTGAGCCCACCCCAGACGGTGCAGCCGACCGTACGCGGCGGCGATCTGCCCGTCGATCCACGCACCCTCGCGGGAGGGATCCGCACAGGCCGCCACGACCCCGTCGAAATCGGTGTCCACCGTCACCGTGAAATGCTTCGTCGCCTTGCGCAACGATCGCGTGACACGGAGGTGGTCGAGCCGCAGCACCCCCCGTCGTACGGGCGACCACCAGCCCACCGGACCCCCTGGCTCGACCGGCATCGGGAAGATGCCGGCCGCGTACGCCGCCACGAGCGTCTCCGGCGCGAGGTCCGCCCCCATCCCGACGAAGTCGTCGTCCGG
This sequence comes from Mumia spirodelae, assembly GCF_050632745.1. Taxonomy (NCBI): domain Bacteria; kingdom Bacillati; phylum Actinomycetota; class Actinomycetes; order Propionibacteriales; family Nocardioidaceae; genus Mumia; species Mumia spirodelae. Next base: position 299,016 of record NZ_JBODSD010000003.1, on the reverse strand, counting down.
CCACTGGGCTCGACCGAAGTCCCAGCGGTTGGGCGGCAGCGGGGTGGGTGTCACAGGGCTGACTGTAACGAGGGATGACGGGGTACCTCCTACGATGGAACGCACACCCCTCAGGAGGTCCACGTGGGCATCGCCAAGACGACCGCGAAGATGGTCGGGCCCCGGGTGGCCATGTCCGCAGGACCCAAGGTCACCTCGGGCTACGTCCGTGTCCTGCTCGAGCGCGCGATCGACGGTGTCGGGCCGTTCAAGCCGGTCCGCGTCGCCTCCGACGCCCGGCTGGCGCTCGCCGGCGGCAGGGTCGAGGCCGCGATCGACGAGACCGTCTCGATCCACGTCCGGTACGCCGGTGCGCAAGGCTTCCTGACCAACCTCGGCGGCGTCGCCTCGATGATCGTGACGGTCCCCGCCAACGTGTCCGGCCTCGCCATCCTCCAGTGCCACATGGTCGCCGCGATCGCGTACCTGCGCGGCTACGACCTCGACGACCCCCGGGTCCGCAACGGCGTGATGGCCTGCCTCCTCGGCAAGGACGAGGTCAAGAAGGCGATCAAGGCCGGCCGCCTCCCGACGACCCCGATGGGGCTGGCGACCTCGCCGGTGCACGACCCCTCGCTCGACGACCGGATCGCCCGCGAGGTGACCAACGAGCTCTTCGGCCGGGTCAGCGGCAAGCAGGGCGCCTCGGTCGTCATCCGCAAGGTGCCGATCCTCGGGGGTGGCGTGGGCATGGTCGCCGACGCACGGCACACCTCCAAGATCGCCGCGTACGCCCGGCACGAGCTGCGCGACCGGCGCCTGGCGCTGCCCCGCTGAGGCGTTTCACGCCCCGTACGACGATGCGTCCCGACCGCAGTGCGGCCGGGACGCATCGTCCTTCAGTGCAGGATCAGGCGAGGTCGAAGCGGTCGGCCTCCATGACCTTGACCCACGCGGCGACGAAGTCGCGGACGAACTTGTCCTTCGCGTCGTCGCTCGCGTAGACCTCAGCGAGGGCCCGCAGCTCGGAGTTCGAGCCGAAGACGAGGTCGGCGCGGCTGCCGGTCCAGGTGTCGCCCGACGCCGTCGTGCCGGTGAACGTCTGCTGCGACTCGTCGTCCGCCGTCCACGTCGTGCCGAGCTCGAGCAGGTTGACGAAGAAGTCGTTCGACAGCGTGCCCGGACGGTCGGTGAGAACGCCGAGCGACGACCCGTCGTAGTTGGCCCCGATCGTCCGGAGACCGCCCACGAGCACCGTCAGCTCCGGAGCGCTCAGCCCGAGCAGGTTCGCCTTGTCGACGAGCAGGAACTCCGCCGGGACGCGCTGGCCCTTGCCGACGTAGTTGCGGAAGCCGTCGGCCTTCGGCTCGAGGTACGCGAACGACTCGACGTCGGTCTGCTCCTGCGACGCGTCGACCCGGCCCGGCGTGAACGGGACCTCGAGGTCGTACCCGGCCGCCTTGGCCGCGTCCTCGACCCCGACGCCTCCGGCGAGCACGATCACGTCGGCCAGCGAGACCTGCTTGCTGCCCGCAGAGCCGTTGAAGCCGTCGACGACACCCTGCAGCGTGTTGAGCACGATCGCCAGCGCGTCCGGGTTGTTGACCTCCCAGCCGGCCTGCGGCTGCAGGCGGATCCGGGCACCGTTGGCGCCGCCGCGCTTGTCGCTGGAGCGGAACGACGAGGCTGCCGCCCACGCCGTGGTGACCAGCTGCGAGACGCTCAGGCCGGTGTCGCGGATCTGCTGCTTCAGCGCCGCGACGTCGGCCGCGTCGATCGCCTCGTACGAGGGGGTCGGCAGCGGGTCCTGCCAGAGCAGCTCCTCGCTGGGGACCTCCGGACCGAGGTAGCGCACGACCGGACCCATGTCGCGGTGCGTGAGCTTGTACCAGGCGCGGGCGAAGGCGTCGGCGAACGCCGCCTGGTCGTCCTTGAACCGGCGCGAGATGCCCTCGTAGATCGGGTCGAAGCGCAGCGCCAGGTCCGAGGTCAGCATCCGCGGCTCGCGGCGCTTCGACGGGTCGTGGGCCAGCGGCACCATGTCCGAGCCCGCCCCGTTGGTCGGACGCCACTGCTTCGCGCCCGCCGGGGACTCCATGAGCTCCCAGTCGTAGGCGAAGAGGATGTGGAAGAACTCGTTGTCCCAGCGGACCGGGTGGTAGGTCCAGGTGACCTCGAGCCCCGAGCTGACGACGTCGTCGCCCTTGCCGGTGCCGTAGCCCTGCGACCAGCCGAGGCCCTGGGCCTCGAGCGGAGCGGCCTCGGGCTCGGGTCCGACGTTGTCGGCCGACGCGGCGCCGTGGGTCTTGCCGAAGGTGTGGCCGCCAGCGATGAGCGCGACGGTCTCCTCGTCGTTCATCGCCATCCGGGCGAAGGTCTCGCGGATGTCGCGGGCCGACGCCAGCGGGTCGGGGTTGCCCTCCGGACCCTCCGGGTTGACGTAGATGAGGCCCATCTGGACCGCGGCCAGCGGGTCCTCGAGCTCACGGTCGCCGGTGTAGCGCTCCGCGCCGCCCGCGTCGCCGCCGAGCCACTCGGTCTCCGGGCCCCAGTACACGTCCTCGTCGGGCTCCCACACGTCCTCGCGACCACCGGCGAAGCCGAAGGTCTCGAAGCCCATCGTCTCGAGCGCGACGTTGCCGGCGAGGATCATCAGGTCGGCCCACGAGATGTTCTGGCCGTACTTCTTCTTGACCGGCCAGAGCAGGCGACGCGCCTTGTCGAGGTTGACGTTGTCCGGCCAGCTGTTGAGCGGGGCGAACCGCTGCTGGCCGGCACCGGCGCCTCCGCGGCCGTCGCTCACGCGGTACGTGCCCGCGCTGTGCCACGCCATGCGGATGATGAACGGGCCGTAGTGGCCGAAGTCCGCGGGCCAGAAGTCCTGCGAGGTCGTGAGGACCTCGGCGATGTCCTGCTTCACCGCAGCCAGGTCCAGCGCGTTGAACGCGGCCGCGTAGTCGAAGTCCTCGCCGAGCGGGTTCGCGACGGCAGGGTTCTTCGCGAGGATCTTGAGGTTCAGCTGGTTCGGCCACCAGCGACGGTTGCTGTTGCCGCCCTGCGCCGGCTGGGCCGACTGCCCGTGGGCGACCGGGCACCCGCCCGCGGGCGGCTCCTCGTTGACCTCACCGATCACGGCGTCGTGGTTGTCAGACATGGCTTCCTCTCAGTGGCACGGTCTTGCGGGCTGAACAGGCTGGGTCAGGAGATCTGGGTGGTGGAGCAGGCGGGACAGGTGCCCCAGTAGATGACCTCGGCCTCCTCGATCACGAAGCCGTGGTCGTCGGAGGGGGTCAGGCAAGGGGCTTCGCCGACGGCACAGTCGACATCGGCAATGACACCGCACGACCGGCACACCACGTGGTGGTGGTTGTCGCCGATCCTGGCCTCGTAGCGCGCGACGGACCCGGCGGGCTTGATCCGGCGGACGAGCCCGTGGTCGGTCAGCGTGTGCAACGAGTCGTAGACCGCCTGGTGCGACACGGACGGCAGGTCGCGACGGACGGCGTCGATGAGCGTGTCCGTGTCGGCGTGCGGGAGGGTGTGGACGGCGGTCAGCACGGCGACCCGCGGCCGAGTCACGCGCAGCGTCGCTGCACGCAGCATCTGCTCGATCTCGGGTGGCGTGGTCATGTCCTCAGTCTTACCAGTTTTCTTGAACGAGTCAAAAAAATCGCGCAAATCCGGCGCGACGAAATATCGCCCTCCCGCTGACCCTCCCGCGTGGTCCCATGGACGGATGCCGCAGAGCCGGCACGACGAACAAGGGGGTACGTCATGACGAGACGTTGGATGCGCATCGGTGCTGTCACCGCGGGGTCGATCCTCGCGGTCGGGCTGGTGCCCGGGGCGGCGAACGCGGCCACAGGAGTGGTGAAGGATCCGCGCGGCGACGCGCCGAAGGTCGCCGACATCACCAAGCTGCAGCTCAAGAACACCGAGCGACGCGTGACCGGCACGATCACGCTGGCCCACCCGCGGCGGGTCAAGAAGCTCGCCGCGACGGACCTGATCCTTCGCACGAAGGACAGCGGCCGCTACCGCTACGTGGTGTCGGTCGTGCGCAACGAGGACGGCGTGGTCACCAACCGCCAGCTCGGCTGGGTGATCCCGGACGACCCGGCGACGTACAAGCCGCTGGTGTGCGACGGCATCACGACGAAGTGGCTGTCGAAGAAGCGGTTCCGCATCTCGGTGCCGGTCTCGTGCCTCACCGAGACGACCGGGCGACGCGTGAAGGCTCGCGCCGCGATCCTGGCTCGGGTGGGTCCGGGTCACGACTCGTACGACGAGCGCACTCCGGCCACGCGCTGGATCCGGCGCGGCTGACGCAGGCAGACTGCGGCGAGCGCATCACGCCCGCAGGGCGCAGCCGGGGGATGCGCATGCGGTCGGAGTCCCGCCCCAGCCGTGCTTCTGGAGGATGAGCGCGAGCCTCGCCGCCGTACGGCACGGCCGGCGAAAGACCTGGCCCCATCCGAGCCGGGCGGTCGGACGCCCTTCGACGAGGACGTCGAGGTCACGATCGAGGTCGACGTCCCGCTGCGTTCCTGACTCGTGGTAGATGCGTCCGTCGAGCTCGACGACGAGCACCCGGAGATCCGCGTCCCGGTACGCCGTGCCGGTCGCACCGACGGCCCTGAGCTGCCGGCGAGCACGCGGGAGGCCGTGCGGGCGCTCGACCCGGTGCAGGTATCCGTGCTCGAGGACCGAGTGGGTGCCCGCAGCGATGTCGGCGAGCACCGCCTCGAGCCAGCGGCGGCGGGCTACGCGAGACCGGGCGCGGATCGTGGCGAGGACGCGTCCCGCCGTGGTCCGTCGCGAGGCGCACGCCCGTGTGAGCACCGCGACCGCGTCGACGTCGTCGGCAGCCTCCGTCGCGAGGTCGAGCACCACCTCCTCGTAGCGCAGGCGGGGCGGCGCGAGGTTCCATGACGCCATCGCGTCCAGGCGCTTGCGGTAGGTCACGCGGATGCCGGCCTGCTCCGCCACACGGCGCCGGCGATCGACCGCGATCTCGACGACGGTCTCGGCAGTGGCGTCGAGGCGTTCGCGCTCCGCCGCACGGAGGGCGGACGTCCCGCTGAGCGCTGCCGGCCACGCGTACAGCACCGCGCCCCAGGCCCGCTGCATCCAGGTCGGAGCTCCGGTGTGCGCCACGTAGACGCCGGGGAAGATCCGGGTCAGGTCACGGTGCCTCAGGAGCCGCCGGATCTCGTGCGGACGGAACCCGAGGTCGAGCAGCTGGCGCCGCGCGATCACCCCGGACTGCTCCGCGAGAATCCTCCGCATCTCTTCCTGCTGGCGCACTCGCCCAGCGTCGCCGAAGAGACCGATCCCGTGCGTCGCGTCGTCCACAGGCCCGGCGGCGCATCAGTGCCGTCGATCGGTGCCGGATACGAGCACCGATCGACGGCCGTCATCCGCGGCCGACGCTGGCGCGCAGCTCGGCGGCCGCCTCCTCGATCTCGGGCGCGAGGACGTGGCCGTCGAGAGCGTCGAGGGCCCGCAGCGCGCCGTCGGTGTCGCCCGTGCGCACGTGCAGCTCCGCGAGGTACGCCAGCGCCTGCACGTGGTCCTCGGACGGGCTCGCGCCGTCGTCGCGGCCGATCGCGCCGGCGAGGATCTTGGCCGCCTGCGCCGGGTCGCCGTGCGAGTCGGCGAGGACGACGGCGTTCGCGTACGCCGTGGCGAGCGCACTCTCCTGCTCCGGAGGGACCGGTGCCGGCGCTGCGTCGCGCATGAACCGGATCCAGTTGCCGGCCGGGTCGATCAGGCTGAAGCCGGAGAGGTCGCCCACGTTCTTGCGGCGACGTGGCCGGGTGATCCGCGGGTACCCGGCGAGCGGGAGCCTGCCGTAGCGGGAGCGCAGCCCCGACGCGAACCCCTCGAACCACGGCCCCGTCTCGTCGACCATGACGACGCAGGTGCTGTGCGAGTCCTCGGGTGCGATGCCTGCGATCCCGTAGTAGTGCAGCTCGAGCCCGTCCTTCTCGAACGAGACGTACGGGTTGGGCCGGGTCTGCCGGTAGGTCGTGGCGAAGCCGAGCGCCGCGAAGAACGCGGCCATCTCGTCGATCGAGGGGCAGGGCAGGAGCGGGATCGCGCGGACTGACATCCGTACAGCGTACGAGAAACCGCCCTGGGTGTCAGCCCACGTCGCTCAGGCGGTGGTCAGGGCGCGCACGACCGCCGAGGGGGAGGGGCGTCCGAGCTGCTGCGCCATCCACGCGCTCGTCTGCGCGAGCCCGGCCAGGTCGACGCCGTGGGCGATGCCGAGCCCGTCGAGCATCCACACCAGGTCCTCGGTGGCGAGGTTGCCGGTGGCGGACTTCGCGTACGGGCAGCCCCCGAGCCCGCCGGCGCTCGCGTCGAACGTCGTCACACCCTTGCGCAGCGCCGCGTACGTGTTGGCCAGCGCCTGCCCGTACGTGTCGTGGAAGTGCATCGCGAGCCGCGAGCTCCCGTCGCTCGAGCCCGTTGAGACCCCCGCCTCCCCGAACGCGTCCAGCAGCGCCTCGACGTGGTGCGCGGTGCCGACGCCGATCGTGTCGCCGAGCGAGAGCTCGTAGGCGCCCATGTCGAGCAGCCGCTTCCCGGCGGTGACCACGCGGTCGAGCGCGACCTCGCCCTCCCACGGGTCGCCGAAGCACATCGAGAGGTACGCCCGCACCTTCAGGCCCGCCTCGAGCGCCCGACTCACCACCGGCTCGAACATCGCGAACTGCGTCTCGTACGTGCTGTTGAGGTTCTTCTCCGCGAAGGTCTCCGTGGCGCTGGCGAAGACCGCCACGTGGGTGACCCCCGCCTCGAGCGCGCGGTCGAGGCCGCGCTCGTTGGGGACGAGGACCGGGTACGGCGTGGTCCCGTGCAGGTCGAGCCGCGCCACGAGGTCGGCGGCATCGGCGAGCTGCGGCACCCACCGCGGGTGCACGAAGCTCGTCGCCTCCACGATCGGGAGCCCGGCTCCGGTGAGCCGCTGGACGAACTCCAGCTTGGTGTCGAGACCGATGACGCCCTTCTCGTTCTGCAGCCCGTCGCGCGCGCCGACCTCGTAGATCGTCACCCTCTCGGGCAGGGCGGGGTCGCGGTGCACGGCGGGCAGCGCCATCGGTTCTCCTCGTGCTCGTCGGTACGGCGGTGGTCGGGCTAGCGGTTGGCGTCGGCGCCGGAGCGCCAACGCTCCCTGTCGGCGTCGGTGATCTCCACCGGGCCGGTGGTCGGCTCGGTGATCCGGATGGCGTTGCCGAAGGGGTCGCGCAGGGCGCAGTCGACGCCGTACGGCTGCGCGGTCGGCTCCTCGGTGAACTCGACGCCCTTGGCGCGCAGCTCCTCGTACGTGCCGCGGCAGTCGTCCGTGGCGAGGATGCAGGCGACACCGAGCGCGCCCCTGGTGAGCAGGTCGCGCACCTGCGCCGCCGTCTCCTCACTCATCGCGGGCGGCTTCGGGACCTCGAGCAGGAGATGCCGGTCGGGGTCGCGCGGAAGGGAGATGGTGAGCCACCGCATGAAGCCCATGTCCACGTCGGCGCTCACCTCGAACCCGAGCTTGCCGACGTAGAACTCGAGGGCTTCGTCCTGGTCGAGGACCTTGACCTGGGTGATGCTGATCGCGTTGAACATGCTGCTCACGCTAGGCCCGCCCGGGCGCTCCTGGCTTCTCCGAAACTGCTCGGCCGCGTCCAGGAGCGCGTGAAGCACGAGGGGGCGACGTACGGACGGGCGCGTCGCCGGTAGGCGGTCGGCGACTCGCCCACGACCGCGGTGAACGTCCGGCTGAACGTCCCGAGGCTGGTGAAGCCGACGTCGAGGCAGATCTGGGTGACCGGCCGCTCGGTCTCGCGCATCAGCCGCATCGCCCGCTCGATGCGACGCCGCTGCAGGTAGCGGTGCGGCGTCTCGCCGAAGGTGTCGCGGAAGGTCCGGATGAAGTGCGCCTCGGAGACGTACGCGATGCGGGCGAGCGCGGCGACATCGAGGGGCGACGCGTAGTCGCGGTCCATCGCGTCGCGCGCCCGCAGCATGCGCCGGTTCTGGTCCTCCGAGGCGCTCCGCGTCATTCCGCGTCCACCCGGAACAGCAGCGCTCCGAGCGCCACCTGGTCGCCCCCGCCGACACCGACCCGGCTGACGACTCCGGCGTACGGCGCCTTCAGCGCGATCTCCATCTTCATCGCCTCCACGACACCGAGGACCTGGCCCTCCTCCACGGTCTCACCCTCGGCCACGGCGACGGAGAGCACCGTCCCCGGCATCGGCGAGACGACGTCGGCGTCACCGGTGCCCTCGCCGGCGCGGTCGCGGGCGGGGTCCGGATGACGGAAGGTCCACGACTGCCCCTCGTGGGCGACCGTGACGCTGCGGTGGTCGACCCACGCGCGTCCGGCCTCGGCCGCGGCCTGCTCGTACGACCCGGGCGGCAGCGCCGCGTCGACCGGTGTCCCGTCGGCGTCGACGAGCGTGACGAGCACCGGTGCGGGGTCCGCCGCGGAGCGCCAGCCGTCGGCCGCGCCGAACGGGTCGTCCGCAGGCGACACGTGTGCCCGCGCCCAGGCCCGGGCGGCGTCGTCGCGCGCAGCCGCCGGGACGTCGGGCCGCGTCGTCAGCTCGCCGGCGTCGGCGGAGTCCAGCCAGGCCGTGTGGATCACGGCGGACCCGAACGCGTCGGACGCCACCAGGCGTCGCAGGAACCCGGTGTTGGTGGTGACGCCGAGGACCGCCGTCCGGTCCAGCGCGTCGACCAGGGCGGTCCGCGCCGCGTCACGGTCCGCCCCGTACGCGATCACCTTGCCGAGCATCGGGTCGTACGCGGTGGTGACCTCGGCGCCGGACTCGAGCGCGGCGTCGACGCGGACGTGCTCCGGCCACACGACCTGCGTCGCGCGGCCGGCCTGAGGCAGGAAGCCGGCGTACGGGTCCTCCGCGTAGACGCGGGCCTCGATCGCGTGCCCGGTCGCGGTGACGTCGTCCTGGGCGATGCCGAGCGGGAGCCCTTGCGCGACCCGGAGCTGGAGCGCGACCAGGTCGAGGCCGGTGATCGCCTCGGTGACCGGGTGCTCGACCTGCAGGCGCGTGTTCATCTCGAGGAACGCGATCTGGTCGTCACGCTCCCCGTGCACGAGGAACTCGACCGTGCCCGCGTTGACGTAGCCGACCTCTTGCGACAGCGCGACCGCCGCCTCGGTGAGTCGGTCGCGGGTCGCCGTGGAGATCGTCGGCGCCGGAGCCTCCTCCAGGACCTTCTGGTGACGGCGCTGCGCCGAGCAGTCGCGCTCGAAGAGGTGGAGGACGGTGCCGTGCTCGTCCCCGATGACCTGCACCTCGACGTGGCGGCCGCGCTCGACGTACTCCTCGACGATCAGCGTGTCGTCCCCGAAGGCGGACGCGGCCTCGCGGCGGGCGGCGGCGATCGCAGGCTCGAGGTCCGCAGGGTCGCGCACGACGCGCATGCCCTTCCCGCCACCGCCGGCCGCCGCCTTGACGAGGACGGGGTACGCGACGTCGCCGCTCCCGGTGGCCGAGGAGGACGGAGCGCCAGCGGAGTCCGTATCGAGACCGACGTCGTACCGCCGCGTCACCGGCACGCCCGCGCGCTCGGCCACCTCACGGGCGCGGTCCTTGCGGCCCATCAGGTCGATCACGTCCGCACTTGGCCCGATCCACACGAGTCCGGCATCGACCACCGCGCGGGCGGCGTCGGCCCGCTCGGAGAGGAAGCCGTAGCCCGGGTGCACGGCCTGCGCGCCGCTGCGACGGGCGGCATCCAGGATCGCGTCGACATCCAGGTACGACGCGACACGCTCGACGTGGTCGGCGAGCCGGACGTGAGGGGCTTGGGCGTCGAGGTCGGAGTGCACCGCGATCGCCCGCAGCCCGGCGGCCTGCACGGCCCGGATCACGCGCACCGCGATCTCGCCCCGGTTGGCGACGAGGACCGAGGTGAAGCGGGCACCGCTGGTCGAGCCGCCCCCGCTGGTCGAGTAGCCCGGAGCGCCGCCCCCGCTGGTCGAGTAGCCCGGAGCGCCGCCCCCGCCGGTCGCCCCGCTGGTCGAGTAGCCCGGAGCGCTAGCGGAGGGCGTATCGAGACCCGGGTCTCGATACGCCTCGCCCAGCGGCTCGGCTACTCGACCACCAGAAGCCCCCGGCTCGGCTGCTCGACCACCAGAGCCCCCCCGCTCGGCTGCAGAATCGTTCGTCATCGCACTCACATCCGGAAGACGCCGTAGTGGGGTTCGGGGATCGGCGCGTTCGACGACGCCTGCAACGCCATGCCGAGCACGCGCCGGGTGTCGGCGGGGTCGATGATGCCGTCGTCCCACAGCCGCGCGGTGGAGTAGTACGCCGAGCCCTGCGCCTCGTACTGCTCGCGGATCGGATCCTTGAACGCCTCCTCGTCGGCGGCGCTCCACTCCTCGCCGCGCGCCTCGATGCCGTCGCGGCGCACCGTCGCGAGCACGGACGCGGCCTGCTCGCCGCCCATCACCGAGATCTTGGCGTTGGGCCACATCCACAGGAAGCGCGGGTCGTACGCCCGTCCCGACATGCCGTAGTTCCCGGCGCCGTACGAGCCGCCGATGACGACGGTGAACCGCGGCACGACCGACGACGCGACCGCGGTGACGAGCTTGGCGCCGTCCTTCGCGATGCCGCCGTTCTCGTACTCGCGGCCGACCATGAAGCCGGTGATGTTCTGGAGGAAGACGAGGGGGACGCCCCGCTGGTTCGCCAGCTCGATGAAGTGCGCGCCCTTGAGCGACGACTCCGAGAAGAGGATGCCGTTGTTCGCCACGATCGCGACCGGGTAGCCCCAGATCCGGGCGAACGCGCACACCAGCGTCTCGCCGTACAACGGCTTGAACTCGTGGAACGTCGAGCCGTCGACCACGCGCCGGATCACGTCCCGCACGTCGTACGGGGTGCGCGAGTCGGTCGGCACCACGTCGTACAGGCCTGCCGGGTCCTCGAGCGGCTCGACGACCGCACTGCGCTCGAGGCTCGGCGGCGTCCGGCGCTCGAAGGTCGCGACGATGCTGCGGACGATCGCCAGCGCGTGCGCGTCGTCGTCGGCGAGGTGGTCGACGACACCGGACCTGCGGGCGTGCACCTCGCCGCCGCCGAGCTCCTCCGCCGTGACGACCTCACCGGTCGCCGCCTTCACCAGCGGCGGACCGCCGAGGAAGATCGTGCCCTGGTCGCGGACGATGACCGTCTCGTCGCTCATCGCCGGGACGTACGCGCCACCCGCGGTGCACGACCCCATCACGGCCGCGACCTGCGGGATGCCCTGCGCCGACATCTGCGCCTGGTTGTAGAAGATGCGCCCGAAGTGCTCGCGGTCGGGGAACACCTCGTCCTGCATCGGGAGGAACGCGCCCCCGGAGTCGACGAGGTAGAGGCACGGCAGGTGGTTCTCCGCGGCGACCGTCTGCGCACGGAGGTGCTTCTTGACCGTCATCGGGTAGTAGGTGCCGCCCTTGACGGTCGCGTCGTTCGCGACGATCACGCACTCGCGCCCGGACACCCGGCCGATGCCGGCGACCGCGCCGGCGCTCGGCACCGCGTACGCGTCGCCGTCGGCGCCGTACATGCCGTACGCCGCCAGCGGCGCGATCTCGAGGAACGGCGAGCCGGGGTCGAGCAGGCGGTCGACGCGGTCGCGGACGAAGAGCTTGCCGCGCTTCTCGTGCTTCTGACGGGCGCGCTCGGGCCCGCCGGTGCGGACGACGGCGAGCCGCTCGCGCAGCTGGTCGACGAGGTCGCGCAAGGACGGGGCGGAGGCGGGTGGCGTACCCATGCCGATGATGTTAACGGTTGTTAACCTCCGACGCCAACGGCCCCTCCGCCGACCACGAGCACGGCCTTCCCGACCGCCGTCCGCTCCTCCAGCCGACGGTGCGCCTCCGCCGCCCCGGCGAGCGGGAGGCGGTGGCGGATCGCCGGAACCCACGTCCCCGCACGGCGCAGCTCGACGGCCTTCTCGGTGAGGCGACGAACGGCGTCCGGAGCGAGCTGCACCCCGGTGATGCCGAGGACGTGCAGGCTCCGCCGCCGCACCTCCTCCTCGTCGGGCTGGAGGAAGCCGCCCGCCGCCCCGTACGCGACCAGCCGCCCGCCCTCCTCGAGCACCGTGAACGCCTCCTGTCCTGGCGTCCCACCGGCACCGTCGAGGAGGACGGTCGGCCGCTCGCCCCCGAACGCCGCGACGACCTTCTCGGTCCACCCCGAGACCCCGTAGTCGACCGCCTCGGCACCCAGCCCTCGGACCAGGGCGAGCTTCTCCTCGCCGCGCGCGGCTCCCACGACCGTCACCCCGCGGGCGAGCAGGAGCTGGACGAGCAGCGCACCGGCCCCGCCCGCCGCCGCGTTGACGAGCACCCGGTCACCGGGTCCAGCCTCCGTCACCTCGACCAGCCGGAGCGCCGTGACACCGTCGCGGGAGAGCGCAGCAGCGTCGGCGTCCCCGACGTCGTCCGGCAGCGCGACCGCCGTGGCGACGGCGACCGCGGCCCGCTCGGCGTACCCGCCCTGCGTCCCCGTCCGCGCCACCACGCGCCGCCCGACCCAGCCCGGGTCGACCCCCGCGCCGACGCGGCGGACCGTCCCCGCGACAGCGCCGCCCGCGACGTACGGGAGCGTCATGCCCCACTGGGCGGCCGCCCCACGACGCAGGATCGTGTCCAGGAAGATCACGTCCGCGACGGCGACGTCGACCACGAGCTCGCCCTCGGCCGGGTCCGGGTCGGGGACGTCCGCGACCTCCAGCACCTCGGGTCCGCCGTACTCGCCGACCTGCACCGCTCGCATCCGCCTGCCCTCTCCGTCGCTCGTCTGCGTCGAGTGTCGATGCTCAAGCGCGCTTGAGGTCAAGCGGCGCCCGCGCACGCGCGACGCACCCCTGGCTAGAGTCCGAGAGGTGAGCACCCCCCAGACCACCCTCGTCACCGGCGGCACGCGCGGGATCGGCGCCGCGATCGCCCGACGGCTGGCAGGAGCCGGGCACGGACTGGTCCTCGGGTACGCCCACGACGACGCGGCCGCGGAGGCGCTGCGCGACGAGCTCGCTCCCCGGACGCGGGTCGCGGTCGTCCGCTCCGACGTCACCACCGACGACGGTGTCGAGGCGCTGTTCGAGGCCGCCGCGCAGATCGGGACGGTGACCGGGCTCGTCAACAACGCCGGAGCCACGCTCCACGTCGGTCCGCTCGCCGAGACCCCGACGGACGTCGTACGCCGGACCGTCGACCTGAACCTCACGGCCGCGCTGCTGTGCGCGCGTCGGGCGGTGATCGCGTTCGACGAGGCGGGGGTCGCGGGGACGATCGTCAACATCTCGTCCGGGGCCGCGACGCTCGGGTCGCCCGGCGAGTACGTGCAGTACGCCGCGGCGAAGGCCGGCGTCGACGCGCTCACGCTCGGCCTCGCGAAGGAGACCGCCGCGCGCGGGATCCGGGTGGTCGGCGTCGCTCCGGGCACGATCGAGACGCGGATCCACGCCGACGCCGGCGACCCCGGGCGGCCGGCGCGCGTCGCCGAGCGCGTGCCGCTGGGGCGCATCGGCGTCCCGGACGACATCGCGCCGGCGGTCGCGTGGCTCTTCACGGCCGAGGCGTCGTACGTGACCGGCACGACCCTGCGGATCGCCGGCGGCCTCTAGCCCTAGAGCCAACCGCGCTGCTTCGCAGCTAGAGCCAACCGCGCTGCTTCGCAGCGACCCCGAGCTGCAGCCGCGTCTCGACCTCGGCCTTCTCCATCAGCCGGCTCATCCGGCGCTGCACCGTGCGTGCGGACAGACCGAGCTGGTTGGCGACCTTGTGGTCGGTCAGTCCCGCGTTGAGGAGGCGCAGGATCCGGGCGTCGGTGTCGTCCAGCTCGCCGGGGCCAGAGTCGGGCACCTCGCTCGCGAGCAGCGGGGCGCCGCTGACCCACAGCGCCTCGAACAGCGCGACGAGGCTGTCGAGCAGACCGCTGCGGTGGACGATCAGCGCCCCGCCCGTGAGGTCGTCCGGCGACGCCATCACGGGGACCATCGCGATCTCGGAGTCGACGATGAGGATGCGCGACGGCAGGGCCGAGGCGAGCCGGACGTCCATCCCTTCGCCATCGTGGAACTCCGACAGCGAGTTGGGACGGTCGAGCACCGCACGCTCGGCGAGCACCCGGAACGTCACCCCGCGATCGACGGCGCGGCGCTCCTCGACGAACCCGTACTCTGCGGTGGTCAGCTTGGTGGTCCGCACGGTCAGGCGGACCTCGCGCCGGGCCGCGCGGAGCAGCTGGCCGGCCCGCTGCATCCCCGCCTCGCGCCCCGGGACGAGGTCGACCAGGTCGGACGCGGTGCGGTCGTCGGCGGCCTTGCGGTAGAGCGCGTTGAGGCGTTCGAGCTCGATCTCGGCGCGGCGCAGCCACCGCTGCCGCTCGACGATGAGCGAGCCGAGCGCGACCGTCGGCGGTGACGCCGTGAAGTGCTCCTCGCCACCGTGGACGTGCCGCCCGACCAGACCGCGCTGCTCGAGCGAGGCCAGGTAGGCGGACACGTCTTCGACCTGCATGCCGACCACACCGCCGAGCTCTGCCGGCGTCGCGCTCGCCACCTCGACGAGCGCGCGATAGAGGTCGTACTCATCGGGAGAGAACCCCAAGACCTCGAGCACGCAACACCTCCCTGCCCGCTGCTCTCTGCTGCGTGATCGTCCCACGCGATCCGCCTGTCCAACGGCGGAATTGTGGGAAAAACGGCTGACGCTCGGAGGATCTCACCCGTCGATCGACGTTCAAACCACGGATCCTGTGTCGTATTCAGGACACGGCATCATTCTGCCATTCCCATGGCGCTGAATTCATGGCAGATTTCTTCCTGTAGCACCCCGAACTCCTCCGCGCGGCCCCCGTGACGCGGAGGGGACTATGTTCGTGAGCGGACCCGAGACCGCTCACGGACCGGCGGCCGGCGGATCACCCGCCGGCCGCTGTCTTTTCCCCCGTGGTGCACAGCGATCGAGCCCCAGCGACCTAGCATGGCGGCGTGGTCACCAGTCGCCAGGAGCAGATCCTCACCACCGCCGCCGCGCTCTTCGCCGAGCGTGGCTTTCACGGCGTCTCCGTGCACGACATCGGAGCGGCGTGCGGGGTGTCGGGTCCCGCGCTCTACCGCCACTTCTCGGGCAAGGACGCGATCCTGTCCGAGATGCTGGTCGGCATCAGCCGCACGCTGCGCAGCGGCGGCCTGCGGCGCGTCGAGGCGGCGACCGACCCCAAGGACGCCCTGGACGCCCTCGTGGCCTTCCACATCGACTTCGCCCTGACCAACCCCGCGCTGATCGTCGTCCAGGAGCGCGAGTGGACCAACCTCGACGAGGAGAGCCGCGAGGCGGTGCGCGAGCTGCAGCTCGACTACGTCGACACCTGGGTCGAGGTCCTGCGCACGCTGCGGCCCGAGCTGGACCAGCGCACGGCGCGCGCCGCCGTACAGGCCACCTTCGGGCTCCTCAACTCGACGCCGCACAGCGCCCGCATCTCCGCCGACGCGATGGCCGAGCTCCTCACGCAGATGGCCCGGCGCGCCCTCCTCGGCTGAGCTACGTCCGAGCCATGGCACGATCGGGGCCATGACCGCCGAACCTCTGCTCCGGACCATCGCCGGGACAAGCCCCGACCTCGACCCCACCTCATACGTCGCCCCGACGGCCGTCCTCACCGGCGCCGTGACCCTCGGGCCGCAGGCGAGCGTCTGGTACGGCGCGGTGCTGCGCGCCGACAACGCGCCCATCACGATCGGCGAGCGCACCAACATCCAGGACGGGTGCGTCTTCCACGTCGACACCGACAGGCCCGTCACGCTGGGGAGCGGTGTCTCGGTCGGTCACCGGGCGGTGCTGCACGGCTGCACCGTCGAGGACGACTGCCTGATCGGCATGGGGTCGGTGGTGCTCAACGGCGCGACGATCGGCGCCGGCTCGATGGTCGCCGCCGGCGCCGTGGTGCTCGAGGGTGCGGAGATCCCGCCGGGCTCGCTGGTCGCCGGAGTCCCCGGCAAGGTCCGCCGCGAGCTCACTCCCGAGGAGCGGGAGGGGCTCAAGCGCAACGCGCGGGCGTACCTGCACCTCTCGGACCTCCACCGCGCGGCGGACTAGCCCCCGCACACCGTCGCCCCGCGATTTGACGCCTTCCCCACCGAAACGGCGGGGGATTACGTGTACAAGGCGTCAAATCGCGGGGCCGGGACGGGTGTCGCTACGGCAGCAGCGTGCCGTTGGCGGAGAACGCCGGCTTCAGCTGCTTGAGCTGCGTCTTGTTCACCTCCGCCGCGGGACCGCCGTAGACCGCGTTGTAGAGCAGGTTGAACGACGAGCGCGGCAGCGTACGGAACGTGATCTCCGACCCGTACGTGACGACCTTGCCCTTGCCGATGTCGAACGACACGACGTTCGCCTTGCCCTTGATGTGGTCCTCACCCTTGAGGTAGCCGCTCGCCAGCACGTCCGACTCCGGGTAGGTCGAGACGACGTCGGCCTTCTTGCCCGTCGGCGTCCACGCCTGGGTGTTGTAGAGCCACACCGGCCACTCCTCCGGCATGCCCCACGCCACCATGTCCGAGCTGTCGAACTCGTGGTTGAGCAGGCTGCCGCCGGTCGCGAACACGTTCCGGTCGGTCGGCAGAGCCGGCTCGATCGGCAGGTCCATCAGCTCCTTGGCGGTCGCGACCGAGCTGCCGATCGCGAGCAGCGTGCCGCCCTGCTTGACGAACTGGCGCAGCTTCTTCCAGCCCTTCTCGCCCACGCCGTACGCCCACGCGAACTCCTCGTCGTACCGCTCCTGGTCGAGCCCGTCGACGATCCGCGACTTCGAGATGCCCTGCGGCAGCACGATCGTGTCGTAGACGTCGATGAGCTTGCCGCTCTGGAAGTCCTGGGCACCTACGACCTCGTAGTTGATGCCGTACTGGTCCATCAGCCACATGTCCCAGCCGCCGGGCATGTTGTTCGCCCCGCGGAGCAGGCCGACCCGCGTGCGCGGCTTGAGCTGGATGCCCTCGACCTTCGGCGCGGACGCCGTCGCCGCGACCGGGATGCCGACCTTCTTGGTCGCGGTCGCGAGCACCGAGCGCGCCTGCGGCGTCGCCGGGATCACGTACGTGCCCGCCGGGTACGCCGTGCTGCCGTCCTTGAACTCGGCCCCCGCACGGAAGGTCGTGATGTTGGACTTCTGCAGCGCGGCGACGACCTGGATCGTGCCGTACGACTCCGGACGCACCAGGTACGCCCCCGCGGCACCCGGCGCTGCCGGCATCGTCACCGCAGGCACCTCGATCGACTCGACGCGCTCGAGCTGCGCGTCGAAGCCCGCCTTGACCTCGTCGACCGCGACACCCATCTGGATCGGCAGGCTCGTGGTCGCCTCCGCGTACGGGAGGTCGTCGGTCGGGTAGGAGTCCTTGCCGAGCACCTGGTCGACCCAGTTGCCACGCGGCTGCTTGGTCTTGATGACGTACGACCCTGCGGCGTACTGCTTGCCGGCCGCCGTGAACGGCGCGGTCGCGCGGTCGATCTCGACCTGCGTCCACTCCAGGCGCTCGAGCATCTCGTACGTCGCGTACGGGTCACGCTGGTCGGCCTCGACGACGTAGGCCTCCACGCCCGACTTCACGCCGTTCTCCATGTACTCCGCCGGGACGGACCAGAGGTTGTCGTACAGCAGCTTCTCGCCGTTCTGCGCGACGTACTCCATGCCCGCGTACGTGGCGGTGTTGGCGTACTCGACGATGTCCTTGAGCGTCCAGGTGTCCTTCTCGTACGGCTCGATCAGCGCCTGGGTGGGCACCTGCGGGCCGAGCGGCTGGCCGTTGCTCGACTTCTGCGGGTAGGCCAGGTCGACCGCTGAGGCGAGCTCGGTGAGGAACGCGCCCGTGCCGGTGAACGGGAAGAAGCCCACGGGCTGCTCCAGGGTCCAGAAGATGTGGTAGTCCTGCGTGCCCACTCCGGACTTGCCCTCGGCCGCGAGCTGACGCATCGCGTGCTGGCCGACGGCCGAGCTCGAGGCGTTCATGTTCGGCGGCACGTTGGCGCTGGTCACGCCGCCGTACGGCGGGACGAACAGACGCTCACCGGAGTTGCCCTGCTGATGCATGATGTGCGTCATCACCGGGCGGAACTTCTTCTCCAGCTCGAGCCGGTACTGCGCCTCGACCTGGGTGAACATCGTCCAGTCACGGTTGTCGTCGTGCCCGGTGTACTTGTGGTACAGGTCCGGGTACGTCCGCGCGAGGTTCGTGCCGGCGGTGCGGTTGAAGTGGTCCACGACGAGGTGCTGGCCGTCCGGGTTCTGCGACGGCACGAGCATGATCACGGAGTTGTTCAGCACCTCCTCGGTGAAGGCGGAGTCCTCCGTGGCGAGGCGGTGCACGATGTCGTTGATCGCCTGCCCGTTGCCGACCTCGGTCGAGTGGATCGTCGCCTCGAGGTGGTAGATCGGGACGCTCTCCTGCGCGAGCGCCTTCGCCTCGGCCTGCGACGTGCTGCGCGGGTCGGAGAGCTTCTGGTTCATGGCGACGATATCGTCGAGGCGCTCGAGGTTCTTCGGAGCGCTGATGAAGACCGTCGCGTACTCGTTGCCCATCGTCGTCTTGCCGACGGTCTCGTAGTCGACCCGGTCGGAGCTCTTGGCGATGGACTTCATGTAGTCGAGGACGTCGGGGTACGCGGCGAGCTTCCCCTCCGCCCCCATCTCGAACCCGAAGAACTCCTCCGGGGTGGGGATGCCGGCCGCGGCGGCCGGCAAGGTGATCCTGTACGGCGCCTCCGCGGTGGCGGTGGACGCGACCAGGCTGGTCCCGAGCAAGGCGACCGACGCCGTGGCGACGGCGACGGAGAGCAATCGTCTGTGTCCCATGTGCTGCCCTTCCACGTGGACCCGCCGCGGGTGTGCGGCGAGGGTTGCCTCACGTTAATGAGCATTCACGGGCCGGTGACCGCCTCGCTTGTTCGGCATTGTGCGGACTTGCCGGTAGCACGTGTGTCCGCATCCGGACAGTGGGGTGGCGGCGCGTCGCCAGCGCGGCTAAGAATTCGTCATGGGGGGAAAGAACCGTCGTGGAAGCGCTTCAATGCCTGCGGCGCGGCTCGCCGCCGGTGTGGCCGAGCCGTCCGCCCGCGGGATCGCCGACCACGTGGCCCGTCTCATCCGGCAGGGGACGCTCCGCGACGGCACCCGGTTGCCCACCGTCCGGGCTACGGCGTCCGCCCTGCACGTCGGCGCCACGACCGTCGCCACCGCGTGGACGCTGCTGCGCCACGAACGCCTCGTCCGCTCCGACGGGCGCAACGGCACGTTCGTCCACGACCTGAGCCTGCCGTCGACCGACCGGGCCGACGTCCACGACCTGCCGATGCGGATCGACCTCGCGTCCTCGGCGTACGACGTCGACCTGGTTCCCGACCCCGGTCCCCACCTCGCGGCAGCGGCGGAGCGGCTCGCCTGGCAGCACTCGGAGACCAGCGACGTCGACGACGACCTCGCGCAGGTCGCACTCGGCTCGTGGCCGTTCGTGCCGGACGGGCTCGCGGTCGCGTGGGGGTACGCCGACGCGCTCGCCCAGCTCGCCGCGCTCGTCGTCCATCCCGGCGACCGGGTCCTCGTGGAGGAGGCGTGCTCGCCCGAGACCAGCGCGGTCCTGTCCGCGGTCCGCGCGCAGGTGCTCCACGTCCCCTGCGACAGCGCCGGGATGGTGCCGGAGGCGCTCGAGGAGGCCCTCGCCTCCCGGCCCGTGATGGTCGTGCTGCAGCCGCGGATGGCCGACCCGCTCGCCCACCACATGACCGAGGCACGCGCCCAGGCGCTCGCGTCCGTGCTCGCGGAGCGTGAGGTGCTGGTGGTGGAGGAGGACAGCGCGGCGGGCCTCGCGACGGGGCCGGCTGCGTCGGTCGGCCGCTGGGTCCCGGAGCAGACGGTGCTAGTCCGCGGCTACCAGCGTTCGCACGGCCCGACCGTCCGGATGGCGCTCGTCGGCGGCGCCGCCGCGGTCGTCGAACGCCTGCGGTCCCGGCAGAACATCACCGGCTCCTTCCCGCCGAAGATGGCGCAGCGCACGCTCGCGCTGATGCTCGGCGACCCCGTCGTACAGGCGCTGGTCGCGCAGGCGCGGTGGCGGTACGCACGTCGCTGGCACACGCTCGCCCGCGCCCTGCGCCGCCACGGCTTGTCCGTCCCGGGAGTCGACGGGCTCGCGCTGTGGGTGCGGGTGCCGGACGCCCACGCGACCGTCCGACGCCTCGCCCACGCCGGGATCCGGGCCAGGATCGGCACCGACGTCGCAGGGCCGACCGCGGGGTCACGGCACCTGCGGCTCGCCACCGCCGGGCTGCGCTCGGACCACATGAGCGTCGCGTGGCTCGTCGCCGGCGCCACCCCACCCGCACGGCGCCGCGCGTAAGCGCCGCGCGCCCCGCGCCCCCGCGGCCCGCCCCCGCGATCCCACGCCCCGCGATTTGACGCCTACCCCACCGAATTCGCACCCGATTCCGTGGATAACGCGTCAAATCGTGGGGCGGGTTCGGGCTGCGCTGCTAGCGCGGGGCCTTCCGCGTGATGACGAACGCAGCGATCGCCATGACCACGGCGCCGATCCGTACGGCCTTCGCGCCCACGGCACCTCCTCGCTGAACCTCCGACGTGGAGCATCCTCGCAGCACCGGCCCGTCGCCCGGAGCCACCCCACGATTCGACGCCTTCCGCACCGAATCCGCACCGGATTACGTGGATAAGGCGTCAAATCGCGGGGCGGGGCGGGGGGCGCGGGTCAGGGGCGGGGCGGCAGCACGTCGCCGAAGGGGAGCGGGGCGCGTCCGGTCAGCAGCCGCACCTCGTCCGACACGGCGTCCCAGCGACCCTCGCGGACGGACGCGAACATCGACGCGTACGCATAGCTCCACCACGGGTCCTCCCCACGCTCGGCGAGCTCGGTCGCGAACGCGGCCGCCGGCACGTCGACCGGGCGGACCGGCGTCCGCCACCGACGCTCGGTGGCAGCGGCGATCGCCTCCAGGTCCAGCGCGACCGGTCCCGTGACGGCGTGGACGCGTCCGGTCGGCGGCCCCAGCGCGAGCGCGGCGAGGCACCGGCCGACGTCCTCGCGCGAGACGAGGGAGATCCGCGCCCCACCGGTCGGCAGACGCAGCGTCCCGGACTCCCGCGCACGGTCGAGGAAGCCCGCGAAGAACTCCGTGAAGATCGACGCGCGGACGACCGAGGTCGCGCACCCCGACCCGGCGAGCATCGCCTCGGTCGTCCCGTTCGTGTAGGCGTAGCAGAACGGCGAGGCGACGTCGGCGTCCAGACCCGAGAGGTACACGACGTGCGCGACCCCCTCGTCCGCGGCGGCGCGCACGACGTTCGCGTGCTGCGTGATCATCCGCGCTGCCTCCCCGTCGCTGGAGACGAACACGAGCGTGTCGACCTCCCTCAGCGCGGCCCGCAACGAGGCGAGGTCGTCATAGTCGGCGTGCACCGGCCCACGACGCGACAGCCCCACCACGTCGTGCCCGCCGGCCTCGGTGAGCAACGACGCGACGTGACCGCCGACGTTCCCGCTGGCTCCCGTGACCGCGATCCTCATCGCCGGCCGGCGGTGGGCACCGACTCCTGTCGCGCGATCTGGCCCCGGCCCGTGATGAGGTAGCCGACGAAGCCGATGAGCAGCGCGGCGACCACGCCGAGGTTCGCGTACGCCCACTCGCCCTGCTTGCCGCCGAGCCCGAGCGGCTCCAGCAGGTAGCCCTGCCACGTCAGCCACTCGGCGTACCCGTTCGTCACCAGGCCCCACCCGACGAAGACCGCGAGGAGGAACCACGCGATCGTCCACACGTTCCAGGCGCCGTAGCGCCCGCGCGGGTCGTACAGGTCGAGCGCGGCGTAGTCCCGCCGCCGGATCGCGATGTCGGCGACGAAGATCCCCGCCCACGCCGCGATCGGGACCGCGAGCGTGATCAGGAAGCCCTGGAACGGCGTGAAGAAGTCGTCGGCGAACCACAGGAAGTAGATCGCGCCCAGCACCATGATCACGCCGTCGATCCCCGCAGCGACCCAGCGCGGCGTCTTGAGCCCGAGGGTGAGCAGCGCGAGCCCCGACGAGTAGATGTCCAGCACCGCGCCGCCGACGAGGCCGGCGAGCGCGACCAGGAAGAACGGCACGAGGTACCAGGTCGGCAGCAGCGTGACGAGCGTGCCGATCGGGTCGTTGCCGAGCGCCGCGAGCAGCGCCTGGTCGGAGCCGGCGAGCAGCAGGCCGTACAGGACGAGGAAGACCGGCGCGATCGCCCCGCCGACGGTGGTCCACAGGACGACGCCGCCGGCCGACGCCGTACGAGGCAGGTAGCGGGAGTAGTCGGCGCCGGAGTTGACCCAGCTGATCCCGAACCCGGCGGTCGCGAAGATCGCGAGGCCGATCACGGCCGCCGCGTCGCCCGACGGCAGCGACGACACGGCGTCCCAGTCGACGTGGTCGAAGGTGAGGATGACGTAGCCGACGGTGAGGACCGCGGTCGCGATCGTGATCCAGACCTGCAGCTTCATGATCGTGTCGAACCCGAGGATCCCGGCGCCGATCACGACCGCGGCCGTGAGCACGAAGCCGAGGACCCGCGCCCCGTCGCCCCCGCCCCCGCCGAGCTCCTCGATCACCGACGCGCTCGCCAGCGCCGCCAGCGCGACGAGCACGGTCTCCCACCCGACGAGCAGGACGTACGACACCGCTGCCGGCAGCGCGTTTCCGCGCACGCCGAACGGCGCCCGCGAGAGCACCATCGTCGGTGCCGAGCCGCGCTTGCCCGCGATCGAGACGATGCCCACCAGCAGGAACGACAGCACGGTGCCGATCAGGCCGGCGATCAGCGCCTGCCAGAAGGAGACGCCGAACCCGAGGAAGTACGCGCCGTACGCGACACCGAACACCGAGATGTTGGACGCGCACCACGGCCAGAACAGCGAGCGCGGGGTGCCTTTGCGCTCGGACTCGTCGATGACGTTGATGCCGTTGGCCTCGATCGCCCCGGCGGGGGCGGAGACGGGGCCGGCGCCGGGGGGCGCGGGGTACGGGTCGGGGGAGTCGTATCGGGACATCAGGTCTCCTCGGGCGGGGCGGAGTCGGGCGGGGCGGAGTCGGGCGGGGCGGGTTCGGGAAGAACAGCGGTCAGGATGCTGTGGATCGTGCTACCCAGACCGGTCGCGGACTCGGCAGCAGCGGCCACGACCGCGTCGGGGTCGTTCAGCTCGGGGTGCTCGCCGTGCTCGTCGAGCTCGGTGGTGGTGACGACGGAGATGCCGAGCACGTCCATCCCGACGGCACGGGCGGCGATCGCCTCGAGCACCGTAGACATGCCGACGACGTCCGCGCCCAGGGTGCGGAGCATGCGGAGCTCGGCGACGGTCTGGTACTCGGGCCCGCGCAGCATCGCGTACGTCCCCTCGACCAGGCCGCAGTCGAGCTCACGCGCGACGGCGCGGAGCCGCGACGACCAGCAGTCGGTCAGGTCGACGAACTCTCCGCCGGCCAGCGGCGACACAGCAGCGAGGTCGAGGTGGTCCGCGATCAGGACACCGGTCCCGGTGGGCCACTCGGGCCGCAGGCTGCCGTTGGCGTTGGTGAGGACGCAGACCCGGGCACCGGCCGCAGCGCCGGTCCGTACGCCGTGCGCGACCGCCGCGGTCCCGTGGCCCTCGTAGAGGTGCGTCCGGCCGCTCAGGACGAGGACGTGGGCCACGACTCCGTGGTCGGTGCGCAGGGGGACCGAGGCCACCTCGCCCGCGTGCCCCGGGGCGGTCGGCGGGAGGAATCCGGCCAGGTCGGCGGCCGGGACGACCCACGTGGGATCCCCGATCGACTCCAGGGCTCCGGTCCAGCCCGACCCCAGGACGACGACCGCGTCGTGGAGGGGCACACCGCTGCCTGCGGCGATCTCGGCCGCCGCCGCGAGGGCACGCTCGTCGTGCATGAACGCATGGTGGCACGGGTACAGGGCGCCGTGCTCGCGCTCAACGACGCGAGTCCCTCGATCGTGCCCGGACTGCAGCATCTTCACCGAATCGCAATGAAAGCAAACGACCTTGCGGTCTAGACGGGGCTCCAGAACAAGCCTAGGTTGAGCGACGGTGCGCGTCGTTCCCCGAGGCAACCATCCAGCGTCGTGTGGGGACGACGCGGGCACCCGCCGGGCCAATCGACCCGGTTTCCGTTGCAGAAGGGGAGAGAAGTCTTGAGACGTCTCAGCACGGCACTCATCACTCTCGGCGTCGCGGCCACGTTCGGTGCCGCGTACGCCTCACCGGGATCGGCCCAACCAGCGCCCCCGGTCACCGCCGCCGAGAAGACGGCCACGGAGCACGAGCTCCCGAACCCGCTCGAGGACAAGCGGCGCGCGCTCCGCGAGGAGGCACTCACGTCGGTCATCAACGGCGACTCCAAGCCGGTCGTCAAGAACGGCACCGAGGTCGTGAAGGTCGGCAAGTCGTACTCGCCCGCCGAGGCCGCCGCGCTGACGACCACGCGCGGCCGCAAGGCGCTGGCGAAGGCCGGCAAGGCCGTCACGAAGCAGGACCAGTACGTCGAGCTCGAGCAGGAGCGTGCCGACAAGATCTTCGTGATCCTCACGGAGTTCGGGAACGAGCGGCACCCTGACTACCCCGACGACGGCTGGCAGACCGAGGAGGGCGCGGTCGAGCCGCAGCGCTTCGACGGTCCGCTCCACAACGAGATCCCCGAGCCCGACCGCACGAAGGACAACTCGACGGTGTGGCAGGCGGACTACAACCGCGACCACTACCAGGACCTGTACTTCGCCGACGGCAAGAAGGACGAGTCGGTCAAGACCTACTACGAGGCGCAGTCGTCGGGCCGCTACACGGTCGACGGCACCGTCGCGGACTGGGTGAAGGTCCCCTACAACGAGGCCCGCTACGGCCGCACCACGTTCGACGAGGACGGCAACGCCGACGAGACCAACGCCTGGGCACTGATCAAGGACGCGGTCACCGCGTGGGTGGCCGACCAAGAGGCAGCCGGCAAGACCGACGCCGAGATCAAGCAGGCGCTGGCCTCGTACGACGTCTACGACCGCTACGACTTCGACGGCGACGGCAACTTCAACGAGCCCGACGGCTACATCGACCACTTCCAGATCGTCCACGCCGGCGGCGACGAGGCGGACGGTGACCCGATCTACGGCAGCGACGCGCTCTGGTCGCACCGCTGGTACGCCTTCGTCACCGACGCCGGCATCACCGGCCCCGAGCAGAACCCGCTGGGTGGCGCCGAGATCGGCGACACCGGCTTCTGGGTCGGCGACTACACGCTGCAGCCGGAGAACGGCGGCCTGTCCGTCTTCGTCCACGAGTACGGCCACGACCTCGGTCTGCCGGACGCGTACGACACCTCCAGCAAGGGCGACAACTCCAACGAGTACTGGACGCTGATGGCGCAGAGCCGCCTCAACGGCGCCGGTGAGCCGCTCGGCAGCCGTCCGGGCGACCTCGGTGCGTGGGAGAAGCTCCAGCTCGGCTGGCTCGACTACGAGGCGGTCGCCTACAACCAGTCGAAGAAGCTCGACCTCGGCCCGCAGGAGTGGAACTCCGCCAAGGCGCAGGGCGCGGTCGTCGTGCTGCCGAAGAAGGCCGTCACGCGCAGCTACGGCGCACCGGCGTCGGGCACGAAGCAGTTCTTCTCCGGTGCTGCCGACGATCTCGCGAACTCGATGACCACGGAGCTCGACCTCACCGGCAAGGCGTCGGCGTCGTTCGCCGCGAAGGCGCGTTGGGACATCGAGGCCGGGTACGACTACGCGTACTTCCAGGCGTCGACCGACGGCGGCAAGTCGTGGACGTCGCTGGCCGGCACGGTCGACGGCTCGCCGTTCGACAAGGACGCCTCCGGCGCTCCGGCCCTCGACGGCGTCCACGCCGCCTGGGGCAACGTCGTCGTCCCGCTCGACGCGTACGCCGGTCAGAAGATCCTGTTCCGGTCGTACTACAAGACCGACGGCGGCCTCACCCGTCCCGGCCTGTTCCTCGACGACATCGCGGTGACCGCCGACGGCGCCACGGTCCTGTCCGACGGTGCCGAGGACGGCGGCGCGGCGTGGACCTTCAACGGCTACAGCATCGTCGGGGAGACCACGACCCGGATGTACGACAACTACTACGTGATGGGCCACCGGTCGTACGTCGGGTACGACAAGTACCTGCAGACCGGCCCGTACAACTTCGGGTGGATGAGCACCAAGCCCGACTGGGTCGAGCACTACCGCTACGGCCAGGGCCTGCTCATCTCGTACTGGGACACCTCGGTCGCGGACAACAACACGACCGATCACCCCGGTCAGGGTCGCAACCTGCCGATCGACGCCCACCCGGAGCCGATCATCAACATCGCGACCGGCGCCCCGTGGCGCGCCCGCATCCAGGTGTACGACGCGCCGTTCGGTCTCATCAAGGCCGACTCGATGACGCTGCACACCAACGGCAAGCCCAGCTACATCCGGGCACAGGCTCCGCAGCCGACCTTCAACGACACGAAGAAGTACTGGTACGCGGAACTGCCGAACCACGGGGTCAAGCTCCCCGCGGTCGGGTTCAAGGTGAAGGTGCTCGAGCAGAACGGCACCTCGATGAAGGTCAAGTTCAACTGACCTGAGTCGCGCACGCGAGCGGGCCCCGGGGAGCGATCCCCGGGGCCCGTTCGGTGTTTGCCGCGTCAGCGCGCGTCGCGCAGCGTGAACCACGAGACCGTGGCCGCGCCGAGCGCGATCAGGATCGCCACCGCGCTGGTCGTCTGGACCGCGTGGTCGAACGCGAGGTGCGCCGACTCGACGAGCCAGTGGCCGACCTGCGGCGGGATGCTCGCGGCGAGCTCCATCGCTCCACCGAGCGTCTGGCCGGCGGCCTCGCGCTGCGCCTCGGTCCCCGCCAGCGGCGGTACGACGACCTCGGCGCGGTACGTCGCCGTGAGGATGCCGCCGAGCACCGCGGTGCCGAGCACGGCTCCGATCTCGTACGCCGTCTCCGACAGCGCGGACGCGGCACCCGACTTCTCCGCCGGCACGCTCGACACGACGACGTCGTTGGTCAGCGTCTCCGCGAACCCGATGCCGATGCCGAGCACGAGGAACGCGACGGCGATCGACGCGGCCGACGGCACCGAGCCGGCGAACGCCGCGATCGCGTAGCCGACCGCCGACAGGCCGAAGCTCACCGACACGACGGCGCGCACCCCGAACAGCGGCACGAGCTTCACGACGAGCAGACCGGCGGCGATCGTCGCGATCAGCCCCGGCACGAGCACCAGCGCGGCGTCCATCGGGTCGAGCCCGACGACGAGCTGGAGGAACTGCGCACCGAAGAACAGGAACCCGGTGAGGCCCATGAGGCTCAACAGGTTGGCCACCAGCGCACCAGAGAACACGCGGTTGCGGAACATCCGGACGTCGACCAGCGGGTGCTCGCGGACGAGCTGGCGCCGCACGAACGCGACCACGCTCAGCGCTCCGACCAGGAGCGCCCAGCCGACGACGCCGGTGAACCCGTGCTCGGCGAACGTCTTGATCGCGTAGACGATCGGCAGCATGGTCGTCATCGACAGCACGATGCTGATCGGGTCGACAGGCCCCGGGTTGGGGTCGCGCGACTCCGGCACCAGCCACAGCGCGAGCGGCACGAGGAGCGCCACGACCGGCAGGTTGATCAGGAACACCGAGTGCCAGGTGAAGTGCTCGAGCAGCCACCCGCCGATGACCGGACCGAGCGCGGCGCCGGCCGAGAACCCGGCGGCCCACACGGCGATCGCGAGCCGTCGCTGCTGGCGGTCGGTGAAGATGTTGCGCAGCAGCGACAGCGTCGACGGCATCAGCGTGGCGCCGAAGACGCCCAGCAGCGCCCGAGCGGCGATGAGCCCGTTGATGTCGGTCGCCTGCGCGGCGTAGAACGAGACGGCGCCGAAGCCCACGGCCCCGACGAGCAGCAGGCGGCGCCGCCCGATGCGGTCGCCGAGCGAGCCCATCGCGACCAGCAGGCCGGCGAGCATCAGGGCGTAGATGTCGACCACCCACAGCAGCGCCGTGCCGGACGGGCGCAGCGACGAGCTGATGTCGGGCAGCGCGAAGCTGAGGACGGTGTTGTCCATGCTCACCATGAGCACGGGGAGCATCAGGACCGCGAGCGCACCCCACTGGCGCCAGCCGGCGCGGGCAGGGGTCGGCGCCACCGGTGTGCGCGAGCCGGACCCGGCGTGCGTGCGGTGCGAGCGATCAGGCGTGGTGGTGCTCATGGCGTCCCCCGTTCGAGTGAGTCGGTACGTCGGTGGCCGGCGTTGGCGGCCACCCTCAGGTAAACCGTCCAGCCGGTACAGTCATTCCCGTCCAGACGGTACAGTTCGGGAA
Source organism: Mumia spirodelae (assembly GCF_050632745.1). Lineage (NCBI taxonomy): Bacteria > Bacillati > Actinomycetota > Actinomycetes > Propionibacteriales > Nocardioidaceae > Mumia > Mumia spirodelae. Next base: position 270,626 of record NZ_JBODSD010000003.1, on the reverse strand, counting down.
TCGAGCGACTCAAGCGAGTTCTGGGTGTTCTTCGCCACGCGGGCAGGGCAGCTCAGCGCCGGCGGCGGTTCACCCCGAGAAGTGGTCCGCCGTCAGCGGCAGCCCCCGCACCCGTACGCCCGTGGCGTGGAACGCCGCGTTCGCCACCGCGGCAGCCGTACCGACGATCCCGATCTCGCCGATCCCGCGCGACCCCACCGGCGTGAAGGTCTCGTCCGACTCCTCGAGCCACTCGGCCTCGATGCCGCGCACGTCCGCGTGGGACGCGACGTGGTAGGTCGCGAGGTCCTGCGTGACGACGTGCCCGAACCGCGGGTCGCGGTACGACTCCTCGAACAGCGCGGCCGACAGCCCCATCACGAGACCGCCGAGGAGCTGGGACCGTGCGGTGGTCGGGTTGACGACCCGCCCGACCGAGTAGACGCCGAGCATCCGCGGCACCCGGACCTCCCCGGTCCAGCGGTGCACCCTCGCCTCGCAGAACACCGCGCCGAACGAGTGGAACGCGTACTTCCGAGCCGCCGGGTTCGGCGCGGCCGAGGCCGTCGTCTCGAGCCCCGGGTCGGGGTCGTCCCCGTGGTCGGCGTGGAACCGCTGCGCCGCGGCGACGATCGCCGTACCCCACGAGCTCGTCCCCGAGGAGCCTCCGGCCACGCTCGCCGGCGGCAGGGTGGAGTCGGCGATCTCGAGCGTGATCGCCTCCGGGGCGACGCCCAGCGCGTCCGCCGCGATCTGCGTGAGCACGGTCCGCGCGCCGGTCCCGATGTCGACCGACCCGATCGCCACCGCGTACCGGCCGCCGTCCAGCGAGCGCACCCGCGCGGCGTTGCCCGGGGACCGCATGGCCGGGTACGTCGCGGCAGCGACGCCCGTCCCGACCCACCAGTCGCCGTCGGTCGTGGCCCGAGGCTCGGCCGGCCGGTCGCCCCACCCGAACCGCTCCGCCCCGCGGCGCAGGCACTCGACGAGCCGCCGGCGGTTGAACGGCTTGCCCGTCTCCGGGTCGACCTCGGGCTCGTTGCGCACCCGGAGCTCCACCGGGTCGACGCCGGCCGCCACCGCCAGCTCGTCCATCGCCGCCTCCTGCGCGTACATCCCCGGCATCTCGCCGGGCGCGCGCATCCACGACGGGACGGCGACGTCGAGCCGGGCCAGCCGGTGGCTGGTGCGGCGGTTCGGAGCGGCGTACATCATCCGCGTCGGCGCCGCGGTCTGCTCGGCGAACTCGCGGACGACCGAGGTCTGCTCCTGCACCGCGTGCTCGATCGCCGTGAGCGTCCCGTCCGGTCGCGCGCCGAGGCGGACGTGGGAGATCGTCGCGGTGCGGTACCCGGTCAGCGAGAACATCTGCTGGCGGGTGACCGCCACCTTGACCGGCCGCCCCTCGGTCGTGCGGGCAGCGAGCGCGGCCGCGACGACGTGCGCATGGGCCTCGCCCTTGCTGCCGAACCCGCCGCCGACGTACGGCGCCCGCACGCGCACCTGGTCCGGCTCCAGGCCGAACATCGGCGCCAGCGCCTTCACCACACCGTGGACGCCCTGCGTCGAGTCGAACATCGACAGCACGGCCCGGCCGTCGACGTCCTCCCACCAGGCGAGGGTGGCGTGCGGCTCGAGCGGGTTGTTGTGCTCGTACGGCGTCGTGTACGTCGCGTCGACCACGACCTCCGACTCCGCCAGCGCCGCGTCCACGTCGCCCTCGTCGGTGTCGGTCTCCTTGGCAGGATTCACGGTGTCCGGCCGGTACGTCGCGTTGTCCTCGCGCAGCTCGGCCTCGAACGGCGCGGCGTCGTACCGGACCCGGACGAGCGCGGCACCCTCCCGCGCCGCTTCGGGCGTCTCCGCGAGCACCAGCGCGACGATCTGCCCGCGGAGACCGACCGCGCCGTCCTGGAGGATCGCGAGCTCGCCGTTCGAGGTGTCGTCGAGCCGCGGTGCGTTCGTGTGGTCGAGCACCGACACCACACCGTCGTGCGACAGCGCGGCCGACGCGTCGACGTCCACGACCCGGCCCTTCGCCACCGTGGACGTGACCAGCCACAGGTGCAGCGGGTCGGCCACGCCGTCCGCGCTGCCGTGCTCGACCGCGTACGACGCACGTCCTGTCACCTTCTCGACCCCGTCGACCCGGCGGAGGTCCGTCCCGACGGAGCGGACCTCGACCGGCTCGGTCTGCTGCTCGATCGCCGGCTCGCTCATCGGACCGCCTCCTCGGCCAGACGCAGCAGGGTCCAGGCGGTCGTACGGCGCAGCATCACCGGTTTGTACGCCGTGCCCTCGCCGGTCCGGGCCGCCTCCAGCTCCTCGGCGACCGCCTCGTCGACCGCAGCCTCGGTCAGCGCCGCGCCCGTGAGGCGCTCCTCGGCACGCTCGGCACGCCACGGCTTGTGCGCGACGCCGCCCCAGGCGATGCGGACGTCGCGGACCACCCCGTCCTCGAGCCGGAGCGCGGCCGCGACCGAGACGAGCGCGAACGCGTACGAGGCGCGGTCGCGCACCTTGGTGTACGTCGAGCACCGGGCGACGTCGGACCACGGCACCTCCACCGCCGTGATCAGGTCACCGTGCTCGAGGGTCGTGTCGCGCTCCGGGTGGTGTCCGGGCAGGCGGTGCAGGTCGGCGAACGCGATCCGCCGCTCACCCTCGCCGCCGAGGACGACGACCCGCGCGTCGACGGCCGCGAGCGCGACCGCCAGGTCCGAGGGGTGCGTGGCGACGCAGGCCTCGCTCGCCCCGAGGATCGCGTTGTAGCGGTCGTACCCCTCCAGGGCGGAGCACCCGCTGCCCGGCTCACGCTTGTTGCACGGGGTGGAGACGTCCTGGAAGTACAAGCACCGCGTGCGCTGGAGGAGGTTGCCCCCGGTGGTGGCCTGGTGGCGGATCTGCCCCGACGCGCCGGCGAGCAGCGCGCGGGCGACGACCGGGAGCCTCGTGCGTACCGACGGATGGGCGGCGAGGTCGCTGTTGCGGACGTTCGCGCCGATCCGCAGTCCACCGCCGTCCGGGCCGCCGTACTCGTCGACCGTGTCGAGACCGAGCCGACGGACGTCGACCAGGCGTTCCGGCGAGGCGATGCCCAGCTTGAGGTGGTCCACGAGGTTGGTGCCTCCGCCGAGGAAGGCGGCACGGGGGTCGCCGGCGACTGCGCGTACGGCGTCCGCAGGGTCGTCGGGCCGAACGTACTCGAGCGGCCTCACCGTCCGGCCGCCTGACGGACCGCGGCGAGGATGCCCTCGTAGGCACCGCAGCGACAGAGGTTGCCGCTCATCCGCTCACGGATCTCGTCGTCGTCGAGCTCCACTTCTGCGTCGAGGTCCTCGGAGACGTGGCTCGGGTGCCCCTGCTTCGCCTCGTCGAGGACGCCGACGGCCGAGCACACCTGACCGGGCGTGCAGTAGCCGCACTGGTAGCCGTCGTGCTCGAGGAACGCCTCCTGCACCGGGTGCAGCGCGTCGGTCGCCAAGCCGTCCGCGGTGACGATCTCGCTCCCGTCGTACGCGACGGCGAGCGCCAGGCAGGTGAGGTGCCGGCGCCCGTCGAGCAGGACGGTGCACGAGCCGCACTGCCCGTGGTCGCAGCCCTTCTTGGGACTGGTGATGCCGAGCCGCTCACGGAGGACGTCGAGCACGGTGGCGCGGGTGTCGACCGTGACGGATCTCGACCGGCCATCGACGGTGAGGCTGATGCGGGCATCCATGGGAGGCCCGTACCCGCTCGCCCGGCGCCCATGCCGTAACCGCGTCGCTAGAGTGCTCGCATGACCGCCCGAGCCGACGGTGCCTCCACCCGCGACCGCATCCTCGACGCCTTCGAGATGCTCCTGGTCGAGGGCGGGAGCCGGATCGCGACGCTCGACGCGGTCGCCGCGCGGGCCGAGGTGTCGAAGGGCGGGCTGCTCTACCACTTCCCGAGCAAGGACGCGATGGTCGAGGCGATGCTCGAGCGGCTGCGCGAGCAGGGACGGGCCGACGTGGCGAAGATGCGCGAGGCGCCGGCGGGGCCCGTCCTCTACTACCTCGAGACCTCGGTCGACACCGGCTCGGCCTTCGACCGCGGACTCATCGCGGCCTCACGCGTCGCTCAGGACGACCCGCGGGCGCGGGAGACGCTGGCCGAGCTCCGCAACGGATGGTTCGCGGTGCTGGCCGAGCACTACGGCGACGACGCGCTGGCGCGTACGGTCCAGCTGATCGGGGACGGGCTCTACTTCGACGACACGACCGGTCTCGCGCACAAGCGCTCGCTCGACCACGTCCGCGACGTCCTCGGCCGCCTCGACGCCCTCTGAGCGTCCCCGCCCCGCGTCCCCGCCCCCGGCCCCGCCCCCGCGTCCCCGATTTGAAGGGTTTCGGTCGGTTTCCCATGCGGAGAACCGACGCCAACCCTTCAAATCGGGGACGGGACGTCAGCCGACCGTGGACGTGAACACGGACGACCCCGCGCCGACCTCGAACTGCGTGAAGCCGTCGACGTCGCTGCGGACCTCACGGGCGCCGTCCGGCCCGACCGCGGACGTGCCCGGCACGCGTACGGTCGCCGTGGTGCCCGCCGGCACCTCGACCCGCAGGGTGAGGACACCGTCCTTGCGCTCCCACGCGCTCGAGATCAGCCCGCGCGCCGACTCGTACGACGCCTGCGCCTGCTGCAGGGACCCGACGAGCGCCGGCTCGATCACCACGTGCTCCCAGCCGATCGAGTCCTCGGCCTGGCCGATGCCCGCGATGCCGTTGGTGAACCAGGCGTCGATCGCGCCGAGCATGTAGTGGTTGTTGGACGAGTTGCTGTTCGTCCAGCTCTCGGGCAGCGAGGTCGCCCCGGCCTTGAGGAACTTGCCGTAGCTGATCCCGTCGTTCTGCTGGGTCCAGTCGTACAGCACGTCGTCGAGACGCTCGCGCGACAGCAGCTCGACCGCCGCGTGCAGGCCGATCTCGCCGACCTCGATGTGGTTCCCCTTGTCGCGGATCATCCTCACGAACCGGTCGAGGACGTCCTGGCGCAGCTCGGCCGGCACGAGGTCCTCCTCGAGCGCGAGCGCCTGGCTGGCCTGGTCACCGTTGCCGTACAGGCCGGTGGTGGTGCTGAAGAACGTGCGGTGGAACGCCGCCGCGACGTCGGCCGCCCGGTCGGTGTACGCCTGCGCCTCGGCGTCCTTCCCGAGGACCTCCGCGATCTGGCTCATGTGGGTGAGAATCCGGTGGTATGCCCACGTCTGCGTCAACGCCGGCGGGGTCACCGGGCTGGCCGGGGTGATCCAGTCGCCGAGGCCACCGCTGACGATGTTGTCCTTGGCGCCACGGGCGAGGAAGTCGGCGTACTCGACCATCTGCGGCCAGTACGCGCGGATCGCGCTGTCGTCGCCGTACCACTGGTAGATCTGCCACGACGAGACCGCGAGCGTGGCGCCCCAGTTCGCGTCGTGACGGAACGCGCCGGCGAACAGCGAGTCCTCCGGAGCCGTGGTCGGGATCAGCCCGTTGTCCTGCTGCGCGTCGACCACGTCCTGCAGCATCTTGCGGTAGTGCGCCTGCACGTCGTACCCGAAGGCGACCGTGTCGAAGACCAGGTTGGTCTGGTCCAGCCAGCCGAGCTTCTCGCGGTGCGGGCAGTCGGTGAACACCGAGTACATGTTCGACTGCACGGACCGGTCGATGATCCGGTGGATCGCGTTCAGCTGCGGGTCCGAGGAGGAGAAGCTGCCGACCGCCCGGTCGTCGGCCCGCAGGACGAGCCCCTTGACCGTCGAGGCGTCCGGCGCCGTCGCGAGTCCCTCGACCTGCAGGTAGCGGAACCCGTGGTAGACGAACTGCGGCGTGAACGTCTCCTCGCCCTTCCCGGCGAGGACGAAGGTGTCGCGGATGTCGCCGCCGGCGCTGGCCTGGTCGACGGTGCCGTCGGCCTTGAGCCGCTCGCTCGGGCGCATCGTGATCTTCGTGCCGGCGGGCCCGCTCGTCGTGAGCTGCTGCCAGCCCGCGAAGTTCACGCCGAGGTCGAAGACGTACGTCCCGGGCTTGGGCTCGGAGACCTTGACGTCCTCCAGGGTGTCGACCTGGCGGATCGGGGGCTGGCTGCGGCCGACGAGCTTCGTGTCCTCGGTCGGAGCCGACGACTCGACCGCGGAGTCCCACGCCGTACGCGACGTGCCGGGCTCGTCCCAGCCGTCGATCGCACGGCGGGCGTCGCGGTCCTCGCCGCCGTACCAGTTGGTGAAGGTGACGTCGCCGAGGGTGGTCCTCCAGCTCGGGTCGGTCGCGATGGTGGTCCGCTTGCCGTTGGCGTAGGTCAGCTCGAGCTGACCCATCACCCGCGGTACGCCGTGACCGGAGGCCGACTTCACGTAGCGCTTCGCGTCGGCGGGCGTGTTGAAGACGTTGAAGATGCCGTTGCCGACCTCGAGACCGATCGTGTTGACCTTCTTGTCCAGCAGGTCGGTGACGTCGTACGTCGCGTACGGGACGCGCGTGAAGTGCACGGTGTTCGCGGGCTCGAGCACGTCCTCGGTGACCGGCTTGCCGTTGATGCTCGCGGAGTAGACACCGAGACCCGTGACGTAGAGCCGGGCTTCCTTGACCTTGCCCTGGGTCGTGAAGTCCTTCGCGAAGATCGGCAGCGCCTCCGGCGTCTCGTGCGTGGTCGAGATCGCGGGGAGCTTCTTGGCGGTCGTGAGCTTCGTGTACGACGCGTCGTCGGCCGACACCGACACCGTCACGTCGCGCGGGTAGTTGGGCGTCGTGCCGTACCGGCCGGGGGAGTCCCACAGCGGGAAGAGCCGCACGGCGTCGAACGTCCGCGCCTCGCCGAGGTCGATCGTGATGACGATCGGCTCGTCCTGGACGTCGGTCTCCGGGTGGTAGCTGCTGCGGTAGCCACGCGGCGCGTCGGCCGTCGTGACCTTGCCGTCGGTCAGGTACTCCGGCGCCCACACCCCGTCCTCGGCGTTGTTCTCCGAGACCGTGACCTTCGCGCCCGTGGCGAGGTCGGTGGCGCCGGAGGCGCTGTCGACGAGCCCGACCTCACCGAGCTCGAGGCGCGGCTTCCAGCCGGGGTCGTCCAGCGGCTCCTCGGGGCGACCGAGATCGGTCACGGTCAGACGCACGTACCGCGCGGTCTGGGTGCCGAGCGCGATGTCCTGGTGCAGCGGCTCGTTCCACTCGGCGTTGGTGATCCAGTCGGCGTCCCAGTCGCGCTCGCCGGTCAGGCCGAGCTCCCACGACGCGGGCTCGCTCCAGCCGCTGGCCTTGCCGGTCTCGTCCCAGACCCGCACCTGCCACACGGCCTGGCTGCGGGAGCCGAGCGAGCGACCGTCGTACTCGACGTCGAGCTGCGCGCGCGAGCGGACCTTGCCGGAGTCCCAGAGGTCGGCCTTGCCGAGCTTCGGCACGGAGCTGGCGACGCGGATCTGGTACGCCGTCTGCTTCGCGAGCTCGCCGGTGTTGGCCCAGCTGAGGTCGGGGGTGGCGTCGTCGATCCCCAACGGGTCGACGAGGCCGTTGACCCGCAGGTCGGCGGGTGCGGCAGGCGGCTTCCCTTGTGCCGCGGCCGGCGCGACACCGGTGACGGCCAGCGCGAGCATCGCGCCGGCCACCCCCGTCGTACGCAGCCACCGAGATCGGGGCACAGGAGTGGGCTGGCTCATCGGAGCAACCTTTCGGAGGGGTGCTGAGGGCACTCAGGCTTGAAACGATTCAACGCGGCCGTCGTCGACGCTATGGCGGGCGTCACACCGTGTCAACGACAGGCTCGGGCGGGGTCAGGGCACCCAGAACGTGGCACCGGCGACGACATCCCCGGAACCACGGGTGACGGCGGCGACGAGCTCCTCGAGCGACGTGACCGCTTCCGGCCACGCGGCGACGGCCAGGACGACGGCCCCGGCGCCGTACTCCACGCCGAGGACCTCCACGCCCCGAGCCCGCAGCTCGTTCTCGACCTTCCCGGCATCACCGTGCCCGACCCGTACCTCCACCCGGGTGCGAAGCTCACGGCACAGCAGGCCGGCGGCGTCGAGTGCAGCGGCGGTCGTCTCGGCGTACGCCCGGACCAGGCCGCCGGCGCCGAGGAGCGTCCCGCCGAACCACCGGGTGACGACGGCGACCACGTCGCGCACCTCGCGGCGTACGAGGACGTCGAGCATCGGGGCACCCGCCGTCCCGCTGGGCTCGCCGTCGTCGTTGCTGCGCTGGAGCGCGCCGTCGGGTCCGATCACGAACGCCGAGCAGTGGTGCCGCGCGTCCCAGTGCAGGCGGCGGGCCTCGGCGACGTACGCGCGGGCCTCGTCCTCGGAGCCGACGCGCCGGACCCAGCCGAGGAACCGGGACCCCTTGACCTCGACCGTCGCCTCCCCGTCTCGGGCGGGGACGAGGTAGTGGTCCAAAGGAACTCCTGGCCGGCTGTCCAAATCTCCAATAGTTGCCACCACATCGTCGCGGAATCGTCACTCTTTTCCGCAGCGCATGTCATGTGGGGTCGCTATGGTCAGCGGATCACGTCTCTCGGAGGAGCCCCCTCATGCGACCACGCCACCGTACTCTCCTGCGACGATCGACCCTGGTCGCCGCAACCGCCGCGCTGGTCGCGGCGCCCCTCGCCGCCGTCCCGGCCGCCTCTGCGGCACCCGAGGACGAGGTGAAGCTGACCTTCCTCGGCATCAACGACTTCCACGGCCGGATCGACGCCAACACGGTGAAGTTCGCCGGGACGGTCGAGCAGCTGCGCGCGGCCGGCGGCGAGGACGCCACGGTGTTCGTCGCCGCGGGCGACAACATCGGCGCCTCGCTGTTCGCCAGCGCCGTCGACCAGGACAACCCGACGATCGACGTCCTCAAGGCGCTCCAGCTCGACAACTCCGCCGTGGGCAACCACGAGTTCGACCAGGGCTTCGCCGACCTCACCGAGCGTGTGATCCCGCGGATGGGCCAGAACCGCTTCGGCCAGCCGGTCTTCCTCGGGGCCAACGTCTACGAGAAGGGCACGCAGACGCCGGCCCTCCCCGAGTACGCCGAGTACACCGTGAAGGGCGTCGACGTCGCCATCGTCGGCGTCGTCACCGAGGAGACCAAGTCGCTGGTCAGCCCCGCGGGCATCGCCGACCTCGACTTCGGCGACCCCGTCGCGGCCGTGAACCGCGTCGCCGCCGAGCTCAAGGACGGCAACGACGCCAACGGCGAGGCCGACCTGGTCATCGCCAGCTTCCACGAGGGCGCCCCCCTGTCGGAGCCCGCGGCGACGCTCGACCAGCAGGTCGCGGCGAGCCCGGTCTTCGCGCACATGGTGAACGACACGGCGGCCACCGTCGACGCGATCTTCACCGGCCACACCCACCAGCGCTACGCGTACGACGCCCCCATCCCTGGCGGCACCGGCACGCGTCCGCTCGTGCAGTCGGGCAACTACGGCGAGGGCGTCGCGAAGGTCGAGATCACGTACGACACCGCGACCGACGACGTCACGGCCTACACGCGCTCGGTGGTGGCCCGTACGACGACGGCGGACGCCGACCTCGTCGCCCAGTACCCGCGCGTCGCCGCCGTGAAGACGATCGTCGACGCGGCGCTGGCCAACGCGGCCACGGTCGGCAACCAGCCGGTCGGCACGATCACCAACGACATCACGACCGCGTTCAACGGCGGCAGCTACGTGAACGGCGTCTACACGCACCCGACACCGGGCGCGAGCAGCGCTCGCGACGACCGTGCCTCGGAGTCCACCCTCGGCAACACCGTCGCCAACGCCCTGCGTGACAGCCTCGACGACGAGCAGGGCGGCAACGCCGAGATCGGCGTCGTCAACCCCGGTGGCCTGCGGGCCGAGCTGTTCTACCCCGGCGACACCTCGACCAACCCGGCCAACACCGACGGCGTCGTGACGTACGCCGAGGCCAACGCGGTGCTGCCGTTCGTCAACAACCTGTGGTCGGTGACCCTCACCGGCGAGCAGTTCGTGACGATGCTCGAGCAGCAGTGGCAGCGCCTCGAGAACGGCAGCGTGCCGAGCCGCGCCTACCTGCAGCTCGGCCTGTCGGACAACGTCTCGTACACCTACCACGAGGTCGACGACCCGTCCGTCCCCGCCGACCCGCAGGGCAACCCGCGCAAGAAGGGGATCATCGACTCGGTGACGATCAACGGCGCGCCGATCGACCTCACCAAGGACTACCGGATCGGCACGTTCAGCTTCCTGGCTACCGGTGGTGACAACTTCTGGGTGTTCCGCGACGGCGAGGCGCCGAAGGACTCCGGCCTGGTCGACCGTGAGGCGTGGATCGACTACATCGACGAGCACTCGCCTCTGGCGCCGTCGTTCGCCCGGCGCTCGGTGAAGACCGAGGGCGCGCCGTCGACGGTGACGACCGGTGAGTCGTACTCGTTCACCGTCTCGAAGCTCGACCTCACCTCGCTCGACAGCCCTCAGAACACGACGCTGTCGGCGAAGATCGGCGACACCGAGATCGGCACCTTCCCGGTGACCAACGGCAGCGCGACCGTCGCGTTCACGGTGCCGGACGGTCTGGCTGCGGGCGCCGCCACCCTGACGCTCACGGCAGCCCCGTCAGGAACCGTGGTGTCGATCCCACTCCAGGTGGAGAAGGGCAAGATCGCGACCACGATCAAGGCCGTCGCCACTCCGGGCATCTCGCCGATCGTCGGCCCGATCATCGTCGCCCAGGTCAAGCCGAAGGCGTCCGGCACCGTCGAGGTCGTCGCCGCCGACGGCACGGTCCTCGGCAAGCAGAAGCTCGTGGGCGGCGCGACGGTGATCGCGCTGAAAGCGCGGGCTCTCAAGCCCGGCACGCACGTCGTCACCGTCCGCTACAGCGGTGACGGCACGCACAAGCCGTCACAGACGGAGCTGACCGTCAAGGTCTACGGCTTCTGATCGCCAGTGAGGGCCACGTCCACCAGGACGTGGCCCTCTCTGATTCTCGTCTCTGAACAGCAGCACAGTCCTGACCGCACGGATCCAGGAGGATCAAGGTGTCTCTCTCCATCAGACGCGGCGCCCGCGCGACGTCGCTCCTCGCTGCCGCAGCGCTCGCCGCGGGCACGCTCGGCGCCGTCGCGGCACCCGCGAGCGCAGCACCCGCCGACCACCTCGTGATCAACGAGGCCTACCTCAACGGCGGCAGCGCCGGCGCGACCTACCTCAACAAGTTCGTCGAGCTCTACAACCCGACCAGCCAGCCGATCAAGGTCGACGGCTGGACGGTGCAGTACCGCTCGTACAGCTCGACCACCGCGTTCACCGGCAAGATCCCGTTGTCCGGCACGATCCCGGCGGGCGCGCACTACCTGGTGAGCGGCAACGCCAACTCGACCAACGGAGCGCCGCTGCCGACGCCCGACGCCCCGTCGACGATCGCCTTCTCGGGCAACACGAACGGCGGGACCCTGGCGCTGACCAAGACGGCGGACACGTTGACGGGTGACGGCGCGACCGTCGTCGCGAACCCGAACGTCGTCGACCTCCTCGGCTACGGCGTCTCCAACACCTCCGAGACCGCCCCGATCGCGAGCGGCTACTCGGTCACGGCGTCGATCAACCGGACCGACGGCACAGACACCAACAACAACAGCGCCGACTTCACCTCGGCGGCGCCGACGCCGACCGCCTGCGGCGAGGCCTGCGTGCCCGCGCCGAACCCGGTGGTGGAGCGCACGATCGCCGAGATCCAGGGATCCGGCGCGGCCTCGCCGTACGCCGACGACACGGTGATCACCCAGGGCGTCGTCACGGCGGCCTACCCGACGGGTGGCTTCAACGGCTTCTACCTCCAGACGGCGGGCAGCGGCGGCGCGGACGACGCGACGCCCGGCCGGTCCGACGGCATCTTCGTCTTCGGCAGCGCCGCGGTCGCCAAGGTCGCGATCGGCGACCACGTGAAGGTCACCGGTGTGATCAGCGAGTTCGGCGGCCTGACCGAGATCACGCCGGCCGCGGCCGACGTGGTGGTGCTCGACGAGCCCGCCGCGGCGGTCAAGGCGACCGAGCTCGCGCTGCCGCTCGACGACGCCGCCCGTGAGGCGCTCGAGGGCATGCTCGTCACGCCCAAGGGTCCCTTCACGGTGACGAACAACTACACCACCAACACCTTCGCCGAGATCGGTCTCGCAGCCGGCACCTCGCCGCTGTACGTCCCGACGGAGGTCGCCGCCCCGGGCGCCGCGTCGCAGGCCGTGAAGGCGGAGAACGCCACGAAGCGGATCACGCTCGACGACGGCTCCTCGACCAACTACACCGCGGGCGGCAAGAACACGCCGCAGCCGTGGATCGACGCCGACACCACGATCCGCGTCGGGGCCTCGGCGACGTTCGTGAGTGACGTCGTCCTCGACTACCGCAACAGCGCGTGGAAGCTCCAGCCGGTCGCCCAGCTCACCGCCGACGACGTCAACGGCGTGCTCCCGGCGACCTTCGCGGGCGCCGAGCGGCCGCAAGCGGCTCCGCAGGTCGGCGGCGACTTCACCCTTGCCGCGTTCAACGTCCTCAACTACTTCATCACCACCGGTGAGGAGTACGAGGCGACGACCGGCATCTCCTGCGACTACTTCGTCGACCGCGAGGGTGTCGCGACAACCGTCGACGAGTGCGTCGGTCAGGCGGGACCGCGAGGTGCCGCCAGCACGACGCAGCTCGAGCGCCAGGAGAAGAAGATCGTCGCGGCGATCAACGCCCTCGACGCCGACGTCGTGTCGCTGGAGGAGATCGAGAACTCCGTGAAGTTCGGCAAGGACCGCGACGCCGCGCTCGCGGCGCTCACCGACGCGCTCAACGAGGCGGCCGGTGCCGGCACCTGGGCGTACGTCCCGTCCCCCGATGCGTCCGCGCTGCCGACGGTCGAGGAGCAGGACTTCATCCGTACGGCGTTCATCTACAAGCCCGCGGTCCTCGCACCGGTCGGCGGCTCGACCGTCCTCGTCGGCGACCCGGCCTTCGCCGATGCGCGCGAGCCGCTCGCGCAGGCCTTCCAGCCCGTCGCCGGCACGGAGGACGACCGGTTCGTCGCGATCGTGAACCACTTCAAGTCGAAGCGGTCCGGCACGCCTGACCCCGACCAGGGTGCGGGCACCGTCGAGCGGGTCGCACAGGCGAACGCGCTCGTCGCCTTCGCCGACACAGTGAAGGCCGCCGCCGGGACCGACAAGGTCTATCTGACCGGTGACCTCAACGCGTACTCGAAGGAGGACCCGATCACGGTCCTGCGCAATGCGGGCTACGTGGATCTCGAGGAGACCTACCAGACGGCGGAGACCTACCAGTTCGACGGCGAGATCGGGTCGCTCGACCACGTGTTCGCGTCGCCGGCGGCCGCGCCGAACATCACCGGCATGGGTGTCTGGTCGATCAACGCGATGGAGCCGATCGCGTACGAGTACAGCCGCTACAACAACAACGCGACCCTCTTCTACGACGAGACCGCATTCCGCTCCAGCGACCACGACCCGGCCCTGGTCGGAATCGCGCTCGAGGAGCAGCTCACCCCGACCACGGTGAGCGCGGTGGCGACGCCGGGCATCTCGCCGCTGTTCGGCCCGATCATCGCGGCGCAGGTCAAGCCGCGGGCCACCGGCACCGTCGAGGTGCTCAAGGGCGACACGGTGCTGGCGAGCCAGAGGCTCGTGGTGGGCGTGACGCTCGTCGCGATCCCGGCCAAGGCGCTCAAGCCGGGCACGCACCAGCTGACGGTCCGCTACACCGGCGACGCGACCCACGCGCCGTCGGAGACGACGGTGACGGCACGCGTCCTCGGGTTCTGACGCGGCACGTGCCTCTGCGGGGTGGATCGGTGTCACCGAGTGGCACCGATCCACCCCGCACCCATGTCGGAGAGCGCGCAGACTGACCCCATGGGACCGATCCGCGTGCAGGGCCGACGAGCGTACGACCCACCCGCCGAGGACGACGGGGTCCGTGTCCTCGTCGACCGGCTGTGGCCCCGCGCGGCATCCGCAAGGAGGAGCTCGCCATCGCCGCGTGGGACAAGGACGTCGCCCCGAGCACCGAGCTGCGGCGAGCGCTCCACCACGACGGCCTGCCGTACGAGGAGTTCGTCCGCCGCTACCGCGCGGAGCTCGGCGAACCCGCGCAACGGGCGGCCGTCGCGGCGCTCCGGGAGCGCGCAGACGAGGCGGTCCTGACGCTGCTCACTGCGACGAAGCCGCTCGAGCGCAGCGCCGTCCCCGTGCTCGCGGAGATGATCACCCAGGGAGATCAGGGACATCCCTGAAATCGGTGGAGCAGCGGCCTCGGCGCCCCCCTCGACCGTTAATCTTGTCGGACTATGCGCAAGATGACGACCGACCTGCTGACGTGGGTCGCCCAGCGGACTCTCCTGCGGTCGCAGAAGGACGGGATCGATCTCTCCAAGCTCACGTTCGTCCCGAACCGCTGGCTGATGCCGCTGCGCCGCGACGGCCTGGACCCCGTCCCGCAGCTCGCGAAGGTGCGCGCCGAGGCCCCCGTCAAGAAGCTCGCGAGCCTCTTCGGGATGAACATCTGGCTCGTCAGCGGTCACGCCGAGGCGCAGGCGGTGCTCGCCGACCGCACCTCGTACAGCAACGACATCCGTCCGTTCGTCGGCGAGGTCGGGGCGGCCGACGGCGACATCGGCGGCCTCGGCTTCACCGACCCGCCGGAGCACACGCGCCTGCGCAAGCTGCTCACCCCTGAGTTCACGATGCGCCGTCTGGCGCGCCTCACGCCCAAGATCGACGAGGTCATCGAGCACCAGCTCGACGTGATGGAGGAGAAGGGCCCCGACGTCGACCTCATGGCCGACTTCGCCTTCGCCGTCCCGTTCCTGGTGATCTGCGAGCTGCTGGGGCTGCCCGACGAGTCCCGCGAGGAGTTCTTCGCGTTGGGCTCGGCTCGGTTCGACGTCTCGGCCGGAGGAGCCGGCAGCTTCGGCGCCATCTCGGAGTCGCGGACGTTCCTCATGCAGGCCACCAAGGAGCAGCGCGACGACCCGGGCGACGGGCTCATCGGCAAGATCATCGAGGAGGTCGGGGACGAGATCTCCGACTACGACCTCGGCGGACTCGCCGACGGCGTGTTCACGGGCGGCCACGAGACCACCGCGAGCACGATCGCGCTCGGCTCGATGGTGCTGATGAACGATCCCGAGGCACGTCGGCGGCTCGTGGAGGACGACGCCTTCGCCGACCCGGTCGTCGAGGAGATGCTGCGCTACCTCACGGTGGTGCAGGTGTCGTTCCCGCGCTTCGCCAAGGTGGACCACGAGCTGTTCGGCAAGCGCATCACCAAGGGTGACGTCGTCGTGGCGTCGCTGTCCGGCGCCAACCGCGACCACCGCACCGGCGGCCCGGACCTCGAGCACTTCAACCCGCACCGCGACTGGCCGGTGTCGCACGTCGCGTTCGGGCACGGGTTCCACCGCTGCGTCGGTGCCGAGCTCGCCCGGATGGAGCTGCGCTCGGCATACCCGCGCCTGTTCCGCCGCTTCCCCGACATCACCCTCGCCTGCGACCCGAGCGAGCTGACCTTCCGGCAGCGCTCGATCGTGTACGGCGTGGAGGCGATGCCGGTCCGCCTGTACGGCTGACGCCGTACGGCGCGCGTGCAGCCGGCGCGCGGCGGCGGCCACCGCCGTACCGTGGCACCGCGACGTTTGCGATGGGGAGCGTCGCGAACGCGTGCGAGTGCACCCGTACGGCACAACGCCCCACGGCCCTGGTCGCAGCGTGGGGCGTTGGCGTCTGTGGGTGCTAGACGGCGTCCATCGCCTTGATGTCCTTACGGATCATGAACGCCGAGATCAGCCAGAACACGCCGATCGCCAGCGCGTAGATGCCGATCAGCACGATCAGCGTCTTGAAGCCGATGTCCGGCCACGCGAAGAGCAGGATGCCGAAGAGGATCGAGATCACGCCGGACGCGAGCAGCCAGCCCCAGCCGCTGCCCGGGACCTGACGCACCTGCAGCGAGCCCGAGATCTCGAGCACGCCGATCATGATCGACCAGAACGCGACCACGAGGACCAGGGCCAGCGCGACAGTGACCGGTGCCCGGAACGCGATGATGCCGGCCGCGATGCCGAGGACGCCCTCGAGGAGCAACCAGCCCCATGCCCGGCCGCCTCCGGTGACGATGCTGACGAGGGCGATGATGCCGTCGGCGAGCGCCCAGATGCCGAAGAGGACGATGACGACGCGTGCCGTCACGTCCGGCCACACGAGGGCGACGATGCCGAGGCCGATCGCGAGGACCCCCCGGACGACGACGATCCACCACGCGGTCCTCGCCGCCGAGGTGATCGCTCCTGCAAGATCCGTCATGACGCGCCTTCCCCCTCGTCGTCTCCTGATTCGCACGATAGGGCCGTGCGCTGCGGGTCAGGGAGAGACACGCGGGCGCCGACGCCCGGAATTCCGGCGATCCGACGGCGCAGCGTCCTTCAGTGCAGTCCTCAGGGCAGCGGCACGCGGAGGAACTCGGGCCGGTACAGCAGCGGGTCCTGCTCGATCTTCTGCACGTCGGTGTTGTTGCGGCTGTACGACACGATCACCGAGCCGTCCTTCCGGAGGAGCTGCGGGTGCGCGAGCGGCATGTAGCGGAGGACACCGGTCGACTCGTCCGACGGGATGTCGGCCGGCCGTGACGCCACCCTGTACGGCCCGGTCGGCCGCGGCGCCTTCCAGATCACGAGGTCGTCGCCGAGGAACTCGTCCTGCTTGCTCACCGCGTACCAGGACCCGCCGGCCTCGAACACGCTCAGCACCTGCGACACCCCGCCCTGCGCGCCGATGATCTCGACCGCGGACGACGCGTCACGGACCCACGCCGACCCGTCCCAGTAGCGCCAGGCGCCGTGGTCCCGGATGTCGTCGATCCGGACGCGCGCGACGCGCAACGAGTAGCCGAAGACGCCGTCGACCTCGGGGTTCGCCGTCCCGTACAGGTAGACCCAGTCGTCCTCCACGGCGACGGCGGCGCCCCACGTCGGACGCTTGCGGCTGGGGTCGTCGGGGCCGATGTCGATCACCTCGACGAGCTGCGGCACACCGCCGCGGGCGACGTGGAAGACGGCGATCGCGGGGCCCAGCGTCTCGAACTCCATCGAGCTCGGCCCGCCCGTGCTGCGGACCCGCTGCACCCCGACCCCGACGACGTCGACACCGTTGCGCGTCACGCGCCCGAGCGACATGGGCCAGTAGCCGACGCCGTCCGGACGGTCGGGCACCAGCGCCCCGTTGTCCGCGGGCAGCACGACGCGGGCGCAGCCCGGCGAGATGAGGAGCATGGAGTTGCGGACGAACCGCTGCCCGTCGAACGACGGGTCGCGCAGCGTGTCACCCATCACCCAGATGCGGCGTCCGTCCTGCAGCTCGAGATCGGCGCCCACGTCCGCGCCCATGATCGCCGGCACGCCTCGGACGGTGTCGACGATCGTCGCGAGGTCGTGGATCGACGTGAGCTGGGGGATCTTCTCGCAGCGGGTCGCGTACGCGGGCTTCGCCGCCGCTTCCTGGCCGGACCCGTTCCGGTCGTCGCCGGCCAGCGGTCCCCGCAGGAGCGCGAAGATCCCCACGCAGCCCATGACGACGGCCGCGACGCCGACCAGCCAGGCCCGCGCGCGGGTCGATCGGGGGTTCGACGTCTCGTCCATGCTCGCTCGTCCTCGACAGTAGAGGCTGTACGCGGCTCGGACACGGTCTTGCCACGTGACGTCGGTGACGCAACGGCGCGGCGTGAGACGCTGGGGCCATGGCGACCGGGTCGACGCAGGGCACCCCACGCCGGGGCCGTCCCGGGTACGACCAGGAGACCGTGCTGCGGCGGGCGATCGAGGTCTTCAACCGCCAGGGGTACGACGCCACGAGCGTCGGCGACCTCGCGCGGGAGCTCGGTCTGACGAAGTCCGCGATCTACCACCACGTGCCGAGCAAGGAGCACCTTCTCGCGCTCGCGCTGGACGAGGCGCTCGACGGCCTCGAGGCGGTGATCGACGAGGCGACCCAGGTGCAGGACGGCGGGTCCGCGTACGAACGCCTCCGCACCGCCGTGCGGCAGAGCGTCGAGGTCCTCGTCGCGCACCTGCCCGCCGTCACGCTCCTGCTGCGGGTGCACGGCAACAGCGAGGTCGAGCTGCGGGCGCTCGCGCGACGCCGTGCGATCGACGAGCGGCTGGCGTCCCTCGTCCAGCAGGCGGTGGACGAGGGTGCTCTGCGCTCCGACATCCCGCCGGACCTCATCAGCCGTCTCCTCTTCGGTGCCGTGAACTCGCTGGTCGAGTGGTACCGGCCCGGGGGTCCGGTGGACGCCGAGGTGCTCGCCGACGCGGTCGCGGCGCTGGCGTTCGACGGGCTCGCCGTACGGCGGTGAGCCAGGTCCCACCCGAAGGCGAGCGCGTGGGACCACACTCACCGCCCGCCGCTGCGCCCGCCGCTGCGCCCGCCCACCGTGCGGCTCCGTCCCCGGAACTCCGCGACCGCCGTGCCGTCCGACGCGCGGCGCACCGTGACGTCGTACAGACCCGAGCGCCCGCGCCGCGACCGCTCGCACGCCTCCGCGACGAGCGTGTCGCCGAGGCGCGCGGGCTCGAGGAACGTGATGTCGAACCCGGCCGCGACGGTCACCTCGCCGTAGCTGTTGCACGCGAGCGCGAACGCGCTGTCGGCCAGCGACGCGACCAGTCCGCCGTGGCACAGGTCGTGGCCGTTGACCATGTCGGCACGCACCTCCATCGCGACACGTGCACGGCCCTCACCGAGCTCCTCCAGACGCATGCCGAGCGCACGGCTGGCGACGTCCGCCTCCCACATCGCCTCGCTCATGCGTCGAAGTCCACGGTCACCGCGTCGCTCACGGGGCGCGACTGGCACGTGAGGACGAACCCGCGCTCGACCTCCTCGGGCGTCAGCGCGTAGTTGCGCCGCATCTCGACCTCCCCGTCGCACAGCATCGCGCGGCACGTGCCGCAGACACCGCCCTTGCACGCGAACGGAAGGTCCGACCGTGTCCGCTGGGCCCCGTCGAGAACGGTCTCCGACCGCGGCATGGTCGCCGTCGTACGCCGTCCGTCGAGGACGATGGTGACCTCGCTGGTCGCACCGTCGATCTCGGGCTCGACCCGGTGCACGTCCGGCGGCGGCTCGTCGACGTAGAAGAGCTCGGCGTGGACGCGCTCGGCCGGCACGCCCAGCTCGTCGAGCACGGCGCGGGCGTCGAGCAGCATCGCGTGCGGCCCGCACACCCAGACGTGGTCGACGTCGCCGACGGGGACGAGGAGCGTGAAGAGCGCGCGAAGGCGATCGGCGTCGAGCCGGCCGGAGAAGAGCTCGACGTCGCGCGGCTCGCGCGAGAGCACGTGGACCAGGTCGAGCCGCGCGCCGTACCGGTCCTTCAGGTCCGCGAGCTCCTCCGCGAACATCACGGTCGTCGCCGTGCGGTTGCCGTAGAGCAGGGTCACGGCGGAGTCGGGGTTCGTCAGGACCGTGCTCGCGATCGACAGCATCGGGGTGATCCCGGAGCCGGCGGCGATGCACAGGTGGCGACCGCCGGCGCGCGGGTCGGCGCAGAACGTGCCGGTCGGTGTCTGCACGTCGATCTTCGTCCCGGGACCGACCTCGCGGGTCAGCCAGCGCGAGAAGAACCCGTCGGGGATCTCGCGGACGCCGATGCGCAGCGCGTCGCCGACCGGAGCACAGATCGAGTACGACCGGCGCTCCTCGCGCCCGTCGACGAAACGCCGCAGGGTGAGCGACTGGCCTGCCGCGAACGCGTACGCGTCGGCGAGCTCCGCCGGGACGTCGAACGTCACGGCGACCGCGTCGTCGGTCAACCGCTCGACCGCAGCCACGGTGAGCGGATGGAAGGCGGCGGTACGGCGCATGGGTGGCGCCGCGGTCACGGTCATCGTCAGATCTCCTTGACGTGCTCGAACGGCTCGAGGCAGGCGGTGCACCGGTAGAGCGCGGTGCACGGCGTCGGACCGAACTCCGACGTCGCCTCCGTCTCGGCCGACCCGCAGCGCGGGCAGGCGATCGATCGGCGTACGGGCGCGAGAGTCAGCGCGACCGGGCCGTCGCGCCGCGGTGCCGGCCCCGGGGCGGAGAGCCCGTGCGTCGCGAGCGCCCGGCGACCGCGCTCGGTGATCCAGTCGCTCGACCAGGCCGGGGCCAGCACCAGGTCGACACGGACGTCGTCGAAGCCGGCCGCGTTCAGCGTCTGCACGAGGTCGTCGCGCATCGTCGCGACCGCAGGGCAGCCCGAGTAGGTGGGCGTGAGGCGTACGACGACCCGGCCGTCGGCGTCGACCTGCACGTCGCGCAGGACGCCGAGGTCGTCGAGCGTGAGCATCGGCATCTCGGGATCGCGGACGCGGCGCGCTGCCTCGAGCGCCGCCTCAGCCGCCGTGCGGGCAGTGGTCGTCCTCATCCGTCACCACCGCCCCGTCGGGTGGGCCCGGGCCACGACCTGCATCTCCGCGAGCATCCGGCTGAAGGCCTCCGTGTGGAGACCGTCGCGACCCGTCATGCCGCGGACGCCCGCGAGCGCCGACACGTCCGGTCGTCCGAGGTCGCCGGCGGCCAGCACCTGGTCGAGGACGCTGTCGACCGCGTCGGAGACGGTGGCCGGATCGATGCCGACGCCGGCCTCCGCCATGCGCGTCTCGACGGCGTGACCGACGGTGAGCTCGCCGCGCAGCGGCCACAGCCGCTCGAGCGCCGCGACCAGACGGGCCCGCGACTCCTCCGTGCCCTGGGCCAGCGTGACGCACCAGCGCGCGGCGTGGTCCCGGTGGTAGGTCAGCTCCTTGACCCCCTTCTCGGCGACGGCCGCGAGGAAGGGGTCGCGGCTCTCGCGCAGGCGCACCAGCAGCGCGAGCCGCCAGGTGGAGAAGAGCAGCAGCCGCACCATCGCGTCGGCGAAGTCGCAGTCCTCGCCCTCGACGAGACGTACGTGGAGGAACGCGCGGTCGTCGCGGAAGAACGCGAGCGCGTCCTCGGCCGGGACCGGCGACCCGTCGGGGAGCGCCGGGACCACGGTCGGGTCCGCGGCGGCGGCGCGCGCGAGCAGCATGCGCGCCTGGCCGAGGAGGTCCAGCGCGACGTTCGCGAGCGCCACGTCCTCCTCGAGGTCGGGCGCGTTGCTGCACCACTGCGAGAGGCGGTGGGACATGACCAGCGCGTCGTCGGCGAGCATCAGCGCGTACGTCGCCAGGTCGCCCGCATCGACACCGTCCGGGACGTCCGTCGCGATGCCGGCGAGGGGGTCCTCGAAGCCGGTGCCGAAGGCCCAGTGCGTGTCGTCGCCGACGAGCAGCCCGTCGTACGGGTTGTCGTCGTCGTGAGTGTTCTCGTTCATCGAGCCTGTCGAGACCATCGGGCCCTCACATGTGCGGGACGTCGTCGGGGATGTCGTAGAAGGTCGGGTGGCGATAGACCTTGTCGCCGCTCGGCGCGAAGAACGGGTCCTTCTCGTCCGGGCTCGACGCGGTGATCGCGTCCGCCCGGACGACCCAGATGCTCACGCCCTCGTTGCGGCGGGTGTAGACGTCGCGTGCCGACCGCACCGCCATCGCGTCGTCCGCGGCGTGCAACGAGCCGACGTGCACGTGGTTGAGGCCGCGCTTGCCGCGCACGAACACCTCGTACAGGGGCCACTCGGCCCTGGGCCCACTCATGCCGAGGCCTCCTTCGCGGCGTAGGCGGTCGCGGCCTCGCGGACCCACGCGCCCTCGTCGTGCGCGCGCCGGCGGTGCGCGATCCGCTGAGCGTTGCAGGGTCCGTTGCCGTTGATCACCTGCGCGAACTCGTCCCAGTCCGGGGAGCCGAAGTCGTAGTGCCCGCGCTCCTCGTTCCACGCCAGCTCGGGGTCGGGGAGGGTCACGCCCAGCGCCTCGGCCTGCGGCACCGTCATGTCCACGAACTTCTGCCGAAGGTCGTCGTTGGTGTCGCGCTTGATCCCCCACGCCATCGACTGGGCTGTGTTGGGTGACTGGTCGTCGGGCGGGCCGAACATCATCAACGACGGCCACCAGAACCGGTCGACCGACTCCTGCACCATCGCGCGCTGCTCGTCGGTGCCGCGCATCATCGTCATCAGCAGCTCGTAGCCCTGCCGCTGGTGGAACGACTCCTCCTTGCAGATGCGGATCATCGCCCGTCCGTACGGGCCGTACGAGGTGCGGCACAGCGGCACCTGGTTGCAGATCGCCGCACCGTCGACGAGCCAGCCGATCGTGCCGACGTCGGCGTAGGAGAGCGTCGGGTAGTTGAAGATCGAGGAGTACTTCTGGCGCCCGTCGAGAAGCATCTGCGTGAGGTCGGCCCGGGAGACCCCCAGCGTCTCGGTCGCCGAGTAGAGGTAGAGGCCGTGCCCGGCCTCGTCCTGCACCTTCGCCAGCAGGATCGTCTTGCGGCGCAGCGACGGCGCCCGCGTGATCCAGTTGCCCTCCGGCTGCATCCCGATGATCTCGGAGTGCGCGTGCTGCGCGATCTGGCGGACGAGCGTCTTGCGATAGCGCTCGGGCATCCAGTCGCGCGGCTCGATGCGGTCGTGGCGGGCGACGGTGCGCTCGAAGCCCGCGAGCAGGGTGGCGTCGTCGACCGACGTCGTCATGGTGGCCTCCGTGCGAATTACTGACCGATCGTTCTGTTAATCGTGTCACACCGGCCGCCTGCAGACAACATTTACTGACCGATCGTTCTGCAATAGCGTGGCCGGGACGGACGAGACCCTGGGGGACACCGTGAGCGCACTGCTGGAGAGCTACGTCGCCGGACGCTGGTACGCAGCACCCGACGAGGGCCGACCCCTGCTGGACGCGACGACCGGCGAGGTGGTCGCGCGCGTGTCGAGCACCGGTCTCGACGTCGGCGAGATGGTGACGTACGCCCGCGACGTCGGCGGTCCCGCGCTCCGTGGCCTGACCTTCCACGAGCGCGCAGGCCTCCTCAAGGCGCTCGCGAAGCACCTCGGCGGCACCAAGGACGAGCTGTACGCGCTGTCGGCGTGCGCCGGCGCCACCCGACCGGACGCGATGGTCGACGTGGACGGCGGCATCGGCACGCTCTTCTCGTACGCGAGCAAGGGCACCCGAGAGCTCCCCAACGACACCGTGGTCCTCGACGGGCCGCCGGAGCCGCTGGGCAAGCGCGGGACGTTCGTCGGCCAGCACGTCTTCACATCACGCCCCGGCGTCGCGGTCCAGATCAACGCGTTCAACTTCCCGGTGTGGGGCCTGCTCGAGAAGCTCGCCCCGGCCTTCCTCGCCGGCCTGCCGACGATCGTGAAGCCGGCCAGCCCCACGGCGTACGTCGCCGAGGCGCTGGTGCGCCAGGTCATCGCCTCGGGCCTCCTCCCCGACGGGACCCTGCAGCTCGTCAGCGGTGGCGCCGGGACGCTCCTCGACGAGCTCGGCGCGCAGGACTCCGTCGCGTTCACCGGCTCGGCCCACACCGCGAACGTGCTCCGGAACCACCCGTCCGTGGCGACCGGCGGCGTACGACTCGGGGTCGAGGCCGACTCCCTCAACTGCTCGGTTCTCGGGCCCGACGTCGGGGCGGACGACCCCGAGCTCGACCTGTTCGTCGCGGGCGTCGTCACGGAGATGACGGTCAAGGCGGGCCAGAAGTGCACGGCGATCCGGCGCGTGCTCGTCCCGACGGCCATGGCCGACACGGTGGTCGACGCGATCGTCGCCCGTCTTGCCGGGACCACCGTCGGCGACCCGCGGGACCCCGACATTCGGATGGGACCACTCGTGAGCACCGCCCAGCGCGACGAGGTCCGCAAGGCGGTCGAGGCGCTGCGCAGCTCCGCCGACCTCGTGCACGGCGACCCCCGCGGCGGCACCGGCGCGGCCGATCCCGAGCGAGGGGCGTTCATGGGCCCGGTCCTGCTGCGCGCACGCGCCGGGGCAACAGAGCCGCACGACGTCGAGCCGTTCGGGCCGGTGAGCACGGTCGTCGCGTACGACGGCCTCGACGACGCGATCGCCCTGGCCGCCCGCGGTCGCGGGAGCCTGGCTGGTTCGGTCGTCACCCACGACCCCGACGTCGCGCGGACTCTCACGCTCGGGCTCGCGCCGTGGCACGGACGCATCCTCGTCCTCGACCGCGACGACGCCGGGGAGTCGACCGGGCACGGGTCGCCGCTGCCGATGCTGGTGCACGGCGGTCCAGGACGCGCCGGCGGCGGCGAGGAGCTCGGGGGCGTCCGCAGCGTCCTCCACCACATGCAGCGCACGGCCCTGCAGGGATCTCCCGACATGCTCACCGCCATCACCGGCCGGTGGACGCCGGGCTCGACCCGCCGCGACGACGGGGTCCACCCGTTCCGCAAGAGCCTCGCGGCGCTGCGGGTCGGTGACACGATCGCCTCCCCGCCGAGGACGGTCACCCGCGAGGACATCGACGCGTTCGCCGCGCTGACCGGCGACACGTTCTACGCCCACACCGACGAGGAGGCCGCTGCGGCCAACCCGCTCTTCGGCGGGATCGTCGCGCACGGCTACCTCGTCGTCTCGCTCGCCGCCGGGCTCTTCGTCGACCCTGACCCGGGTCCGGTCCTCGCCAACTTCGGCGTCGACAACCTGCGGTTCCTCACGCCGGTGAAGGCCGGGGACTCCATCGCGGTGACGTTGACCGTCAAGCAGATCACGCCCCGCAGCACGGCGGACTACGGCGAGGTCCGGTGGGACGCGGTCGTCACCAACGGGGAGGGCGCGCTTGTGGCGACGTACGACGTCCTGACGCTGGTGGCGCGGACCTGGGAGGGCTGATCCCGGCCTCGCCGGTCGCCAGGTCCATTTCGACAAGGTCTCGACGTCGTGCGGACGGATGTGCAAGAGTGCCTCCATCCTGATCGAAACGCTGTTCCATTCTAAGGAACAGGGACCTCGAGGAGCGGCCCCCATGCGTACCCCCGCCCGCACGACCACGACCGTCCTGGCGATGGTGGCGACGACCGCTGCCGTCACCGCGCTCGGTCTCACTCCCGCGATGGCCGAGCCCCCGGAGTTCACCCGCACCGTCATCGCCGAGAACCAGTCCGGCCCGGCGTTCACCGCGGTCGGCGACGTCGTCGGTGACCGCAGGCCCGAGCTGGTGTCGACCAGCTATGGCGCCCTCACGATGCAGGGCAGCGCGGCCCTCCCCGAGCCGGGCACGGTCACGCTGTACGAGAACGCTGGACGCAAGCGCGGCGGCGGCGTCGACACCTGGAAGACGAGCCTGGTGATCGACCAGTCCGACGACATCATCTTCCCGAGCGAGCCGACACTGGCCGACGTGGACCGCGACGGCGACGTGGACATCATCCAGCCGGCCGGATACTTCTGGGACAGCGGTCTCGGCTTCAGCCGCGGCTCGCTCACGTGGTGGGAGAACCGCGACGTGCCACGCAGCGTTCAGGAGGTGCTGGCGCTCGCGAAGTGCCCGCTCACGACCAAGAACCTCGCCGAGGCGCGCGAGTGCGTCGCGGCGCTGCGCGACTGGGAGCGGCACGACATCATCACCGGCAGCCCCTTCGCCTACCACGACCTCCAGTTCGTCGACTTCGACGGCGACGGGCGCAAGGACATCGTCACCGTCGGCGAGCAGGGCTTCCAGGCGCCGGTCACGACCGACGACGTCGTCGCGCTGCAGTTCTTCAAGGGCGACGGCAAGGGCGGGTTCGCCGAGCCCGTCACCCTCGCCGACCGCGGCGGCAGCAGCCCCGTCGTCACCGATGTCGACGGCGACGGCGACCTCGACGTGGCCTCCGCCCAGTACTTCGGTGTCAGCCCGGTCGTCCTCGGCCCGCCGACCGGAGAAGCCTCGTTCGTCTGGTTCGAGCGTGTCGGGACCGCTGAGGACGGGCTGACCGCGTCGGACTTCGTCATGCACGAGATCTCACGCGGGCAGGGTCCGTCGTTCAGCATCCACCGCGTCGGCGACCTCTTCGGTGACGGGGTCGACCGGTGGGTCGGGGTGAACCACACCAACCTCCAGAACCCCGGCCCGCCGGCCGCCCTCCGCGCGGCGCCGAACGTCTTCCTCCTGACGCCGGCCGCCGACCCGCGCGCACGGTGGGCGGTCGCACCGCTCGCCTCCGGCGTCGACCCGGGCGCCGAGTTCATCGCCAGCCCGCGGCCCGGCCAGGCCGCTCCCGGCAAGACCGGCTTCGGCGACATCGACGGGGACGGCGACACCGACCTCGCGGTGTCGGGCGACGGGGCGTTCCGCCTCTACTGGCTGGAGCAGACCGCTCCGGGCACCTTCCAGCAGCACGTGCTGCCCGAGTCGGAGGGCTGGGGGCAGGCCGGCGGCGCGAAGATCGCCGACCTCGACCTCGACGGCACCGACGACATCACGTTCTCGAGCTTCGAGAACAACAAGATCGGGGTCTGGAGTCCGGCGTCCTGATCCACGCCTGATTCTCTGATCCTCGCGAGGGCGGGTCGTCGTACGACGGCCCGCCCTTCGGCATGCCCTTGCGCGTCCACCGCGACAGGGTCTACCTTGCTCGTATACGTATATTGATACGCATAGCAAGGACGACTACGATGAGCCCATGCCGAACAAGACGATCTACGTCTCCGACAGCGACCTGCCTCTCTTCCAGCGCGCGCAGGAGCTCGTCGGCGGCAACCTCTCCAAGGCCATCTCCTCGGCGCTGCGGCGCTTCGTCGACGTCGAGGAGGGCAAGCTCGAGGGGTTCTCGGAGATCACCGTCCACGTCGGCCCTGGCAAGGCCCAGCGCACCCGCTTCGTCGGCGTGCTCCTCGCGGAGTGGGGCCGCTCGACCAAGGACCGTGCGGAGCAGTTCCGCGTCTACCAGGGCCGTACGGGCAAGTTCGTCCTCCACACCCAGCGCACCCCCGAGACGACGTGGACGGCCGGCGCCGACGGCAAGGCGACGGGCTGGCGCAAGTACGTCGCTGCCGACCAGACCTGGGGGACAGGAGCCGCGACCTCCACCGTCGACGTGTACGAGACCCTCGAAGAGCTCGCAGCGCACATCCCGACCGAGCTGTACGACCTCGTGAAGAACACGACCGACCACGCCGTCGTCGAAGACCTCGACGTCTGACCCGCTCCCCGCTGGTCGAGTAGCCCGAGCCCCTGGGCGAGGGCGTATCGAGACCCCCACCCCACCCGACGCCGCCTCACCCCCGGCGGGCGGGAGCCTGCCCTCCTGCGGCGCCCCTCCACCTCCACGACCGAAGGAACCTCCATGACCTCACCCAGTCCGCGGCCACCGGCGCTCGAAGCCGTCGGCCTCCGCAAGTCCTACGGCGACAAGGTCGTCCTCGACGGCATCGACCTGGCGATCCCCGCCGGCTCCGTCTTCGCGCTCCTCGGGCCGAACGGCGCCGGCAAGACGACGATCGTCGAGATCCTGTCCACGCTCATCACCGCCGACGCCGGGACCGCCCGGGTGCTCGGTCACGACCTGGCGACCCAGCCCGACGCGGTCCGCGCCGCGATCGGCGTGACGGGCCAGTTCTCGGCCGTCGACGGGCTCCTGACGGCGGAGGAGAACCTCCTCCTGATGGCGGACCTCTTCCACCTCGACCGCGCCGAGGGGCGACGCCGCGCGGCCGACCTCCTCGAGCGGTTCGACCTCGCCGACGTCGCGACCAAGCACGCCGCGACGTTCTCGGGAGGCATGAAGCGGCGCCTCGACCTCGCGATGACGATGGTCGGCCGGCCGCGGGTCATCTTCCTCGACGAGCCCACCACCGGGCTCGACCCCCGCAGCCGCAGGGGCGTGTGGGACATCGTCCGCGAGCTCGTCGCCGACGGCGTGACGATCCTCCTGACCACGCAGTACCTCGAGGAGGCCGACGAGCTGGCCGACTCCATCGCGGTGCTCGACCACGGCACCTTCATCGCCCAGGGCACGAGCGCGGAGCTCAAGCGGCTCGTCCCCACGGGCCACGTCGAGGTGTCGTTCGTCGGGGGCGACACCCGGCGGGTCCCGTACGACGGTGACGTGGAGACCCTCCGCACCCTGCTCGCCGACCTCGACGCGAGCGGCGACGCGGTGGCCGACCTCGCGATCCACACCCCTGACCTCGACGACGTCTTCCTCGCCCTCACCGGCGGCCACGCCGCCACCGACACCCAGGTCCCTCAGGAGGCAGCACGATGAGCACGCTCGACGTGGCCACGGCCACCCCTGCGACGGCGAACACGCCGAAGGTGTGGCGCGACTCGATGACGATGCTGCGCCGCAACCTCCGGCACTCGCTGCGCTATCCCGGGATGTCGGCGTGGACGATCGTCCAACCGGTGATGTTCCTCGTGCTGTTCGGCGTCATCTTCGGCGAGGCGCTCGGCGCCGGGGTCGGCAGCGGCGGACGCGCGGCGTACATCACCTACATCACGCCCGCGATCCTCGCGATGACCGTCGCGATCGGGTCGATGATGACGGCGGTCTCGGTCGCGATGGACATGACCGAGGGGATCATCGCGCGGTTCCGGACGATGGCGATCGCTCGGTCCTCCGTCCTCACGGGCCACGTGCTGGGGAGTCTGGTCCTCAACCTGATCAGCCTCGTGCTCGTGCTCGCCTTCGCCTTCGCGATCGGCTACCGCACCGACGGCGGCCCCGCGGGGGTGCTCGGCGCCTTCGCGCTGCTGGCCGCCGTGGCGTACGCGCTCACGTGGCTGGGCGTCGCCCTCGGGTTGGGCAGCAAGACCGTGGAGGGCGCCAGCAACGTGATCCTGCCGGTGATGCTGCTGCCGTTCCTCGGCAGCGGGTTCGTCCCGGTGGACACGATGCCGGTCGGCATCCGCTGGTTCGCCGAGTACCAGCCGTTCACGCCGATCAACGAGACCGTCCGGTCGCTGCTCGAGGGCACCACCGTCGACGGGAGCAGCCTGGGGCTGGCGCTCGGGTGGACCCTCGTGATCGGTGTCGGCGGCTACCTGTGGTCGCGGAAGCTGTACGGACGCGACGCCGTGCGCCGCTGACTCCACCAGCGTCGCCGGGGCGCCGATGAGTTCGGCGCCCCGGCGCGGTCGACCCTGGACCGACCCGAGGAGGAGCACCGGTGGACCTGCACGCGCACATCGCCAGCACCGTCGAGCCGTTCGTCGAGCGCGGCGACCCGCCGGGTGCGGCGTGGCTGGTCGCCCGCGGCGAGGACGTCGCGGTCGGGGCCCACGGAACCCACGGGCCCGGCGACGGGACGCGCATCCGTCCTGACTCGCTCTTCCGCATCTCGTCGGTGACCAAGCCGATCGTCGCGGTGGCGGCGTGGACGCTGCTCGACGACGGCACGCTCGACCTCGACGCACCCGTGGAGCGCTGGCTCCCCGAGCTCGCCGATCGTCGGGTGATGCGCGACCCGTCGGGGCCGCTCGACGACACCGTGCCGGCGCGCCGTGCGATCACGGTCGGAGACGTGCTCGAGCTCCGGCTGGGGATCGGCCTCGACTTCAGCGGACCGTTCCCGGGGCCGGTCCTGTCCGAGCTCGGCCGGCTCGGGCTGCAGGCGGGCCCACCCGCACCGCAGACCAACCCCGCGCCCGACGTGTGGATGCAGACGGTCGGGTCGGTGCCGCTCTCGTACCAGCCGGGGGAGCGCTGGCTCTACCACACGGGCAGCGAGGTCCTCGGGGTCCTCGTCGCCCGGGCCGCGGGGTCGCCGCTCCCCGAGGTGCTCGCGGAGCGCGTGCTCGACCCGCTCGGGATGACGAGCACCGGGTTCGGTGTGCGCGCCGGCCAGAGCGGGCGCCTCGGACCGCACTGGCTGCCCTCGGACGGAGGGCCCACCCTCACCGCGTACGACCCCGCCGAGGGTCAGTGGTCACAACCGCCGGCCTTCCCCAACGCGGGTGACGGGCTCGTCTCGACCGTCGACGACCTGTACGCGTTCGCCCGCATGCTGCGCGCGGGCGGGGTGAGCGACGACGGGACTCGGGTGGTCTCCGAGAAGGTCCTTGCCGAGGCCACCCGTCCCCGTGTCGGTCCGCTCGACAACGGCACCTCCAGCTGGGGGCTCGGGCTGGGAGTGAAGACCGCGACCCAGCCGGACGGGCGTCAGGCCGGGTCGTACGGATGGGACGGCGGCCTCGGCTCGACGCTCTGGATCGATCCCGCGGCCGGGCTCGTCGGCATCCTCCTCGCGAACCAGATGTGGTCCTCCCCGCAGCCGAGCGCGGTGTTCGACGCGTTCTGGCGCGCCGCGTGCTCCGAGGGCGCCGGCGACCCCGCGGTCACCGGACCGTGACGACGGCCTTCCCGAGGACGTCGCCGGCCACCAGCGCATCGAGGGCCTCGCGCGCGGCGTCGAGCGGGTAGGCGCGCGCGACGACAGGGCGGATCTCGCCGCGCTCGGCCATGTCGGCGAGCAGCTGGAGGTCCTCGGCCTTCGTCAGCGACAGGAACATGGCGAGCCGCTGCTTCACGAACGGCGAGACCAGGACGGCGGCGAGCGACCGGCGCAGGCTCCCGATCAGCCGTCCGCCTCCCTCGCCGCCGACCAGCACCAGCGTGCCGCCGGGGACGAGCATCCGGCGGAGCTGCCCGAGCGACCGGTCGCCGCCGATGTCGAGGACGAGGTCGAACCTCGGCCCGAGGTCGAGCGGGTCCTCGCGCGTGTAGTCGACGACCGGGTCCGCGCCGAGCGCGCGTACGCCCTCGACCTTCGACGTGCGGCACACCCCCGCGACCTCCGCACCGAACGCGCGCGCGAGCTGGACGGCGTACGTCCCCACCCCGCCGGACGCCCCGACGATGAGGACCCGTTGCCCCTTCTGCACCCGTCCCGTGTCGCGAAGCCCGTGCAGCGCGGTCAGCGCGGAGACCGGCAACGCTGCTGCCTCCTCGTACGAGAGGCCTGCCGGCTTCGCGACGAGGTGCTTCTCCCGCGCCAGGGCCAGCTCGGCGAACGTGCCGGTGCCGGCGCCGAGGACCGGGTCGCCGACGGCGAACCGGGTGACGTCCGGGCCGACCGCCTCGACGACGCCGGCGAGGTCCATCCCGACGACCGGCTGCTTCGGGCGCCGGAGCCCGAAGGCGAGACGGCCGGCGAGCGGGAGGCCCGTCATGACGTGCCAGACGCCGCGGTCGACGCCGGCGGCATGGACCCGCACGAGGACCTGGTCGCGATCGGGGACCGGCTCGGGGACGTCGCCGACCTCCCAGCGGTCGGTGCCTCCGTACTCGTGCTGGACGACTGCCTTCATCTGCAACCACTACCTTACGTTGTAAGGGGTCTGCTCCGAAGGTAGCCTTACGACGTAAGTCGACGCAAGTCCCTTTGTCAGGAGGACCGATGTCCCGGCGCCCGCCGCTCTCCCGCGAAGCCGTCCTGCGCACCGCGGTCGCCGTCGCCGACGCGTCGGGTGTCGGATCGCTGACCATGCGGGCCCTCGCGCGCGAGCTGGGGATCGAGGCGATGTCGTTGTACCACCACGTCGCCAACAAGGACGACCTTCTCGACGGCATGGTCGACCTCGTCTTCGCCGAGATCGCGCTGCCGACCGCCGGCGAGGACTGGCGGACGCAGATGCGGCGGCGTTGCACCTCCGCCCGCGACGTACTGCTGCGGCACCCGTGGGCGGTCGGTCTGGTGGAGACGCGGGCGCATCCGGGTCCGGCGACGCTCCGGCACCACGACGCCGTCCTCGCCTGCCTACGCCAGGGTGGGTTCTCCGTCCCGCTCACCGCGCACGCGTTCGCGTTGATCGACGCGCAGCTGTTCGGCCACGTGGTGCAGGAGGTGAGCCTCCCGGTCCGCGAGCCGGAGGACGTGGGCGCGCTGGCGGCCGACATCCTCGCGGGGATGTCCCCGGACGACCTGCCGTACCTCACCGAGCTGGCGGTCGAGCACGTGATGAAGCCCGGCTACGCGTTCGGGGACGAGTTCGCGTACGGGCTCGACCTCGTGCTGGACGGGCTCGAGCAGCGACGGCTCGAGGACTCCGGCGCGGCCAGAAAGTGACCCGGTCAGAACGGGTTCGACCTCGCCGCACGCAGCCCGTACGGTCGGGCCCATGTCTTCTCGCATCTCGCACACGACCATCGACTCCCACGACGCGTACGCCCAGTCCGAGTGGTGGAAGCAGGTCCTCGTCGGCTACACCGACGTCCCCGGCGACCCGAACGAGCCCGGCCACGAGGAGTGCATGATCGTCCCGCCCACCGACGGCAGTGCCGGCGCCGCGGGCCCGCTGCTGTTCATCGAGGTCCCCGACGACAAGCAGGTGAAGAACCGGCTCCACCTCGACCTGCGTCCCACGGACCGCTCCCGCGACAACGAGGTCGAGCGGCTCGTCGGCCTCGGCGCGACGCAGCTCGGCGACTTCCGCACGCCGGACGGCAAGGGGTGGATCACGCTGGCCGACCCCGAGGGCAACGA
The DNA here is from genome assembly GCF_050632745.1 of Mumia spirodelae. Taxonomy (NCBI): domain Bacteria; kingdom Bacillati; phylum Actinomycetota; class Actinomycetes; order Propionibacteriales; family Nocardioidaceae; genus Mumia; species Mumia spirodelae. The sequence goes on along the minus strand of NZ_JBODSD010000003.1, from coordinate 238,309 downwards.
GTTCTGCATCCTGCGCAGCGACGGCGAGGTCGCCGCGCAGGACGGATGAGCACCGTCCCCGCGGCGACTACCGGCGTCACGTGCCGAGGATCCTCCCCGGTGCCGGCCGGGGCCGGCGGGCGGCGTCTGGGTCTCCGTGACGGCATCGGCCGGCCGGCCCGACACGTGACCCCGCGCGGTGGAGCTCCGAGCGGATCAGGTCCCCGACCCCGGCCACTCAGTGGTCGCCTGGAGCACGGCCTCCTCGAGCGCCTCCGTGCGCCAGTGCGTGACCTGCTGGTAGTCCTCGTCGGCGACCATCCGGCTGAACGCCTCGCGTGAGGGGTAGCGCACGAGAAGCACCGCGTCCCAGTCCTGACCCTCCTCCGCGACGAGCGTCGTACCGCCGTCTCCGGCGTACAGGACCTCGCCGCCGTAGCGAGGGAGGAACGTCTCGTCGAGCGCGGCCGCGTACCGTGCGTACAGCTCGCGCCCGCCCTCACGGAAGCGCAGCAGGTTGAGCATGGTCACGGGACCACCGGCGTCCTCGGCGAGGTAGCGCTTGAGGTCGGCACCGCGGGGATCGACAGCCATGGGAGGCATCGTGGCACGTCAGCGGGGTGCCCGGAACCCTGCCGCCTCTGCCGCGGCGACCGTCGCGAAGCACGCCTCGGGGATCGTCACCGCGTACGACCGGGTGCCGGGCGCGTGGTAGATCCGGTCGCCGCCGTCGTCGGGGACGTTGCCCTTGATCGGAGCGCTCGCCGGGCAGGCCTTGCCCGAGGGCGTGGCTCCGCCGGCGGCCGTCTCGCCGGTGCTCTCGCGCTCGCTCGCGAAGGTCGCGGCGTACGGCCAGACCGAGCTCGGCAACGGAGCGAGGTCGGCGGGCGAGCCGTCCACGCGGCTGCACCCGTCGAGGATCCGCACGATCGCCGCCTTCATCGGCTCCGTCACGTGCAGCGCGTACGACGCCGCGACCCGCGTGAAGCGGATGACGTACGTGCAGCGGTACTCCTTGTTTGGCGGCAACCACCCGTCGGGCCCGGAGTCGGACTTCTGGGCATTGGTCGGGCCGTCGACCGCGAGAAGGTTGAGGGGGTCGTTGGCGAAGGCGACCCGCTTGCCCGCCGGCCACTGCTGCGCCCCGAGCTGCCAGCTCAGCGACAGCGGCACGACGTGGTCGATCTGCACCGCGGCGGCGTCCTCCTTGCGGAAGGTGATCGCGCGTCCCGTGTAGGGGTCGGCCAGCCGTCCTGCGACGACGACGCAGCGGTTGCGCTTGGCGACGTCGGTGAGGTCGCGGACCAACACGTTGTCGCGCGTGCCGCACCCGGTCCGTGGGACGTCCGCCCAGGCCTGGCCGTACAGCGCCGTGCGGTCGTACCCCGTCTTGGGTGCGCGACCCGCGACCCGCAGTCCGTCGAGCAGCGCCCGCGCCTTGGTGACCTGGTCGGCGACGTGCCCGGACGCCGGGGTCGCCGACGTCGCGGGAGCCGTCGGCTCGGCGTCGGCCGCCACCTGGGAGTCCAGCGGGCCGCAGGAGGGCAGCAGGAGCAGGGCGGCCGTAGCCGCGAGGACGCGTCGCGTCGTACGAGAGGTCACCGCTCGGTTCTACACGGGGCCACCGACGGTGCGGCGCGGTGGTGGGGCCGGCGCTACCGTCGACTCATGGACACCGACTGGCAGGACCCCGCTGCGATCTCGTTGATGCTCGACGACCTCCAGACGTGGGCCGTCGTCGGCCTTTCCGGCGACCGCTCGCGCACCGCGTACCGGATCGCCGAGGCGTTGCAGGAGCGCGGCAAGCGCATCGTCCCGATCCACCCCTCCGCACCGACCGTCCTGGGCGAGCAGGGGTACGCGACGCTCTCCGACGTGCCGTTCCCGATCGACGTGGTGGACGTGTTCCGTCGCTCGGAGGCGGCCGGTCCCTTCGCCGACGAGGCCGTCGCGATCGGGGCGAAGGGCGTGTGGTTCCAGCTCGGCGTGATCGACGAGGCGGCGTTCGAGCGGACCCGCGCGGCGGGCGTCGCCATGGTGATGGACACCTGCCCGATGATCGAGTGGGCACGGACCGATCGGCGGACGGGAGCCTCGTGAGCCCGGCCGCGAGCGGCCCGCTCGTCGTACCCCCGGGCCCGGGCCTGCCCGACGGCCTCGTGATCCCGGAGCGGGAGATCGAGGAGAGGTTCTCGCGCTCTCCCGGTCCAGGCGGACAGTCGGTGAACACGACCGACAGCCGGGTCGAGGTCGTCTTCGACGCCGCCGCGTCGGAGGTGCTGACGCCCGTGCAGAGGGACCGGATCGTCGCGGCCCTCGGCTCGGCCCGCCTCAGCGTCACCGCGTCCGAGCACCGTTCGCAGCTGCGCAACCGCACCGCCGCCCGCGAGCGCCTCGCGGAGCGGATCCGTACGGCGCTGGCGCCCCCGCCCCGTCCCCGGGTCGCGACCAAGCCGACCCGCGGCTCGCAACGACGCCGCGTCGAGGCCAAGCGTCGCCGGGCCCAGACGAAGTCCGGTCGCGGCCGCGTCCGCGACACCGACTGAAACCGAGGCCTGGCGTCCCGCCTCCGTCGACCGCGAGGATGGGGCGATGGTCGGCAGACGCGTCCTCATCGGGGTGCTCGCGGTCGCGGTCGTGCTCGTCGGTCTGGCGACGATGGCGTGGTCGACAGCAGGTGAGCCGGTCTGGTGGACGCGCGCCGACATCACGGAGCACGGGACCGAGATCCGCGTCCGCTACACCGGGAGCGAGTGCGACCAGCAGCGATCGGTCGACGTCGACGAGTCGTCCGCGGAGGTCGTCCTGACCGTCACGACGCGCGCGCTCACCAGCGGATGCAGCGACGTCGGCGTCGCTCGCACGGCGGTCGCGCGTCTCGAGGCGCCGCTCGGCGAGCGTGCGCTGTTCGACGGGACCTGCCTCGACGGCGCTGACCGCGACTTCTGCCGCACCAAGGTCACGCTCACGGGCGCGGAGGGGCGTGCGGTCCGCAAGCCGCTGCACGCCCCGGCGAACTACGATCCGGACACCGTGGGGTTCGTCGCCTGCGCGAAGACGCTGGTCGAGGGACGCGTGGTCCGCGTCGTCGACGGCGCACCGGGACGGATGCTCACCACACTGCACGTCGACACCTGGGTGCGGCCTGCGTCGGGACCGTCGACCATCACCGTGGACACCCCTGACATCGCCGCCGAGGGAGCGTACGACCGGTGGCCGGCCGCGATGCCGATCCGGCTGTTCGTCGACGTGGACCCGGACGCGCTCCCGAGCTGGCACTTCGAGGACCCGGGGTGGCGGGCGATCCTCGACGCTGCTCCGAAGGCCGAAGGATCGGAGTGCTTCTACGGGCCGTGACGGCGCTACGCTCGGCCTCATGACCGACGAGCACCCTGAGAACACCGGCCCGGACCGCTGGACCGACGAGGCGAAGGACGCCTTCGTGCGCGCCGCCGAGGCCCTCAGCTCCGCGCTCCGCACCCACACCGTCGCGGTCGCCGCGGCAGGGTCCGACGCGGACGTCGCGACGATCGACGCCGCCAAGGAGGCGCTCGCGAACGCCCTCGAGTCCTACGACGAGGCGCAGTACGACTACAGCGGCACCTTCCCGCCGTTCGCGATCATCGAGGAGGACGTCGACGCGGAGGACGGCCACGACCACGTCCACGACGGGACCCCGCTCGGTGACCAGGAGGTCACGGGCGTGACCGTGCTCCAGCGGATGGACTACCGCATCACCGACCCGCAGGCCGTGATCGCCGCCGGTGTCGTCGCGCAGAAGGCGGGCGCCGACGAGATCGAGGGGCCGGTGACCGACCTCGGCGAGGCGTTGTACGCCCTCGCGCACAGCCGCGGCATCGGGGGCTGGAGCCAGCTCGCCGAGACCTCCGGCGTCGTCCCGGTCGCGCAGGTCACGCTCGCGGTCGCCAACGAGGGCCTGCTTCCGACCGACCCCGACGAGTGGCCGGAGGACTCGCTCTCGGTCGAGGAGGGCGAGCTGATCTTCCAGGAGGGCGCGACCTGGGTCGAGTGACCCGGGTGCCGGCCCGGCCTCACGAGCCGGGCCGGAGCATCCACCTCCGCGGTTCGTCCACCACCGCGAACCCGTACCTCTCGTACAGCCCGTGCGCGTCGGCGGTCGCCAGCATCGTGCGCCGCAGGCGCATCCCGTCGAGCGCGGCGACGACGCCGTCCATGAGAAGGGTCCCGACCCCCCGACCCCGCACGGACGGGTCGACGAACACGTCGCACAGCCACGCGAACGTCACGCCGTCGGTGACCACGCGCGCGTACGCGACCTGCGTGCCCGCGGCTTCGTAGACGCCGTAGTTCCGCGACCCGTCGATCGCGGCGTCCTGGACCGCGCGCTCACGCCCGAGCGCCCAGTACGCCTGCTCGCTGAGCCACGCGTGGACGCGGGCGCGGTCGATGCGTGCCGTGTCGTCGGAGAACGCGTACGGCTCTGGTGCGGGGTCGGCGATCACGCCGCCACGCTACGACACCCCTGTGCTCTGCCCTCGTGCGGCGTCCGCTTGAAAGTTAATGCCATTAGCCGTATGGTGATGGACATGAGCCCGATGCACACCGACACACCCGTCCAGCACCTCACCGTTCCCGAGGGCCGCATCGCCTACACCGACGCCGGTGCGGGCCCGCTCGTCGTCCTGGTCCCCGGCATGGGCGACCTCCGCGCGACCTACGCGCCGGTGGTCCCCGTCCTCGTCGACGCCGGCTACCGCGTCGTGGTCACCGACCTGCGCGGGCACGGCGACTCCGACACCGACTTCCGCTCGTACGGCGACGAGGCCACCGCCTCCGACCTCCTCGCGCTCGTCGAGCACCTCGACGCGGGGCCCGCGGTCCTGGTCGGCAGCTCGATGGGCGGGTCCGCCGCCGTCATCGCGGCCGCCGACCGGCCCGAGCTCGTGCGTGGCGTCGCCATGCTCGCCGGCCTCCTCCGTGAGCCCGTCTCCCCGCCGGTCGGAGCCGTGCTCCGTCTGGCCTACCGGGTTCTCTTCGCCCGCCCGTGGGGCGCCGCCGTCTGGGGCTGGTACGTCCGCTCCATGCTGAGCAAGGGCCGCCCGACGCCGGACCTCGACGGCCGGATCGCGCTCCTGCGGGAGGCGCTGGGCGACCCCGCGCACCTGCGCGCGTTCCGCCGCCTCGCCGTCGCCCTCGACCACCGCCAGGTTGAGCGACGCCTCGCCGACGTGCGTACGCCGGTGCTGGCGTTCTACGGCGACACCGACCCCGACTTCTCCGACGTCGAGGCCGAGCTCGCCTTCGCCCGCGAGACCGTCGGGGCGGAGGGGGTCGTCCTGCAGGGCGTCGGCCACTACCCGCACCTGCAGGCGACCGACGACGTCCTCGCGCTGCTGCTCCCGTTCCTCGCGAGCACCACCGGGCACGAGGCCGACGCCGATGCCTAGGGTCGGCCTCAACCGCGAGCGGGTGGTGGCGGTGGCCCTGGAGGTGGTCGACGCCGGCGGCCGTACCGGCTTCGCGGACCTCACCCTCGCTGCCGTCGCCGCCGAGGCCGGGGTGTCGACGCCCAGCCTCTACAAGCACGTCGCCTCCCTCGCCGACCTCCGGCGCGCCGTCGCCGTGCACGCGGTGGGCGAGCTGGTCCGCCGCACCAGCCGCGCGACCGTCGGCCGGTCCGGCCCGGACGCGATCCGGTCGCTCGGCCACGCGATGCGCGACTACGCGAAGGCGCACCCCGGGCGCTACGCCGCCCTCCAGGTCGCGGCGGATCCGGACGACCCCGCGGACGCCGAGCTCGCCGCCGCCGGAGCGGACGCCGTCGGGGTGCTCGCCGCGGTGCTGCGCGGCGCAGGCGCACCGGACGACCGCCTCGTCGACGCCGTACGCATCCTCCGCTCAGCCGTGCACGGGTTCGTCACGCTCGAGCTCGACCTCGGCTTCCGTCTCCCCGAGGACCTCGACACGACGTTCGACACCCTGCTCGACGTCGTCATCCTCGGCCTCGCCGCCGTGAACACCTCGCAGGACGACCTCTCCCCGTCAGGAGCACCCTCATGAGCGCGACCACCCTCGTCTCGACCGCGACTCGTACGCGGACCTGGACCGTCGCCGCCTTCGTCGCGTCGGGCGTGCTGTTCGCGCTCTTCCCGGTCCTGCGCCCGTGGGCCGACGAGACGACGCCGTCGGCCGACCTGGTCACGGCGTACGCGTCCGACCGGTGGATCCTCGCGCACCTCTGCGGCATCGCCGCGCTGACCCTGCTCGGCCCGGCTCTGCTCGGCCTGCGGTCGCTGCTGGCGGGGACCCCCGGTGAGCGCGTCGCGGGCTGGGCGCTCGGGACCGCATGGGCCGGAGCGGCATGCGCAGGTCTCTACTTCGGCGCGGAGATGTTCGGCATCCACGTGCTCGCCACCGACACCCCCGGCGGCCAGCCGCTGCTCGACCTCGTCGCGGCGCTGCGGGAGCAACCCGTCGCAATGACGCTCTTCGCCGCCGGTCTTCTGCTGCTCGCGGCCTCGGGTGTGCTCGCAGCGGTCGCAGTGGTCCGCTCGCAGCGCTACCCGGCGACGTCCGGCGTCCTGCTCGCGGTCGCACTGGTCCTGCTGACCCCGCAGTTCTGGGGCGGACCGGCCGTGCGGATCGGCCACGGACTCCTGTACGCCGCGGGGTGCGGCGTGGTCGCGTACGTCCTCGGGCGCCGCCGCTCCGGATCGGACCACGGCCGTTCCCTCTAGCGGAACAGCGTTCCTATCATATACGTTTCGTCGCATGACGACTGCGGTGATCACGGGCAGCAGCAAGGGGATCGGCTTCGGGCTGGCGCAGGAGCTGCGTGGACGTGGGTACGACGTCGTGGTCAGCGGCCGCGGCGAGGCGTCCGTCGCCGACGCGGTCGAGCGCCTCGAGCAGGCCCAAGGGACCGGCCGCGTGCTCGGCCTCGTGTGCGACGTGTCCGACCCCGCCTCGGTGCAGAAGCTGTGGGACTCCGCCGTGGCCGAGCTCGGCACGGTCGACCTGTGGATCAACAACGCGGGCGTCGCACGGACGGTCCACCCGGTCGTCGACCTGCGGCCCGAGTGGATCGTCGAGATGGTCACGTCGAACATGGTCGGCACCATCCTCGGCAGCCGTGTCGCCGTCCGCGGCATGACCGCCCAGGGCCACGGCCAGCTCGTCAACGTCCTCGGAGGCGGCTCGGACGGCAAGATCCGCCCCGGAATGACCGTGTACGGCTCCACGAAGCGGGGGCTGCGCGCCTTCACCGACGCCCTCGTGCGCGAGACGGCGGGAGGCCCGGTCAAGATCGTGTCGGTCAGTCCCGGCGTGGTGGTCACCGACGGGATGATCCGCGAGGCGAAGGAGCTGGGTCCGGAGGGGTTCGCCCGCGTCCGCAAGGCGATGAACATCCTTGCCGACCCCGTCGACGAGGCGGCACCCGCGATCGTCGACCTCATCCTCGCCAACCCCAAGCACGGTGCGAGCCTCAAGCGGGTGAGCAGCCTCGACATCGGCCTGCGCTTCGCCAAGGGCGGCAAGGGCCGCGACGTCTTCGCCGGCGCGGGACTCTAGCGCCGGAGCACGGTCCGCTCGAGGAACGCGTTGCGGAAGCACCCCTCCGGATCGAGACGGTCGGCGAGCGCGACGAAGTCCGGCAGCCGTGGGTAGCGCGCCGCCAGCGCGTCCGCGTCGAGCGTGAACCACTTCCCCCAGTGCGGGCGGGCCTCGTACGGCGCCAGCGCCTCCTCGACCGCGGGCAGGAGCCGGCGTACGGCGCTCGGGTCACGGACCAGCGTGAAGTGGATCGCGACCGTGTCACGCCCGTACGCCGGGCTCAGCCACAGGTCGTCGGCCGGCATCGTCCGGATCTCGGTGACCTGCAGCAGCGGGTCGATCCGCGGACCGAGGGCGCGCAGCGCCGCCACGGCGTCGGGGAAGCTGGCGCGGGGCAGCAGGTACTCGGCCTGGATCTCCGCCCCGACGCTCGGCGTGAACCCCATCCGGAAGTGCGGCAGCCGCTCGAACCACGGACCCGGGACGCCACCCTGCGGCGTCGCGTGGACCGGGTCGATGCCGAGGATCGGATGCTGGTCCGCCGTCGCGGGGACGCCCCAGGTGGCCGACGGCTCGGCCTGCACCCTGCTCTTCCACCACACCTGCTCGACCGCCTCAGCACCCCAGCGCGTGAAGATGCTGACGCTGTCCGCAGCCGACGTGATCGCGTCGAGCTCGCCGACCACCGTCTCCCACGGGACCGCGTTGTGGACGCGTTGGCGCACGTCGTACGCCGGTTCGACCCGCAGCGAGACGCGCGTCACGACGCCCAGCGCGCCGAGGCCGACGACCATCCCGGCGAAGTCGGGGTCGCCCTCGCGCACGGTGACCAGGTCGCCGTCCGCGCCGACGAGCTCGAGCGCGACCACGGCACCGGCCAGCGTCGGGATCCGGTCACCCGACCCGTGGGTGCCCGTCGCGACCGCGCCCGCGACCGAGATGTGCGGCAGGGACGCCATCGCGGCGAGCGCCCATCCCGCCTCGTGCAGGACCGGCGCGACATCGCCGTAGCGGGCAGCGGCGCTCACGGTCGCAGTGCGCGCCTCGGGGTCCAGGACGACCTCGTGGGGGATCGCGTCGAGGGCGACCAGCACGCCGGGGGAGTCCGCCAGGTCGTGGAAGGAGTGGCGGGTGCCGAGCGCGCGGACCCGCGACGCCTGCGCGACGACGCGACGCAGCTCGTCCACGGTCGTCGGCCGGTGGAGGGTGGTCGCCTCGTACGCGTGCGTCTCGGCCCAGTTCCGCCCCGGCGTCGTCACGTCCCCACGGTCGCACGAACGGCCCTGGACGCACGAGATCCCGGCCAGGAAACCTGACCGGGATCTCGTTCTGTGCGCGAGGGGGGATTTGAACCCCCACGTCCTTGCGGACACTGGCACCTGAAGCCAGCGCGTCTGCCATTCCGCCACTCGCGCGAGTGCGTGCCGAGTCTAACAGCCGCCCCCAGAGGTCCTTGAGAGGGGGCGCCGCGCTCGCCTCGTCCACCGTCCGGCGTGTGACCACGTCGTGCCGCTACGCCCGCCCGATACGATCGGGTGGACGCGCGGGGGTCATCTCCGCGAGAGTACGCGTGTCCGGACGACGACGGCACGAGACGACAGGAGGAGGTCGCGGCGATGGGAGTGCTGCAGCGCTTCGAGCAGCGGCTCGAGAACGCCGTCTCGGGTGCCTTCGCCCGGGTGTTCCAGAGTGCGGTCCAGCCGGTCGAGATCGCGGCTGCCCTGCAGCGCGAGCTCGACAACGGAGCCCAGATCCTGTCGCGAGACCGGGTGCTCGTCCCCAACGACTTCACCGTCGAGCTCTCGCAGAGCGACTACGAGCGGCTCGCGCCCTACGGAGGCACGCTCTCCGGCGAGCTGTCGGAGCTCGTGCACGAGCACGTCGCCGAGCAGCACTACACGCTCGCCGGGCCGCTCAAGCTCGAGTTCGTCCACCAGCCCGACCTCACCACCGGGCGCTTCCGGATCCGGTCACGGGCCTCGGCCGCGGTCACCCCGGCCGCAGGCGTCCGCATGACCGACACCGCCGTCGCCAAGGCCCCCGTCGTCCTCGAGGTCAACGGGGTGCGCCACCCTGTCGAGCCGCCGGGCGTCGTGATCGGTCGCGGCACCGACGCCCAGCTGCGCATCAACGACCCCGGCGTCTCCCGCAAGCACGCACAGGTCCGCGTCTTCCTCGAGGGCAGCAGCGTCCGGGTCGCCATCGAGGACCTCGGCTCGACCAACGGCATCGTCGTCGACGGCCGCCGCGTCACCCACGCGGTCCTCACCGACGGCTCGCGGGTGCAGCTCGGCAACACCCTCGTCGTCGTCCGCAACCCGCACGCGCGCCCCGGTCCGCCGGTCGGACCGACCGGCCCGGTGGCACCGCCCGCCGCGCCGCACACCGGTCCCCAGCCCGGAGCCCCGAGCTCGCGTCCCGACAGCCCGCAGCCGTGGGCCGGCCCCCCGCAGGTCTCACCGCCGCAGGCTGGGCCGCAAGGCGGTCGCTGGTGACCGAGCTGACCCTGACCCTCATCAAGCTCGGGTTCCTCGCGGTGCTCTGGCTGTTCGTGCTCTCCGCGGTGTCGGTGATCCGCTCCGACATCTTCGGTGCCAAGGTCGAGACGCCGCGGGCGCCGAAGCAGCCCAAGCAGCCCCGCCAGAAGAAGCAGAAGCAGCCGAAGGCCCCCAAGGGCCGCAAGCCCAAGCGCGGGATGCCGTCGACCCTGGTGGTCACCGACGGCCCCAACGCGGGCCAGATGGTCCCGGTGACCGGCGCCGACATCCTGCTCGGTCGCGGCACCGACGCGGCGATCCGGCTCGACGACGACTACGTGTCCACGCGGCACGCTCGCTTCTCGACCAACGGCGAGCAGTGGTACGTCGAGGACCTCGGCTCGACCAACGGCACCTACCTCGGCAGCCAGCGCGTGACGTCCCCCGTCCCGGTCGACCTCGGAGTGCCCGTACGCCTGGGCAAGACCGTGGTCGAGCTCCGGAAGTAGGCGACGCCCGTGTCCGCCCACCAGCCCCGTCTCGGCTACACCTACGTCGCGCTCTCCGACGTCGGGCGCCGCCGCACCTCCAACCAGGACTCGGGCTTCGCGAGCCAGCACCTGCTGGTGATCGCCGACGGCATGGGCGGCGCGGCCGCGGGCGACCTCGCCTCGTCCGAGGTGATGCACGTCGTCCGCCGCCTCGACAACCCGCCGACCGGCGACGTGATCGAGGCGCTCGCGGGTGCGGTGCACCGGGCCAACGACCGTCTCGCCGAGGTGATCGAGGACGACCCGAGCGTGGAGGGGATGGGCACGACGCTGACCGCCCTCCTCTGGAACGGCACGACCTTCGGCCTGGCCCACATCGGCGACTCCCGCGCGTACCTGATGCGCGACGGCCAGCTCCACCAGATCACCAAGGACCACACGCTCGTGCAGAGCCTGGTCGACGAGGGCCGCCTCACCCGCGAGGGCGCACGCACCCACCCCAACCGCTCGCTGATCCTGCGCGTCCTGCTCGGGCGTGACGAGGCCGAGCCGGACCTGACCCTGATCGAGCCCCACCTCGGCGACCGCTACCTGCTGTGCAGCGACGGGCTCTCCGACATGGTCGACGACGACTCGATCGCCGACGTCCTCAAGCACGCGCCCAACGTCGACGTCGCGGCGGTCGAGCTCGTGCAGCGCGCGCTCGCCGGCGGCGGAGCCGACAACGTCACCGTCATCCTCGGCGAGATGGTCGACCTCGACGCGCCCGCCGACCCGACGCTCGCCTCGGCCGACGGCCAGCCGATGCTCGTCGGCGCCGCGTCGGAGCAGGCCCGTCCAGGCGCGGGCACGACCCGCACCGCGACCAATCTCGACGTCGTCGCGTCGAGCGACGACGAGCACGACGGCGCGGTCAGCACCAAGGTCGAGCCGACGCCCGCCGACCCCGAGGCCCTGCGCTACGCCCCGCGACCACCGCGACGCTTCATCTGGCTGCGTCGCCTGGTCGTCCTGGCGGTCATCGTCGGCCTCCTCGCGCTCGCGGCCAAGCTCGCCTACGACTGGACGCAGCGGCAGTACTACGTCGGCACGTCGGACGGCAACGTCGCCATCTTCCGCGGTATCCAGGCCGACGTCCCGCTGATCGACCTCGACAGCGTCGAGGAGGTCACCGACATCACCGTCGAGTCCCTCCCGACGTTCCGCGCGAACCAGGTCGAGAAGGGGATCACGTCGACGTCGCTGGACGACGCGCGCGACACCGTCGAGCAGCTGCGCGACATCGCGACCCGGTGTGCCGACCCCGCCCAGGCCAACGCGCCGGGCACGGAGTGCGGAGGCGTCGAGTGAGCGCCGGCACCGTCCCTCCCACCGTCGTCCACCGCAAGCGACGGGGCGCCGAGGCGCTCCTGATCGCCCTCGCGCTGGTCATCGTGATCTTCGCGTTCGTCGCGGTCGGTCTCGGCGCCCGCGACGAGGTCCCCGGCTTCGTCGCCGGTCTCGCCGTGCTGCTCGCCCTGATCGCGACCGCCACGCACCTGGTCGTGCGCTTCGTCGCGCCGTACGCCGACCCGGTCCTCGTGCCGCTCGTCGTGGCGCTCAACGGGCTCGGCATCGCGATGATCTACCGCCTCGACCTCGCCCGGACCGACCGGTTCGGCGCGGACGCGCAGCAGTTCGCCGGCAAGCAGGTGATGTGGACCGGACTCGGTCTGCTCGTGTTCGTCGCGGTGCTGCTGATCGTGCGCGACCACCGCAAGCTCCAGGCGTACACGTACACCTTCGGCCTCGCCGCCCTCGTCCTGCTGATCCTGCCGCTCCTGCCGTTCATCGGGACGCAGATCAACGGCGCCCGGATCTGGGTCCACGTGGGCAGCATGAGCCTCCAGCCCGGCGAGTTCGCCAAGATCTGCCTGGCGATCTTCTTCGCGGGCTACCTGGTCGTGAAGCGCGACGCCCTCGCGCTCGCTGGACGCCGCTTCATCGGGATCGACTTCCCGCGCGGCCGCGACCTCGGACCGATCCTCGTGGCCTGGCTGGTCAGCCTGGGCGTGCTGATCTTCCAGCGCGACCTCGGCTCGTCGCTGCTGTTCTTCGGGCTGTTCGTCGTCATGCTGTACGTCGCGACCGAGCGCCCGGGGTGGCTCGTCGTCGGCACGCTGCTCTTCCTCGGCGGTGCGGCGTTCGCGGCGACGACCTTCGGCCACGTCCAGAGCCGCATCGACGCCTGGCTCGACCCCTTCCCGGTCACCGACGCCACCCACCAGCTGGTGCAGGGCCTGTACGGCATGGCCTGGGGCGGTCTCCTCGGCCGCGGGCTCGGCGAGGGCAACCCCTACCTGACGCCGTTCTCCTACTCCGACTTCATCTTCGCCTCGATCGGCGAGGAGCTGGGGCTGGCCGGAGCGATGGCCGTCCTCCTGATGTACGGCCTCATCGTCGAGCGGGGCCTGCGCATCGCGCTGCTGTGCCGCGACGCGTTCGGCAAGCTCCTCGCGACCGGCCTCGCGGTGTCGTTCGCGCTGCAGGTGTTCGTGGTCGTCGGCGGCATCACGCGGATCATCCCGCTGACCGGCCTGACGACGCCGTTCATGTCGTACGGCGGCTCCTCGATCCTCGCCAACTGGGCGATCATCGCGCTGCTGCTGCGGATCAGCGACCAGAGCCGCCGTCCGCCGCCGGAGGCCGCCCCGCTGCAGATGGACGACGCGACCCAGGTGGTGAAGCTGTGAACCGGCCGATCCGCGTGATGTCGATCGTGTGCCTCGCCCTGTTCGTGGCGCTGCTCATCGGGGTCAACTACATCCAGTTCGTCGACGCCGACACGCTCAACGCCAAGAACGGCAACCGTCGCGTCATCGACGAGGAGTTCGCGCGCGAGCGCGGGCCGATCCTCGTCGGCGACCGCGCGATCGCGGAGAGCGTCCCGATCGACGACGAGTGGAAGTTCCAGCGCCGCTACCCCGAGGCCAAGCTGTACGCCGACATCACCGGCTACTTCAGCTACACCTACGGGCGCAGCGCCCTGGAGCAGTCCCAGAACGCCATCCTGTCCGGCAGCGACAGCCGGCTGTTCGTCAACCGCGTCGTCGACCTGATCGGCTCCAACCAGCCGCGCGGCGGCAGCGTCTCGCTCACGATCAACCGCAAGGCGCAGCGAGCCGCCGCGGAGGGCCTGGCCGACCTCCCCGGCGACGCCAAGGGTGCCGCGGTCGCGATCGACCCCAGCACCGGCGCCGTGCTCGCGATGAGCGGCACGCCGACGTACAACCCCAACGTCCTCGCCAGCCACGACCTCGACGCGGTGTCGAAGGCGTGGGACCGGCTCAACGCGTCCGAGGACCAGCCGATGCTCAACCGCTCGACGCAGCAGATCCTCCCGCCGGGCTCGACGTTCAAGATCATCACCGCCGCCGCGGCGATGGAGAACCTCGGTCTCACCCCGACGAGCAAGGTGAAGGGCGGCAGCTCGCTGACGGCGCCCGGCTTCGGGTCGTACGAGCTCGTGAACCAGGGCGGCGGCAACTGCGGCGGCAACAGCATCACGCTGACGCAGGCGCTCGAGGTCTCCTGCAACGTGACGTTCGGCGACCTCGCGATGAAGGTCGGCCAGGCCGACATGCAGGCGCAGGCGGACGCCTTCGGCTTCTCCAGCCGACCGATCGACCAGCTGGCGAGCAACCCGAGCCAGTTCACGGCCGACCCCGACGAGGAGCTCGAGCCGCCGCAGCTGGCGCAGAGCGGCATCGGCCAGTACGAGGTCGCGGCGACGCCGCTGCAGATGGCGATGGCGACCGGCGCCATCGCGAACGGCGGCGCGCTGATGCAGCCCTACCTCGTCTCGACGGTGCGCTCGCCCGACCTCAAGACGATCGAGACGGCGAAGCCGAAGAAGATTCGCGACGCCATCTCGGGGGGCACCGCCACCGGGCTCAGTCAGATGATGGTGGACGTGGTCGACAACGGCACGGGTGCACCGGCAGCGATCTCGGGCGTCGAGGTCGGCGGCAAGACCGGCACCGCCCAGTCGACCCCGGACCGCCCGCCGTACGCGTGGTTCGTGTCCTTCGCCCCGGCGGACGATCCCAAGGTCGCGGTCGCCGTCGTGGTCGAGTCCTCGAGCACCGGGCGCGACGACATCTCGGGCGGACGGCTGGCCGGGCCGATCGCCAAGTCGGTCATCGAGGCGGTGATCGGCCGATGAGCGGATCTGGACCGACGACACGCGTGGGACCGATGACACCTCCTCGAAACGGGGATCTCACCGTCCTCCCGGTATTTTTGAGCAGTTGCCTTGAAGGAAGCAGGAAACGATGACCGAAACGCCCATCGGCCCGGGTCAGGGCTATGCAGGGCCGCCGGGTGCGTACGGCCGCCTCGGCGACCGCTACGAGATCGGCGGTCTGCTGGGCAGTGGCGGCATGGCCGAGGTCCGGATCGGCCGTGACCTGAGGCTCGGCCGCACCGTGGCGATCAAGCGTCTGCGGATCGACCTGGCGAGCGACCCGACGTTCCTCGCACGCTTCCGTCGTGAGGCACAGTCCGCTGCCGCCCTCAACCACCCGTCGATCGTCGCGGTCTACGACACCGGCGAGGCCACCGGCCCCGACGGCCACACGGTGCCGTTCATCGTCATGGAGTACGTCGAGGGGCGCACGCTCCGCGACCTCCTGCGCGAGATGGACCGCGACGGCCGCAAGATCCTGCCCGAGCGCACCCTCGAGATCACCGCAGACATCCTGGCGGCGCTCGACTACAGCCACCGCGCCGGCATCATCCACCGCGACATCAAGCCGGCCAACGTCATGCTCACGCCGTCCGGCCAGGTCAAGGTCATGGACTTCGGCATCGCCCGGGCGATCGCCGACACCTCCTCCGCGATGACGCAGACGGCCGCCGTCGTCGGCACCGCGCAGTACCTCTCCCCGGAGCAGGCCCGCGGCGAGACCGTCGACGCCCGCAGCGACATCTACTCCACCGGCTGCCTCCTGTACGAGCTGCTGACCGGCCGTCCTCCTTTCCAGGGCGACAGCCCGCTCTCGGTCGCGCTGCAGCACGTCCGCGAGCAGGCGCCGCCGCCGTCGGCGTTCAACCCGGAGGTCTCGCCGGCGATCGACCGCGTGGTCGCGACGGCGCTGGCCAAGCGCACCGACGAGCGCTACCAGAGCGCCGCGGCGATGCGCGCCGACATCGAGCGGGTCCTCGCCGGCCAGCCGACCGCCGCCTCCGCCGCGCCCACCGCCCAGTACGCCCCGGTCCCGCCGGCCCCCGCGACGGAGGCGCTGCCCCCGGCCAACCTTCCCCCGGCCTCCGACGAGGACGAGGACGGCAAGAGCAAGCGCTGGATCTGGATCCTGTCCGCGATCGCGGCGCTGCTCGTCGTCGGGCTCGCCGCGTGGGGGCTGCCCAAGCTCCTGGGTGGCGAGGATCCGCCCCCGGTCGAGCAGATCGCGATGCCGGACGTCACCGGGATGGACCAGGCGGCCGCCGAACGCAAGCTGACCGGGCCCGACTACGGCTTCACCCAGGGCGAGGTCACCCAGCAGGCGAGCGCCGAGGTCGAGGAGGGTGCGGTCATCTCGACCGACCCCGCTCCCGGTATCGACACGCCCAAGGGCGCCGACACGACCTTCAACCTGGTGGTGTCCACCGGCCCCGAACGCGTCGAGATCCCGTACCTCGTGGGCAAGAAGCTCAAGGAGGCCCGACAGCAGCTCGAGGGCCTCGGGCTCCAGGTCGAGGTCGTCCAGGAGGAGAGCGACCGGCCCAAGAACGAGGTCATCAAGACCGACCCGTCGCCGGGCGAGATGGTCGACCCCGGCACGTCGGTGACGCTCACGGTCTCGCAGGGCAAGTCCGACGTCCCGGACGTCGTCGGCAAGATGCGCGACGAGGCCGAGCAGATCCTCAAGGACGCCGGCTTCGAGGTCCGCGTCATCGAGACCGCCTCTGACCAGCCTCCGGGCACGGTCACCGAGCAGATCCCGGGCGCAGGGGAGCAGGCGGACCCGGGTGCGCAGATCATTCTCACGGTCTCGACCGGACCGGCGACGACCGATCCGACGGACCCGGGGACGACCGACCCGACTGACCCGCTCTTCCCCGAGGGCAACGGCAACGGGAACGGCAACGGCGGGTAGCCGGTCGCCGCAGGAGCGGACGCAGCACGACAGGGAGGGACCTGGTCACGCGACCGGGTCCCTCCGTCGTTCGTCCTCAGGCCGTGCCGGTGACGGCGTCGAGCTTGTTGTACGGGACCAGCGCTGGATTCCCGTGCGGGTCCAGCTCGCGCGCGGCGTCGTCGTACACGTTGACGGTGACCCGCTTCCCCTCGGCGATCGAGAGGTCGTACGGGTCCGGGTGCGCGGACGCGGTGTAGACGCGGCGCGGGTTCGGGTTGCCGGCGTACGACAGGGTCACGTAGACCGTGTCCTTGTCCGCGCGCGTGTCGTACACCCACAGCTGCTCGGAGTAAGGGTGGAACTCCACCTTGGCCCGCAGCGTGCTCCCGGTCCGGACCTCGAGCTTCGCACCCCGGCCACCGGCGTCGTACCGCAGGAAGGTGCCGTCGTACGCGTCGTTCATCCGGCATCCAGCGCCGTCCTTGAAGGCCCGCAAGGTCCCTGAGACGACCTTGCACGACCCGATCGCCACCTCGGCTTCCGGTGTGCTCGGGTTCTTGTAGGCGCTGGCCGGCGGGGCCGTCAGCATGGACGCGGTGGCCAGGACGGCTCCGCCGAGGGCGACGGCAGCGATCGCCGACGACGTCCTGCCACGTGTGGATGTGCGCTGCTTCCGGCGCTCACGACTGTGCATAACTCTGCTCCTCTCGTCGGGACGCACGATCGTGCGTCTCGTCGAGCAGCGTCGCGCCGGTCCCTTTCACGACGGTTTCAACCCACTTGCCCACCTGCCCACGACGACGAAGGCCCTGGGTTCGTGCGAACCCAGGGCCTTCCGTCTTCCACAGGGGTTATCCCCAGTGTGGAGAACTACACCGGTGTCATTCCGGTCGCGTCAGGTGTGGACGGCTCACTCCCACTTCATCGCGAAGCCGAAGGCGGCGACGATGAAGCCCATGCCGATCACGAGGTTCCAGCTCTCGAGATCCTTCATCACGGGGATGTCGTTGCCCGCGGTGTAGAACGCGACGATCCACAGCAGGCCGATCACGGCGCACGCGATCATCAACGGGGCGGCCCAGCGGTTGCCGATCTTGACGGGCTTCACGGGCTTGCGGCGACTCTCGGCGGCCTCAGCCGCAGCCTCGCGCTTCGCAGGGTTGCCCGAGCGCGCTGCGGACTTGTTGGACTCGGCTTCGGACACTCAGGACACCTCGACAGGACGGGCACGCCCCAGCACCGGGACGGCATCAACAGTTGTTTCTGTCGGCTAGCGTAGTCGGCGCACCTCGCGGTCGAGAAGGAGAGCACCCGTGACGGTCCAGGACGGGCAGGCGGAGACGCCTCGACCACGGCCTCCTCTGTGGCAGAGGAGCCCGTGGTGGATCGCCGTTCCCGTCACGACCGCGCTCGCCGGCGTCCTCTTCGTCACCAGTGCCATCAGCTCCGAGGGCGACGACCTCCGCAGCGAGGGGACCGACCTCCCGACGCTCCTCGAGCAGCGGCGCGACAAGGTCGCGTCGCAGCAGCAGGTCGTGGACGACCTCAGCTCCCAGATCGAGACGCTGACCGAGGACGTCGAGACCCGTGAGGTGTCGACGGCGCGGAGCGAGGTCCGCGCGCTGCGCGGTCCGGCCGGCTTCACCGAGGTGAGCGGGCCCGGCATGCGGGTGTCCCTCGAAGACGCCCCGCGCGACGTCGACGAGCCGGGGCTCGACCCCAACCTCCTCGTCGTGCACCAGCAGGACATCCAGGCGTTCGTCAACGCGCTGTGGGAGGGCGGCGCCAGCGCGATCACGCTGCAGGGCCAGCGTCTGATCTCCACCACCGGCATCAAGTGCGTCGGCAACTCCGTCATCCTCAACGGCGTCCCCTACTCACCGCCGTACGTGATCGAGGCGGTCGGCGACGTCAGCGACCTCTACGCGGGACTCGACCGCTCGGGGGCGGTCGAGACCTACCGTGAGTATGCCGAGCGCTACCAGCTCGGGCTCGCGATCTCCGCGAAGTCCGAGATCGTCGCCCCGGCCTACTCCGGCACGGTCGACCTGCAGTACGCCGAGCGCGCGGAGTAGTCGCCCGGCTCGCCCTGCCTCGGATGCAAGGAGGGCGACCTCGGCATCGGGACAGGGCATCATCGTTGACGCCAAGATCGTCAGCGTCTCACCACGAGGATCGCCGGGTGACCCCATCCGATGTCGTCGCCGACCCGTGGCTGCGCGGATGGCAGCAGCGGCTCGTCGGTCTGCTCGAGCAGCTGTCCCGCCTCGGTGCGCGGCCGGACGCGTCGCGCGACGAGCGACTGCGCTGCGGCACCCTGATCTTCGCCTCGGTGCTGATCGCCCTCCTCTCCTTCATCTGGGTGGTGAGCCTTCTCGCGCTCGGCGACCCACGGTCGGCGGCGGTGCCGGCCGCCTACCAGGTCATCACGGTGGTGGGGCTCGTCGTGCTGACACGCACCCGCCGGTTCGACATCTTCAGGACCACGCAGCTCCTCGTCATGCTCACGTTCCCGGTGCTTCTGCAGGCCTCGCTCGGTGGTGTCGTGGCCTCGGGAGGAGTGGTCCTGTGGGCGATCTTCGTCCCGCTCGCCGCTCTTGCGCTGCTGGGGATCCGTCGCTCTGCGCCATGGCTGGCCGCGTTCCTCGTCGAGCTCGTCGCCCTCGCGCTGCTCGACCCCGTGCTCTCCCGCGACGCGAGCGACCTCGCTCCGGCGTTCGTGATCTCGCTCTTCGTCCTGAACGTCACGGGGGTCACGGTGAGCGCGTGGGTGATGCTCGCCTACTTCGTCGACCAGCGAGCGCGAGCCCATCGCGCGCTCCAGGCCGAGCGGGAGCGTTCCGAACGTCTCCTCCTGAACGTCCTTCCCCAGCCGATCGCGGAGCGGCTGAAGAGTGGCACGGGCGTGATCGCGGACCACTACGACGACGTGACGGTGCTCTTCGCCGACCTGGTCGGCTTCACCAGCCACGCGGCGGCCATCGAGCCCGCCGAGCTCGTCGCCCTTCTCGACCGGATCTTCTCGGCGTTCGACCGGCTCGTCGACGAGGAGGGCCTGGAGAAGATCAAGACCATCGGTGACGCCTACATGGTGGCAGGCGGACTGCCGGTCGAGCGGGCGGACCACGTGCAGGCCGTCGCCCGTACCGCCCTCGCCATGCAGGACCAGATCGCGGACATCGCCGCCGGGACCGGGCAAGAGTGGCTCGACGTCCGCATCGGGATCGACACCGGACCGGTCGTCGCGGGCGTGATCGGCCGACGGAAGTTCATCTACGACCTGTGGGGCGACACGGTGAACACCGCGAGCCGGATGGAGTCGCACGGGGTCCCGGGCGAGATCCAGGTCACGGCCCGGGTGGCGTCCGCGCTCGGCCCGCAGTTCCTCGCGCAGCCGCGGGGAACGATCGAGGTGAAGGGCAAGGGGCCGATGTCCACCTACCTCTTGCGCGCTAGTTCAGCTGAAGCGTCCGCAGCGCCGTCACGACGACGATCGCGACCCAGATGACCCCGAACGCCGCGTACTGGACCAGCGTGCGGCGTGCGCGCGGCGCGTACGCGAAGGCGGCGCCGAGGAGCAGGCCGGCGACGAAGCCCCCGAGGTGCCCCTGCCAGCTGATGTTGGGCACCGCGAACGTGATCACGACGTTGATCCCGACCAGCATCAGCAGCCCACGGACGTCCTGACCCTGCTTGAACATGATGACCAGCGCCATCCCGAACAGCGCGAAGATCGCACCGGAGGCCCCCAGCGTCGGCTGGTTGGGCGGCGAGAGGACGTACACGAACACCGACGCCGCGACCGCGGACGTGAGGTAGGCGATGAGGTAGCGCACCGTGCCGAGATAGCGCTCCAGGACAGGTCCGAAGAGGTACAGCGCGTACATGTTGAACGCGATGTGCAGGATCCCGGCGTGGAGGAACGCCGCCGTCAGAAGCCGCCAGTAGGCACCGTCGGCGACACCACGCAGGAGCTCGATGCCGTCAGCGGTCTGGTAGACGGCCGAGTCGCCGAGCATGACGCCCCATGCCCACAGGGGACTGTCGCCGAGACCGCCGGTCGCCACCATCGCGAGGTACGCGACGACGTTGATGCCGATCAGGGTGAGCGAGACCGTGCCCGGCTTGCCGGGGATCAGGCCGCCTGCGGACGTCCGAGCCTGGCGAACCTGCGCCTGGCCCTGCCGGACGCAGTCCGGGCACTGGTAGCCGACCGACGCCGGGTGCATGCAGTCGGGGCAGATCGGCCGACCGCACCGCTGACAGGCGATGTAGGTCTCCCGATCGGGATGTCGGTAGCACCGGGGCGGCACCTGCTGAGGCGCCGCCCCGGCGTCGTACGGGGGTTGGGTCATCGACGGAGGTGCTCAGCCCTCGGTGACGACGACCGACTCGATCACGACGGGCTCGACGGGACGATCCATGCGACCCGTCTTCGTCGTGCCGATCGCGTCCACGACGGCCTTGCTCTCGTCGTCGACGACCTCGCCGAAGATCGTGTGGCGACGGTTCAGGTGCGGCGTCGGCACCGTCGTGATGAAGAACTGCGAGCCGTTGGTGCCCGGACCCGCGTTGGCCATCGCGAGCAGGTAGGGGCGGTCGAACTGCAGCTCCGGGTGGAACTCGTCCTCGAACTGGTAGCCCGGGCCGCCGGTGCCGGTGCCGAGCGGGTCACCGCCCTGGATCATGAAGCTGTCGATCACGCGGTGGAAGGTCGTCCCGTCGTAGAACGGATCGTTGCGCTCGGCGCCCGTCTCGGGGTCGCGCCACGTCTTGGTGCCGGTCGCGAGGCCGACGAAGTTGTCCACGGTCTTCGGAGCGTGGTTGGGGAAGAGCCGGATGGCGATGTCGCCACGGTTGGTCTTCAGCGTCACGGTCGACTGGTCAGCCACGATTGCCTCTCGTTCGTTGTTCCTGCGCTCCCATCCTCCCATGCGGGTCCCAACGTTCAGCCATCAGCGAGGTGACCGCGACGTCGGTACGGTGGAGCGCAAGACACCGTTGTCCATGGAAGGCCAACCATGTTGCTGCGCAAGAAGAAGTCCAAGGGCGAGGTGCTTGCCGAGAAGGCCGGAGAGCTCTGGGAGAGTGCCTCCCAGACGGTCTCCGACGCGGCGGACTCCCTCGCCAGCACAGTCGGGCCGAAGATCGAGGAGGCCCGCGAAGCGGCCGCCCCGGTCGTGGCTCAGACGGTCGCCGACACGCAGGTGCGTGCCAAGGAGGCCACCGAGCTGTCCCGACGCAAGGCCAAGAAGGCTCGCAAGCGTGCGGCCGAGCTCGCGGCGGTGGCCGCTGCCGCTGCCGCAGCGAAGGCCAAGGAACAGGCCGACGCCGACGCGGAGGACCTCCAGGAGCCCAAGAAGAAGAAGCACCGCGTACGCAAGCTGTTCTTCCTCGCCGCCATCGGCGGGGCGATCGCGTTCGCGGTCAAGAAGATGACGGCCCCGCCGTCGGGCGGCAGCTACACCCCGCCGCCCCCGCCGCCGGAGCCGATCCGTCCCAACGCGGCGACCGCCACTCCGCCCAGCCCGTCGGCAGCGCAGCCGCCGGAGGGACTCGACGAGGACGTCGTCGCCCCGTCCGAGGGCGACCCCCGTACGGGACCGGAGTCGTCGTCCGACAAGATCTGAGGGTGTCCGTCACCCTCACGCGCGAACCGAGCGGCGCCGCGATCCTCACCTTCGCGGCGCCGCCGGTCAACCTGTACTCGCTGGAGCTCCACCAGGCGTTCGAGGACGCCCTCGACGAGCTCGCGGCCCAGCCCCCTCGCGCGCTGCTGATCCGCGCCGAGGGCAAGGTCGTCTCCGGCGGCGTCGACGTCTCCCTCTTCGACGCCCAGACCTCGCCGGCCGAGGGCAAGGTCCTCTTCGACCGGATGCTCGAGCTGCCGCTGCGCATCGCCGCGCTCGACTACCCCGTCGTGTTCGCCGCGCACGCGCTCTGCCTGACGTGGGCGCTCGAGGTCGCGCTCGCCTGCGACATCGTCGTCGCCTCCGACCGGGCGAAGTTCGGTCTGGTCGAGAAGGTCGTCGGCCTGACCCCGACGATGGGCGGCACGCAGCGCCTCGCCTCGCGCGCCGGCATCGGCCGGGCCAAGGAGTTCGTGATGACGGGCGACCTGTACGACGCCGCGACCCTCGAGCAGTGGGGCGTGGTCAACCGCGTGCATCCCGTCGACGAGCTCGACGACGCCGTGAATGCGCTCGTCACGTCGCTCGCCTCCGGCCCGACCCGCGCCCACGCCGCCACGAAGGAGGTCCTGCGCGCGGTCGAGCGTGGCGGGGTCGCTGCGGCGGACGCCGAGATCACGTCGATCGCGGCGGCGCTCTACGACACCGAGGACATGCGGACGGCGATCCGTTCGTTCCTCGAGGACGGGCCCGGCAAGGCGACGTACGTCGGCCGCTGAGGCCGGCCCGCTACTGCGCCGCGGCCGCCTCGGCCTCCGCCTCGTACGAGGCCCACAGCTCCTTGGTGTGCTGCGTCGCGCGGTGCTCGGCCCAGAACGACACGAACGGGATCGTGGCGAGGATCATCGTCGTGACGGTGAAGCCGACGCTCCATCCCGCCTGGCGGGAGAGCACGGCCGTGATCACCAGCAGGACCATGTAGAACACGCCGTGGATCGGGGAGATCGACGCGGTGAACTCACCGATGTCGTACAGGGTGCCGCCCTCGTCGACGACCATCTTGATGATCCAGCCACCGACGACGGCGATCACGAAGAAGCTGACGACGAGCGCGAGGACCCGGTAGGCGGTGAGTGTCTTGGGCACGCCTTCGAGCGTACCTGCGGGCCTCAACGCACCGACGACGACGTCCGGTCCTGCTCCTCGCGGGCGTGAGCACGGGCACGCGCCGCCTCCTGAGCGGCGCGCTTGGCCGCCGGCACGCGCGGTTGAGTCACCCCGCCCTCGCGCCGGATGTCCTGGCACATCCGCCACCACATGAAGATCGCGAACGCGCCGAAGATCCACCACTCGATCGCGTAGAAGAGGTTGCGCAGCCCCGCGGTGCCGTCCTGCGTCGGCTCGGGCACGACCGCCGGAGCCAG
This sequence comes from Mumia spirodelae, assembly GCF_050632745.1. Classification (NCBI taxonomy): domain Bacteria; kingdom Bacillati; phylum Actinomycetota; class Actinomycetes; order Propionibacteriales; family Nocardioidaceae; genus Mumia; species Mumia spirodelae. The sequence goes on along the minus strand of NZ_JBODSD010000003.1, from coordinate 214,650 downwards.
GCCGGCGGGGTCGGCGGGCTCCTGCGCCGTCACGATGCCGTAGCCGCCGTAGAGGTCGTACGGCATGACGTTGACCAGGCGCGGGATCCGGACGCCGTCGATGACGCGGGCCTCCTCGTCGAACCCGAAGCCGCGGGCGTCCCCGGCCTGGAGCACCGCCTCGATCGCGACCTCACCGTCCGGGACCGCGGGGAGGGCGCCCGCGTCCGGCGACCACCCGCGGACCACGAGGAGCGCCGCGGGCCGGTCGGACGACGTCGGTACGCCGTCGACGAGGACCGGCGCCACGAGCCAGTAGCCGTCCCGGCCGTCCTGCTCGCGACCGGACACCCACACCTGCTCCTCGGCCGGCGCGTAGGTGCCCGTCACGGTCACCGTGCGGAAGTCCGCCGACGTCGTGAACGGGTCGTCCGGTCCGAGCACGTCCTGGACGGGCGCGACGGCGACGGTGCCCTGGTCGTGCTGCGCCTCCGCGCGGCGGTCGTCGTACACGCCCATCTGCCACAGCCCCATCGAGACCGTGAAGGCGACCGCCGCCACGACGAGGACGTGGAGTCCCCACAGCCGTGGCGACAGCCATCCCACGGCGGGACGGGTGGCGTCGGGGCGACCGGGCGGTGACGGAGTCACGCCAGCGGCGCCAGCGACGGGTAGAGCGGGAACCGGTCGGCGAGCACGGCGACCCGCTTGCGGAGCGACTCGGCGTCGGCCAGCTCGGGCTGGAGCGCCTCCGCGATGATGTCGGCGACCTCGCGGAACTCCTCGGCCCCGAAGCCACGGGTCGCGAGCGCCGGCGTGCCGATCCGCAGGCCCGAGGTGACCATGGGCGGCCGCGGGTCGTTGGGGACGGCGTTGCGATTGACCGTGATCCCGACCTCGTGGAGGCGGTCCTCGGCCTGCTGGCCGTCGAGCGTGGAGTCGCGCAGGTCGACCAGGACCAGGTGCACCTCGGTGCCGCCGGTGAGGACGCTCACGCCGGCGTTCTTCATGTCCTCGGCGGTGAGACGCTCGGCGAGGATGCGGGCGCCCTCGAGCGTGCGCTCCTGCCGGTCCTTGAACTCCGGCTGGGCCGCCATCTTGAACGCGACCGCCTTCGCGGCGATGACGTGCTCGAGCGGACCGCCCTGCTGGCCCGGGAAGACCGCCGAGCGGATCTTCTTGCCGATCTCCTCGTCGTTGGTGAGGATCACGCCGCCGCGCGGGCCGCCGAGGGTCTTGTGCGTCGTCGAGGTGACGACGTGCGCGTGCGGGAGGGGGCTCGGGTGGAGGCCGGCCGCGACCAGACCCGCGAAGTGGGCCATGTCGACCATGAGCTTGGCGTCGACCTCGTCGGCGATGGCGCGGAACTCGGCGAAGTCGAGCTGACGCGGGTACGCCGACCAGCCGGCGATGATCAGCTGCGGGCGGTGCTCGTGAGCCAGGCGACGGACCTCGTCCATGTCGACGCGGTGGTCCTCGTCGCGGACGTGGTAGGCCACGACGTTGTAGAGCTTGCCGGAGAAGTTGATCCGCATGCCGTGGGTCAGGTGGCCGCCGTGCGCGAGGTCGAGACCGAGGATCGTGTCGCCCGGCTTGATCAGGGCGTGCATGGCCGAGGCGTTGGCCTGGGCACCGGAGTGCGGCTGGACGTTGGCGTACGCCGCCCCGAACAGCGCCTTCAGACGGTCGATCGCGAGGTTCTCGGTGATGTCGACGAACTCGCAGCCGCCGTAGTAGCGCTTGCCGGGGTAGCCCTCCGCGTACTTGTTGGTCATCACGCTGCCCTGCGCCTGGAGGACGCCGAGCGGAGCGAAGTTCTCCGACGCGATCATCTCCAGCGTCCCCTGCTGGCGACCGAGCTCGGCGTCGATGGCGGCCGCGACCTCGGGGTCGAACTCGGCGAGGGTCTGGTTCAGCGCGGACGGCTGGTTCGTGGTCATCGAGCGGTCTCCTGGAGCGCGGCGACGGGACGGAAGGCGGAGGATTCGCCCTTCCCAGCGTAACGGGCGGGACCCCACGGCGGGCCTTCGCGTCGGGCCCGCGACGCCTCACGGTCTAGATAACAGTCGCGTGAAGGTTGGGCGTCCGTCCTAGGTGGACGCCCCAGGCAGGAGTAGCGTGCCGACCGGCTGTCCGCCATGCGGACATCCTTACCGACGCGGGGCGGCCGAGCGCGAAATCCTTCGGCCGCGCCCCTCCGACACGAGGAGAACGACGTGAACAAGCTGAGAGCAGCAGCGGCGCTCGCTGGTGCGACGGCCCTGGCCCTGGGCGCCTCGGCGTGCGGTGCCGGCAACAACAGCGACGATGACTCGAGCTCGGGCGGCGAGAGCCTCGTCGTCGGCACGACCGACAAGGTCGTCTCGATCGACCCGGCCGCCTCGTACGACAACGGCTCGCTGATGATCCAGACGCAGGTCTACCAGTACCTGCTGAACTTCCCCGAGGGCGAGACCGAGCCCCAGCCCGACGCGGCGGAGAAGTGCGAGTTCGACACGCCGACGACGTACACCTGCACGATGAAGGACGGCCTCACGTTCGCCAACGGCAACCCGCTGACGGCCAAGTCGGTGGCGTTCTCGTTCCAGCGCATCGTGGACATCAACGACCCGAACGGTCCCGCCTCGCTGCTCGTCAACATGGCGAAGGTCGAGGCCAAGGACGACAAGACCGTGGTCTTCACGCTGAAGTCGCCCGACGACCAGACGTTCCCGCAGGTCCTCGTCACCTCGGCCGGACCGATCGTCGACGAGCAGACCTACCCGGCGGACAAGCCGCTCAGCGACGAGGAGGCCGTGAAGGCCCAGGGCTTCTCCGGCCCGTACACGATCGGGAAGTACCAGAAGGGTCAGCTCGCCGAGTTCAAGGCGAACGACGACTACGACGGTGCCTACAACGACCCGCAGGTCGACACGGTCACGCTGAAGACCTACACCGACAGCAACAACCTCAAGCTCGACATCGAGAAGAAGAACATCGACGTCGCGTGGCGCTCGCTGACGCCGACCGACATCGAGAGCCTCGAGGGCACCGACGGCGTCACCGTCCACAAGGGCGCCGGCGGCGAGCTCCGCTACATCGTCTTCAACCTCAAGACGATGCCGGGCGACACCGACGCCCAGAAGCTCGCGATCCGCAAGGCGGTCGCCTCCTCGCTGGACCGCGACGCGCTGTCCGAGCAGGTCTACAAGGGCACCTACACGCCGGCGTACTCGCCGATCCCGCAGGGGCTGCCCGGCGCGACCGAGCCGTTCAAGGAGATGTACGGCGAGAAGCCGGACAAGGCCGCGGCCGAGAAGCTCCTCACCGACGCCGGGGTCACCACGCCGGTGACGCTCAACATCCAGTACAACCCGGACCACTACGGCGACAGCTCCGACCAGGAGTACAACGAGGTCAAGCGTCAGCTCGAGGACACCGGCCTCTTCAAGGTCAACCTCCAGGCGTCGGAGTGGACGACCTACACCGAGGAGCGCGTCAAGGACTCGTACCCGGTCTACCAGCTCGGCTGGTTCCCGGACTTCCCTGACGGCGACAACTACGTGACGCCGTTCTTCGACAAGGAGAACTACGTCCAGAACCACTACGAGGACCCGCAGATGACCGCGCTCCTCGCCGAGGAGCGCACCGAGCCCGACAAGGCCAAGCGCGAGGAGCTCCTCGGACAGGTCCAGACGCTGGCGGCCGAGCAGATCTCGACGCTGCCGCTGCTGACCGGTGCGCAGGTCGCGGTCGCGACCGACGACGTCAAGGGTGTCGAGAACACCCTCGACGCGGCGTTCAAGTTCCGCCTGACCTCGCTGTCGAAGTAACGGCACCCGAGGTTTGCGCACCACCTGAGCGAGGGGCGGGTCCCGGTTCCGACCGGGGCTCGCCCCTGCTCGTCTGCACCTCTTCGAAGCAGTGAGAACCACCTCTCTTGGAAGGTTGAGCCGATGGCGACGACCGAGCTCCTGACCGGACCCGAGCAGCCCGAGGCACCGCAGTCGCGGCCCCGCTCCGGCGGAATGAGCCCGCTGACCCGCTACCTCCTCGTGCGCGTGGCCCTGGTGATCCCGATGGTCTGGATCCTGGTCACGTTCGTGTTCTTCCTGATGCGGGTGATCGGCGACCCGATCAGCGCCGCGCAGGGCGGGCGGCTCACGCCGGAGCAGATCGACGAGCGCAAGGCCGCAGCCGGCCTCGACGCCCCGATCCTCCAGCAGTACTGGGACTACATCACCGGCATCCTGCACGGCGACTTCGGCACGGCGATGACCGACGGCCGGGCGATCTCCGACGTGCTCATCGTCAACGGCGCCGCCACGCTCGAGCTGGCCTTCTGGGCGCTGCTGGTGGCGTTCTCGCTCGGGGTCCCGCTCGGGCGCCTCGCCGCGCGCCACCGCGACACGTGGCCCGACGCGGTGCTGCGCGTCTTCTCGATCCTCGTCTACGCCGCCCCGGTGTTCTTCGTGGGGCTGCTGCTCAAGCTGGCCTTCGTACCGCTCGGGCTCCCGGTCGCCGGCCGCGCCAGCACGTCGGTCGAGCTGGCGCTGCAGGACGTCGACCCGCAGACGCACATCATGATCGTCGACGCGATCCTCTGGGGCGACCCCGCGTACGTCTGGGACGTGCTCAAGCACGCGATCCTCCCGGCGATCGCGCTGGGCCTGCTGACCGGCGGCATCTTCCTGCGGCTGGTCCGGGTCAACCTGATCGACACGCTGCGCACCGACCACGTCACCGCCACCCGCGCCCGCGGCATCCCCGAGCGCCGCGTGGTGAAGAAGCACGCCTACCGCAACGCCCTCGTGCCCGTGGTCACCGTGATGGGTCTGCAGGTGGCGCTGCTGCTCGGCGGCGCGGTCCTCACCGAGACGACGTTCGAGTGGCAGGGGCTCGGCTACACGCTGGCGGACTACCTGGTGAAGCGCGACTTCATCGCGGTCCAGGGCATCGTCACCCTGATCGCCATCATCGTGGCGGTCGCCAGCCTGCTCATCGACGTCATCGTCGCGTTCGTCGACCCCCGCGTGCGGTTCTGAGGAGACCCGATGATCTCTCTGCTCAAGTCCACCCGCGGTCTCCAGCGCGGGATGCTCATCGCCGGCCTCGTGCTGGTCACCGTCTTCGTCTTCCTCGCGATCTTCGCGCCGTGGCTGGCGCCGTACGGGTTCAACGAGACCCGTGTCGACGGCGTCCCCTTCGGTACGCAGCAGCCGCCGTCGGCCGAGCACTGGTGGGGCACCACCGTGGGTGGCCAGGACGTGCTCTCCCGTGTCATCTACGGCGCGCGCACCGCGGTCGAGGTGATCGTGCTCGCGGTCTCCTTCTCGCTCCTGATCGGGGTGCCGCTCGGTCTGCTGTCCGGCTTCCTCGCCGGGCCCGTGGACCGCGTCCTCGTGCTGGTGATGGACGCGCTGTACGCGTTCCCGTCGCTGCTGCTGGCGATCGTGGTCGCGATCGTGATCGGCGGAGGCTCGTCCGGCGTGGTCGGAGGCATCCTCGCGGCGGCCATCGCGCTGACGGTCGTCTTCATCCCGCAGTACTTCCGTGTCGTCCGCAACGCCACGCTGGCGGTCAAGGTCGAGCCGTACGTCGACGCGGCCCGCGTCGTCGGCACCCGCACGCCGCGCATCCTCTTCCGCCACATCCTCGCCAACGTCCGCCAGTCGGTGCCCGTGATCGCCACGCTCAACGCGTCCGAGGCCATCCTCACGCTGGCCGCGCTGGGCTTCCTCGGCTTCGGCATCGAGCCCTCGTCGGCTGCGGAGTGGGGCTACGACCTCAACAAGGCGATGTCGGACGCGACCAACGGCATCTGGTGGACCGGCGTCTTCCCCGGCATGGCGATCGTCCTCATGGTGATGGGCGTGACCTTGGTGGGCGAGAGCCTCAACGACGTGCTCAACCCGCTCCTCAAGGCGCGCGGCGGTGACACCACGACCTCCGACGAGGAGGAGATCAGCGCCGAGTACGCCGAGGCGGTCGCGGAGGACGGCCTCGACGAGGAGGTGGCCGAGGAGGCCGCCGCCGTGGACGAGGACGTACGCCGCGTCGCGACCCTGAGCCTCACCGACCTCGCGGTCACCTTCCGTACCGGGGCAGCACCCGTCCACGCGGTCAAGGGCGTCAGCTTCGACATCGCCCCGGGCGAGGTGGTCGCGGTCGTCGGCGAGTCGGGTTCCGGCAAGTCGGTGACCTCCCGGGCCGTCATGGGTCTGCTGCCCTCCACGGCGGTGGTCTCGGGCTCGGCCCTGCTGCGGACCGGCTCGGGCGACTCGCGCGAGATGATCGGGATGTCCGAGCGCAGGCTCCGCGCCGTCCGCGGCGACCAGGTGTCGATGATCTTCCAGGAGCCCGGTACGGCGCTCGACCCGGTCTACACGGTCGGCTGGCAGATCGTGGAGATGATCCGGACGCACCGCGACGTCTCCAAGAAGGAGGCGCGGGCGCGGGCGGTCGAGCTCCTGGACCTGGTCGGGCTCCCCGACCCGGAGCGCCGGGTGGACTACTACCCGCACCAGCTCTCCGGCGGCCAGAAGCAGCGCGTGATGATCGCGATGGCGATCGCGCTCGAGCCGGACGTCATCATCGCCGACGAGCCCACCACTGCGCTCGACGTCACCGTGCAGGCCGCCATCATCGAGCTGCTCCTCGACCTGCGGGACCGGCTCGGGACCGCGATCGTCCTCATCACCCACAACATGGGGGTCGTCGCCGACGTCGCGGACCGCGCCGTCGTGATGTACCGCGGTGAGATCGTGGAGCAGGCTCCGGTCGACCGGCTGTTCGCCCAGCCACGCCACCCGTACACCCGCCGGCTGCTCGACGCCGTGCCCCACCTCGGCCAGGGCGCGGGCGCGCCGCCGGTGGCGGACGACGCGCCGACGGTGCTGACGATGCAGGGCGTCACCGTGGAGTTCGCCGGACGGCTCGGTCAGCCGTCGTTCCGTGCCGTCGACGACGTGGACCTGGTCCTGCGGCGCGGTGAGGTCCTCGGCCTGGTCGGTGAGTCGGGGAGCGGCAAGTCGACCCTCGGGCGCGTCGCCGTCGGCCTGCAGAAGGCGAGCGACGGCACCGTGCTCATCGGCGACGAGGACATCACCACGATGTCCGACCGGCGCCTGCGCCCGCACCGAGGCCGCTTCGGCTTCGTCTTCCAGGACCCGGCGGCCTCGCTGAACCCGCACCTGACGATCAGCGAGTGCGTCGCCGAGCCCCTGAAGGTGCAGAGCGAGCTCTCGACCGCCGACCAGCGGGCCAAGGTCGCCGCACTGCTCGACCGGGTGCAGCTGCCGGCGTCGTACGCCACGCGCTACCCGCACGAGCTGTCGGGCGGCCAGCGCCAGCGCGTCAGCCTCGCCCGCGCCCTGGCGCTCGACCCCGACCTGCTCATCGCGGACGAGCCGACCTCGGCCCTCGACGTGTCGGTGCAGGCCAAGGTGCTGGAGCTGTTCTCCGAGCTGCAGCGCGACCTGCAGTTCGCCTGCCTGTTCATCAGCCACGACCTGGCCGTCGTCGACGCGCTGGCCAACCGGGTCGCCGTGATGCGCCACGGGCGGATCGTCGAGGAAGGCACGCGGCAGGAGGTGCTGCACGCTCCCCGCGAGGAGTACACGCGGCAGCTCATCGCGGCGGTGCCCGTGCCCGACCCGGCCGAGCAGCGCCGCCGTCGGGACGCCCGGGGCGCGCTGCTGACCGACGTGGAGTGAGGGTCCTAGTCACTTTGTTGAGTACTATGGTGACATGACCACCTATCGACGCTTCGTGGCCCTCGGTGACAGCGTGACCGAGGGGATCGGCGACGACCTCCACCCCGACGGCACGCCCCAGGGTTGGGCCGACCGGCTGGCCGTGCGCCTGGCGGCAGCCTCTCCCGACCTTCGCTACGCCAACCTGGCCGTCCGAGGGAAGCTGACCCGTGCCATCCGCCTCGAGCAGCTGGACGCGGCACGCGCCCTGGAGCCCGACCTGGTGGGAGTCGTCGCCGGCATGAACGACCTGATCCGGCCGCGCTTCGACGTCGGCGCGGTGACCGACGACGTCGAGCACATGGTGTCGACGCTGCGTGGCGAGGGTGCCGCCGTCCTGATGATGACGTTCCCCGATCTCTCGGCCGTCTCGCCGGTGGGTCGCCTCCTCCGCACCCGTGTCCTCGCCCTCAACTCCGCCCTGAGGGCCGTGGCAGCGCGGCAGGAGGCCGTCATCCTCGACGTCAGGGAGGCACCGTCCTCCGGCGACCCGCGTCTGTGGGCCGACGACCGTCTCCACCTGAACGCGGCTGGGCACACGATGCTGGCCGAGGCGATGGGGAGCGTGCTGGGCGTCCCGAGCGACGGCGCGTGGCGCGACCCGCTGCCCCCGCCGGCTCCGCGGAACCTGCGCGTGCGGGTCCAGACCGAGGCCACCTGGCTCCGCGGTCACCTGGGCCCCTGGATCGGGAGGCGCGTCACGGGGCGGTCGTCCGGCGACGGACGTACGGCGAAGGCACCAGCACTCCGCCCCGTGGTCTGAGCAACGGGCTCACGTCGGCCGCACCCGTTACCGTCGTCCCATGCGGGTGGGTGTGGTGATCCTTCCGGACCAGCGGTGGAGCGAGGCGCGTCGCCGCTGGGAGGGCGCCGAGGCGTACGGCTTCGCCCACGCGTGGTCGTACGACCACATCGGCTGGCGCGACCTCGTCGACGGACCGTGGTTCGACGCGGTCGGGACGTTGAGCGCCGCGGCGACCGTCACCTCGCGCATCCGCCTGGGCACGATGGTCGCCTCACCGAACTTCCGTCACCCGGCTCGCTTCGTCCGTGAGATCACGACGCTCGACGACCTCTCTTCCGGACGGTTCGTGCTCGGCGTCGGCGCGGGCGGCGTGGCCGGCTACGACAACTACGTGACGGGCAGTACGCCGTTGCCGCCACGGGCACGGGTCGACCGGTTCTCGGAGTTCCTCGACCTGCTCGACCGGATCCTCCGGGGAGAGCACGTCACGCACCACGGCGACTACTTCTCCGTCGTCGACGCGCGGAGTGCGCCCGGCTGCGTCCAGACGCCGCGGGTGCCCTTCGTCGTCGCGGCCACCGGCCCGCGATCCATGCGCCTCGTCACGTACTACGGCCAGGGCTGGGTGACGACCGGGGGAGCAGCGGACGACGTCGAGGGCTGGTGGCGGACGGTCGCCGAGCAGGTCGCACGGTTCGACGAGGTGCTCGGTGCGTCCGGCCGCGACCCTGCCTCGATCGACCGCCATCTCATGCTGGACCCGGCCCCGCCGGTCTACTCGCTCTCGAGCGTCGGCTACTTCGAGGACGCGGTGGGTCGTGCCTCGGAGCTGGGCTTCACCGACGTCGTCACGCACTGGCCGCGGCGCGAGAGCTGGTTCGCGGGCGACGAGGCCGTCCTCGACGAGGTGGCGACGACCGTCCTGCCGCGGCTCTGACGCCGTCGGCCGGGTCCGGCACGGAGGCGTCGCGCCGTCCGCGCTAGATGACTGCGAGCTCCGTCCCGCCCGGCGAGTGGTCCGCCATCGTCACGCTCCGGATCGCCGGGTCCTCGTAGGTGTTCCAGTAGTAGGTCGTCGTCCTCGACGAGAAGACACCCGTGTAGATGGTCTTCTCGAACTCGCCCGAGGCCATCGCGGCGCACCCGTCCACCATCGCGACCTGTTGCAGGGTGTGAAACGCGCGACTGACGTTCTCCTCCTCGCTCGCCTTGTCCGGATAGTGCTCGTTGACGTAGGCAGCACGGACGAACCTGGAGGGTGAGTAGTAGTCGCCGGGGATGCCGCGCATCTGCGACCCCGATCCGAAGGGGGTGAGGTGGTCCCTGCCGAGCACGACCTCCTCGGGGAACGCAGGCGAGGCGTTGAGGTAGTTGCGCAGGTTCTCGTGGTGCCACGCAAAGCCGGGCTGGTTCGCCAGGACGTCGACGTCGTCGTCAAAGACGTGCATGCCGTCGCTCGTGTGCTCCACCACGATGGCGCGATCCGTGTCGCCGATGATCCAGTGCAGCAGCGAGCTCGGGTACTTCTCGTTGATCGGCCTGTCGACGATGACGACGTTCTCGAGCGCCGCGGCGGCCTGGTCGACGCTGGAGAACTGCGAGGCCACCCAGAGCGGGAACTCGTACGCGGCGACGTTGGTCGCACCCTCGACAGGCTCCGATGCGTAGGCCGCGTATCCCGGGAAGTTCAGTCCCGCCACGGCCAGGCCTGCGTCGTTGCCGCAGTCGAAGTAGAGCGGCGTACCCTCCTCGACGATGCCCATGCCGATGGTCGCGTGGCTGATGTCCGACACCGCTCCGAACGGCGACCGTGGGGCGTACCCCGTGGGTGTCACGACGACGCGCTCGCCGTAGCCGCTCGTCCAGTCGAGGTTCCGCGCGAGATAGAGGCTGCCGCTCTCGCCGCTGAATCTGATTCCGGTGCACACGTCGACGCCCCCCGTCCTCGGTGAGATCGAGCGGAGGGATCCGGTGCGCCCCGCCCGTTGTGACCACCGCACGCGCCTGCCGTCGATGGCGAGCTCGGGCGGTGCTTCCAGCGTGAACGGGGGGTGGACGACCGGCAACTCGACCGTGGGAAGCACGAAGGCCGGACCCTGAAGCAGGATCCGGCCTCTCGTCGATCTCGCACGAGATCAGAGTGTGGAGCTGAGGGGACTCGAACCCCTAACCCCCTGCTTGCAAAGCAGGTGCGCTACCAATTGCGCCACAGCCCCGGATGGCGCGGGCGCGGGGGCCCGGCAGCCGGTCAGACCTTGTCGGTGGCCTCGGCCCAGAGCTGCTGCTCGTTGCGGCCGGCCTTCTTCTTCCGGTTCACCACCGCGAAGAGACCTGCAGCGGCGATGGCGGCGATCACGAGCTTCTTCATCAGACACTCCTCTGGGTGGGGGTCGAGTGGGCCTAACAGGACTTGAACCTGTGACCTCTTCCTTATCAGGGAAGCGCTCTAACCAAGCTGAGCTATAGGCCCTCGGTCTCCGAAGCGGTGACCGACGGAGACTTTACCTGGTGGTCGGTCGCCCGCCCAAATCGGGGTCCCCGTCCACCAGGCGCACGATCAGTCGTCCTCCGCGAGAGTCACCTCGAACCCGCCGAGCAGCTGCGCGGCGAGGTTGTAGAGGAAGGCTCCGACGGTCGCGAGCGCGGTGATCAGGATGACGTCGATCGCTGCGATGACGATGGTCAGACCGATGATGCGACCGAAGCCGACGTACTCACCGATGTCGAACGCGTCCGCGTTGTCGTTGAGGACGGTCGCGACGCTCGAGTTGATCGCGTCCCAGACGCCTGCGGCGCCGAGGACGGCCCACACCAGCGTCACCGCGACGACGGTGACGATGCCGAGGGCGATCGCGAGCGCGAACGACATCTTCATCACCGACCACGGGTCCACCCGGTGGACGCGCAGGCGCGCCTTGCGGGTCGGGGACTTCGCGGGCTTCTTCTCGTCGCGCGGAGACTCCTCGTACGGCTTCGGGCGACGCTGCTTGCGCGAGCGTCCGGCGTCGACCGGAGCCACGGTGGGCTCGGAGACGACCGGCTGCCGGGTCGTCGGCGCCTCGGCGGCCTTGGCGTCGGCCTCGGCGATCGAGCCCGCGGTCGGGACCGGCACCTTCGGTGTCGTCGGCTTCGCGCCCGGAGTCGCGTGCTTGGCGTCGGTGGCAGGCTTCGCGCCCGTCGGGGAGCCCGGCGTGCCGGTCGCCGGCTTCGCCGGGTCAGCGGTGCGGGCGTTGGCGGCTGCCGCTGCCCCCGTTGCCGCAGCCCCCGCTGCCGGGGCGGTCGGTGAGGACGGCGCCGCCGGGGTCTGGGTGGCCGGCGGGGTCGGCTTGGCCGCAGGCGACGGCTGACCGGTCGGCTTGGTCGTCGGCGCGGGCGCGGACGGGCTGGCCGGTGCCGTGGACTGGGGGCGGGCCTGCGGCGCAGGTGCGGACTGCGGGCGCTGAGGGGCGGGGGACGCCTGAGGACGCTGTGGCTGTCCTCCCTGTCCCTGCGGCTGGCCGTTGCGTCCGGGCGCGGCGGACGGTGCGTCCGCCGGCTTGGTCGGCGCAGGCGAGGGCGCAGCGTTGGACGCCGTCTGCGGCGGGCTCGTCGGCCGCGGTGCCTGGCGCCCCCCGTTCAGGCTTCCCGGCGTGGGCTGAGCAGGCCGACGCTGGTCGCCGTTGACGGCGCTCGTGTCGGGTGCGCTCTGCCGCGGCCGCTGGGGAGCCGTGGGGTTCGGCTTGCGGTCCGTCATGCTTCCTCCTGGGCGTCGGGGGTGCTGGTCTCAGGCTCCGTTGCCTCGACCGACTCCTCGGCGTCGGACTCATCGACTGTATCCAACAGTGGGGAGTTCTCCTCATTCCGCGCAAGGGCGACCACTTCGTCGTCCCCCTTCACGCCGACGAACTTCACACCCATCGTGTCACGCCCGGTCTTGGTGACGTCCGCCACGCGAGACCGCGTGACCTGGCCGCTGGCCTTGATCGCGATGATCTCGTCCTCGTCGTCGACGACCAGAGCACCCACGAGCGAGCCGCGCTCGTCCTGGAGCTTCATGGCCTTGATGCCGAGGCCGCCCCTGCCCTGCAGGCGGTACTGCTCGACCGGGGTCTTCTTCGCGTAGCCGCCGTTGGTGGCGGTGAAGACGAACTGCTGGTCCTCGTCGGTGCCCGAGCGGATGACCGACATGGACAGCAGCTCGTCGGAGTCCCGGAACTTCATGCCCGTGACGCCCGAGGTCGCCCGGCCCATCGGGCGCAGCGCCTCGTCGTCGGCGGTGAACCGGATCGACTGCGCGCGCCGCGAGAACAGGACCAGGTCGTCGTCGGGGCTCACCAGCTCCGCTCCGACCAGCTCGTCGTCGGCGTCGCGGAAGTTGATCGCGATGACGCCGGCCTGGCGCGGGCTGTTGTAGTCGGCGAGACGCGTCTTCTTGACCAGGCCGTGCTTCGTCGCGAGGACGAGGTAGGGCGACTGGTAGTAGTCGCGGATCGCGAGGACCTGGGCGATCTGCTCGTCCGGCTGGAACTGCAGCAGCCCGGCGACGTGGCCGCCCTTGGCGTCGCGCCCGGCCTCCGGCAGCTGGTAGGCCTTGGCGCGGTAGACCCGGCCCGCAGTGGTGAAGAACAGGATCCACTGGTGCGTCGTCGTCGAGAACAGGTGGTCGACGACGTCGTCTCCGCGCAGCGTCGCGCCGCGGACTCCCTTGCCGCCGCGCTTCTGGACGCGGTAGAGGTCGGTCTTGGTCCGCTTCACGTAGCCGCCGCGGGTGATGGTGACCACCACGTCCTCGTCGGGGATCAGGTCCTCGATGGACAGGTCGCCGTCGGCGGGGATGATGCGCGTACGACGCTCGTCGCCGTACTTCTCGACGATCGCGGTGAGCTCCTCGGCGACGATCGACCGCTGGCGGGTGACGTTGGCGAGGATGTCCTTGAAGTCGGCGATCTCGGCCTCGATCTCGGCCAGCTCGTCGATGATCTTCTGGCGCTCGAGGGCGGCGAGTCGGCGCAGCTGCATGTCGAGGATGGCGCGCGCCTGGATCTCGTCGATCTCGAGCAGCCGGATCAGACCGTCGCTCGCGTCCTCGGTGGTCTGGCTCGCACGGATGAGCGCAATGACCTCGTCGAGCATGTCGAGCGCCTTGACCAGTCCGCGCAGGACGTGCGCGCGCTCCTCGGCCTTGCGGAGGAGGTACTCGGTGCGGCGCCTGATGACCTCGACCTGGTGCTCGATCCAGTTGGTGATGAACTGGTCGAGGGTGAGGGTGCGCGGCACCTCGTCGACGAGCGCGAGCATGTTGGCCGAGAAGTTCGACTGGAGCTCGGTGTGCTTGTAGAGGTTGTTGAGCACCACGCGCGCGACCGCGTCGCGCCGCAGCTCGACGACCAGGCGGCGGCCGACCCGCGAGCTCGACTCGTCACGGACGTCCGAGATGCCCTGGACGCGTCCGGAGTTGACGAGGTCGGCGATCTTGAGGAGCAGGTTGTCGGGGTTGACCTGGTAGGGCAGCTCCTTGACGACGAGCTGGATCTTGCCCTTCGAGTCCTCCTCGATGTCGACCACGGCGCGCATCGGGACGGAGCCGCGGCCGGTGCGGTAGACGTCCTCGATGCCCTTGGTGCCGACGATCAGCGCGTTGGTCGGGAAGTCGGGGCCCTTGATCCGCTCCATGAGCGCCTCGAGGAGCTCCTCGCGGGACGCGTCGGGGTGCTCGAGCGCCCAGATCGCGCCCTCGGCGACCTCGCGGAGGTTGTGCGGCGGGATGTTGGTCGCCATGCCGACCGCGATGCCGGCCGACCCGTTGACGAGCAGGTTGGGGATCCGGGCGGGGAGCACCGTCGGCTCGAGCGAACGGCCGTCGTAGTTCGGCGTGAAGTCGACGGTCTCCTTCTCGATGTCGCGGACCATCTCCATCGCGATCGGCGCGAGCCGGCACTCCGTGTAGCGCATGGCGGCCGCGTCGTCGTTGCCCGGCGAGCCGAAGTTGCCCTGGCCGTCGACCATCGGGTAGCGGAGCACCCACGGCTGCGCGAGGCGTACGAGGGTGTCGTAGATCGCGGTGTCGCCGTGCGGGTGGTACTGACCCATCACGTCACCGACGATGCGCGAGCACTTGCTGAAGCCGCGGTCGGGGCGGTAGCCGCCGTCGTACATCGCGTAGAGCACGCGGCGGTGCACCGGCTTGAGCCCGTCACGGACGTCGGGGAGGGCCCGCGCGACGATGACGCTCATGGCGTAGTCGATGTACGACCGCTGCATCTCGGTCTGCAGCTCGACGCGCTCGATCCGCTCCGGCGGCGTGGGTGTCTCGGTCACGAAAGCGTTCCTTCGTACGGGTCAGTCTGTGGATTCACGTGAAACGTCGGTCTGTGCCGCGCTCAGATGTCGAGGAAGCGGACATCCTTGGCGTTGCGCTGGATGAACGCGCGCCGCTGCTCGACGTCCTCGCCCATCAGCACGGTGAAGATCTCGTCGGCGTTGGCGGCGTCGTCGAGCGTGACCTGGCGAAGGATCCGCTGCGCCGGGTCCATGGTGGTCTCCCACAGCTCGTGGTCGTTCATCTCGCCCAGACCCTTGTAGCGCTGGACGGGGGCTTCCTTCGGGAGACGCTTGCCGGCCTCCTTGCCGGCCGCGAGCAGCGCGTCGCGCTCACGGTCGGAGTACGCGAGCTCGTGCGCGGAGTTCGACCACTTGATCTTGAACAGCGGGGGCTGGGCGAGGTAGACGTAGCCGCCGTCGATCAGCGGCTTCATGAAGCGGAAGAGCAGCGTGAGCAGCAGCGTCGAGATGTGCTGTCCGTCCACGTCGGCGTCGGCCATGAGCACGATCTTGTGGTAGCGCAGCTTGTCGATGTCGAAGTCGTCGGTCACGCCCGTGCCGAGCGCGGAGATGATCGCCTGGACCTCGGCGTTCTGGAGGATCTTGTCGATCCGGGCCTTCTCGACGTTGAGGATCTTGCCGCGCAGCGGAAGGATCGCCTGGATCCGCGGGTCGCGCCCGCCCTTGGCCGAGCCGCCGGCGGAGTTGCCCTCCACCACGAACAGCTCGCACTCCTCCGGGTTGCGCGAGGAGCAGTCGGCGAGCTTGCCGGGGAGCCCGGCGCCGCCGAGCAGGCTCTTGCGGTTGCGGGCGAGGTCGCGCGCACGACGCGCCGCCATCCGCGCCGCCGCCGCGTCGATGCTCTTGCGCACGACGAGCTTGCCCTCGGCAGGGTTCTGCTCGAACCACGCGCCGAGGTGGTCGTTGGTCACCGTCTGGACGTACGACCGGGCCTCGGTGTTGCCGAGCTTGGTCTTGGTCTGGCCCTCGAACTGCGGCTCGGAGAGCTTGATCGAGATGATCGCGGTGAGACCCTCGCGGATGTCGTCGCCGGAGAGGCGGTCCTCCTTCTTCTTGATCAGACCCTGGTCCTCGGCAAACTTGTTGACCGTGTAGGTCAGCGCCGCACGGAAGCCCTCCTCGTGGGTGCCGCCCTCGTGGGTGTTGATCGTGTTGGCGAAGGTGTGGACCGACTCGGAGAAGCTGACGTTCCACTGCATCGCGAGCTCGAGGCTCAGACCGGCCTCGGCGTTCTCCGACTCGAACGCGATGATCTCGCGGTTGAGCGGGCTCCGGTTGCCGGTGTTGATGTGGTGCACGTAGTCGATGAGGCCGTCGTCGTAACGGAAGCTGCGCTCCATCACGCCCTCGGCGCTGCCGCCGGTCGCGCTGTCCTCGGGGGAGATGTCGCGTGCGGCCTCGGCGCTCTGCAGCGCGTCGGCCACCTCGCCGGCCTCGGGGCGCTCGTCGCGGACGCTGATCCGCAGGCCCTTGTTGAGGAACGCCATCTCACGGAAGCGGGTGGCGAGGGTCTCGAACGAGTAGCTCGTCGTCTCGAAGATCTCGTCGCTGGCGTAGAAGGTGATGGTCGTGCCGGTCTCCTCGGTCTCCTCACCCTGCTCGAGCGGCCCGTCCGGGACGCCGTAGGTGAAGGACTGCCGCCAGACGTAGCCCTCGCGACCGACCTCGACGAAGAGCTTGGTCGAGAGCGCGTTGACCACCGAGACGCCGACGCCGTGCAGACCACCGGACACCTTGTATCCGCCGCCGCCGAACTTGCCGCCCGCGTGCAGCGACGTGAGGACCAGCGTCACCGTCGGGATCTTCTCGACGGGGTGGTCCTTGACCGGGATGCCGCGACCGTTGTCGACGACCTTGACGCCGCCGTCGGCGAGGAGGGTGACCTCGATCGTGTCGCAGAACCCCGCCAGCGCCTCGTCGACCGAGTTGTCCACGACCTCGTAGACGAGGTGGTGGAGCCCGCGCTCACCGGTGGACCCGATGTACATGCCGGGGCGCTTGCGGACGGCTTCCAGACCCTCGAGAACCTGGATGTCCCCGGCGTCGTAGGAGGATCCGGAAGGTGCCGGGCCGGTCTCGGGGGTAGGGATCGACTCGCTCACAGTCGGGTGGCCTCCATCGTCGTCACGAACTCGCAGACGTCCCGACCAGTGCGGCTCGCTTCGGCGGCGAGCAGGTCGGGACGCGACGTTTCCATTGTAGCCGGTGCAAGGCCTCGTACGAGCATCGTCGCCTCCCGGCGGCGGCCCTCGCCGACGCTCGGAGGCCCCTGAGAGGCCTCAGACGGCATCTGTGGCCGATCCACACCCCGCGAACGATGCCCCGTATAGGCCTTCGACCTCCCAGAGCGCGCTCGGAGCCGTTGACGCGTCCCGCGTCCGGACGAGAACGTCGTGCGCGGTTGAGCAATGAGGCAAGGTTGGTGCCATGGCATCACCGACGGTCGCGCGTGCGCCGTCCGCGGGGCGCACGCCCGGACGCGGACGGACGGTGGCCGCTGCCCTCGGACTGCTCGTGCTGTCGTTCGGCGCTCTCGTCGTCACCGTGTCCTACCTGCTCGACGACCCCGAGGGTCAGCGGCTGGACCAGGCCGCGATGGAGGCGGTGTACGCCCGCCGCGAGGCCCTGGACCAGCTGCTGTCGGTGCTCGGCTACCTCTCTATCGGCACGATGGCCGCGGCGATCCTGGTCCTGGTCGCGATGGCGGTCCTGCGCCAGCGGTACGCGGCGGCCATCGGGGCCGTCGTCGTGGTGGCCGGCGCCAACATCACTACGCAGGTCCTCAAGCACGCGGTCCTCGAGCGCCCCGACCATGGCTACGGGTGGCACGTGAACAGCCTGCCGAGCGGCCACACGACCGCTGCGATCTCGCTCGTCGTGGCAGCGCTGCTGGTCGCGCCGGTCGCGGTCCGCGGCCTCGTGGTGCTCGCCGGGTCGTGCGCGGTGGTCCTCACGGGTGTGTCCACGGTGGTCGCCGGCTGGCACCGACCCTCCGACGTCGTCGCGGCGCTGGCGGTCGGTCTCTTCTGGGGCGCGGCCGTGGTCCTCGTGCTCGCACTGCGCCGCGGCGGACCGTCGGCCGGCACGTTCTTCACGTCCCTCCTGCTCGCGCTGATCGGCGCGGCGGTCGCCGGCGCCGTCCTCCTCGTGGTGGGGGTGCGGCCGGACGGCGGCTGGTCGGGCTTCGCGCCGGCAGCGGCGGTGATGGCGCTGATCGGTGCGGCCACCGCGCTCACGGTCGCGGTCTTCGACCGGGTCTCCTCGGTCTTCGCCCGCTGACGCCTTCCGCAGGTCGCCCGAGCGCTGCCGGTCGACACCCGTTCACCCGTACGTGTCCCGCGGGCCCCTCCCGCGCACCCGCAGCGCACCCTTGCCCCAGCTCGGCCCCTGCGGCCCGCGGACGTTGATCCGCGTGACGGTTCCGTCGCCCAGCCGCTCGTTGAGCTTGCCCACCACGTTCGGCGCAAGCAGCCGCAGCTGGGTCGCCCATGCGGTCGAGTCCGCCTGGACCCACAGCTGTCCGTCGTCGTAGCGGTCGGGCCGACAGTGCTCGGCGATCTCCGCACCCACGATCTCGGCCCACCGCCCGAAGAGCCCGTGGACGGCGACCTCGGTGTCCCAGCCGTGCTCGCTGACCAGCCGGTCGAGCGTCGACTCGAGCAGCTGCGGGTCGCGGTCGTCGGGGTGGGCGCCGCTCGCGCTGGGCGCCGGGCGTGAGCGCCTGCGCGGACGGCTGCGTCCGGATCGCGGTGCAGCAGGCCCGACCGAACGGTAGGCGCGCGCGATGCTCCGGGCGAGATCGATGCCGTCGGGTCGGTGCTCGGGCTCCTCCGGCGTGCTGGGGTCGCCCGACCGCGAGGGGTCCGGTGCGGCCGGGTCGTCCTCACTCATCGGTCGCCCCTTCCACCGGCACCACCTTGCCCGACGCCACGTCGTAGCGGTGCCCCCGCAGCCCCGCCGGGACGTCCTCCGCCACGGCCGCGGTCACCAGCACCTGCTCGGCGTCGGCGACCCGGTCGGCGAGGTGGGCCCGCCGATCACGGTCGAGCTCGGCGAACACGTCGTCGAGGATCAGGATCGGGTCGTCGCCGTCGGCGCGCAAGAGGTCGTACGAGGCGAGCCGCAGCGCGAGGGCGTACGACCAGGACTCCCCGTGGCTCGCGTACCCCTTCGCTGGCATCTCTCCCAGCGAGAGGACGACGTCGTCGCGGTGGGGGCCCACGAGGCTCACCCCGCGGTCGATCTCGTCGCGGCGGCGCTCGCGCATCTCCTCGGCCATCGCGTCCCGCAGCACCTCGCGGTCGCGGGTGTCCGGGAGGGCGAAGGACGGCTTGTACGCCGCCGCGGCCAGGGTGCGTTCCGCCGCGGCCGAGGCGGCGACGTCACGGTAGGCCTGCGCGAGGTACGGCGCGAGCTCGTCGAGGAGCGCGAGCCGGGCTGCGAGCAGCTCGCCCCCGTACGCCGCGAGCTGGCCGTCCCAGACGTCGAGCGTCTCCAGGCCGCGCCCGTGACCCGCGTGGCGCGCGCTCTTGAGCAGGCTGTTGCGCTGCCGCAGCGCACGCTCGTAGTCGGAGCGAACCCCGGCGAACCGCGGTGCGCGCAGCACCAGGAGCGCGTCGAGGAAGTGCCGGCGGTCGCTCGGGTCGCCCTTGACCAGCGTCAGGTCCTCCGGCGAGAAGACCACCGAACGCAGCCAGCCGAGCAGGTCACGCGGACGGGGGAGGGGGCCCCGGTTCACGCGGGCGCGGTTCGACCGTCCCGGCGTGATCTCGATCTCGAGCAGCGCGGAACGGTCGTCGCGCACCACGGACGCGCGGACCACCGCGCGCTCGGCACCCACGCGCACCAGCGGTGCGTCGGACGAGACGCGGTGCGAACCGAGGGTCGCGAGGTAGTCGATCGCCTCGACCAGGTTGGTCTTGCCCTGACCGTTCGCGCCGATGAACGCGCTGGCGCCGGGTTCGAGGGACAGCTCGAGCTCGGGATAGGAGCGGAAGTCGTGGAGAGAGAGGTGGGTGACGTGCACGGCGGCGCGGCTACTCCGACTTCACCGCGTGCCCGCCGAACTGGTTGCGCATCGCCGCGATCGCCTTCATCGAGGGGGAGTCGTCCTGGCGGGAGACGAATCGCGCGAAGAGGGAGGCGGCGATCGCCGGGGTCGGGACCGCGTTGTCGATGGCGGCCTCGACGGTCCACCTGCCCTCGCCCGAGTCCTCGGCGTAGCCGCGGATGTGGGTCAGGCCGGGATCCTCCTGGAGCGCCTTGACCAGCAGGTCCAGCAGCCACGAGCGGACCACGGTGCCTTCGCGCCAGGAGGCGAAGACCTCGGTGACGTCGTCGACGAGGTCCACCTTCTCGAGGAGCTCGTAGCCCTCCGCGTAGGCCTGCATCATGGCGTACTCGATGCCGTTGTGGACCATCTTGGAGAAGTGGCCGGCGCCCACGGCGCCCGCCCGGACGTAGCCGGTGGTCGGGCCGGGACGCAGCGCCTCGAACGCCGGCGCGACCTTGGCGATGTCGTCGGGTGCGCCGCCGACCATGAGCGCGTAGCCCTCCTGCAGCCCCCACACCCCTCCGCTGACGCCGCAGTCGACGAAGCCGATGCCCTTCTCGGCGAGCTCGGAGGCGTGGCGGAGGTCGTCGGTCCAGCGAGAGTTGCCGCCGTCGACGACGACGTCTCCCGGCGCGAGGAGGTCACGGAGCTGGGCGATCGTCTCGTGGGTCGGATCACCGGCGGGGACCATCACCCAGACGACCCGCGGTGAGGGCAGCGCGTCGACCAGTGCACCGAGGGAGGCGACGTCCGCGAGGTCGGGGTTGCGGTCGTACCCGATGACGTTGACCCCCGCGCGGCGCATGCGCTCGCGCATGTTGCCGCCCATCTTGCCGAGACCGATCAGTCCGATGTCCATGGCACTCCTTGAGGTCGTGTCGAGCCGCGTGCGTGCGCGAGGGGCGTCGAGCAGGTCAGCCCGGCAGGCGCATCGGCATGATGAGGTACCTGAAGGACATGTTGGGCTCGCCGCCCAGCTCCTGCACGCCGGCAAGGGTGGCGGGCCGGCTCGCCTGCGTGAACGCGAGGTGCACGGCGGGCTCGGTCATGACCTGGAGGCCCTCGAGCAGGAAGGTCGGGTTGAAGCCGACGACGATGTCGTCGCCCTCGACGCGGGCCTCGAGCGTCTCCTGGGCCTGGGCGTCGTCACCGCTGCCCGACTCGAGGAGGACCTGTCCGTCGGAGAAGGTCAGCCGCACCGGGGTGTTGCGCTCGGCGACGAGGGACACGCGCCGTACGGCGTCGACCAGCTCCTGCCGGTCGACGAAGGCGACCGTCTGGGCGTTGGCGGCGAACAGCTGCCGGACCTTCGGGAACTCGCCCTCGAGCATCCGGGTGGTCGTCCTGCGGGTGCCCGTCGCGGTCGAACCCTCGAAGCCGATCAACCCCGGGCCCTGGTCGCCGGTGGCGACAGCCATCGTGAGCTCGCCGCCGGAGGTGAACGACTTCGCGATGTCGGACAGCGAGCGCGCCGGGACCACGGCGGTGGCGGAGGTGTCGGGGTTCTCCGGGAACCACGACAGCTCGCGGAGGCTCGCCCGGAAACGGTCGGTCGCCAGCAAGGAGATGGTCGAGCCCTCGAGCTCGATCCGGACGCCGGTCAGGAGCTGGAGCACGTCGTCGCGACCTGCCGCGGCGACGGCCTGGGCGACGGCGGTCGCGAAGTCGTCGGAGCTCACCGTGCCCGAGGCGGTCGGCATCGCCGGCAGCTGCGGATAGTCCTCCACCGGCATGGTCTGGAGGCTGAACCGGCTGCTCCCGCACACCAGCGACACCTTGGTGCCGTCGACCGAGACGTCGACGGGGCGCGAGGGGAGCGACTTGCAGATGTCGGCGAGGAGCCGACCCGAGACGAGCGCGCGGCCCTCGTCGGCGACGTCGGCGTCCACGGTCGAGCGGGCCGAGGTCTCGTAGTCGAAGCCCGACAGCGCGATGCCGCCGTCGGTGCTCTCGACCATGAGGCCGGCCAGCACCGGGACGGTCGGACGGGTCGGCAGGCTCCGGGCCGTCCAGGCGACTGCGTCGGCCAAGGCGTCGCGGTCGATGCGGAACTTCACAGCGCTGTGCCTCCGGACGGGTGGGGCCGGCCGTGGCAGCGGCCGGTGAATGACATGTTCCCTGGAATCCTGCCACGGCTCCGGGCCGGGCGACCACTCAGGGATCTTGTCATTCGTCATCCCCAGGTCTGGGCTGTGGATGACTTCGGACGAACGAGGGGAGATTGTTCTTCTCACCTCAGTAGTAGGGGATGTGCACTCCGTGGATAACCCGCGTCGTCCCAGGTCAGGAGCGATTTTGGGATGGGGCTCCTGTGTGGACGGCCGCGGCCTTCGCTGTGTGCGGCCGTGGACGACGCCGGCGCGGTCCCCAGGTCGTGCACTGCCGTCCCCGGGGCCTGTGCATGGAAGACGCATGTTTTCCCCAGGTGTATCCCCAGATGTGGGTACTGAAAGAAGTCACAAAAAGGGGCCGGTACGCGTGTCGTACCGGCCCCGTCGGCGGGGAGTCGCGCCTGCGCGCGGACGTCAGCCCGCCTGTCGAGCCTGCTGCTTGATCCGGTTGGTCAGCTCGGTGACGTGGTTGAACACCGTCCGGCGCTCGGCCATGAGGGTCCGGATCTTGCGGTCGGCGTGCATCACCGTCGTGTGGTCGCGGCCGCCGAAGTGCTGCCCGATCTTGGGCAGGGAGAGCTCGGTGAGCTCGCGGCACAGGTACATCGCGATCTGACGGGCCTGGACGAGGCCGCGGGAGCGGCTGGCGCCGCAGATCTCCTCGATCGAGTACTCGAGGTACGACGCGGTCTGCGCGATGATCAGCCCGGCCGTGATCTCGGGCTCGCCGCCCTCGGGGATGAGGTCCTTCAGGACGATCTCCGCGAGAGGCAGGTCGACGGCCTGATGGTTCAGGCTGGCGAAGGCGGTGGCGCGGATCAGGGCGCCCTCGAGCTCGCGGATGTTGGTCTGGATCCGGCTCGCGATGAACTCGAGCACCTCGGGCGGGACCGTGAGCTTCTCGATCTCCGCCTTCTTGCTCAGGATCGCGATGCGGGTCTCGAGGTCGGGCGGCTGGACATCGGTCGTGAGCCCCCACTCGAACCGGCTCCGGAGCCGGTCCTCGAGCGACTCCAGGCCGCGCGGCGGTCGGTCGGAGGTGATGACGATCTGCTTGTTGGAGCCGTGGAGGGTGTTGAACGTGTGGAAGAACTCCTCCTGCGTCTGGATCTTGCCCTCCAGGAACTGGATGTCGTCGATCAGGAGGACGTCGGTGTCGCGGTAGCGACGCTGCAGCGCCGGCATCCGGTCGTCGCGGATCGCGTTGATGAAGTCGTTGGTGAACTCCTCCGTGCTGACGTACCGCACCCGCGCGTTGGCGTAGAGGCTGCGGACGTAGTGCCCGATGGCGTGGAGGAGATGAGTCTTGCCGAGGCCGGACTCGCCGTAGATCATCAGCGGGTTGTACGCCCGGCCCGGCGCCTCCGCGACCGCCACCGCCGCAGCGTGGGCGAAGCGGTTCGACGATCCGATGACGAAGTTCTCGAAGTGGTAGCGGGGGTTGAGCCGCGTCTCGGCGGCCCGGACGTGCTGGGGCGGTCGAGCCTGGCTCGTCGTGGGGACGAAGGCAGGTGTCGCGTCGTCGCGCGAGGAGCGCTCGGCTGGTGTCTCGGCCGGTTCGCGGTGCGGCGGAGTGACCCGGGGCGTCGTGGGGAGGTCGGTAGCGGCGGGATCGCCTGCGACCTGGGCGGGAGCTGTCGGACGCGGGACCGTCCCGAGGGGCGCCCCGTCGAGAAGGGGGCCGCGCGGTTCAGTGCCGTCACCTTCTCGATTTGTCGACAAATCGATGTCGGCGTCGTCCTCGTCGCTGCGCGGGGCAGCGGGGAGAACGTTCGGGTCCACGGTCACCGCGATGCGGATGGGCCGGCCGAAGGAGTCGGACAGCGCCTGCTCGAGCTGAGGACGCAGCCGCGCCTCCATCTGCGTACGGGTGAAGTCGTTGGGGACCCCGACGAGAAGGGTGCTCTCGTGCAGCGTGATCGGCACCGAGCTGGTCACCCACGCCCGGGTCGTCACCGGGAGGACCTCGGTGATGGCGTTCCAGCGCTGGTGGAGCGTGGCCCCGTCGACCGGTTCGCTCCCGCCGGGTGCTTGCTGGTCTTCCATCGTTGGCCCCAATCTCCCGGCTCCGTGACGGAAACAGGCGTCCACATAGTTATCCACAATGTGTGGACATACTGTTCCCCGTGATGAGATCCCCGTAATCTCAACGTTTTCCTGCGATCCGAGGGTCGACGTGGACCCTGTGGATATCAAAGTTTCCCCGGGACGCTAACAGCCCTCAAGGTCACCGACCAACCGATTGTCCACAGGGTCGCCGGGGTCGCGCAACCCGGGGTTCCGGCGTGGACTCTGGACGTGGGGGTGGTCACGGGTGTAAGGCCGGTTTGACCGGCTGTGGAGCAACCACGTACCGTGGAGAGGTCGAGGTTCTCGACACCTGCCGCATGCCTACGTACGGACAGCACGCTGTCTGCCTACGTCGGTGGGCGGTGGCCGTCGAACCGGCACAGAACTGACGCCCAGTACCCGATGACCGCGAGCGTTGCGGTCCGAGACACGATGGGGAGCACTCCCGTGACCAAGCGCACCTTCCAGCCGAACAACCGCCGCCGCGCGCGCAAGCACGGCTTCCGCCTGCGCATGCGCACGCGCGCCGGCCGCGCGATCCTGGCGGACCGTCGCCGCAAGGGCCGCGAGCGTCTGTCGGCCTGAGCCGTGCTGGCAGTGCGGTGCTGAGCTCAGAGCACCGTCTCCGCACGAGTGACGACATCCGAACAACGATCAGGCGAGGACGTCGTGCGGGATCCCGCACGGTCCTCGCCCACGCTCGTTTCGGGGCTCGTCGTCCAGAGGAGCCGGTGCGCGTCGCGTTCGTGGTCGGGAAGCAGGTCGGCAACGCCGTCACCCGCAACACGGTCAAGCGTCGGCTCCGCGCCCTCGTCGCGAGCCGCCTCCCGGACATCCCCGGCGGGACGGATCTCGTGATCCGCGCACTCCCCGCATCTGCCCGCACGCCCAGCGTCGAGCTGGGTTCCGACGTGGACCATGCGATCGGCCGGCTCGTGAGGTCGCAGCCGACGTCGGGATCCGGCGCCTCATCATGAAGACCATCCTCATCGCCTTCCTCAAGGCGTACCGCTTTGCGATCAGCCCTCTCTACGGGCAGGTCTGCCGGTTCTACCCCTCGTGCTCGGCGTACGCGCTCACCGCGGTCGAGGAGCACGGTGCCGTCCGCGGCAGCTGGATGGCCGTTCGACGTATCGCCCGCTGCCATCCTTGGGCGGCTGGTGGATACGATCCCGTTCCCCCACGGTCCGCACCCGGCGGATCCTCCCCGACTCCATCGCGAGGGGTTTGATGTTCTCCGCCATCGGCGACTTCTTCGACGCCATCATGCAGGTCCTGTACTACCCGGTGTCGGCCATCATGGTGGCCTGGCACTGGCTCTTCAGCGAGCTGGGCATGGACCCCGACTCGGGGTGGACCTGGGCGTTCTCCATCATCGGCCTGACGATCACGATCCGGATCCTGCTGATCCCGCTGTTCGTCAAGCAGATCAAGGCGAGCCGCAACATGCAGATGCTGCAGCCGAAGATCCGCGAGCTGCAGAAGAAGTACGGCCACGACCGTGAGCGCATGGCGCAGGAGCAGATGAAGCTCTTCCGCGAGGCGAACACGAACCCGTTCGCCTCGTGTCTGCCGCTGATCCTTCAGATGCCGATCTTCTTCGCGCTCTTCCGCGTGATCAACGGTGCGGCGAGCGGCACGGCCCACGGCGTTCTGACGCAGGCCCAGGCCGACTCCATCCGTGACGCGACCTTCCTCGGCGTCCAGATCGCGAGCCGTTTCACCGATCCGAACGTGCACGTCAAGATCGTGTGTGCGGTGCTCGTGGTCCTGATGACCGCGACGACGTTCCTGACCCAGCGTCAGCTGATGTCGAAGAACATGCCGAAGGATGCGCTCACCGGCCCGTACGCCCAGCAGCAGAAGCTCCTGCTCTACGTGCTGCCGTTCGTGTTCGCGATCAGCGGCATCGCCTTCCCGGTCGGCGTCCTGATCTACTGGACGACCTCGAACGCCTGGACGATGGGCCAGCAGTTCTACGTGATCCGCAACAACCCGGCGCCGGGCACTCCCGCGTACGAGGCCAAGATGGCGCGCGACAAGAAGCACGGCAAGGCCGTCGAGCCGGCACCGGAAGCGCCCGTGATCGAGGACAAGCCCGACCAGCGGCGCCAGCAGCCTAAGAAGCAGTCGCGCGAGCAGCGCAAGAAGGGGAGCGCACCCCGCGGCGGCCAGAACCGCCAGGGCGGCGCTCCGCAGGGGGACGAGAAGGCTCCGGGCGACGAGTCCGGGCAGGGAGGTGTGCAGTCGTGACCGACACGTCGCGGGAGACCGAAGCAGTGGAGACGATGGAGGACTCGTCGGTGGATGAGCCGTCGCGCAGCAAGCGCATCGAGCGCCTGGAGAACGAGGGCGACATCGCGGCGGACTTCCTCGAGGAGCTGCTTGACATCGCAGACCTCGATGGTGACCTGGACATGGACGTCGAGGGCAATCGTGCATCGGTCTCGATCGTCGGTGGCGACCTCGGCATGCTCGTCGGTCGTGACGGTGAGGTCCTGGAGGCGCTGCAGGAGCTCGCGCGTCTCGCCGTCTACCGGGAGACCGGTGAGCGGAGCCGGCTGATGCTGGACATCGAGAACTTCCGCGCGAAGCGCCGCGAGGAGCTACAGCTCATCGCGAAGGATGCGATCGCACGAGTCCGCGACAACGGTGAGTCGGTGCGCCTCGACCCGATGTCGCCCTTCGAGCGGAAGGTCGTCCACGACGCTGTCGCTGCAGCCGGGCTGACGAGCGAGTCCGAGGGCGTGGAGCCTGAGCGTCGCGTCGTCATCGTGGCCGACTGAGGACCACCGGATGGGTGTTTCACGTGAAACATCTCCCCCTGAAGTCGCCGCGAAGGTTCTTGGCGACCGCGTCCAGGTGATGTCGGCGTATGTCGATCTGTTGGCGGATGCCGGCGTGGTGCGGGGACTCATCGGTCCGCGGGAGGTCCCACGGTTGTGGGATCGCCACATCCTGAACTGCGGTGTGGTGGCGCCTGCGCTGCCGTCCGGCGCCTCAGTAGCCGACGTCGGCAGCGGGGCGGGTCTGCCCGGGATGGTGTGGGCCGTCGCTCGGCCCGATGTCTCCTTCACCCTGATAGAGCCACTTCTCCGGCGAACGACCTTCCTCGAGGAGGCAGTCGCGACACTCGGGCTGGAGAACGTGACGGTCCTCCGTGCCCGAGCCGAGGAGGTCCGCGAGCAGTACGACATCGTCACGTCGCGCGCAGTCGCTGCACTCGACAAGCTCGTTCGGTGGTCACTGCCACTCGTCATGCCCGGTGGGCAGATGTGGGCGATCAAGGGCTCCTCGGCGAGCGACGAGGTGAAGCAAGCACTGTCCACAATCCGCGCGGCGAAGGGGACAAACCCTCGCGTCAAGTCGTACGGTGAGGGAGTCGTCGAGACGCCCACGACCATGGTGATGATCGACAAGGTGGCCTGAATGCAGCAGTCAGAGATCGCGTCCGGGCTCGGCTATCCCTGGATCAGCCCGAAGGTGGACCCGCTTCCATCTGATCTTGTCCGTGGCCCCGTGGGATGGCAGATCCCCCCTGTTTCACGTGAAACAAAGACTCACGAGGAGAACCCTGCGTGAACGACCCCCGCGTACCCCCGACGGTCCCCCGCGCGTCCGATCTCGCGCACGGTGGTGACATCGCTACAGACACGCCTCTGGCACAGGAGGTCGCTGCGACCCTGATGCGCCAGCAGCAGGCCGCGATGCAGGATCCGATGCCGCGGCCGCGCTCGACGCGTGTGATCGTCGTCGCCAACCAGAAGGGCGGCGTCGGCAAGACGACCACGACCGTGAACGTCGCTGCGGCGATGGCAACCCACGGGCAGCGAGTGCTCGTGATCGACCTCGATCCCCAGGGAAACGCGTCGACTGCGCTGCGCGTCGAGCACGACGCGGAGACGCCGGGCGTCTACGAGGTGCTGGTCGACGGCCAGAGCATCGAGTCGCTGATCCAGCCGTGCCCGGACGTCGAGAACTTGGACGTCCTGCCGGCCTCGATCGCACTCGCCGGGGCCGAGATCGAGCTCGTCCCGATGGTCGCGCGTGAGACCCGCCTGCGCCGGGCGCTCGACGAGTTCCTCGAGACGAACGCCCAGCAGACGCGCCCGTACGACTACGTCTATGTCGACTGCCCGCCGTCGTTGGGGCTCCTCACCGTGAACGCGCTCGCCGCGGCTCGGGAGGTCATGATCCCGATCCAGTGCGAGTACTACGCGCTCGAGGGGCTCAGCCAGCTGATCAAGACCGTGGACATGGTCCAGGAGCAGCTCAATCCCGAGCTCAACCTCAGCACGATCCTCCTGACGATGTACGACGCGCGCACACGTCTGAGCGCCGGCGTCGCGGACGAGGTCCGCGCCTACTTCAGCGATCGTGTCCTGAAGACCGCGATCCCGCGATCGGTCCGCATCTCGGAGGCACCGAGCTACCAGCAGACCGTCATCACGTACGACCCAAGCTCGCCCGGCTCGCTGTCCTATCTGGAGGCGTCGCGTGAGATCGCCGAGGCCGGCGCTGCAACGGAGGCACAGGCATGAGCCAGCAACGCCGCGGACTCGGCCGAGGGCTGGGAGCGCTCATCCCCACGGCGCCCCCTGTTTCACGTGAAACCGACCCCGAGCCAGCCGCCAAGGCAGGCACGCCCGGCGCCGCGAGCGGCACCGGGACCATCGCCCCGCCTGACGCACCGCCCAGGACTAGCCAGCAGGCGACGAACGGTGACCGTCCGGAGGCGCCCGCATCCAGCACGGACGCCGTCTCCTCGTTGGAGCCGACCGCACCGGTGGTGCCCAGCGATCTCCCGGCGATCGACGGTGCGTACTTCGCCGAGATCCCGGTGGACAAGGTCACGCCGAACCCGCGACAGCCCCGGGAGGTGTTCGACGAGGATGCCATGGCGGAGCTGGTCCACTCCATCAAGGAGATCGGCCTGCTGCAGCCTGTCGTCGTCCGCCCGGTCGACGGAGGCGAGTTCGAGCTGGTCATGGGCGAGCGTCGCTGGCGGGCGACGAAGTCGGCCGGCCTCGACGTCATCCCCGCGATCGTCCGCGAGACCTCCGATCAGGACCTCTTGCGCGACGCCCTCCTCGAGAACCTGCACCGTTCGCAGCTCAACCCGCTCGAGGAGGCGGCCGCGTACCAGCAGCTCCTCGACGACTTCGGCTGCACGCACGACGAGCTGGCGACACGCATCGGTCGTTCGCGCCCGCAGATCAGCAACACGCTGCGGCTCCTGCGACTCAGTCCCGCGGTCCAGCGCCGCGTCGCCGCCGGCGTCATCAGCGCCGGACACGCGCGTGCGCTGGTTTCGGTCTCCGATCCCGAACGGCAGGACCGACTCGCTCAGCGGGTCGTCGCCGAAGGACTTTCAGTCCGTGCGCTGGAGGAGATCGTCGCTCTCGGCGAGGGCGATGAGCCGTCCGTCGAGCCTCGCCAGCGCGCGCGCCGTCCCGTGGCGCCGAAGCTGGCGGACCTGGCGGACCGACTCGCTGACCGGTTCGACACGCGGGTGAAGGTCGACCTCGGGAAGACCAAGGGCAAGATCACCGTCGAGTTCGCGTCGATCGACGACCTCGAGCGCATCGTGACCCTGATGGATCCGGCCGCCGCGCCGACCCAGGAGTAGCCAGGCAGCTGGCTCGGGGGCCGTCTGCGTGGGACCAGTGCCTTCGCCGCGCTGCCGCCGTGCGCCGGAGGCCTTCGCGCGCTCCAGCCGGAACCGACACCGCAAAAGCGATATGTCGACAAAGCAATAAGCCGTTTTGACAGCTTGTACTCGTCAGGGAGTCGAACTCCAGACCGTGCGGCGGCGGAACGGCTCACAGACCCAGTCGGGCCGTGCGTCGAGACGCAGAAGGGCCCCGGCATCGCACGGATGCCGGGGCCCCCTCTTCACGTCCGCCGCAGCGGCGGACGATGAACGTGTCAGCTCACGAAGGCGTCGAGCTCCTTGAGGAGCATGCTCTTCGGCTTCGCGCCGACGATCGACTGGACGATCTCACCGTTCTGGTAGACGTTCAGCGTCGGGATCGACGTCACGCGGTAGGAGGCCGGCGTCTGTGGGTTCTCGTCGACGTTCATCTTGACGATGGTGATCTTGTCGCCGTACTCCGCGGCGATCTCCTCGAGGATCGGCGAGACCTGGCGGCACGGACCGCACCACTCGGCCCAGAAGTCGACGAGCACGGGCTTGTCCGACCCCAGGACAGTGGTCGAGAACTCGGTGTCGGTGACCGGCTGGATGTTTCCCACGGTTGCTTCCCCTTCGGTGCGGTGCTGACGACGGTTGTCTGGACAGGTGTTCTGCGTCCGACGTCGGGGCCGGACGGTGATGACTGGTGCAACACCGGTGTGGCGGGGTGCCATTCCCTCGGAAAGGCACCCGTGCCGGTCAGGCGGTGGCGAGCTCGGCGTGCTCGAGGTCGGCGATGTAGCGCTCCGCGTCGAGGGCGGCCGAGCAGCCCGTGCCGGCGGCGGTGATGGCCTGGCGGTAGGTGTGGTCGACGAGGTCGCCGGAGGCGAACACGCCGGGCAGGTTGGTGCGGGTCGAGCCGGACTGGACGAGCACGTAGCCCTCGGCGTCGAGCTCGACCTGGCCGCGGAGCAGCTCCGAGCGGGGGTCGTGTCCGACCGCGATGAACAGGCCGGTCGCGGGGAGGAAGCGCTCCTCACCGGTGACCGTGTCCTCGAGGACGACGCCCTCGAGCGACAGCTCGCCACGGATCTCCTTCACCTGGGAGTTCCAGGCGAACTCGATCTTGTCGTTCTTGAACGCCCGCTCCTGCATGATCTTGCTGGCGCGGAGCTCGTCGCGGCGGTGGACGAGGGTGACCTTGTCGGCGAACCGCGTGAGGAACGTGGCCTCCTCCACGGCCGAGTCGCCACCACCGACGACGACGATCTCCTGCTTGCGGAAGAAGAAGCCGTCGCAGGTCGCGCACCAGCTGACGCCGCGGCCCGACAGGCGGTCCTCGCCGTCGACCCCGAGCTTGCGGTAGCCCGAACCCATCGCGAGGATCACCGCGCGTGCGCGGTGCTCGCCGGTCGCCGTCCGGACGATCTTGACGTCGCCGGTCAGGTCGACCTCGACGACGTCGTCGGCGACCAGCTCGGCGCCGAAGCGCTCGGCCTGCTGGCGCATGTTGTCCATCAGCGCCGGGCCCTCGATGCCCTCCGGGAAGCCGGGGAAGTTCTCCACGTCGGTCGTGTTCATCAGGGCGCCACCGGCGGTGACGGAGCCTTCGAAGACGAGCGGCGACAGGTTGGCGCGGGCGGTGTAGACCGCTGCCGTGTAGCCGGCAGGACCCGAGCCGATGATGATCACGTTGCGTACGTCAGTGGACATGCTCCGCCTTCGGTGTTCAAGAACAGTGCGGTTTCGGCCGCACCCCACACAACGCATCCTAGGTCGGGAGCATTCCTGCGCGGCGACGCGGCCGCGCGCGGCGCCGCGGGGCCTACTCGAGACCGCGGACGGTCACCTCGGAGACCACACCCTGGTAGACGTCCGTCTCCCGCTCCGGCAGGCGGGTGAGCCAGAGCAGGAGGTAGCGCGTCGACACCGCCTGCGAGAGGGACACCGATGCGCCGCTCGGTGCGTCCGCGTAGCCGCCGATGCGTTCCATGTCGCTGGTGCTGGTGGGGGGCTGCGTACGACCGGGAGCCGCGTACACGCGGAACGAGGTCGGGGACGCCCCGAACTCGACCTGGACCGCCGTGACGTCGCGCACACGCCCGAGGTCGATGAGGAGCCCGACACCGTCCTTGAGGCCACCGAGGTCGTCGCGGCGGTAGTACTCCCGCGTCGTCCAGGCGGTCTCCGGGTTGCCGTCGAACGCGAGGTCGACCTGGTCGGGGTTCTCGTCGCCGTCGCCGTCGGGCGCCGGGTCGAACGAGACCGCGTCCTTGACCCCGAAGTCGACCACCGACCGGCTCACCTCGGCCTCGGGCTCCTCCGCCGTCGGCGTCTGCGGTGACGGAGCCGACACGCGGCCGAGGATGAAGGTGAGGGTGGCTGCGAGCACGACGATCACGGCGAGCGCCAGCCAGATGAGCTTGCGCTCGCCCTTCGTGGAGCTGATGACCTTCGAGACTCCCCGCTCGATCGGCGTCGGGGGAGCGGGTGCCAGCGCCGCTGGACGTGGCTTCGGCGGGTTCACCGCCGGTGGCGGCTCGGACAACGCGGACCGCACGGGGTCGTGCCGGAACAGGTCGGGCGACGACCCGACCGTGAGCTCCGGGTCGATCGGCTCGTCGTCGCCGGTGATCGCGAGCTCCAGCGCCACGTCGCGCGCGGTCCGCAGGGACGGGCGGTGGTGGCGCGGCGGGCGGCCGAGGATCCGGTCGCACACGGTGTCGATGTCGTGCGAGACGCCGGCGCGCACCTGCCGGGGCCGGAGCACGCGTCCGTGCTCGCGCGGCGCCGGCGCGAGAAGCTCGTCACCACCGGGATAACGCCCCGTGAGGCAGGCGTAGAGGATCTTGCCGAGCGCCTCGACGTCGAGCTGCTCGGCGTAGCCCACGTCGGCGTCGTCGACGTCGTGGTGGGCCGAGCGCAGCGCGTGGTCCGTCGCGAGCCCGATCACACGGATCCCGCCGTTCTCCTTCAGCAGGACCGTCGCCGGGCGGAGATGGCGGTGGTAGACGCCGGCCTCGTGGGCGTGGGCGAACGCGTCGGCGAGCTCGAGCGCGACGTGGGTCGAGCGGGCGTTGGTCAAGGTCGAGGGACCGAGCACGTGGTCGAGGGAGACGGCGCGCGCCCACTCGCGTACGAGATAGGTGTGGCCGTGGTCACCCTCGACGATGTCGAGCACGCGGAGGAACCGGGGGTCGGAGACTGCCGTCGAGCGACCCGCGGCGATGACGAACGCCGTCGCGCGACGGTCGTCGGCTCGCAGCGCCTGAACCCCCACGGCGCGGTCGAGGACGGTGTCGTACGCCTTCCACGTCACAGCACCGCCCGACTCCTTGATGAGGTCGTCGAGGCGGTAGCGACCCGAGAGCATGAGTCCCGAGCTGAGTGCCGCGGTCTGGTCCACGCCTCATGCTATCCGGGCGGAGGAGCCGCCCGTCGCTCACCGACGCAGAACCGTCCGGACCACCGAGGTGACCTCCGTGAGCCGCAGCAACCACGCCGCGACGAGGTAGGTCACGGCGCCGACTCCGCCGAAGACCACGAGAGACAGCAGCGCGGCGACCTTGCCGTCGCCGTCGAGGCCGAGCGGCTCGGAGAGGAACACCCCGCAGGCCAGCATCGCCGCACCGGCGAGCAGGCATGCGGTGACCAGCCGCACGAGGAAGCCCAAGGCGCTCCAGTCGACGACCGGTCCGATCCGGAAGGACAGGACCGTGATCGCGAGCAGCGAGCCGACGAGGTACGCGGCGCCGTACGCGAGGGCGAGCACCGAGGAGATCGCGTTCGGGGTGACCTGCGACGCCAGCGAGAGCGCGAGACCGATGTTGACGGTCGCGAGGACGATCTGGAGGAAGAAGGGTGTCCTGGTGTCCTCGAGCGCGTAGAAGCCGCGCAGGCTCATGTAGTGCAGCGAGAAGAAGATGATCGCCGGGGCGAACGACGCGATCGTCGCGGAGACCGTGTCGGTGTTGCCCGCCATCGCGCCCCACGACGCGACCACCGTGCCGAGCGGTGTCGAGAGCGCGAACACCGCGACCGCGATCGGGGCGATCAGCGACAGGACCAGGCGGATGTTGCTGCGGATCTCGGCGCGCATCGCGGGGAAGTCGCCCTCGGCCGCGAGCCGGGAGATCAGGGGCATGGTCGCGGTCACGAGCGACACCGTGATGACGCCGTGAGGGACCTGGGTGATGAGGAACGCGCTGGCGTAGACGGTGGTGCCGGCCGGGTCGGGCTCGCCGTTCGCGATCGCGAGCAGGCCGGCGCTGGTCCCGATCCGGGTGACGACGACGTACATCACCTGGTTGACGAGGATGAACGCCAACGTCCACGCGCCGAGCCTGAGCGTGTGACCGAGCCCGACCCCGCGGAAGTCGAAGCGCGGGCGGTAGTGGAAGCCGGCGGCCTTCAGGTACGGGACCAGGATCAGCGCCTGGACCGCGATGCCGACGGTCGACCCGACGCCCAGCAGCAGCTCCTCGCCGTTCGTGAAGCCGTCGGAGCCGTTGCTGCTCCCGTACACGGCGATGTACGTGACGAGGACTGCGCACGAGATGACGTTGTTGGCGATCGGCGCCCACATCATCGGCCCGAACCGCCCGCGCGAGTTCAGGATCTGCCCGGCGAGCACGAACGCGCCGTAGAAGAAGATCTGCGGCAGGCAGTACCGCATGAGCGCGTACGCCGAGGACAGCGCGTCCTCGTTGCCCGGGTCGAACAGCATGCTGTCGAAGACGAGCCGCACGAGCAGCGGCGCGAAGATCACCAGCACGACTGTCGAGATGCCGAGGACGAGCAGGCCCAGGGTGACGATGCGCTGGGCGTACGCCTCCCCGCCGTCGACGTCGTTCTTCATCGCCCGGACGAGCTGGGGGACGAGCACGACGTTGAAGATGCCGCCCGCGAGCAGGATGTAGAGGGCGTTGGGGATCGTGTTGGCGCCGGTGAAGATGTCCGCGTTGAGGCTGGCGCCGATCGCCGCGAAGATCAGGGCAGAGCGGACGAATCCGGACAGGCGGGACACGAGCGTGCCGGCCGCCATGAGGACGCTGGCGGAGAGCAGCCCCGTCGACGTCCGGCGTACGGCCTCCGCGACCGCCTCGCTGGTCTGGTCGACCTCGTCGACGGCGTCCACGGCTTCCGAGGCGAGCGGCGCCTCGACGGCGGTCGCCCGGGCGGCGGGGGTGACCCGGCGGGCCTCCCGGCGCGACCGGCGGTGCTTGCTCATGCGTCGGGCTCCTGTGCCGCGCGCGAGGGCGTCTCCGCCGGTGCCGGCTCTGCCGGCGCCGTCTCCGCCGGCGGGGCAGGTGCCGTCTCCGCCGGCGCGGGATTCCGAGGGGAGCCGAGCGGCTCGTCGTCGAGCGTCTCGACCTTGCGCCCCTTCACGACGCGGCGTACGACCGCGACGACCACGAGGAGCATCGCCAGGGCGAGGAACACCCAGATCACCCGCCCCACGACGCTCGAGCGCACGGTGAAGCGCGCGTCGTCACCGAGCGTGGAGCCTTGCGCGGTCACCAGGGA
Source organism: Mumia spirodelae (assembly GCF_050632745.1). Lineage (NCBI taxonomy): Bacteria > Bacillati > Actinomycetota > Actinomycetes > Propionibacteriales > Nocardioidaceae > Mumia > Mumia spirodelae. The sequence goes on along the minus strand of NZ_JBODSD010000003.1, from coordinate 179,477 downwards.
CGCGTCGAACGTGGTCGTGGTGGCCTGACCGACGTCGGCGGTCACGGTCAGCGTGACGCTCTGGCCCGCGCTGATCTGCTGGGGTGCGATGTCCTCGATCCGCGCGTCCGCGTGGTCGGCTGTGAACCGTACGCCGACCGTGACCGGGGAGGAGAGCCCGTTCGTGATCGTGATCGGGAAGCGTCCCGACGAGCCGGACAGCGTGACGAACGACGACGCGGAGACGCTCACGCGGTCGAGGATCCTCTCGACGGCCTCGGCCTGCGACTCGGCGTGCTGCACGCCGCGGGTGCGTGCCGACCGCCAGTCCTGCGACACCGCGAGGGAGGCGCTCTGGGCGTAGAAGACGTCACGGCGTACGTCGTCGCCGAGGAGCTCGCTGACGACGCCGCCCGTCTCCACGATCGTGGCGGCCGCCGCGACCTGCGCCTGGGAGATGGCTCGCTGGTTCGCCTTCGGAGGGAGCCGGACGCGGCCCTCCCATGCGGGGGCGTTCGCGCCGACCTGCGCGTCGGCAGCGGTCGGGCGTACCCATGCGGGCTCGAACAGGTCGTGGAACTGGGCGCGCGCCCACTCGCTCCCCGGGTCGAACGCGGCGCCGGGCACCAGGACGACGTGGCGGGACGCGTGCCCGAGCGCGCCGAGCGCTGCCCGCGTCGCGACGCGCTGGCGCACGGCCAGGGTGGGGCTGGTCGCGCTGTCGTCGTCGGAGAGCGTCGGGTCGAGCACGACGAGGTCCATCGGCGTGCCGGAGATCGTGGTGCGCACCGCGGTGCTGTCGACGGGGGACCATCCGGCGAGAACCTCGGGAGAGACGAGGCCCGCGGTCGCGCCGAGCTCACGCGAGCCGTCGAGGCGGGTGGCGTTGGTGAGACCGCTCGGCGGCCAGGTGACGATGCGCGCGTTCAGCCCGAACTGGGCGAGGGTCGCCTCGGTCGCGGTGTTCGCGGCCTCCACGACGGTGGCGCCGTTGTCGCCGGCGGCCGGCCGGGTGATCGCGAACGAGTCGGGACGTCCGTACGAGAGGGCCCAGACGGAGTGGCGCTGCGCGTAGGTGACGAGCTCGCTGAGGAAGAGGCGCACGCGTTGGGCGGCCTCGCTCTCGTCGGGCGGGACCTCGTCAGGGAGGAACTGCGCGCTGCCTCCTGGGCCGTCGGTGCGGTTCGGTCCGTACGAGTCGTTGGCGATGTCGCGCAACGCGTCGAGCAGCGCCGGGTCGACCAGGACGGTGCTGGGTGAGGAGTCGTCCGAGCGCGCGAGGTCCAGCAGCCGGCGCAGGCGCCCGCCCGGGGACACCGACTGCACCAGCGCGGTGGTGTCGATGTAGCGGTTGCGCTCGTCGCGCTGCACGGGGGCGATGAACGGCCACACCACCGAGACCTGCGACGGCCGCGTCGCGTCGTCGACGTACGGGACGACGCTGTGCGCTCGTCCGACCGCGTCGCCGGAACGGGCGCCGTCCTCGCCCGTGGCGAGGACGTGGACGCCGACCGGGTACGCACCGGAGGTGGTCACCCGCAGCTCCGGGAACGGGACCCGCAGCTCGAAGGTCGTCGTGTCGCCCGGGGCGAGGTCGCCCGCCGCGACCACGGCGGACCCCGACGTGAGTCGTGTGCCGGTGACCGCGGGGGTCGGGTCCGCCAACGCCTCGTCGACGGCGGCCGGGTCGGTGATCGGCGTCGACGGCATCACGAGGTGCACGCGAAGGCGGCTCCACGACTCCGACGAGGGGTTGGAGATCCGGCCGGTGATCGTCAGCGTGTCGCCGGACGTCAGGGCCGTGGGGGTGAGCGCGTCGATCGTGACCGCGAGCCGGTCGGCGTCGGCAGCCTGGGCCGGAGCGCCTCCGAGGACGGGGAACAACGCCGCCAGCACGGCGGTGAGCACGGTCGCGACCACCGCGCGCGCCCCACCTGGGCGCGCGGGACGGGAGGGTCGGTCGTCGGCGCGTGTCATCGGGGCAATGCTAGAGCGAGCAGTCACACCACCGACGTCCCCCACGTAGAGTGGTGGGTCATGGCCACCGCCTCCCCTTCCCCCACGTTGCGCGATCCCGGCGCCGCTCTCACCGACCTTCTCGGGACCGCTCCGGCGATCGGCGAGCTGGCGGCGCGCTTCGCCGCGTCGGGCCACACCCTGGCACTCGTGGGTGGCCCGGTCCGCGACGCAGTCCTGGGTCGACCCTCCCACGACTGGGACTTCACGACCTCGGCGCGCCCGGAGGTCGTCGAGGGCCTGCTCGACGGGTGGGCGGACACCACGTGGGACGTCGGGCGCGAGTACGGGACGCTGGCCGCGCGCAAGGGCGACCTGCAGGTGGAGATCACGACCTACCGGGACGAGCAGTACGACCCGACCTCACGCAAGCCGCAGGTGAAGTACGGCGACTCCCTGGAGGGCGACCTCTCGCGGCGGGACTTCACCGTGAACGCGATGGCGTACCTGCTCGGCACCGACACCTTCGTCGACCCGTTCGGCGGGCTCGCCGACATCGAGGCCCAGCTGCTGCGGACGCCGGTGGCGGCGACGCAGTCGTTCGACGACGACCCGCTGCGGATGATGCGTGCCGCACGGTTCGTGTCGCAGCTCGGCTTCACGCCGGTCGGCGAGGTGGTCGAGGCGATGACGGCGATGGCCGAGCGGATCACGATCGTGTCGGCCGAGCGGGTCCGCGACGAGCTCGACAAGACGCTGCTCGGTGCGCACCCCCGCCCGGGCCTGACACTCCTGGTCGACACCGGGATCGCGGCGTACGTGCTGCCCGAGCTCCCCGCCCTGCGGCTCGAGCGTGACGAGCACCACCGGCACAAGGACGTCTACGACCACTCGCTGACGGTGCTCGAGCAGGCGATCGCGCTCGAGGAGCGGCTCCCCGGCGGGGGACCCGACCTTGTGACCCGGCTCGCCGCGCTGCTGCACGACATCGGCAAGCCGCGCACCCGCCGCTTCCTCGATGACGGCACCGTGACGTTCCACCACCACGACGTCGTCGGCGCCAAGCTCGCCCGCAAGCGGCTGCGCGCGCTGCGCTACTCCAACGACGTCGTCGACGAGGTCTCGCGGCTGGTCGAGCTGCACCTGCGGTTCCACGGCTACGGCACCGGGGAGTGGACCGACTCCGCCGTACGGCGCTACGTCCGCGACGCCGGTGCCCAGCTGCAGCGCCTGCACGTCCTCACGCGGGCGGACTCGACGACCCGCAACCGGCGCAAGGCGGAGCGGCTCCAGCGCACGTACGACGACCTCGAGCAGCGCATCGCCCAGCTCGCGGAGGCGGAGGAGCTCGACAAGATCCGCCCGGACCTCGACGGCAACCAGATCATGGAGATCCTCGGCATCGGCCCGGGCAAGGTGGTCGGCGACGCGTACCGGTTCCTCCTCGACCTGCGCCTCGACCGCGGACCGCTCGGAGAGGACGTCGCCCGCGAGGCGCTGCTGTCGTGGTGGGCCGCGCGCGACGGCGAGAAGGCCTAGGGTCGCGCCGACGCGACCGTCGCCCGGTACGCGAGCTGCGGGTAGTCGATCACCACTCCGTCGGCGTCGACGGTGAGGTCGCCGACGAAGTCGCGGCTCTCGCTCGCGTAGCGGACGACCGCGTGGCCGCGCTCCTCGTCGTACGCGCTCACGGCGCTGTAGCGCTGCACGCTGCGGGTCACGGTGAGCGACGGCAGGTCCACCCACGCCATGACGTGCGGGACCTCCTCGCCGCCGCTGCGGGCCAGGAGACCGTGGCGCAGCACCGGCATCGTGTTGGTCACCGGGCAGAGCGCGATGTCGCAGTCGAGCGCGCCCGCGACCGAGTCGGGGTCGCCGAGTCCCGGGGCGGCGGCCGGGCCGCCGGCGCCGTGCCGCGCCGACGTGCTCGTCCAGATGCCGTCGGCCCGCTCGAGCGTCAGCGCGCGCAACCACCCCTCTCCGTGCACGCTCACGTCGAGCCGCCGCGTCACCCAGTCCCGGTCGGTCAGCAGCGACCACGCGGCGACGTACGACTCCGCGCGCGAGGTCCCGCGTGCGGCGAGCCGGTCGGTGTCGAGCACGAGCGTCGCCGACTCGAGGCGGTCGGGGTCGTCCTCAGCACCGGTCCACGTGACGAAACGCGTCGTTCTTCCCACGCCACGACCCTCCCGGGCGGGTGCGCGCGACGCAAGCCGAGGACGCGGATCGTGACCCAAGCCGACCGAGTCGTGGCCGAACGGGACACGGCGTCGCTATCGTGACGTCCGCGGGGGACACGCGAGAGGACCACGGTGGCCGGACGGCATGCTGCTCCGACCCGTGCCGAGACTGCGACCCCGCACGCCGGCACGGACGTCGTCGTGCCTGGACGCCGGCCCACACCGCCGGGTGGGCGCCGCGCCACGAAGAAGCCGGCCCGAGCTCCCAAGTCCTCGCGCGCCACCGCTCGCGACACTCCTCGCCGTCCCCGACGTCCTCGGCTCCGCAGGATCGCCCTGACCCTCGTCCTCGTCGCCGTGGTCGCCGGCGCGGTGCCCGTCGTACGCCACGTCCAGCAGGAGCGGCAGGCGGCCGCGGAGGCTGCCGCGCTCGCCCGAGCCGTCACGGCGGAGTCCGAGCGGCGGACGAGGGCGGAGGACTCCCAGCTCCGGACCAGCCGCAGCCTCACCGCCGCCGGCCGTGCCGTGGCCGAGCGGATGAAGATCCTCGCCGACTGCGACTCGGGCGGCGACCAGCCTTCCGGTCCCAACGGACGACTGCCCGCCTCGGCGCTGTGCGCGATCCCGGGTTCGGGGATCGAGCTCCGGGCGGACGCGGCCGAGGCATGGGCGAGCCTCCAGGAGGGCTTCAAGGAGGCGTTCGGCCGCTACCCGTGCGTGAACAACGGCTACCGCAGCTACGCGCAGCAGGCCAAGATGCACGCCGCGAACCCAGGCATGGTCGCGCCCCCGGGCACCAGCAACCACGGCCTCGGGCTCGCGCTCGACCTCTGCACCGCCAGCGACGGCGTCGCGGGGTCGAGCGCGTGGGACTGGATGGACGCCCACGCCCCGGAGTACGGGTGGGCGCTCCCGTCGTGGGCCCGACCCGGCGGCTCGCGCCCGGAACCATGGCACTGGGAGTACGTGGCCTCCGGCGACCGCGTCTCCTGACCCGGCTCGCGTCAGACCAGCACGAGGGCAGCGGCGGCGCCGGCGACGTACGCCACGTTGTTGAGGACGTCGTACAAGACGAAGGTGCGTCCGAGGTAGGCCTCGTCGACGCCGCGCTGCACCGTGGTGTCGGTGCGGATCTTCCAGACCTGGTGGACGGCCCCGAACGCGAACGCCTGCACCCACCAGGCACCGACGGACCCGCCGCCGAGCGCGGCCACGGCGACGAGCAGGGCGCCGCCGACGCCCGTCCAGCGCGCCCAGCGCCGGACCGTGAGGCGCCGCGCGGCCCACGGCGTCGCGACCGTGCCGACGACGAAACCCACGGCGACGCCGCTGGCGACGACCGCGGCGCCCGCGTCGTCGTCCACCCCGGCCGTCGCGGCGAACGCCAGCAGCGTGAAGGCGCCGTAGGCGACGCGCAGCCCTCCGAACGCGAGCAGCGCCCCTGCCACCCGCCGACGCGCGCTGAGGTGGACGAGGGCCGCCCACAGGTCCCGGACGACGTCGAGGGCGTGGGGCGGACGGGTCCCGGCATCCGGCCCCAGGGTGTCACGGGAGAAGCCGCGCGCGAGGAGGGCGGAGACCACGCACGCGAGCGCGGCGGCGGCGAGGATCACCGGGGACCGCCCGCCGGAGGCGAGCACGAGCGCACCGGTCCCGACACCGAGGGCGTGCGCCACGGCGCCTGCGGTCGGGCTTGCGGTGTTCGCGTCGACCAGGCGGCCCGCGGGCACCACGTGGGTCACGCTCGCCGACAGCCCGGCGAGGACGAGACGGGCGAGGCCCAGCGCGACGAGCACCAGGACGTACACGGGCCAGCCCGCCGACTCCGAGGTCGCCAGGGCGATCGCGCCGACGGCGGCGACCACGACGGCACGGACCGACTGGGCGACCACGAGGATCGTGCGCCGCGGCCACCGGTCGAGCACCAGGGACACGAACGGGGCGAGGGCGCTGAACGGCAGCAGCACGAGGACGAGGACCAGCACGAAGCGGCCGGGCGAGCGCTGCGCCTCGGGGGAGAGCAGCACGAGCCACGCGAGCCCGGCCTGGAAGAAGCCGTCACCGAGCTGCGCGACGAGCCGGACGCCGAGCAGCCTGACGAAGCCCCGGGTCCACAGCGTCGTGCGCACCGGGTCACTATCGCAACCGCGCCCCGCGGCGCGGACGCAGGTCGGCTAGACGGTCCCGGCCGGAGCGGGCTCCGTCTCCGCCGTGGTGGTCCCACGGCGCGGTGAGAGACGGATCAGCGCCCACCCGATCAGCAGGCAGACGATGCCGAGGCCGACCACGAGGGCGGCCACCCCGAACGCGACGACCGAGGTGAACAGCGACGCCCGGAGGAACGACGCGTTCATCACGACGTCGCGACGCGGGTCGTCCTGCGGAAGCTCGGCGTACGTGTTGCCGTCCGCGGCCTCCTCGGCGTGCTTCTTGATGATGTCGGCCTGCCAGTAGGCCGACCAGGGTCCGTTGACGTCGTCTCCGGCGGCGAAGCGCGCGTCGTCGGAGACCACGATCTTCTCGTCGGCCAGGGTCTGGCTGACGATGACGTACGTCGTCGCGCCGGCGATGACCATCACCACGCCGGCGATGGCGACGAGGATGCCCAGCGCCTTCGCGGAGCGCCGCCCGGCGGTCTCGTTGCTCGTGCTCATCGTTGTCCTCCACGTCGGTGGGTCCCGAGAGAGTGGCAGCAACAACGTAGCGGTGCTTGGACCAACGCGCCCGGTACGCACGACGCCCCGCCGACGGGTGTCGGCGGGGCGTCGTGAAGACGGGGTGCTGGGTCAGCGCTCCTCGTCACCTGCGATGAACGCCTCGAGCTTGGCCCGGCCCAGCTCGTCAGGGCGCTGCACCGGCGGGGACTTCATCAGGTACGACGACGCCGAGATCAGCGCGCCGCCGATGCCGCGGTCCTTGGCGATCTTGGCCGCACGGATGGCGTCGATGATGATGCCGGCCGAGTTCGGGGAGTCCCAGACCTCGAGCTTGTACTCCAGGTTGAGGGGGACGTCGCCGAACGCGCGGCCCTCGAGACGGACGTACGCCCACTTGCGGTCGTCGAGCCACTGGACGTAGTCCGACGGGCCGATGTGGACGTTCTTGTCCTCGATCTTGCCCGCGAGCGGACCGTTGAGGTTCGACGTGACGGCCTGGGTCTTCGAGACCTTCTTGGACTCGAGGCGGTCGCGCTCGAGCATGTTCTTGAAGTCCATGTTGCCGCCGACGTTGAGCTGGTAGGTCCGGTCGAGCGTGACGCCCCGGTCCTCGAACAGCTTGGCCATCACGCGGTGGGTGATGGTGGCGCCGACCTGGCTCTTGATGTCGTCGCCGACGATCGGGACACCGGCGTCCTCGAACTTCTTGGCCCACTCGGGGTCGGAGGCGATGAAGACGGGCAGCGCGTTGACGAACGCCACGCCGGCGTCGATCGCGCACTGCGCGTAGAACTTGTCCGCCTGCTCCGAGCCCACCGGCAGGTAGGACACGAGCACGTCGGCCCCGGTGTCCTTGAGGACCTGCACGACGTCGACCGGCTCGGCGTCCGACTGCTCGATGGTCTCGAGGTAGTACTTGCCGAGGCCGTCGAGCGTGTGGCCGCGCTGCACCGTCACGCCGAGCGGCGGGACGTCGCAGATCTTGATCGTGTTGTTCTCGCTGGCCTGCGTGGCCTCGGCGAGGTCGAACCCGACCTTCTTGGCGTCGACGTCGAACGCGGCGACGAACTCGACGTCCTTCACGTGGTAGTCACCGAACTGGACGTGCATGAGACCGGGCACGGTGCCCTCGGGGTCCGCGTCCTTGTAGTACTCGACGCCCTGGATCAGAGACGTGGCGCAGTTGCCGACACCCACGATCGCTACGCGTACCGAACCCATGGGGTTCCTCCTCCTCGGGGTCACGCGACCCCGTCTCTCGTCCTATCCACCCTGGTGGGGTGGGTTGTTGGTGTTCGCCTGTCCCTGCGGGTCGTCGCCCGGCTGTCGTCCGGAACGCTCCGCGTCGATCAGCCCTGTCAGCCAGCGCACCTCGCGCTCGACCGACTCCAGGCCGTGGCGCTGCAGCTCCAACGTGTAGGCGTCCAGGCGCTCGCGACGCTTCTGCGCCGCGGTGCGGACACGCTCGAGCCGCTCCTCGAGGCGACTCCGTCGTCCCTCGAGGATGCGCACACGAGTCCGGGAGTCCGTGTGCGAGAAGAACGCGAAGTGGATGCCGAAGTTCTCGTCCTCCCAGGACGAGGGGCCGGGAGCCGCCAGCAGGTCGGCGAAGTGCTCCTTGCCCTCGGCGGTGAGCCGGTAGACGATCTTGCCCCGTCGTCCCCGGGCCGCCGGCGTGTCGGCGGGCTCGTCCGCGACGATGTAGCCCTTCTTGCCGAGCGCCTTCAGGCAGGGGTAGAGCGTGCCGTAGGACAGCACCCGCGACCAGCCCAGCAGGGCGTTGAGCTCCTTGCGCAGCTCGTAGCCGTGCATGGGCGTGTCGTGGAGCAGCCCGAGCACGGCGAACTCGAGTGCAGCACCGCGCCTGGCCACGACGACCCCCTTCACGTTCTCGTCGACGAGCGGGTCAGCCTGCCGACTGGATATATCGTTGCGATACATCGAAACGTTGTCAACTACGCCACTTCTCGGTGGTGGGGTTTTGGATCGACCTCCGGATTCGGCACACTTGCTCGATAGGTCGTGTCTCGTACACGGCCCTGCAGGCCTGCCCGTCCACCGGGCCGGCTCCCCCCGGCAGCAAGACCAGAGGAGTACGACGCGTGGCGGACCAGTCGCACGGCGGACCCGTGACCCCACGCTCGAGGAAGGCCACGCGCAAGGCTGATTCCTCGGCGGGCGGTTCCCGTTCCCGCAAGGCCGAGAAGCCAGGCAAGGGCGACAAGCCCCGCAAGCCGCTCTGGCGCCGCGTCGTCAAGTGGGGCCTCATCACCGGCGTCGTGCTGTTCGTGCTCGGTGTCGCCGGCCTCTTCTTCGCCTACCGCGCGGTGTCCATCCCCGACGCGAACGCGGAGTTCCTCACGCAGACCACGAAGGTCTACTACTCCGACGGCAAGCACAAGATCGGCGACTTCCAGACCCAGAACCGCACCTCGATCGACTTCGAGGAGATGCCGGAGACGATCAAGTCGGCCGTCATCGCGGCGGAGGACCGCAGCTTCTACACGAACCAGGGCCTGGACTTCAAGGGCATCGCCCGCGCCCTGCGCGACAACGCGACCTCGGAGTCGACCTCAGGTGGTTCGACGATCACCCAGCAGTACGTCAAGGTCCTCTACCTGACGCAGGAGCGCACCTGGAGCCGCAAGGCCAAGGAGGCGTTCCTCTCGATCAAGGTGCACAACCAGATGTCGAAGGAGGAGATCCTCGAGGGTTACCTCAACACGATCTACTTCGGCAACGGGGCGTACGGCGTCGAGGCGGCGTCGCAGACCTACTTCGGCCACAAGGCGGCCAAGCTCACCGTCCCGGAGGCGGCGATGCTCGCCTCGGTGATCAACAACCCCAGCGCCTTCGACCCGTACGACGACGGTGACCACGACCGTCTGATGTCGCGCTACACCTACGTCCTGGACGGCATGGAGAAGTCCGGCGCGATCACCGCCGACGAGTACGCCGCCTACTCCGCCGCGCTCCCGAAGGTCAAGAAGCAGTCGCAGTCGAACCGCTTCGGCGGCAGCAAGGGCTTCCTGCTGCGCGTGACCGAGCAGCAGCTCCAGAAGGAGGGCTACAGCGACGCGGAGATCACCGGCGGTGGTCTCAAGGTCATCACCACGTTCGACTACGAGGCGCAGAAGGCTGCCGTCGAGTCGGTCAAGGAGATGAAGCCCGAGGGCCTCAAGCAGCTCAACGTCGCGCTGTCCGCGGTCGACCCCGAGACCGGCGCGCTCCGCGCGATGTACGGCGGCCCCAACTACCTCAAGAGCCAGCTCAACTGGGCGATGCTCGGGTCGCAGCCGGGCTCGTCCTTCAAGCCGTTCGCGGTGGCGGCGGCCCTCAGCGACGGCTACAGCCTCAAGACCAACCTCAACGGCTCGTCGCCGCTGCGCCTCGACGGTGGCGCCGAGATCGAGAACCAGGGCGACTCCGGCGGTCGCTCGTTCGGTCCGGTGTCCCTCGAGTACGCGACGCAGGAGTCGGTCAACACCGCCTTCGTCGACCTGACGTACGACATCATGGACGACGGCGGCCAGAAGACGATCGACGCCGCCCGCAAGGCGGGCATCTCCGCCGCGGCCGCGAAGCGGTACGACCCGAGCGTGGCCGTCGTCTCCCTCGGCTACGCGCCGGTGCCCAACGTCGACATGGCGGCGGCGTACGCGACGTTCGCCAACAAGGGCAAGCAGAACGACTGGTACGTCATCGAGCGCGTCGTCGACCGCAGCGGCGAGGACCTCCTCCGTCACAAGGTCAAGCCGAAGCAGGCCTTCTCCGAGGCCGTCTCGGCCGACGTGACCAAGGCGCTGCAGGACGTGGTGCGCTCGGGCAGCGGGACCAACGCCCGCACGATGTGCCCGACCGCCGGCAAGACCGGCACGGCAACCTTCCAGAAGGTCAAGGACGGCGAGGAGGTCGGCAGCGCGCACGTGTCGAGCTCGTGGTTCGTCGGCTTCACGCCCAAGCTGGCCACGGCCGTGATGTACGTCCGCGGCAAGAACGGCAACGAGGCCCTCAACGGCTACATGCCGACCTTCTACGGCGGCCAGTACCCCGCGAAGACCTTCAGCACCTTCATGAACAAGGTGCTCGACGGCGACGACTGCGGCGAGTTCCCGCCCGCGGCCAACATCAAGTCGACCAAGGGCAAGACCTTCACCCCGCCGACGTCGGAGCCGACGGAGACCGAGAAGCCGAAGAAGGAGCGCCCGAGCAAGTCGCCCAAGCCGGGCCGCCCGACCTTCACGCCGCCGACGTTCCCGACCGAGCCGACCGAGCCCACGGAGCCGACCGAGCCGACCGAGCCGACGTTCCCGACCGAGCCGACCCCGACCGAGGACACCGGCGGGCCGGGCAACGGCGGAGGGCCGGGCAACGGTGGCGGTGGCGGCGGCGGCGTAGCCGGCGACTGATCGTGGCGCGACCGGCGCGGAGCCGCGTCCGCCCCAACCAGTGGTGGACGCCGCTGCGGGTGCTCCTCGCGACGGCGGTGCTGGTCGGGACCCTGGGGCTGGTCAGCAAGACCTCGTGCGCCGCGGCCGACGGGCACCGGTGGTTCTCGACGAGCCCGGTGCCGGCCGGAGCGTCGTACGCGCGCCTGTGCGCGAGCGAGCTCCCCGGTGAGTACGCGTCCACCGGCCTCGCGGAGGGCGTGCTTCCGTGGTCGGACGACGGCGGACGCTGGCCGGTCAACGCGGTGCCGTTGCCGATCGGGCTCCTGCAGTACGCCGCAGGATCCGTCGTCCTGCTGGTGACCCAGCCGGACGTCGACGCCCGGCCCGCCCACGACCCGGCCGTCGTCGCGCAGGACCGAGAGGTCCGGCGGGAGGCGGTCGCCTACACGGGTCTGGTCGCGCTCGGGTCGCTCCTCGCCCTCCTGCTCGCCCTGGTCGCGTTCGCCCGCGCAGCAGTCCGGTCCCGCCGGCACGACACCCTGCGTCCGTGGCCGGCCTGGCCGGACCCGGTCCTCGCCCTGATGCCCCTGGCCGCGTCGCCGGTCGTCGCGGTCCTCCTCGGGGTGGGCTGGGACATGGTCGGCGTCGCCTTGGTGGCGTTCGGCCTCGCGCTGTGGACGGCCGGGCGTGCCCGCACCGCCGGGGTGGTGCTCGGAGTCGCCGTGCTCACCGCCTGGTGGCCGGCGGTCGTCCTCGTCTCCCTGGTCGCGACTGCGCTGCTCCGGCACGCGCGCGCGGCCGGTCGGCTGCTCGTGGGAGCGGTCGCGACCGTCGTGGTCGGCGGACTGGTCGCGTACGTCGCCACGTCGGGCGACGCGGTGACCGAGGTGCTGCGCCGCTGGCTCTACCGCGAGGACGGGGTCGGCTCGATCTGGGCCGCGCTGCGCGAGCTGGGCGCCGACCCGTCGACCGTGACCGTCGCCGCCGTCGTCATCGGGGTCTCGGCCTTCGCCGCCTCGCTCACCTTCGTCTACGCCGCGCGGTCGGGCGACGTCGCGCAGACGTCGCGCTACGCGTTCGTGCTGCTGGCCGCGCTGCTGCTGGTCGGCACGACGTACGCGCCCGGGTACGCGCTGTGGCTCCTCCCGCTCGCCGTGCTCGCGCACCCCGTGTGGCGCGACCTCCTGTGGTGGCAGGCGGCCGAGGTCTTCCTCGTCGTGGCGACCTGGTGGCACCTCGGTCAGTCGACGCTCCCGGTCGGCGAGTCACCCGACCTCGTCTACGTCGCGGCGATCGGCCTCCACGTCGTCGCGACCGTCTGGCTCGCCGCGCGGATGCAGCTCGCCGCCGCCCGCCGCGAGGTGCCCGGGTCACCGGAGTCTCCAGCACCCCTTCTCGCGGGCTCGCGCGGCACGCCTTAGCGAGCCGGCCCCCGCCCCTCAGTGGCGCCGTCGATCCACCCCCGCAGCGTCGCCGCCTCCGTCGGCAGCACAGACGCGTCGTCGTCGGGGACGAACTCGAGCAGCAGGTCGAGCCCACGACCGGTCGACGCGAGGACAGCCATGACCCGGGTCCACAGGTCCGCCCGGTCGGCGAGCGGGAGCCGGGCGATCCCGGGCCACCACGAGAACACGTGCACGGCGCGGACGTACGGCAGCAGCGCCTCCAACCCGGCGACGGCGACGTCCGTGGTCTCGCCGACGCGAGGCTGCCAGTAGGTGCCCACGTTCGGGCGGTCCACCGCGGCGAGCAGGTCGAGCGTCGAGGCCGGGGTGTCGGCGAGGGTCCTGTCGTGGTGCTCGAACGCGATCTCGAGTCCGAGCGTCGCCGCGCGGTCGGCGAGCGTGCGGACGTCGCGCACGACGGCCTCGCGGACCGGTGCGTCCGTGACGTCGGAGCCTGCGACGCCCGCCCATACGCGCACCCGGTGACAACCGAGGGCGTCCGCGGCACGGAGCGCCGCCTCACCCTCGGCGAGGGACGAGGTGCCGGCACGCCAGTACGAGCCGTACGACGCGATGCCCACGCCGTAGTGGCGCGAGGCGTCGGCGATCGTGGCCAACCCGGCCGGGGAGTGAGCGGGAGCATGGACGTCGGCCCCCCACTCGATCGTCTCCAGCCCTGCCGCGGCGGCGAGCGCGATCACCTCCTCGGCCGGGAGGTGGCGCAAGGTCACCGAGCACAACCCCGGACGCAGCGCCGTGCCCGGGGGGCTCACGCGCTGGTCTCCAGCGCCGCCGCGCTCACCGGGCGCACCGGCGGTCGACCTTCGACGAAGGCGCGCACCTCCTCGACCGCGGCCCGTCCCAGCCGCAGCAGCTCCCGACCCTGGGAACCGGCCACGTGGGGTGTCAGCGTGACGTTGGGAAGGTCCCACAGAGGGTCGTCGGCCGGCAGCGGCTCGGGATCGGTGACGTCGAGGATCGCCTTGAGCCTGCCGGCGGTCAGCTCCGCACGCAGCGGGTCGTGGTCGACCACCGGCCCTCGAGCCGTGTTGATCAGGGTCGCACCGTCGGGCATCAGGGCGAGCAGCCGCCGGTCGACCAGGTGGTGCGTCGCGGGGAGCAGGGGTGCGTGCACCGAGACCACGTCCGACCGGCTGAACAGGTCGTCGAGCGAGACCAGCTCCGCACCGAGCGCCTCGGCGGCGTCCGCATCGATGGTCGGGTCGGCGACCAGGACGTGCACGTCGAGAAGGTCGAGCATCGCGAGGAGGGCACGCCCGGTCGCGGACGCGCCGAGAACCCCGACCGTGGTCCGGTAGTTCCCCGTGATCGTCGGGTCTGTCGTCAGGTCCGTGGCACGGCGCTGGCGGGAGAACCGCTCAGCGAGAGGCAGGACGCTCTTGCCCGCCCACACGACCGCGGCGAACGCGAACTCGGCGACCGGGCGGGCGTTGAGCGCGGCGCCGCTGGTGATCCGCAGGTCACGCTCCCAGACCCCGGCGCCGGCGATGGCCTTCACCGATCCCGCCGCGTGGACGACCGCGCGCAGCCGGGGGAGCGCGGTGAGCGCTGCGTCGTCGATCGGCGGGCAGCCCCACGACGTCACCAGCAGCTCGACGTCGGTCGCCGTGGGCGTGTCGAAGGTCTCCAGGACGGTTTCGGTCTCGATGTCGACCAGATCGCGCAGCTCCTGGAGCAGCCCGTCGTCGAAGAACCGGTGCTGGAGGCCAGGTGTCATCGCGAACGCTGCCTTCACGGGCGTCATTCTCCCTCGCCCGTAGGGGCGACGGCGGCCGCGGGGCCCGCGGCGGCCGCGGCGTACCGGCGCCCGAGGAGCCGGACCTGCTCGACGAGCTCGGGCGGCGAGTCGACCTGGAAGTCGAGCCCGAGCATCCCGATGTACACGGCGATGATCTCGACGCTGTCCCCACCGGTGACGAGCACGCACGTCTCGTCGTCGATCGCCTCCACGACACCGACGGCGTCGTTGATGCGGGCTCGGACCTCGTCGGCCGGCGCGGCGACCGTGATGCGCGTGTGGACCGACCAGCCTGCCGAGGCCACCTCCCGGACGACGAACGTGATGTAGTCCTCCTCCTCCATCGGCCGCGGGGTGTAGCGCGGCTGCGGCATCCCGTTGAGCTCCGCCCAGTCGATGCGCAGCGCGCGCCAGGTGCCGGACGAGGCCTCGCGGGCGACCAGGTACCAGCGTCGCTGCCACGTGATCACCCGGTACGGCTCGACGTCCAGCCGCGCCCCCTCGTACTCCATGCGGAGCTGCTCGTGGTCGCGGATCGCATCGGCGATCCGGGCCAGGGTGTCGTGGCTGATCTCGGGGTCCTCGACGTTGCTGTCGGTGTTCACCGGGCCCGCGCTCACGGTCTGGGTGACCGCCTCGACCCGTCGCCTCAGGTGGTGCGGCAGGACCTGCTCGAGCTTGGCGAGGGCGCTGGCACTGCTCTCCTCGATCCCGGCGACGCCGGTCGCCGCCCGTAGCCCGATCGCGACGGCGACGGCCTCGGCGTCGTCGAGCAGGAGGGGCGGCAGCTTGGCGCCGGGACCGAGCCGGTAGCCGCCGGCGGGGCCGCGGACGCCCTCGATCGGGTAGCCGAGCTGGCGGAGGCGCTCGACGTCGTTGCGCACCGTGCGGGCGGTGACGCCGAGCCGTTCGGCGAGTGCGGGACCGGACCATGCAGGCCGTGACTGCAGGACCGAGAGGAGGGCGAGGAGTCTGGCGGACGTCTCCAACATTTCTCGGATATTGCCAGATGAAGCGGAACGGAACCTGCCGGAATGCTTCGTACCGTCCTTTCATGAACACACACGAGAGCACCAGCATCCGACCGTTCCGGATCGACGTCCCGCAGGCCGACCTCGACGATCTCGCCGAGCGCATCAGCCGCACCCGCCTCCCGCAGGCCGTACCGGGCGACGACTGGGACTACGGCGTCCCGAACGCCTACCTGGGCGAGGTCCTCGAGCACTGGCGCACCGGCTTCGACTGGCGCGCGGTCGAGGCCCGCCTCAACGCCTACGACCAGTTCCTCACCGAGATCGACGGTCAGACCATCCACTTCCTGCACGTGCGGTCAGCCGAGGAGAACGCGACGCCGCTCCTGCTGGCCCACTCCTACCCGGGCTCGGTGATCGACTTCATCGAGATGATCGACCCGCTGGTCGACCCGGTCGCGCACGGCGGCCGTGCCGAGGACGCCTTCGACGTCGTCGTCCCCTCGATGCCGGGATTCGGCTACAGCATCCCGGTGGTCGACCGCGGCTGGACGATGGCACGGGTCGCCGCAGCGTACGACGTGCTCATGCGCCGTCTCGGCTACGACTCGTACGGGATCCACGGCAGCGACGGCGGGGCGATGGTCTCCCGCGAGCTCGGCCTGACGGAGCCGGAGGGCTTCCTGGGGATGCACGTCCTGCAGCTCTTCTCGTTCCCGTCGGGCGCTCCCGGCGAGATGGACGGCTTCGGGCCCAAGGAGTACGCGGCGCTCGAGCACCTGCAGTGGTTCCAGTCGGTCGGCGGCTACAACGCGATCAACGCCTCGCGCCCGCAGACCGTCGCGGTCGGCGTCTCCGACTCGCCGGCCGGCCAGCTGGCGTGGAACGAGCTCTTCATGTCGTTCGGCAACGGCACCAGCCTGCTGACGACCGACCAGATCCTCGCCGAGGTCACGCTGGAGTGGTTCACGAACACCTCCGCGACGGCCGGCCGCTACCACCTCGAGGAGGCGCGGCGCGACGCGAAGCCCGAGGTCAACCACGCGCGGACCGGGGTCGTGGTGTTCGCCGACGACTTCAAGACGATCCGCCCGCTCGCCGAGCGCGACAACGACAACATCGTGCACTGGACCGAGTTCGCCGAGGGCGGTCACTACGCGATGCTGGAGAAGCCGCAGGAGATCGTGGAGGACCTGCGGACCTTCTTCGCCAGCGCCTGACGGGCGGTCCCGTCCCGGCCTAGGGGAGGTCGAGAGCGTCGAAGGTCGTCGTCGTCATCCGGACGTCGACCTCGACCTCCTCCCCGACCCCCGGCACCGCGACGCCGGTCGGGACGAGGATCATGCTCGCCTGCATGTGCGGCGGCTCGACGAACCACCGCTGCTTGCCGGCGATGGTGAACGGGGACAGCGCCAGACCCGCGGCACCGAGACCGCCCTTGGCGACCGACGTGGCGCGCTGCTTGAGCGTGGTCGCCGCGGTCGGCGCTTCGAGCCCGATGCCGTGCGAGGTGCCGCCGGAGACGACGAGCACCGTGCCTCCGACGGGCATCGGACGCTGGCGGTAGCCGATCCGCTCCCCGCGCTCCACGACGTGGGTGTCGATCACGATGCCGGTGACGCGGAACGCCCCGCGGTCCCCGAGCCAGAGGGCGGTGCCGACGCGGGGGCGTACGGCGAGCCCGGGGCGACGCTCGGCCAGCGCGCGGACCTCCCGGTCGCTGAGGTGCGAGACGGTGAACAGCGGGGTCCCCGACACGGCGGGCGCGAGCTTGGACGCCTCGAACGCGGCGGCCCACCGGTCGGCCTCACCGAGGTTGTCCTCCGACAGCGGCAGGTGGATCGAGAACCCGGCCAGCTGCAGGCGTCCCAGCTTGTCGGCCACCGAGGTCAGGGCGTGCCGGTCGACACCGTGGCGCGCCATCGCGGTCTCGCCCTCGACCACGATCCGCGTGCCCTCCGGAGCCTCCGCGCGCAGCGGCTCGAGGTCCTCGACGCGGCTCACGGTGTGGACGACGCGCGGGTCGTACATCCGCTCCGGCCGCACGGTGTCCGCCCAGAACGGGCGCCACGGCGTCAGCACGTGGACGTCGCCACCGAAGCGGGGGAGGACGTCGACGAGCTCGGCGTACGTGCCGACTGCGACCGTGTCCGCACCGAGCCAGTCCGCCCGCCGGGCCAGGGACCGGTTGCCGAAGCCGTAGCCGTTGCCCTTGATCACAGGGATGATGCCGTCGTACAGCTCGGCGGTCCCGCGCAGGTGCGCGCGCCAGCGTTCTCCGTCGACGTGGAGGGTGAGCGTCATGGTCAGCCAATCCCTTTCCGCATGTGCAACGCCTCTTTCCGCATCTGCACAGCCTCAGCGGCGCTTCATGTACTGCTGGAACGCGAGGTAGAGCAGCCGGTTGACCGGGAGGTCCCACTCGCCGGCGTACTCGACGGCCTCGCCGCCGGTGCCGACCTTGAACTGGATGAGACCGACGTGGCTGTCCTCCGGGTCGAGCGTGTCGGTGATCCCTCGCATGTCGTAGACGGTGCAGCCGGCGGCGAGCGCGTCGCGGATCATCTGCCACTGGACCGCGTTGGAGCCGCGGACCTCGCGCTTGGCCGTCGTGGACGCGCCGTAGGAGTACCAGGCGTGCGTGCCGACCCGCACCAGGGTCGTCGCCGCCACCAGGTCGCCCTCGTGGTGCGCCAGGTAGAGCCGCATCCGGTCGGGGTCCTCGCCGTTGAGGGCGTCCCACATCGTCTGGAAGTACGGCAGGGGTCGCGGCGTGAAGTGGTCGCGCTCCGCCGTCTCGGCGTAGATCCGGTGGAAGGCCGCGAGGTCGTCGACGCCCCCGAGGGTCACCTCGACGCCTGCCTTGTCCGCCTTCTTGATGTTGCGGCGCCACAGCTGGTTCATCCCGCGCAGCACCGCGTCCTCCGAGCGCGGCGTGCCGTCGGCGTCGACGAGCGGGACCCAGAAGTTGTACTTCGGCTGACCGGCGGTGAAGCCGCCCTCGCCGACCTGCTCGCGCCAGCCGAGGCGGTGCAGCTCCGACGTGACCGCGAGCGCGCGAGGATCGGTCGCCGCCGCGGGGGCGTCCCCGAGCGTGCGCAGCGCCGGGTCGGCGACCGCCTTCTTGACCGTCGTCGCGTCCCAGCGGCGCAGGACGACCGGCGGCCCCATCCGCACACCGAAGGCGCCCTTGCCCGCGAGGTGCTTGACCATCGGGTCGAGCCAGGCCGAGAGACCGCCCGGACCCTCGACGGCCGCCGCGAAGTCGATGACCGGCCCCTCGGGGAGGTACGCGAGGTACTTCGCGACCTTGGGCAGCTTGCGGTAGAGCACCAGCCCGGCGCCGACGATCTTCGCTCCGTCGAACCAGCCGAGCGACTCAGCCCTCCACTCCGACTTCACCGCCGCCCATGCCGGGGTCTGCAGGAAGCTCGCGGAGGGAAGGGAGGTCAGGTACGCCAGGTGGTCGGCGCTGCTGATCGTGCGGACGGTGAGGGACACGGCCCCGAGGCTACCGGAGGGTGTCGGCACGGCCCGAACGGTGACGCGGGGGTGCCGTGTGGTCAACTTCCGAAAGAGTTCACCGGCAGATGTAAATCTGTGTGACACTCAGCACAACACGTGCGTCGGGGCAGTCCGCCCCGACGTTCTACGTTCTCTGGAGGGAGAATCTGTGTCCATCTGGTCACGCCCGCACCCGGGTGCGTTGAGACGCTCCACCGCACTGCTCGCCACGACGGCGCTCGCCGGGGGCACCCTTACCGTCGCGGTGCCCGCGACCGCCGCAGGAGCGGCCGGTCCGGCGTCGGACGACCGTGCGATCGACAAGTCGTACGACTACACCTGCAACGTCGTCGCCGGCGAGGGTGCCGGTGCGATCGACCTGGGCAAGCACGTCGTCGGCGTCCGCGCCCAGGTCGACGTCCCGGAGGCCGCGACGCCGGGCGAGGTCGTGGCGAGCCGCCAGACGACCATCACCCTGACGATGCCCGAGACCCTGCGCAAGGCGACCGTGGTGATGCTGAGCGGCAAGAGCGCCGGGGGCGAGTCGAAGGACGCCGCGGTCGAGATGGAGCTCGGCGGTCAGAAGCAGAGCTTCCCGATCAGCGGGCTCTCGGCTCCCCAGACGCCGATCCCGGCGACCGTGGGAGCGCCCTGGGTCATCCCGACGCAGGGCACGGTGCCCGCCATCACGGTGCCCGACCTCACGGGCACGGCGACGCTGTCCATGCCGGCCGCGTTCACCGTCGAGGCGGTCATCCGCACCGAGCCCTCTCACCTGCCGGCGCCGGTCGACCTGCCGTCCTTCCTGGACTGCGCGGCGCCGGCCGACCGGGTTCTCACCACGATCGACGTCGTCGAGTCCTCGCCGACGCCGGTCGCGAAGGACGTGGCGGCCGGCGAGGTCGGCGTCACGGCGTACGGGTTCGGCCCGAAGGTCCCCGTCACGCTCAAGGCGACGGGAGGGCGTGCTCCGTACACCTTCGCGGTCGTCAGCAAGCCCGCCGGCGCCACCGTCGCGATCGACGGCTCGACCGCGACCCTGTCGACCACCGCGCGCGGCGCCGCGAGCTTCACCTACACCGCCACCGACGCCGACGGCCAGGTGAGCCCGGCGGCCACCGTCACCTACGAGGGCACCAACAACGCGCCTCTCGTGCGCGACCTGCACTTCACGATCGGCAAGGGCAAGGCGCTCGACCTCTGGCCGTACACGCGTGACGACGGCTACCGGTTCTACTTCTGGCAGGACCTCAACGCCACGAAGAAGATGACGTACGGGACGCCGAGCCACGGCACTCTCTCCCCGTTCCTCAACGACGCGGACGTCACGCGCGCGGCCTGGACCCAGTTCGACGAGCTGAAGCGGTTCCCGGCCCTCGGCCACAAGCAGACGTACACGCCCGACCCGAGCTTCGTCGGCACCGACACCTTCACCTACACCGCCGTCGACAACGAGGGCGCGTCGTCCACGGCGACGATCACGGTCGACGTGGTGGAGGAGCAGGCGGTCCGCGGCGTCCTCAACGGCGTCCGCTACAAGTGCCAGCCGCAGGAGCGGGACTTCGCCACGGGTGTGGAGGACGAGGGCTTCAGCGAGCTCCAGAACTACGTCATGGGCGGGTCGATGGCCTTCACCGTCGACACCCGCGCGGACCTGCCGCGCAGCGTCGCCCCCGGTGAGGTCTTCACCCCGGCGCCGACCGGCGTCGACCTGGTGATGCCGCAGGGTCTGGCCGAGCTGCTCGCCGGCGGCGACACGCTGGACGAGATGGGCTTCGCGCAGACCAAGGTCGGTGGCTCGTCGATCGCCTCGGTCCACTTCGAGGAGACGGCCACCGGGCACGCGTACGACTCCCCGCTCCACGGTCTGCAGGCCGAGGACGTGCCGGTGTCGTGGCCCGTCCCGAGCGCCGGCGTGCGCATCCCGACCACGGGGACCCTCGACGCGCTGACCGCCCCCGCGAAGGGCGCGATCAAGGTCTCGGCCCCGCAGCAGATGGCGATCCTGTCCAAGCTGACCCCCGGCATCATGGGTGGGCTGATCCAGAACGTCTGGCTCCAGTGCGACGCGATGCCCGGCCAGGACCTGCACGTCGGCACCGTCTACGTGAAGGGCGACTCGACCACGACCGCCAAGGTCGGTCCTGTCGCGTACGGCGCCGCCCCGGTCGTGGACGTCACCGTCGCGTCGGACAACGCCGCCGAGGGCACCGTCGAGGTGCGTGAGGGCGACAAGGTCGTCGGCACCGGCACGGTCAAGGACGGCAAGGCTCGTGTGACCCTGCCGAAGGCGACGACGGTCGGCACCCACAAGCTCGACGTGGCCTACTCGGGCTTCGACGGCGCGAAGGCGTCGTCGACCACCGCGTCGTACACGGTCGCCAAGGCCGCGTCGACGACGACCGCGACGGCCCGCACCAGCGCGTACGGCACGTCGCCGTCGGTGACCGTGACCGTCCGCACGGCGGCCGGCGCGAAGGGCAAGGTCGAGGTGCGTCGCGGGACGCAGGTCGTCGGCTCGGCGGTCGTGTCCGGCGGACGCGCCACCGTCGCGGTCCGCAAGGGCGCGCTCGCCCCGGGGCGTCACGCCCTGACCGTCGCCTACCTCGGCGACGCCATCAGCGCCGCCTCGTCGGGCCGGGTCGCCGTGACGGTCACCAAGGCGCAGGCCTCGGTCCGCGCGAAGGCGACCCCGGCCAAGATCCGCGCCAAGCGGACCAAGGCGAAGGTCACCGTGCAGGTCACGACGCCCGCGGGCGTCGCGCGCACCGGCAAGGTCGTGGTGACCGTCAACGGCAAGAAGGTCGGTGCGGGCACCGTCCGCGCTGACGGCAAGGTCGTCGTCCGTCTGAAGAAGTTCGCCAAGGCGGGGACGTACCGCGTCAAGGTCGCGTACGCGGGCAACGCGTACGTCGCCGCCAAGACCGTCACCGTGAAGGTGAAGGTCCGCCGATGACCGTCTAGGTCAGCGGCGACCGGTGGGGAACGGCGGGGGTGACCAGCAGGGTCATCCCCGCCTCCGCCGGCGTCCTGTCGCCCTTGCGGTGGTTGCACCGCAGGCAGGCGGCGACGGAGTTCTCCCAGGTGAGCAGCCCGCCGCGGGATCGCGGGAGGATGTGGTCGACCGTCTCGGCGGCGCCACCGCAGTAGCCGCACCGCTGGTCGCGCGCCTTCACCGCCGCCTTGGTGCACAGCGGGTCGCGCGCGTGCAGCCACCGCATCACGACGTAGCGGACGAGGCGGAGGACCTTCGGGACCGGGAAGGGCCCGAACCGCGCCTCCGGGTGGGCCTCCTCGACGACGGCGACCTCGCGCACGAGCATCCGGATGGCGTGTCTCAGGGACACCCGCTGCAGTGGCTCGTAGCTGGCGTTGAGCACCAGAACGGTCCGTTGGCGACGCGTGCCTGTGACGTGGTGGGCCACCACCACGGGCTCGGCGACTGCTGTCATGGTCACCGCCTCTCGGCCGTCGTGCGATCAGCCTAGCCCGTCGTACCAGGCGGGAGCGCGCCGTTAACCCGTGGCGAGGGCGTTTTGTCGCAGGTCGCTCAGCCCGGCGGCTGCTTGCGCGGCTTGAGCCGGGTGTGCGGGAGCTCCGGCGCGGGGAGGACAGAGCCGCCCCAGGTCTCGGGGAACATTCCGTACGCCTCGGTGTCCACGTCGGCACCGCCTGCACCGTCGACCTGCGCCATCCACTCCTGGCGGAACCGCACGATCTCGTCGTGGTCGCGTCCGACGAAGTTCCACCACATCACGATCTCTTCCTCCAGCGGCGCCCCGCCGATGAGGACGACGCGGCCGTCGACGTCACCCGTGCGGAGCACCAGCGTCGTACGCCCGACGGGTCGGTACGCGAGAGCCGCTGGTTCCACGTGGAACCCGTCCACGTCGACCGGACCGAGGTCGACGAGGACCCCGTGCTCGTACGCGGGGTCGAGCGCGAACCGCACCTCGGACCCCGCCGGCAGCGTGATCTCGGCGCCGACCAACGGGGTGAACGTGGTGACTGGTGACGACCCGCCGGCGAACTCGCCCACGAAGGTGCGGACCGTCGCGTCCCCGTGCTGCACGGGCTCGGTGACGAAGTGCTCGAACGCCCGCCCGGTGAAGCGGTCGGAGTCCGGAAGGGCGGTCCACAGCTGGACGCCCTGCAGCGTCGTGGTGTCCGGCGTCGAGAACTCCGAGTGCGCGATGCCGCGGCCGGAGGTCATCAGGTTCACCTCGCCCGGACGGATCCGCTGGACCGATCCCACGGTGTCGCGGTGCTCGACCTCGCCGGTGAACAGCCACGTCACCGTCTGCAGCCCGGTGTGCGGGTGCCCCGGGACCGCCATGCCGCCGGACTCACGGACGTCGTCCGGCCCGTAGTGGTCGGCGAAGCACCAGGCACCGATCAGGGATCGCAGCCGCTGCGGCAGCGTACGGCGTACCGTCATCGCCCGCGGACCGCCCAGCGGGACGAGCCGGGGCTCGAGGAGCTCGACGTCCGGCTCCTCCGACGACGGCGGACAGGTGATCTCCTGCGGGTCGAGCTCGGTGTTGCTCATGTGCCCAGTATCAGGGAGATCCCGGAGACCCGGGATCGTTCGCCAGGGGCAAAACCGATGTCACCGTGTCCCCGGGCTGCCCTAGCGTGGAGAGCGTTGCCCGCCCTCTCCAGGAGAAGCGTCATGTCCGACGGCTACCCGCCCAGCACGACCCGCACCGTGGCCGCCCGCGCGGTGGACCTCCACAAGACCTACGGCAAGCAAGAGGCGGAGGTCCGCGCGCTCGACGGGGTGAGCATCGACGTCTACGAAGGCGAGTTCACCGCTGTCATGGGGCCGTCGGGGTCCGGCAAGTCCACCCTGATGCACCTCCTGGCCGCGCTCGACACCGCCACCAGCGGCTCGGTGTTCATCGGAGACACCGAGCTGTCGCAGCTCAACGACAAGCAGCTGACGCGGCTGCGGCGCGACGACGTCGGCTTCGTCTTCCAGGCGTTCAACCTCGTGCCGACCCTGACCGCCAACGAGAACATCCTCCTCCCGCTCTCGATCGCGGGCCGCAAGCCCGACCAGGCCTGGTACGACGAGGTCATCGACACCGTCGGCCTGCGGGACCGCCTCGGGCACAGGCCCAACGAGATGTCGGGGGGACAGCAGCAGCGCGTCGCCGCCGCCCGCGCCCTGGTCGGCCGGCCCAAGATCGTGTTCGCCGACGAGCCGACCGGCAACCTCGACTCGACGTCGGGCGCGGAGGTCCTCAAGTTCCTGCAGCACAGCGTCCGGGAGCTGGGCCAGACCATCGTCATGGTGACGCACGACCCGGTGGCCGCGTCGTACACCGACCGCGTCGTCTTCCTCGCCGACGGCCTGGTCGTCGACGAGATGCGCGCGCCGTCGCCGGAGAAGATCCTCGAGCGCATGGGCGCCATCCAGACCCGTGCGATGGAGGCGGCCGAGGCGGGCCTCGAGGGCGGTGCCGTCTGATGCTTCGCGTGACGCTGCGCAACCTGCTGGCGCGCAAGGTGCGCCTGCTGATGAGCGCGTTCGCGATCGTGCTCGGTGTGGCCTTCGTGGCCGGCACGCTGATCTTCACCGACACGATGAGCAAGTCCTTCGACGGCATCGTCAAGGGGTCGACCCCGGACGTGACCGTCCGTCCCGCGGGCACCGGCAGCTGGGACCAGGCCCCCAGCGCGGACACGCGTACGATCCCCGCGTCGGTGGTCGAGCAGCTGCGCGAGCTCCCCGGCGCCGCGCGCGCCGACGGGAGCGTGCAGAGCCAGTCGCTGACCCTCGTCGGCTCCGACGGCAAGCTGGTGACCGGGTTCGGACCGCCGACCCTGTCCTTCAGCTACGACGATGCGCCCGCGATGACCGGGGAGCCGGCGGTCGTGATCGCCGACGGGCGTGAGCCCACGGCCGACGGCGAGGTCGCGATCGACGCGACGAGCGCCGAGAAGGGCGGCTACGAGATCGGCGACACGGTCACCCTCGTGTCGACCGGCGACCAGCCCCGTGTCGAGGTGACGCTGGTCGGGCTCGCGGAGTTCGGCGGCGGCTCGATGGCCGGAGCGTCGCTGGTGCTGTTCGACACCGCGTACGCGCAGCAGCTCTTCCTCGACGGCAAGGACGTCTACAACCAGGTGTCCCTGACGACGGCCGACGGGGTCACGCAGCAGAAGCTCGCGTACGAGGCCGACAAGATCCTTCCCGACGGCCTCGAGGCCGTCACCGGTGATGCCGCCGCCGCGCAGGCCGAGGACCTGATCGGGGAGATCCTCGGCTTCCTCACCACGATCCTGCTCGTGTTCGCCAGCATCGCGATCATCGTCGGCACCTTCCTCATCATCAACACGTTCTCGATCCTGGTGGCCCAGCGCAGCCGCGAGCTGGCGCTCCTGCGTGCCCTGGGCGCCTCGCGGCGGCAGGTGAGCCGGTCCGTGCTGCTCGAGGCCTTCGTGGTCGGGCTGGTCGGGTCCACCCTCGGTGTGCTGCTCGGCATCGGGTTGGCCCAGGGGCTGACCGCGTTGTTCAAGAGCTTCGGTCTCGACGTGAGCGAGACGCCGCTCGTGATCGCTCCGCGCACCTGGGTCGTCGGCTATGTGGTCGGGCTGCTGGTGACGCTGGTCGCGGCGTACCTGCCGGCCCGTCGTGCCTCCCGGGTCGCGCCGGTCGCCGCGATGCGCGACGACGTGGCGCTGCCGGAGTCGTCGATGCGGCTGCGCATGCTGTTCGGCGCGATCCTCGTGGTCATCGGCGCCGGCCTGGTCTGGCTCGGCCTGAGCGGGGCGGACAACGGAGCCTGGTACGTCGGTGGTGGCGCGTTCGCGATCCTCATCGGCGTCTCGCTGATGAGTCCGCTGCTGAGCCACCCCGTGCTCATCACGCTCGGCGGCCTCTTCCGTCCGTTCGGGCTGGTCGGGCGCATGGCTACGCAGAACGCGCTCCGCAACCCACGCCGTACAGCCGCCACCGCGTCGGCGCTCATGATCGGCCTGACGCTCGTGACGACGATGAGCATCCTCGGCTCCTCCGTCAACAAGTCCGTCGACGTCGGGGTCAAGAAGGAGTTCACGACCGACTTCCTCCTGACCAACCCCGTCGGAGCGCCGTTCTCGACCTCGATCGCCGAGCAGATCCGCGACATCGACGGCGTCGGAGACGTGGTGGAGACGCAGTTCGTCCCGGCACAGGTCAACGGGTCGTTCACCGCCATCACCGCGAGCGACCCGGCGCAGCTGTTCTCGATGTTCGACCTCGACGCGACGGTCGACGCGCTGTCGGCCGACGAGGTCGCGGTGCGCGAGGACACCGCCGAGGCGCGCGGGCTCGAGGTCGGCGACACGTTCGAGGTCACGACCCAGTCGGGCGACTACGATCTGACGGTGGCCGGGACGTTCCCGGAGTCCAACGTCGTCTCCGAGTACCTCACCTCGTTCGCGTTCGTCGACCGCGTCAAGCTCACCCGCGAGGACTCGTTCGTCGCCGTCGACGCGGCGCCCGGGTTCACCGGCGCCGACATCGAGGAGCCGGTCCGCGACGTCGTGGCCGACATCCCGACGGTGGTCGTCCAGACGCAGGACGAGTTCATCGAGTCCCAGCGCGACCAGATCAACGGGATCCTGATGCTGATCAACGCGCTCCTCGGCCTGGCGATCGTGATCGCCGCGCTCGGCATCGTCAACACGCTCGCGCTGAGCGTCATCGAGCGGACCCGCGAGGTCGGCCTGCTCCGCGCGGTCGGGATGAGCCGGCGCCAGCTGCGGCGGATGGTGCGGCTGGAGGCGGTCGCGATCGCCGTGCTCGGGGCGGTGCTCGGCATCGCGATGGGTCTCGTCTTCGGTGTCGTGCTGCAGCGCGTGCTCGACGACGAGGGGATCACCGAGCTCTCGATCCCGTACACGACGCTCGCCGTGTACGTCCTCATCGCGGCGGTCGTCGGCGTGCTCGCCGCGCTGTTCCCGGCGCTGCGGGCGTCCCGGCTCAACGTGCTGCGGGCGATCGCGACGGAGTAGTGCGGCGGGCCGCCCGGGACGGTGCGGGGCGGTCAGGACACTGCGGAGAGGCCGGCGGCGACCGCGAAGCCGAGCACCGCGGCGAGCCCGGCCTTCTCGTGGACCTTGGCCTGCGCCTCGGGGATCATCGCGCCGACCAGCATGACCAGCAGGGCGCCCGCCGCGAAGCCGTCGACGGCACCGACGAAGTGCTCCGCCGTCACCTGCGCGGCGGCGTACCCGGCGACGGTCGCGAGCATGCAGACGACGGCGACGGCGGTCCAGAGCAGGAGGATCCGGCGCGGAGGCGAGCCGGCCGCTCGCATGTCCGTCGCCGACCCGATCGACTCCGGGAGGTTCGACACGAAGATCGCGACCAGCAGGGCGACGCTCACACCACCGCCCTCCGCGATCCCGATGCCGAGGACCGCCTGCTCCGGGATGCCGTCGAGGAACGCGCCGAGCGCGAGCGGCAGCCCCGCTGCGCCACCTCGGGCACGTCCGCCGATCCGCTCCACCCACCGGTCGGAGACGTAGAACACGCAGGCACCGAAGGCGAGACCGAGCGCGAGCGCCATCGCCCCGCCCACGGCCAGCCCCTCCTCGAACAGCTCGAACGAGATGCTCGAGATGAGCGCCCCCGCCCCGAAGCCGAGGACCGTGCCGACCATCGCGTCGCTCCACCGGCGTACGACGCCGAGCACCGCGCCCAGCAGCAACGACGATGCGGCGACCGCTCCCCAGAGGACTGACGCTCCCACGGTCGACGATCATCCTCGTTCGCGCGCCTGACGGCGATTTGGGACCCGCCGCGGCGCCCGGATAGACTGACGCGGTTGCCCGGCCGCCACCCGGCGTGCTCGGGCATGATGCAGAGCCCTCCTGTCACGGAAGGACCGTGACCGTACAGACCGAAGGAGGTGGAGTTGCCTTGCGTCACTACGAAGTCATGGTGATCCTCGATCCCAGCCTCGACGAGCGCACGGTGGCCCCGAGCCTGGACACGTACCTCAACGTGGTGCGTCAGGACGGTGGCACCGTCGACAACGTCGACATCTGGGGCAAGCGTCGTCTTGCCTACGAGATCAACAAGCAGTCCGAGGGGATCTACGCCGTGGTCGACCTGACCGCGACCCCCGCGACTGTCAAGGAGCTCGACCGTCAGCTCACGCTGAACGAGTCCGTCATGCGTACGAAGGTCATCCGGCCCGAGAAGTGACGGACGACCGGCACGTCGTCCCCAGCACGCGCCGTCCGAGGGTTTCCCCCGGACTGCCGCCAAGGGGTCGCCTGTGTCGGAGTCTTGATGTTGACTGCTAGCCAGCAGACATCCCGCGAACGTTGGAGTGAGACATGGCAGGCGAGACCGTCATCACCGTCGTCGGCAACCTTGTGGACGAGCCCGAGCTGCGGTTCACGCCGTCCGGAGCAGCGGTTGCCAACTTCCGCATCGCCTCGACGCCGCGCACCTTCGACCGCCAGAGCGGCGAGTGGCGCGACGGCGACACGCTCTTCCTGGGCTGCGCCGTGTGGCGCCAGGCCGCGGAGAACGTCGCCGAGTCGCTGCAGAAGGGCATGCGCGTGATCGTGCAGGGACGCCTCAAGTCCCGCCAGTACGAGACGCGTGAGGGCGAGAAGCGCACCGTGTTCGAGATCGACGTCGACGAGGTCGGTCCGAGCCTGCGCAGCGCCACCGCCAAGGTCACCAAGGCGTCGCGCTCCGGAGGCGGAGGCGGCGGCTACCAGCAGGGCGGCGGACAGGGTGGTTACGGCGGAGGCCAGTCGGCCCCGGCCAACGACCCGTGGTCCTCTCCCGCTCCGCAGGGTGGCAACGCTGGCAACGATCCGTGGGCGAGCACGCCCTCCGGCTCGAACGACGAACCCCCGTTCTGAGTCGCCGGATCTGAAGAACACCGAAGGCGGTCCCAGGACCGCCGCGTCATTCCGACCCGTCCTGCGGGTCGGGCTCACCGGAAGGGAGCACCACAATGGCTGCTAAGCCCGCTGTTCGTAAGCCGAAGAAGAAGAGCAACCCGCTCAAGGCTGCGAAGATCACCTACATCGACTACAAGGACGCCACCCTCCTGCGGAAGTTCATCTCCGACCGCGGCAAGATCCGCGCTCGCCGCGTCACGGGTGTGTCCGTCCAGGAGCAGCGCAAGATCGCGACCGCGATCAAGAACGCCCGCGAGATGGCGCTGCTGCCTTACACCTCGACCGGTCGCTGATCGTAGGGGAAGGGACAACACATGAAGCTCATCCTCACGCACGAGGTCACCGGTCTCGGTGCCCCCGGCGACATCGTCGAGGTCAAGGGCGGCTACGGCCGCAACTACCTGCTGCCCCGCAACTACGCCATCGTCTGGTCGAAGGGCGCGGAGAAGCAGGTCGAGTCGATCAAGAAGGCCCGTGACGCTCGCGCGATCCACGACCTCGATGACGCGACCGCGCTGAAGCAGAAGCTCGAGGCCAACACGGTCAAGGTCCCGGCTCGCGCCGGTGCTGAGGGTCGCCTGTTCGGCGCCATCACCGTGTCGGACGTCGCCACCGCCCTCGAGGGCGCCGGCGCGAGCGTCGACAAGCGTCGCATCGAGATCGGCAACCCGATCAAGGCCATCGGTTCGTACGACGTGCAGGTGCGCGTCCACCCCGAGGTCACCGCGAAGGTGAAGATCAACGTCGTCGCCGCCTGACCTCTCCGGTCAGGGTCCACGACCCGTCCGAAGGCCCCGCTGCTGCTTGTCAGCGCGGGGCCTTCGGCCTTCTCTCCTCCGGCTCTGTCGTGCGCGCGCCGCGGCCCGAGACCCCTAGAATCGGGCGCAAGGACGAGCGGAGGCTGCCGACGATGACCCGACCGGAATCCCCGGAGGACGTCGCTGCACGGCTGAGGGTCCTGCTCGAGGCCAACCGGACGCTGGTCGAGAAGCTCGACCTCCCGGAGGTGCTGCGCCGGATCGTCGCGGCAGCGACCGACCTGGTCGGCGCCCGCTACGGCGCGATCGGCGTCTTCGACGACGAGGGACGGCTCGAGGTCTTCATCCACGCCGGGATCGACGAGGAGACCGCCGCGCGGATCGGCCACCTCCCTCGCGGTCGTGGGCTGCTCGGGGACCTGCTCGACGGTGGCCCGGCGGTCCTGCTCGACGACGTCACCACCCACCCGCACTACTCGGGGTTCCCGCCGAACCATCCGCCGATGCGCTCGTTCCTCGGCCTCGGGCTCGAGGTCCGCGGTCGCGTGTACGGCAACCTCTATCTCACCGACAGCCGCGACGGCGCCTTCACCGAGGCCGATGCCGCGCTGGCCCGTTCGCTCGCGGAGACCGCCGGGGTCGCGATCGCCAACGCGCGCCTGTACGACGAGAGCCGGCGCCGCGAGGCATGGTCGGCCGCCTCCGCCGAGGTCACGCGGGAGCTGCTCGCGCCCGACGGGATCGACGCGCTCGAGCTCGTGGCCGTCCGGGTCCAGGAGATCGCCGAGGCGTCCCTGGCCGCGGTCCTGGTCGGCAGCGGCGACGGGTCGTACGCGGTCGTACGTGCCGCCGGGTCGCACGGCGACGAGCTCATCGGGGCCCGGACGGCCGTGCGCGCGACCGACGAGGGCCCGCCGGAGCCGACCCTCGGCAGGGTGGGCGAGGTGTGCGCGCTTCTCGGGCTCGAGCTGCCCGTCGCGCCGGAGGCTCCCGCCATGGTGGTCCCGCTCGTGGACGCCGAGGACCCGCGGGGACTGCTGCTGGTGGTACGCGACGGCCCACCGCGCTTCGACGAGTCCGACCTGACGATGGCGCAGGCCTTCGCCGGCCAGGCCGCGCTCGCCCTCGGCAAGCGGGAGCTGCGCGAGGCGCGCGAGGCCATGCTGGTCCTCGAGGACCGCGACCGCATCGCGCGCGACCTCCACGACCACGTCATTCAGCGGCTCTTCGCCAGCGGTCTCACGATCCGGAGCGTGCACGCGACGATGCCCGACGGCGCGCCGCGCGACAGGCTCGCCGCCCAGGTGGCCGAGCTGGACGCGACGATCCGGCAGATCCGCAGCACGATCTTCGAGCTGCACGACACCGGACAGGGCCGCGCCGGCGTACGACGACGGCTCGGCGAGATCGCCGGGGCGGATCCGGGTGGTCCGGAGGTCCGTCTGCACGTCGACGGCCCGGTCGACCTGATGCTCGACGCCGAGCTGGCCGACGAGGTCGTCGCCGTCGCGCGCGAGGCCGTCTCGAACGCCCGCCGCCATGCTCACGCCTCGCGCGTCGACCTGAGGGTGGTCGTCGGGGGCGACGCCGTCACGGTGAGCGTCGCCGACGACGGCACCGGGATCCCGGAGGGTGCTCCCCGCAGCGGCCTCGCGAACCTCGAGCAGCGGGCCACCGCGCGCGGAGGGACCTACGCCGTACGCAGCGGAGCGCAGGGCACCGCCCTGACCTGGGCCGTACCCCTGCCTGGAGAGGAAGGAGACCGATCGTGATCAAGGTCTTCGTGGTCGACGACCACGAGATCGTGCGCCGTGGCGTCACCGATCTGCTGGAGACGGCCGACGACATCCGCGTCGTGGGGGAGGCCGCCGACGTCGCCCAGGCCCTCGCACGGATCCCGTCGGTCACCCCCGACGTCGCCGTCCTCGACGTGCGGCTGCCGGACGGGAGCGGCATCGACGTGTGCCGCGAGCTGCAGGAGAGCCAGCCGCACGTACGCTCGCTGATCCTCACCTCCTACGACGACGACGAGGCTGTCTACGCCGCGGTGCTGGCGGGCGCTTCCGGCTACCTCCTCAAGGAGGTTCTCGGGTCACGTCTGGTCGAGTCGGTGCGAGAGGTGGCGGCCGGGCGGTCGCTGCTCGACCCGCACGTCGTCGCCCAGCTGATGCGTCGGCTCCGGGACCGCGACGCGCCGCACGCCGACCCGCGGCTCGCCGGGCTCACCGACCGCGAGCGGGAGGTGCTGATGCTCATCGCCGAGGGACTCAGCAACCGCGAGATCGGGGAGCGCCTGTTCGTCGCGGAGAAGACCGTGAAGAACTACGTCACCAACCTGCTGGCGAAGCTCGGCATGCAGCGACGGACCCAGGCGGCCGTGTTCGGCGCCGAGGTCCGCCGCGAGCAGGAGGGCGAGTCGGGACGGCCCTAGCCGTCGCGCGTCAGTAGACGGGCCCTCCGGGAGCCGCCATCGCCCGCGGGGTCGGGTGGTAGGCCAGGTCCACCGCGTCGTGCGGGACGGTGACGACGGGGCACGCGGTCCGCGAGAGCACGGCCTTGGCGATCGACCGCGTCCACGGGGCGCGGGGCCCGGTCGTCCGGTGCCGGCCGAGCACGAGGAGGCGCGCCCCTCGAGTCGCGTCGGCGCAGGCATCGACGGTCGACGCCTCGACGGTGCGGGTGTGCACCTCGACCTCCGGGTAGTCCTCACGCCATCCCGCGAGCGTCTCGCCGACACCCCGCTGCCCTTGGGTCGCGCCGCCGCGGTGCGCGGCGTGGAGGACCAGGAGGTCGGTACGGGCCCGGCGCGCGGCCTCGAACGCGTACGTCAGCGCCGCGTGCGACGGCGAGTCCGCGTCGATGGCCACGACGACAGGACCCGTGCTCGCCGGGCGTACGCCTGCGGGCACGACGACCACCGGGCACGAGGCGTGGGTCGCGACCCGTGAGCTGGTGCTCCCGGTCAGGAGCCGCTCCGCGGTGCGGGCGTCCCGGCGGACGACGACCAGCGCCGAAGACTCCTTCGAGGCCGACTCGAGCGCGAGCGTGGCCGAGCCGAGGACGGGATGAGTGGTGACGGCGAGGTCGGGACCCAGCCGGTGCGCGTCGTCGGCGGCGCGGACCAGGATCGCGGCCGCCTCCTCGCGGGCGGCGTCCACCTCGTACGGCGTGAAGGCGACGCCCTCGAACGGCAGGGCCGAGGCGTGGACGAGCCGCAGCGGCGCGTCGAGCGCGCGGGCGAGCGGGACTCCGTGCTCCACCGCGGTGAGCGTGCGTGAACGGCTGGCGTCGACCCCGACGGTGACGGGCTGCGGGCGGGACGTGGTAGTCATCGTTCTCCCCTCTCGACGGGTGCGGCCGGAGGTGGGCCGCACCTGATCAGCGTGCTCCCGGCCGGTCGCGGAGAACAGTGACCAAGGTCCCGGCAAGAAGGGACCCTCGGCACTGACCGAGCCGGTGCCCCCGGCCAGACGATGAGGGTGTTCACAGCGCGATCCAGGGAGGAAACCATGAGCGCCACCATCGGAGCCGGCCTCACCGGCAGGAGCAAGGTCTTCGCCGCCCGCGACGAGGAGCACGCAGTCACGTCGAGCGCAGTCGCCAAGGGGTTGGCGGCCATGCGTATCGGTTTCGGGCTCACCTTCCTGTGGGCCTTCGTCGACAAGCTGTTCGGACTCGGGTACGCGACTCCGAGCGAGGGAGCATGGATCAACGGCGGGAGCCCTACCGAGGGCTACCTGGCCAACGCGCCGACCGGTCCGTTCGAGGGCTTCTACAACGCGCTCGCCGGTCAGTGGTGGGTCGACGGCCTGTTCATGCTGGGTCTGCTCGCCGTCGGCGTCACCCTCACCCTCGGCATCGGCATCCGTCTCGGTGCCGCGGTCGGAGTCCTGCTCTACGTGATGATGTGGACGGTCGCCCTTCCGCCGGCGAACAACCCCGTCCTCGACGAGCACATCCTCGGCGCACTCGGCGTCCTCGTGATCGGTCTCGCCCTCGCCGGCGACACCTGGGGACTCGGACGCTGGTGGGGCTCGACCACGCTGGTCCAGAAGTACCCCGTGCTCAAGTAGGGGATCAGACGTCTCGGGAAAGAGAAGCCGCTCGGTTACGCACCGGGCGGCTTTCCTGTGCGTCCGGGTCGGTGCGGAGGGCGAGATCCGCCACCACGGCCTCGAGGTCCCCGTCGGCGCCGACGCGTCGTTGGCGGGCGGCACCGTTGCCGTCGCGGAGCACCCGCTCGAGCTCGTCGTGCACCAGGTCGGTGTCGCCGGCGTCGGCGAGGGCGTCGGAGACGTGGTCGACGAAGGCGCCGAGGACCTCCGCCGCAGGACGCTGCTCGCGCGTGCCGGGGTCCAGGAGCGTGTCGCTCAGCCCGTAGCGCGCGGCGTGCCACCGGGCACCGCGGAGCAGCTCCACCCGCCACGTCTCGAGCGGGCGGTCCTCGGACCACGCGCGGGCCTCCGTCTCGACCAGCGCGCGGACGAGCCCGGCGACGAGGACGCCGTCGCGGAGGTCGGTGCACACGTCGGTCACCCGGAGCTCGACGGTCGGGAGCGAGCGCGCGCGGCGGACGTCGAAGTAGACCATGCCCTCGTCGAGCGCGGCGCCGCTGGTGATGAGCGCCTCGACCGCCCGCCTGTAGGTGTCAGGGTCGCCGAACGGCTCGACCGGTCCGGAGGTGGGCCACTCCGTCCATCGGCGCGACCGCCAGCTGGCGTGCCCGGTGTCGCGACCGGCCTCGTACGGGGAGTTCGCGCTGAGGGCGAGGAGGACGGGCAGCCACGGGCGTACGCGGTCGATGACGCCGATGGCCTCGGCATCGCTGGAGACGTCGACGTGCACGTGCATCCCGCAGACGGCGGCGCCCTCGCCGATGGCCCCGAACTCGCTGACCATCCGCTCGTAGCGCGCCTTCGGCGTGACCTCCGGCTGGTCGCCCGGCAGCGGCGACGTCCCGGACGCGATCAGCGACGCTCCCGCCGCCCGCGCCGCGGCGACCGTCTGGCGTCGCGCTTCCCGAAGGTCGTCGGCCAGGTCGCCGAGCGAGGAGTGCGGCTCGGTCATGGTCTCGATCTGCTCGAGGAACAGCTCGTGCTCGATCTCCGCGTCCCCGTCGTGACGACGCAGCGCGCGCTCGGAGACGGAACTCGTACGACCCGTGGCCGGGTCGACGAGCAGCATCTCCTCCTCGATCCCCATCTTCCTCATCGCACGAGTCTGGCGGGTCGCGACGGCGTGCGCAGACTCAGCGCAGGAGCGGGGCGAGCGCCGACGAGTCGAGCGCGCCGTGGAGCACGGAGACGTCCTCGTACACCTCGACGGCACCTGCCTCGCGCAGCTCGCCCGGTCCGACCCCGCCGGACCGGACGCCGACGAACGTGACACCGGCCTGCTTCGCCGCGAGACCGTCCCAGACGGCGTCGCCGATCATCACGGCTCGCGCGGGGTCGACGCCGACCTTGTCGAGCGCGGCCTGCAGGATGTCCGGCTGCGGCTTGGCGTCGTCGACGTCGTCGGCGTTGGTCGTCGCGTCGATGAGGTCGTCACAGTCGAGCGCACGCCGCAGCCGTTCGAGCTCGTCCGGAGGGGCGGAGGTCGCGAGGACGATCAGGACCCCACGGTCGTGGAGCTCGCGCAGCAGCGGACGGGCGCCGTCGAAGCGCCGCAGCTCCCCGGCGAGGTCGGCGTACAGGGAGGCGTGCAGGTCCTTGGCCGCGGTGCGGTCGGCCTCGCTCGCGTCGCCGGCGAGGTCCTCCAGCAGACGGTCACCGTCCATCCCGATCGCGCGGTGGACCCGCCAGTCGTCGACGCGGATGCCCGCCTCGCGGAAGGCGTCACGCCAG
Organism: Mumia spirodelae; assembly: GCF_050632745.1. Taxonomy (NCBI): domain Bacteria; kingdom Bacillati; phylum Actinomycetota; class Actinomycetes; order Propionibacteriales; family Nocardioidaceae; genus Mumia; species Mumia spirodelae. Next base: position 144,113 of record NZ_JBODSD010000003.1, on the reverse strand, counting down.
GCCCGGACGTGGAGGTAGTTCGAGTCGACGAGCGTTCCGTCGACGTCGAAGAGGGCGGCGCTGCGCTCAGCCATCGGTGCGACCGTTCCCGAGGTCCTCCAGCTGGGGACGCAGGTTCGTCCGGACGTGGTCGAAGAACGCGTCCATCTCCTCGGGTGGCCCCGCGTTCATGAGGACGAGATGGTCGAACCCGGCGTCCAAGAACCGCTGCGCCACCTCGAGGTGACGCTCGGTGTCCGGTCCGCACCCGAAGGCCGCCCGCATGTCCTCGACGCGCACGGTCGCAGTGGCCGCCTCGAAGTTGATCGGGTTGGGCAGCTCCGCCTGGACCTTCCACCCCGCGACGCCGAAGCGCGCGTTGCGGTGGGCGGCGGTGGCGGCGGCCTCGACGTCCGCGGAGTACGCCAGCGGGACCTCGGCGTACCGCGGGCCGGTCCCGCCCGCGGTGGCGTACGCGTCGACCAGCTCAGGCTTGGGCTCGGTCGCGAAGAGCCCGTCCCCGAAGTCAGCGGCGAGCCGCGCTGCCTCGTCACCGCCGGCCGCCACGACGATCTTGGGAGGGGTGTCGGGCAGGTCGAAGACCTGGGCGTCGTCGACGTCGAAGTACTGGCCCGTGTACGAGTGGTAGCCGCCGGTGAACAGCAGCCGGATGATCTCCAGCGCCTCCGTCAGCATGTCGTGACGGACGGAGACCGACGGCCACCCGCCACCGATGACGTGCTCGTTGAGGCGCTCGCCGGCCCCGACGCCCAGGGTGAAGCGCCCGTCGCTGAGCACACCCGTGGTCGCGGCCATCTGGGCCACGATCGCGGGGTGGTAGCGCATGATCGGACACGTGACGCCCGTGGCGAGCTCGATCCGCTCCGTGCGGGCGGCGATCGCGGCGAGCATCGAGAAGGCGAAGCCGGAGTGCTGCTGGGAGTACAGCCAGGGGTGGTAGTGGTCGCTGACCTCGACGAAGTCGAAGCCCGCCTGCTCCGCGGCCACCGCCTGCTCCACGATCTCCTTGGGCCCGAAGCCCTCGGCCATCAGCTTGAACCCGATGCGCAGTCCGTCGGTCGTCATGCCTCCAGGGTCCGTCGCCGGCGCGGTGTCCGCAGACTGAGCGAACGATGAGTCGCGGGCACGATGGGGGTCTCCCGATTGACAGCACGGGCGCCGCCCGGTTCGCTTGGCGTACGAGAGGGGTGGAGCGATGCGTGCGATGTGGAAGGGCACGATCTCCTTCGGTCTGGTCAGCATCCCGGTGAAGATGTACGGCGCGACGTCGACGCACGACATTTCCTTCCGGCAGGTGCGCCGGAGCGACGGGTCCCGCGTCAAGTACAAGCGCGTCGCCGAGGCCGACGGCGAGGTCGTCGAGTACTCCGAGATCGCCAAGGGCTACGAGCTTCCGGACGGCCGCATGGTCGTCCTGACCGACGAGGACATGGAGCAGCTGCCGCTGCCGACGAAGAAGGTCGTCGACGTCCTCGAGTTCGTGCCGCTGGAGCAGATCGACCCGATCCTCTACAACAAGAGCTACTACTTGGAGCCGGACAGCAACGCCGGCCTCAAGCCGTACCTCCTGCTGCGCGAGGCGCTCGAGTCGTCGGACATGGTCGCCGTCGTGAAGGTCACCGTCGGCACCCGCGAGCAGATGGCGGCGATCCGGGTCCGCGACGACGTGCTGACGATGAGCACCCTGCTGTGGGCCGACGAGGTCCGCAAGCCGGAGTTCTCCTTCCTCGGCGAGAGCCTCGAGCTCCGTCCGCAGGAGGTGAAGATGGCGCAGTCGCTGGTGGAGAGCATGCAGGGCGACTTCGACCCCGAGGAGTACACCGACGACTACGAGGTGGCGCTCGACGAGCTGGTCGAGGCCAAGCTCGAGGGCAACGAGGTCGTCCAGCCGGCCGTCGGCGAGGGGGCCGAGCAGCCTGACAACGTCGTCGACCTGATGGCGGCGCTGCAAGCCTCGATCGACCGCGCCAAGTCGGGCGAGGGCGAGCCGGTCGCGGGCGTGGAGAAGGACGAGAAGCCGGCGAAGAAGACGGCGGCCAAGAAGGCTGCCGCGAAGAAGGAGCCGGCGAAGAAGGCCGCGAGCAAGAAGGCTCCCGCGAAGAAGGCCGCGGCGAAGAAGACGACGGCCAAGAAGGCCGCGAGCAAGAAGGCGCCGGCCAAGAAGGCGGCGAAGAAGGCGTCCTGACCGTCAGGGGAACCAGAACAGGATCCCGAGCCCGAGGCACGTCGGTCCGAAGAGGACCGTCGCAGCGAGCAGGAAGATGCTCACGCGCCAGCGCGGGGGAAGCGTGCCGTCCCGCTTCGGCGGGAGAAGGATCCACATCAGCGCCGTCAGGATCAGCGTCGTGATGATGGCCAGCTGCTGGAACACGACCCACCAGACCGCCCAGAGCAGGATCGCGCTGTCCGGCAGCGACCACACGGACTCTTCCGTGTACGGATCGCAGAGCCCACCGCACCAAGCTTCGACGAGCTCCACGATCACGAGCATCGTCGCGTAGGGCAGCACGACGTAGCCCAGCACCACCGCCGCGATCCACCCGCCGAACCACACCGCCGTCCGCACGGCGATCAGCTCGTCGCGAAGAAGCGGACGCTCGCGACCCGTCGACGCGTGCATGGCTCAGTGTCGGGCCGCAGGGGGTCACCGCGGCGCCATCCGCACGCAGGACTTGCAGGTACGACCAGATCGTGGTCGCAGTTGCACGTCGTGTCTGCAAGTCCTCCGTTCACCGCCGAGTCAGCAGCCGCACCAGCTGGTCGCCGACGAGGTCGCGTTCGTGACGCACGGCGTACGAGGTGAAGACGAGCAGACGTGTCCCGTCGAGCACGATCTCGTTGCCACGGAGGGTGTCTCCGCTCCACGTCGGGACGTCGAGGTGACCGATGCCGTGGATCTCGCACGCGGCGTCGTGCTCCTCCCAGGCGACGTCCAGGTAGTACTTCCCGTCGGGTCGCCTCCGCTTCACCTGACGGCTCGGCGCGGGGAGGCCACGCCCGATCCTGATCTGGTCGAAGTCGCGCTCGGGCAGGGACTGGATGCCGCCCGCCGCGTCGAGGATGGACTCGACGATGATCCGGCGATGCTTGCAGGTCCCGCGCCGTCCGAGTGCGTCGCGCAGGTTGCGGGTATTCGTCAGCCGCTGCTGGACGCCGCTGAGGATGAGCGTGCGCGCGAACGACGGCGACCGCGCCCAGCTCGCACCGTCGACGAGACTGCGGGCCGGTCGGGTACGGCGGGGGAGCCGCAGCGGATGCACGTCCCGGTCGTCGAGCCAGATGCTCCAGTGCGGCTCCAGCCCATCGATGTCGGGCGCGCGCTTGCCCTCGGGACAGACCACCTGGACGCGCTCGGGGACGAAGCGGGCGAGGCCGTCCCACCAGAGCGAGCTCCCGCCGCCGAGCACCGAACCGGGCGGGCACGCCAGGAGCATCGCGATCATGTGCTGCTCGTGGTTGAGCGGTCCGTTGTGGAGGACGAGCACGCCCCGGTGCGGGCTCTGCCACAGGGTTCGTCGCAGGTGCGAGCGGACGTGCGGGCTCCCGTAGAGGGCATCGGCCTGTGCCCTCGTGAGGACGCCGTGCTGATCGAGGACGAGCTGTGGGGTCGGTGATGTCGTCACGCCAGCACCGTGGGTCCGCCGGTGTGGTCCGAGCACCGTGGCCCGGGTCGGCTGGGGATCCGCCCGTGCTGTGGACGAAGGACTTGCAGTCACAACATGCAGTTGCGACCAGGAGGTGGTCGCAACGGCAAGTCTTGCGGTGGGCGGCGAGGCGGCGGGCAGCGGCGCGGCGGCGCGGCGGTGGCGGGCGCGGCTCACATCCGACACGCCGACGCGCCTCGTCGATCGTGTCGGTGCCGGCGCGCACACTCGGGGTGTTGGGGGGTCCCGTCCCGAGCGAGAGGTGAACACCGATGACCGAGCTGGTCGCGATCTGCATCGACTGCGGCGACGAGTTCGACGCGATCGACGGATGGCTCGACCGGTGCGCAGTGTGCTGCGCCGTGCGGGACGACCATCTTTCCGGGCTCCACACCTCGTCCGCGCTCGGCTGCGTCGGCTGCGAGTCCGCCGACGACGCGCCACGCGCGGGATCCCACGCCGCCTGACCGCCGCTCGCCCGACCGCGACAACGCGGTCCCCTGCACCTACAGCGCGCCGACGACCATCCAGCGGTCCGTCCGCTCCCGCAGCACGAGCGTGACCATGCGCGCGACCATGAATCCCGCGTACGCCAGCCACAACCACGTGAGTCCGGCGCCGAGCATCCACACCGCGACGGCGAGCGGGGCGTACGCGACGAGCGTGATGACACCCGCCCAGGCGAGGTAGGTCCCGTCGCCGGCACCGATCAGGACGCCGTCGAGGACGAAGACCACACCGGACACCGGTTGCGTCAGCGCGATCACGACGAGGGCTCCGACGAGCAGGTGCTGGACGTCCTGGTCGGAGGTGAAGAGGCGGGGCAGCCACGGGACGGACGCGAGCAGCAGCACCGCCGCCACGACGCCGGACGCGACACCCCAGCCGATCATCCGGCGCGTCGTCGACCGGGTCCCCGCGACGTCCCCGGCGCCGAGGGATCGCCCGGTGAGCGTCTGCCCTGCGATCGCGATCGCGTCGAGCGCGAAGGCGAGGATCGACACCACGGTGACCGCGACCTGGTGGGCGGCGAGCGCCGCCGAGCCCATCGTCGCTGCCACAGCGGTCGCGATCAGCAGCGCGGCACGGAGCGTCAGCGTCCGGACGACCAGCGCGACACCGGCGCGAGCGGCCTCGTGGATGCCGGAGCGTTGCGGGCGTACGGGGGCGTGCTGGGCGCGCACCGCCCGCACCACGACGTACGCGAGGAACAACCCGGATCCGAGCTGCGCCACGGTCGTCCCGATCGCAGCGCCCCGGATGCCCATGTCGAGCCCGTAGACCAGCACGACGTTGAGGACGACGTTGGCGACGTTCGCGACGATCACGGTGTAGAGCGGTGTCTTGAGGTCCTGCATCCCGCGAAGGACGCCGGTCGCCGCCAGCACGACGAGCATCGCGGGGATGCCGGGGGCAGCCCACACCAGGTACGTGACGGCCTGGTCCGCGACGACGTCCGAGGGACCGAAGGCCCCGACGATGACCGACGCACCCGCCCCCGCGATCAAGGCGGCCAGGGCGCCGATGAGGACGGCGAGCCAGAGTCCGCTCATGCCCGAGGCCATCGCCCCCCGCAGGTCGCCGGCGCCGATGTGCCGCCCGACCGAGGCGGTGGTGCCGTACGCGAGGAACACGCATAGCCCGACGAAGGTCTGCAGCACCGTCGACGCGATCGCCAGACCGGCGAGCGGATCGGTGCCCAGGTGGCCGATGATCGCGGTGTCGGCCGCGAGCATCAGCGGCTCGGAGACGAGCGCGGCGAACGCCGGGACGGCGATCCGGAAGATCTCGCGGTCGCGCGCGTCCAGGTGCAGCCTCACGTCCCCCAGTCTCGCTCAGCGTCCGGGACCCGCGGTGCCAGGGAGGTCGGCTCGGCGCGACGGCGGATGCCCGGCCGGGTCAGCGTGATCAGTCCCGCGGCCGAGCACGCCAGCGTCGAGACGGCCAGGACGACAGCGGGCTCCGCGACGTCGAGCGCCAGCGCACCGAGGGCCGCCCCGAACGGCGACGCCGTCGCGAGCAGCGCCCGCTGCGTGCCGAAGAGGCGCCCGTGCCGCGCCGGCGGGGACCACTGCTGGAGCGCGGTCGTCTCGATCGCGGCGTACGGTCCCCAGACCGCTCCGGACAGGAGCATCACGACCGCGGCGGGCGGGACGCTGTCGAGAAGCACGAGCGGGAGGGTCACGACGCCCCACGTCGCCGCGCCGATCGCGTTGACCACCCCGGGTCGCCAACGGGAGAGACGGGGGGCGAGCGGAACGGTCGCGATCGCACCGATGCCGAACATCGTCCAGATCAGACCGAACGCGTCGGCGCCACCGCCGAGGTCGTCGCGCACGAACGGGGGCAGGGCCGGCTCGAAGGGCCCGTACGCCGCGTAGTACGCCGCCGACAGGGCCACGAGCGCCTTCACTCCCGGGATGCGCCAGGGTGATCCGTCCGCAGCGTCGTGCGGGACGGCGGAAGAGCCTGCCCCGCCCGGGGCAGCCGACGGCGGGGCGGTGCGGGGGAGGAGCACCGCGATCACCGCGACGCCGAGCATGAGGACGGCGGGTACGGCGAGGGTGACGCCGATCCCGAATGTCGTGAGCGCAGCGCCCAGGAACGCCGCCGACAGGACGAGCGGCAGCTGGTCGCCGAGCGCGAGGAGCGCGTTGGCGCGGGCTCGCAGGTGCGGCGGCTCGTACCGGACCACGAGCGTGCGCGCGGCAGCGTACGACATGGGCTCGGTGAACCCGGCCAGCGCGGTGAGGACCACGACGAGGAGCAGGTCCAGCGACTCGTCGCGCGCGCTGACGGCGAGGACGCCGAGCACGACCGTGCGGAAGCACCCGTCGACGAGGAGCATCGCGCGCGGCCCGAACCGGTCGACGGCGCGTCCGCCGACGACGCCACCGAGGAGGACCGGCAGCCGCGTCGCGAGGATGAGGAGGGCGGTCTGCGCGCCCGACCAGCCCTGCGGCTCGGCGAGCCACAGCAGCGCGAAGACGAGGAAGACGTCGGCGCTGGCCGAGAGCATCCAGGCACCCGCGACGGCACGCATCGCCGGGCGGAGCCGGGTCCGGCCGGAGACCTGGGAAGGTACGGTCACGACGACACCGAGGCGTCGACCGGGCATGCGGGCTCGCAGCGCGGCCAGGTGCACGTCCTGCACGCGCGGTCCGCGTCAGGCCGCGTGCGCGGAGTACCGCGGAGCGCCTTCGCCAGCAGGTCCACGAGGACGTCGCGTTCGTCCGCGCTCAGGCCGGACAGGACGTCGGCCATCGCCGCGTCGCGCTGCCGGTCCCACGTCGCGAGGCGCCGGCGCGCCGTCGGCGTCACGGTCAGGCCGACCTGCCGGCCCTCGCGGCGGCGGCGTACGAGCCCGAGCCCCTCGAGCCGGTCGACGAGGCGCACCGTCCCGGACTGGGTGAGGCCGACGCGCGTCCGCAGCCACTCCGACGTGACACCCGGGTGGGTCGCCACGAGGGTGAGCGCCTCGAGGTCACGCAGTCCCAGCCCGTCGGGCAGACCGGCGACGAGGCGGTCCCCAGCAGCGGTGACGGCTGCGGCCCAGACGTTCGAGGAATGCATGCCTCATTCATACGTCAGGTCTGGATGCTGCGCCTCCTGAACCCGGCGAACCCCGCGACGAGGAGGGCCACGGCGATCAGCGTGAGCCAGAGCAAGGGCGGCCAGGACAGGTCCTCGAGCGGGACGAGCGCAGGGTGCGAGAAGGGCGAGAGGTTGTCGACCCAGTCGGGGAACTTGAGCAGCGGCCCGAAGAACATGACCACCGCCGCGTACGTGATGCCGAGCCAGGCGAGCGCGGCGAACCGCGGCAGCCAGCCGATCAGGAGCACGGCGAGGCCGATCATCACCCAGATCGACGGCGCGTACGACAGGGCCGACCAGGTCAGCTCACCGACGCGACCGTAGTCGCCCGACACGAAGCCGTTCATCACGCCGGTGGCGAAGCCGGCGAGCGCCGTCCCGACCGTCGACGCCGCGAGGGCGACCAGGAGATGGCTGCCGAGGAACGTCGGACGGGAGAGCGCGGTCGCGAGCAGGGGCTCGGCGTGGCCGCTCGACTCCTCGGCCCGCGCCCGCAGGACCGACGCCACGCCGAACGCAGCCGCGCCGATCGCCAGCAGGAGCACCGCGCTCGCGTAGAAGCCCTCGATCAGCGCCTCTCCGCTCGTCTCTCCGCCGGTCAGCGTGCCGGAGAGGTCGCCATCGCCGACCAGGTCCCCGACGTCGTCGCCGATCGACCCGTACGCGAGCCCGCCGACCGCGAGACCGATCAGCCAACCGATGACGGTCGGCCGCTGGAGGCGCCAGGCCAGCTCGTACGCGCCGCCGCGCCACGCGTACTCCGCGGGTCCGCGGCGTGCAGGGACGAGACCGGCGCCGAAGTCGCGGCGCGAGTAGAGCGCACGCGCGAGCCCGACGAGTGCGACGGCCGCGACGAGCGAGAGCACCGCCGGCCACCAGCGCTCGTCGGCGTACGCGCGCATCTGCTGGCCCCAGCCGATCGGTGAGGCCCAGCTGAGCGCGCCGTTGCCGGCGTCGCCGATCGCGCGGAGCAGGTACGACAGGGCGATCACGGCGCCGCTCATGCCCCATGCCCCACGCGTCGTGCTGCTGACCTGGCAGAACACGAGCGCGAAACCCATGAACACGAGACCGGCGCAACCGAGCGCGGTCGCGAGGGCCCAGGAGCCTGCGGCCGGGAGTCCGGTGGCGATGAGGAGCAGGGCGACCAGGACGACGAGAAGGACGTTGGTCGCCGTCGTCACGATCACGGCGGCCGCGGACGTGGCGGCGCGGCCGGTGACGTCGGCCCGGATCAGCTCGTCCTGGCCGTTCTCCTCGCCGGCGCGGGTGAGCCGGACGACGAGGAACGTGCCCATCAGGCCGGCGAGGACCGCCCCGAACGCCGAGGTCTGCCATGCGGTCTGGCCGCCGAGGGTGTTGAGCGCGTAGTCGGGCCCAGCCATCGCGAGCAGCGCCGGGTTGCCCTGGACCGACGCGGCGAGCCGGTCGAGGGACTCCTGGTCGGGATACGTCGCCTCGAGGCTCACGGAGGTGACGTAGTAGAGCGCCGCGATGCCGAGCACCCACCACAGCAGGGCGAAGCGGGACCGGCGCAGTGCGAACCGGACCAGCGCCCCGGTGCCGGTGAAGGCGTCGCTCACGGCACGCGCTCCTCGTCCGGCTCCTCCTCGGCGGGGAGCTCGTCGCCGTAGTGCCGGAGGAAGAGCTCCTCGAGCGTGGGCGGTGTGCTCGTCAGGGCCGTGATGCCGAAGCCGCCCAAGGTGCCGAGGGTGTCGCCGATGCGGCTGGTGTCGACCTCGAAGCGGGCCCGCGTGCCGTGCGCCTCGACGACGAGGTCGTGGATGCCGTCGAGCCGGTCGAGGCCGTCGATCGGACGCTCGGTCGTGACGTCGACGGAGGTGCGGGTCAGGTGGCGCATCTCGGCGAGCGTGCCTGACTCGACGGTCCGGCCCTCACGGATGATCGTGACGCGGTCGCACAGGGCCTCGACCTCGCTCAGGATGTGGCTGGAGAGCAGCACCGTACGACCCTCCTCGCGGACGTCCTGCACGCAGGAGCGGAAGACCTCCTCCATCAGCGGGTCGAGGCCCGAGGTGGGTTCGTCGAGCATGAGCAGCTCGGCGCGCGCCGCGAGGCCCGCGACGAGGGCGACCTTCTGACGGTTGCCCTTGGAGTACGACCGTCCGCGCTTGGTCGGGTCGAGCTGGAACCGTTCGACCAGCTCGTCGCGCCGCTTGCGGTCGACCCCGCCGCGCAGCCGTCCGAGCAGGTCGATGACCTCGCCACCGGAGAGGTTGGGCCACAGCGTCACGTCACCCGGGACGTACGCAAGCCGGCGGTGCAGCGCGGTGGCCTCCGACCACGGGTCGCCGCCCAGGAGACGTGCGGTGCCGGAGTCCTTGCGCAGGAGGCCGAGCAGGATGCGGATGGTCGTGGACTTCCCGGCCCCGTTGGGGCCGAGGAAGCCGTGGACCTCACCGGTGGTCACCGTGAGGTCGAGCCCGTCGAGGGCATGCGTGGTGCCGAAGCTCTTGTGGAGTCCGGCGATCTCGATCGCCTCAGTCACCGTCACGACGTTACACATGATTCAGAAATCTGTGAAGGATAGAGTGGGCCACGGGAATCGAGTCGTACGAGGAGGTGGCACGTGACGGCAGGCGACCCGCTGGCGGACTTCGTCGAGCGCTTCACCGCGATCATGCGGGACTCCGGCGTCCCGCCGATGCCCGCGCGCACCTTCGCGTACGTCCTGGGGCTGGGCCGCCGCAGCTATACGGCCGCGGAGCTCGCCGAGGCGACCGGAGCCAGCCCGGCCGCGATCTCGGGTGCCGTCACCTACCTCGTCGGGGTGGGGATGCTGGAGCGGCATCGCGGGAGCGACCGGAGGCACCACTACCGGCTGCCGCCGGGCGACCCGTGGGCGTCGATGATCCGCCGACGCGAGCCGATCCTGGTCCGCTGGTACGAGGCGATGGCCCAGGCCGCGAAGGATCTCGGGGAGCAGCACGACGAGCGCGGCGCGCCGCTGGAGCTGGGCGCGATGTTCTTCGCGTTCATGGCGGAGGAGACGCCGGCGATGATCGACCGCTGGGAGGCGTACCGGGACGAGAGGTTGAGGGAGCTCAACCATCCGTCGGACGGCGACGACCGGTCAATGTAGAAGGCTTCCAGCCTGTGTGCAACTCGGCGAGACACGCCCGTCAGCGACTTTCGATCCACACGCGGGGGACATCGTTTCCCCAGGTCAGCCCACAGGTGTGGAAAGAGGCCCCGCACAATCCACACAGATACCCACAACCTGTGCACATGCACAAGCCGGGTTATCCACACGAATGTCTCCCGGATCCACAAAGGCTGTTGACGACGGACTTCGCGACCGGGTGCTCACGAGCGTAGTTTGCTTCTCGTTCGGTGGGTGTTCGAGAGCTCGTCTTCCGCGGCAGGGCCGGCTGCGGGTTCCTCGATGTCCGTCGGTGGTCCCCCGTACGCTCAAGGTGAATGACACACGTGTGATTCACCTTGAGTCCGTCCGGTGGGTCCTCGGTGTCAGTGACGGGTTCGAGCGTACGAGGAGTGGCGCGAGTTGAGCGTTGCCGAGCTGGGAGCGGTGCCTGAGCCGCCGGACGACGAGTACGGCGGCTACGGAGGTAGCCAGGTCGACCGCACCCCGCCGCAGGACAACAACGCGGAGCAGTCCGTGCTCGGCGCGATGATGCTGTCCAAGGACGCCATCGCCGACGTGCTCGAGTCGGTCAAGGGCGTCGACTTCTACCGCCCGGCGCACGAGGAGATCTTCGACGCGATCCTCGACCTCTACGGTCGCGGAGAGCCCGCCGACGCTGTCACCGTCTCGGCCGCGCTGCAGCGTCGTGGCGAGCTCGCCAAGATCGGCGGCGCCCCCTACCTCCACACGCTCGTCGCCAACGTCCCGATCGCGGCCAACGCGGGCTACTACGCCGACATCGTGCGTGAGAAGGCGATCCTGCGCCGCCTCATCACCGCCGGCACCAAGATCGCGCAGATGGGCTACGCCGGTGAGGGCGAGATCGACGACATCGTCGACACCGCGCAGTCGGAGGTCTTCGGTGTCACCGAGCAGCGCACCTCCGAGGACTACTCCGTCCTCAACGACCTCATGGAGGCGACGTTCGACGAGCTCGAGGCGATCGCCGCGCGCGACGGCCAGATGGCCGGCGTCCCGACCGGGTTCGCGGACCTCGACCGGCTGACCAACGGCTTCCACCCGGGACAGATGATCGTCGTCGCCGCACGACCCGGTGTCGGCAAGTCCACCCTGGGGCTGGACGTGTGCCGTGCGGCCGCGATCAAGCACGGGCTCACGACCGCCATCTTCTCGCTGGAGATGAGTCGCATCGAGATCACGATGCGACTCCTGTCCGCGGAGGCGCGGGTCGGTCTGCACGAGATGCGGTCGGGCTCGCTGAGCGACGACCAGTGGGCCAAGCTGGCGCGCCGCATGGGCGAGGTCTCGACGGCGCCGCTGTTCATCGACGACTCGCCCAACATGACGATGATGGAGATCCGGGCCAAGGCTCGCCGGCTCAAGCAGCGCCACGACCTCAAGATGATCGTCATCGACTACCTGCAGCTGATGACGTCGGGCAAGAAGGTCGAGAACCGTCAGGTCGAGGTCTCGGAGTTCTCGCGTCAGATCAAGCTGCTCGCCAAGGAGCTCGAGGTGCCGATCATCGCGATCAGCCAGCTCAACCGTGGCTCGGAGCAGCGCACCGACAAGCGGCCGATGCTGTCCGACCTTCGTGAGTCCGGCTCGATCGAGCAGGACGCCGACATCGTGGTGCTGCTGCACCGGCCCGACATGTACGAGCAGGAGTCGGAGCGCCTCGGCGAGGCCGACTTCATCGTCGCCAAGAACCGCTCGGGACAGCCGGGTACGGCCACGGTCACCTTCCAGGGCCACTACTCGCGGTTCATCGACATGCCGAAGGAGTTCGGCTGACAGCCTGACTTGAGGTCCAGCGGAGTTTGACCAATCCAGCTTTTGGCGTCCAACGTGTGGCCAAACTGACAGAAGAGGCTGGAAAGGGCGTGGCCGCTCTGACAAGAGAGGTTGGACAGGGCTGAACCTGCGGTAGATCGGTGGAGAAGGAATAGGCTATTTGAGTGTCGTCCGATGAGCTTCTCTCGCCCGATGCTGCGATCCCGGACCGGCGCACGTTCGCCGAGTTCCTTCGTGTGCTTGCACATGACGCTCGGACCCGACCCGACCGGTGGCAGCGCACCGACGTTGCCACCTTCCTGGACGTGCTCGCGCAGTACGTCGTCGATGATGTTGACGCGTTTCACCGAAACTGGCGCGGATCGCCTGCGCCGGACCCACCCTCGTGGCGGCTTGTTGCAGACCTTCTCTCCGCGGGACGTTCGGTGTACGCAGACTGGGATGTCGAGGCGTAGGGCCCGCTCCGCTGGATCGCACAGGTGAATCAGCCGCCGCCGGCCATCAGGCGGTCGATCAACTCCTCGAGGTCCCACACTGCCGCAGGTTCCAAGCCTGACGCCTCCTGTGGAGTTGCGTCACGGATTGATCCGCGTTCGTAAATACTCACAGAACCCGAGATCGGATCGTCGACGCGGAAGGATGGCGGCCAGTCGTCGTCTGGACGGGTGCTGGGATATGTCCCGACCACGGGTGTGTCCTCGGAGCCCAAGACGTCGTCGAATACGCCGACCACGAAGTTGAACCGGCGCTCGCCAACGGGCGGATGACCCGGCGTTGAGGTGCGCGTCTCGTAGAAGGCAACGGCGGTGTCTTTGAGGACGCGCCCGTAGGCGTATGTGCCGTCAGGGAGACTCAGCTGCACAACGGAGCCGACGGATGGTTTTCGACGCCTCACGACCTGAACTCGCAATCCACAGTAATGCGGACAAGTTCAGCTGCTTCCGTCACTCGGTCCGCCAGTTTCACGGACCGTGACGCTACCAAGTTCGTCTCGTGGCCGGCTGTCGAAACTGGGCAACACGTCTCATCGCGACTCCGTGTGCCGTCGAGCCACGAGGCGTCAAGGGTGGTGAGATCTGGACATCGATCCCGGTCACACCTGGACAACTTCGTCTGGATTCGCTGGCTCACGGGGACGCATTGGTCAATCTGTCCTGGATCTCACAAGCGCGACAGTCACCGCTCTCGCGCGCCACGGATCATCTTGCTGGGCCGCGCCGTTCGTGATGCGATGACGCGCATGCCGACCCGGGTGATCGCGTACGAGGATGCGCTGGCCGTCGCCCGTGCGTGGTTCCTCGACGGGCGTCCTGTCGACATGCGCGCGCTGGCGGACCGGCTCGCCGTCGGCCGGGCGACGCTGTACCGCGTCGTGGGTAGTCGCGAGCGCCTCCTCGGTGACGTGATCGGGGCGCTCAGTGAGAGGACGCTCGACTTCGCGCTCGACCGAGCGGCGTGCAACGGTGTCGCGGCGGGCGTCGACCGCATCGTCGCGACGGCGCGGATCATGAACCAGTCCGTCATCGACTTCGGACCGCTGCGCACGTTCATGCGCCACGAGCCCGAGTCCGCGTTCCACATCCTCTTCATGCCGACAGCACGGGTGCACTCTCGAACCGTCGCCGCGTGGCGCCGGGCCCTGACGGCGTCGGCCGAGGCGGGCGACCTCCGCCTTCCCGCCGAGGCCGGGCGCGTGGCGTACATGCTCGTCCGGATCGGCGAGTCGATGGTGTACGCCGACCTGCTCACCGACCGCGAGCCCGATCTCGACCTGGCGGCCGCGCTGCAGCGCTCACTGCTCACCAGCGCCTCGTCCTGACCTCAGCCCAGCTGCGACCAGTACCCGCAGTGCGCCGCAGCGGCGACATCCTCGGTCCGGATGCCGCCGGTCGCGGGGAGGTCGAGGGCGAGGACGTCGCTCGCACCGTCGTACTCCTGCCAGTGCGGCAGGCCCTTGCCGTACGGGCGCCCGTGCGCGGCGAAGCTCGTCCAGTACGCGACCATCGCGTCCGAGAGGCGCTCCTGCTCAGGGCTGAGCCCGTCGCCGAACAGGCCCGGGAACAGGAACGGCAGCTCGGTGGCGTGCGCGGCACCGTTCTGCGTGCCGAGCAGCGGGATCAGCGGGTCGGCCGTGCGGTCCTGGAACTGGTACGCGAACACGTGGGCGCCCCGCGAGGCGGACGCGACCTCGTACGCGTCCACGTGGGTGCACGTCGACAGCGGGCTGCCGTAGTCGCTGAAGACGGTCGACAGGGCGATGACCGGCGAGGCGTACGCGTCGACCGGGTAGCGCGCGAGCACGCCATCGCCGGCCGGCCCGAACCTCGCCATGATCGCGCCGGTGTACTGCGCGGCCGTCAGCGCCGTGCCGTACTGGAGCGGGATGAACAGCCGATTCTCGTCGAGCGTGTTGCCGTGCATGAGGTCGACACGGTTGGCGGTGCCGGAGGCGATCGCGTCGCCGGGCTCCTGCGGGAGCGCGGTGCCCCCGACGGCGAGCGCACCGCCGGTCCACGCACGCAGCAGCGTCTCGGCGTCGGTCGTGCGCAGGCAAGCGACCGTGTCGTCGGCACAGCCGACCGCGGTGGCGTACGAGGTCCCAGCCGCCTGCGCGGTCGCGAGCGAGGCCAGACCGGCGGTGCAGGAGTAGCTCTGCGCGATCGCTCGCTGGAACAGCCCGCGCGCCGACGGCGACGCAACATTCGCGCACACCGACGCGCTTCCGGCCGACTCCCCGAAGACCGTCACGTTGCGCGGGTTGCCGCCGAAGGCGCGGGCGTTGCGGCGGACCCATCGCAGCGCGGCCTGCTGGTCAAGGAGGGCCGCGTTGCTCGTCCCGAGCGCGGGGTGCGCGAGGAAGCCGAACGGGCCGAGGCGGTAGTTGATCGTCACCACCACGACATCACCCTGCGTCGCGAGCTTGGACGCGTCGTAGGTGGCGCCGTTGCCGGTGAGGAAGGACCCGCCGTGGATCCAGACCATCACCGGCAAGCCGGCGTTGCGGGCCGAGCGACCCGCGGGTGTCGTGACGTTGAGATAGAGGCAGTCCTCGTCGAACGTCGTCGGGTTGCCGGTCCCGTTGCCGAGCTGGGCGCACTGCGAGCGCGGCGCGGTGGCGTCGAGGGTCCCCTGCCAGCGGTCCACCGGCTGCGGTGCGCGGAACCGCAGCTCCCCGACGGGCGGGGCCGCGTACGGGATGCCCTGGAAGGTGCGCGCAGCACCGTCGGCGGTGCCGCGGATGGTGCCGTCGGTGACGCGGACGAGGGTGCTGTCGGGGTGTCCCGCCGACATTGCCGGCGCCGGCGCGGCCAGGGTGGCGCCAACCAGGGCGACCAGGCTGAGCGTGGCGAGCGCGAAGCGTGCGAGCGGGCCTCGCGGTCGCGGAGAGGGCATGGCGTGCTCCCGGGGGTAGAGGACGCGGCGCCTCACCGCGACCGCGCATCGTGACGCTAGTCACGCTCCGACGCGACCGCCAGACCCGCGCGGCAACGTGAGACCGCGTCCCAGAGGGGCGAGCCCACGGCCACCGCGGTTGACCGGCCAGCGAACCTCAGCGGTGGAGCTCCGCTCGCAGCCGCGACGCGAGGTCGACCGACGCCTCGATCTCAGCTCGCCGGTTGGACACGCTCTCCACGTTGAGGCCGAACGGGACACCGAGACGGCGGCAGAAGGCCATCAGCTCGAGGGCCGTTGCCAGCGCATGCTCGAGCGAGGTCTGCAGGGTGTCGTCAGCATGCTCCAGCTCGTTCTGGATCCACCGCGGCACGTCGACGCCGAGCCACTTGAGGAACTCCAGCGTCTTCATCGAGCCGCACACGGAGAACGTGAACACGATCGGCACCGGATCGATCCCGCGAGCGGCGCACTCGTACCGGTAGTCCGAGACAAGGTCCTTCGCCGCGTTGATGTCGTAGACCACCTGGGTGACGAAGAACGTGCAACCGGCGGTCTGCTTCGCGAGGAGCCGCAGATGCTCCCGCTCGCTGCGCGCGTGGCGCTCCGGGATCGCGACACCGCCGAGCAGCAGGTCGGGCGTGATTTCCGCCCGCAGTGACTGGGCGCGCGACAAGGACGTCGCCACCGGTTTGTCGCGGGAGGAGGCCCCGACGAAGACGGAGAGCGTACGGTCGGTCTCCTGGTCGCTCAGCCACGACCGGAGGTCCTCTTCCTCGTACTTCCCGACCGCGCGGTAGACCACGACAGGGCGGGCCCATTCGGCCAGGTGCCGGGTGAGGTAGTCGGCCGGATTCATCGTCGGCAGGAACGGGAAGGGCCGTTCCTCCGCATTGCGGTCGCTCTCGTCCTCGATGTCGTAGAGCACCAGGCCGTCCGGTCGCAGGGCCTCCAGGCGCGACATGGTGACGTCTGCGATCTCCTGCGCCTTGTCCGGGGACGTCGTCCCGCGCGGCGGCGTGACCGCGAAGAGCAGGAACTCGCCCTCGCGCTCGGTGATGCGTCGCTGCAGATCCATGCCGGTCAGTGTCCGATCACGCCTTGCAGCTCCACCATCGTCCGGATGGCGGTGATCGTGTCGCGCATGTGCAGGTTCTCCACCGTGGCCGATCCGCCGAGCGACAGCAGGGGCACGAAGATGAACGACCTGTCGTAGGGCAGGTCGCCGTGAGCGGCGGTCGCCTGGGGGAAGAGGTCCCAGTTGAAGGTCTCCGAGAGCTCCTCGGCTCCATCAAGGACCGTGAGTCGGACGAAGGTGCGCATCGTGGTGCCGAGCCCGACGGTGCGGCCCTCCCGGAACAGGATGCCGACGACCCCCACGCTGGGTTCCCAGGTGATCAGGTCGCCGAGGCCCGTCACCATGATCGGGATGGCGATGCCGTCGCCCTGGGTCTTGCCGATGCAGTCACCGACCGCCGTCAGGTACTCCGAGGGGTTGATGATCCGGAGGAACCCGTCGGCGAAGGTCCCGTAGCCGTACTGCTCCCACATCGCGACGAGCTCGTCGGGCACGCGCCCACGGAAGCTCGCGACGACCTCCCGCTCGACGGGCGCGTGCGGGACGAAGTCGGTGATCCCGAAGATGCGGTCGCCGTCTCCTGACCCCTCGACACCGCTGGAGTCGGCGGCCACCGTGCGCGGTTGGGGTCGCGGATCTCGACCACCGAAGTCGGCCACCCGGTCCCAGATCCAGCCCGCCATCGATGCGGCGACGGGTTCGTCGGGCTGCCCGCTGCGGCGCTTGACCAGTGCACCGAACGCCACCACGACCAGGTACGCCCCAGCGTCGTCGGTCAGCACCGGTTCCCAGGCGTCGTTCTCAGGCCAGTCCGGGTACGCCGCGGGATCCGCCTCGATCGCGCTGGTCATGGCGCGGATCTCGGCCGCGGACATCAGGCGGAACGGCTCGGGCTGCCGCCAGGTAGACCCGGTGCCTGGCCGCTGGCCGTCGTGCCAGGTCACTAGATCGTCCGCGGCCATGGCGCCGGGCATGTCGGCCTCGTCAGCGAACGAGGCTCCGGGCGCCAACGTGGCGCGCAGGTCGGCGGGCATCGCGTCCTCCAACGCGGCCAGCGCGGATCGCAGGTCGATGCCGAGCTCGCGGTCGCGGAGCTGCTGCCAGGTCATCTCGAGCACGCCGGTGCGTCGGACGTCCTCCATCGAGTAACCCTGCGCGTCGGCGTTCTCGACGATCCGCTGCATCGTCTGCGCGGTCCCCAAGAGGTACTGGAACTGGCCCTCGGTCGGATCCTCGCGCAGCAGCCGCCGAGCGAGCTGCTCGGCGTCGGCGAACCGGTACTGCACCAGGTAGGCCCACCCCAGCATCACCGAGACCCAGGAGTCCGCCGCATCGGCACGGATGGCTTCCTCCGCCGCGGGGACGAACCGGTCGGGAGGCGCGAAGCTCCCCAGCAGGTACACCGCACGCAACCCGAGTGCCGTGGAGAGCTCGTCCGGCGCCGTCCGAGCACACAGCGCCACCGCCTCGTCGAGCTGGTGCCACCCGTCGTCGTGCTCGCCGGAGAACGCCAGTGCGCTGCCCAGCTCCATCCAGTCGTCCCACTCCTCCTGGCTCTCGCCGAGCACGGTGCGCGCCCACTGCAGCGCCTCGGGATAGTCGTGCTCAGCAGCCGCCAGGTGCCGCACGGCACGAGCCGCGTTGATGAACTGGCTGTCGCGACGGCCCGCCACCCGCAGATAGAGACGCCGCGCCTCGTCCGTCGCGCCACAGGCTTCGCGGTGGTTGCCGAGCAGCAGCGACGCGCTGCTCCGCTCCGGCTGGACGGCGAGCACCCGGAGCGCCAGCTCGGCGACCTTGGGATGCGTGGGCTGGGCGCCGAAGAGCTCCCACGCGAGGTCGAGGTCCCGCTCCGCAGCGCCTGGGTCGTCGGAGCGTGCGAGGTCGGGGGTCATCGCATGCCTCGCTTCACTCGGTACGCCCGGAGCTGGTCGAACGTCCCATCGTCGACGCCGTACTCCAGGACCGGCGCCACCTGGTCGAACCAGGACGTCGTCGACGGGACGATGCTGCCGACCGTGGCAAGCATCGCGGCGGTCGTGACAGGCACGAGGGCCCCGCTGCTCATCGACCGGGCCATCGCCTGCTGCAGCACCGTGGTCGCCAGGTGACTGAGGTCAGCACCGGAGAATCCTTCGGTCGCCGTCGCCACGGCGACGACATCAACATCGTCGGCCGGCTTGCCCTCCAGCGCCCCACGGATGATCGCCGCGCGGGCGGTCGCGTCCGGCGGCAGCACCAGCACCGTCTTGTCGATCCGACCCGGTCGGCGCAGCGCGGAGTCGATGTCCCACGGCCGGTTCGTCGCAGCCAGGAAGTAGACGCCGTCGTTCGTGCTCGCCACACCGTCGAGCTCCTCGAGCAGCTGGGTCACGAGCATCCGCATCGACTGCGACCCGCCGCCACCGGACGTACGTCGTCCGCCGAGCGCGTCGAACTCGTCGAAGAAGATGACGCACGGCGCTGCTGCGCGGGCATCGCGGAACACGCTCTGGACCGCCTTCTCGCTCTCCCCGATCCACTTGCTGAGCAGGTCGGCGACCGTGACGTGGATGAAGGACGCTCCGAGGTCGCCGGCGATCGCCCGGGCGATGAACGTCTTCCCGCAGCCGGGCGGGCCGTACATCAACAGCGACCCGCCGGGCCTCTGCCCGAAGGCCGCTGCAAGCTCGGGGTTGCGCAGCGGGGCGAGGAACGTGGTGTCCAGGTGCTGCTTGACCTCGGCGAGCCCCGCGACGTCGTCCGGCGTCACCGCAGGGCGCTCGGCGTCCCACAACGACGCGGGCGCAGCAGCGCTGCTGCCCTCCTCGGCCGCGTCGGTGTCGGTCGGCGCAGGGGCCGGGACCGGGTTGGACGTGCGCAGGCGCGCGGCCATCAGCCGGGCGCGCAGAAGTCGGGTCCGCGCGGGATCGCCGCCGAGCGCCTCCAACGCCTGCAGCTCGGTGCTGGCGCGGTCCGGATCGTGCTCCAGCAGCAGCGTGACGAAGTCCTCGCGCAGTGCCAGGTTGCCGGGGTCGGCCTCCACCTCGGACGCGATCACGTCGATGAAGCCGTCGTCCGGATGAGTGCCGCTCACTCCGCCGGCTCCTCGATCCAGCCCTTGAGCAGACCAAGGTTCGCCAACGGGATGTAGTGGCCGATGCGCGGATGGTCCAAGGTCACGCCGGCGACGCCGGACTGTCCGAACGCGGCGACGTAGTCGATCGCGGCGGGCATCGGCACGCCGAACAGCGGCACCGGTCCACCGTCGGCGTCGGCCAACCGGAGGACACGGCCGGCGTCGCTCGCCCGTGCGGCGCTGCTGTAGAGGCAGATCATCGGGCCGTGCTCGAACGCCACGGCGTACGGACGAGGTTGTTCGGCCGAGCCTCGAGCGAGGAAGAACCAGCGCTCCAACCGGGCGACCTGCTGCCACAGTGCGATCTGCGCCGCCGTGTCTCCGGCGGGAGCCGCCTTGACCGCCTCGTTCAGGCGGTCGAGCTCGGCAACCATCTCGGGGTCGTTGTCCATCGTCGTTCGGTTCGCTTTCGTCGGGTTGGGGCCAAGCCAACCATCTCGGCCGGACAAGCGTCAGTACGATCCGCGAGGTGGAACAAGGAGCAGCCGTGCTCACCTTCCAGGCACACTGCTCGCGCTTCATCGACATGTCGAAGGAGTTCGGCTGACGAGGCGGGGCATTCTTGGCTAGCGGGACCTGCGTGCGGCCTTCTTGGGCCAGCAGCTCCAGGGAGTTCCTGGTGGCCAGGGAGAATCGATCTCGTGAAACCGGACGTCCTGCTCGTCCGCGCGGAGCGCGACGAAGCGCAAGAGCTTCAACCCTTCCGAGATGACCTCGTCCTTCGCGCGCTTCGGAACAGGCTGGAAAACCCGGACGATCAGCGTCGCGGTCGTGTCGACGTGCCGGACTCGCCACAAGCCGTGCACGAATCCGTCGAGGGTCATCGCGGCCTCGAGGAAGGTGTGCCTGCGCTGCTCGTCATCGACCACCCGGTTGCGGTCGTGATGAGCCAGCAGCACGTTGTCCAGCGGCGCCAGGAACCGGACGGGAGCGTCGACGTCAGGATCTGGCCGGGGCGCATCCGGCAGGTCGAAGAGCTCACGGCCCTCCTCGCTTCGGAAGACCTGCAGCCTCGGCCGCAGCTCAGCAATCGCATGCCGCAGGCCGGTCAGCCCGCTCCATGCCTGCACGTCCCGCGTCGAAGCGGGTCCGAAGGCGGCCAGGTATCGCAGGACCAGTCGTTGCGCCGGGTCGTCGGGGGCGTCTTCGGGGGGCGCCCCCAGCCAGCGAGCTGCGCTGAGAAACGGCGTCTTGCCGCGCCATTCCCACGTGCCGTCCGGCGGCGGGTGGACCACGGTAGTCAGGAACTGGACCGACCGGGCCAGCGCCATCGGGTCTCGGTCGGGCCACTTCTCAGCAAGCGCTCGCCCGAGATCGGGACGGGTGAGGGGCCCGTCAGCGAGCAACGAGTGCGCCGTGGCGACCAGCTCCTCCGGGTCGATCCCCGACGTCGCTCGGCCGAAGGCGTTGCGCTGCACCCGGACGAGCATGGGGCGCAACAGCTCCTGAATCCACCAGTAGTCACGGGCGAGCACGATGTGCTGCGTTCCACGGAACAGTGAACCGCGTACGACGGTTCGATCGTGCAGCAGCGTCTCCAGCGCGTCGGGCTGCGCGTCACGGATGCGTGACCAGAGGCCGACGTAGGGGGGTTCGGGGTCTTGCGCGTTGAGTCCGACCAGGTGGCCGATCACCTCCTCGGCCGACCTGGCTTCCCTTTCCAGCAGGAGCTGACGGGCAAGCGTTGCCCGATTGAGCTGGCGGTTGCTCAGGGATTCCACGGTGATCCGTTCCATGGTCGGGTGCGACGCTTCCAGGTTTTCGCGCGGTGGCACGGCGGTGCAAGCCGGCTGCGGTTCGTGGCCGCGGCGCTCGTGCGGCCTGCTGGTGATGAGTTGCCGCGCTCTTCCCCGTCACACCTACAACGGGACAACGAGGTGGCGGAAGGATGTTGCGATGAGGACGGACACGCGGCTGGAGGAGCGGGACATGAGCGGTCTGAGCACCGTCGACGAGCCGGAGTTCTCGAGGCTGGCTGAGCGGCACCGCCGAGAGCTGCACGTGCACTGCTACCGGATGCTCGGGTCGTTCCAGGATGCCGAGGACACGGTGCAGGAGACGTTCCTCCGTGCGTGGCGGCGGCGGGAGACCTTCGAGGGCCGGTCGACGTTCCGGGCCTGGCTGTACCGGATCGCGACCAACGCCTGCCTGGACCTGCTCGCCAAGCGGCGCCCTGAGCCCGCCACCGGCGGCGAGGTGCTCTGGCTGCAGCCGTACCCGGACCGGCTGCTCGACGAGCTGCGCGCGGACGACAACGACGAGCCGGAGACCGCCGCCCTCGCGCGGGAGACGATCGAGCTCGCCTACCTGGTCGCCGTCCAGCACCTCGCGCCGAGACCCCGAGCGGTGCTGATCCTGCGGGACGTGCTCGGCTGGCCGGCGAAGGACGTCGCGGAGCTCCTCGGGGACTCCGTCAACTCGGTGAACAGCGCGCTGCAGCGGGCCCGCGCCGGCATGCGCGAGCATCTCCCCGCCGAACGGCAGGACTGGACCGGCGGCGAGGAGGACACCGGGACGCGCGAGCTCGTACGCCGCTTCACCGACGCGAGCGTGGCCACGGACGTCGACGCCCTCGCGACCATGCTGCGCGAGGACGTCCGGTGCTCGATGCCGCCCACCCCGGGCCTGCACGTCGGTCGCGAGGCGGTGGTGGCGGACTGGATCGCGGACGGCTTCGACCAGATGACGGGCCTCCGCGCCGTCCCCACGTCCGCGAACCGTCAGCCCGCCGTGGCCTTCTACCTCTGGCAGGACCAGGAGCACGCCTACCTCCCGCTGACCCTCGACGTGCTCCGCATCTCGGGCGGAGCGATCGCCGAGATCACGACCTTCCACGACGACCAGTTCCCGCGGTTCGCGCTGCCGGAACGGCTCCGGAAGGGTGAGCCCGCGTGAAGGACACGCGAGTCGTCGCGGACGCGGGGACGGCCCAGACCCGCCATGCCCACCAGCTCCGCAGGCTCGCGGGCACCGGACTGGGGGCGACCCTCGTGGCGATGGTCGCCACCACCCTCGTCGCCGCGATCGCCCGCGCTGCCGGTGTCTCCCTCGAGATCCCCGAGGGCGGCGAGACCATCCCGTTGCCCGGGGTCGCCGTGATGACCGGCTTCTTCTCGGTCGTAGGCGTGGTCATCGCCGCGGCACTGCGACGTCGGAGCACACGGCCCGCCGACCGGTTCGTACGGACGACTGTGGCGCTGACTGCGCTCTCGTTCGTCCCGCCCTTCCTCGTCGACGCGAGCACCGCCACCATCACCACGCTCCTGGGGCTGCACCTCGTCGCCGCGACGGTGATGATCCCGACCTTGGCGCGGAGCCTCCGTGCTCTCAGCGAGGCTAGGCCGAGCCCTCCTTCGCCGCCTCGAACAGCTCGACGAGGTTCCCGGCCGGGTCGGTGAGCAGGCGTTGGCGACCGCCGGGTCCCTCGACGACGTCGCCGAGGAAGGCCAGCCCTGCTGCCTCGAGGCGCGCGATCTCGACATCGAGGTCGTCGAGGACGAGGAGGAGGCGGTTGCGCCCGGGCACGTTCAGCTCTGCGGGAGTGGCGCGGGCGCCGGAGCTCGTCGGTCCCGACAGCAGCAGACGCAACGAGCCTCGCAGCACCTCGGTGAAGGCGGGAGGACGCGCGAAGCCCACGGAGAATCCGAGGTGGTTGCTGTAGAACTCGGTCGCGGCCTGCACGTCGTCGACGAGGTAGCGGACCGTCACCTGCGTGGAGTGGTCGTCGTCCATGCTGGACGCCCCCTCACTGGTTGCGGTGGGGATCCCGCCATCATCTCAGCCTGGGCCGTGGGGATGCGCGAGGTCGTAGGCACGCGACAGCTTCTGCGGGACCACCATGCGCCAGGCGTCGACGACGAGCTCGCGGGCCTCCGCCCGATCCAGGGACGCGAGGTCGGCGTGGACCCAGTTGAAGCGCAGGTCCGACTCCGACGGCATCTGGAACTTGTGCGGCTCGGACGCGACGAGCGCCTCCCGCTCCTCCTTGGGGAACGCGAATCCCATCACGGTCTCGTCGAGCGAGAACGCCACGTACACGATCTGCTTCACGCGGAACTTCACACGACCGCGTACGTAGACCTCGTACGAGCGCTCGAGCTCGGACCCCAGCGCCCGGACGTCCTCGATCACCGCCATGCGTGCTGCCCGCCCATGTGAGTAACGCTCCTCGTTGTGCCGCCTACGGGTCGACCGTGGCCGCGGGCAGGAGTCATCGGTCGCGATCACTCGTCGATGGCCTCGATGCCCTGGCGCTTCAGCTCCTCGAGGTGGTCGCGCATGTGCTGGAGCACCTCGGGCGGGTGGGGTTCCCAGTCCGCGACCTCGCCGAGCACGCGCAGCGGATCTCTCGTGCGGTAGGACCGCGTGGGGTTGCCCGGGAACTTCTTGTCCGTCACGTTCGGGTCGTCCTCGAACGGTCCGGTCGGCTCCACGCGATAGATCCGCCCCGGACCGTCGCCCACCGCGAGCTCCGCGCCCCAGGTCGCCGCATCGAGCGTGGCGGTGAAGTAGAGGAAGTTGGCCTTCCGCCGCGTCCCGTAGTTCGAGGTGCAGCCAGCGGAGAGGATGCCGCCGGGTTCGAGCGCAGCCTTCGTCCCGTGGTAGAAGGGGCCCGCGTCCGGACGGTCGGTCTCCGCGGTCACCGCGCGGTCCCCCGCAGGTCGTCGATCGCCTTCTGGACACGACGTGCACGCGTGTCGGGTTTCTTCGCAGCCTCGATCACGCGGACGTGCTGCCGCTTCTGGCTCACCGTGAGCCGGTCGTACGCCGCCTGCGCGGCCGGGTCCGCGGCGAGTGCCGTCGCGAGGTCCTCGGGCTCCTCGACCGTGAGGGGGACGTCGTCGCGCGCCACCTCGACCTCGACCTGCTCGCCGACGGACACGCCGGCGGCGGTGCGGTTGGCGTTGCTGAGCCCGATGAGGTTGCGGCCGCGCATGATCGCGATCCGCGTGCTCCACGTGTGGCCGTTGATCGTGACCGTCACGCGGGGCCGCGCGCCCCCGTCCAGGGACGCGACGATCTCGGGCGGCACCTCCAACCCCTTCATCGGCTCCGGCGGTTCCACCTCGGCGCGGAACTTCATCTGTCCTCTCCTTCCGTACGCGGCGACCTTCGCCCGATCACTGCACCCGGACCGGCACCGTCCGGAACCCCGCCACCGGTGGCTCCTCCCGCGTCGGCGGCCGCGACGCGTCGAGCGTGACCCGTCCTGCTGCCAGCAGCGCGCGGACGAGGAGGCGGAGCTCGAGCGTCGCGAGCGGGCGCCCCGGGCAGACGTGCGGCCCCGCGCCGTAGACGAGGTTCGCGGCGGCGTGGCCTTCGGGGTCGAACGCGTCCGGGTCGCCCATCGCCTCAGGGTCGCGGTTCGCCGCTCGCCAGTCGAGGACGACCTGCTCACCAGCGCTCACGGGGCACCCGCCTGCGGACGTGTCGACGGTCGCGACCCGGCGGTTCGACACGAAGGGGTCGTCGAGGCGGAGCACCTCCACGATCGCTGCATCGAGACCGGGGTCGTCGGCCTCGGCCAGCACGGACTGGTGCTCCGGGTGGGTGGCGAGCCAGTGCACGACCACGCCGGCGCACAGCGCGAGCGACGACAGGTCACCGCCGGTCCAGTTGCGCAGGATCGACACGATCTCGTCGTCGGTCAGCGTGCGTCCGTCCTCGGTCCGCAGTCCTGCCAGCTCTGCCGTGACGTCCGCGGGTTCGCCCGCAGTGCGCCGGGCGTCGAGCAGGGCGCGGACGATCGCGTCGAAGCGCGCGGCGACGTCGCTCGTACGGGCGGTGTCGCCGGACCGGCTGGCCGCGCGGTTGTCGGCGACCCACGCGAGCAGCACGTCCTCGAGCTCGGCGGGCCAGCCGAGCCATGCGGACTGGGCGCGTACGGCGAAGCGCGCGCCGAGGTCCTCCACGGCGTCGAACGCTCCGGCACCGAGCTCAGCGACGACGCCTCGGGCGACCACCGCGAGGTCCGCAGCGAGCACCGCCATCCGGTCCGGCGCGAAGAACGGGTCGAGCATCCGCCGGAACATCGCGTGCTCGCTGCCGTCGAGTCCGTTCGGCACCTGGAGGAACCGCGACACCGCGTTCGAGAAGACGGCCGGATCGTGCGCGGCCTCCATGACGTCGGCGTGACGTCGCAGCACCAGGCGACCTGCGGTGTCACGGGCGGTCCGGGGAAAGGCGTCCGAGTGCTCGCTCACGGAGGTCACTCTCCGGCATTTCGGGTCGCCTCGCACCGGGGACGGTGTCAGCCGGGGAACTCCGGGAGGTCCATCGCCGCGAGGCGGTCGGCGTCGGTCACCGACCGCATCGCGACGATCTTCGCGTCGACGACGGTGCAGGCCATGACGGCCAGCGGCCTGCCGTTCGCGTTCCACACGACGATGCCGGCCTCGCCGTCGACGCGGACCGGACGCACGACCGCCGCCGCGTGCGCGACGGCCCGTGCCGCCCGGTCGGCGACCTCGACCGCGCCGTGCTTGACGATGACCCCGCGTGCGGTGCGGGACCGCCACGTCACGTCCGGGTCGAGCAGCCTCAGAAGCGCCGCGAGGTCACCCCCACGGGCCGCGGCGAGGAACGCGTCGACGACCTCGCGCTGCCGGTGCCGCTCGCTCGGCTCCGCGGAGCCCTGCACCTTCCGCCGGGCGCGGCTGGCGAGCATCTTGGCCGCGTCCGGCGACCGGTCGAGGATCTGGCCGATCTCTTCGAACGGCACGGCGAACAGGTCGTGGAGCACGAACGCGAGCCGCTCCGCCGGACGGAGGGTGTCGAGGACGACGGTCAGTGCGAGGCCGACCGACTCGCCCAGCACCGCCTCGTCCTCGGGCGCCGCGTCCTCGTCCTCGGTGACCACCAGCGCGGGCAGCTCGTCGTCGTACGACGCCTCGGGCCGTGCCCGACGCGCGCGCAGCATGTCGAGGCACACGCGCCCGACCACGGTGGTCAACCAGCCGGCGAGGTTGTCGATCGCGTCAGGGTCCTGGCGCGACAGCCGCAGCCAGGCCTCCTGCACGGCGTCCTCGGCGTCCGCCCGCGACCCGAGCATCCGGGCGGCGACGGCGACGAGGCGTCCACGGTGCTCCTCGAACGCGGCCGCCACGGCGTCGTCACCGGCGGATCGGCTCATGCTGTTACCTCCCACGTGCGGGTGCCGTCATCGGGATGACGGGCCCGGAGGGGCAGACGTAACGGAACGGGAGAGACGCATGAACCTCGCACTGTGGATCATCACCGGCCTGCTGGCCACCATCTTCCTCGTGGCGGGTGCCAACAAGCTGTTCATCCCTCGGGAGAAGCTCGCCAAGGCGCCCGGTGGAGGGTGGGTGAACGACGTCAGCCCGGGCTTCATCAAGACGCTCGGGGCGCTCGAGCTGCTGGCCGCGGCCGGACTGGTCCTGCCCGCCGCCCTCGACATCGTGCCGGTCCTGGTTCCGCTCGCGGCCGTAGGTGTCGGCGTGATCATGGTCGGCGCGGCGGTCGTGACCTCCCGGCGGCACGAGTACGCCCACGCGCTGCTCAACCTCACCTACCTCGGTCTCGCGGTCGTCGTGGTGTGGGGCCGCTTCGGCCCCGAGTCGTTCGGCTGACGCCGCGGACAAACCGATCACGAATCGAGAAGCCCCGCCCGCGCCGGTACGGAATCGTAGGGATCACGGCGCAACCGCGCCGGACACCGAACCACTCGCCGAGGAGCGACCCGCGATGACCACGAACAAGAAGACCAGCACCAAGACCACCTCCGCCCCGGGCTTCACCGACGAGGAGCGCGCGGCGATGAAGGAGCGCGCCGAGGAGCTCAAGGCGAGCGGGCGCGGCGGGGCCAAGAAGGCCGACAACCTCAAGGCGCTGCTCGCGAAGATCGACGAGATGGGGGACTCGGACCGCGTGATGGCCGAGCGCATCCACGCCATCGTCACCCGCGTCGTACCGGATCTGGAGGCCAAGACCTGGTACGGGATGCCCGCGTACGCCGACAAGGCCGGGAAGGTCGTGTGCTTCTTCAAGGCCGCGGGCAAGTTCGACGACCGGTACGCGACCCTCGGCTTCGAGGCCGCGGCGAACATCGACGAGGGAAGCATGTGGCCCACGTCGTACGCGCTGACGGAGCTCACCGACGCCGACGCGGCGCGGGTCGAGGAGCTCGTGAAGCGCGCGGTGAGCTGAGGCCGCAGTGTCGGCGCGGCGTGCCAGAGTGACGCCATGAGCCGTGAAGTCCAGATCACCTTCGATGCCCACGACCCGCGGGCGCTCTCGTCCTTCTGGCGGGACGTCCTCGGCTACGTCCACCCAGGGCCGCCCGGCGTCGAGCTTCCCGAGGGCGCGGACCCGCTCGCGGCGTGGGACGACTTCCTGGCGCGTCTCGGCGTGCCGGAGGATCAGCGCAACTCCCGGTCGGCCGTCGAGGACCCCGACGGAGCGGGTCCGCGCCTCTTCTTCCAGCAGGTGCCGGAGGACAAGGTCGCCAAGAACCGCGTCCACCTCGACGTCCGCGCGGCGCCCGGGCTGGAGGGCGAGGCGCGCATGGCCGCGCTGGAGGGGGAGTGCGAGCGCCTCGTCGCGCTCGGGGCGACCCGCGTACGCCGTCACGACCCCGAGTCCCCGATGGATGCCGGCCACATCGTGATGACCGACCCGGAGGGCAACGAGTTCTGCCTCGACTGACGAGGGCGGCGGTCTAGCGCCGGCGGACCGTCGCCAGCCAGGCGGGAGCTCCGTGGTCGTGGAACCGCGTCTCGATCCGCTCCTCCTCGACGGAGACGACGGCCCAGCCCGTGCTCTCGTCGAACGTCGCGGTCAACGCGCCCCGACTGACAGGATGCGGCCCGAGGTCCGACCCGACGTCGCTCAGGCACAGGACGTACGCCGTTCCCCCGTGACGGGTCGCCGTCGCGAGGCTGGCGACGTACTCCGGGCGCTCCTGCTCGTCGAAGGTGTGGAACAACCCGCAGTCCAGGACGCTGGCGAACGTGCGGCCGAGCCGTTCCAGCCGAAGGGCGTCGGCGACGGTGAGCTCGACGTCGAGGCCTCGGTCGTCGGCCTTCCCGCGGGCGATCGCGAGCGCCGTCGCCGCGACGTCCACGCCGACGACGGACAGTCCCTGGGCGGCGAGGTGCAGGGCGTTCTCGCCCGTCCCGCAGCCGGCGTCGAGGACCGGCCCGGTGAACGCGCCCCGCGACGCGAGGCGTACGACCGCGGGTTGCGGCCCGTCGACGTCCCAGGGCGCGGGTCCGTCCTCGTACGACGCGTCCCACGGCTGCCCGCTCATCCGCTCGTGGCTGGTCGGCCGCCGGCCCGCGTACGGATCGTCGCGATCTCGGGAAGGATCTGACACGCCTGCCCCCTCGGGGTCAGTCTGCCCCGGCGGTCGCGAACAGGCGAGGGGCGGCCGGCTGCGTCGGTCGCGCGGCGCGCAGCGCCGTCACGTACGCGTAGGGCGATGCCCCGTACACGAGCGCGAACTGCTGGCTCAGGACCCGTGCGGAGATGCCGGCTCCACGGGCGAGGGCTTCGACGTCCAACGGCAGGGCGTAGTCGCGGGCGATCCGGTCCCGGACGCGGCGGAGCCGGACGACCTCGGCCAGGTGCTCCAGGGTCGCGGGACTGCTCGGCGCGCTGCGCGCGGACGTGACGTTCATGCACATGCCTCCACGGTAGGAACGGCTCCCGCGAGGTGCTTCTCGATTCCTGCTCCGTGTGCCCGGGCGCCCCTTGTCAGCGCCCTTGGCGTCGTCGCATGAGCCGTGCGCGCTGGCGCGAGACCCGCGACCACACCGTCTGCTGGACGGCGAGCGTGGCCCACCCCGCCAGCGCCATCCCGGAGATGTTGACGAGGAGCTGGAGCGAGCTGCCCCAGACCTCGTCCCAGTGGGCGAACGCCAGGCCGAGCGCGACGTTGCCTGCCGCCGGGATCGTCGTCACCGAGATGAAGACACCCGAGAGCCCGCCGATCTTGGCCGAGGTGAGGGAGAGGACCCCGGCAGACGCGGCGATGACCGCGACGACGAACGACCACTTGTCCGGCGAGTAGATGAACGCGGTGTCGGGTCGGGGCTCCGCCAGGATGTCCGGAGTGATCCAGCCCGCAAGCCGCGCGACGAGGACCAGGCACGTCGTGACCAGGATCGCGAGCACGAACCCCCACACCAGCGTTCGCACCGCGAGGACGAGGAGCTGGTAGCGGCGGCGTACGAGGGCGACCCCGAGCGCGGCGATCGCGCCGAACTCCGGTCCGAGCACCATCGCGCCGATCACCAGGATCAACGAGTCCACGACGATCGCGATCGACGCGAGGGTGGTCGCGAGGACCATGAACGACATGAACGTCCAGTTGGCCTCGGAGTCCTCGTAGGCCTGCTGCGTGACCTCGGCCCACACCACCGAGTCGGCGCTGCTGCCGGGCGTGAGCTTCTCGGCGTCGTACCCGGCCCGGGACAGCCAGGTCTCGACCGGGTCGAGCTGGACGGTGCCGCGCCGGTGCACGCCGAGCTCGCGGAGCCGGTCGACCACCTCGTTCGCCGCCTCGCGGGCGATGTCGGCCTCGACGAGGTCGCCGGGCGGTTTGGCGGCCGCGCCCCGGACCACGACGACGGTGCTGACCGCCGTGTCCGCCGTGAGCAGCGCGGTCACCTCGTCGGTCAGGTCCGACGGCGCGACGATGCGTAGGTGCAGCACGTCCGCAGTCTTGCGCATCCCATGGGGCGCGCGTGTCGGAGTACCGTCCCTCCATGAGCGACGGTTCAGGAAGACCCGCCGATGCCGGGGACGCTGCCGTCACAGGCCTGCGGGCGATCGCCGACGGTCTCGACGCCACGCTCGGACCGGCGCTGCTGGATCAGCCGGACGGCGTCCACGCCCACCGCAAGGCGGTACGCCGGTTGCGCAGCGCCCTCGCGGCGTACCGGCCGTTCTTCGACGACGACGCCGTCCACCGCCTCCACGTCGCCTACCGGGAGTGGGGTCGTGAGCTCGGAGCGGCGCGCGACCTCGAGGTGCGGATCGCCGCCGCCGAGCGGTTCCTCGCCGCGGACGGGACCGCTCCGGCGACCGGCCGGCTGCTCGCGGGACTGCGGGACGACTACCGCGTGTCCCACCGACAGGTCGTACGCCGGGGGGTGACCGTCGCGGCGGCCGAGCGCCGGGCCGAGCTCACGGCGTTCCTCGACGCCCCGCCGCTCACGGACAAGGCGCGCCGTCGGACCAAGCGCGGGGTGCGGCGCCGGCTCGTGAAGGAAGGCGACCGCGTGCTGCGCCGGGCCGACAGCGCAGCGGCGAACCCGGACGACGTCGCCGCCCTGCACGAGGTGCGCAAGTCGGCGCGGCGTCTGCGCTACGCCGTCGAGGCGGTCACGCGGCCACCCGTGGCGCTGTTCGGCGCCAAGGCGAAGGCGCTCGCCGACGCGGCCGAGCGGATCCACGACCTGCTCGGCGACCAACGCGACGCCCTCGCGTTCGCCGACCACGTGGAGGGGCGCGCCGGCGTGGCCGACGACGCCGTCGCCCGTGCGCGGGCCGAGGCCGCCGAGCGGCGCGCCGATCTCCCGGCCGCCGTCGACGACCTGCGCGCGGCGCTCGACCGTTTTCGCTGACGCAGCGCTCAGGCCCCCGGCATGCGCCCGGGTCCGTCGACCTCGGGGACGACCGGTGGCGGCAGCGGCCCGGGTCGGCGCTCTCGCAGGAACCTGCGCGCGGCCACGGCGGCCGCGATGCCGATCCCGGCGATGGACGTCGTGATGACGATGTCCCGCCACCAGGGTGGGCCGGGCTGGTCGGTGTTGCCGACGCAGTCGTGCATCGGGTTCGGCGCCTCGGTGTTCAGCAGGAACGTGCGGGCCGCCGAGACGTACGCGGTCGCGGCGGTCGGGTCCCAGCCGCCGGGGTTGAGCAGCTTGTACCAGGTGCCGTTGCGGCGGTGGATCCGGCAGGTCACGTTGGTCGCCGCCGAGTGGAAGTGGTCGTCCGGGCCCAGGTACGCGATCACCCGTCGGCCGCTGTAGATCGGAACGCTGTCGGCCGGGTCGCTCACTCGGGCAGCCGGGTAGTCGGCTTCGAGTCCCATCCGTCCACGGTAGGGACCGGAGCGCTCATCGGCGATCGGTGTGCATCGCGCCCGGCCGGTAGCGTCGTCACGGATGGCGCACCCGACGACAGCCGCAGCCCCGACGAAACCGTCCGCCCCGCTCGCGTGGGCCGTGCTGGGAGCGGCCCTGCTCCAGGTCGTGGTGCCGGCGTTCCAGGCCCTCGGAGACCTCGGAGCGCCCCCGAGCAGCCAGGGCGAGGACCTGCTGATCACGCCGGCCGGCTACACCTTCTCGATCTGGAGCCTCGTCTACCTGCTGACGATCGTCTACGGCGTCGTGGTGGTGGTGAAGCGCACCACCGGCACAGCGGCGCCGGACCGTCTCCTTCGAGACCTTCTGCTCCTGTACGCCGGTGCCGCGCTGTGGATCGTCGTCTCCGCGCTCGAGTGGTCGTGGGCGACGGCGCTGGTGCTCGTCGCCATGGTCGTGGTCGCCGTCGACGCCGCCCGTGCGGTGGCACGGTCCGCAGCCGATCCCGCGGCCCCTGGGTGGCTGCGCCCCCTCGCACTCGTCACGACGGGCGTCTACGCAGGCTGGGTGACGGCGGCGGGAGTCCTCAACGTCTGTACGGCGCTGGTCGACGCCGGCTGGCTCGACGGCGACGAGGTCGGCTGGCAGGTCGGCGTCCTGCTGCTCACGGCCGTCATCGCCTCGGCGATCAGCGTCTACCTCGGAGGCTCGTGGGCGTACGCGGCGACGCTCGTCTGGGCGCTGGTCGGCGTGGTGGTGGCCGTGCGGGAGACCTCGGGAACGCTCGTCGCGGCAGCGGTGGTCGCCGCCGTCGTGGTGGTCGCGGTGAACGTCGGGCTCCTGCTGCGCGGGGCGTCCGACCGCTCCCGCTGACAGGGGCTCGAGGTCAGGTCGCGCTCACGGGTCGCGGGCGGATCCAGGCGGTGACGCCGACCACGACCGCGAGCAGGGCAGCGACGGCGGGGACGACGAGGGCCCGCCGGTAGTCCTCGAGCGTGGCCACGCCGGAGCCGTCCCCGACCAGGACGATCGTCACCAGCGAGAGTCCCAGCGCGGCGCCGAACTGGAACGCGGTGTTGACGATCCCGCCGGCGACACCGTGCTCGGACTCGTCGAGGCCTTCGGTCGCCGCCGCGGTCAGCGGGCCGTACACGAGCGCGAAGGCGACGGCGACCAGCAGCAGCGTCGGCAGGAGGTCGAGGTACGTCCAGTCGGACCCCAGACGCAGCAGCAGCCCGAAGGCGATCGCGGCGCTGACGAACCCGGCTGTCATGACGACGACGTTGCCCGCGGTGCGTACGAGCCGCGGCGTGAGCAGCGGGGCCAGCACCAGGTCGGCGCCCATGATGGCGAACGTCAGGCCGGTCTCGAGCGGGCTCCAGCCGCGGAGGTCCTGGAGGTAGAGCGTCACGACCAGCTGGAAGCCGAAGAACGCGGCCATGAACAGCAGGCCCGACGTGCTGGTCGCGAGGAGCAGCCCGTGGCGCAGGATGCTCAGGCGGACGAGCGGTGCCGCCGCGTGTCGCTCGATCGCGACGAAGCCCGCGAGGAGCACGGCGGCGACCACCAGCGCGACCACGCCGCTGGAGGTGTGCCCCTCGCCCAGGTTCACGATGCCGAGGACGAGCGAGACCATCGCGCCGGTCACCGCGACGGCTCCACCGATGTCGAAGCCGCTCGTCGGGCGGTCGTGCGGTGTGTCGGGACGGATGAGCGCACGGCCGGCGACGAGCAGCAGCGCGCCGAGGAGCACCGGGGCGAAGAAGACCCAGCGCCACCCTGCCGAGGTGAGCACCCCGCCCGCGACCATCCCGAGCGTGAACCCGCCCGCCCCGACGGCGCCGTACACCGTGAGCGCGCGGATCCGGAGCGGGCCCTCGGGGAAGCTGGTCGTGACGATGCTGAACCCTGCCGGTGTCATGAAGCCGGCCGCGACACCCGTCGCGAACCGGGCCGCCACGAGGAGCCAGCCGGAGTCGGCGAACCCTCCGATGCCGGAGAACGCCACGAACACGGTCAGCCCGACCAGGAACACGCGACGTCGGCCGAACAGGTCCGCCGAGCGCCCGCCGAGGAGCATGAAGCCCGCGTAGCCGAGGACGTACGCGCTGATGATCCAGTGCGCCGACCCGGTCGCGATGTCGAGGTCGTCGACGATCGCGGGGACGGCGACGTTGAGCATCGCGATGTCGACGCCCTCCAGGAACAGCGCTCCGCACAGGACGAGAAGGACGCCCCATGCGCGTGCGGTCATCTGCGGCTCGGTCCGGTCGATGGTGGGCGTCGTGGCCACGGGCTGTCCTCCGGTTACCTGATCGGATACTGGTTACCTCTTGTAACTGCCTTCAGTCTGGGTGAGCATGGAGCCATGGCGGAAGTACGCACTTCAACGTCACCTGGTTCCTCCGAGGTGACCGTGGACGGCGAGGACTGCTGGGACGTGTTCCAGTGGGACGCGCGGGAGAACTGCGAGGTGCGGCAGATCCTCGACCGGATCGCCGACAAGTGGTCGCTGCTGGTCATCTCGTTGCTCGAGGAGAAGACCATGCGGTTCAACGAGCTGCGGCGTGCGATCGACGGCATCAGCCAGCGCATGCTGACCGTGACTCTGCGCAACCTCGAGCGGGACGGCCTGATCTGCCGGACGGTGTACGCCGAGGTCCCGCCCCGCGTCGAGTACCACCTCACCGCCCTCGGCTGCACGCTGCTCGGCACGATCCAGTCCCTCGTGCGGTGGACCGAGGAGCACCAGGAGGAGATCGTCCAGGCGCGGGCCGAGTTCGACCGCGCGGCACGCTGAGCCGACCCCTGCTCGCGCTAGGCTCCCTCCGTGGTGGCCGCGTGGATCGTCGTCGCGGTCCTGGTCCTGCTCGCCGCCCTCCAGCTCGCGCTCGCCTGCGGCCTGCCGTGGGGCGCGTTCGCGTGGGGCGGGCAGCACGAGACCTTGCCGACGCCGTTGCGGATCGCCAGCGCGTGCACGATCCCGGTGTACGCGGTGATGGCCGTCGTCGTCCTGGACCGTGCCGGCGAGATCGACGTGCTGCCGGAGGCGGCGGCTGACGTCGGTGCCTGGGTCGTGTTCGGGTTCGCCGCGCTCAGCGTCGCGGTCAACGCGATGTCGCGCAGCACGAAGGAGCGCGTCACCATGACGCCGCTGTCGGTCGTGCTCGCGGTCGCGTCGCTCCTTGTCGCGACGGCGTGAGGGCGAGCGTCGCGCCGACCTAGACTCGACCCATGAGCATGACGACCGACGGGCGCCGGGCCCGGGGCGACGCGACGCGGCAGAAGGTCGCGCGGTACGCCGCCGACCAGGCCACGCTCCACGGCCTCGACTCGGTCTCGGTCGGGCAGCTCGCGACCGCGACGGGGGTGAGCAAGAGCGGCATCCTCACCGTCTTCGAGAACCGGGAGGCGATCCAGCTCGCGGCGATCGCCGAGGCACGCCGCGTGTTCGTCGCCGAGGTGGTCGCGCCGGTGTGGACGGTCGAGGCGGGTGCGCCGCGGTTGCGTGCCCTCGTCGAGAGCTGGGCAGCGTACGTGCGTCGGCACGTGTTCCCCGGCGGTTGCTTCCTCGTCACCACGTCGGCCGAGTACGGCGCCCAGCAGGGGGGCGTCGCCGACGCGGTGCGGGCGCTCAAGCGCGAGTGGCTCGAGGTCCTCGCGTCCGACGCCGCCCTCGCAGGTGGCGACGGCCGCAAGGCGGCCTTCGCGCTCGACGCCTTCCTCGCCGCCGGCAGCGTCCGCCACGCGCTCTTCGAGGACGACGCCGAGCTCGAGCTCGCGGTCTCCTGCGCCTTCGACGTGATCGACGCGCTGGGCTGAAGCGGGTCGGCGTCCCCGGCTCAGGCCGTCGGTCGTACGAGGTCGTCGGCGAGGAGCGGCGCCGCGTACGCCCACTGCTCCTCGGTCAGCGGCACCGGGCGCAGCGTCGCCGGATCGAGGTTGATCAGGCGGCGTGATCCCTCGGCGTGCAGCGTCTGGAGGTCCGCGGACAGGATCTGGAACCGGTAGTTCACGTTCGTGCGCCCCGCCTCCTCGACCCACAGGTGGACCGCCACGTCGCCGACCGCGGTGATCGGCTGGTGGAACCTCAGCTGGAGGTCGCGGATGACCTGCACGGACTCGGTCGGGTCGAGCACCCAGCCGGCGTCGGTCCAGAAGTCGATGACCGCGTGGTCGAAGAGCCGCGCGTACTCGACGTGGTTGAGCATCCCGAAGCCGTCGAGGTCGTCGAGGTAGACCCGCACCGGGATCACCACGCCGTACGCGGGGTCGGTGGTTGCCGTCGTGCCGTTGGTGAGCGTCATCCTGCAACAATACGACCGATCGGTCGTAAAGTCACGAGGTCTACTCCTCCGCCAGGATCTGCTCCCGCAGGATGTCGGCGTGCCCGCAGTGCTGAGCGATCTCGCGCAGCATGTGGAAGTACACCCACCGCAGCGGGAGCGGACCGCGGCGGTTGCCTCGTACGACGTCGTCCAGGTCGAGCGACGCCGCCGCGCTCCGCGAGGCCTCGACTGCGTCGCGGTACCCCGCTCGCACCGACGCGATCGTGTCCTCGTCGGCGAGGTCGAAGGACTCGTCGGGCGACGCCGGGATGCCGATCTCCGTGCGGGACCGGCAGCTGATCGCCTCGTCGAACCACACCTTCTCGACGAACGTCGCGTGCTTCACGAGCCCGAGGAGCGTCGTCTTCGACGGCACGAGTCGCCGGCGGGCCTGCTCCTCGGTCAGACCGTCGAGCGCGTCGTGGATCGCCGCGCGGTGCTCGTCGAGGAACGTCTCGAGCTGGGTGTGCGCGGGGGAGGCGATCACGTCGTCCGCGTACGTCGGAGGGAAGGTGGGCATGCGCGCCAGCCTCTCACGGCGGCAGCATGAGGGGATGAGCACCGACACCCTGACCGGGCAGCAGGTCGCCGACGAGGATCTCGACGGCTGGGTCCTGCTCCTCGGCGGTCTGCAGACCCGCATCCACACCCCCGACTTCGCGACCGGACTGCGGGTGGTCGACGCGATCGGCGCCGCCGCCGACGCGATGGACCACCATCCGGAGCTCGACCTCCGGTACTCCCACGTCGACGTGCGGCTCTCCAGCCACGACGCCCGCGGAGTCACCGAGCGAGACGTCCGGCTCGCCCGGCGGATCGACGCGATCGTCGCCGACGCGGGGGACGGCGTACGACGGGAGTCGGCGAGCGTCTCCCGCCTCGAGCTGGCGCTCGACAGCCCGTCGTCCCGGGACGTGATCCCGTTCTGGGCCGCGGTGACCGCGACGGAGGACCAGGTCGTCAACGGGGTCGACGACGAGGTCCGCGACGCGTACGGGGCCTTCCCCACGATCTGGTTCCAGCAGTCGGGCCGCGAGGAGCCGCGTCAGCGGTGGCACCTCGACGTGTGGGTCCCGCCCGAGCAGGTGCAGCCGCGGATCGACGCGGCGCTCGCCGCGGGAGGGACCCTCGTCAGCGATGCCGAGGCGCCGAGCTTCTGGGTCCTCGCCGACCCCGAGGGCAACAAGGTCTGCCTCTGCACCTGGCAGGACCGTGGCTGACAATCGCGCCGGGCGTGACCCCGTGTCTCCCTAGCGTCGACGGTGGGGTTCAGGCGCACGGGGGGTGGTGGCCATGAGCATCGGCCACTGGTTCGAGAACGACAAGCTGTGGGACCGGATCGGCAAGACGGGGACGGCGATCATCGCGCTGGCCACGCTCGTCGCGGTCCTCCTGACGGCGCGGTCGACGCACGACCAGTCGACCGCGCTCGCGCGCCAGTCGGAGACGTTGAGCCAGCAGGTAGCCCTCGACCGGGCCGAGTCCAAGTCGCAGCAGCTGACGTCGATCGCCGCCTCGATGACCAGCCCACGGGAGTCGACGCGGATCATGGGCCTGTACGGGTTCGTCAACTACGTCGAGGCGTTCCCCGAGAAGGCGCAGCAGGTCAGCCAGATGATGGCCGCCTACCTCGACGCGGACGACAAGGCTCCGGCCGGCTCGAGGATGAGCCGGTACGAGCGCCGCGTGCTCGTCAGCCTCCTCACCGAGGTGACGGTGATCGGCGACGACACCCCGCCGTCGTTCGACCTCGCCGGCTCGGTCATCACCAGCGCGATGGCGGGACTGCGCTCGGACGGTGGCTACTTCCGCGGGACAACCTTCGAGGACTCGCTGCAGGGGTCGCAGTGGCGCTGCGTGGACGCCGCGGACGCGACGGTGACCGGGTCGCTCGCCGGCGCGTCGTGGCAGGCGGTCGCGCTCGACGGTGCCGACCTGCGCAAGGCGACGATCGACGCGGAGACGACGATCAGCGGCTACTGGACGGACGGGGGCGAGCCCAAGCTGCCGCGCGGTCTGGTCGCGGTCCGGATGACCGACGCCGTCGTGGACGGCATGTGCGACTGACCGACCAGGTCAGGGCGCGGCGTCCGGCTCGGCGGCATCGGCGAACAGCTCGGCGATCGCCCGCAGCGCGTTGCGCCGGTAGTCGTCCCGGCCGGACTCGAGACCGTACGCGAGGTCCTCGAGCGCCCGGGCACGTGCGTGGAAGACGGCGCGCTCCCGCAGGCCCTCGTCCGCGCCGCCGCTGCCGTAGGCGGCAAGGGCGTGCTCGAACGACCGGCGTCCCAGGTCGCGGAGGACGAGACCGAGGTCGAGCGCGGGATCGGTCAGCGCGGCGTCGGACCAGTCGATGATGCCCGTGATGACGCGCGGGTCGGCGTCGACGAAGACGTGCTCGGCGCCGAGGTCGTTGTGGGACAGCACGAGCCGGGGTGCCGCCGGCGGGGCGGGTGCCTCGACGAAGCGCTCGACCGTACGCCGCTGGTCGGCGGTGAGCGTCCCGTCCACGACGTCGAGGGTGCCGGCCGCCTCGTCCCGCAGCTCGCCCAGCGGGGTGTCGTCGACCGGGACCAGGTCCGCGACGGTCTCCGGCGGGACCTCATGGAGCGCGGCGAGGAAGGAACCGAGATCGGTCGCGATCCCGTCCCGTACCGGCGCGTCGAGCGCGTCGAGACGGGGGAGCAGCGGCCCGCCGGGGAGGGCGGCCATCTCCATCACGTCCTCGTCGGGCCAGACCTCGACCACCGTGGGCACCGCGAGCGGGGAGACCGCCGCGACGACCCGGAGCAGCGCGGCCTCGTGCTCGGAGGTCAGGCAGTCCGCCTCGGGGAGGCGGCGCCGCAGCAGCGTGCCGCGCTCGGTGCGGCGTACCCGGTGGTC
This sequence comes from Mumia spirodelae, assembly GCF_050632745.1. Lineage (NCBI taxonomy): Bacteria > Bacillati > Actinomycetota > Actinomycetes > Propionibacteriales > Nocardioidaceae > Mumia > Mumia spirodelae. Next base: position 105,101 of record NZ_JBODSD010000003.1, on the reverse strand, counting down.
GACCCCGCCGCTCTCCTCCACGGCGCCAGCATGGCACGGCACCGGCGGGTCCGCCTACACCTCCCGCGCGACCCCCGGCTCCAGCCAGGCGATCCGCGCCCGGACGTCCGGCGGAGCAGCGTCGACGGCCGCGTGCAGGTGCGCCGGCGGCTCGCTGAAGTGCGACCAGCCCTCGTAGTGGACCGGCACGGCGACGCGTGGTCCGAGCCGCTCGATCAGCGCGACGGCGTCGGCCCCGTCCATCGAGTAGCGCAGCGGTCCGGTGATCGGGAAGCGCACCTTGCCCACGTGCACCAGCGCCACGTCGACGTCGAGCTCGTCCGCGGTCGCGCGCAGCGGGCCGTGGAGGACGGTGTCGCCGGTCATCCAGACGGCGGTACGAGGCTCGTCGCCGCGACGGACGGCGAACCCGACGACAGGACCCACGATCGGACGGCTGAGCGGGGGGCCGTGGCGGCACGGGGTCGCCCGCACGGTGAGCGTACGACCGTCCGCCGCGCGCACCACCGTCTCGTCACCGGCGGCGAGACCACGGACGTCGCCGCCCCCGGCGATCCGCCTCGCGCCCGCACGGGTCGTCACCACCACGCCGGCGCGGGCGAGCAGGTCGCGCCCGGCGTCGTCGAGGTTGTCCGCGTGGTGGTCGTGGCTCAGCAGGACCAGGTCGACCGGCTCGACCTCCGCCCGCCCGAGCGCCGGGCCGGCCGTCTTGCGGGACGACGTGCCCCACCCGAAGCCGTACCGCCGTCCCGGTGGGTCGAAGGTGGGGTCGGTGAGGATCCGCCACCCGTCGAGCTCCACCAGGACGGTCGGTCCGCCGAGGTGCGTCAGTCTCACGCGTCGGCGGCGGGCGTCGTACGCGGTGCCGTCCGGGCGTGCTCCAGCGCCCAGTCGAGCGCGTGGTCGGCGACGGCCTCCCATCCCGGAGCGGCGCACGTCCAGTGGTCGCGACCCTCGAACTCGTAGTACTCGGTGAGCGACGCCGACTTCTTGTAGTGCTTCGCGTTCGACTTGTTGACCGACGGCGGCATGATGTGGTCCTCGCCGCCGCCGATGAACAGCAGGGGAGCGCGGTCGTCGTTGTCGTAGTCGACCCACGTCTCCTGGTGGCCGGGCTTGAAGTTCGCGAAGAGGCCGTACGACCACACCCAGTTCCCGGGCGCGGGGATCGCGTAGCGCTCCCAGACCTTGTCCGACTCCTCCCGGGTCAGCGTGTTGGTGAAGGCGTAGTGGAACTCCTCCGCGGTGAACCCGACCGCCTTGTGCAGGTTGGCGGGGTTCTTCAGGGCCGGGAACAGCGACTTCACCTGCGACAGGGGGTTCACGCGGACGCCCTCGGTGGGCGCCGAGTCGATCACGACCCCCGACGCGCCGAGGCCGCGCGCGAGCAGGAGCTGCGTGAGGGTGCCACCGAAGGAGTGGCCCATGATGATCGGCGGTGCGTCGAGCGCCTCGATCACCGAGGCGAGGTGGTCGACGGTCTCGGGGACCGTGAGGTTGGCGATGATGTCCGGGTTCTCGCGCAGCGCCTCGACCTCGATCTCGAAGCCGGGGTAGCCGGGCGTCAGCACGGTGAAGCCCTTGGCGCCGTAGTAGTCCACCCAGCCTTCCCAGCTGCGCGGTGTCATCCAGAGCCCGTGCACGAGCACGATCGTGTCGGGGCGTGGCGAGTCGGTCATGGTGCGTCCTCTCGGTTGGTGGTGCGGCGATCAGGTGGGGTCGTTCCGTCGATGAAGGCGAGCAGGTCCTGGTGGAGGCGGTCGCGCGCGGTGTCGGGGAGCCCGTGCGCACCGCCCTCGTACACGGTCAGCACGGCGCCCTCGACCAGCGCTGCCGTCCGCTCGCCGCCGACCCCGAGCGGCACGACGCGGTCGTCGTCCCCGTGGATCACCAGGGTCGGGACGTCGACGACGGCGAGGTCGGGGCGGAAGTCGGTCGCCGAGAAGGCGGCGATGCACTCGTACGCCGCGCGGTGGCCGGCGGTCATCCCCTGCATCCAGAACGCGTCGCGGAACCCTCGGTCCACGGGGTGCCGGTCGTGTCCGAAGAACGGGCCGTCGGCGAGGTCGCGGTAGAGCTGGGAGCGGTCGGCGAGCTCGCCGGAGCGCAGCGCGTCGAAGACCGCGATCGGCAGGCCCTCGGGGTTGTCGTCCGTCCGCACCATCATCGGCGGCACGGCCGACACCAGGACGAGCCGCGCGATCCGGCCGCTGCCGTGCCGGGCGAGGTAGCGGACGGCCTCTCCGCCCCCGGTCGAGTGGCCGACGAGCGTGACGTCGCGGAGGTCGAGCGTGTCGAGGAGCGTCGCGAGGTCGTCGGCGTAGGTGTCCATCTCGTTGCCGTTCCACGTCTGCGAGGACCGCCCGTGGCCGCGCCGGTCGTGCGCGACCGCGCGGTGGCCGTGCTCGGCGAGGAACAGCGCCGCCGCCTCCCACGCGTCGGCGTTCAGCGGCCAGCCGTGGCTCAGCACGACAGGAGATCCGTCGGGGCCCCAGTCCTTGTAGAAGATGCGGGCGCCGTCGTCCACGGTGACGAAGGCCATCGGCACCTCCCCGGGTCGGCTCGTCACCGAGAGCCTGGCCGCCGGGGGCACGTTCGCGGACCACGTGTGTCACGTAGTCCGCGAACGGCGTCTGGCGTACGAGGGGCTCGGTGCCGCCCCCGCCAGCGCCGAGCCCCTTCCGACACCGGTTCGACCCGGCGTCTGTCTTAGAAGAACAGATCTCTTGACGCTTGACAAGATTTTTGCGGACATTTGTCAAGATTCGTCTGCATCGCCCGGTCCGGCCGCGGGCACCGCGCGTACGATGAAGAGGATGAGCACGACCAAGGGAAGCCGAGCGACGCGCCAGCAGGAGCGCGCGGAGCGTGCCGCCGTCGACAAGTTCGAGCGGCGCCGCGACGAGCTCGCCAGCTCCGCACTCACCACGCTCGCCGACCGGGGCTTCGCTCACACGAGCCTGCGCGACATCGCCGAGAACTCGCCCTACTCGCACGGCGTCGTCCACTACTACTTCAGCGACAAGCTCGACCTGATGCAGCACTGCATCCGGCAGTACAAGCAGGACTGCGTCAAGCACTACGACGCGATCCTCGAGTCCGCGACCACGCCCGGTGAGCTTCGGGACGGCTTCGCCGACGCGATGGTCATGACGCTGCAGGACGAGACCACCCTGCACCGCATGTGGTACGACCTGCGCAACCAGAGCATGTACACGACCGAGCTCGTCGGCGTGATCAAGGAGATCGACCTCCTGCTCGAGCAGATGATCTGGCGGGTCGTCTCCCGCTACGCCGAGCTCGCCGACAGCCCGTCGCGGATGTCGTCCCCGGTCGCCTACGCGCTGTACGACGGGCTCTTCCTCCGGGCGCTGATCGACTTCCTCGCCGGCGACCTGGGCGCGCTCGACACGCTGCGGCGCGAGTGCGCCCGCCTGCTCGAGGTCTTCTGCCCGTAGGCGCTCAGCGCAGGTCGTCGCGGCGGTCCGCGAGCTGACGGCGCGAGGAGATCCCGAGCTTCTGGAACACCTTGCGCAGGTGGTAGTCGACCGTGTTCACGCTGATGAAGAGCGTCGACCCGATCTCGGCGTTGGTCCGGCCCGCCGCGGCCAGCCGCGCCACGGTGGCCTCCTGGGCGGTCAGCTCGACCCGTCGACCGTTCCCCCGCGACGCGCCCGCGCCTCCGACGGCGGCGAGCTCTGCGCGCGCCCGGGCGGCGAAGGCGGTGGCGGCGATGCGGTCGAGCTCAGCCACCGCCAGCTCCAGGTGCTCGCGTGCGTCACCGCGACGGCGGACCCGCCGGAGCCACTCGCCGTAGAGCAGGTGGGCCCGCGCGCGCTCGACGGGCACGGCCGCACCGTCGAGCGCCGCCACCGCAGCCCTGTAGTGGTCCTCGGCCACGTCGTCGTCCGACACCAGCGCACGTGACCGCTCGGCGACCCCGCGGTTCCACGGCGACCCGTTGGCGTCCGCCGACGCGGTGAGCAGCTCGACGTAGTCCCGTGCCTCCGCGGCACGGCCCGACCGGACGGCGGCCTCGACGAAGTCGGGGTACTGGATCGGCGTCACCTGCAGGTACGGGTCGTCGATCAGCGGCTTGAGGAGCGCGTACGCGTCGGCGTACGCCCCTTCGGCGAGCGCCCGTGCCGCGAGCGCGCTCGCGGCCGACGCGTGCACCCCGCCGAACCCGAGCGCCCGTGCGCCCTCCGCGACCGCGTCCACCTGCGCGCGCGGCGCGCCCTGCCACGCCAGGTAGGAGACGTTGACGACGTTCTCCGCGTCGTAGCCGATCGCACGGCGCACCTCGCGGACGTGCTCCACGTGCTCGCCGGCCCGATGGGGGCTGCCCCCGTTGAGCTCGGCCAGCGAGAGGATCCACAGCACGGTGTCGAGCACCTGGAGCGCGCCGCGGCCGCGTGCCGCCGCGGCACACCGCGCGAGGAAGGCGTAGCGGGCGTGCGCGTCCCACAGGGCGGTGGTCAGCGACGTGCTGATGGCGCCGAGATCGAGCAGCTGGTCGTCGCCGACCTCCGACAGCGCGTCCACCGCCGCACGCATCGGCGGCACTGCGTCGGCGTACGGCAGGGTGAGGTGCGCGCCGAGGCCGCGCAGGATCGTGGACAGCGGTCCGTCGGCGAGCTCCGCGCCGGCGGTGAGCCGGCGTCCCAGCTCGTCCAGGCTCACTCCTTCGAGGAGTCGCTCGGCCGGCATGGCGTACTCGAAGGCGCGCACCAGCGCGAGCTGCTCCCGCTCCGGGTCGAGGCCGTGGAAGAAGTCCGCGGCCCGCAGCATGCTCTCGCTCGCGCGGACGACCTTGGCGGGGTCGGGGACGAAGATCGCGAGCGCCGTCTCCACCGCGACCACCCGGCCCCGCAGCACGGGGTCGAGCCCGTGCTGGTCGATCTCCGCGAGGAGGCCGTACGCGACCCGCGCCGCGCCGGCGGCGAGGGCGGCCTCGGCGGCCGCGACCTGGCGGCGAACGCGGTCGGGCCCGGGTGGGGTGAGCTCGGCCGCGCGCGTCAGCACGCTGGCCCGGGACGCGTACCCGCCCCGCTCTCCCGCACGGTCGGCCGCCTGCTCCAGCCGGTCCGCGACCGCGGCGTCCGTGCCAACGGTGGCCTTGGCCGCGTGCACGGCCTCCAGGTCGACGAGGCCGAGCTGGTCCGCGGCGGAGGCGAGTGCGGCGTGGACGCGGCGACGCTCGGGACCCGGGGACGACGAGTACGCCGCGGAGCGGACGAGCGGATGGCGGAACCGGATCGACGGGCCGAGCGTCACCAGGCCCGCGGCCTCGGCCTCGTCGGCGGCGGTGGCGTCGATCCCGAGCGCCTGGGACGCCCGCAGCACCAGGTCGGCGTCCCCGGTGGAGTCGGCGGCGGCGACGAGGAGGAACCGTTGGGTCCCGTCGTCGGTGCGCCGGACCTGGCGGACGTAGTGCGCCTCGAGCGTGCGCCCGACCGGCATCGGGTCGTCGCCCAGGCTCGACGCCGTCAGCTCGGCGACCGTGAGTCCACGGGCGAGGTCGATCAGCGCGAGCGGGTTCCCGCCCGTGGCGCGGACGATGGCCGTCGCGGCGAGCGGGTCGAGACGCTCCTGCACCGTCGACGTGAGCAGGGTCAGGGCGGCATCGCGGTCGAGCCCGCCGAGGTGCAGCGTCGGCACCCCCGCCGTCCTGGCGGTCGTCGCCTCGTCGTCGCGGGCCGCGAGCACGATCGCCAGCGACTCGGCCTGCAGCCGCCTCGCCACGAACGCCAGGACCTCGAGCGACTCCGCGTCCAGCCAGTGCGCGTCGTCGACCGCGCAGACGAGGGGACGCTCGGCGCCGGCGGCCGCGAGCAGCCCGAGGAGCCCGAGGCCGACCAGGAACCGGTCCGGAGGGCGCCCGTCCGAGGACTCCTCGGTCGTGCCGGTGGCGTTCCGCAGCGCGTGCAGCTGAGACGCCGGCAGCGCGTCCTCGTACCGCCGCAGCGGGGCGAGCAGACGGTGCAGCCCGGAGAACGCGATCGTCGACTCGGCCTCGTAGCCGTCGACCCGGAGGACCCCCACACCGGTGAGGCCGGAGGTGGCGGCGCTCAGGAGTGCCGTCTTGCCGATGCCGGGGTCGCCGCGGACCACGAGGGCGCCGCCGATCTGGTTGCGGGCAGCCGTGACCAGCGCGCGGATCGTGCGCAGCTCGTCGGCTCGGCCCAGCAGCCGGGGAGGTGTCTCGGCGATGGCAGAACAGTAGTGGTCGGACAGGCGCGCCGTCTCGCAGTTAGGGTGACGCGAACGCCGGACGCAGAAGCGAGGTCCCCATGTCCGACACCGCGACGGAGCCGCTGTCCGTCCCCCGCACGATCGGGCGGCTCGCGCTCGGCGCCTTCCTCCTGACTGCCGGCATCAGCCACCTCACGTGGGCGCGACGCGAGTTCCTCGCGCAGGTCCCGGACTGGGTGCCGCTGGACGGGGACACGGTGGTCATCGCGTCGGGGTTCGTCGAGATCGGGCTCGGCGGCGCGCTGATCGGGCTGCCCGGCAGGCGGGTGGCGGTCGGGTGGCTGACGGCGGCGTTCTTCGTCGCGATCTTCCCGGGCAACATCTCGCAGTACGTCACGCACACCGACGCCTTCGGGCTCAACGACGACCGGTCGCGGGCGATCCGGCTGCTGTTCCAGCCGCTGCTCGTGCTCTGGGCGCTCTGGGCGACCGGGGCGTGGCGGGACCGGCGCCGCTGACGCTCTGTCGCAGCACTTGCACCTCCCGGCAAGCAGGCGCACGCTGAGGAGCGACCAGGATCTTTGGAGGTCCCCATGCGTCGCACCTGGCTCGTCCTCGTCTCGGTCCTCGCCGCGCTCGCGCTCGGCGCCGCGTTCCTCGCCGGTCCCGCCTCCGCGCGATCACGGCCGCACTTCACCCCGGGCGCCGCGGGCATCGGCGACCCGTACTTCCCGACCGACGGCAACGGCGGGTACGACGCGCGCCACTACGCGCTCGACGTGCGCTACGACCCGGCGACGGACCGGCTCGTGGGCGACGCCCGCATCAAGGCACGGGCGACGCAGAACCTGTCGCGGTTCAACCTGGACCTGGAGGGCCTGACCGTCCGGTCCGTGTACGTCAACGGCCGCCGCGCGACGTGGCGGCACAGCGGCGGCGAGCTGACCGTGATCCCGCGCAAGGGCCTGCGCAAGCACAGCACCTTCCTCACGGAGGTCCGGTACGACGGGGTCCCGGCGACCCTCGAGGACGGCTCCGGCTTCATCCACACCGACGACGGGGCGCTCGTGGTCGGGCAGCCTCACGTCGCCGACACCTGGTACCCGGTGAACGACCACCCGAGCGACAAGGCGTCGTACTCGTTCCGCATCACCGCGCCGCAGGGCCTGAAGGCCGTCGCCAACGGCGTGCCGCGGGGGCACCGTACGAAGCACGGCTGGACCACGTGGTCGTGGGAGGCGCGTGAGCCGATGGCGTCGTACCTGACGACGGCGACGATCAGCGAGTTCCGCGTGAAGGACTACCGCCACGACGGGATCCGGGTGATCGAGGCGATCGACCCGAAGCTCTACGAGCCGGTGCCGCCGCGCACGGGCGAGCAGTACGCGATCTCGCAGACGTCCACCGAGGCGCAGTCGTACAAGCGGCTGACCCGGACCGTCGCCGTCCCGGCGGCCGGCGGTGAGCTCTCCTTCTGGGTCGACCGCTCGACCGAGCAGGACTGGGACTTCTTCTTCGTCGAGGCGCGCACCCCGGGGGCCGACGACTGGACGACGCTCCCCGACCTCGGTGGGAAGACGAGCACCAGCACCGGTGACTCGTGCCCGTTCTGGCTGTCGCTGCACCCGTTCCTGTCGCACTACCAGACGGCGCAGGCGGACGGCACGTGCACGGCGACGGGCAGCAGCGGGGCGTGGAACGCCGCGACGGGCGACTCCGACGGGTACGAGCAGTGGCGCGTCGACCTCGGCGCGTGGGCTGGGCAGTCGGTCGAGATCTCCCTCACCTACGCCAGCGACGACATCGTCCAGGGCGGCGGCGTCTTCGTCGACGACGTCACGACGCCGACCGGTGCCGGCAGCACCTCGTTCGAGGACGACGGCGACGAGCTGGACGGCTGGGTCGTCCCGGGTGCCCCGACGGGGAGCGACCCCAACCCCAACGACTGGATCGTCGGGACGCCCGACGAGGGGCCCGCGACGCTCGGCGACAATGCCGAGGCCGCGTTCGCGAAGCACCCGCAGATCCTCGACTTCCTGCAGGACACCTTCGGTGACTACCCGTTCTCGGCCTCCGGCGGCATCGTCGACGCCCACGCCGGGCTCGGCTTCGCGCTCGAGAACCAGACGAGGCCGATCTACGCGCAGGAGTGGTTCGGCAGCTCCGAGGAGGTCGCCGAGGGTGTGATCGTCCACGAGCTGGCCCACCAGTGGTACGGCGACAGCCTCGCGCTGAAGCGGTGGAAGGACATCTGGCTCAACGAAGGGTTCGCCTCGTACGCCGAGTGGCTCTGGTGGGAGGACCAGGGCGTCGCCACGGCGCAGGACATCTTCGACGCGACGTACGCCTCCCACCCGGCGGGCGACCCGTTCTGGGAGCTCGTGATCGGTGATCCCGGGCCCGACCACCTGTTCGACGGAGCGGTGTACGACCGGGGTGCCATGACGCTGCACCAGCTGCGGGTCACGGTCGGCGACGACGACTTCTTCGCGATCCTGCGGGGCTGGGCGGCGCGCTACGAGGGCGGCAACGTCACGACGCCGCAGTTCATCGCGTTCGCCGAGCGGGTGTCGGGTCAGCAGCTCGACGGGCTGTTCGACGCGTGGCTCTACACCGGCAGCCGTCCGGAGGTCGCGGCCCCGTTCGCGGCCCGGCGGTCGCCGGTGACAGGCCTGCCGCCGCTGGTGAGCGAGCGGCTCGGGAGGGGCTGACCCGGGGCTGCGTCGGTGCCTCAGACCCCTTCCCACGGGTAGCCGTGGCGGCGGAACGCGTCCGCCACGGCGTCCCGGCTCGCCTCGACCTCCTGGTCGAAGAGACGCCGTCCGTCGCGACCGTCGATGACGACCGTCTTGCCGTCGCGGTAGACGGCCACCACCTGCGTACGGTCGATCCGTCGGCGGTCGTCGCGGTGGTGCACGACGAGCCCGTCGTCGTCGACCTCGAGCCGGTACGCGTCGGTGATCACCACCAGCGCGACGGCGAGTCCGACGACCAGGCCGATCACGGGTCGTACGACCCACGCCCACGGCTGGTCGAACGAACCGACCCACTGGAGCGGTCCCTTGAACGGGACGACGGGCACGTCGGCCAGCCATGCCGCGAGCAGCGGGGCGAGGAGGAAGACGAGCAGCCCGCCCCCGCCGAGGATCACCGCCGTGCCGATCTTGTCCTCACGGGAGTAGCCGAGCGTGGTGGGCGGTTCGACGGTCACGGAGCCGACCGTACGGGGGTGCGCGGGCCCGTGGCATCGGCCGATGGGCTAGGGGGCATCGTCGAAAGGAGGGGGTCGACGGAGGTCGGCAGCTCGACGACGCGTCCGACCGGCGTCGCGAGCATCGCCGTCCACGCCAGCAGGTGCACGCCCGCCATCAGCAGCATGGTCGGGCGGGTGCCGACGCTGTGCGCGAGCACTCCCGCCGTGAGCCCGGCGAGCGGCATCGCGCCGTAGTTCACCACCTGGCTGGCGGTGACCACGCGGCCGAGCAGCCGGTCCGGGACGTACCGCTGCCTCCACGCACCACGGATCACGTTGCCGCACACGACGAACGCGCCCACGAGGACCAGCCCCGCCACCGTGATCGCCACCTGGTCCCGACGCACCGGCAGAGCGACGAGCAGGGCCGCGGGCCCGCTGAGGACGAGCAGGCCTGTCGACGCACGTCCGGTGCCGATCCGTCGTGCCAGCGGGACCGCGACGAGCGCTCCGAGGACACCGCCGAGACTGCCCAGCATCATCACGAGACCTGCGTACGAGGCGGAGACGCCGAGGACGTCGACCAGGTACACGACGAGCAGCGTGGTGAAGCCGGTCAGGCCGAAGTTGGACACGCTGCCGACCACGACCATGGGCGCCAGGAAGCGGTCGCGACGGACGAACGCCACGCCCTCGGCGATCTGGTGCCGGAGGCGGACGGCCGCGTCGGGCCGTGCGCCCGCAGCGGCGCGCGGACGCACGCGCCGCAGGCACACGGCGGAGACGAGGAAGCCCACGACGTCCAGCAGCAGCCCGGTGGAGGCGGACACCACGGACACGACCAGGCCGCCGAGGCCCGGTCCGGCCACCTGCGTGAGCGACTCGGTCCCGAGGAGCCGGGCGTTGGCCGCCTCGAGACGGCTCGGCTCGGCGACCAGGGGGACGAGCTTCGTCCCGGCGGTGCGCGAGAACACGCTCGCGGTGCCGGTGGCGAGCGCCACGACCACGAGGTGGCCGAGCGTCAGCATCCCGGCCCAGCCGGCGACCGGCACCGTGACGAGCGCCGCGGCGGCCGTGAGGTTGGCGGCGATGATCACCGGCTTGGGAGTCCGGCGGTCGATGAGGGCGCCGGCGAGCAGGCCGACGAGCACCCACGGGAGCCAGGCCGCGGCGGTGAGCAGACCGACCCACAGGGGCCCTGCGTCGAGCTGGACGAGCGCGAGGACGGGGACGAGGAAGGCGCTCGTGGCGTTCCCGAGGAGGCTGGCGCTCTCGCCGGACCAGAGGTAGCCGAAGCCGGTGCCTGACGAGGGTCGTCGTGCGGTGCGGGTCATCACTTCCCTCCTCGGGGCAGGACGGCATCACCTCGGGTCGAGGTGTCGGGTGCGACGGTGACGTGAGGTCGAACGACGGGTCAGGGCTGGTGCGGGAACCCCCGGGAGAAGACGAGGATCGGCTCGCGCGCGGCACCGTCGTCGGGAGTCGGTCGCGCGTGCCAGCGGGTGAGCAGCGCGACCATCTCCTCGGCGAGCTCGCGCAGCTCGTCCGGCGTCAGGTGCAGCCAGGTCTGGGTCGCGAACGCGGCGTCGTCCCAGTCCGCCGCGGACGGGGCGTTGGCGAGCCAGGCGCGTGCGGCGTCGACCTGACGCTGCAGGGCGAGGGACTCGGCGGCGAGCGCGGCGTCCACGGCGACCGTGTCGCCCGCGAACTCCGCGCGTGACCACCGCAGCGACGTCGAGACCTTGCGCCACCAGCGCTCGCGACGGTCCTTGGCGAGCTCGGGGGCCTCTTCGACGAGCCCTGCCTCGTGCAGGACCTTGAGGTGGTGGCTCGCGCTGCCGACGGCCTGGCCGGTGCGCTGGGCGAGCATCGACGCCGTCGAAGGTCCGTCGACGGTCAGTGCGTCGAGCATGCGCGCACGGAACGGGTTCGCGAGCGCGGACAGCGCCTTGGCGTCGGTGATCGTACGGCGGTCCGGGTCGCCGGTCACGTGCTCGTGGTCGTGGTCGTGGTCATCGCCCATGATGGCGACGCTACGCCCACAAGGAGCATTGTGCAAGAACTCTTGTGCAACACACCTTGTGGATTGCTACCGCCTGGCGGGCTCCTCCGTACGTCGCGGATAGATCGTCTTCCGTCCCAGGAAGACTGCGGCGAAGGCGATCGCGATCCCGGCCACGTCGTCGGCGACGTAGTGCCAGCCGAGGTAGAGCGTCGCCACGATCGTGGCGAGGACGAAGACGCCGAGCACCCAGCTCAGACGCCTGAGCCCGTAGTAGCGCGCCATCAGGAAGACCAGCGTGGTGAAGGCGACGTGGAGGCTCGCGAACGCGGAGATCTGCGCGAGCGCGTCCGGCGCCTCGGGGTGGGCCAGGAGGTGCTCGCGTCCGACGACGTCCTTCTCCCACATGTCCTGGATCGCGGTGCGGGGCAGCCCCGCGTACTCCTCGGGCAGCCGCCAGAACGGGCCGAGCGACGGGATCAGGTAGTACGACCCCACGCCGAGGATCCACGCCCACATCCCGCCCACCACCATCACGAACCCGTGGCGGACGCGTTCGGTGAACACGAGCGAGCCGACGAGCATCGTCGTGACGACCGGGGTGAACGCCATGTAGACCGCCGACACGACGTACATCGCCGTGTGCTCGCCGAGCAGGTCGTGGAGGACGGCGCCGGGCGTGCTGCCGAGGAACAGCCAGCGGTCCCAGCGCAGCAGCAGGTCGTCGCGCGGGTCGAGGAGGACGTCCCAGCTCTTGAGGTTGTGGTAGCAGAGATAGACCAGGTAGTACGCGACCAGCGCGCTCACCGCGAGCGCGATCCGGCGCGGCGTCCACCTCGCCCGGAGGGTGGCGAGCGTCGCGCGAACCGACCACGGGCGGGTCCGCCAGGCGGCGTCGGCCAGCGCGAGCACCGCCAGGCCGGGGAGGGCGATCGCCAGCCGGGAGAGGAAGAAGGCGTTGCCCGGGTCGCGCACCGGGATCCCGGCAACGCGGGAGCCGATCAGCGTGACGACGGCGAAGCCGGCGACCACGAGCCACGTCCGCCAGTACCAGCCGTGGCGGTTGCGGGTGTCCGGTGCCACCTGGGAAGGGTACGCCGCGGGGTGCCGTCAGGACGCGGAGCTCGCGGCACCGCGACGGCGTCGCTCGAGGAAGCGGCGCTCCACGTCGTTGTCGACCAGCGCGAGCGCGGCGTCGTACGCCCCCAGGGCCTCGGCGGGGCGACCGAGACGAACCAGGAGGTCGGCCCGCGTCGCAGGGACGAGGTGGTGGTGCCGCAGGGACCCGGTGCGGTCGAGCGCGTCGACCTCGGCGAGACCGGTCTCGAGGTCGGTGGCCATGGCGACGGCGACCGCGCGGTTGAGCGCCACCACGGGTGTCGGCTGCGCGCGGGTGAGTGCGTCGTACCAGCGGAGGATGCGGGGCCAGTCCGTTGCATCGGCCGAGGGCGCAGCCGCGTGGCAGGCGGCGATCTCCGCCTGGATCCGGTACGGACCGTACGCCTCACCGGGCGGGACGGCGTCGAGGCGCTCCACGGCGCGGGCGACCAGGCCGCGGTCCCACAAGGACCGGTCCTGCTCCTCCAGGGTCAGCAGCTCGCCCGCGGCGTCGACCCGCGCCGTACGCCGTGCGTGCGTGAGCTCCATCAGGGCGACGAGGCCGACCGCGTCCGGCTCCTCCGGGACCAGGCGCGCCACGGTCCGGCCGAGGTAGAGCGCCTCGTCGCAGAGGTCGCCGCGGACCAGCACAGGCCCGCGGGTCGCGGCGTACCCCTCGTTGAACAGGAGGTAGACCACCGCGAGCACGGCGTCGACGCGTGCTGCGAGCTGGTCGTCGGACGGGTCCGCGAACACGGAGGGGCCGAGCTCGCGCAGGCGGTTCTTGCCGCGGACCAGGCGCTGCGCAGCCGTCGAGGGGGAGATCGTGAACGCTCGCGCGACCTCGTCCGTGCTCAGACCGACCACGGTCCGCAGCGTGAGGGCCACCTGACTCTCGGTGGGCAGCGAGGGGTGGCAGCACGCCAGGACCAGACGCAGGAGGTCGTCGTCGATCACCGACTGCTCCGTCCCGCCGTCGTCGCCGTGCTCGGTCGTCGAGAGCAGCGCGAGCTTCGTCCGCTCGTTCGCCGCCCGCTTGATCCGGTTGCGGGCGTCGTTGCGGGCGACCGTCACGAGCCAGGCGCGCGGTCGCTCGGGGACGCCGTCGAGCGGCCAGCGGACGGAGGCGCGCGCGTACGCCTCCTGGGCGCAGTCCTCGGCAAGGGAGAGGTCGGAGGTCAGCCGGACGAGCGACGCGACGACCTCGCCCCAGTGCGCGCGGAAGGCGTCGCGGACGGGGTCCTCGGAGGCGGCCGCGGACGCCGACGGGATCGTGGTCAGCCCTCCGGGAACAGCGGCCAGAACGGCCGGATCTCGAGGGAGACATGGGCAGCGAGCGGATGCTCGGCGGCGATCGCCACCGCGGCGTCCATGTCGGGCGCCTCGAGGATGTCGAACCCGCCGATGAACTCGCGTGCCTCGGCGAACGGTCCGTCCGTACGCAGGACGGCGCCGTCGCGGACCCGTACGACCACCGAGTCGGTCGGCGGGGCGAGCCGGTCGCCGATGATCCGCGATCCCGCTTCATCGACCTTCTTCACCCACGTCGCGACGTCGGAGTCGGTCTCCGGCGGGAGATCGAGGTCAGGCTCACCCTGAACCAGCATCAAGAACTTCACAGTGCCTCCTCGGCTCGTGCGAGCCACCAGACATCTTGCTCCTCCGTCGGGCCGTCGTCACGTGCTGCGTCCTGGGCACCCGTGTGGAGCACGAGGCAGGCGAGCATCAGGTGGTCCATCATTCCTCCTCTGAGCTGTCGGTCACCCCTCGGACAATCGGCGAGGGCGGGGATCGACAGTCGCGGAGAACTTTTTCGGGAGCCGCTCCTAGACTCGAAGGGGTGCGGCACCGCGTACGGACCTCGTTCCCCGCCCTCGGGCTCGGTCTGGCTCTCCTGCTCGCGGGGTGCTCGGGCGACCCGGCCGCGGATCCGACGGCGGATCCGACGCCGGATCCGACCTCCGTGCCGACGACGTCGTCTGCGCCGTCGACGTCGGTCAGCCCCACCACGGTGGCGCCTGCCCCGACGACCGCGCCCACCGCTGCGCCCACCTCCGCTGCTCCGGGCACGGTGCCGCCGGCGTGGCTCGGGACGCGCGTCCTGCCGCGTACCGAGGCCGGCTTTGGCGAGGTGCGCCCGACTCCTCGTGAGCTCCGCAACCGCCGGTTCACCCTTCCGGACCAGCTCCCCGCGCTCCCGGGCGCGGGCTTCGCGAGCGAGGTCGAGTCCCCGGCGCCGGACGCCGTCATCGCCCGCTCGACGTGGCGGCGGGGATGTCCGGTCGGACGTGACGACCTGGCCTGGGTACGGCTGACGTTCTGGGGCTTCGACGACTCCCGCCACACCGGCGAGCTGCTGGTCAACACGGCGGTCGTGGACGACGTCGTCCGCGCGTTCCGCCGGCTGTACGCCCAGCGCTTCCCGATCGAGGAGATGCGCATCACCCGCGCCGCGGAGCAGACCGCGCCGCCGACCGGCGACGGCAACAACACCGGTGCGTTCAACTGCCGCCCGACCCGCGGGACCACGACGTTCTCGCAGCACGCGTACGGCCTCGCGGTCGACGTCAACCCGTTCCAGAACCCGTACGTGAAGGGCGACGTCGTCCTGCCCGAGCTCGCGTCGTCGTACGTCGACCGCGACCGGGTCCGTCCGGGCATGATCACCGCCGACGGGCCCGTGGTCCGGGCGTTCGCGGCGGTCGGGTGGGGCTGGGGCGGGAGCTGGCAGAACCTGAAGGACTACCAGCACTTCAGCCGGAACGGACGCTGAGGACGACGGTCGGTGTCGCCCGCACCTGGGGACAACGCCTTGGCGTGGTGCGCCTGTGCACGACCGGTCCGCGTGTCGCCGTGGTCTCCTAGGCTTGGACACATGTTCGATATCGGTGCAGTCGTGGCGCTCGACGAGGCGGTCGACGCCCTCTGCGCGCAACCGGTCGGCTCGGCCGACAGCGCGCAGACGCGGATGCTTCTGCGCCGTCTGCAGTCGGGGATCGACCGGCTGGAGGCCCTGAAGGCAACCGGGCTCGACCACCTCGAGGAGACGGGAGCGTTCGCCGACGACGGCGCGTCGTCCTCGCTGAGCTGGGCGCGCCGCGAGCTGAGGCTCAACGACGGCGAGATCAAGAAGCGGCGCGCAGCCGGCAGGTCGATGCGGCTGCTGCCCGAGCTCGGCGAGGCGGCGCGGTCGGGCGAGGTGCGGCTGGACCACGTTGCCGAGTTCAGCGCCGGCATCACCAAGGTGGGTCTGGAGGAGATGGCCGAGGCGACACCGGGGATCCTGCTCCCGCTGGCCCGGGTGGCCGGGAGCGCCGAGCTGGCCAAGGCGATCGGCCGCATGGAGGACGTCGTCCACCCCGAGCGCCTGGACGAGCAGTTCAAGCGCGGGATGGACAAGCACGACGTGACCCTGACCCGGTGCGGGTCGGGCTACCACCTGGTCGGCTTCGTCGACATCCCGACCGGGGCCAAGATCGCGACCTGGCTCGCGGCGGCGTCGGCGCCGCGCGATGCCGACGACGACCGCACGGGCGCTCAGCGTCGCCTCGACGCGATCCGCGACCTCGTCGACACCACCCTGCGTCACGGGATGCCGTCGGACCGTGGTGTGCGGCCGCAGCTGCACGTGATGGTCGAGGCGGAGTGGCTGGCAGGGCAGCGCGGCGCCGAGGGACCGACGCTGAGCGGGTTCGGTCCTGTGGGGCCCGAGCTGTTCGGCTACCTGACGTGCGAGGCCGACGTGACGCCGGTGCTGGTCGACGGCGTCACGGGCGGCGCGACACCGCAGGCTGACGTCCTCAACGTCGGGCGGACGTCGCGGCTCGCGACACCCAAGCAGCGCGTCGCGGTGCTGTCCCGCCAGGGCGGCAGGTGTGCCGCTCCGGGCTGCCGGCACACGGTCCTCGAGGTCCACCACACCTCGTGGTGGGCCCGCGACGGAGGGCGCACCGACATCGACGAGCTGGTCGGGTTGTGCAGCCGCTGCCACTCCGCGGTCCATGCGGGGCGCCTCCACGTGGCGCCCGACGGCCGACGAGGGTTCGTGTTCCGCCGCGGGGTCGGCACGGCCGGCACCGTGCTCGAGGACCACGGGCGCGTCCAGGCGCACCGGTTGGGCCGCTATCTGCGCGCCCTCTCGGTGCCGGATGGTGGTCAGAGGCGTGATCCGCGGGGTGATCCGCGGGGCGATCCGAGGGGTGATCCGCGCGGCGACCGGGACGAGGAGGATGCGGCGGACGACGGTGACCTGCGTGACGACGCCGACGTCCCGCTCGTCCGGTGGTGCGCCGACCAGGCGACGCCATGAGGGTTGGCTGAGGACGGTGCGGAGGTGCGGTGCGTTGCGGGTCAGAGGGGCACGTGTACGTCGGAGCCGCCCTCGTGGGTGAGGCGCGGCGCGACCTGGACGACGCCCGGAGTCGGGGCGAAGCCGCCGGCGAACAACGCCTGCCCCTGGGCGAAGCTGCCTGACCGGGCGAGCAGGTCGGCGGGCGCGTACCCGAAGTACTCGCCGAGCTCAGCCAGGTCGCGCGGCGAGCTCATCTTCATCAGGCCGAGGTTGTCGCACTGCGAGAGGGCGTTGGGGTGGATCTTGGAGGGCCGCTGCGTCGATAGGAGCAGCCACAGGCCATACTTCCGTCCCTCCGCGGCGATCTGCACGATCCGCTCGGTGAGCACCCGCTCGAGCGGCGTGATCGGGTCGGCCGGGCAGAGGTTGTGCGCCTCGTCGATCACGATCAGCACCGGCCGGCGCGACTCCCGCGTGGCCCACAGGTGGTCGAGCATCCCGAGCGCCGCAACCTTCGGCTCGTCCGGCGCATGGAACCCGCCGAGGTCCATCACCGCCGCGTGCGGCCGTTCGTCGATCACGGCCTCCGCCGACGGGCCGCCCCACGCGAAGACGTCCCACCGGAGGACGCCCAGGTTCTCCAGACGGGTCAGCAGCTTGCGGCGGCCCGGGTCCTCGGAGGTGCGCAGGGACTCCACGAAGCCGGACCGGTCCACAGCGCCGCCGTAGTCGTCCTCGAGGTGCAGGAGCAGGTTGTACTCCTCGGCGTCGCGGACCGGGTCGATGCGCAGGACCGCCGCCTTGGAGCGGAGGTCGAGGTCGAGGTAGCGCACGCACAACCGGCCGGGCGCCTCCGCCCGCGGACGGAGGATGCGCAGGTCCAGCCCGGCGAGGCGCGAGGCGCTCTCGCTCGCCGCGTCGTCGCGGGTCTCGCCGAGGTGGACGAAGTCCCCGTTGGGGTCGAGGACGAGGATCGGCAGACGGGTGTTCAGGAGCAGCTGCTCGAGCACCACCCCGAGCGCGTACGTCTTGCCCGAGCCGCTCTGCCCGCACCAGAACGTGTGCCGGTTGAACCGGGACGCATCGAGGTGCGCAGGGGTGTCGTCCTCGGAGTCGACGAGGGCGCCGACGGGAAGCTCAGCGGTCATGCGGTGACCCTAGTGGCGGATCCGTGCCTCGGCTGGCGAGATGCATCGCCTGCGACTGGACCGGTCCCCGGGGGCAGCCGCTACTCTCCACGGGTGACGGCACAGCGACGACGGGCGATCGCGCCCGCGGCGACCGCCGTCCTCGTCTGCCTGCTGCTCGTGCTGGCGGGTGCACCGAGTCAGGCGGCGTCCGACGCCGACACGATCGCCTCCCGAGCGAACGCCGCGCGCGCCGACGAGGGGCTCGCCCCCCTCAGTCGCAACGCGAGCCTCGACGCGGTCGCGCTGGCGTGGGCGCACCAGATGGCGGAGGACGAGGAGATGTCCCACAACCCCGACGTCGCGGAGCAGATCCCCGGTGGTTGGCGTCGGGTCGGCGAGAACGTCGCGTACGGCTATCCGACCGGTGCGGCGATGCACGCGGGTTGGATGGGCTCGTCCGGCCATCGCGCCAACATCCTCGGCGACTACACCGACATCGGCATCGCATTCCTGAAGGCGAACGGTACGACGTGGGGAGTCCAGGTCTTCGCGAGCTACCCCGGCTCGTCGACCCGCCCGGCGCCGACCAGCCCGACGGCCACCGCCACGCCCAAGCCGTCTCCGTCACCGACGAAGCCCAAGGCCACGGAGGCGCGGCCGTCCGCCACGCCGTCGCCGTCCCCGCGGCCGACGAGCCCGAGCGTGACGCCGTCCGCCACGACGCCCACGACCGCCACACCCAGCGCGGCGACCGTGACGCCGACGCCGACGCCGACGGACGCTCCGTTCGGCGCGGCGGCCCCGGCGGACGGCCCGCCCGGCGGTGAGGCTGCCGTCGCCGGACCGCTCGACGGGATCGGGCCGACGGCGACCGCCGGAGCACTCGCAGCGGTCGCGGTCGTCGCCGTCGGGGGACTGCTGATCGGTCGCCGGCGAGCTTCCGCGACGACAGGGCGGCACCGCGGCTGACCGGCGGACGAGGCCGGACCTCGGTTGACTGGGGTGAGCAGCATGCGCCGCCACCACGAGGAGACCGCATGACCATCGCACCGACCGGTCGTCGCGACAGCCGCGACGGCACCGACTACCTCGTCCTGACCCGTCGCTTCGCCGCGCCCGTCGAGGACGTCTGGGCCGCCGTGACCGAACCCGAGCGCCTCGAGCGCTGGATCGGCACCTGGACAGGGGATCCCGCGACGGGGGAGGTCACCTTCTTCATGACGGCCGAGGGGGAGGACGCCCCCGCGGAGGTCTACGAGATCGAGGTGTGCGAGCCGCCGCGGCGCCTCGTCACGCGCTCGTCCGAGCCGTCCGACGTCACCGGCACACGGTGGCTGCTCGAGCTCGACCTCGACGACGCGGACGGGTTCACGACCCTGACCTTCGCGCAGGCGTTGTCGGACGCCGAGACCGCCTCGAGCGTCGGTCCGGGGTGGGAGTACTACCTCGACCGCCTGGTCGCGGCCGAGCGCGGCGACGACCTCGACGACATCGTGTTCGAGCAGTACCTCGAGGGCCAGTCCGAGTACTACCGGTCCGCGTTCACCTGAGCCGGAGCGCGGGCTCCGCCGTCAGCGACCGTCGCGCGGGCCGAAGGCGCGCACCGCGTCGGCGTCGCTGTGCTGCGAGCGCACGTACTCGTCGGTCCACGCCTGACGTCCCGGGTAGGCCGAACGTGCGACGACCTCCGCGACGGTCGCGTCGACGTCGACAGGGGTGTGCCGCAGGCTGACCTGACCACCGCGGAGCAGGGCCCACGCTCCGCCGGCCCGGCCGTACGGCATGCCGATGCTGCCGGAGTTCACGACGAGGCGCCGGTCCACGAGCCGGACGAAGGGCATGTGCGTGTGTCCGCACACGACGGTCCGCACCGCGTCGTCGAGGTCGGCGAGCACCTCGGCCCAGCGCTCCAGCCGCGTGTCGACGAGCACGACCTCGTCGTCGTCGCGCGGTGTGCCGTGGCAGAACACCACGGGGCCGAACCCGTCGACCTCGAGGACCACCGGATGAGGGAGTCCGTCGAGCAGCGTGACCTGGTCGGGTCGGAGCTGCCGTCCGGCCCACTGCGACTCCGGGTGCTCCGACGTACCCCCGCGTGCGACCGCGACCAGCTCCCGGTCGGCGTTGCCGCGGACGAGCACGCACCGGTCACCGAGCCCGACGAGGCGGTCGAGGACCTCGACAGGCATCGGCCCTGCGGCGTGGTCGCCGGTCACGACGACCAGGTCGGCCTCGGCGACGTCCGGCTCGGCGAGGACCGCGTCGAGCACGGGCAGGACCCCGTGGACGTCGGACAGGACGGCGACCGAGGCGACCATGGGTCCGAACCTAGCGCGGGGGCTGGATCAGGTCCCACGGCATCCCGTACGGGTCCTCGAACACGACGACCGTCCCGTACGACTCGTAGCGGGGCTCCTCGCGGAACCGGACGCCGTGGTCGCGCATCCGGGCGTACTGCGTGGTGAAGTCGTCGGTCTCGAGGAAGAACGCGACGGTGTCCCCGGCCTGTCGGCCGACCGGAGCGTCGTCGCCCGACGGCAGGGTCAGCACGAGTCCGGTGTCACCGCCGCCAGGCCCCACCACGACGCGGCGCCAGCCGCCGTCGAACGTGTCGTCCTGGCGCAGCTCGAAGCCGAGCACGTCGACGAAGAACCCGATCGCCTCGTCGAGATCGCGCACGAGGTAGGTGACGTCCTGGATCCGCAGCATGCTGCAGCGTACGACGCCGGGCGGAATCGGGGTGCGACCCGGCGCCGCGGCCGCGTACGGTCGGCGGCATGCGCCTCCACGAGCATGCTGACTTACGGGTCCTGCACCTCGACCCCGACGGTCCGGTGATCGCCGCACCGTCGGACGGCAGCCAGCTCGTCGGCGACGTGCTCGGTCACGGGGCGGACATGGTCGTCGTCCCCGTCTCGCGGCTCGACCCGGAGTTCTTCCGCCTCCGCTCGGGCCTGGCCGGGGAGATCCTCCAGAAGCTGGTGAACTACCGGATCCGCGTGGCCGTGCTCGGCGACATCACCGACCACCTGCAGGAGAGCGATGCGCTGCGGGCCTTCGTCGGTGAGTCGAACCGGGGGACACAGGCGTGGTTCGTCCCGGACGAGGCGGCGCTCGCCGAGCGCCTCGGCCCGGCGGTCGAGGCCTCCTGAGTCTGCTCACGTGGGGACGATCGTCTCCACCAGCCGCGTGACGAGGTCGGCGAGCCCGTCGTCTCCGCCGGGCAGGACTCCGGGCAGCGTCAGGTGCTCGAGCAGCAGCCCGTTCATCGCGAGGTAGAGCAGGAGCGCCGTCGTGCCGCCGCCGGGAAAGCCGCCCCCCACGTGCGCGGCGGTGATCTCGTCGAGGTTCGCACGGAACCGTGCGGCGAACGCCTCCTCCAGCTCAGGTCGCCGCGAGGCCTCGAGCCGCAGCTCGAACATCGCGAGGTAGCCCGGGCGGTCGGCGCGCGCCCGCTCGACGATGTCCTGCATGAGCACGACCTCGAGGTCTCGCGACGGCGGTGCCGCCAGCCGCTCCGCGACGAAGTCGGGGTCGGGTGCGAGGCGGACGAACACGTGGTCGCCGAGCGCACGCAGGAGCGCCTCGCGGTTGGCGAAGTAGTTGGACGTCGTCCCGGTCGGCACACCGGCCTGCTCGTCCACCGCGCGGAAGGTGAGACCACGTGCGCCCAGCCGGGCGAGGACGTCGATGCCGGCGTCGAGGAGCGCGGTGCGTCGCTGGGGGTTGCTGACCATGCGAGCATCCTGCCGGTTCGCGGCGCGAGAAACAACTACGCTTGACGTACTTCACCTGTCGTGGTTGAGTCGACGGCATGCGAGAGATGACCTACTACATCGGCACGACCCTCGACGGCTTCATCGCCGGTCCCGAGGACCAGGTCGACTTCTTCCCCGTGTCCGACGCGTTCGGGCAGTTCATGGCCACCGAGTACGCCGACGCCCTGCCGACCCATGCCCGTGAGGTGTTCGGCGTCGCGGACACCCCGCTGAGCCGGTTCGACACCCTCGTGATGGGACGGCGGACGTACGACCCCGGGCTGGAGCTCGGGTTCACCGACCCGTACGCGCACCTGCGGACCGTCGTCTTCAGCCGGTCGCTCACCGCGTCACCCGATCCGAAGGTCGAGGTGACCGCCGTCGACCCCGTCACCCGCGTCCGTGAGCTCAAGGCCGAGGAGTCCCCGCTCGGCATCTACCTCGCCGGCGGCGGCGCGCTCGCGGGCCAGCTCCTGGACGAGATCGACCGCCTGGTCGTCAAGAAGTACCCCGTCGTGGCGGGTTCCGGGGTCCCGGCGTTCACGACGGAGTTCCGTCCCACGGCGTTCGCGCTCGAGGAGGTGAGGACGTTCGACAACGGGTGCGCGGTCCTCACCTACGCGCGGACGTGACGGACGCGCTCCCGCGGGCGGCGTCCTCACGCAGCAGCCTGACGAGCGCGTCGACGTCGTACGCCGCGAACGCCGCGACGTACTCCTCGAGCAGCGCGGCGTCGCCGTCGTCGAGCACCGCGCGGTCGTCGAGCACCGCGCGGTCGTCGAGCGCCTCGCCCGCGTCGAGCGCCGCGCCGGCGTGCGACGCCGCAACGCCGCGCAGCGTCGTCCGCGCCCGCTGCAGCGCGCTGTTCACCGAGGTGACCGAGGTGTCGAGCAGCGACGCCACCTCCGCCGCGCGCCAGCGCAGCACGTCGCGGAGCACCAGCACCGCGCGCTGGCGGGGCGGGAGGTGGCGCAGCGCTGCCTCGAAGGCGGACCGCACGGCCTCCCGCTCGGCGGCCACCTCCGCAGGGTCCGTCGGTGCCGCGACGTCCAGCACCTCGAGCGCGGTGCCCTCGCTCGCCCTGAGGTCCACCGGCCGCGGACGTCGTCCGAGCGTGCCGAGGGAGTCCAGGCACACGTTGGTCGCGATCCGGTAGAGCCACGACCGGAGCGTGGCCCTCCCCTCGAAGGACGCGCGGCTGCGCCAGGCGCGGACCAGCGTCTCCTGGACGGCGTCGTCGGCGTCGACCACCGACCCGAGCCGCCAGGCGCAGTAGCCCGTGAGCTCCTTGCGGTAGCGCTCCAGGTCGGCCGTCACGACGGGGGCGACGGGCGTGAGCGTGGCTGCGCCGCTCACCGGACCGTCTCCGTGTCGAACACGACCGCGGCGTCGGCGGCGTCCTCGTCGTCGAGGAACTCCTGCTCGATCCGGGGCGAGGCGTGGATGCACAGCATGCGCAGCGTGTCCGGACCCACGGCGCGGAAGGCGTGCGGCGTACCCGCTCCGACGACCACGACGTCGCCCGGCTCGCCGTACGTCTCGCCGTCGGCGGTGCGGATGTGGGCGACGCCCTCGAGCACGACCCACGTCTCGGAGTACGGGTGGACGTGGGCGTCCGGCCCCTGCCCCGGCGCGTTGTCGACGTGGAAGAACGACACGCCCGAGCCGTACGCCTCGCCCTCGAACCGCGTCGTACGGCTGCGGGGGAGTCGGAGGTCGGATTCCTTGGCGACGATCAGCATGAGCGCTCCTGGTGGGGGGTGAGATTCAGGGACACCTCGATCGTCGTGTCGCGGGGCGGTGCTCCGGATCCGTGACGACCACGGATCCACCACGGAATCGACCCCGAGCCTCGGTCCGTGCCACGGCATACTGAGCGGGTGCCGGACCTCCCTGTCGACGCCGTCTCCCCGCGGGAGCAGGACGTCCTGGGCGCCGTCGCCGAGCACCTCACGAACGCCGAGATCGCCCACCGGCTGCACCTGTCCGTCCGGACCGTGGAGAGCCACGTGTCGTCGCTGCTGCGCAAGCTCGGGGCGCGCGACCGGCGGGAGCTGGCATCCCTCGCGGCGGGTACCGCGCCCGGGCAGGACGCCCGGCCCGTGGCCGGGGTGATCGTCGGTCTGCCGCGACCGCGGACCTCGCTCGTGGGGCGTAGGGCCGAGGTGGACGCCGTCGCCCGGCTCGCCGCGGAGAGCCGGATCACGACCGTCCTCGGGCCCGGGGGCGCGGGCAAGACCCGCGTCGCCGTCGCGGTGGCCGAGCGGTCGCAGGCCTGGTTCGCGTCGGGAGGCGCCTTCGTGGACCTCGTCCCGGCGGTGTCGGGTGCCGTCGACGCCGCGGTCGCCGCCGTCCTCGGGGTCGCCCAGCGTCCGCAGGTCAGCCTTGCCGAGGCGCTCGCGAGCGCCCTGCGGGGCCGGACCCTGCTGATCCTCGACAACGCGGAGCACGTGACGGACGACGTGGCGCGGCTCGTCGCGGACCTCGTCGACGCCCTGCCTGACCTGCGTGTCCTCGTCACCAGTCGCGAGCGTCTCGGCGTCCCTGGCGAAGCCGTCTTCCACCTCGGCCCGCTCCCGGACGACGAGGCGGCGAGCCTGTTCGTCGCGCGCGCGGCAGCCGCGGGGCCTGGGGTCGAGGTGCCGACCGCCGCCGCCGTCGCGCTCGGCCGGCGCCTCGACGGGTCGCCGCTGGCGATCGAGCTGGCAGCAGCACGGGTCGCCTCGATGGGTCTGGACGGGGTCGAGGCGGGGCTCGACGACGTCCTCCGCCTGCTCACCCTGGGCCGGCCGGTGGACCGCCGTCATCGCTCGTTGCGCGCGGTGGTCGAGTGGAGCCACGACGCCCTCGCCGACGACGAGCGCGTCGCGCTCCACACCGTGTCCGCGTTCGCGGGCGGGTTCGAGCTCGATGCGGCTGTCGCGCTCCTGCCCGGCGAGGGACGCGCCGGGGTCGCCGACCTGCTCGGACGTCTCGCGGACAAGAGCCTGGTCCGGCGTACCCGGGGGTCCGGCGGTGCCGACCGCTGGTCCCTCCTGGTCGGGGTGCGCGAGCTCGCCCGCGAGCACCTGGCTGCGTCGGAGGGGGCGAGCGTGGTCCGGGACCGGTACGCCGCGTGGGCCGCCGCCCGGGCGTCTGACCTCGTCGCGCGGCGCCCGTACGCCGCGACGTCCCTCAGCGGGTGGGCGTCGGAGGTCGACGCCGTGATGGACGACCTGCGCTCCTGCGTGCCGGACGCCACCGCACGAGCGTTCGTCCGCGACGTCGCCACCCTCGCCTACGCACGCGGGTTCGTCGCGGAGGCCGGTCGCCACTTCCGCACCGCGGCGCGGCTCGCGGAACGCGGTCGTGACGCAGCCCTCGACCTGACCGACGCCGCCGCCTGCGTCCACCTCGTGTCCGACGCGCGGGAGGCCTACCGCCTCCTGCTCGACGCCGCCGACACCGCCCGATCCGACGACCCGGGCGCCGCGGCCGTCGCGCTCGCCTCCGCCGTCACCGTCGCCGAGCGGTTCCGCGGCGCCGGATTCATGGCGGACCCCGACGCGGAGACCTTGGCGTCGATGCTGGCCGACGCCGAGGCGCTCGCGGGAGACGACGGGGTCGCGCGGGCGTCGCTGGCCACCGCGCGGGCGTGGACGTCCGGGGCCGACCACCAGCACGTGCTGCCCTCGGCCGCCGCCGACGCCGTCGCGACCGCACGCGCCGAGGGCGAGATCCTCGTCCTGAGCGCCGCGCTCGACGCGTCGTCGACCGCTGCCGCGCTGTCCGGTCGCCCCGACGCGTCGCTCGCGGTCTCCTCCGAGCGTCTCGCGCTGGTGACGGAGGCGTCGGCCGAGCGCGACCCGCAGGGTGCGATCGAGGTCGTCGACGCGCTGCGGTCCGTGACGTCGTACGCGGTCGCGACCGGCGCCCTGGGGGTGGCGCTCGACGCCACCCGGCGAGGCGCCGCGAACCCGACGCTCGAGCCGCACCCGTGCTGGGCCAAGGGCAGCGCGGTGGCACCGCTCGCGCTGGCCGGGGACTTCACCGCCGCCGAGGACGCGGCGACGGAGGTCTGGGCCAACGTCGTGGCCACGCGGCGCTTCAGCAACCTGTCGCTCGCCGGTCCGCTCCTGGGCGCGGTGCTCGCGGCCGGTCTGCGCCGCGACTGGCCGGCGTACGCGTCGTGGTGGGAGCGGGCACGCGAGGTGGCCGCTCCGACCCGTCTGACCGAGTCGCCCAACCTCGCGCCGTGGGCGGCGTTCGTGCGCGCGCGGGTCGCCCTCGCGGAGGACGACGACGTGGAGAGTGCCCTCGCCGAGGTGTCCCAGGAGTTCGTGCCCGGCAGGTTCGACGGCTACGCCGCGGTGATGGCCGCCGAGCTGGCGGCCGTCCTCGACCGTCCGGACGCCGACCGGCTGCTGGAGCGGGCGGGCCGGTACGCGCCGCACCACCGCTGGGCCGCTGCGGGAGTGCTCCGCGCCCGCGGCCGTCTCGACCGCGATCGTGCGCTGCTCGCCGCGTCGGCCGAGGCGTGGGACGCGCTCGGGGCGACCTACGAGCGTGACGCGACCCAGGCGCTCCTGGAGCACGGCGGGTGAGGTCGTACGACGCGCTCGTCGCCGAGGCCGTGGACGCCGACGTCTCCGGCTGGGACTTCTCGTGGCTCGACGGACGGGCCACGGAGGAGCGGCCCTCGTGGGGCTACCAGCGGCTGATGGTCGAGCGGTGGGCGCGCGCGTCGGCGGCCCTCGACATCCAGACCGGCGGGGGCGAGGTCCTCGCCGGCGCGGAGCGCGTCCCGCCGGTCGCCGTCGCGACCGAGTCGTGGCCGCCGAACCTCGCCAAGGCGACCCGCCTGCTCCACCCGCGCGGGGTCGTGGTCGTGGCCGACCCTGACGAGCCGCCCCTGCCGTTCGCGGACGCCGCGTTCGACCTCGTCACCAGCCGCCATCCGGCGACGGTGTGGTGGGACGAGATCGCGCGGGTGCTCGCCCCGGGCGGGACCTACCTCGCGCAGCACGTCGGCCCCGAGTCGGTCTTCGCGCTCGCCGAGGAGCTCGTCGGGCCGCTCGGCCCGGAGCACCGGCAGGCGCGGCAGCCCGACGCCGAGGCGGAGGCGGCCGGCGCGGCGGGGCTGGAGGTCGTCGACCTGCGGACCGAGCGCCTGCGCATGGAGTTCGGCGACGTGGGCGCGATCGTCTACTTCCTCCGCAAGGTGATCTGGATCGTCCCCGGCTTCACCGTCGACCGGTACGACGCCGCGCTGCGCCGCCTGCACGCGCGGATCGCCGCGGAAGGGCCGTTCGTCGCGCACTCCACCCGGACCCTCGTCGAGGCGCGACGCCGCTGAAGGCGCCGTCGCGGACTAGTCTCGGCAGGGTGACGTCGCCCACGCAGCCCGGTCTCGTCGAGCCCGCGGCCGCCCATGCGGACCTCGTCGCCTCGTGGTCGCGGTCGGCCTACGAGGCGCGTCTGTGGTGCTCGGTGGTGGAGCACCCCTTCGACCCCGACCGCGTCCGCCGGTGGTGGCGCGACGACGACGTACGCCCCTGGCTGCTCGTCGACGAGCGGTCGGCCTCGCCGGTGGCGTACGGCGAGGTGTGGGTCGACGAGGGGGAGGACGAGGCCGAGATCGCCCGCGTGCTCGTGGATCCCGCGGCGCGAGGCCGCGGGATGGGGCGCAGGCTCGTCACGCTGCTGGCTGCCGATGCCCGCGCGCTCGGTCTCAGCTCCTGCTTCGTCCGGGTCAACCCCGCCAACGACGCCGCCCTCGCCGCGTACCGGTCGGCGGGGTTCGTCGACGTGGACCCCGCGCTCGCCGCGGAGTGGAACGCGCCCCAACCCGTGTCGTACGTGTGGCTGCAGCTCCTCGACGCGTGACGAGGGCTTGCTTCGCACGGTGCGAACGTTGCTAGCGTCCGGGCCATGCGCATCTCCGAGCTCGCGCGCCGTACCGGTGTCTCGACGCACCGGCTGCGCCGGTACGACGAGCTGGGGCTGATCCGGGCGGGGCGGACCGACCGGGGCTACCGCGAGTACGACGAGCACGTCGTCCGCGAGGTCACGTTCGTCGCGATGGGCCGGGAGCTGGGTTTCTCGCTCGCCGAGCTGGGCGAGCTGGTCCCGCGCTACCGCGACGGGACCGTCACGATCGACGAGATGGTCTCCCGGCTGGGCGAACGCATCGCCGCGGTGGATGCGCAGATGGCGGAGCTCGCGCAGGCGCGGGCGCGCCTGGTGGAGCACGTGGCGTGGTTCGAGGAGCGCCGGGCAGCGGCCCGCGCGCGAGCGGAGGAGGAGACGGCATGACGACGGACGAGGCAGTGACGGGCGGGGCGACGCAGGTCGAGAGGGTCCCGCCTGGTCTGGTGGAGACAGCCGTGCTGGCGATGCCCATCGCGCGGACGCTCGGGCTCCGCTTCCGAAGCCTCGGGGCGGGGACGTCCGAGGTCGAGGTCGACGTGCGCGACGAGCTGACGTTCCGGCCCGGTCAGCTCCAGGCGACCGCGGTGTACGCGGTGGCCGACTTCGCCGCGGTCGCGGCCGCCGGCACCACGCTCCCGCAGGGCTGGACGAACGCCACGGTGGACACCACGCTGAAGCTCGTGGCCCCGGCGGTCGGCGACGTGCTCGTCGCGCGAGGTCGCGTCGTGGACGTGTCGCGGCTGCTGACGGTCTGCGCGGCGGACGTGTACGCCGTCGCCGACGGCGTCGAGACGCTCTGCGCGACCCTGCTCGGGACGGCGCGCAACGTCGCTCCGCGCCAGACCGCGGGTCCCAGCGCGGCCTGACGCGGAGCTCGACGCGCGGTCAGAGGCGCTCGATCACGGTGGCGTTCGCGAGCCCGCCGGCCTCGCACATCACCTGCAGGCCGAACCGTCCGCCCTGCTGCTCGAGCACGGACAGCAGGGTCGTCGTGAGGCGTGCCCCGCTCGCACCGAGCGGGTGGCCGATCGCGATCGCGCCGCCGTTGACGTTGACGCGTGAGAGGTCGGCGCCGGTCTCGGCCTGCCAGGCGAGCACGACGCTCGCGAACGCCTCGTTGACCTCGAACGCGTCGATGTCGTCGATCGCGAGGCCGGCGCGCTCGAGGACCTTGGCGGTCGCCGGGATGATCCCGGTCAGCATGAGGACCGGGTCGTCGCCGGTGACGGCGAACGCGTGGATCCGTGCACGCGGCGTCAGCCCGAGCTCGGCGGCCGCCTCCTCGCTGGTCACGAGCAGCGCGGCGGCGCCGTCGTTGACGGGCGAGGAGTTGCCGGCCGTCACCTGGAAGTCGAGGTCCGGGTAGCGCTGGGCCCAGGAGTCGTCCTTGAAGGCCAGGCGCAGTCCCGCCAGCGTCTCGATGGACGTCCCTGGGCGGACCGTCTCGTCGTCGTAGACCTCGCGCACCGTCCCGTCCTCGAGGGTGACCTTGATCGGCGCGACCTCGCGGGTGAACAGCCCGTGGTCGCGCGCCTGCGACGCCCGGTGGTGGCTCTCGGCGGAGAAGGCGTCGAGCTGCGTGCGGCTCAGGCCCCACTTCTGCGCGATCAGCTCCGCGCTGATGCCTTGCGGGACGAGGCCGGGCGCGTACCGCCGGGCGACCTCGGGCCCGGCGAAGTCCCGCCCGAGCATCTGGCTGCCGATCGGGATGCGGCTCATCGACTCGACGCCCGAGGCGATCGCCACGTCGTACGCACCGCTCATCACTCCTTGCGCGGCGAAGTGGAGTGCCTGCTGGCTGCTGCCGCACTGGCGGTCGACGGTGACGGCGGGGACCGACTCCGGGAACCCGGCGGCGAGCACGGCCCACCGCGCGGTGTTGCCGCTCTGCTCGCCGACCTGGCCGACGGCTCCGCTGACGACGTCGTCGACCACGGCGGGATCGATGCCGGTGCGTTCGACGAGGGAGCGCAGCGCGTGGGCGTGGAGGTCGACCGGGTGGACGCCTGCGAGCGCGCCGCCGGGTTTGCCCTTGCCGAGCGGGGTGCGGACGGCGTCGACGATCACGGCGGAGCGGAGCTGGGCGGACATGGCGGCCTCCATGGCTGAGTCTGTCGGACTATACTCAGCGCACGCTAGCACCCCTGAGTTCACTTGAACAGACCCAGTTCCGGTGCGACGATGACGTCGTGTACCTCCAGGGAGTGCTCAGTGACCGTGACGCCTGGAGCGCCGTCGGACGGTGCTCGATCGAGAAGGCGGTCGCCGTCGTCGGCACGCGCACCGCGATGCTCGTGATGCGCGAGGCCTACTACGGCACGACGCGCTTCGACGACTTCTCCGAGCGGGTCGGGATGACCCGCGCCGCCACCGCCAGCCGCCTGGCGTCGCTGGTCGAGGCAGGTCTGCTCGAGCAGCGGGACTACCGGGAGCCCGGGCAGCGCACGCGCAAGGAGTACGTCCTCACCGACGCCGGGCGCGACCTGGTCCCCGTCGTGTGGGCGCTGTTCCAGTGGGGCCGCATGCACGTCCCGTCGAAGCGGGTGCTCGAGCTCGCGCACCACGACTGCGGAGCGCCGGTGGACGTGGAGGTCCGCTGCGCGGAGGGGCACGAGGTGGGTCTCGACGACGTCGAGCTGAGGATCCCGCGCGACCCTGACTAGGTCTTGTGCTCGATCCGCTCGCCCTCGCCCGGCTTCCAGATGGTGATCTCGAGCTGCTCGTCGACGAGGGCGAGGGAGGACGCCCCGGTCAGGTCCGCCACGTAGAACGGGTCGAACACCTGGCCGCGCAGGTCCATCCCGGACTTCTCGAGCAGGTCCGCCGCGAACCGCGCGTGCAGGTCGGGCGCCTGGAGGTTGCGCACCTCGCCGAAGAGCTTCGCGTCGCCCTCCCCGACGTACGGGTCGGTGGTCGCCGTGTGGAGGCAGAAGCGCGGGTCGCGGTCGAGGTCGCGGAACTTCGTCGTGCCCGGCATGCCGACGAGCACGAGGTGGTCCTCGAAGAAGGTCGGCTCCATCGGGCTGATCCGCGGGAAGCCGTCGGAGCGCAGGGTGGCGAGCAGGCACAGGTTGCCGGTCGCCGCGTGCCGACGGGCGAAGACCTCGGCGATGCGCGGCGCCTCCTCCTGGAAGCCGGCCCACGTGACCATCGGGCACGACCCTACCCGCGCCCGGGCACAATGTCGGGATGTCCGCTCCCTTGCGCTGGATCACGGCATTCCTCGACCAGCCTGCCGAGACCGCTGCCGACGCCGTGACCTACTGGGAGGCCGTGACCGGCACCCGCGCCTCGGCTCCCCGCGGCGACCACGACGAGTTCCGCACGCTGGTGCCGCCGCAGGGTGACGCCTGCCTGCGCTTCCAGGTCGTGCCGGACGGGCCGCCTCGAGTCCACCTCGACCTCCACGTCGACGACCTCGCGACCGGGGTCGAGGCCGCGGTCGACGCGGGAGCGACGGTCGTCGCCGAGCCCGGGACGCACGTGGTGCTGGCGTCGCCCGGCGGGATGCCGTTCTGCGTGGTGCCGCACGAGGGCGAGCGGGCGGTGCCGCCGCCGATGTCGTGGGACGACCGTCGCAGCGCCCTCGACCAGGTCTGCCTCGACATCGCCCCCGATGCCTACGCGCGCGAGTGCGTCTTCTGGGCTGCGGTCACGGGCTGGGAGCTGCGCGACGAGGACAGCCCCGAGTTCATGCGCCTCCGGCGCCCCGACGCGATGCCGATCGGGATCCTCCTCCAACGCCTCGACGAGGCTCCTGCCGACGGCGCGGTCACGGCCCACCTCGACTTCGCCGCCGGCTGGGACGGTGCCGACGCCGAGGCCGAGCGTCATCGCGCCCTCGGTGCCGAGGAGCTGTGGCGGTCCCGGTGGTGGATCACGCTGCGCGACCCGTACGCGCGGGTCTACTGCATCACGCGCCGTGAGCCCTGACCGATGAGTTCGGCCCGCTGCGGTGGTCTCCCACGCACCAGCAGCCGACTCCCCAGGAGCCCGCATGACCTCGCCCGGACCCCGCCCTCTCGACCACACGTTCACGGCACCGATCGAGAAGGACGGCGCCTTCACCACCTATCTCACGGTCCCCGGCTCGGCCGAGCTGCTCGGGACGCGCAAGGCCGTGAAGGTGACCGGCACGATGGACGGGCACCCGTTCGCCGCGACGCTCATGCCGTCCGGCTCCGGCCCGCACTGGCTCCCTGTCCGCAAGGACCTGTGCCGCGCGATCGGCAAGGACGCCGCCGGGGAGGAGGTCACCGTCCGCTTCGAGCAGCGGTTGACCTAACGCGTGGTCGGGACCCCGGCGCTCAGTCCTGGACGCTGCGGAGCTGAGCCGCCAGCGGGCAGTCGAACGGGTCGCGGGCGCGGAGCCCGACGTCGTTGAGGTACTCGACGACGATCCGGTACGACGTGCCCAGACCGACCTCGGTGTACGGGATGTCGTGCCGCGCGCAGTAGTCCCGGACGATCGGCTGCGCCTTGCGCAGGTTGCCGCGCGGCATGCTCGGGAACAGGTGGTGCTCGACCTGGTAGTTGAGCCCGCCCATCATCACGTCGACCAGAGGTCCGCCCCGGACGTTGCGCGACACCAGCACCTGGCGGCGCAGGAAGTCGAGCCGCATCGCCTCCGGCACGATCGGCATCCCCTTGTGGTTCGGCGCGAACGACATCCCGAGCATCACGCCGAAGACCGCCATCTGGACCGCGAAGAACGCGACTGCCATCCCGAGCGGGAGGGCGGCCAGCAGCACCACGACGTACCCGATGAGGCGCGCCGACACGAGCGCGAGCTCGAGCCGGCGCCAAGGCTGCGTCGACGCGCGATCCATCGTGGTGCGCACGCTCGCATAGTGGAGGTTGAGACCCTCGAGGGTGAGCAGCGGGAAGAAGAACCATCCCTGGTGCGCGGCGAACCAGCGGCCGAACCGCGTCCGCCGTCGCTGCACGATCTCCGGCGTGAACGCGAGGGCGCCGGGCGCGATGTCGGGATCGACGTTCTCCTGGTTGGGGCCTTGGTGGTGCTTGTTGTGCTTGGCCCGCCACCAGCCGTAGCTCAGTCCGGCGAAGCCGCCGGCGAGGAGCCGTGCCGCCCACGCGTTCGCGGCGGCCGAGCGGAAGATCTGCCGGTGCGCCGCGTCGTGACCGAGGAAGCCGAACTGCGTCAGGACGGCGCCCATCGCGGCCGCGACACCCAGCTGCCACCACGAGTCGCCGAGCAGGGCGAACGCGACCCACAGCCCGGCGAACGCGAGGACGCAGGCCGCGATGCGGAGGACGTACCAACCCGTACGGCGCTCCAGCAGGCCGCGCGAGCGCACCTCCTCGAGCAGCTCGGAGAAGCGGGCGGTGGTCGGGTGCGGCGTGGGCGTCGGCGGTGCGGGGAGTCCCGGGGGTGCGACTGCGGTGGCCATGCGGACCTCGATCCTGGGAGTCGTCGGGCACGCTCCGTGCCCGTGTCTCGACGCTAGGAAGCGGGGACCGGTGTCGCGATGGTCCCAGAGCCAGTCCGTGGGTGGTGCTAGCACCACCTCCGAGAACCCGTTTGGCCGATCCGCAGGTGCCGGGCGATCATGCCGGGGTGCTCGGAGCCTTCCTCGCCGGCGCTGCTGCCGGCTATGCGATCGCGATCCCCGTCGGGGCCATCGCGACGTACCTCGTGCTGCTCGGTGCGCGGCACGGGTGGAAGGTCGCGTCAGCGGGCGGGCTGGGGGTGGCGACCGTGGACGGGATGTACGCGGCTGTGGCCCTGGTGCTCGGCGCGGTGCTCGCACCGGCGATCGCCACGGTGCAGACTCCGCTGACCTGGATCTCGGTCGCGGTGCTCGTCGTGGTCGGGCTCGCGCTGATGCGGCCGGCGTTCCGGCGCGAGCCTGCGCGTGCTGCCGGGGAGGACGTCCGCGGCATCACGCCGCTCCGCGCGTACGTCGTGGTCCTGGGGCTCACGGTCATCAACCCGGCGACCGTCGTGTACTTCACGGCCCTGGTCGCGGGCGCCTCCTTCGGCGCGATCGACACGGCCGCCGAGCGCACGGCGTTCGTCGTGGGAGCGTTCGCGGCGTCGGCGAGCTGGCAGCTGTTCGTCGCCGGTGCCGGGGCATCTCTCGGACGCGTGATGACCGGTCCGCGCGGCCAGCGCGTCACCGCCCTCGTCGGCGGGTCGGTCGTCGTGGCGCTGGCGGTGAGGACGGCGCTCGGAGCGTGACCCCCGGCCTCAGCGGGCGCGGCCTTCGTGGAGCATCCGCACCGACTTCTCGACGCGCGCGGCCCGGGTCTCGGGCTTCTTCGCGCCCGTGGCCTGCTCGACGTGCCACCGCTGCTTGCTGAAGGACAGCGTGTCCCAGAACCGCCTGGCCTCGGGGTCGGCCGCGAGCGCCTCGGCCAGGTCGTCCGGCACCTCGATCTCGCGTGGCGCGGTGTCGAGCACGATCTCGAGGTCGAGCACCTCGCCGGCGGCCACCTGCGCCTCCTCGCGCCGGGCCGCACTGAGGCCGAGCCAGAAGTCCTCTCCCATTTTGGCGATCGACGTCCGGAAGGTGGCCCCCTTGACGGTGACCGCGACCTTGGGGCGCCTCCCTCCGCCGAGCTCGTCGACGAACGACTCGGGAATCCGGAACCCCGTCGTCGTCCCGCCGGTCGCCTCCAGCTCTGCCGTCAACCTCATCGTCTGGTCCTCTCGTCGGGGTGGTGCACCGTAGACCCGCCGGGACGCCCGGTCTCATCGCCGACCCGCCGCTGCATCCAGGCGACGTCGTGCCAGGTGTCGTGCTTCCAGCCGATCTGGCGAAGCGTGCCGACCGGCTCGAACCCGAGGGAGGCGTGCAGGCCGACGCTCGCGTCGTTCGGCAGTGCGATCCCCGCCACCAGCGTGTGGAAGCCGCGCGCCGCCAGTCGCGGCACCAGCGCCTCGTAGAGCGCCCTCCCCGCTCCGCTGCGGCGTGGGGCGTCCTGCGCGAGGTAGACGCTGACCTCGCAGGACCACGCGTACGCCGGGCGTGTCCGGAACGGGCCGCCGTACGCGTAGCCGAGCACCACGTCGTCGTCGGTGAGCACGAGCCACGCGTGGCGCTCCTGCGCGGCAGCGATGCGCCCGGCCATCTCCTCGGCCGTCGGGGGCACGGACTCGAACGTGACGGCGGTGCGCTCGACGTACGGCGTGTAGATCGCGGCGCAGGCCGCGGCGTCGGCCGCGGTGGCGTCGTGGATCGCGAAGGTCATGCAGGCGAAGGTACCGGGATCGCGCCGGCCGGTTTGAGCCAGCGCACTCGGCGAGGACGACTACCGTCGGTCCCATGCCCGCCGACGACGTCACGCGCTTCCTCTCCGCGTACGCTGCCTCGCTCACGGCCTTCGAGGCCGAACGCTCCGCCGCGCTCTGGGGGACGCCCGGGACGATGGTGTCCGACGCGTTCGTCGGCACGCTGTCGTCGCGGGCGGAGATGGCGGCGGGGCTGCAGCAGTCCTACCCGCTCTACCAGGCGCTCGGCCTCGCCGCGGTCCGCTTCGAGGTGGAGGAGGAGGTCGCGCTGACCGACGCGCTCGTCCGTGTCCGCGTCCGGTGGCTCTTCGACGACGCGGACGGCGCTGTGATGACGGACAGCACGTACGAGTATCTGCTCCGGCGCGACGCCGACGGCCTCCATGCGTACGTCGCGGTGGACATCGACGCGCAGGAGAAGCTCGCCGAGCTCGCCCGCCGCCAGGGCATCGACCTCGAGGGACCCACGCCGGGGTCCGACGCGTGACCGCGGAGGCACGGCTCCTCCCTGTGCGGGTGCCACGGACGCCGGACGGCATCGTGGTGGTGCTCCACGGAGGCGGCGCACGTGAGGAGGGAGCCCTCGTCAGCCGGGTCCAGCCCTCGGTGCTGCGGATGGTGCCCGTCGCCTGGCGGATGGCGCGCGCCGGCCGGGGCAGGCTGGCGGTCTACCGGCTGCTGAACTCGCGGCGCGGGTGGGACCAGGGGCTGAGCCCTCTCGGTGACGTGCGATGGGCGCTCGCCCAGCTGCGCGAGCGGCACGGCCGGCTCCCGGTCGCGCTCGTCGGCCACTCCCTGGGGGGTCGAGCGGCGCTGCTCTCGGCGGCGGAGCCGGAGGTCCGCTCCGTGGTCGCGCTCGCACCGTGG
The DNA here is from genome assembly GCF_050632745.1 of Mumia spirodelae. Classification (NCBI taxonomy): domain Bacteria; kingdom Bacillati; phylum Actinomycetota; class Actinomycetes; order Propionibacteriales; family Nocardioidaceae; genus Mumia; species Mumia spirodelae. Next base: position 69,402 of record NZ_JBODSD010000003.1, on the reverse strand, counting down.
GTGTACGCCGACGACGGCGCGAAGGTCGATCCACGCGGCCGTCGCATCTTCGTCGTCCACGGCACCGAGGACCGCATCTCCGACCTGGGCCGGACGGTGCGGGTCGTCGACACCCTGCGACGCTCGACCCAGGCCGGTCTCGTGCTGGTGGACGGCGGGACCCACGGGATGCTCCGCCGCCGTGGCCGGTTCGAAGGCCTGGCCGCAGACTTCGTCGTGGCCACGCTGCTCGACCGACCGGCGCGGGAGCCCGCCGTGCGCGAGGTCCTCGACGGTGCTGCGCGCGTCGAGCTCTGACGCGGCTGGGAGGATCGTGGCGTGACGCTCTCCGACGATCCTCTCGTCGCGCGGCTGCGCGCCGCCGGGTGCGTGTTCGCCGAGGACGAGGCCCGGGTGCTGCGGGAGTCGGCGTCGTCGGCCGAGGTGCTGGAGGCCCTGACGGAGCGTCGCGTCGCCGGCGAGCCGCTGGAGCAGGTCGTGGGCTGGGCGGAGTTCGGTGGTCTCCGGATCCGCGTCGCGCCCGGGGTCTTCGTCCCGCGCCGCCGGACCGAGCTGCTCGCCGACGCGGCGGTCGCGGCCGTGCCCGACGGGGGCACGGTCGTCGACCTGTGCTGCGGGACGGGGGCGGTCGGCGCGGTCGTCGAGCACGTCCGACCTGGTGTCCGCGTCGTCGCCGCCGACGTCGACCCGGCGGCGGTCCGGTGCGCCGCGAGCAACCTCGTGCGCGGCGAGGCGTACGAGGGGGACCTCTTCGACGCGCTGCCGCGGGACCTGCGAGGCGCGGTCGACGTGGTCGCGGTGAACGCCCCGTACGTCCCGACCGCCGACATCGCGCTGATGCCGCCGGAGGCACGCGAGCACGAGCCGCTGGTCGCCCTCGACGGTGGCGCGGACGGCGTCGCCGTGCACCGTCGGGTCGCCGCCGAGGTCGCGCCGTGGCTGACGTCGGGCGGCCGGGTCCTGATCGAGGCCAGCGGTGCGCAGGTCCCGTGGACGGCCGTGGCGCTCGCCGAGCACGGCCTGCGCGCGCGGGTGGTCCGGTGGGACGAGGAGATCGGGACCGCCGTCGTAGCGGGGACGCCGACGGCGCCCGACCTTCAGCCGGCCGCTCTGCCGCCGCTGGAGTTCGCGTTCCCCGGGCCGCTGCGCGACCGCCTCGTGGGACTCGTGCTGGCGGGCGCCAAGACGACGACCACGTCGCTCGTGCGCGAGCTGTTCGTGAGCGGCGGGGAGGACGACGAGGGGATGCCCGCCGTGGGTGAGCGGTGGCGCGTCATGGACTCCGCCGGCAGAGCCGTGTGCGTGGTCGAGACCGTCGACGTCCGGGTCGCGCGCCTCGCCGACGTCGACCTGCGGCATGCGGTCGACGAGGGCGAGGGCGACGAGACGGTCGCGCAGTGGCGGGCCAGCCACGCCGGCTTCTGGGAGGGCGACGACATGCGCGCGTTCCTCGGTGATCCCGTCTTCACCGTGGACGACGACACGCTTGTCGTGCTGGAGCGGCTCCGCGTGGTCGAACGCCTGTAGCCGCTCGAGCGCCTCGAGTCGGCGTGCGCCTCGAGCGAGCCGGCGTGCCGGCTCAGTCCGCGGTCGCCACCTGCGGCGCCGCGCGGACCGCTGCGACGCGCAGTCGCAGCGCCACCGCGAGAATCCCGACCCCCATCAGGACTGCGCCGACCCAGAAGCCGACGACCGGCGGCAGGACCGGGTGGAGGTAGTAGCGGTCCATCGGCCCGAGGTTCAGCACGTCGCCGACCACGTAGACGGCCGTCCCGATCGGCCACGCCAGCGCGGCGACGGCGAGCCACGGTCGGCTCCCGCGGCTGCGCCACAGGGCCAGAGCCGCCACGATGCCGAACACCGTGCCCGGGATCGGGTACGACCAACCCATGCCGGCGACGTACCAGGCCGACGCCAGCACGAGCAGTGCCGCGCCGACGACCAGGTGCGGCCCCAGCGCCCGACGCCCCGGCTGGGCGAGCAGGCTCAGCAGCGGCGCACCCGCGAGCAGGAGACCGATCCCCGCGACGACGCTCCAGACGTGGAACATCGTGGGGTTCCACGTCGTGCTGTAGGCGGTCAGCTCGTAGACCAGCGACGACACGAGGAAGACACCGACCCCGAGCATTCCCGCGGTCGCGGCAGGCTCGGCGAGGACGGGGCGGTCCCCGGTGGGCACGGTCGTCCACGTCCGCGCCAGCAGCTCCGGGCGCCCGAAGCGCTCGACGGCCGCGCGCTCCGCCGCGTACGGGTCGAGCCCGGACGCGGCGAGCTGGTCGGTGGCGAGCCAGAGGTGGTCCTCGGTCTCGGCGAGGATCTCCTCGCGGTCGCTGCGCCGGCGCAGCTCGTGCGCGAGTGCGGCGACGTAGTCAGCGATCGCGCCGCTGCCGGCCGCGGTGACGTCGTACGCCTCCGGTCTCGCCGCTGTCAGGTCGTGCTGGGCCATGGAACACCTCTCAGGACTGATCCGACCGCGGCGGAGAACTCGTTCCAGCTGCGGCGCTGCTCGTCGAGGGAGGCGTGGCCCGCCTCGGTCAGCGCGTACGACTTGCGCCGCCGCCCGTCGGCGTCGTCCCAGGAGCCGGCGATCAGGCCGGCCTTCTCGAGACGGTGCAGGACGGGGTAGAGCGTGCCTTCGGGGAGGTCGAAGGCATTGTCGCTCCAGGTCCGCAGGTCCTCGATGATGGCGTAGCCGTGGCGCGGCTGGCGCGCGAGCACGGACAGCACCAGCATCTCCAGGTGTCCCTTGAGCACGTTCCCTCTCATGCCTAGGAACGCTAGGCCTAGCGTGGCTAGGCGTCAAGCGGGTTGCAGAAGACGCTTCCTACTTCTCGTAGAAGTACGCGTCGCGGGCGACGAGCGACCCCATCCCGATGCCGCCGGTGACCCGGACGAGGACACCGTCGGGCGCGGGTGTGCCGGCGCGCTTGTTCTTGACCGAGCCCCAGCCCGTACGGAGCTGGTCGTCGTCGACCGCCCACCCCTTCGGCAGGATCAGCACGACGTTGCCCGTGCCGCCCTTCACCTCGATGTCCACGACCCGGTGCGGACACGTGGCGTGGCGGAAGTCGAGCTTGATGTTGCCCATCGCCGGCGAGAGGTGCAGGCGCGACGGCACCGACCAGGATCCGGTGCGCTCGACGTCGCTCATCGTCGCCTTGAGCGGGAGCGGTTCGGTGCGTGCCGCCGGGACGACGCCGGTGGATCCGGGGGCGAGTGCGGCACCGTCGGGCAGGTCGGCGACCAGCGCCTCGAGCTCGCGGTAGGTCTTGGCCTGGTACGCGCGCTCGAGGCGTTCCTCGAGCTCGTCGATGTCGAGCCGTCCCTCGCCCGCGGCTCGGCGCAGGATGTCGGCGGTGTGCTCGCGATCGGGATCGCCGGCACGCATGTCGCGCGGGTCGATGCGGTCCATGGCGCCCACCGTAGCGGGCGACGTCGCGGGCTCCTCCGCGCCGTCCCCGGTCGTGCCCCTAGGCTCGACGCGTGCCGATCCCTCCGTACGTCGCCGCCCTCCGTGCCCGGGTCGGCCACGACCTCCTCTGGCTCCCCGGGGTCACGGGCGTCGTGATCGACGAGGCGGGCGAGCGGGTCCTGCTCGGCCGCCGCGCCGACTCCGGCGAGTGGGCGCTGATCAGCGGCATCCTCGAGCCCGGCGAGGAGCCCGCGGTCGGGCTGGTGCGCGAGGTGCGCGAGGAGACCGGCGTCGACGTCGTCGTCGAGGCGCTCGCCGGCGTGAGCGTCACGGACCCGATCGGCTATCCCAACGGCGACGTCTCGCAGTACCTCGACCTCTGCTTCGTCTGCCGGCCGGTGGACCAGGTCGCGGCCGAGCATCCCTATGCCGCGGACGACGAGTCGCTCGAGGTCGCCTGGTTCGCGTGGGACGACGTGCCCGACGACCTCGCGGAGACCAGCGCCGTACGCCTCAGCCGTGCTGTCGACTTCCTTCTCGGTCCGAGCGGGGGTCCCTCGTTCGTGACCGGTGTGCCGTCGGACTGACGCCGCGCTCGCGGGAGAAGGCCGCGCTCAACGCGAACGCACTGGTGTAGCCGACCTCGCGGGCGATCGACGACAGCGTGCGGTCGGTGCGGTCGAGAAGGTCGGCCGCGAGCGCGAGGCGCAGGCTGGTGAGGTACGCCATCGGGGGCTCGCCGACCACCTCGCGGAACCGGCGGGCGAGGGCCGCGCGGGAGACCTGGACCTCGTCCGCCAGCGACCCCACCGTCCACGGGTCGGCGACGCGCTGGTGGAGCGCCTGGAGCGCCGGTCCGACCACCGGGTCGGCGGCGGCGCGGTACCAGCCCGGGGCCGCGTCCTCCTGGTCGCCCAGCCACGACCGGACGGCGGCGAGCACGACGAGGTCGAGCAGCCGGTCGAGGAAGACCTCCTGACCGGGAACGTCGCGCTGCATCTCGGCGCACACCAGCGTCACGAGGTCCGAGCTCCACTCGCCGTCCCGGAGCACCACGGCGCGAGGCAGCGCGCGGAGCAGGCGCTCGCTCACGGCCGAGGCGCGCTCGTAGGTGCCGGTGACCAGCATCGTCGCGCCGTCGGCCGTGTTGCCCCACGTGCGCAGCCCGAGCAGCATCTCCTCCGACATCGAGCGGCCCTCGGCGTCGCGGCAGACCTGGCCTGGCTCGATGAAGACCTCGGGAGCCGTCCCTGGATCGTCGGCGACCGTGTACGGGTCCGGCCCCCGCACGAGGACGAGGTCTCCTGGTGCCAGGTCGATCGGGTCGAGTCCGTCGGGGACGACGCAGGCCGAGCCCGTCACCACGACCACGACCGAGAGCGGAGCCCGGTCGCGGATGCGCAGCGACCAGGGCGGCGCGAAGACCGAGCGGAGCAGGAACGCCCCGTCGGCGCGAGGGCCGTCCAGGAGCCCGCCCAGGATGTCCATGCGGGTCACCCTACCGCTGCTTCGAGACGCTCGCGTATGCCTTTGAGCGCTGAGGCCATGGATCGTCTCGCCGTGACCCGTTGGACTGGAGTCCTCACACGAAGCCACGGGAGGACATCATGAGCACTGCAACGGATCACCAGCCGGTACTCGTCGTCGGCGGCACGGGCAAGACGGGGAGCCGGGTCGTCAGCCGGCTCGAGGCCCTCGGCGTCGCGACGCGCCCGGTGTCGCGCTCGTCCGCCGTCCCGTTCGACTGGAACGACCGGTCGACCTGGCCGGCGGCGATCGACGGCGTCGGCGCGGCGTACCTCACCTACTACCCGGACGTGGCGTTCCCGGGAGCGAAGGAGGCCGTCAGCGAGCTGGCGGGCATGCTCGCCGAGCGCGGGGTCGAGCGGATCGTCCTGCTCTCCGGTCGCGGCGAGGAGGCGGCGAAGGCCGCAGAGGATGCGCTCCTCGCCGTCGTCCCGACCGCGCGCGCCGTCCGGTGCTCGTTCTTCGCGCAGAACTTCACGGAGGGGATGTTCGCGCCGGACGTCATGGCGGGGCAGCTCACCATCCCGGTGCCGGATGACGTGCCGGAGCCCTTCCTCGACGTCGACGACATCGCGGACGTCGTCGTCGCCGCCCTGCGGGACGACCGGCACGCAGGGGAGGTGCTCGAGCTCACCGGACCCGAGTCGCTGACCTTCCCCGAGGCGGTCGGCCTCGTCGCCGACGCTCTCGGCCGACCGGTGGGCTTCCGGGTGGCGACGCCCGAGGAGTACGTCGCCGCCGTGGTCGCGGCCGGCGAGCCGGCCGAGCTCGGGTACGGGATCGTGGCGCTGTTCGCCGAGGTGCTCGACGGCCGCAACGTCGCGACGACCGACACCGTGGCCCGGGTGCTCGGCCGGCCGGCGACCTCGCTGAGCGTCGCCGTCTCCCGCGACGCCGCCGCGTTGTCGCACTGACCGGGGGGCCGGGCGCGGGCCGCGGCTCACAGCTCCAGCCGCGGCCAGGCCGCGAGGTCGCTGCGCATCTGACGGTCGTGCGTCGCGACCACGACCGCCGCCTTCGTGGTGTGCAGCGCCTCGGTCAGCTCGTCGACCAGCCGGATCGCGAGGTGGTTGGTCGGCTCGTCGAGGAGCAGCACGTGCGGCCGCTCCGCGAGGAGCATCGCCAGGTCGAGCCGCCGCTGCTGACCGGTCGAGAGGTCCCCGACCCGGCGGCTGCGGTCGTGCGCGGACAGCAGTCCGAGCGTCGACAGCGCGACGACCTCGGACTCGGCGAGCCGGCCGGCCGTCACCAGGCGGCCCACGTGCGCGTCGTACGCGTCCGCGACGCGCGTGCCGGGGACGACCGGCGACTCCTGCCGGAGCCAGCCGACGCGGGCCCGCCGCGCCGTCCGGACCTCGCCCGTCGTCGGCTCCGTCTCGCGTGCCAGCACGCGGAGCAGGCTCGACTTCCCCGACCCGTTCGGACCGGTGAGCAGGAGCCGGTCGCCCGACCCGATCCTCAACGAGACCGGTGTCCGGACACGTCCGGTCAGGGTGACGTCCTCCGCACGCAGCAGCGTCACACCGGGGACGGTCGGCATGGACGGGACGTGGAGCTCCAGCGGCGGGGTCGGCGCCGTCACGGCGCTCCGTTCCAGCAGCTCGCGACGACGGTCGACCTGCCGCACCAGCGCCGGGGCCCGCGTGGCGCGGGTGTGCTTGCCCGTGCCCTTGTCCGGACGCCATCCGGTGGTGAGCCGGTCCTGGGCGGCGCGCAGGTCGGCGGTGAGCCGCGCGTGCTCGGTGCGCTGCGCCTCGTACGTCGCGACCCAGCGGGCACGCTCGGCGGCGCGGCCCTCGCGGTAGCCGTCGTACCCCGCGCCGTACGTCCGTGGCCGACCGTCGTGGCTCGGATCCAGGTCGAGGACCGTGGTCACGACGTCGGCGAGGAGCGCGCGGTCGTGGCTGACGAGCACGACACCGCCCGGATGCTGCTGCAGCCGCTCGGTGAGGAACGCGAGCCCGTCCGCGTCGAGGTGGTTGGTCGGCTCGTCCAGCAGGAGCATGTCGTGCCCGGCCCCGATCAGGACGGCCAGGCGCACCCGGTAGCGCTCTCCGACTGACAGCGTGCCGAGCCGGCGCGTCCGGTCCGTGACGGCGCCGAGCGCGGCGAGCGCGACGTCGACGCGCCGGTCGGCGTCCCACGCGTCCAGGTGCTGGGCGACGTCGAGCGCGCGGTCGTACGCGTCGGCCGCCTCGGGGTGGCCCTCGGTGAGTGCCGTCGTGGCGGTCTCGAGCGCGGCCAGGGCCGTACGTGTGGCGGAGAGCTCGAGGTCGACGAGGTCACCGACCGTACGGCCGTCGTCGATCGGGAGCGCCTGCTCGGCGAGCCCGAGAGTGCCGACGCGGGCAACCGTCCCGGCATCGGGGGCGAGTGTGCCGGCGAGGACGTGGAGCAGGGTGGTCTTGCCGCGACCGTTCTCGCCGATGACCCCGAGACGGGTGCCGGGCGAGATCGCGACGTCGACGCCGGTCAGGACGGGGCGGCCGCCGCGGGCGACGTGGAGGTCGGTGGCCGTGATCTGGGCACGGGCGCGTGCAGGCAGCGCAGAAAGGGCGTTCATGGGGATGCTTCCTCAGAGATGACGGGGTCGCGACGGCGACCAGGGAGACTCGACGACGCGCCGAGAGGGCGCGATCGGAGTCAGCCGTCAGATGAAGAAGAAGTAGTGCACGCCTCAACACTAACGGGGCGCCGCAACCGGATTCCCGGCTGCGACGCCCCGCTCGTGGTTTCGACGCGCTACTCGAGGAGCGCGTCCAGCGACCGGCTCAGCAGGTCCTGACGCTTCGCCGCGTCGAGACCCTCGAGGCCGAACCCGAACAGCATCGTGTCGGGCGTCATCACTGCGGCGCCCTCGTCGACGGAGGCCTGTCCGCGCTCCCAGTCGTTCGGGTTGCCCGGCGATCCGGCAGGCGCTCCCGGCACCGTCCAGGCACCGAGGTCGGACTCGAACGAGGTCTCGTTCGCGACCGCACCGTCCAGCGTCACCTTGGCGTCGTCGATCCACACACCGAGGTTTGTCGTGCTCCAGTCGGTGGCGTAGACGATCGCCAGCTCGACCTGCTTGCCGGCGTACGGCGTGAGGTCGACCGACCAGTCCTGCCAGCCGGCAGAGTTGCCGCTGAACGCGTTCCAGGCGCCCGTCGTGCCGGTGGGCTCGCAGGCCGCGTTCATGTAGTGACCCAGCTGCGGGTGGATCTCGTCGACCCACCCGGAGGTGCAGCTCTCACCGGTGGCCTGCGACGTGTGACCGTTGAGGTCCGGCAGCGTCGTCCAGTCGTCGGTGCCCACCGGGCGCGCCTCGACGAACAGCGCGTCCCAGTTCGCCTCGACGTCGGCGCTGAACTTGAAGTCCAGCCGTCCCGAGGACTTGCCGGCGAGGTCCACCGTCGTCGCCAGCCGCTTGTACGACGAGTCGGCCGAGCCGGAGCTCATGAACCACTCGCCGGTGTACGGCGAGTACGGATCGCCGATGCCGCGGTCCCACGAGATCGGTGCACTCGACGCGAACTGCGGGAACTCGTCGACCGGCAGGAACGACGACGTCGAGACGTAGGCGCCCGTGTGGTCCTGAGTGGCGTCGAGCTGTGCGGCGAAGCCCTCGAACGGGCCGTCCTCGTCACCGGAGAGCGGGAACGTCGTCCCGTCCTCGCGCGTGCCACCGTCGTCGACGTACTGGTACGACCCCAGCCAGTACTGGAGGAAGTCGTTGCCCAGCGGCAGGCACGGGTAGGCGCCCGGCGTCGTGCACGACCCGGCCGTCTCCTCGTCCGGGTGGTAGTAGTACGAGCCGTCCGCGGCCTGCGCGTACAGCCCGTACTTGCCGGCGATCAGCGCCTTGCCGCCCTCGTTGAGGTAGTCGCGGACCCGGAGCTCCGTGTCGTACCCCCACTTCGCGGCGGTGCCGCCGACCTGCCCGGTGTTCCTCGGGATGATGTCGTCGCCGGTCTCCCAGACGACGGCGTCGTAGTGCGACAGGACGCCGAGGTCGTGCGGTGCCTTACGGCCGTTGGCGTCGATGTCGTAGACGTCGGTGCTGTAGCCGGCCGCGTTCAGTGCGTCGGCGTACGCCGAGACGTACTTCGGCGCCGTCACACCCTGCACGGGCGAGAGACCCGTGTAGTCCTCCGCGGCGAGGATGAGCACGTCACCGCCGATGTCGCTCGCCACCGTGTAGGAGAACGAGGCCTGCGCCTTCCTGAGCGGCTTCACGTTGATGCCGGTGAACGTCACCGACACCTTGTCGCCGGGCTTCTGGCCCTTCACCTGCGCGCGGTACTCGGCGTAGTACTTGTCGTTCTCGCCGCCGTACTTCTCGCCGCCCTTCCACTCCTTCATCGGGGTGACGGAGCGGATGCGCCCGTTGATGCGGGTCGTCATCAGCAGGGCCTTGAGGTTGCGCTTCGCGGTGACCGCGACGGTCTGCTTGGTGCCCCACGACGTCGTGAACGTGTCGGGCGTGATGTCGTCGGCCTTGAGACCGATCGACGACTTCGGGTCGTCGGGGTCGTGGGCGGACTCGGCCAGCGACAGCGCGAACGGGATGTTCTTCTCGAACTCCGCCTGCACCAGCTCCTCGTCGTCGGGGAAGGTGAAGACGCTCGCGCAGTCCTCCGCCACCCACTCGTCGTCGGGGTAGAGGTTGCTGATCGTCTGGCACGTCGACATCTCGGGCGTGAACGCCAGCGTCCCCTGCTCCTCGTGGGTGTGGCCGTCGGTGTCGCCGTTGGTCACGTAGAGCTCGGCGGAGAGGTCCGGGTCGTAGCCCGGGATCGCCGGGTTGGCGTCGTTGCCGGCGAGCGCGGTGTAGATCTCGTCGTCCGGCGTCGGGGTCTCGACCTGCCAGCCCGTGCCGTAGAGCAGCAGCTCGGCGGCGGAGTGGTAGTTGATGAAGAACTCGAAGCCGACCTTGTCGACGAGCCCGATCGTGGCCTGGGTCTCCGGCTCGGAGCCCGGCGCCGGGCCGCGGTAGGTGTCGCTGAAGGTCTGCGGCGAGCTGCCCTCGTTGTCGTAGCCCCACTTGAACGGGAAGTTGCGGTTCATGTCCACGCCGTCGCCGACCGCGGTCTGGCCGTCGCCGTTGTTGTCGCGCAGCGTCTTGCGCCACCCACGGTTGCCCTCGGTGAACGTGTAGTCGTAGCCGTCGGGGTTCTGCACCGGCAGGAACCACAGCTCGGTCGTGTCGAGGATCTTCGTGATCCGCGGGTCCTTGCCGTACTGGTCGAGGACGTGGTGCATGAGGCGCTGGACCATCTCGGGCGTGATCCACTCGCGCGCGTGCTGCGTGCCGCCGTACAGGACCGCGGGCTTGCTGCCGTCCTTGGACTTGGCGGCGTTCTTGCCCACCTTGACGGCGAGGATGTCCTGGCCCTGGCCGGACTTGCCGGCCTTCACGAGCTTGGTGAGCTTCGGGTAGGCGCGGGTGGTCGCGACCATGTCGTCGCGGATGCCGCCGGCCTCGCTGTAGGAGGTGAAGACCTGGAAGCCGGCGCGGGCCTGGCGGGCCATCAGCGTCGACGCCTTCACGCCGTCGATCTTCTTGAGCTCGAGGTCGACGCCCTGCTCCTGGAGCTTCGCGGCCTCGTTCTCGGGGAGGACCACCTCGACCTTCGCCTTGCCGTCCTTCGTCGGACCGAGGACGTCGTGCCCCCGGTCGACGCCGGCCTCGCCGAGCAGGTCGAGTCCGCGGGCGTCGACGGTGCCGGTGTAGACCTCGAGATCGCCCGGGGGAGAGCCTGGTGGAGCCTTCGGCGGTGAGGCGGTCGCCGGGATGGCTCCGAGGAGACCTCCGACGAGAGCGGTGGTGAACACGATCGCAGCAGTTCGTCTCATGCTGGTCCTCCGCAGGATGAGGTCGTGTCCTCGAGGACACGTACTGCCGGAAAACCTTTCAGCGCGCACCCCATTGTGTCAACGGTTGTTGCATGCAACCACTTCCGTCCCGTCGAGCGAGCGCAGCGGGTCGGATCCCCTACCGCCCCGCCGGCACCAGCCCGGTCTCGTACGCGACGACCACCGCTTGCGTCCGGTCGCGCGCGCCGAGCTTCGCGAGGACGTTCGCGACGTGCGTCCGGACCGTCTCCACCCCGAGCACGAGCTCCGCGGCGATCTCCGGGTTGGACAGCCCGCGCGCCACCAGCGCGAGCACCTCGGCCTCGCGCGGGGTGAGCGCCGGACCGTCGTACGTCGTGCGTGCCGGGCCGTGGCGCAGGGCGAGCCGTCGCACGGACTCGGGGAACAGCAGGCTCTCGCCGGCGGCCACCGCCCGCACCGCGGCGACCACCTGCTCGGCGTCGGCACGCTTCAGAAGGAAGCCCGAGGCGCCCGCGCGGAGCGCGTCGAAGACGTAGTCGTCGCTCTCGAACGTCGTCACGACGAGCACCCGCGGGGCCGGGTCGAGCGCGAGCACGAGCTCGGTGGCGCGGATGCCGTCGACCCCGGGCATGCGGACGTCCATGCACACGACGTCCGGGGCGAGGCTGCGCGCGGAGGCGAGGGCGGCCGCACCGTCGCCGGCCTCGCCCACGACCTCGATGGCGGGGTCGCTCTCGAGGATCGCCCGCAGGCCACGACGGACGAGCGGCTCGTCGTCGACGAGCAGGACGCGGATCGTCGTGGTCACCGCGCTCCCCCCGGGCGGTCACCGAGGGGCAGCGGGAGCCGGGCCACCAGCTCCCACGTACGACCGACCTGCTGGACGTCGAGCTCCCCGCCGAGCAGCGCGACGCGTTCGCGCAGCCCGTCCAGTCCGCGTCCGGCGGAGCGCGGAGCGCGCCGCGCGGGGGGATCGTCCGGTACGCCGTTGCGGACCGTCACCACGACGGCGTCCCCGACGCGGGTCTCGAGGTGGATGGCGCGCCCGTCGCCGTGCTCGAAGGCGTTGGTCAGCCCCTCCTGGGCGATCCGGAACGCCTCGCGCGACACGAGGTCGGGCACCCCGGTCGGGTCGGCGAGCGTGGTGCGGACGTCGGCCCCGCCCGCGACGTAGGACGCGACGACGACCGGGACGTCGTCGAGGTGCTGGACCGGGGCGCGGTCCGCCGGCCCGGGCTCGTCCCGCAGGACGCCGAGCGCGTGGTCCAGCTCGGCGAGCGCCCGGCGCGACGTCTCCGCGATGATCGCGAGCGAGTCCTCCGCGTGCTGCGGGTCGCGCGCCACCATCTGCCGACCCGCGGTGGCCTGCAGCGAGATGACGCTCAGCGCGTGGCCGATGCCGTCGTGCAGGTCCCGGGCGAGCGCCCGCTGCGCCTGCTCGCGTCCGATGCGCTGCTCGGCAACCGCCAGCCGGTCGGCAGCCGTCGGCCCCAGGCACACGACCGCCAGCCGCGCGAGACCCGCACCGAGGGCGACGACCAGGACCAGGACGCCCATCGTGGCGAGAGCACCCAGAGCCCAGCGGAGCTCCGAGAAGGCGAGCGGGATCCCGACCACGAGCGAGGTCCCGGCGACGCCGCCGGCCAGCACGTGGGCGAGGACGAACCAGGTGGTCCTCCAGCGGTGGCCGCGCGGATCGGCCGGGTGGTCGAGCAGCTCGCCGGGCGGCTCGAGCAGGATGCGGGCTGCGGCGACCTCCATGTCGCGCACCCCGGGGAACAGCGAGACCGCGACGAGCAGGGTCGCGACGAGGATCGCGCCGCCCACCGCGACGGCGGGGTTGGCGGCTTCCTGACCCGTCGCGGCGACGCTGATCCCGAGCAGCCCGAAGGCCAGGAACAGCGCCGCCCCGATGAGGAGGAAGACCGTGCGGAGCAGCACGGTCCTCGCCTCGACCCGAACGCTCATGCAGCCATCCTGCCCGGCACCGGTGTCGGCCGCGGTGCGGTCCCGTCCTCCAGTCGGCGCCGGCGGACGTACCCCCAGACGGCGACGGCGAGCGCCGGGCCCCACAGCCAGAACGGGAGCAGGAGCAGCATCCAGAGCGCCTCGGTGTCGCCGTCGGCGGCCTGCTCGAACGACAGGAGCGCGATCGACGGCGCGGACGCGGTCAGCACGAACGCGACGGCGTACCCGGGCACGGCGGCGGCCGCGACGGGGACGTCCCGCCCACCGACGAACGGCATCCAGGCCGGGAAGACCCGCCCCCACGGCCGGACGAGACCGAGCGTGAGGACCGAACCCCCGAGGGCGGCGGCACCGAGCATCAGTCCCCACAGCCGCATGGACGGGTCGAGGTCTGCGGGGGAGATCGGGCCGGTGAACATCCCCTCGGGCAGCAGCCACGTCGCGCGGACGGCGACGTACGGGAGCGGACCGAGGACCGCGACGACCGTCGCGACGGAGACCACCCGGTCGATGAGGGCGGAGGGGCGCCGCAGAGCGACCGTGTACGGCGCGGCCAGCGCGAGCACGACCGCGAGCCACTGCGCCGTGGCGAGCGCCAGCCCGAGGATGAGCCAGGGCCGCGCGCCGACGCGGGCGAAGCCGCCGCCGAGCTCGCGGACCATCTCGGCGACCGCGTCGGGCGCCAGCGACCCCGACGCGACGCCCCACCACGCGACCAGCGCGACGGCGACCACGGCGGTGACCCGGGCCGCCGTGGAGCGGCGCAGGGCGGAGACGACGAGGACCACCGCGACCAGCGGGATCGTCATGGCGCAGAGGTAGCCGACGAACGAGACGAGCTGGGTGTCCATGCAGAAGGTGACCAGCACGAGCGTCACCAGGGAGGCGGGGACGAGGAGCCTTCGTCGCGCGTCGGGTGCGGCGCTCGGACGCGCGAGAGCGGCGGCGATTGCGAGACCGAGCAGCCCGGCGAGCGCGAGGAGTGCTGCCGACCCCCGCTCCGGCAGCAGCCCGACGAGGGAGACCGCGCCGGACGAGTGCCGGAACGGGTCCGCCTCGGGTGCGACGAGCCACCAGGCGCCGAGCGCGGTGGCGAGCGCCGAGATGACCGCGAGCGGGAGCGGTGAGCGGACACGGGTCACGAGATCGTGGAGCACGATGACCTCCTGGGAGAGGGATCAGGACTCCTTCAGCCTCGTGACGGACGACGCCGCGCGGCTCCCCCGTACGGGGGAGCCGGGGACGGCGGCGGGGGAGATCGACCCCTAGGCCACCGTCCGGGCCACCGCTCGCGAGCCCGCTGCCCCGGTCAGCACGAGGCCCGACGCCGCCGCGACGCAGAGCAGGTACTGCAGGAGCACGCCCGGGTCGGACGCCGGCTGCAGGCCGACGACCGGCACCATCACCATCAGCACGGTCACCGTCGCGACGCCGACGCTGACGGCGAGGGGCACGAGCGTCTCGCGCATCCGCGCCCGGTCCAGCGTGCGGTGGTCGGTCCCTGCGAGCACGAGCGCACGGTGCTCGTCGCGCTGCTCGATGACCCGGCCCGCCTGCATCACGCCGGTCGAGACGGCCGCGAGCAGGCCGGCGATCGCCAGGGTGAGGAAGCCGCCGGTCTTGAGGTCGGCGATGAAGGCCGCCTCGTCGGGACGCGTGCCGTCCCCGGGGTCGAGGAGCGAGAACGTCGCCGTGAGCCCGGCGATGAACGCCGCGAGCGCGACACCGCCGACGGACCGCCACGCCGACTTGGGGGAGTCGGCGATCCGTCGCCCGGCGAGCAGCGTCGGGACCGACCGCGCCGTCGCGGCGGTCGTGCGACCGACCACCCAGATCACGAACGGGCCGACCAGGTTGATCGTCGCGAAGGTGACCAGGAGCAGGCCGACCATCACGCCGAGCGCGATGCCGATCGAGCCACCGGTGAGCTGGGGCGCGACGACGAGGGCGGCCGCGGCGCCGACAGTCGCGAGGACGCGCACGGCCCGCATCCCCGGCGGCGTCACCCGGTTCGCGACGCCCAGCGGCGTGATCGCCACCCGGCGCAGGCTGGCCACGGCCGACAGGACCGCGACCACGACCACGGCGACGATCGCGCCGAGGACGACCGGGATCCCGACCCAGAGCTCGCCGAGGCCGAACGTCCGGTCCTGGAACCGCACCTGTGCGACCACCGGCACCAGCAGCGCGTACCCGGCGATGCCGATCACCGCGCCCACCAGCGCCTGCGCGGCCGCGTCGAGGACGGTGAGCCCGGCGACCTGGCTGCGCGTCGCCCCGCACAGGCGCAGCGCGGCGAGCCGCGCGTCGCGGCGCGCGGCCGCCATGCGTGCCGCCGCCGCGCCGAGCGTGCCGAGCGGGACCAGGATGAGGAGGACCGCGATGCCGGCGAGGAACGGGTACTGGACCTCGTACGGCGTCTCGGCCACCTCGAGTCCCGCGCGGATCCCGTCGGCTCCACCGGCACGGTCCCAGAACGCCTGGAAGCCGCCGGTCACCACGAGGAGCACGGCGGTCGTCGTCGCGAAGGCGATGACGGCGAGCACCTCCGTGAGCCGCTGCGGGTCGCGGCCGCGAGAGCTCCGTGAGCGGAGCATCGTCCAGAGGGAGAACGTCGTGCTCATCGGCCGGCCTCGCCCGCAGCGACGGCCTCGTGGACGTACGACCCTGTGATGCGCCCGTCGCGCATCGTCACCATCCGCGAGCAGTGCCGGGCGACCGCCTCGTCGTGCGTGACGACGACCAGCGCAGCGCCCGTCGCGCGGGTCGCGGAGGTGAGCACGCTCAGCACGTCGGCCCCCGTCGCCTGGTCGAGCGCGCCGGTCGGTTCGTCGGCGAACACGACCCCCGGTGCGCCGGCGAGGGCGCGGGCGATCGCCACGCGTTGCGCCTGACCGCCCGACAGCTCGCCGGGGCGTCGGTTCTCCATCCCCGCGAGGCCGAGGTGCGCGAGCCACGCGGCCGCGACCCGGGTGGCCTCCTTGCGCGAGGTGCCCGCGAGCATCAGCGGCAGCGCCGCGTTCTCGACCGCCGGCAGCTCCGGCAGCAGCTGCCCGGACTGGAAGACGAAGCCGAAGTCGGTGCGACGCAGCGCCGTACGACGTCGGTCGCCGAGGGCGGCGAGGTCTGCTCCGCGCCACAGGACGGAGCCCGCCGTCGGCGCGAGCACACCGGCGAGGCAGTGCAGCAGCGTCGTCTTGCCGGACCCGGACGGGCCCATGATCGCGAGGGACTCGCCCGGTGCGACCGTGAGGCTGACGCCGGTGAGGGCATGGGTGGCGTTCGCGCCGTCGCCGTAGGTCTGGACGAGGTCCGTGGCGATCAGGGGTGCGGGTGCGGAAGGGTCGTGGTGCGGCATGCCCTCACGCTAGGAATCTGGCGCGCCGCCTTCGTCCGTCTGCGGGACGGACTCCGGGGTCTCGCGTCATACTCCGGTCGGAGACCCGAGGAGCACGATGACGACTGCGGAGCGCTTGATGGCGGCGTACCGAGCCGCGTGGGAGCACCGGGCGGCGACGGGCGAGGCGGCGCCCGCGGTGCTGCGTACGGAGATCGACCGGGCGGTCGGCGCTGAGGAGCTGTCCGACGAGGCGGTCGCTGCGATAGTCGACCTGCTGCGGGGAGCCTGGAGCCGAGGGACTCCGCCCGACCGGCTGTGGCGACCGCTGCTGGCGGCAGAGGTCAGGTCGACCGTCGGCACCGTGAAGTCGCTCCTCCAGCTGCTCCGCACACCGCGGGAGCTCAAGCGGCCGCGCGGGCTGATCGAGGTCTGCGACGCCCGCGACGGCGACGAGGAGGAGCTCGGCTACGCCCTCGTGACCTCGCTGCCCTTCCACATCGGCCCGACCACGCCGGACGTCCTCGCGTGGGCGTGGTCGATCGCGTACGACGGTGAGGACCCCGCGGTGGACGTGCCGGTGTGGGTCGACGTCGTCGACGCGTCGGGCTCCGCGGTGGTGATGGTCGGCGTCCGCCGCGCCGGGACGACGACCGTGCCGGCCGGGACGTACGCAGTGCTTCGCTGGCTCGACCGGCGCAAGAAGCGGTGCATCCTGGACGGCACGCTCGAGCTGCGCCGCCGCACGGACGGCCAGGTCGTGGTCGAGGAGCTGACGGCCGAGCTGCCGTGACGCCTACTCCGTCACCGGGACGGCCAGGAAAGGCCGAAGCGCGTCGAACACGCTGTCCATCAGGGCCTGTCCGAGCGCTGCGTCGCTCGCTTCGGGGCTCGGCGCGACGAGCTGCCCGTCGTCGAAGTAGTCACCACCCTGCGCTTCGTCCGTGAGTGCGGCGAGCACGTTGCGCGCCCCGTGCCGCAGGCTTGCGCCGCCGGTGCCGAACATCGCGTGCAGCAGCGACGTGCTGATCACGCCCGGGCTCAGGCACACCGGAAGGATCCGACGCGGCGCGACGCGCGCGGCGAGCCAACGGGTGTACAGGATGATCGCCAGCTTGGAGCGCGCGTACGCGCGCACCGGGTCGTAACCGTGCTCGAGCTCGAGGTCGGCGAGGTCGAGCCGTGTCATCCGATGGGTGGCGGACGCGAGGTTGACCACGCGGGACCCACGGGTGAGAGCGGGCAACAGCTGCTCCGTCAGGAGCACCATGGCGAGGAGGTTCACCTGAAGGGTCCGTTCGTGACCGTCGGTGGTGAGGCGACGCGCCGGGGACCCGGGGACTCCCGCGTTGTTGATCAGTGCGTCGACCTGCCCGTCCGCGGCCGCGACCATGGCGCGGGCGCCTTCGACCACGTCGGCGAGCCGCATGAAGTCGCACGGCACGTAGACGACCGTCGCCTTCCGGCCGTCCAGGTCGCGCACGACCCCGTCCACCTCGGCGGCCGACTCCGGGCCCTGGACGATCAGCCGGCGGGTCATCCCGGCGAGCTCGCGGGCGGTCTCGAGCCCGATGCCGCTGGTTGCTCCGGTGACGACGACGGTCGACTCCTCGGTGATCATCCTGGCGCTCCTCGCTCGGCTCGGAGCCACAGAGTAGCGACGGCCGGCGCCCCAGGGGCATTTGTGATGCTTCTACATAGTGAAGTATCATCACGATATGTCGGACACCCCGCTCACCGTCACCGCGCTGGACCGGATCCTCGAGGTCACTACCCTGCTCGGTGACGACATGGCGTCCGCGCTCGGCGACCTCGGCCTCACGCCCTCGCGCACGCACCTGCTGTGGGTGGTCGCGCAGAGCGGGCCGAGCACCCAGCGCGCGCTCGCCGACGCCCTCGACGTGAGCCCTCGCAACGTCACGGGGCTCGTGGACGCGCTCGTCGAGTCCGGCTTCGTCGTCCGCGAGCCGCATCCGGAGGACCGTCGCGCGTTCCTCGTGTCCCTCACCGACAAGGGTGAGGCGACCTGCGCCTCCCTCCAGGAGGGCCAGACGACGCTCGCCGGGCAGCTCTTCGACGACGTCGACGCGGAGATGCTCCGCACGCTGGTCGCCGGCCTCGACCACGTCGTCGCCCGGCTCCGCACGCTCCTGGAGGAGGCCCGCCATGGCTGACCTGCGACCGAGGACCCTCGCCCGCCAGGTCTGGTGGCTCGTCGTCCTGGAGAAGAACCTGTACGTCAGCCTCGCCCGATGGCTGGTCCGCCGCCCCGATCGCGGCGGACCCGGCGCGACGCCGTACGGGTACGCCCGCATGGTGACGCCGATGATGGGCCTGTGGATCTTCGCCTCCGCCGCGGAGGTGCCGCTCATCCACGTGCTCGTGCCGTGGGAGGGGATCCGGCTCACGCTGCTCGTGCTCGGCGTGTGGGGACTCGTGTGGATGATCGGGTTCCTCGCGAGCCTGCACGTCTACCCGCACCTCGTCACGGACGAGGGCATCCGGATCCGCAACTCGGCCCTGGTCGACCTCGTCGTGCCGTGGGACGTCGTGGCGACCGCGGGGATGCACGACCACGACTTCCCGTCGACGATCCGGACCCTTCAGGTGGTCGAGTCCGACGAGGGCGTCGAGGCGGCCGTCACGGTCTCCGGGCGCGTGAACGTCACGCTGGAGCTCCGTGCGCCGTTCGCCCTGGCGACGCGCGAGGGCGAGCGGCTCGTCGACCGCATCAGCCTGTGGGTCGACGAACCCCGCGACCTGGTCTCCCGGGTACGGCGGAGGTCGGTCACGTCGCCGTGAGGATGCCGGCGGGCCTCCAGACGGCTCCGCTTTCGTGCACCGAGCGACGCGAATACCCGGCGCTCGGTGCACGGAACCGGCGCCTCGTACCGTCGGTCACGTCGCCGTGAGCGCGAGCGTCTCCCCGTCCCACTGCCGACGCCACCACCGGTCGTGCGTGACCAGCACGACCGGGACACGCGAGGTGCCGAGCGCCTCCTGGAGCTCCTCGACGAGCGCGACCGAGAGGTGGTTGGTGGGCTCGTCGAGCAGAAGGAGCTGCGGCGCGGCACTGACGACCCGCGCCAGCGACAGACGGCGCTGCTGGCCGATCGACAGGTCCCCCACCGCCTTGTCGAGGTCCCGCGGGTGGAGCAGCCCGGTCCTCCGCAACGCACCGCGCCACTCCTCGGCCGGACCCTCCCGCCCGTCGGCGAAGACGGCCAGCGCGCTCGCGCCAGGATCGGCGAACCGGTCCTCCTGCGGCAGGTAGCCGATCCGCAGCCGCCGCTGACGGCGTACGGCCCCGGTGTCGGGCTCGATCGACCCGGCCAGGACGCCCAGCAGCGTGGACTTGCCGGCGCCGTTGGGCCCGACGACGAGCAGGCGCGTGTCGGCGGTGACGTCGAGCGCGTCGAGACGCAGGCGTCCCGTCACCGTGATGTCACGCGCGGAGACCAGGACGCCGTCGGCCGCACCACCCGTCGCGAGGCCCGCGAACGCGCGCTTCTCCGGCGGTGGCGGGACCGGGTTCTCCTCGAGGCGGGCGAGCCGGGTCTCCGCGTCTCGGACCCGGCGCGACACGGCCGCGTCCTTGCGCTCGCCGAGGAAGTGCCCGATGAACTTGTCGTTGTCGCGCGGCGGCCGGTAGCCCTGGTGCCCGACCTGCCGGCTGCCGCTGTCGAGCACCGCCTTGGCCTCGTCGTACGCGTCCTCCCACGCGGTCCGTGCCTGGGCCCAGCGCACGCGGGCCGACGCCTTCGCGTCGAGGTACGCGGTGTAGTCGCCGGTGTAGCGCGCGGGTCCCGTGGAGGTCGTGCCGTCCGGTGCCACGTGCAGCGTCGGGTCGAGGTCGAGGATCGCCGTACAGCTCGCGTCGAGGAACGCCCGGTCGTGCGACACCACGACCACGGCGCCGCGCTGCTCCTTCAGCGCCCGCTCGAGGTAGTCCACCGCGGCGTCGTCGAGGTGGTTGGTCGGCTCGTCGAGGAGGATGAGCTCTGCCGACGTCACCAGGGCGAGGGCGAGCGCGAGGCGCGACCGCTGCCCGCCGGACAGCGTCGCGAGCGCCCGGTCGTCCGAGAGGTCGCCGAGCCCGAGGCCCGCGATCGCTCGCGCCGCGCGCGCGTCGGCCGACCAGCCGTCGCGCCGCTCGTACGCGTCGAGGACGTCGCCGTACGACTCGAGCGCCTCGGCGTCGCCGTCGGCCATCGCCTGCTCGAGACTGCGCATCTCCTCCTCGAGGGTGCGGAACTCGGCGAGCGCGCCGTCGATCGCGTCGCGCACCGTGCCGTCGTGCGGGAGGTCGGGGACCTGGCCCAGGTACGTCACGTGGGCCGGCCGGGTCACCGTGCCGTCGTCGGGCGCCTGGAGGCCGGCGAGCACGCGCAGCAGCGTCGACTTGCCGACGCCGTTCTCGCCGACCAGGCCGAGCCGCTCGCCGGGGGAGGCGGTGACGTCGAGGTCGTCGAGGACGGGACGCAGGCCGTACGCGACGGAGATGCCGCGCGCGACGAGGGCGCGCGTCGTGGCGCTCGCGGGGGTCGCGGACGTGCGGGAGGTGCTGGAGGGGGAGAGCGGAGAAGACACCGAGGAACCTCGTGGGGGTCCGGAGGGGCTCGCCGGGCGGAGGCCGCGGACGCGAGCGGGATCGGTGTCAGTTCTTCATCGCCCCTCAAGCATGCCACGGAGGGTCAACCGGTTAACGGAGGGCCGTCGCGTCCGGGCTCCGCGTCCGGGCTCCGCGTCCGGGCTCCGCGTCCGGGTCAGCGTCAGGGCTTCCGTGTGACGCCGACGCCGCCCCAGAAGGCGAAGCCGCGGACGCGGACGGTCGGCGAGTCCGCGGTGACCTCGCTGTCGTCGCTGGGCCCGCCGAAGCCGCCCATGATCCCGACGCCCTCCATGACGACGCGCGTCTGCGGGCTCACCACGATCTCTGCACCGCCCATCACCGCGTTGACGGTGATGACGACCTCGGGTGCGCTGAACCGGGCGCGCCGCGTGTCGATGTGGGCGCCGCCCATCACGGCGGTGACCGTGAGCTGCTGCGGGACGAGCCAGTCGCCCTTGCGCTCGTACCCGCTCATGATCGCGACGCCGGACTCGCGGGTCGGCTCGCCGGTGGGGACGACCGGGTTGGTGCGGCGTGCCGGTGTGGCGCCGGGCAGCGCGGGCGTGGCGGTGAGGTCCTCGGTCAGCGGGACGAGGTCTCCGACGGTCTTGGCGCGGTACGCCGCCCCGAGCCGCTCGTCGAGCTCGTCGACGTCGATCCGGCCGTCGCCCGCCGCGGCGCGGAGGATCTCGGCGACGTGCTCACGGTCGGCGTCGGACACGCGCATCCGCCGCGTGGCGTCCTCGGGCTGCTCCATGGGCGCCAGGCTACGGCGAACGCCGACCGGGAGGAACGCTTGCCCGCGCCTCGTCGGCGCCGCTAGCGTGCTGCCACCCTTCGGCTCCCCCTCGGCCGACGGACTCCGCTCCGCCGCCGAAGGGACCGTCATGCCGCGCTCGACCCTGTACGCCGCCGCCGCGGTCGCCGTGCTCCTGCTCGGAGGGTGCGGCGGGGACGATCCACCGGAGGCCGTGGCCACGACGCCCGGCCCGTCCGAGACGCGGTCGTGGCCGAGCGCCCGCCCCTCGGCCACGGCTCCGCAGGAGCCGACCGTCGCGGATCTTCCCGCCGGGGCCTACGACGTCGTGACGCGAGTCCGGCACCTTCGCGGCGACGACCTCCTCACGGGCGTCGCCGCAGTCGGTGAGGACGGCACGCTCCTGTTGACCAGGTCGCGTCAGTCGATCGAAGGACCGCTGGACGAGATCGGGCCGAGCTGGTTGGTGCTGCGGGAGCCGGACGGGCGTACGACGACGATCCGTCCGCCCGAGCGGAAGAAGAACGAGCAGATCGCGGGTGCCGAGTTCGACGATCGCCACGTCGTCTGGATGGGCGACGCGGCTGTCGAGCTCGGGGTCGCTCCGTGGGTGCTCTACGCCTACGACCGCAGCACGGGCGGCGTGCGGGAGCTCGCGCGAGCTCCCGAGCTCGACGGCCGGGTGCCGCCCGCGCTGCCTGGCTACACGGAGCCGCAGATCCACGAGGGCTACGTCTTCTGGGCCCAGGCCGGCGGAACCGTCGGCAAGGAGACGGTCGACGTGATGGGGTGCCGGATCAGCGCATGCGTCCCGGAGGTCTACGTCGAGAACGCAGCCTTCCCCGACGTCGCGGGGGACGCCCTCTACGCGATCCGTACCCGGCGTTTCGCCGGTGCGGGAAGGAGCCCGTCGATGCAGGTCGTGCGCCACGACCTCCCGACGGGGGACGTACGCGTCGTCAGGACCATGAAGCTGCGCGAAGCCGCCCCGTCTGGCCTCAGCGCGAGCAAGCGCGGTGTCGCCTGGACTCTTGACGGCTCGCAGGGCACCTCGATCGTCGTCCGCGACCAGGCTTCCGGCCAGGAGACGGTCTTCCGCGGAGCACCGCACGAGAGGTTCGGCTACCCCGCGATGACCGAGCGGCTCGTCGCCTGGGCGGAGGGCTCCGGAAACTCCTCCGACGAGCTCGGCGGCTACCTGTACGACCGGAGGACGGGAGAGCGCTGGGCCATCGGCAACGCCTCCGGCCTCTACGGCATCGAGGGTGCGGGATCAGTCGTGCAGTGGCAGGAGGCTCGTCCGGAGCGCGACGGCGGCGAGCGCATCGTGAACGTCGTCGCGCGTCTGCGCTAGGACGACGACGGGCGCGGGACCGAGGTCCCGCGCCCGTCCGGATCAGTCGGCCGTGATCAGTCGCCGACCTTGTCGGCTGCCGACTTCGCGGCCTTCTTCGCCGCGGTCGCGGTCTTGCGGGCCGACGTCGCGGCGCCCTTCGCGGCAGTCTTCGTCGACTTCGCGGACTTCTTGGCGGTGGTGGTGGCCGCCTTGACCTTCGTCTCTGTGGCCTTGACGGCCTCCTCGAGATCAGCGGTCGCCTGCTGCTTGCGGATGCGGCCGACGAGCGACTCGCCACGCTGCGCGAGGCCGGCGTAGGTCGTCTCGAGGTCCTTGAGCGCCTCGAGCGCCGCAGCCTGGGCCTTCTCCGGGAGCACCTTGAGCTGCTCGGGCAGGGCCTTCAGCTGCTCGGGAACGGTCTTGAGCTGCTCGGGCAGCCCCTTGATGTCGCTGAGGACGCCGTCGACGTCCTCCGACGACGGGACGGACGCGCGTACCTTCTCGACGACGATGTCGCCGGCGCCGACGACCGCGTACAGCGGGGTCGGGCTCGTGATCTGATCCTTGATTGCCATGGTTTCCCCTCGGTCTGACGGGTCCCCGCCGTGCGGTGGGAACACCTTCAGTGTCGGCCGTGCTGCTTGCAATTGCAAGCGGGTGCTAGCAGAAGGCAGCGTGAGGCCGCTCACAGGGGGCGGGACCGCGTCAGAGCAGGCCGCCGACTCCCTGGAGGGCCAGCAGCACGCCCACGATCCCGACCGCCCACGCCGTGGCCGATCCGGCGCTGCGCTCCGCCCAGGCGCCCAGCCGCTCGAGGGGGCGCTCGACCCAGTGCGAGGCGACGACCCGCAGCGCGAGGACCACGAGCGCGGGCAGGATCATGACGACGCAGTAGACCGCCAGCGTCGCGACCGTCACCGCGGCGCCGAGGTCGGCCGCCGACATCGCGCCGATCGCGGCGAGGTACGGCACCATCGTCGCCGCCTCGACGAGCCCCGCGAGAAGGGCGAGCCCGACGAGCCCGCCCGGTGTGGAGAGGGCGCGCACGATCCGGGCGTGCCAGCGTCGCGACGACTCGGCAGGGTCCTGCCCCCGCTTGGCCCGCGCCTTGGGGTCGATGCGGTAGCTCAGCCAGAACAGCCCGACGCCGAGGACGACGAGGACGACGGAGCCGGGGGTCGACGCGAGCGTGTCGCCGAGCTCGGGAAGCAGGGCCCGGGCGCCGGCGGCGAGGGCGATCCCGAGCACGAGGTAGAACAGCGCGATCGCGACGAGATAGATCACGACCCTGCCGAGGTGGCTCCGCCGGGTCGCCAGCACCAGCCACACCGGGATGACGAGCGTGCCGATGCTGGTGCTGTCGACGAGCGCCATCACGAGAAGGAAGCCGGCCAGCGCGAGGGTCATGCCGCCAGCCTCGTCGCCGGGCGCAGGTGCACACATCGGCCGGAGGGCCACGTGCCGCGCGCCTTTGGTAGGGGGTCGCCCGACCTCTGGCTAGCCTGACGACGTGCCCCAGCCCTCGACGACGCCGTCCGTCCTGACCATCGCCGCGGTGTGCTTCGTCCGGGAACGGCGCCTGCTCACCGTCCGCAAGCACGGGTCGCACTTCTTCCAGCTGCCCGGCGGCAAGGTCGACCCGGGCGAGAGCGTCGCCGAGGCGGCGGTTCGGGAGGTCGTCGAGGAGATCGGCGTCGTCCTGGCGACCCCGGGTACGGTGCTCGGCCGCTTCCGCGAGCGCGCGGCGAACGAGCCGGACACGCTCGTCGACGCGACCGTGTGGAGGGCCGCGATGCCCGAGGACGGGGCACCGGTGGCCGCGGCGGAGATCGCCGAGCTGCGCTGGCTCGACCTCCGCGGCGGCGACCGTACGACGCTGGCGCCGCTGCTGCGGCGGCACGTCCTTCCCGCCCTCCTCGCCACCGGCTGAGACGCGCGGAGAACCGAGACGCGCGGTGACGGGACCTGTGGGACCGTCTCCCCATGCTCGCTGCGGTGGTGTGGGGACTGGTCGCGTCCTCGTCGTTCGTCCTCGGCGGTGCGATCGCGCTGGTACGCCCTCCGCGC
Organism: Mumia spirodelae; assembly: GCF_050632745.1. Taxonomy (NCBI): domain Bacteria; kingdom Bacillati; phylum Actinomycetota; class Actinomycetes; order Propionibacteriales; family Nocardioidaceae; genus Mumia; species Mumia spirodelae. The sequence continues at coordinate 44,569 of NZ_JBODSD010000003.1, read as the reverse complement.
CCGTCGTGGATCGCGCTCGGCGCCGGAGTGGGTGCGGGGGCGCTGATCGGCGCGGTGGCGTACGAGCTGATCGACGAGGCGGGGGCGCACGCCGGCCGCCCGTTCGTCGTCGCGGCGGGCCTGCTCGCGGGCGCGGTCCTCGCGGCGAGCATCTTCGTCGGCCGGGGCGGCCTCCGTCAGGCGTTCGCCGACGCCGTGACGGGAGTCCCCGTGCTCCGGCACCGGTTCGCCACGCTGCTGCTCTCGGTCGCGTCGGAGGTGATCATCATCGTCGGCGCGCTCGGGCACGGCCTGAGCCTCGCCGTGATCGTCGCCGTCTTCCTCTGCGGCGTCCCCGAGGCGATCGTGGGGACGGCGACGATGAGGGCGGAGGGGGCCACCCGCCGCAGGGTGATGGAGACGTGGATCGCGCTGATGGGGTACGGCGGCGTGGTCGCCGTGATCGCGCACCTGGTCGTGTCGTCCGCCGCGGGCAACCTCGTCGCGGTCTTCCTCGCGCTCGCCGGCGGCGTCGTCCTCTCGACGATCGTGGCCCACCTCGTCCCGACCTCGTACACACGCCTCGGCGTCCTGTGCGCCTTCCCGGTGGTCGCCGGGTTTGCGCTCAGCGTCGCGCTCGTCGGCGTCGCCTGAGCCCGGACGTGACGACGCCTGCCCGGTGGATGGCACCGGACAGGCGTCCTCGGAGGGGTGTCGTGAGCTGGCGCGCCGGTCAGCGGCGCTTCGGCCAGACCGCCACGACACCCGGGCGCGGCACTGACCCGGGGCCGTCGGGCCACTGCGACGCCGGGTTCTCGACGCTCGCACCGTTCTTCTCACCCGGGTGCTGGACGCACACCATCACCCGGTCCTCGTCGATCCACGGCCCGCAGGTCTCGGCGCCGACCGGGACCGTCAGGAACTGCTTGACCTGGCCGCGCTTCTCGCCCGAGAGCGGGACCGCGAACAGGCCGTCGTGCGTCCCGAGCGCGTTGCCGTCGGTCGAGATCCAGAGGTTGCCCTCCGGGTCGAACGCGACGTTGTCGGGGCAGGAGATCGGCGACACCCGACGCGGGTCGAAGCCGCCCCAGTAGGTGTTCGGGTCGTTGGGGTCGCCGCACACCAGCAGCAGGTTCCAGGTGAACGACGTCGCGGCGGCGTCGTCGCCCAGCTCGGTCAGCTCGAGGACGTGGCCGTGCTTGTTGGCGTTGCGCGGGTTCGCCTCGTCCGCGGCCGCCTGACCGGCAGCGCCACGGTTGGTGTTGTTGGTCAGCGCGACGTACACCTTGCCCGTCTTCGGGCTGGGCTCCACGTCCTCGGGGCGGTCCATCTTCGTGGCACCCACGATGTCCGCGGCCTGCCGCGTGAACAGGAGCACCTCCTCCGCGGTCATGCCCTTGACGTACGAGGTGGTGCCGCTGACCAGCGGGACCCACACGCCGGCACCGTCGAACGCCCCGTCGCTCGGCAGCGCGCCGGTGCCGTCGATCTCGGCCAGCGACGAGTTGCCGAGGAACCGTGCGACGTACAGCGTGCCGCTGTCCAGGAGGTCGCGGTTGCGGCGGCGCGCGTTCGCGTCGTCGCCCCGGGCGACCTTGCCGTCGGAGACGAACTTGTAGAGGTAGTCGAAGCGCTCGTCGTCGCCCATGTACATCGCGACGCGGCCGTCGTCGGTGATCGCCGGTCCGGCCGCCTCGTGCTTGAACCGGCCGAGCGCGGTGCGCTTCTTCGGCGTCGACGTGGGGTCGTACGGGTCGACCTCGACGATCCAGCCGAAGCGGTTGATCTCGTTCGGCTCCTTCGTCAGGTCGAACCGGTCGTCGAAGCGCTCCCACTTGCGCTCGGTCGCCCCGGAGGCGGCGCCGTACCGCTTGAGCCGCGCGAGCGTGGTCGGGTCGGTGACCGAGGACCCGTTGGCGAAGTACTGGTTGAAGTTCTCCTCCGCGGTCAGCCACGTGCCCCACGGCGTGAGGCCGCCGGCGCAGTTGTTGAGCGTGCCGAGGGCCGTCCTGCCGGCCGGGTCGGCCTTCGTCCGCACCAGCGCGTGGCCGGCGACAGGTCCGGTCAGCTCGAACGCGCTCTGCGTGTGCAGGCGGCGGTTGAGCCGGTGGCCGACGACCGGCTTCAGGGCGCCGGAGCCGCGCTGCTCCTCGACGACCACGACGCTCAGACCGTGAGCGGCCCAGCCGATCTCGACCTGCTCGCGGGTCGGGTTCGCCGCGTCGTACGCGGGGTGCATCATCTGCTCGGTCGTGTACTCGTGGTTCACGACCATGAGGTACTGGCCGCGACCGAGCGGGAGCAGGCCGAGGAAGTCGTTGTTGAACCCGAACTGCTTGCGCTGCGCGGCAGCGGTCTGCTTGTTCACGTCGAACTCGGGGACGCCCTTGAAGATCGGGTCGCCCCACGCCATGACGACGCCCTGGGCGTAGCCCGGAGGCACGGTCACCTGGTCGAGGGTGTTCGGCTCGACGGGGACGAAGTCCAGGGTGCGGCCCGATCCGGACCCGTTCCCGCCGGGGCGGCCCTTCGCGGCGACGGCCGCCGGTGCGGCGGCCGCGGCGCCCGCCGTGCCGAGCGAGGCGCCGACCGCGACGCTCGCCACGGAGACGACGGCGCCGGCGCGCAGGAGCCCGCGGCGCGACATCGCGGTCGCGACGTCGCCGAAGTACTCGTTGTCGGAGGTGTTGGGCTCGTCGTGGGCGCACGCGTCGCCGCAACGCATGCGGCAGGTCAGCGCCGACCGACCCGACGCGCAGGGCGAGCCGGACGGTGTCGATCCGAGCAGGGGGAGCAAGCGGGGCACGGTGACTCCTGGTGTCGTGAGATCTCGTTCACGCGGCACGCTAGGAACCACGCCCGACCGCGCACCCACGCCTGCACGAACGCCGGATGAACACTGGGTGGCCCGTCCGCGTCGCGGGTCGGCGCTCGCGGGCGGGGGCATGATGGGCTGGCCGGGGTCGCGCGGACCGTGGCCGGAAGGAGCGCGCGTGGACTACCTGCTCGTCGGGATCGCGGGGATCGTGTGCATCGTCGCCGTCTCCGTGCTCGCCCCCCGTGTCGGTGTCGCCGCGCCGCTGCTGCTCGTCCTGGTCGGTGTCGGGGTGAGCCTCCTGCCCGCGGTGTCGGCGATCGAGGTCGAGCCCGAGATCCTGCTCGCCGGCGTGCTGCCGCCGCTGCTCTACTCGACGGCGGTGTCGATGCCGGCGATGGACTTCCGGCGCGACTTCCGGACGATCTCCGGGCTGTCGGTGCTCCTGGTCATCCTCAGCGCGCTGGTGCTGGGGCTGTTCTTCCGCGCCGTGATCCCGGGGATCGAGCTGTCGACCGGCATCGCCCTCGGGGCCATCGTGAGTCCGACCGACGCGGTCGCCACCTCGATCGTCCGACGGCTCGGGGTGTCGCCCCGGGTCGTCACCGTGCTGGAGGGTGAGAGCCTCCTGAACGACGCGTCCGCGCTGGTGCTGCTGCGGTCCGCCGTCGCCGCCACGGCCGCGTCGGTGTCGCTGTGGGGCGTGGCGGGCGACTTCGTATGGGCGGTCGCCGCCGCCGTGGTCGTCGGCATGGTCGTCGGTCGCCTCAACCTCGTCGTACGCGCCCGCATCACGGAGGCGCCGCTCAACACCGCGATCTCGTTCGTCGTCCCGTTCGTCGCGTACGTCCCGGCCGAGCACGTCGGCGCCTCCGGGCTCGTGGCCGCCGTGACCGCCGGGCTCGTGACCGGACAGGGCGCGCCGAAGTACCTGCGTCCCCAGGACCGCCTCTACGAGTCGTCGAACTGGCGCACGATCGAGCTGCTGCTCGAAGGCGGCGTGTTCCTGCTGATGGGGCTGGAGCTGTACGGCGTGCTCGAGGACGTCCGCGAGGCGCACGACAGCACGGTCGACGCCGTGCTCATCGGGATCGCCGCCGGCGCGATCATCCTCGCGATCCGCGCGGCGTACGTGCTGCCGATCCTGATCTCCGCGCGCAACCGCCGACGGAGGGCGCCCGAGTTCCGCGAGCGCGTCCAGGACTTCCAGGAGCGGCTGGACAGCGGCCGGCTCGGCGCGCGGAACGACAGCCGCCGGCGATCCCGGCGCCGCGACGAGGCCGACGGCGAGCAGCGTCGTCAAGAGGTCCGCGAGCAGCATGCACGCCGGCGCATCGGGCGGGCGCTGGCCGACGTCGACTACATCATGGCCGTCCCGCTCGGCTGGCGCGAAGGCGTCGTGCTCGTCTGGGCGGGCATGCGCGGCGTCGTCACGCTTGCAGCGGCGCAGTCGCTCCCGCACGACACCCCCGAGCGCTCGTTCCTGGTCCTGGTCGCGTTCGTCGTGGCCGCGGGCACCCTGCTGATCCAGGGAGGCACGCTCCCGTGGGTCGTCCGCATGCTCGGGCTCGAGGGCGACGACACCGAGGCGCGGGAGGCGGAGGCCGCCCAGCTCCGCGGGGAGCTCGCCGAGGCCGCGGCCGAGGTCGTCGACGACCCGGACCTGCGGGCGGCGGACGGGTCGCCGTACGACGAGGAGGTCATCGCCCGCACCCGGTCGGTGCTGCTCCGCGCCGCCGTCAGCGACGAGGAGGAGGCGGCGGAGTCCGAGCGCATCCGTGCGCAGGTGCGCGAGCTCCAGCTGCGGATCATCGAGGCCGAGCGCGAGGCGCTGCTGAGAGCGCGGTCGCTGGGGACGTACAGCTCGGCGGCGCTGTCGGAGGAGCTCGCGGTGCTGGACGCCGACCAGATCAGCCTCGAGCTGAAGGCGACGCCCGAGGAGGACGACGCCGGTTGAGGCCTTTCGGTGGACCCGTCACCAGGGTGGGGGGAGGATGGACCTCACGACGTCGGGCGCCCGATCGACGTCCGACACGCGAAGGACGTGCATGACCGAGACCTCCTCGACCGGACGAGCCGAGAAGCGCGTCGCCCTCCTCACCGTGGACGACGACCCTGCGGTCTCGCGGTCGATCGCCCGCGACCTGCGCCGGCGGTACGGCTCGTCGTACCGGATCGTCCGTGCGGAGTCCGGCGACCAGGCGCTCGAGGCGCTGCGCGAGCTCAAGCTGCGCGGCGAGGAGGTGGCGGTTCTCCTCGCCGACCACCGGATGCCGCGGATGACGGGGATCGAGTTCCTCGAGCAGGCCATGGACCTGTTCCCGGCTGCGCGCCGCGTGCTCGTCACCGCGTACGCCGACACCGAGGCCGCGATCGACGCGATCAACCTGGTCGACCTCGACTACTACCTGCTGAAGCCGTGGGACCCGCCGGACGAGAAGCTCTACCCCGTGATCGACGACCAGCTCGACGCGTGGTCGCGCACCGAGCGGCACCCGGTCGGGGAGACGAAGCTCGTCGGCCACCGCTGGTCGGCACGCTCGTCGGAGGTCCGGGAGTTCCTCGCGCGCAACCAGGTCCCGTACCGGTGGTTCGCGTCCGACTCGACCGAGGGGCGTGCGCTCGTCACCGCCGCGAAGCTCGAGAGCCCGGAGCTGCCGGTGGTCGTGACGCCGGGCGGCGACGTGCTCCAGGCGCCGAGCGACGCCGAGCTCGCGGACCGGGTCGGACTCGTGACGCAGCCGAGCTCCGACTTCTACGACCTCGTCGTGGTCGGCGGCGGGCCGGCGGGTCTCAGCGCCGCGCTGTACGGCGCGTCGGAGGGGCTGCGGACCGTGCTCGTCGAGCGCACCGCGACCGGCGGGCAGGCCGGGCAGAGCTCGCGGATCGAGAACTACCTCGGCTTCCCCGACGGCGTCTCCGGTGCGCAGCTCGCGGACCGCGCCCGACGCCAGGCGCTCAAGTTCGGTGCCGAGATCGTGACGACCCGCGACGCGGTGGGGCTCGAGGTCAACGGGCCGGCGCGCAGCGTCCGCTTCGCCGACGGGAGCACCCTCGACGCCCAGACCGTGATCCTCGCCGGTGGCGTCTCTTACCGGCGCCTCGACGGTCCCCGGCTCGACGACATGACCGGCCGCGGGCTCTACTACGGCTCCGCGCTCACCAACGTGGCCGCGTGCGCCGACCAGGACGTGTACGTCGTCGGCGGCGCCAACTCCGCCGGACAGGCCGCGATCGCGCTGGCCCGGGAGGCGCGCAGCGTCACGATCCTCGTCCGCGGCCAGGCGCTGACGCAGTCGATGTCGGCCTACCTGATCGAGCAGGTCGAGGCGCACCCCAAGATCCGCGTGATGACCTCCACCGAGGTCGCCGAAGGCTGCGGCGACGGGCACCTCGAGGGCCTCGTGCTGCGCGACGTGAAGTCGGGGGAGACCACGACCGTCCCCTGCGGCTGGGCGTTCGTCTTCATCGGTGCGGTGCCGCGGACCGAGTGGCTCGACGGCGTGGTCGTGCGGGACGCGCACGGATTCGTCCCGACCGGGCCGGACCTCGTCGCCGACGGGGCGCGTCCGCCGGGATGGACGCTGGACCGTATGCCGTACCACCTCGAGAGCAGCGTCCCCGGCATCTTCGCCGCCGGCGACGTGCGTGCGGAGTCGGCCAAGCGTGTCGCCTCCGCTGTCGGAGAAGGAGCGATGGCCGTGATGCTGGTGCACCGATACCTGGAGCAGCTGTGACGACGCCCGAGCACCTGCCGTGCGACATCGCCGAGCTGCGGACGATGTTCCTCTTCGAGCACCTCGACGACCGGCAGCTCACGTGGTTGTGCGAGCACGGGCACGTGGAGCACGTCGAGCCCGGGTGGCTGATCCGCGAGGGCGACCCGGCGACCTGCTTCTACGTGATGCTCGAGGGCTCGCTCGCCCTCTTCCGCACGGTCGGCGGGGACGACGTCGAGGTCAGCCGTACGACGCAGCCGGGGGTCTACACCGGCGCCTGGTCGTCGTACCTCGGTGACCGGGCACCGCAAGGGTACGGCGGGTCGACCCGCGTGCTCGCCCCGTCGCGGTTCTTCGTGCTCGACGCGGCCGACTTCTCGACGCTCATGCACGAGTGGTTCCCGATGGCGGTGCACCTGCTCGAGGGGCTGTTCTTCGGCCAGCAGAACACGCAGGCGGCGATCGGCCAGCGCGAGCGCCTGCAGGCCCTCGGGCAGCTGTCGGCCGGACTCACCCACGAGCTCAACAACCCGGCGTCGGCCGCGGTGAGGGCGACGTCGACGCTGCGGGAGCGGGTCGCGGCGATGCGGCGCAAGCTCGCGTTCATCGCCGAGGGCCCGTACGACCGCGCGACCATCGCCGCCCTGATGCGCCTCCAGGACGAGGCGCTCGAGCGGCGCGCGAAGGCCGTCCAGCAGGAGCCGGTCAGCGCCCTCGAGGCGGCCGACCGCGAGGACGGCGTCGCCGACTGGCTCGACGAGCACGGCCTGACCGACGCGTGGGACGTCGCGCCGGTCCTCGTGCAGAGCGGGCTCGACGAGGAGTGGCTGCGCAGCGTCGAGGAGCGCGTCGACGCCGACGCGCTCGGTGGAGCGTTGCACTGGCTGTCGTACACCCTCGAGACCGAGGAGCTGATGGCCGAGATCGAGGACGCGACCACGCGGGTCTCCACGCTCGTCGACGCCGCCAAGCAGTACTCGCAGCTCGACCGCGCTCCGTTCGTGCGGACCGACGTGCACACGCTGCTCGACGCGACGCTGGTCATGCTGCAGAAGAAGCTCACAGGGCTGAAGGTCGTGAAGGACTACGACCGGAGCATCGCCCCGGTGCCGATGTACGCGGCGGAGATGAACCAGGTCTGGACCAACCTCATCGTCAACGCGGTCCAGGCGATGGAGGGCACAGGCACGCTCACGATCTCCACGCGCCGCGTCGAGGACTGGTGCGAGGTCGAGGTCGCCGACACCGGCCCCGGGATCGACCCCGAGATCCGCGACCGGATCTTCGAGCCGTTCTTCACGACGAAGGCGGTCGGCGAGGGGACGGGCCTCGGACTCGACATCTCGTGGCGGATCGTCGTCAAGAAGCACCACGGCGACCTGCAGGTGCGGTCCGAGCCGGGCGACACGCGCTTCACGGTCCGGATCCCGTACGACGCGCCCGCCGACGCCCAGCAGGGCTGAGCCCCGTCCCCGTCTCGAAGGGTTGCGGTCGGTTCTTCCTGTACGAAACCGACCCGAACCCTTCACAACGCGGACGGGCGGGGCGGGGGACGGGGGCGTCAGCCGAGGGTGGACGCGCGGGCGACGAGCTCGGGCTCGAACACGATGTGCTGACGCTCTCCGCGACCTCCGGCCTCGACCTCGGCGAGGAGCAGCTCTGCGGCCCGGCGGCCCATCTCTCGCGACGGCTGGCGGATCGACGACAGCGGGATCGCCGCCGACGCCGCGTAGTCGATGTCGTCGTAGCCGATCAGCGCGACGTCGTCGGGCAGCCGCAGGCCGCCGAGCGTGAACGCCTGCAGCATCCCCATCGCGATGAGGTCGTTGGCGGCGAACACCGCGTCGGGCCGCTCGGCGGCGGGGAGCGCGACGATCCGCGCGCCCTCGGCCAGGGCCGGCTCGACGTGCATGCCGGAGATCTCGCGGTACTCCAGCGTGGCGTCCGGGACCTCGGCGACCGCCTCCCGTGCTCCGGCCAGACGGTCGCGGACCTGCTCGATGTCGGTGGACGCGCCGACGAAGGTGATGCGGCGCCGCCCGATCGCGAGGAGGTGCTCGACCGCGAGGCGCCCTCCGCGCACGTCGTCGACCGAGACCGAGCTGTACGACTCCGTCGACGCCAGGCGGTCGACGAGGATGACCGCCATGCCGCGGGCGCGCAGCCGGTCGAGCCGGTCGAGGACGTCGCCGACCGGCGAGATGAGGATGCCGTCGACGCGCTGCTCCTCGAACAGGTCGAGGTAGGCGCTCTCGCGTGCGGCGTCCTCGGCGCAGTTGGCCAGCAGCACGCTGCGTGACCGCGCGGTCACCTCGTCCTCGACGCCTTGGGCGACGTCGGTGAAGAACGGGTTGCGGATGTCGAGCACGATGAGTCCGACGGACCGGCTGTGGCCTTGACGGAGCTGGCGCGCGGCCTCGTTGCGGACGAAGCCGAGGTCGCGGATCGCGGCGAACACCCGCTCCGCGGTCTGCGCGGAGACCTTCGCCGGGTGGTTGAGCACGTTCGAGACGGTGCCGACAGACACGCCCGCCAGGGCCGCGACGTCGCGCAGGCTCGCCGCCGGGGGTGGCGTCGTTGAGGGCTCGGCCACGGCTTCTCCTTGCTCGCGGGTTCGTCGAGGTTTCGTCACAGGGACTGTCGCACGTCTGTCGCAGTCTGCCGCACATTCGGGCCAGGTCCGGCGCGGTGGCTGAAGTCTGCCACTGAATCGTTTCAAAGTCGCTCTTGACCCTGTGAGCCACCTCATATACCTTGTGAACGCCACGTTAATTGAAACGATTCAAACACGCTAGCCCCTCGGCCACGCGTACGGAAGTCGGTGAGGAAGTCGATGGCCACAGCCGCCAACGGGACGGTCGCGCTCGCTCTGCGCGACGTCTCGAAGACCTTCGGACAGGTGGTCGCCCTGCGTTCGGGCAGCCTCACGGTCACGACGGGGTCGATCCACGCGCTGGTCGGCGAGAACGGCGCGGGCAAGTCCACGATGGTCAAGATCATCGCGGGTCTGTACCGTCCCGACTCCGGCTCGTACGAGCTGTTCGGCGAGCCGGTCGACTTCCGCACGACGGCAGACGCCAAGGACGCGGGCATCGCGGTGATCTACCAGGAGCCCACGCTCTTCCCGGACCTGAGCGTCACCGAGAACATCTTCATGGGCCGCCAGCCCCGCTCGCGCTTCGGCCGCATCGACCGCAAGGCGATGGACACCGAGGCCCGGGCGCTCTTCGCCCGCCTCGGCGTCGCGATCGACCCGGAGCGTCCGGCGGACGGCCTCTCGATCGCCGACCAGCAGATCATCGAGATCGCCAAGGCCATCTCGCTCGACGCGCGCGTCCTGATCATGGACGAGCCGACCGCCGCCCTGAGCGGCGTCGAGGTCGAGCGCCTGATGACGATCGCCCGCGCGCTGCGCGACGAGGGCCGCGCGCTGGTCTTCATCTCCCACCGCTTCGACGAGGTCTTCAGCCTCTGCGACACGATCACCGTGATGCGCGACGGGTCGTACGTCTCGACCGACGCGATCGCCGACGTGACCGTCGACGACGTCGTCCGCCGCCTGGTCGGCCGCGACGTCGGCGACCTCTTCCCCAAGCAGGAGGCGGCGATCGGTGACGTCGTCCTCGAGATCGAGGGCCTCAGCCGCGCCGGCCTCTTCCACGACGTCGACCTCCAGGTCCGTCGCGGCGAGATCGTCGGGCTCGCCGGGCTCGTCGGGGCCGGCCGCAGCGAGATCATGCAGGCCGCGTTCGGCGTCGACCCGTACGACGCCGGCACCGTCAAGGTGGCCGGCAAGGTCGTGCCTCCGAACGACCCGGCGGCCGCGATCCGCCTGGGCCTCGCGCTCGTCCCCGAGGACCGTCGCAAGCACGGCCTGGTCCTCGACTCGACGATCACCCGCAACATCACGATGGCGATCCGCCGTCGCCTGTCGAAGGGCGGGCTGCTCTCGTCCGGTGCCGAGAACGCCACGGCACGCGACTGGGCCTCGCGCCTGGAGGTCAAGACGGCGACGCTCGACACGCTCGCCGGCACGCTCAGCGGCGGCAACCAGCAGAAGGTCGTGCTCGCGAAGTGGCTCAGCACGAAGCCCGACGTCCTGATCGTCGACGAGCCGACCCGCGGCATCGACGTCGGCACCAAGGCCGAGGTGCACCGGCTCCTCTCCGCCCTCGCCGGTGAAGGCATGGGCGTCGTGATGATCTCGTCGGAGCTCCCCGAGGTGCTGGGGATGGCCGACCGGGTCGTCGTCGTCCACGAGGGCCGGATCACCGCCGAGCTCACCCGCGACGAGGCGACCCCCGAGGCCGTCATGTTTGCGGCGACGAACACGGCTGCGGCGACGAACACCGCCGCGGCGGCCAGCGACGCCGCGTCGACGAACAACCAAGGAGCGTCCGCATGACTACCGCAGCACCGTCCGCGACCACCGCGGCGCCGCCTCCGCCGCCCAGCACCGGCGCCCGGGTCCGCAAGGTCCTCCAGGCCCGCGAGACCGGCATCGTCCTCGCCTTCCTGGCCGTCCTCGCGGTCACCACGGCGATCAACCCGTCGTTCCTGTTCAGCAAGGACGGGTGGCGCGACCTCTGGCTGACCCCGGCGATCCTCGTCGTCCTCGCGGTCGGCCAGGCGATCGTCATCATCACCCGCAACGTCGACCTGTCGGTCGGCTCGATCCTCGGGCTCGTCGCGTACGCGACCGGGCGGCTCTTCGTCGACACCGGCCTGCCGATCGTCGTCGTGGTGCTGCTCGGCATCCTGCTCGGCGTCGTCCTCGGCCTGGTCAACGGTGCACTGGTCGCCTTCGCGAAGGTGCCCGCCCTGGTGATCACGCTGGGCACGCTCTACGTCTACCGCGGGATCATGATGTCCTGGGCCGGCTCGGACCGGATCAACGCCTCCGACATCCCGCGCGACCTGCTCTCCTTCGGCACGTCGTCGATCCTGTGGATCCCGTCGCTCGCCTGGATCTCCTTCATCGTCCTCGGCATCGCCGCGTACGCGATGGGCCGGCTGCGCAGCGGCCGCGAGATGTACGCGATCGGCTCCGACCCCGACGCCGCGACGCTCTACGGCCTCAACAAGACCAAGCGCACGCTGGTCGCGTTCGCGGTGTCCGGCGGCCTGGCCGGTCTGGCCGGCGTCATGTACGTCTCCCGCTACGGCACGATCAGCTCCGGCGCCGGGCTCGGCATCGAGCTCGAGGCGGTCGGCGCCGCGGTGATCGGCGGCGTCGCGATCTTCGGCGGCAGCGGCACCGTCTTCGGTGCGGCCGTCGGCGCGTACCTCCTGATGACGATCAACCGTGGCCTCCCGATCCTCGGCATCCAGGACTTCTGGCAGCGCGCGGTCGTCGGCCTGCTCATCATCGTCGCGATCGTGCTGGACAAGGTCCTCAGCGAGCGACAGCACAAGAAGCTGCTGGCAGAGAGGGACGCCGCATGACCAGCCTGATCCACCCCTCCGACACCCCCACGCAGTCGCGTGCGCGGACCTACCGCGACCACCAGCGCCCGCTGTGGCAGCGGATCCTCTTCAGCCGCGACGTCGCGGTGTGGGCGGCCCTGGTCGTCGTCTACCTGTACGCCTCGGCGACCGTGCCGTTCTTCGACCGGCCGATCACCATCACCTACCTGCTGCTCGACGTCGCGCCGATCCTCCTGATCGCGCTCCCGATGACGCTGGTCATCATCACCGGCGAGATCGACCTGTCGGTGGCGAGCACCGTCGCGCTGGCGAGCGTCTCGTTCGGCGTCCTGTACGACAAGGGCACGCCGGTCGTGCTGGCCGCGGTGGCCGCGCTCCTCGTCGGCGTCGTGTGCGGGGCGTTCAACGGCTTCCTCGTCACGGTGGTCGGCCTGCCGTCGCTGGCGGTCACCATCGGTACGCTCGCGCTCTACCGCGGCATCGCGGTCGGCCTGCTCGGCACGAAGGCGATCACGGACTTCCCGGACGGCTGGACCGACTGGGCCCGCGGCCGCATCGGCGAGTCCGACATCCCGTCGATCATGATCCCGTTCGCGGTGCTCGCGATCGTCTTCATCGTGCTGCTCCACTTCACCGCGTTCGGTCGCGGCGTGTACGCGATCGGCCTGAGCGAGGGCGCCGCCCGCTTCTCCGGCATCCGCGTCGAGCGCACCAAGCTGCTGCTCTTCGTCCTGACCGGTGTCGTGTCCGCGCTCGCGGGCATCTACTACACGCTCCGGTACGGCAGCGCTCGCGGCGACAACGCGAACGGCATGGAGCTGCAGGTCATCGCCGCGGTCCTTCTCGGCGGCGTCTCCATCTTCGGCGGACGTGGTGCACTCCCCGGCGTGATCGCCGGCGTGCTCCTCATCGGGGCTATCGGCAGCGCGCTGCGCCTGGCCGACCAGACCGCCGACGTCATCAACATCGTCACCGGCCTCCTGCTGGTCGTCTCCGTCGTGGGCTCGAGCGTCCTCGGCTGGATCAGCAGCAAGCGACGACGGCGTGGCGCCCCCGAGCCTCAACCCCTCACCACACAGCCCGGCAACAACAAGACCGACACGGACGGACCGGTCGGCGAGCGAGAGAGAGAAGACCGATGACCACACCAACCACGAGGCGACGCGGCCTCGCACGGTTCGTCCCGGCCGTCGCCGCTGTGCTCGGCCTGAGCCTGGTGCTCGCGGCCTGCGGCGGGAGCGACGACGAGGGCGGCGACGGCGGCAGCGGCGGCGGCGACCTGTCGGTGACCTTCCTCCCGAAGAACCTCGGCAACCCCTACTTCGACGCCTCCTCCACCGGCGGCGAGGCGGCCGTCGAGGAGTTCGGCGGCACCTTCAAGGAGGTCGGTCCGTCCGAGGCGACCCCCGACTCCCAGGTCAGCTACATCAACACGCTGACCCAGCAGGGCGTCGGCGCGATCGCCGTGTCGGCCAACGACCCCGAGGCCATCGGTGACGCGCTCCAGGAGGCGCGCGACGCGGGCACCAAGGTCGTCACCTTCGACTCCGACACCAACCCGGAGTACCGCGACCTGTTCGTGAGCCAGGCCGACGCCAACGGCATCGCGACCAAGCAGGTCGAGCTCATCGCGAAGGCGATCGGTGACTCCGGCAAGATCGCGATCCTCTCGGCGTCGGCGAACGCGACGAACCAGAACGAGTGGATCAAGCTCATGGAGGAGGACCTCAAGGCCAACCACCCGAACATCGAGCTGGTCGAGACGGTCTACGGCGACGACGACGACCAGACGTCGTTCGACAAGACCGCCGCCCTCCTGCAGAAGCACCCTGACCTCAAGGGCATCATCTCCCCGACCACGGTCGGCATCGCCGCCGCGGCACGCTACCTGTCGGACTCGCAGTACAAGGGCAAGGTCGCGCTGACCGGCCTGGGCACGCCCGACCAGATGCGCGAGTACGTCAAGGACGGCACGGTCGGCTCGTTCGCGCTGTGGAGCCCCGAGGACCTCGGCTACCTGACCGCCTTCGCCGCGAAGGCGCTCATCGAGGGCGACATCGAGGGCAAGGAAGGCGACACCTTCAAGGCCGGCAAGCTCGGCGACTACACCGTCGGTGCCGACGGCGTCGTCGTCCTGGGCGACCCGCTCGAGTTCAACAAGGACAACATCGACGACTTCCACTTCTGAGACCTGACCGTCTCTGCTGAGACCTGACCGTCTCTGAGAAGTCGCCCCACACCGAGCACGGCACCTCACACCCCGAGGGCCGGAGCTCGCCGGGCCACCCGCCCGGCACCACGACGTGGTCCCCGGCCGCCCCTGCGGCCTGGGGTGGCCGGGGACCACTCCCAAACCCTTGGAGGAACGATGCGTCGCGTCTGCTTCCAGCTGCAGGTCCGGCCCGACCGGATCGACGAGTACCGCCGCCGCCACGCCGAGGTGTGGCCGGAGATGCTCGAGGCCCTGCACGCAGCAGGCTGGCACAACTACTCGCTGTTCCTCCGCCCCGACGGACTGCTGATCGGCTATCTCGAGCCCGCATCGCTCGAGGCCGACCCGCTCAAGGACATCCAGGCCCGGATGGCCGTCACCGACGTCAACCGGCGTTGGCAGGCCGAGATGGCCGAGCTCTTCGAGGACCTCGACGGAGCGCCCGACGAAGGGTTCCTCGAGCTGGAGGAGATCTTCCACCTCGAGGACCAGCTGGCCGCCCACCGTGAGGCGGCCGGGACCTCGACGGCACAGACGACCGCGCACGAGACCCGTGCGCGAGGAGAGAGCAACTGACATGACGAACTTCGCTGACATCGCGTCGCGGCTCCTGGAGCAGGAGATCGAGGTTCCTTCGTGGGCCTACGGCAACTCCGGCACGCGCTTCAAGGTCTTCGGGTCGCCCGGCACGCCTCGTACGCCCGAGGAGAAGATCGCCGACGCCGCGACGGTCCACCGCTTCACCGGGCTCGCGCCCCGCGTCGCCCTGCACATCCCGTGGGACCACGTCGACGACTTCGGCGCGCTGCGCCGCTTCGCCGAGGACCAGGGGATCGGGCTCGGCACGATCAACAGCAACACCTTCCAGGACGACGACTACAAGCTCGGCGCCCTGACCCACACCGACGCGAAGATCCGTCAGAAGGCGATCGACCACCACTTCGAGTGCATCGACGTCATGAACGCGACCGGCTCGCGCGACCTCAAGATCTGGCTCGCCGAGGGCACGAACTACCCGGGCCAGGGCGACCTGCGCGGTCGTCAGGACCGCCTCGCGGAGTCGCTCGCCACGATCTACGAGCGGATCTCCGACGAGCAGCGCCTCGTCCTCGAGTACAAGTTCTTCGAGCCGGCGTTCTACCACACGGACGTCCCGGACTGGGGGACCGCGTACACCCAGGTGAAGGCCCTCGGCGACAAGGCCGTGGTGTGCCTCGACACCGGGCACCACGCCCCCGGCACGAACATCGAGTTCATCGTCGCGCAGCTGCTGCGCCTGGGGAAGCTGGGGTCGTTCGACTTCAACTCGCGCTTCTACGCCGACGACGACCTGATCGTGGGCGCGGCCGACCCGTTCCAGCTGTTCCGGATCGTCTTCGAGGTGATCCGCGGAGGCGGGTACGGCAAGGACGGCGACACGGCGTTCATGCTCGACCAGTGCCACAACATCGAGAAGAAGATCCCCGGGCAGATCCGCTCGGTGCTCAACGTGCAGGAGATGACGGCCCGCGCGCTGCTCGTCGACACGGCGGCGCTGAGCGCGGCCCAGGCCGACGGTGACGTCCTCCTCGCCAACGAGATCTTCATGGACGCCTTCTACACCGACGTGCGGGGCGACCTCGCCGCGTGGCGGGAGGAGCGCGGCCTGCCGGGGAACCCGATGCAGGCCTACCTCGCCAGCGGGTACCAGGAACAGATCGAGGCCGAGCGGGTCGGCGGGACCCAGGCCGGATGGAGCTGAACACGATGACCACGCACACCAATGCGACCGCACAAGCCCTGATCGAGCGCTCGAACCGCCTCGGCGCCGACCCGCGCAACACGAACTACGCCGGCGGCAACACGTCGGCCAAGGGCACGGAGACCGACCCCGTCACGGGCGAGGCCGTCGAGCTGCTCTGGGTGAAGGGCTCCGGCGGAGACCTCGGCACGCTGAAGGAGTCCGGCCTCGCCGTCCTCCGCCTCGACCGCATGCGCGCGCTCGTCGACGTCTACCCGGGCGTGGACCGCGAGGACGAGATGGTCGCCGCGTTCGACTACTGCCTGCACGGCAAGGGCGGCGCCGCGCCGTCGATCGACACCGCGATGCACGGGCTCGTCGACGCCGCGCACGTCGACCACCTGCACCCCGACTCGGGCATCGCGATCGCGACCGCCGCCGACGGCGAGCAGCTGACCGGCACGATCTTCGGCGACAAGGTCGTCTGGGTCCCGTGGCGTCGCCCCGGCTTCCAGCTCGGTCTCGACATCGCCGAGATCAAGGAGAAGAACCCGCAGGCGATCGGCTGCATCCTGGGCGGCCACGGCATCACCGCGTGGGGCGACACGTCGGAGGAGGCGGAGCAGAACTCGCTCTGGATCATCCGCACCGCAGCGGCGTACATCGAGGAGCACAGCAAGGCCGAGCCGTTCGGCCCGGCCCTCGACGGGTACGGCGCCCTGCCCGAGGCCGAGCGACGGACGAAGGCTGCCGCGCTGGCGCCGACGATCCGCGGCATCGCCTCGCAGGACCGGCCGATGGTGGGTCACTTCACCGACGCCGACGTCGTGCTGGACTTCCTCGGTCACGCCGAGCACCCGCGGCTCGCGGAGCTCGGCACGTCCTGCCCCGACCACTTCCTGCGCACCAAGGTCAAGCCGCTCGTGCTCGACCTGCCCGCGGACGCGTCGGTCGAGGACTCGATCTCCCGCCTGAAGGAGCTCGCGGTCTCCTACCGCGAGGACTACCAGGCCTACTACGACCGCCACGCGACCCCGGAGAGCCCCGCGATCCGCGGCGCGGACCCGCTCATCGTCCTCGTGCCGGGCGTCGGCATGTTCAGCTTCGGCAAGGACAAGCAGACCGCGCGCGTGGCCGGCGAGTTCTACGTCAACGCGATCAACGTGATGCGTGGTGCCGAGGGCCTCTCGACCTACGCGCCGATCGACGAGTCGGAGAAGTTCCGCATCGAGTACTGGGCGCTGGAGGAGGCCAAGCTCCAGCGGATGCCGAAGCCGAAGCCGCTCGCCACCCGCGTCGCGCTCGTCACCGGAGCCGCGTCCGGCATCGGCAAGGCCACGGTGGAGAAGCTCGCCGCCGAGGGCGCCTGCGTCGTCATCGCCGACCTCTCCCTGGAGAACGCAGAGGCGGCCGCGGCCGAGATCGGCTCCACCGACGTCGCCGTCGGCGTCCACGTGGACGTCTCGGACGCCGACGCCGTCCAGGCCATGGTCGACGCCGCGGTGCTGGCCTTCGGTGGTGTCGACCTCGTCGTCAACAACGCCGGCCTCTCGCTCTCGCGCTCGCTGCTCGAGACCACCGAGAAGGACTGGGACCTCCAGCACGACGTGATGGCGAAGGGCTCGTTCCTCGTCTCCAAGGCGACCGCGAAGGTGATGATCGAGCAGGAGATGGGCGGCGACATCGTCTACATCTCCTCGAAGAACTCGATCTTCGCCGGTCCGAACAACGTCGCGTACGGTGCGGCCAAGGCCGACCAGGCCCACCAGGTGCGGCTCCTCGCCGCCGAGCTGGGCGAGCACGGCATCAAGGTCAACGGCGTGAACCCCGACGGCGTCGTCCAGGGCTCCGGGATCTTCGCCAGCGGGTGGGGCGCCAACCGCGCCGCGGTCTACGGCGTGGAGGAGAAGGACCTGGGCAAGTTCTACGCGCAGCGCACCATCCTCAAGCGCGAGGTGCTGCCGTCGAACATCGCCAACGCGGTCTTCGTCCTCTGCAGCGCGGAGCTGAGCCACACGACCGGGCTGCACATCCCCGTCGACGCGGGCGTCGCCGCCGCGTTCCTGCGGTAGGTCGGTGCATGTCTGAGCCCATCCGGGTCGCAGCGGTCGACCTCGGCGCCACCAGCGGACGCGTGGTGGTCGCCGAGGTCGGCGCGGCGGGTGCACGGCTCGACGTCGTGCACCGCTTCGCCAACACGCCCGTGCGCCTGACCGACGGCCTGCACTGGGACGTCGTCGGGCTCTTCCGCGAGATCGTCGACGGCCTGCGGCTCGCCGTACGCTCCACCCCCGACCTCGCCGGGGTGGCGGTGGACAGCTGGGCGGTCGACTACGCGCTGATGCGCGAGGCCCGGATGGTCTCGACGCCGTTCCACTACCGCGACTCCCGCAACGCGGCCGCCGTGGAGACGGTGCACGCGATGGTGGACCCGGCGGCGCTGTACGCCCGCAACGGGCTCCAGCACCTGCCGTTCAACACGGTCTTCCAGCTGGTCGCCGACGGCGCCCACCTCGAGCGCGCCGACACGATGCTGCTCGTGCCGGACCTGATCGGGCACTGGCTGGGCGGGCACGTCGGGGCCGAGGTCACGAACGCCTCGACGACCGGCCTGCTCGACGTCACGACCTCGACGTGGGACACCGAGCTCGCCAAGACGGTCGGCATCCCGCCGGACCTCCTGCCGCCGCTGGTGCCGTCCGGCGCGACGCTCGGCGGCCTGCTCCCGCACGTCCGCGAGGAGCTCGGCGGGCACGACCTGACCGTGACCACGGTCGGCTCGCACGACACGGCGTCGGCGATCGCCGGGACGGTCCTCGGCCCTGAGGACGCCTACGTCTCCTGCGGGACCTGGGGCCTCGCCGGGCTCGAGCTCGAGCGGCCGGTCCTCGACGACGAGGCCCGGCGTGCGGGCTTCACGAACGAGGGCGGCGTGGACGGGCGCGTCCGGTTCCTCCACAACGTCATGGGCCTCTGGCTCCTCAGCGAGTCGGTGCGCACGTGGGAGCGTGAGGACGGGCGGTCGCTCGACCTCACGGCGCTGCTCGCGTCCGCCGCAGAGGTCGAGACGCCGATGCTGTTCGACGTCGACGACCCACGGTTCCTCCCGCCGGGCGACGTCCCCGCGCGGATCCGCGCATACGCCGCCGAGCACGGCGTGCGGCCGCCGGCCGACCGCGCCGAGACCACGCGGGCGATCCTGGAGAGCCTCGCCGACGCGTTCGCCACCACGGTGCACCGGGCGGCGGAGCTCGCGGGGCGCCGCATCCGCCGGATCCAGGTCGTCGGCGGCGGCGCGCTCAACACCCTGCTGTGCCAGCTCACCGCGGACCGCTCGGGCCTCGAGGTCCTCGCCGGTCCGGTGGAGGCGACCGCCCTCGGCAACGCGCTCGTCCAGGCGCGGACGCTGGGGGCCGTCTCGGGGGACCTGGATGCGCTCCGCGCTCTCGTAGGGCGCACGCTGGACCAGCAGCACTACCTCCCTCGCCCCTTCGGAAAGGTTTCGTGATGGATCGACGCGTACCCCGTCCCCGCGACCTCGGACCGCTGCTCAAGTTCAAGAAGCCGGTCCTCAGCCCCCGCAAGCGCCGCCTCGCGTCGGCACTCACGATCGAGGACCTGCGGGCGATCGCCAAGCGCCGCACCCCGCGGCCCGCCTTCGACTACACCGACGGCGCCGCCGAGGAGGAGCTGTCGCTGGCGCGCGCCCGCCAGGCGTTCCAGGACGTGACGTTCCACCCGCGGATCCTGCGCGACGTGTCCAAGGTCGACACCTCGCGCCAGGTCCTCGGCTCGCGCTCGGCGCTGCCGTTCGGGATCGCGCCCACCGGGTTCACCCGCATGATGCAGACCGAGGGCGAGTACGCCGGTGCGTCCGCGGCCGGCGCCGCAGGCATCCCGTTCGCGCTGTCGACGATGGGCACCGCGTCCATCGAGGACGTGCGGGCGGCGAACCCGACGGGCCGCAACTGGTTCCAGCTCTACATGTGGAAGGACCGCGACCGCTCGATGGCGCTGGTCGAGCGCGCGGCGGCCGCCGGCTTCGAGGCGCTCGTCGTGACGGTCGACGTGCCCGTGGCCGGGGCGCGGCTGCGCGACACCCGCAACGGCATGACGATCCCGCCGACCCTGACGCCGCGGACGGTCATCAACGCGATCCCGCGGCCGGCCTGGTGGATCAACTTCCTCACGACCGAGCCGCTCGCCTTCGCGTCGCTCGACCGCTGGTCGGGCACGGTCGCCGAGCTCCTCGACACGATGTTCGACCCGACGGTCGACTACGCCGACCTGGCGTGGATCAAGGAGCAGTG
The DNA here is from genome assembly GCF_050632745.1 of Mumia spirodelae. Classification (NCBI taxonomy): domain Bacteria; kingdom Bacillati; phylum Actinomycetota; class Actinomycetes; order Propionibacteriales; family Nocardioidaceae; genus Mumia; species Mumia spirodelae. Next base: position 24,387 of record NZ_JBODSD010000003.1, on the reverse strand, counting down.
GAAGGGCAAGCTCGTCGTCAAGGGCGTCCAGAGCGTCGAGGACGCCTCGCGCCTCGCGGAGATGGGCGTCGACGCGATCGTCCTCTCCAACCACGGCGGCCGTCAGCTCGACCGGGCGCCGGTGCCGTTCCACCTGCTGCCGGACGTGGCCCGCGAGGTCGGCGACGCCACCGAGATCCACCTCGACACGGGAATCATGTCGGGCGCCGACATCGTCGCGGCGATCGCGCTCGGTGCGAACTTCACGCTGATCGGCCGGGCCTACCTGTACGGCCTGATGGCGGGCGGGCGGCCCGGTGTCGACCGGACGATCGAGATCCTCACCGCCCAGGTCGAACGCACGATGCGCCTGCTCGGCGTCAGCAGCCTCGACGAGCTGGAACCGAGCCACGTCACGCAGCTCCAGCGGCTGCTTCCGAGGGGGTAACGGCAGATGCGGGGGACGGGGGGAACGATGGTTCGCAGCGGACACGGTCGACGTACCGGTTCCGCGGGGCCGCTCGACCGGGAGGACCTCGTCCTCCTCGGGCTGGTGGCGCAGGGGCTGACCGTCGAGGCGGTCGGCCGGCGGCTGCTGCTGTCGGAGCGGACGGTGCGGCGACGCCTGCGTACCGTCTGCTCGACCCTCGACGTCTCGACGCCGATCGAGGCCGTGGTCTGGGCCGTGCGCCGCGACCTCATCTGACCGCGAGCCACCTCCCGCGCTCCCGCGCGCGGACCGACAAGGGGACGGCCCCCGAGCACCTGCGCTCGGGGGCCGTCCTCGTTCGTCACCCTCAGCGGGGAACCGGCACGAACTGGGTCGTGCCCGACCCCACCTCGAACACCACGCGGTCACCGACGGTGCCGACGAGCCGCGCGTCGGTGTTGCCGACCGCACGGTACGAGGCTCCGTCGACCTTCGGCAGCTCCACCCGCGCCGTCACGTTGACCGGCACCTCGAGCGACGCGCGTACGCCGTGGCGCTTGCGCTCCCAGCTCAGCGCGACCTCGCCCCGCTGTGTCGGCACGGAGCCGGACGCGCGGTCGAGACCGGTGGCCGGCGGCACGATCCGGACCGTCGACGCGCCCGCACCGTCGGGCCGGATGCCAAGCAGCGTCTCGGTCATGTCGACCGCCGCCTGCGCGCCCCAGCCGTGCGACTGGCTGTGGTTCGAGCCGGCGTCGAGCGTCCACGCCTCCCAGGTGAACGTGCCGTCCTGCGCCAGGATGTTGGCGAACCCGAGGTCGTCGGGGTTCGTCAGCAGCCGCACCACCGCGTCGGGCCGGTCGGCCTTGCCCAGCGCCTGCAGCAGCCGGTGGACCGTCATCGGCCCCTGCTTCATCCCCATCCCGGCCAGGTGCTCGGCGAGCACCGGGAGGTCGGACGCCGGCGCGACGTCGAACGCGACCGCGAACGACGTGCTGTGCTGGCCGGCGTGGTCGCTCTGCGTGCCGTCCGCCTTGAGGCCGTCGACGTAGACCCCGTCGGCGCGACGGAGCTTGCTGTTCATCGCCTCGACGAGGCCGTCGGTGGCCGACCGGTACGCCGCCGCCTCCGCGGCAGGCCGGTCGAGCACCTCCGCCATGTCGGCCGTGCGGCGCAGCACCTCGACGCCGAGGGCGTTGATCACGGTCCGCGCCGCGGTGCCCATGTCGTACCCGAACCGTCCCGGCTCGGGCCAGTCGACGATGCCGTACTGGTACGCCCCGCTGCCGCCGGTCAGGTTCGTCACCAGGCCGGCGGTCGGGCCGGACGCTGGGATGTGACGCCGGACGTACTCTGCCGTCCGCTGGATCGCCGGGTACGCCTCCGCGAGCAGCGCGCGGTCTCCCGTGACCTGGTAGTAGCGCCACACCCAGTCGACGAACATCTCGGTGTAGTCCGGGATGTCGCGCTTGCCGTCCCCGTTGGGGTAGACGGCGTTGTAGCGGCCGGCGTCGTTCGGGTTGGAGCTCCAGTGCCGCTTCTCCGAGGCGAGGAACTCGCGGATCGCCTGCTGCGTCGCGTCCCGCTCGGCGAAGCCCTGCATCGTCGCGTACGAGATGTTGGCGGCGTCGCCGAGGAACTGGCCCTTCTCGCGGGTCGGGGTGTCGACGAACGCCTCCTGCACGGAGTACAGCGCCGAGCGCTGCAGCATCGCCCAGACCTCGTCCAGGGTCTCGTCGTCGCTGTCGAACGACGCCTCACGGCCGTCCGGGACGGTGGTGTGGACGACCACGGCGGACACGTCGTCCGCGGTGACCTCCTCCTCGGCCGCCGGGATCTCCAGGTAGCGGAAGCCCAGGTGCGTGAACGCCCGGAACTCCTGCGCGCCGTCGACCTGCGTGTAGGGGAACGCCATGTTGGTGCCCTGGGTGAGCAGGGTGGACGTGGCGACGCGGCCGGTGTCGGTCAGGTTGTAGCCGGCGCGCATCTGCACCACCCGCCCTGCGACGCCGTCGTCGAAGTGGACGACCGGCCGCGCGGGGATGACCTTGCCGAAGTCCGCCACCACCGTGCCGTCCTCGGCGGTCAGCATCCGGACGGCGTGCACCGTGGACTCGTCGATCCGGGTCTCCTGGCCCTGCAGGTGCGTGAACGGTGCGGCGGGGTGCGCCCCCAGGACCACGGCGTCCGCCCAACCGGAGTCGTCGAAGCCGTGCTCGTCCCAGCCGTCGAGGGCCGCCTGACGGACCCCGTCGAGGTGCTCGATCTGCTCGCCCTCGCCGTTGCGTCGTCCGGCCTGGACGTACGGGCCCTCCGCGACCTTCCACGTGCCGTCGGTGACGACGTCCTGCGTCGAGCCGTCGGAGTACTCGATGCTGATCCGTGCGAGCACGCCCGGCACGCCCGCGGGACGACCCTGGCCGGAGCCGTACCAGTGGGAGAGCACGCCGACGCCGATCTCGTCCTCGCCCTTGACGAGGTCGGTGACGTCGCTGGCCTGGTAGTAGCCCTCGCCCGGGTAGGAGAAGGACTGGCCGCGATCGACCCGCTTCCCGTCGATCCAGAGCTCGTAGGTGTGGCTCGCCGCGACGTACGCGCGGGCGCGCACGACCCTGCGTCCCTCGAGCGCGACGTCCTTGCGCGCGAGGGTCCATTCGTCGGCCTGGCGTGCCGGGGGAGCGACGTCCCACTTCGCGAGGTCGCCGGAGAAGTCGTCGGTGAGCAGCACCGTGCCGTCGGCGGCCGTGACCGTGACGTCGTCGAACTCGGCGCTCTCGTTCGAGGCCTCGCGGAAGCCGACGCCGCCGGTCGTATGGGTGGTGTCCGTGCGCTGGTCGACCTGGACGCCGTCGACGAAGGTCGTGATCGTCGAGCCGGCGACCACGATCTTCAGGCGGTAGTCCTGCCCGGCCACGATCGTCACGGGGACCGTCGCCAGCACGGTGTGAGAGCCGTTGCGCTGGACGTGCGCGCGGAAGCCGTTGGCGGGCGAGAGCTGCCACATGTAGCCGTTGCGGCGGTCGGCGTTGCGGAAGGCGATCCCGGCGCCGCCGGTCCGGGGCCGGACGGTGGCCTCGACCGTGTAGTCGGTCCACGACCCGCTGTTCTTCGCGAGCGTGACGTCGCCGCCGGTGACGCGGGCGCGCCCGTCCACGATCTGCACCGGCGCGGCGCCGCCCGGGGCGCGCTGGATCCACTGCGCGCCGGCCCAGTCCGCGTCGGAGATGCCGGTCTCGAAGGCGGCGGGCTTCGCCCACGGAGACACGCGGTCGGTGCGGTCCCAGGTACGGACCGTCCAGCTGTAGGCAGCACCGGGGTCGAGGTCGGGGCCGTCGTACGCGACGTAGGCCTGCTGGTCGGAGCCGACCTTGCGGCTGTCCCAGACCGTACGGCCGTCGTCGTCGGAGACCTTGACCTGGTACGCGGTCTGAATCTCGCCGGGGTCCTTGTCCTGCGGGAACCAGCCGAAGGCGGGGTCGCCCTCGACGTTCAGCGGGTGCGGGGTGTCGTCGGTGGTGAGCGTGCGGGGGGCGCTCGGGGCGTGCCCGGCGCCGGCCACGGCGGGTGCGGCGACCGCCGCGGTCCCGGCGACCAGGCACGTCGCCGCGACGACGCCTGTGATGCTCCTCGTTCTCATCGCTTCCTCTCGTGGGACGGTTTGAACGTTTCAATCGACCGTAGGGTGACGGGGGTCACGCGGGAAGAGATGTGTCCGCATCCGGCCATGGGAGGCGCCGCGGACAGGAAAGGGCCCCGGGTGATCACCACCCGGGGCCCTTCTTCGACGACGTGCCGTCAGGAGACCGGCAGCGACCAGACGTCGGCGATCGACGGGTCGTAGTCCGCGCCGGTGTCCTGGAACCGGACCCGGACCTTGCCGTCCGCGGTCAGGTCGGGACGGTCGACGAGGACCTGGTACGTCTGCGCGCCCGCACCGCCCTCCGTACGACGGGCGTCGTGGCTGTGCACGACCTGGCCGTCGACGACGATGTCGTACGTCTTGCGGCGCGCCCCGTCGTACGTCTCGACCGCCCGGAGCACGAACGCCTTGCCGGCCGGGACGGCGAGGTCCATCTCGAACCATCCGCCCGGGTACGACGAGTGCGTGTAGCGCCGCGTGAGCCCGGCCTCGACGTTGGTGCCGGAGTACTGCGAGGCGGTCAGCCCGTGCGCCTGCTCCGACGCCGCGAGCCCGACGTCCACGTGGTCGACGGCGCCGGTGGGCGGCGTGGCCAGCGTGACCGCGACCGAGGTCGCCGTCTTCTCGGCGTCGGTGTCACCGGTCGACACCGTCAGCGGGACGGCACCCGCGACGACCGTGAGCGGCACGGTCACGCGCACCGGGACCTCGGCCGTGGCACCGGCCGGGACCGTGTACGCCGTCGGCTCCGGCGTCAGCGTGCCCGACGGGCCGGACACCGTGAGCGCCCCCGACGCCGACCGCGTGCTGTGGTTGCGCACGACCGTCGTGACCGTCACCTCGTCCCCGGCGGTCGCCGTCGCGGGCGCCACCGAGGCGGAGTCGAGCGTCAGCGTCGGCGAGACCACGACGTCGGCCGCGACCGGCAGCGTCGCCACGCCCCAGCTCTGCCGGTACGACACCGTGCCGCTCAGCGCCTCGGTGCCGACCGGCGTCCCCTGCGGCACCGTCACGTCGTACAGGTGCGTCAGCGTCTTGCCTCCGCCGACCGACGACGACCGCGTCCCGACCGGCTCGACGGTCCAGCCCGACGTCGACCGCAGCGTGCTCGTGACGTTCGGCAGGGTCGCCGTCCCGGAGTTCTCCAGGGTCACGGCCACCCGGACGGTGTCACCCGCGAGGTGGATCGTGCCCTGCGGCTCCGCCTTCGCGACGGCGCCGACGATCACGCCGGACGCCGCCGACAGGTGGGCGTCGATGCGGGCCAGCGTCGCCTTGAGGCCCTCGGCCGTCGGCTTGTCGACGAGCCGCAGGACGCGCTGCAGGTCGACCCACAGCTCGAGGGCCGACACGGTGGCGAGGGCCTGGTGGGTCCGTGCCACCGCCGCGTCGCGGTCACCCGCGGCGCGCGCCGCCCGCGCCAGCTCGACCTGCCGGTCCAGCGTCGCGACCTCGCTCTGGAGGTGCCGCTTGAGGAGCGAGGTGAGCCGGCCCTTCGTCGCCAGGGCGTCGACCTGGGCGGCGAGGGTGTCGACGTCCACCGCCGCCTCGCCGAGCTCGCCGAGCGCCCGGTCGATGCCGAACGCGTAGTCGCCGGAGCCGACCTCGTACACGGCGTGGCCGTCGTCGAACCGGACGAACCGGACGCCCTCGGCCGCCTCCGCCGGCCTGCCGCCCTCGGTGACGGCCCAGCGGCTCGGCGCCGGGACGCGGACCTCGGCGGTGGCGTTGGCCGGGACCGAGACCTCGAGGTCGAGCCCGCCCGCGACCTTCTTCCACGCGCTGCGCACCGTGCCGTAGCGGGTGCCCAGCGAGAACGTCGCGTGGTCGATTCCCGCGCCGGGCTCCGGGGCGACGAGCACCTTGCGGTAGCCCGGCTCGGCTGCGGAGACGCCGGCCATCGTCCGGTACATCCACTCGCCGACCGCGCCGTACGCGTAGTGGTTGAACGAGTTCATGCCGACGTCGTTGAAGGTCCCGTCGGGGTTGATCGAGTTCCAGCGCTCCCAGATCGTGGTCGCGCCCTTGCCGATCTCGTACCCCCACGACGGGTAGTCCTCGTGCTGCAGGAGCTTGTACGCGATGTCCGTGCGGCCTGCCTCGGTGAGCGCCGGCAGGAGCCCGTCGACACCGAGGAAGCCGGTCGACAGGTGGTAGTCGCGCCGCTCCAGCGTCTCCACGAACTGGTCGACCACCTCGTCCCGCCGGTCGGCCGGCTCGAGGTCGTTCGTCAGGGTGAGGATGTACGAGGTCTGGCTGTCGCCCTTGACCGTGCCGTCGGCGCTGATGAACGCGTCCTGGTACGCGGCGCGGATCGCCTCGTACCGGCTCTGGAGCTCGGCGGCATCGGCGTCCTTGCCGATCGCCTCGGCCATCTGCGCGAGCTCGCGGGTGCTCTTCGCGACGAACGCGGTGTCCAGCACGTCGGCCGGGGTCGGGTCGTCGAGGTTGAGCCAGTCGAGGTAGCCCCCGGCCGAGCGGATGTGGCCGGTCGAGTCGGCCGCGAGGAAGTCGACGTACTTGCGCATCATCGTCCAGTTGTCGCGGATGACGTCGGTGTCGCCGTAGGCCTGCCACAGCGTCCACGGCACGTGCACGCCGGCGTCCATCCAGCCCGCCGACTCGTAGCCGCCGTCGAATCGGCCCGGCACGACCGGCGCCACGCCGGGCAGCGAGCCGTTGGCGCGCTGGGTGTCGCGGAGGTCCTGCAGCCACTTGTCGAGGAACGTCTGCGCGTCCATGTCGTACACGGCGGTGCGGGCGAACACGTTGATGTCGCCTGTCCACCCCATCCGCTCGTCGCGGGCCGGGGTGTCGGTGGGGATCGACAGGAAGTTGCCGCGCATGCCCCACACGATGTTGCGCTGCAGCTGGTCCACCAGCGCCGAGGACGTGTCCAGCTCGGAGGTGAGCTCGCCGTCGGTGCCGACCACGACGCCGACGAGGTCCTCGGCGTCCGGCGCCTCGTCCACGCCGCTGATCTCGACGTAGCGGAACCCGTGGAACGTGAACGCCGGCTCGAAGGTCTCGGGCTCGTCGGAGCCGAGCGTGTAGTAGTCGGTCGCCTTCGCGCTGCGCAGGTTCGCCGTGTACAGCGTGCCGTCGGGGTTCAGGACCTCGCCGTGGCGGATCTTGACGGTGTCGCCCTCGTCGCCGTCGAGCGTCACCCGCACGTGGCCGACCATGTTCTGGCCGAGGTCGTAGAGGTAGACCCCGTCGGTCGGCGACGCGATGCGCTTCGCGGTCTCGAGCTCCTGCGTGACGCGGACCGGCGTCGCGGTCTGCGGCTCGAGGGTGGCCTTGGGCTCGTTGCGCGTGACCACGTCGTCCCAGCCGTCGGCCTCGTACGACGCCTCGTCCCAGGCGCCCAGGGCGTCGGCGCGGCGCTGGTCGTACGACTCCCCGTCGAGCAGGTCGGCCTCGCGGACGGGGCCGTCGGTGGTGCTCCAGGAGCCGTCGGTGCCGATCGTCTCGGACGTGCCGTCCGCGTAGTCGACCCGCAGCTGCGCGATCAGCGAGGTCTGCGTGCCGTAGGTGTCGGGGCCGAACATCGCGATCTTGCCCGTGTACCAGCCGTTGGAGAGCTCGGCGCCGAAGGCGTTGTCGCCCCCCTGGACGAGGTCCGTGACGTCGTACGTCTGGGAGTCGATGCGCTTGTCGTACGCGGTCCAGCCCGGCGCGAGCTCGTGGTCGCCGACCCGCTCGCCGTTGAGGTGCAGCCGGTAGACGCCGCGCGCCGACGCGTACACGCGAGCGCGGGTGATCTCCTTGTCGGCGAGCGTGAAGTCCTTGCGCAGCAGCGGCACGGGATCGTCCCGGCGCAGCCACGCCTCGGGATCCGCGTTGTCGACCACGAGCGCGCCGTCGGTGACCGTGCCCGCCGCGAAGGTGCGGTCGCCTTCGGGGAACGTCGTGTCGACGAGCGTCGTGCCGTCCTTCGAGGTGACCGTGACGTCGTGCACGCGGCCGGTCTCGGGGTTGCTGGTGCGGAAGCCCATCGAGCCGGGGCCGGTGAACGTCGTGTCGGTGCGCTGGTCGAGCAGCGTGCCGTCGACGCTCGTCCGGATCGTCGTGCCGTCGGCCTCGATGCGGTAGCGGTGCTCCGCGGCGAAGTCGAAGCCCGCGGGGAACGGCTTGGCCGTCAGCACGCGGTACGCGCCGTCCTTGACGTGCGGGCGCAGCGACCTCTCGGCCTGGCTGATCTGCCACATGTACGCGTGCTCGGTGTCGCGGCCGCGGAAGTAGACGCCGAGGGCGCCTGCGATCTTCGACGCGGTGAACTCGATCGTGTAGCTCGTCCACTCGGGGCCGAGCCGGTCGGCGGGGGCGCCGATCCAGTCGGCGGTCCACTCGTCGGTGGCGAGCACGCCGGTCTCGAACGTCGCGGGCTCGCTCCATGCGGAGGCGGTGCCCTTGTCGTCCCAGACCCGGACCGACCACACGTAGCCGGTCTGCGAGGTGAGCGCGGGACCGCCGTACGGGACCTCGACCGACTGGCGCGACTCGGTCCTGCCGCTGTCCCACACGTCGGGGTCGGAGAGGCGGCTCGCGCTGCTGGCGACGCGCACCTGGTAGGCGGACTGGGTGACGCCTCGGCGGTCGCCGTCGAGCTGCCAGCTGAGCCGTGGCGCACGGCCGTCGATGCCGAGCGGGTCCTCCGTGCTGTTGACGCGGAGCGTGCCGACCGTCGGCGGGCTGGAGGCGGCGGTGCCGGCGACGGTGGCGCCGACGGCACCGGTCGTCGCGGCAGCGGGGGCCTGGAGGCCGAGCAGGAGTGCTGCTGCGGCGACGAGGACGAGGGGACGAGGGGAGACGACCACGGTGGCTCCTTCGCAACGACGTGGCGAGGAACGTTCAGGGTTGGAACGTTTCAAGCCCGACGCTAGAGTGACGTGGGTCACTTCGCCATCGATCTGTCCGCTTCCGGCCACCGACCAACGCCGTTGTGGGTGAACTGTCAGATGCGTACGGTTTTCTGTGGTGGTGGCAGCGATCGTCGCTGTCGCGGACGGAGGACACCATGACGGCCGTTGCGACGACCGAGCTCGATCTCGAGGGGCACCGCCGGGAGCTGACCGGATACTGCTACCGGATGCTGGGGTCGGCGTTCGACGCCGAGGACGCCGTGCAGGAGACGATGGTCCGCGCCTGGCGCAGCCTCGACAAGTTCGAGGGCCGCTCGTCGCTGCGCTCGTGGCTCTACCGGATCGCGACCAACGTCTGCATGGACTCGCTCGGGTCCGGCCAACGGCGCGCCCGCCCGATGGACCTCTCGGCGACGGCCTGGCAGCCGGTCGTCGACTCGCTCGCCGCGCAGCGCGCCAACGAGGCGTGGATGGAGCCGATGCTCGACGAGCGCATCATCCCCGAGTCCGCCGACCCGGCCGAGGTCGCCGCCGGCCGCGAGTCGATCCGGCTCGCCTTCGTCGCCGCCCTCCAGTACCTCCCGCCCCGCCAGCGCGCGGTGCTCGTGCTGCGCGAGGTGCTCCGCTGGCGAGCAGCCGAGGTCGCCGAGCTCCTCGACACGTCCGTCGCCTCGGTCAACAGCGCGCTGCAGCGCGCCCGTGCCACGATGAGCAACGTCCAGGCCGACTCGGGCGACCCCTACGACGCGCTCGACGCCGAGCAGCAGGAGCTCCTCGAGAAGTACGTCGCGGCCTTCGAGGCGTATGACATCGACACCTTCGTCACGCTGCTGCGCGAGGACGCGACGCAGAGCATGCCGCCGTACGAGATGTGGATCCAGGGCCGCGACGCGATCCGGACCTGGATGCTCGGGCCAGGATCGGAGTGCCGCGGCTCGCGCATGGTGCCGATCACCGCCAACGGGGCGCCCGGTCTCGCGCAGTGGCGCGCCGCGCCCGAGGGCGGCTACGTCCCGTGGGCGCTCTACGTCCTCGACGTGCGCGACGGCCAGGTCACCAACATCTCGACGTTCCTCGACACCCGGTTGTTCGCCCAGTTCGGCCTGCCCGACGCCCCGCCCGCATGACGAGGGTCGCCGTCACGGGCGGCACCGGCATGATCGGACGCGCCGTGTGCACGGCGCTGGAGGCACGAGGGCACGAGGTCCGGGTGCTGAGCCGGCACAGCGTCAGCCATCCCGTGGATCTCACCACGGGCGAGGGGCTGGAGGCGGCGCTCGACGGGTGCGAGGTCGTCGTGGACGCGAGCAACGGCTTCGGCGCGAAGGCCGGCCGCGCGGTGCTGGTCGACGGCAGCCGACGGCTCCTCGAGGTGGAGCAGGCGGTCGGGGTGGCGCACCACGTCGCGATGTCGATCGTGGGGTGCGACGCGGTGCCGGGTTATCCGTACTACCGGGTCAAGGTCGCCCAGGAGCAGGTCGTCCGGGCGGGCGGGGTCCCGTGGACGATCGTGCGCGCCACGCAGTTCCACGGGTTCCTCGACATGCTGCTCGGCGCCGCCGCCAAGGTCGGGGTGCGTCCGTCGCTCGCCATCCCGCTGCAGCCGGTCGACGTCGGCGACGTGGCCCTCGCGATCGCCGACGTCGTCGCAGGGGACGGAGGTGGTCGCACGATCGAGGTCGTCGGCCCGGAGGTCACCACGGTGCGCGACCTTGCTCGCTCCTGGAGTGCGGCGACCGGCCGTGGCCGCGTCCCGATCAGGCTGCCGCTCTGGGGCGGCATGCTCCGTGCCCTGGCCGGCGGCGCGGCGCTCAGCGACGACCCCGACGTGCGCGGCTCGGTGACGTTCGAGAGCTGGCTGACGGCGACGTACGCCTGATCACCGCGTCAGGTCCGCGATGCGCTTCTTGGCGCGGGCCAGGATCTGCCGGCAGTTCGTGGCGCTCTTGTCGACCACGGCGGCGATGTCGTCGTAGTCGTCCCCGATGACCTCGCGCAGCACGAACACGGCCCGCTCGACCGGCGGCAACGCCGCTTGGAGCACCAGCACGGCGTTCGACACGGTCTCGTCGAGCTCCAGCCGGTGCACCGGGTCACCCGTCGCGTCGTCGGAGGCGACGATCCCGTCAGGCACCCAGCGGCCGACGCACTGCTCGTGCCGTGCCCGCGCCGAGCGCAGGAGGTCGAGGGCGACGCGCGAGGTCACTGTGCTGGCGTAGGCGTCGAGGTTCCCGATCGCCGCCGGCCCGTCACGGTGGATCCGCAGGAAGGCCTCCTGCACCACGTCCTCGGCGTCCGCGGCGTTGTCGAGCAGCCGGTACGCGATGGAGAACATCAGCGGCCGTAGGCGGTCGTGGGCCGCAGCGAGGTCGGTCATCGTGCGATCCGCCGCATGTTGGTCCAGCCGGTCCAACCGCGCTCCTCCAAGAGCTCCAGGAGGCGAGGTCCGCTCGGGAACGACGCGACGAACGCTGCGTCGAGCAGCGCCACCAGCTCCTCGGTGAGCCACTCGGCGTCGTCCGTCCGGACGTCGAGGGCGGCGTGCCGGCCCTCAGACGTCTCCACCCGTGCGGCGGTGGCCTCGATGAACGCCACGACCCGGTCGGCGAGGGCCGGCAGACGAGCGTCGTCGGCCGCGCAGTCGAAGATCTCGCCGATGTCGAGGTAGAGCGCGCGCACCTCGGGAACCTCGATCTGCTGTCGCTTGAGCTCCATCAACGTCGACAGGTGCTCCGGGGCCTGGGCGGCGATCAGGATCCAGCTGTCCCGCTCGACCTCGATCACCCGCTCCAGGAATCCCAGCTCGCGCAGGCGATCGAGGTAGGCGACGAACTCCGGCGGGAGCGCCAGGCTGTCCCCCGCAGCTAGCTGGGCGATCTGGTCCCGGTGCCGCTGCCGGTCCCTGATCTCGGCCCGCAGGCGGCGGTCGATCTCCTCGACCGCCGCCGCGAACGCGTCGTCGTCGGCAGCCAGCAGCTGCCGCACCCGCGACAGCGGGACCCCGGCGTCGGCGAGGATCCGGATCCTGATCAGCTCGACGGCGGCATGGGCGTCGTACCGGCGGTATCCCGAACGATCACGCTCGGGCTCCGGCAGCAGCCCCTTGGCGTGGTAGTGCCGCACCGCGCGCACCGTCACGCCGGCGTACGACGCGAGCTCGCTGATGGTCAGCATCGGCCGGTCGCACCCTCACACCGTGAGGCCGCGCTCGTCGAGGCGGGCGCGGACGTCGTCGAGCGCCCTGCGGGTCGCCTGGCGCTGGATCGAGTCCTCCGGCAGCCGTGCGCGGCAGAACGCGGTCAGCTCGGGACCGGTGACCTCCGAGACGTGCCTGCCCTCGGCGGCACCGGCCTCGAAGAGAGCGAGCACGTCGGCCAGGACGGCGACGATGTCCGTCCCGTCGCCTGCGGTGGACCGCCACATCGAGGACTTCACCTGGGCGTAGACCGCGCTGTAGGCCTCCGGCAGGGCGTTCGCACGCGCCTCCATCCGCTTCCAGTCCCTCTTGTCCCCGACCAGTCGGGACAGCAGATCGATCATCGTTCTTCCTTCCGTCGCACGTGAGTGGTGTCGTGAACGACCCTCCAGCCCTGACGCTGCGTCAAGGTCAAGCGCGATCGAGAACTTCTTCTCGCGGGCTGTCACAGCGGAGCGACCTGCGTCGTCGAAGGGGAAACTCGACGGAAGGACACGCACAGATGCGCATCTTCATCGCCGGCGCGACGGGAGCGGTCGGGAGCCGGCTCGTTCCCCTGCTGTCGCAGGCTGGCCACGACGTGATCGGATCCACCCGCGACGAGGAAGGGCGAGCCAGCCTCGAGGCCCAGGGTGCCAACGGCGTCGTCATGGCCGCGCTCGACGCCGACAGCGTCCACGCGGCGGTGGCCGAGGCCAAGCCGGACGTCGTCGTCCACGAGCTCACCGCGCTCAGCGGGATCAGCGGGAACCTGAAGAAGTGGGACCAGGACTTCGCGATGACGAACCGGCTGCGGACCGAGGCGACCGACAACCTCCTGGCTGCGGCGCGCGCCTGCGGCGTCCGGCGCTTCGTCGCCCAGAGCTTCGGCGGGGGCTGGGCCTACGACCGCACCGGCGGGTGGGCGAAGACCGAGGACGACCCGCTCGTCGCCGACCCCGGGAAGGAGGCACGGCAGTCGCTCGCGGCCATCCGCCACCTCGAGGACGCCGTGACGACCGCTCCAGGGATCGAGGGAGTCGTCCTCCGGTACGGCAACTTCTACGGTCTCGGCCAGGCGACCTCCCGTGCCGGGACGCTGGGGGACCTCCTCCGTGCCGGGAAGTTCCCGGTGGTCGGCGGCGGCACCGGCGTCTGGTCGTTCGTCCACATCGACGACGCGGCTGCCGCGACCGCGGTCGCCGTGGAGAACGGGGCGCCGGGGATCTACAACATCGTCGACGACGAGCCCGCCCCGATCGGCGAGTGGCTGCCGTACCTGGCCGAGCAGGTCGGTGGGAAGAAGCCGATGCGGCTGCCGGCCTGGGTGGCCAGGCCGCTGATCGGCCAGTTCGGGACGGCACTCATGACCTCGGTACGCGGGTCGTCGAACGCGAAGGCCAAGCGTGAGCTGGGGTGGGCCCCGGAGTACGCGAGCTGGCGCGAGGGCTTCCGTACCGGGATCGGCTGACGAGGGTGCCTGACCGCCGCCGGACGGAGGGAGGGGTGCCCGGCGGCGGTCAGGAGACGGTGTCCCGCACGAGCGGGAGGGGACGGGTCGGTCAGTGGGCGAGCAGCGCGCGAGCGCGGCAGCGCCAGCCGGCCCTGCGGGTGCGGCGGAGCGGCACCGGTCGTGCCCAGGTCGACGGCAGCGTGACGCCCGTCGCCTGGCGGGTGCGCCGCGCGTGCTGAGCGTGGGCACGGACGAGGGCGGGGTGGTCGGCGTAGGCGTCGAGCAGGACCGCCGTGCCCTCGAGGGTGCGGGCGGTGTCGAGCCAGAGCTGGTCGACGGCGGCCTGGTCGCCGTAGCCGCCCTGCTCGAGCACCTGGTCCAGGCGGGCCTCGAAGGTGCGGACCCACTGGGCGTGGGCGTCGAGCAGCAGGGCGTCGAGCGAGCCGAACGTCTCCGACCGGGCGCGGCGCACGGCGGCCGGCAACGCGGTGGGGTCCTGGCTCAGGGTGTCGGTGAGGGCGTGGAGCGCACGCTGGCGGCGCTTGGTCTGCTCCCACGCGGAGCGGTCGATCGTCGAGGTGGTCATCGGAGTTCCTCTCGTGCCGGGTCCTCGAGCGGTCCGACAGACGCGGTGCTGGTGACCTGCGTCATGTCGGTCACATACACAGTGTATGTCATATGCTGGGAGTATGTCACGCCCCCGCAGCCGACGCGAGCAGTACTCCGAGGAGACTCGTGAGGCGTTGCTCACGACGGCGACCGCGATGTTCGTCGAGCGCGGTTTCACCAAGACCGCTCTCTCCGAGGTGGCGTCGGCCGCCCAGGTGACGCGCGGAGCGGTCTACCACCACTTCCGGGACAAGAAGGACCTCTACCGCGCGGTGCTCGAACGGACCGAGATCGAGGGCCTCGGCGCGGCCCGCGACGCGTTCCTCGCCCATGAGGACCCCGTCGTCGGCGCGTTCGCGGCGATGAGCGCGTACCTCGACCACGCCACCGACTCCGACTACGCCGAGATCGTGCTCCGGCAGGGACCGATCGCCCTCGGATGGGAGGAGTGGAAGTCGTGCGAGGAGGAGTACGCCGCCGGACTCATCGAGCAGATCGTGACGCGGCTCGTGTCGTCCGGACGCATCCCGGCGCTGCCGATCGCGACGACGGCGTCGATCGCGTTCACGATGCTCGGCGGGTGCGCGATGACGATCGCGTCCGCCGCGCCCGAGGACCGCGCCCAGGTGCGCGAGGAGTGCGGTGAGGTGCTGACGCGCCTGGTCGGCGGCCTGCTGATCTGAGGGGCCGCACGTCGCTGGCGAGGCAGCGCGTCACCGTCGGCGCAGGCGGGTGACCGCGACGCCGAGGAGGCACAGCACGCCGCCCGCGAAGCCGAGCGCGGTCGGGACCTCGTCCAGGAACAGCCAGGAGAGGCCGATGGCGATCGCCGGGACGAGGTAGGTGGTGGCGCTGGCAGGCCCGGCTCCGACCCGGCGCAACGCGTAGGCCCAGGTCGTGAAGGCGAGCGCGGTCGGGAAGAGCCCGAGGTAGACGACGCCGAGGATCGCGCTCGCCGACGCGTCGCGCGTCTCCTCGACGAGCTGACCGGCGAACGGGAGGCACGTCACCACGCCGATCACGCAGCCCAGCCAGGTCACCAGCAGCGGACTGACGGACCCCATCACAGGCTTCTGGAGCAGCACCCCCGCGGCATACAGGACCGCGGCGAGCACGCACAGGACGACGCCGACCAGGTCGTTGCCGGAGCCGTCGCCGCCGAGCGCGATCAGGGTCACCCCCGAGAAGCCGATCGCCAGGCCGATCACCAGCGTCCGCGGGAAGCCCTCGCCGAGGAAGGCGCCCGCGATGACGGCGATGAGGATCGGCCCGAGCTGCACCAGCATCGCGGCGGTGCCGGCGTCGACGTGGCGCTCGCCCGCGTTGAGCGCGACGTTGTAGCCGCCGAACCACAGCGCGCCGTAGCCGAGGATCAGCCACGCCGTCCGTCCCCGCGGCAACGGCTCGCGCCGCGCGGAGAGCTGGCGCGGGACGAGCAGCACGGACAGGGCGAGCGCGGCGACCGCGAGGCGCCCGAGCGACAGGGCGCCCGGCGAGTACGTCTCGCCGACGGCGCGGATCCCCACGAAGGCCGAGGCCCACAGGAGGACGGTGAGCCCGAGTGCGGCGAACGAGAGGTCGCGCTTGACGGGGTCGGTGGATTCCGTGGAGGGCGTCGTGGTCCGAGCAGTCACCCGCCCGACGATACGGAGCGCCACGGACAGGTCGCCACGCGATTCTTGCCGCGCGAGCGTAGGGATCGCGCCAGCGGCGGTGTCAGGCGCGGGATCCGACGTGACCGCGCGCGCCGGCCACCGCGTACCCGTCCATGTAGTCGCGGACCCGCTGGAGCAGACCGTTCTCCACGTGCAGGACGAGGAGCCCGGGGACCCTGATCCGTGCCGGACGAGGGGGTCCGTGCGACCACGACCTGCTCGACCACCACGAAGGACGGGTCCTCGGCCACGAGGACGGTGACGTCCTCGAGCGACTCCACCTCTACTGCGCTCGCGCCCCAGGCTGCGCGGTAGCCCTCGCGCACCGCCTCGCGTCCCTCGAAGCGGTCCGGGAACCCGGGGCTCGCGAAGGGGAACTCGTGGACAGCGTCCTCGGCGTACAGGTCGGCGAGGTCCTCCGCGGACATGTCGCGCATGGCCTGGTGGTAGCGGGCGGCGACCTCGCGCGCGCTCCTGGACGAGCGTGTTCCATCGTTGGTCATGAGGTGGATCCCTTCACTCAACGGGCGTTGAGCGACGAGCCTATCCTTGCTCGCGAGGTCGGTCAACGACTGTAGAGTCAGCCCCGTGACCGCCACCTCACGTGCCGACCGGCGACGCGCCACGGAGGAGCGCGTGCTCGACGCGGCACGGGCGCTGTTCGCCGAGCGCGGCTTCGAGCAGACCACCGTCCGCGCCGTCGCTGCCGCGGCGCAGGTCGACCCTTCGCTCGTCATGCAGTACTTCGGCTCCAAGCGCGACCTCTTCTCCCGCGCCGTCCGTGCGCCGGTCGAGTCGTTGCCGCCCGACGGTCCCGACGACGTGGTCGACCGCCTCGTCGAGTCGCTGACCCTCAAGCTCGGCGGACTTCCAGTCTCGACGGCCGCGATGCTGCGCTCGATGCTCACCGACCCCGAGGCCGGCGACCACGCGCGCGAGATGCTCGGGAGGCAGGTGGAGTCGGTCGCGGCGTGCATCCCAGAGAGCTCCGACCCGGACCTGCGCGCCGCGCTCGCGGTCACGGCGATCGTGGGCGTCACCCTCGGGCACCAGCTGCTCAGTCTTCCGACTCTTCAGGACGCGTCGGTCGCGCGCATCGCTGAGGTGTTCCGCCCCGCGGTCGAGGCGCTGGTGCAGCCGCTCCGGAGCGACGGGTCCGCGAGCTCCTAGGCGAGCGTCCGCTCGCACCACTGCTCGAGGACGGCGCGCTCGACGGCGGGGTCCCGGCGCAGGACGCTCGTGATCGCGAGCCCCCGCAGGAGCGACAGGAGCTCCTCGAGGTCGAGCCGGGCGAGCGGTGCTCCCTGGTCGTCGATCAGGGTGCCGGTGAGGTGGCGCTGGAGCGCCGCGCCGACCTCGCGCTCGGCGGGGATCAGGGCAGTCCGCAGGGTCGCGTCGGTGCGCGCCGCCATCCACAGCTCGAGCCCGGCGAGGAAGCGCGGCCCGGACATGAACGAGTGCAGGAGGTCGACCACCCGGGCCCGGCGTGCCGCGGGGGTGTCGTCGCGGAGGTCGTCGACCGTCGGCAGGGCGCGCCCGAGCTCGTCGAGCTGGCCCTCGGCGACGTGGTGGACGGCGGCGACGAGCAGCTCGCTGCGGGAGGCGTAGTGGTGCACGAGCGCACCTCGCGAGACGCCGGCCGTCTCCTGCACGCGCTGCAGCGTCGTCCCGACGTAGCCGTGCCGGACCAGGCACCGCACGGCGGCGTCGAGAAGGCTCGACCGCGTCCTCATCCAACGCTCTTGACGCGGCTTGTCCGGCATGGGCATCATCGTAGGCTCTGCAAACCGATCGTACGGTTTGTTTTGGCCCGGAGGGAGAACCGTGCCCGAGTACCAGTCGATCCGCGTCGAGCACCGCGGTCCGGTCACGACGGTGGTGATGGACCGTCCCGAGCGACGCAACAGCGTGGACCGCGCGATGGCCGACGAGCTCGCCGACGCGTTCCGCGCCTTCGACGCCGATCCCGGCGCAGCCGTCGCGGTGCTGTACGGCGAGGGCGGCGCCTTCTGCGCCGGTGCCGACCTGAAGTCGCTGGGCACCGACCGGTCCCCGCGGCTCGAGCCTGACGGCGACGGCCCGATGGGGGCGACGCGGCTGCGGCTGGCGAAGCCGGTGATCGCCGCGGTGGAGGGGCACGCGGTCGCCGGGGGACTGGAGCTCGCCCTGTGGTGCGACCTGCGGGTCGCGGCCCGCGACGCCGTCTTCGGGGTGCACTGCCGGCGGTGGGGTGTGCCGCTGGTCGACGGCGGGACCGTCCGGCTGCCGCGCCTGATCGGCACCAGCCGGGCTATGGACATGATCCTCACCGGCCGTGCGGTGGACGCGGAGGAGGCCGAGGGCATGGGGCTGGCGAACCGCGTCGTCCCTCCGGGCAGGGCCCGTGAGGCGGCGGAGACGCTGGCTGCGGAGATCGCGCTCCTCCCGCAGACCTGTCTGCGCAACGACCGGGCGTCGGTGCTGCACCAGGAAGGGCGACCCGAGGAGGACGCGATGGCGCACGAGTTCGAGCTCGGCCTGCAGTCCTTCGCCGCCGAGGGTCTTCAAGGCGCGGCGCGCTTCGTGGACGGTGCCGGTCGGCACGGGCAGCCCGCAGTGTGAAGTGAAACCTTCACGTGACGCGGGGACAGTCCCCCGGTAACACGGCGGCAGCACAGTAGGAGTCCTTCGCCTCCGGAAGGACTGACTGCACGATGACCCGACGTTCGGTGCGCACGCTCGCCGCCGCCGCATCCCTCGCCCTCCTCGCCACCGTCGCCGGCTGCGGCGGCGACTCCGACTCCGCGTCCGGCTCCGAGACCCAGACCGTGAAGGTCGGGACGCTGCGCGGGCAGCCGCACTTCTACGCACCCTTCCTGTACGAGGACGGGGACGGCGTCGACTACGAGGTCGTCACCCTGGACACGACCCCGGCGCTCAACGACGCCCTCGTCTCCGGTCAGGTCGACGTCGCGATCACCGGCATCACCGCGACCATCGCCTCCGACGCCCAGGGACGCGACCTCACGGTGGTCGCGTCCGCGGCCGACGGCGGCTCCGGCTTCGTCGGCAACGACGACGTGAAGACCGTCGCCGACCTCGCGGGCAAGAAGCTCGGCTACCTCGTCGGCAGCGCCCAGGAGGTCGCGCTGCGGCTGACTCTCGAGGAGGCGGGGGTGAGCGCCGACGACGTCGAGCTCGTCTCGCTCAAGGCGCCGGAGTTCTTCAACGCGTTCAAGACCGGTCAGATCGACGCCTTCTTCGGCCCGGAGATCGGCGTCTCGCTCGCGCTCGGCGCGGGCGGGCACGAGATCACGTCGCCGTACGACACGGCGATCGCCAAGCTCAACATCGCCCTCGTGACGACGGGCGCCCTGATCGAGTCCGACCCCGAGCTGGTCCAGAAGGTCGTCGACATGCACACCGCGACCACCGAGAGCATGAGCGACACCCAGGACGAGTGGCTCAAGGAGATGGTGACGACCTACGGCGGCGACCAGGCGGTGTTCGAGACGGCACTGGAGAACTTCTGGCTCCGCGCCGACCTCCCGCAGGACTACCAGGACCAGATCCAGGCCCTGATCGACAGCATGAGCAGCCTCGGTCTCGTGGACGAGGCCCCCGAGCTCTCCGCGGTGGTCGACCCGTCGTTCGCCGAGAAGGCCTCCTAGCCCGTGGCCCCGGTCGCGACCGTGCTGCGACGCCGCACGGGCGCCGGCGGGATCCTGCAACGGGTCCTGCTGGCGCTCCCCGTGCCGGTCCTCCTCCTGCTCGCCTGGCACTACGGGGTGCAGCAGGAGTGGGTCCTGCCGTTCGGCATCCAGATGGGCTACCTGCCGACGCCGGCGCGGGTGGCCGAGGTGATGTGGGACTTCGTGTTCGGCGGGGTGCTCGACGACGCGTTCAGCGGCACGATGCTCGAGCACCTCACGGCGAGCACCGGCCGCGTCCTCGCCGGCTTCGGGCTCGCCGCGCTGCTCGCGATCCCGCTGGGCGTCCTGATGGGCCGCTTCTGGGTGGTCGACGCCGCGCTCGACCCGACGGTCAACCTGGTCCGGCCGATCCCCGCGACGGCGTGGGTCCCGCTGGTGCTCCTGGTGATCGGTTTCGGGAGCCAGGCCACGATCTTCCTGATCATGCTGTCGGCGTTCTTCCCGATCCTCATCAACACGATCTCGGCCGTGCGTCAGGTGCCGCCGCGGCTCGTCGAGGCGGCCCGCATGCTGGGGACGTCGGGGCCCGGCGTCCTGGTCAAGGTCGTGGTCCCGGCCGCGACGCCCGGGATCGTCAGCGGCCTGCGGATCGGGCTCGGTCTCGGGTGGGTGATCCTCGTCCTCGGCGAGGCCAACGGCATCGACGTCGGGCTCGGTGCCGTGATCAGCCTGGCGCGCGAGCTGGTCCGGACCGACCTGATCGTCGTCGGCATGATCTGCATCGGCCTCGCCGGCTTCGTCTCGGACCGGCTGCTCGTCGGACTGTTCAAGCTCGCCCTCGGGCGCCGCCCGCTCATCCCGTAGTCCCCAAGGTCGAGGAGAGACGATGGCACCGCTCCAGCCCCCGGTCCCCCTCGAGGGTCAGGTCCTGGTCGAGCACATGGCCAAGTGGTACGGCGCCGAGGGCACCGGCGTGGAGGCGATCGGCGACCTGACCCTCGAGGTCGCCGCCGGCGAGCTCGTCGCGGTGGTCGGTGCCTCCGGCTGTGGCAAGAGCACGCTCCTGCGGATCCTCGCCGGGTTCGAGACCCACACCAGCGGGGTCGTCGAGGTCGGCGGGGCGCCCGTGCGGGGGCCGAGCCCCCGTCGCGGTGTGGTCTTCCAGGACTACGGGCTGTTCCCGTGGCTGACCGTGGCCGAGAACGTCCGGTACGGCCCGCGCCAGCGCAAGGCGTCGCGGCGCAAGGCCAAGGAGGTCGCCGCCCGCTACATCGAGACCGTGGGTCTGACCCGGTTCGCGGACCGGTTCCCCGGCGAGCTGTCGGGCGGCATGCAGCAGCGCGTCGCGATCGCGCGCGTCCTCGCGAACGACCCGGCGCTGATGCTGATGGACGAGCCGTTCGGCGCGCTCGACGCCCTGACCCGCCAGTCGATGCAGCACGAGCTGCGTCGCATCCACGGGGAGACCGGCACCACGATCGTGTTCGTCACGCACAGCATCGAGGAGGCCGTCTACCTGGCCGACCGGGTCGTCGTGATGACCGGCGGCCCGTCGCACGGGGTCCCGGGGCGGATCGAGAAGATCGTCGAGGTCGACCTCGGACCCGACCGCGACGTCAACGCCACCGACTTCAACGCGATCGAGCGTGCCGTCGCGGACCTCGTCCACGCGCCGGTCGGATGACGACGGACCCGCACCCGGCCGGCGGCGGCGCCGCCCCCCAGTCGGGCGGAGCGGGGCGCACCGCCGTACCGTCTGACACGCTTGTGCCGTGACCGACCCGATCCCCACCGGCGTCCCCACCAGGCCCGGACCGCGCCCGCGCGTCGTCGTCCCCTACCCGCGGCTGACACCGGGCCTGCGGCGCTACTTCGCCACCGAGGGCGGCGGCGCCACGCTCCTGCTGGCGGCGTCGGCCGTGGCGCTGGTCTGGGCCAACGTGGCGACCGACTCCTACGTCCACCTGTGGGAGACCGCGACGACGCTCGAGGTGGGCGACTGGGACCTCCACATGTCCCTGCACCACTGGGTCAACGACGGCCTGATGGCGATCTTCTTCCTCGTCGTCGGGCTCGAGGTGAACCGCGAGCTGACGGTCGGCGAGCTGCGCAGCTTCCGTGCCGCCTCGGTCCCGCTGTTCGGTGCGATCGGCGGTCTGGCCGTCCCGATCGGGCTCTACATCCTGGTCAACCCCTCGGGGGCGGACTTCGCCGGCTGGGGCGTCCCCATGTCGACCGACACGGCGTTCGTGATCGGCGTGCTCGCCCTGGTCGGCCCGCGGTGCCCGGACCAGCTGCGGGTGTTCCTGCTGACCCTGGCGATCTTCGACGACATCGGTGCGATCGCGCTGCTCGGCGCGTTCTACTCCGACGACCTGTCGGTGAAGGCGCTGGTGATCAGCGTCGCGCTCGTCGCCCTCCTGTTCACGATGCGCTGGGTCGGGATCTGGCAGATCCCGCCGTACCTCATCGTCGGCCTGGTGCTCTGGGTGACGGTGCTCGAGTCCGGGCTGCACCCCACGCTGGCCGGCGTGCTCGTCGGCCTCTCGGTGCCGACGCGGCGCCGGGGCCGCGAGGACGAGGTCCGTCGCTACCTCGGGTTCTACGGCAGGGCGCTGGTCGAGGAGCTCGACTCGGCCCGCTCGCGCCTCGCCGTCACCGCCGCACGCTCGGCCGTCCCCACCAGCGACCGGCTCCTCGACGGGCTGCACCCGCTCAGCTCGTACCTGATCGTGCCGTTGTTCGGCCTGGCCAACGCGGGCGTCATCCTGACCGGCGGAGCGCTCGGCGACGCGCTCGGGAGCCCGGTCACGCTCGGCGTGGTGCTCGGCCTGGTCGTCGGCAAGGCGGTCGGCGTCACCCTCGGCGCGTTCGTCGCGCTGCGGACGGGGCTCGGGACCCTGCCGGGACGGGTGCAGTACGGCCACCTCGTCGGCGGCGCGTTCCTCTGCGGCATCGGCTTCACCATCGCGCTCTTCGTCAGCGAGCTCGCCTTCGCCGACGAGGCGCTGCGCAACGAGGCGAAGGTGGGCATCCTCGTCGGCTCGCTGGCCTCGGGCGTGATCGGGGCGCTCGTGCTGCGCTACTTCGGCAACCGTCTACCGCTCTGCTCGCCCGACGAGGCCGAGGGGCCGCCGCCGCTACCGGAAGGCCCGTGGCGCGCCCCGGCGTGACAGCCCCATCGCGTCGCGGAGGTCCTTCACGGTGACGCCGTCGGTGTACGGCTCGCCGTTGATGAACAGCGTCGGCGTCCCGTGGACCCCGGCATCGACACCGGCGGCGTAGTCGGTGCGCACCGCCTCGGCGTACTTCTGCGCCGGCTCGCCGACGAGCTTGTGGGTGTCGAGGCCCAGCTGCTCGCCGTACCGGACGATCGAGGCGTCGTCGAGGTGGTCCTGGTGCTTGAAGAGCAGCCCCGCCATCGGCCAGAACGCGCCCTGGTGCCCGGCCGCCTCCGCCGCGAGCGCCGCGGTGAGGGCGAACGGGTGGACGGTGAAGAGCGGGAAGTGGCGCCAGACCAGGCGGACCTGCCCGTCGGAGCCCTCGATCAGGTCGTGGAGGACCGGCTTGGCCGCTCCGCAGTAGGGGCACTCGAAGTCGCCGAACTCCATGATCGTGAAGGGCGCCTCGGGGTTGCCGTAGGACCAGCGGCACGCGAAGTCCTCGTCGTGCACGATCTCGTCGGGGCGCGCGCCGTCGTGGGCACCGTCGCGGACCAGGCCGTGGCGGTGGTCGCGCCGCTCGTCGTCTGCCATGGCTCCATCGTGGCACGGGCTTCGGCATGTGCGGATCGGCGTCGCGTCGTAGCCTGACGTGACTGCACGCCGTACGGGAGGGGGACCTGCGATGACAGAGGGAATCGACGTGAGCGTGCCGCCCAGCGGACCGGGCTGTGCGGACTGCGACTCTGCCGACCCGCAGGGCTGGTGGTTCCACCTGCGGAGGTGCGCCCAGTGCGGGCACGTCGGCTGCTGCGACTCGTCCCCGGCGGCGCACGGGACCGCGCACTGGAAGGCGACGGGTCACCGCTACATGCAGTCGTTCGAGCCGGGGGAGGACTGGTTCTTCGACTACGAGGAGCAGGCGATCCTGACCGGCCCGGAGCTGGCGCCGCCGACTGCGCACCCGGCCGACCAGCCGGCGCCGGGTCCGGCGGGGAGGGTCCCTCGCGACTGGATGATGCACGTCCCCCGCTAGGGGCACACCACGGCGGCGTACGACGCGGGCGGCGTGTCGGCGCGCGGGGCTAGGTTGCGAACCATGACCGACACCACGACCGAGACCCCGGCCGACCGTTACGCGCGCCTGCGCGACCGCTTCCGCACGACGCTGAGCGCCGTCCCCGACGACGCCTGGGACGCCCCCACGCCCTGCGAGGAGTGGACCGTGCGCGCGCTGGTCCAGCACGTGGTCGACACGCAGGCGCTGTTCGAGTCGATGGTCGGCCGGACGATCCCTCCGTCCCCGGCGGACGACCTGACCGGGTCCTTCGACCACGCGACCGGTGTGGTGCTCGGCCACCTCCGCGACCCTGCGGCGGCCACCACGCCGTACGAGAGCCCGATCTTCGGCCCGACGACGTTCGAGGCGATGGTGGACGGGTTCCTCAGCTTCGACTTCGTGGTGCACGGCTGGGACCTCGCGCACGCGACGGGAGCCGACGAGACGCTCGCGGACCAGGACATCGCCTGGGTCCGCGCCCGCACCGACCAGCTCGGCGACCTGATGCGCACGAGCGGGCAGATCGGCGAGGAGGTCGAGGTCGGCTCGGACGCGACGGAGACCGAGCGCCTGGTCGCGTTCCTGGGACGGCGCCCCTAGCTGTGATGTCCAGCCAGGTTGTTCAACCTGGTGATGGGTGCGGCTTTGCCGATTGCTGAGTGGGGCCGGTGGTGGTTGTACTCGTGGAGCCATGCTGGCAGGGCGGCGAGTCGGGCTGATTCGGAGTT
>NZ_JBODSD010000002.1:0-1291819 GCF_050632745.1 Mumia spirodelae | reverse complement strand
ACACGAAGGCCTCCTTGGTGGCGGAGCGGTTCCTTAGACAGCTCCACTCCACACCAGGAGGCCTTCACCCATCTACACCTCAGACCGAGTCGTCACACGATCTCGACCAACGTGCCTGGACATCACACCTAGCCGCTCCCGCGGGACGTGGGCGCGACTACGGTGACCCCATGAGCGACGTGCTGCGCTACACCGCCTTCTCCGACGACCCTGCGGGCGGCAACCCTGCCGGGGTGGTGCTCGACGCCGCGGGTCTGAGCGACACCGAGATGCTCGCGACGGCGGCCGAGATCGGCTACTCCGAGACCGCGTTCCTCGTGGCACGCGACGGCGAGGACCGGTCGTACGACGTGCGCTACTTCGCACCGGAGGCGGAGGTCCCCTTCTGCGGCCACGCGACGGTCGCCTCCGGCGTGGCGCTGGCCGAGCGCCTCGGCACCGGCCCGCTCGTGCTCCACACGCCGGTGGGTCCGGTCGACGTCGACACCGTCGACCAGGACGGCCGTATCTGGGCGACCCTCACGAGCGTCGACCCGCAGGTCGTCCCGGCCGACGTCACGCTCGTCGACGACGTGCTCGGAGCGCTGGGATGGTCGCGCGACGACCTCGACCCGCGCTACCCGCTCTCCGTCGCGAACGCCGGCGTGTGGCACCTCGTCCTCGTCACGCGGACCCGTGAGCGCCTCGCCCAGCTGTCGTACCCGTTCGACCGGCTCCGCACGATCATGGCCGACGCGGGCCTGACGACGCTCCAGCTGGTCTGGCCCGACCACTTCGGCACCTACCAGTCGCGCAACCCGTTCCCGGTCGGCGGCGTGGTGGAGGACCCAGCGACGGGCGCGGCGGCCGCCGCCTTCGGCGCGTACCTCGCGCACCACGGCCTCGTGCCGCCCGACGCGTCCTTCACGATCGAGCAAGGGGTCGACATGGGCCGCCCGAGCCTCATCCACGTCAAGCTCAGCGACGACTCGCCCCGCGTGCGCGTCAGCGGCAAGGCGGTGGCGCTGTGACGGCTCAGCCCCTGGTCAACGGCGCCGTCTCCTACTGGATGAGCGCGCTGGGACGGACCGCGCCGACCCGTGCGCCGCTCACCCGCGACCACGAGGTCGACGTCGCGATCGTCGGCGGCGGGTTCACGGGACTCTGGACGGCCTACTACCTCGCGAAGGCCGACCCGACGTTGCGGATCGCGGTGCTCGAGCGCGAGATGTGCGGCTACGGGGCCTCCGGTCGCAACGGGGGCTGGCTGACCGCGGCGATGGCCGGGTCGCCCGAGGTGTACGCGAAGGCCTCGGGCCGTGACGGCGTCGTGGCGCTGAGCGACGCGATGAAGGCCACGGTCGACGAGGTGATCGCCGTGGCCGCCGCCGAGGGCATCGACGCCGACGTCGTCAAGGGCGGCGAGCTCACGGTCGCGTGCAGCCCTGCGCAGGACGAGCGCCTGCGGGCCGACCACGCGTACGCCGAGTCCTGGGGCGACCACGACCACGAGCTCCTCGACGCGGCCGCGGTCACGTCCCGCGTCGCGGTCGCGGGAGCGGTCAGCGGCCTCTGGACCCCGCACTGCGCGCGGATCCATCCGGCCAAGCTGGTCACCGGCCTCGCCGACGTGGTGGAGGGCCTTGGCGTGCAGGTCTACGAAGGCACCGAGGTGACAGCGATCGAGCCTCGGCGCGTCCGGTTCCGCGCGCGCCCGAGCAGCGGTGCCACGACCGAGGGCACCGTCGGGGCGGCGTACGTCGTCCGGGCGACCGAGGGCTTCACCGCCGGTCTCCCCGGAGAGCGCCGCACCTGGCTGCCGATGAACTCCGCGATGGTCGTCACCGAGCCCCTCGACGCCGCGGTGTGGGACGAGATCGGCTGGTCGGGGTACGACACGGTCGGCGACCAGGCCCACGCCTACATGTACGCCCAGCGGACCGCCGACGACCGGATCGCGATCGGCGGTCGCGGGGTCCCGTACCGCTACGGCTCGCGGACCGACCACGACGGCGCCACCCAGCGCGCGACCGTCGACAGCCTCCGCGACGTGCTGGCGCGGCGGTTCCCTGCGGCTGCGGAGGCCCGGCTCGACCACGCGTGGGCGGGCGTGCTCGGCGTCCCGCGCGACTGGTGCGCGACGGTGACGCTCGACCGGACCACCGGGCTGGCCGCGGCCGGCGGCTACACCGGTCACGGAGTCACCACGACCAACCTTGCCGGACGGACGCTGCGCGACCTCGTCCTCGGGCAGGACACCGGGCTCACCGCGCTGCCGTGGGTCGGCCACCGCACGCGCCGCTGGGAGCCGGAGCCGCTGCGGTGGCTGGGCGTGCAGGCGATGTACGCGGCCTACCGCGCGGCGGACCGGCGCGAGGACAGCCGCGGCGGGCCGACCTCGTGGATCGCGCGCGCCGCGGACGTCGTCAGCGGCAGGTGAGCGACGGCGCCGCGGTCGCTCACCGACAGGCGGCGGCGGACGACCGCGTCGTGCCGACCCAGCGCCAGCCCGACGCCGGCGCACGCCCACGCTCCGACGACCAGACCGGGCGTCAGGACGACGAGGTCGTCGCGGAGCAGGAGCAGGTCGACCACGCCGGTCGCGACCGCGTTGGCCACCCATTGCCACGCCACGCAGAGGATCGAGGCGACGAGCCCGACGATCGCCCACAGCGGGTACGGGTGGCGGAGGCCGCGTCGCCCGTCCCGGAGCGCGAGGGCACCGGCCGTCGCGTACCACAGCGCCGTGGTCGCGACCGCTGATGCGATCGTCGCGTCCGGGGTGTCGCCTGCGAGGAGTCCGACAGCCCGTCCGAGGACGACCCAGACTCCTAGCAGGGCGGCAACCCGCAACGCGACGTCCCCCGAACGTCGCATGCAGACATCATCGCCCCAGGCGCGGAGGTCGGCAGGTCGTTGTCCGGATCCGGTCAGCGGCGCCGGTGGTCCATCCGGGTGATGCGGGGACCGCGACGGGGGCGCGCGAGGGCGCCGTCGGCGTACAGCAGGTGGATCACCCGGCCGCGATGGCCGCGCCACGGCTCGAGGATCTCCAGCATCCGCGCGTCGTCCACCGGCTCGCCGACGAACGCCCACCCGACGTCCTTCGCCAGGTTGTAGTCGCCGACCGACACGGCGTCGGGATCGCCGAGGCGCTGGAGGACCTCGGCGCTCGTCCACACCCCGATGCCGGGGAGCGACTGCAGCGCCGCGGACGCCTCCGCGTACGAACGGTCGACCAGACGCTCGACCGCCGGCGCCCGCTGCGCGACGGTCACGGCGGTGCGGGAGCGCGCGGGATCGACGCCGGCGCGGTGCCACGCCCACGATGGGAGCCCGCGCCACTGCGCGGGGGCGAGGGGGACGACCATCGGGACCGGGGTCGGGCCGGGAGCCGGCTCACCGTACGTGCGCAGCAGGCGGCGCCACGCGGCGTACGCGTCGACGCCCGGGACGCGCTGCTCGAGGATCGCCGGGATCAACGTCTCGAAGATCCGGCGCTGCCGCGGGAGCCGGAGGCCCGGGTGCCGCTGGAGCGCCCGCGCGACGACGGGGATGCGAGGGTCGAAGCCGGACCGGTCGTCGTCCTCGCCGAGCAGCGTCGGCGCCTCCGCCGCCAGCTCGTCCGCGCCGTCGCCCCACGCGTCCACCCGCACCTCGCCGTCCCGCGCGCTGACGCGGTAGGTGACCGGGCCGGTCGCCATCCTGCTGGCGCGCCAGACGGCGCCGTCGGGAGCGACCTGGTGCGCCGGGTCGTACGGGCCCTTGGCCAGGATGCCCAGGGTGCGGCGCACGTCGACCGGGCCCGCGGGACGCCAGGCGCGGGAGGCGTCGGGCGTCGGCGGACGGGAGGTGCTCACCCCCCGATCGTGACACGGGGCCCTGACGCCGGGCGCGGTGTGGGCTGCGTCACGCCGGGGCACCTGCTCCTGTCGCGGCGCGCGGCGGCGTGCGTAGGATCCCCTGTCCATGAAGGCATGGTCATGAGCGGAATCGTCTCCCTGCTCCCCGCCGCCACCGAGATCGTCCTCGCCCTCGAGCTGGACGACGACCTCGTGGCGGTGACCCACGAGTGCGACGAGCGCGCCCGTGCCGGACGGCGGGTGCTGGTCCGCGGGCTCGACACCCGCGGGCTCGAACCCGGTGCGATCAACGCCCTGGTCGCGTCGACCGGCGACGCGGGCGGCTCGACGGCGACGCTCGACGCCGCCGGGCTCGCGGGCCTCGACCCGAGCCTGATCGTCACCCAGGACCTGTGCGCGGTCTGCGCGGTGCCGGCAGGTGCGGTCGACGAGGCGCTGGCGCGGCTCGGCTGCGCGGCCGACGTGGTGACGCTAGACCCGCACTCGTTCGCCGACGTCCTGGTCGGGATCGCCGAGGTCGCCCAGCGCGCCGGCGTCCCGGAGCGCGGGGACGCGCTCGTCAGCGGCCTGCGGACCCGGCTGGCCGACGTCTGCCTCGCCGTCGCCGGGCGGTCGCGTCCGCGGGTCGCGGTCGTCGAGTGGACGGACCCGCTCTTCCTCGGCGGGCACTGGATCCCTGACATGGTCGACCTCGCCGGAGGCGCTGCCGTCGGGGGATCGGCCGGCACCCGGTCCCACGCGGTCGGCTGGGACGCGCTGCGGACCGCCCGGCCCGACGTGGTCGTGGTGGCGCCGTGCGGCTACGACCTCGACGGCGCCGCGCGCCAGGCCGAGGACGTCGCGGCGACGGTCGCCGAGCACGCGGGGCCGGTGCCGGTGTGGGCGATCGACGCCGACGGCCTCGTCGTACGACCGGGGCCGCGGCTGGTCGACGGCGTGGAGGCGCTCGCGTCCGTGCTCCACCCCGGGACGGTGCCCGAGCACGCGGGCGTTCGGCGGGTGGCGTGAACGGGCGGTACGCGCCGAGCCCGTCGGGGGACCTCCACGTCGGGAACCTGCGGACGGCGATGCTCGCCTGGATGTTCGCCCGCTCGACGGGGCGCGGCTTCCGGATGCGCGTCGAGAACCTCGACCGGGTCCGCGCAGGGGCTCAGGAGCAGCAGCTCGCCGACCTCTCCGCGCTTGGCATCGACTGGGACCCGCCGGTCGTGATGCAGTCGCAGCGGCGCCCCGCGTACGACGAGGCGGTGGCGACGCTGGTCGCGCGCGGCCTGACGTACGAGTGCTTCTGCACCCGGCGCGAGATCGCCGAGGCAGCATCGGCGCCGCACGGCGTCCCCGGCCACTACCCGGGCACGTGCCGCCGGCTCACCGAGGAGGAGCGGGCCGCCCGGCGCGCCGAGCGGCCCGCCGCGCTCCGGCTCGCCTCCGGAGTGGACCAGTTCACGGTGCGTGACGTGCTCCACGGGACGTACACAGGTCCGGTCGACGACCTCGTCCTCGTGCGCAACGACGGCGTTCCGGCGTACAACCTCGCCGTGGTCGTCGACGACGCCGCGATGGAGGTCGACCAGGTCGTGCGGGGCGACGACCTCCTCGCCTCGGCGCCGCGGCAGGCCTACCTGGCGACGCTGCTCGGCACGGTCCCGCCGCACTACGCCCACGTGCCGCTCGCGGTGAACGGGCTCGGCAAGCGGCTCGCCAAGCGCGACGGCGCGGTGACGCTCGCCGACCTGGAGGCGCTCGGGTGGAGCGCGGCGGACCTCGTCGCGGCGATCGCGGCGTCGCTCGGCATGGTGGCGCGCGACGCGGCCGGGATGCTCGCCGCGTTCGACCCCGCGGAGCTGCCTCGTACGCCGTGGGTGTTCGTGCCGCCCGCGGCTCCGGCTGCTTGACTCGGGGCGTGCTCGACGCCTACTTCCGGGAGGTCCCGCTGGCCGGGATCGGCGTCGTGCTGGCGCTGCTCCTCGCGACGGCGCTCGCGGCGGTGGCGCTGCGTACCGGGGCGGCATCGCCGGTCCGTGTCTGGCTCTACGTCGCGGTCGTCGGGTCGTACGTCGCCGTCACGATGCTGCCCGGTGCACTCGCGGAGGGGTGGCGGTGGCAGAGCCCGCTGGCGCTGCGCGTGGACGCGCCGCTGTGGGAGGCCTTCTGGACCTCGACGGACTCCCGCACGCTCAACGTCTGGGCCGGGGTCCTGCTCGGCGCCGCCGCCGTGCTGCTCGCGCTGGACCTGCGCCGCTGGTGGCCGGCGCTCGTCGTGCTCGCGCTGCCGTGGGTCGCGGAGTGGTGGCAGGCCGTCATCCCGACGCCCCGCGACGGTCTGTCGGGCGAGGACCTCGGCGACAACCTGTACGGGATCGCCGTCGGTGCCGCCGTCGGTGCGGCCCTGCACCTGGCCCTCGCAGCGGCGGAGCGCCGGTGGGGTGCGGGCGAGCGTTGACGGCTCAGCGGCGCCCGACGAGGAAGTACGCCACCGGCCCCACGGGCTGGACGAAGCACGCCGCCGCCCACGCGGCCTTCGGGCCACGGACCGCCTTCGCGGGGCGCCGGGCCAGGTTCACCAGGGCCGCGACCGTCATGGCGGTCTCGGCGACGCCGGCCACGACCACGAGGCGGCGCTGGGTCGGGGTCAGGTCGGACCAGCTCTTCTGGGGCATGTCTCGACGGTACTGGTCCCACGGCCGGTACGCCGGAGCGCGCGTCGCGGACGACGTGTAACGCCGTGAGCCGCGCGGGCGACACCCCGGCTCGTGCATCTGCGGGGGTGGCGCGGGAGGATCGAGGAGAAGCCACGCACGAGGAGGTCGTCATGTCTTTGGAAGGTCGCGAGTCCGAGGTCGTCGCGGGGGTGCATCCCCAGCTCTTCGTCGGAGGGAAGTGGCGTGACGCAGAAGGCCAGAAGACCTTCGCGGTCGAGGACCCGTCCACCGGCAAGACCATCGCCGAGGTGGCGGACGCGTCTGTCGCCGACGGCCTCGCCGCGCTCGACGCCGCGGTCGCCGCGCAGTCCGACTGGGCCCGGACGGCACCCCGTGACCGCGGCGAGATCCTGCGCAAGGCGTTCGAGCTCATCACCGAGCGCGCCGACGACCTCGCGCTGCTGATGACGCTCGAGATGGGCAAGCCGCTCTCGGAGTCGAAGGCGGAGATCGCGTACGGCGCAGAGTTCTTCCGCTGGTTCTCCGAGGAGGCCGTCCGCATCAACGGCCGCTACGCCGTGGCGCCGAACGGGGCCACCCGGCTCCTCACGCTCAAGCAGCCGGTCGGCCCGTGCCTGATGATCACGCCGTGGAACTTCCCGCTCGCGATGGGCACGCGCAAGATCGGTCCGGCGATCGCCGCCGGCTGCACGATGGTCGTCAAGCCCGCCGCGCTGACGCCGCTGACGATGCTGGCGCTGGCCGACATCCTGGCCGAGGCAGGACTGCCCGACGGCGTGCTGAACGTCGTCACGACGACCGCGACCGGCGACGTGATGGAGCCGCTGATCCGCGACCCGCGCCTGCGCAAGCTCACCTTCACCGGCTCGACCCCGGTCGGCCGCAAGCTCATCGAGCAGAGCGCCGAAGGCATCCTGCGGGTGTCGATGGAGCTCGGCGGCAACGCGCCGTTCCTCGTGTTCGAGGACGCCGACCTGGACAAGGCCGTCGACGGGGCGATGCTCGCCAAGATGCGCAACATCGGTGAGGCGTGCACTGCCGCCAACCGGTTCCTCGTGCACGAGTCGGTCGCCGACACGTTCGCCCAGAAGCTCGCCGAGCGGATGGGCGCGATGACGGTCGGGCGCGGCTCCGAGGACGGGGTCCAGGTCGGTCCGCTGGTCGAGGGCAAGGCGCGCGACAAGGTCGCCGAGCTCGTCGCCGACGCGGTCGGGTCGGGCGCGACCGTGCTCACCGGCGGCGAGGTCCCGGACGGGCCGGGCTACTTCTACCCGCCCACGGTGCTCACCGGCGTCGGCGAGGACGCCCAGGTCTTCCGCGAGGAGATCTTCGGCCCGGTGGCGCCGGTGTTCACGTTCTCCTCCGACGAGGAGGCGCTGCGGATGGCCAACGACACCGAGTACGGCCTGGTGGCGTACGCGTTCACCGAGAGCCTCGAGCGCGCGGTCCGGGTGTACGAGGGGCTCGAGACCGGGATGGTCGGCATCAACCAGGGCGTCGTGTCCAACCCGGCCGCGCCGTTCGGTGGTGTGAAGGCGTCCGGCTTCGGTCGCGAGGGCGGCGCCGAGGGCATCGACGAGTACCTCGAGGTCAAGTACGTGGGGCTCGCGCTCTAGCCCGCAGATCTCGCCCGGAGAAAAAGTTCTGGTGGTGGCGCAAAGTCGGCCGCCGTCGTTCGTGGAGGTCGTGAGAGGCCGACGCGAGGGGCGGCGGCCGACGACTGCAGGAGCACCTCATGACCACCACGACCCACACCCTCGGCAGCACCCGCACCGCCTGTGACCCGCAGACCCGGGTCACGAAGTCCTTGCTCGGGTACGGCGTCCTCGCCGGCCCCTTTTACGTGACCGTCGCGCTCGCGAGCGCGTTCACCCGCGATGGCTTCGACCCGGCCGTCCACCAGTGGAGCATGCTCGCGCTCGGCGAGCACGGCTGGATCCAGGTCGCGAACTTCGTCATCACCGGGCTCATGGTCCTCGCCTTCGCGGTGGGTCTGCGCCGGTCGCTGGCGCCCGGTCGCGGCGCGCGCTGGGCGCCGCGCCTCGTGGCGGCGTACGGGGTCTCCCTCCTCGCCGCGGGCGCCTTCCGCGCCGACGCCGCGTACGGGTTCCCGGCGGGCACCCCCGACGGCCCCGGCGAGGTCTCCTGGCACGGGATGCTCCACCTCATGGCCGGGAGCGTCGGCTTCACGTGCCTCGCGGTCGCGTGCTTCGTGATGGCGCGGCGCTACGGCAGCGACGGTCGGCGGGGCTGGGCGATCGCCTCCCGGACGGTCGGCGTGCTGTTCCTCGCGGGCTTCGGCGCGGTCGCCGCCGGGACGGGCGCCGCCGCCGCTAACCTCGCGTTCACCGCGGGCGTCGTCACCGTCTTCGGGTGGCTCGCCGCGGTCGCCGTCGACCAGTACCGCACCGCCTCCTGATCCGCCACCACCCTCGTACGAAGGAGATCACCATGCGCTATCTCGTCCTGCTCGACGGCACCCCGCCCGAGGGCCCACCCCCGTCCGAGCTCATGGAGGCGATCGCCGCGCTCGGCGCGGAGGCGACCAGCTCGGGCGCCATGCTCGACAACGCCGGGCTCGCTCCGAGCGCCTTCGGGGCCCGGGTTGACCTGACCGGCGGTGAGATCACCGTGAGCGACGGTCCGTTCACCGAGGCGAAGGAGCTCATCAGCTACGCGCTGTACGAGGTCCGCTCCAAGGAGGAGGCCGTCGAGTGGGCGCGTCGCTTCCTGGCGCTGCACCAGGAGCACTGGCCCGCGTGGCAGGGCAGCGCCCGGGTCGTGAAGCTCTTCGGCCCCGAGGACTTCGCCGCCCTCCCCTGACGCCTCCCCGCCCGTCCCGTCCCCGCCCCCGTCCGCGTTTTGAAGGGTTCCGGTTGGTTCCGAGGTCCGGAATCCGACCGCAACCCTTCAAAACGGGGACGGGGCGGGGGCGGGTGTGTGCTTGGATCGGCGGTGATGGCGGGCGAGGCGGAGGCGCGGGCGGCGGTCGAGGCGGTGTGGCGGATCGAGGCCGGCCGCCTGGTCGCCGGTCTCGCACGGGTGACCGGTGACGTCGGGCTCGCCGAGGAGCTCGCCCAGGACGCGCTCGTCGTCGCGCTCGAGCAGTGGCCCGGCAACGGCATCCCTCCGAACCCCGCCGGCTGGCTGATGACCACCGCCAAGAACCGCGCGATCGACGCGGCACGGCGGCGCGGCACCTACCAGCGCAAGCTCGAGCAGATCGGGCGCGACCAGGAGACCTTCGCGTACGCCGCCGGCGACGACGTCGAGGACGCGCTGGACGACGACATCGGCGACGACCTCCTGCGGCTGATCTTCACCTCCTGCCACCCCGTCCTCTCGGTCGAGTCACGGGTCGCGCTCACGCTGCGCTGCCTGGGCGGCCTGACCACCGGCGAGATCGCGCGCGGCCTCCTCATCCCGGAGGCGTCGGCCGGGCAGCGGATCTCCCGGGCGAAGAAGACGCTGCGCGACCGCGGAGTCGTGTTCGCGATGCCGGACGCGGGCGAGCGCGCGGCACGGCTGAGGTCGGTGCTGGAGGTCGTGTACCTGATCTTCAACGAGGGGTACGCCGCGCAGGCCGGCGACGACTGGATGCGTCCGGCGCTGTGCCAGGAGGCGTTGCGCCTCGCCCGCCTGCTCGCCACGCTGGTCCCCGACGACCCGGAGGTCCACGGCTTCGTCGCCCTGCTGGAGCTTCAGGCCTCACGCATCCCGGCCCGGACCTCGCCGGACGGGGGTCCCGTCCTGCTGCTCGACCAGGACCGCCGTCGCTGGGACCGTACGCTGCTGCGTCGCGGGCTGGAGGCGCTCGCCCGCGCCGAGGAGCTGGCCAGTGCTCCGGGTCCGGACGCGCCGGCGCTGGGGGCGTACGCGATCCAGGCCGAGATCGCCGCGTGCCACGCGCGGGCCGCGACGGCCGAGGACACCGACTGGCGCCGGATCGCGGCGCTCTACGTGCTGCTCCGTCACGCGTGGCCGTCGCCGGTCGTCGAGCTCAACCGGGCGGTCGCCGTCGGCTTCGCCGAAGGCCCCGAGCGCGGGCTCGCCGTGGTGGACGCGATCGCGGGTACGCCCGCGCTGGCGTCGTACCCGCAGCTCCCCGCGGTCCGCGCCGACCTGCTCGCCCGCCTGGGCCGCACCACGGAGGCGCAGGAGGCGTACGAGCAGGCGGCGGCGCTGTCGGGCAACGCCCGCGAACGCGAGGTCTACGCGGCGAAGGCGGCCGCGCTCGTCCCCTAGACCCCGCGCCCGCCAGGGTCACGCGTCCTGGCCGACCGGCTCCGGGGCGGCGACCCTCGGCTCGCTCGTACGCCGCTGCGTCACCAGCGCGACCGCTGCCGCCACCACGGTGAAGGCGGCCGCGACGAGGAGCGCCTCCCTGACGCCCGGGACGAAGTCGCCCGGCACCGCGTACGAGGCGTAGACGGTGACGACGACCGCCATCCCGACCGAGCCGCCGACCTGCTGGACGGTCTGGAGGAGGCCTGACGCCGCCCCCGCGTGCTCGGGTGCGACGCCGCGCAGGGCCGCGACGGTCGAGGGCATGAACGCGAGCCCGGCGCCCAGGCCGTTGAGCACCAAGGGGCCGAGGACGGACGCGACGTACGTGCTCGACGCGTCCAGCGTGCTGAGCCAGAGGTGGCTGGCGGCGAGGGCGAGACTTCCGGTCACCAGCAGCGGCCGCACGCCGAACCGCTCGACGAGCCGCGGCGCCACGCGCGAGACCGCGAAGATCGCGGCGGTCAGCGGGAGGAACGCGGCACCGGCGGTGAGCGGTCCGAGGTCGAGTACACGCTGGAGGTACTGCACGAGCAGGAAGAACAGCGCGAACTGGCCTCCGACGATGAGCGCCATCGTGAGCAGCGCCCCGCCCCGGCCGCGGTCGCGCAGCAGCGTCAACGGCAGGAGCGGCGCCGGGGTCCGTGCCTCCACCAGCAGGAACACGGCGATCAGCAGCACGCCGGCGGCCAGCCCGCCGTACGTGAGCGGCGAGTCCCACCCGCGCTCGGCCGCGCTGATGAAACCGGAGACGAGCGCGAGCGAGCCGAGCGTGGCCGTCAGGGCGCCGGCGACGTCGAACCGGCTGCGCTGGCGGGGCGTCTCGGCGACGAAGCGGCGCGCCGAGACGATGACCGCGATCCCGATCGGCACGTTCACGAACAGCGTCCACCGCCACGACCCCCAGTCGGTGAGGATGCCGCCGAGGATCAGCCCGAGCGAGGCTCCGGCCGACGAGACGGCGCTGAAGAGGGCGAGGCCGCGGTTGCGCTCGTGGGTCGTGCGGGCGGTCGTCGTGATCAGCGCGAGGACGCTCGGCGCGGCGAGCGCGGCGCCGACGCCCTGCAGCGTCCGCGCGGCGACCAGCAGCTCCGGCGTGCCGGCGATCCCGCCCAGCAGCGACGCGACCACGAACGTCGCGAGACCGATCTCGAACGCGCGCAGCCGACCGATCGTGTCGCCGATGCGGCCGCCCAGCAGCAGCAGACCGCCGAACGCGAGGGCGTACGCGTTGAGGACCCAGGACAGCCCTGCGGGCGAGAAGCCGAGGTCGTCCTGGATGCCGGGGAGCGCGACGTTCACGACGGTGGCGTCGAGCACGAGCATCAGCTGGGCGGTGGAGACGATGCCCAGGCCGATCGCGGTCCGGCGGGACGTCGGGGTGGACTCCATGGAGGCTCCTTCGAGGAGATCGCGTGCGTTAGGATAGGTGGAGACAGGCTCCGTTTCGGGCCTGAGCATGACGATACGGAGACTGTCTCCGTTTTGGCAAGCGCAATTGCCGCGACCCCGGAAGGACACGCGGGTCGCGGTGCGAGAGGGTGGCGTACGTGACGACCCAGGAGGCGAGCCGGCGTGCCCGGCCGATGCGGGCCGACGCGCGACGCAACTACGAGAAGATCCTCGAGACGGCGCGCGAGGTCTTCCGGGAGAGCGGCGCCGACTGCTCGCTCGACGCCATCGCGAAGCGCGCCGGGGTCGGCCCGGGCACGCTCTACCGGCACTTCCCGACGCGGGAGGACCTCGTCGACGCGCTGCTGGAGGACTGGATCGACGCGCTCGCCGCCGACGGGGAGGCCGCGGTGTCCTCGACGGCTCCGGCGCGCGAGACGCTCAGCACGTGGCTCGCGAGCTTCGTCGACAACATCGTCGTCTACCGCGGGGCGGCCGCGATGATGGCCACCGCGATGGGTGACCCCAGCTCGCCGATCTACGGACGGTGCCAGGTGCTGCGCGACGTGAACGCGCGCGTGCTCGGCACGTTCGTCGAGTCCGGCGCGGTCCGCCCCGACGTCGACGCCGACCAGGTCCAGCGGCTCGTCAACGGCGTCGCCTCCGTCGTCGACCAGGCCGGCCTGTCGACGGACGACGCACGGCCCATGCTCGACATCGTCCTCGACGGGATCCTGGTCGACCCGCGAGGCTGACGACCGCTAGCGCCCGCGCCCCTCGACCAGGTACGCCAGCCGGCGCAGCGCCTCGCGGTTGCGGGCCTTCAGGCTGAGGGCCTCCGCGGGCTTCGGCAGGAGCTTCGCCGGTCCGCTGACCGTGTGCTCCTCCATGTCCACCGTCGTCGTCGCCCCGGTCTCGCGCAGCGTGAGCCCGACGTACCCCTCCCCGACGGGCCACGCCCGCACCTCCAGCTCGAGGCGTCGCCCCGGCTCGCAGGAGATCACGCTCGTGGTGTCGTCGATCAGCAGCGGCCACGAGCCGACCGAGTGGTGGATCTTGGTCCCGGGCTCGGGGAAGCCCGCGTCGACGTGGCGGATGCGCGAGGCCCCCACCACCCACGAGGCGTACGTCCAGCCGTCGGCGAGGACGGCGAACACCTGGTCCGCAGGGGCAGCGATCTCGCGGGAGACGAGCGTCATCGTGGACTCCTTCTCGAAGGGCGTGGGACACCGTCGCGGCGCACCCGGGCGAGCAGCGGGCGCGCGCGCCTGACCAGGGACGGCTCGGCGAGGACGGCGCGTGCGGCGTTGGCGCCGGGCGAGCCGTGGACCCCGCCGCCGGGGTGGGCCGACGCCGAGGCCAGGAAGAGGCCGGGCACGGGGGTCGTCGCGCGGCCGTTGCCGGGGACGGGGCGGAAGACGAGCTGCTGGTGGATCGCCGACGTGCCCCCGTTGATCGCACCGCCGACGAGGTTCGCGTCGCGGGCCTCGAGCTCCCGAGGGCCGAGCACCCGACGGGCGACGATCCGGCTCGCCAGGTCGGGGGCGTGCACCTCGATCCGGCGCTGCATGCGATCGGCGAAGCGCTCCACCTCGTCGCGGTCCCAGCGGCCGGTGAGGCCGTCGCCGCCCGCGTCGTGGCGGACGTGCTGAGGCACGTGCGCGTACGCCCACAGCGCCTCCGTCCCCGTGGGCGACCGCGTCCCGTCGGCGGTCGTCATCTGCCCGACGATGAGGAGCGGCTCGGAGGGCACGGTGTGCGCCGTGATCTGCGCGGTGGCCTCCGCGATCGCGGAGACGGAGTCGGCGACGTGGACCGTGCCGGGCGGCGTCTCGGGCGGCGAGGACCAGGGCACGGGGCCGTTCAGCGCGAAGTCGACCTTCACCGTCCCCGGGTCGAGCTCGAAGAACCGCATCCGCCGGCGCAGGCGCGGGGGCAGCTCGTCCTCCGGGACCAGCTCGCCGTACAGCGAGGAGGCGACGACGTCGGCCACCACAGCGCGACGGGCCCGGACGACCTCGCCGCCGGTGATGCGTACGCCGGTGGCGCGGCGGCCGTCCAGCAGCACGCGGTCGACGCGGGAGGACGTCCGGACCGTGCCGCCGAGGCTCTGGAACCGACGGGCCAGGGCCCCCGCGAGCTCGCCCGCGCCGCCCCGCGGCACCGGGAAGCCGACGGTCTGCCCGAGCATCGTCATGAGCAGGCCCATCAGGCCCGAGCCGGCGGCGTCGGCCGGGATGTCGGCGTGGCCCGCGTTGCCGGCGAGCAGCAGCGCCGCCCCGGGGCCCCGGAAGCCGTCGCGCCCGAGCGCGCTCACCGGCTCCAGCAGACGGCGTACGTAGTCGAGCCCGCCGACCGAGCGCAGCGCCCACAGCGTCCGGGCCCCCGCGCGGACCGGCGGGAAGGGGGTCGTCAACGCGTCGACCAGAGCGTCCCCGATGTGCGCCCAGTCGTCGACCCACGCGCGCCAGCGGTCTCCGTCGCCGGTCCCGAGCGCCTCGAGGGACCGGGCCGTGGCGTCGACGTCGCGGTGCAGCATCGCCCACGACCCGTCGGCGATCGGGTGCCCGAGCACCGCCGGCGCGTGCGTCCACTCGAGGCCGTGCTCCTCGAGCCCGAGCCCGCGGATCACCTTCGACGCGGCCGCGAGCGGGTAGAACGAGCTGAACGTGTCGTGGACGTAGTCCGGGTGCACGTCCCGGGCGCTGCGGACGGCCCCGCCGATCTCGGGCTGCGCCTCGAGGACGAGGACGTCGAGGCCGGCGTCGGCGAGCAGGTTCGCCGCGACGAGGCCGTTCGGCCCGGCCCCCACGACGACCACGTCGCACTCGGTCGCGGCCACGTCGGCTCCC
Organism: Mumia spirodelae; assembly: GCF_050632745.1. Classification (NCBI taxonomy): domain Bacteria; kingdom Bacillati; phylum Actinomycetota; class Actinomycetes; order Propionibacteriales; family Nocardioidaceae; genus Mumia; species Mumia spirodelae. Next base: position 1,276,786 of record NZ_JBODSD010000002.1, on the reverse strand, counting down.
TCCGCGCTCGGGTTGACGGTGCTCGGGGGGTACCCGGGTGCGGCCGGTCTGAAACGCCGAGTGTCCTGGGCGAAGGTGGGTACAGGAGCGCCGACGGAAGGAGCCCGATGCAGTCCTGGTGGCACGACAGGGAGACCGACCGCCCGACGTATGCCCCGCTCGCCGAGGACGTCGCCTGCGACGTCGCGGTCGTGGGGGCCGGGCTGGTGGGGGCGACCGCCGCCCTCGCCCTCGCACGCGCCGGGACCTCGGTCGTCGTGCTCGAGGGGCGCACCGTCGCCGCAGGCACGACCGGCGGCACGACCGGCAAGGTCAGCCTGCTGCAGGGATCGCGCCTCTCGACGGTCCGCCGGCACCATCCCGAGCACCTCCGCGGGTACGTCGAGGCGAACCGGTCCGGGCAGGAGTGGATCCAGGCGTTCTGCCAGTCCAGCGGGATCCCGTACGACGTGCGGGACGCGGTCACGTACGCGACGACCGCCCGTGGCGAGGAGCAGCTGACGGCGGAGCAGGAGGCGTGCGAGGCAGCCGGCCTCGCCGTGGTGCGCGACCCCGATCCCGGCCTGCCGTTCCCGGTCCGCGGGGCCCTCCGCCTCGCGGGGCAGGGACAGATCGACGCTGTCGCGCTGACCGACCGGATCATGGCCGACGCCGTCGAGGCGGGTGCGCGGGTGTTCGAACGGACGCGCGTCCTCGGCGTGGACGGCACGGGACGCCGCCGGGTCCGGACCGAGCGCGCCACCGTCGACGCCCGCCACGTCCTTCTCGCCACCGGCACGCCGATCCTCGACCGCGGCGGCTTCTTCGCCCGCCTCTCGCCGAAGCGCTCGTACGCCGCCGCGTTCCGCACCGACGGCCCCGCGGTGGACGCCATGCACCTCTCCATCGACGCGCCGACGCGCTCCCTGCGGACGTCGACCCCGGACGAGTCGGTGCTCGTCGTCGGCGGCAGCGGGCACACGACCGGGCGGGCCCGCTCGGAGGCGTTGAAGGTCGCCGACCTGGTGGCCTGGGCCCGCAGCACGTTCGGCGTGGGGGAGCCCCTCGCGACGTGGTCCGCGCAGGACTACTCACCGACGTCCGGCCTGCCGTACGTCGGGAGGCTGCTCCCGACCGACGGGCGGATCCACGTGGCCACCGGCTTCGACAAGTGGGGGATGGCGATGGGGGCCGCGGCGGGGCTCGCGCTGGCCGGCGACGTCCTCGGGGAGAAGCCCCCGTGGCGCGACGCCGTCCGCTCGTGGCGCCGACCCGCGCTGCGCGACGCGGCGAAGGCCGCCTCGGTCAACGCTGCCGTCGGGGTCGAGCTCGGCAAGGGCTGGGTGTCGGCGGCGATGTCGCGCGACGATGCCGCGCCGTCGGTCCGCGGGGTGCCGCCCTGCGCGGTCTCCGACGACGGGCCGTCCTTGTCGGCGGTGTGCACCCACCTCGGCGGGATCGTCGAGTGGAACGACGCCGAGCGCACGTGGGACTGCCCGCTGCACGGGTCGCGCTTCGCCGAGGACGGCACGGTGGTGGAAGGACCCGCGACGCGGCCGCTGCGGCGCCGGTGACTTTCGGGGCCTACACCGGTCAGCCTTGGAAGGGGTCCGGACGCGACCCCGTCAGGAGGACGGACATGCTCGCCGAATCACCGGCCTACAGCGGTTTCTCGGTCGACGACGTCGCCGCTGCGAAGGCGTTCTACGCCGACACGCTCGGTCTCGACGTCTCCGAGGCGAACGGGATGCTCACGCTGCACCTCGCGGGCGGGCGGGACACGCTCGTCTACCCGAAGGGGGACCAGCACCAGCCCGCGTCGTACACGATCCTCAACTTCCCGGTGCCCGACATCGAGGCAGCGGTGGACGGGCTCACCGAGCGCGGCGTCGCGTTCGAGAAGTACGAGGGCACGCCCACGGCGACCGACGACAAGGGCATCTTCCGTGGCGGCGGCCCGCTCATCGCGTGGTTCACCGACCCTGCGGGCAACGTCCTGTCCGTGATCCAGGAGTGACGCGCGCTCAGATGCGGACGTCGGCGCGGACGTGGTCCTCGCTGTCACGGACGCAGGTCCCGTCCCGGAAGACGACCCCGTCCCGGAACCGGCCCTCGATCTCACCGCCGCCGAACTGCTCGACGTACAGGCGCGAGTAGAGCCCGCCCTCGGCGAGGAGCTCCGCGTGCGTGCCCTGCTCGACGAGCAGCCCGTCCTCGAGCCCGAAGATGACGTCGGCGTTCTGGATCGTCGACAGCCGGTGGGCGATCGCGATCGTCGTCCGCCCGACCGTCGCACGCTCCAGCGCGTCCTGCACCAGTCGCTCGGTCTCGGTGTCGAGGGCGGACGTCGCTTCGTCGAGGATCAGCACGCGCGGGTTCATCAGGAACACGCGGGCGATCGCCACCCGCTGCTTCTCGCCTCCCGAGAGCCGGTAGCCGCGCTCCCCGGTCACCGTGTCGTACCCTTCCGCGAAGCTCATGATCCGGTCGTGGATGTTCGCGTCTCGGGCGGCCTGCTCGACCTCCTCGGGCGTCGCGCCCTCCTTCGCGTAGGCGATGTTCTCGTAGATCGTGCCGTGGAAGAGGTACGGCTCCTGGGTCACCATCCCGACCGTGGTGGCGAGCGAGTGCTCGGTCGCCTCGCGCACGTCGACGCCGTCGATGAGGACGGCGCCCTCGGTCACCTCGTAGAAGCGCGGCACGAGGTAGGTCATGGTCGTCTTGCCCGAGCCCGAGGGACCGACGATCGCCGCGAGCTGACCGGGCTCGACCGTGAGCGAGACGTCCTGCAGCGTCCACCGCTCCTCGGTGACCGGGTCCTCCTCGTCGGTGTCGCGCGGCTGCTGGATCCCGAGGAGCCGCGGCGGCGGGTAGCGGAACCAGACGTGGCGGAACTCCACCCGGCCACCGCGTCCGGTGTCGGGCAGCGGCCGTGCGTCGGGGCTCTCGACGATCGCGGGCTCCAGGTCGAGGTACTCGAAGATCCGGCGGAACAGCGCGAGCGACGTCTGGACGTCGAGCGTGACCCGCATCAGCTGGATCAGCGGCATCTGCAGCCGTGCCTGCAGCGTCGTGAACGCGACCAGGGTGCCGGCGGTCAGACCCGCGCCGGCGTAGTCGAGGTGCCCGGTCAGCATCAGCCCGGACACGAGGTAGATCAGCGCGGGCGTGATCGCGAAGAACGTCTGCACCATCGCGAAGAAGGTGCGTCCCGTCATCGCGGCGGTGACCTGCAGGCGCGTCTGGCGCTGGTTCTCCTCGCGGTAGCGCAGCGTCTCGCTCTCCGCCCGGTTGAACACCTTCGCGAGCAGGATGCCGGAGACCGACAGGGCCTCCTCGGTGATCGCCGTCATCTCCGACAGCGACTCCTGGGTCTTGCGGGCGAGCCGCTGGCGGCGCCGGCCGACGCGGACCTGGATCACGACGAAGAGCGGCATGAGGATCAGCGTGATGATCGTGAGCTGCCACGAGAGGATCACCATCGCGACGAACGCCGAGACGACGGTGACGGCGTTCTGGAGGATGGTGGTCGCGGTGTCGGTGAGGACCGTCCGCACCCCGCTGACGTCGTTGGCCAGGCGCGACTGGATCGCCCCGGTCTTGGTCGCGGTGAAGAAGCCGAGCTCCATGGTCTGCAGGTGCGCGAACAGCCGCCCACGCAGGTCGGCCATCGCCGAGTTGCCGATCGTCGACGTCAGGTAGTTCTGCCCGATCCCGATCAGCGCGGTCACCACCGGGATCGCGCACAGCCCCGCGACGAGCCAGCCGAGCAGCGCCAGGTCCGGGCTGCCCTCTCCCGTCGGGCTGGTCTGCTGAGGGAAGAGCGCGTCGTCGAACACGGCCTTCGTGAGGAACGGCGCGATCGAGCTGAGCACGGCTCCGGTCACGACCGCGAGGCCGACGAGCAGCATCTTGCCCTTGTACGGCGCCAGCAGGTGGGCGATGCGGGGGAGCACCCGCTGCGCGTCCGCGCGGGCGACGGCGCGGCGCGCGGCGCGCTCCGTCTCCTGCATCGATGAGGTCATGAGCCGAGCCTAGGTCGGGATCCGCCGGGAAGAAGGTGTGAAGGAGCCCCCCGGCGGGTACCCCGTCCCCGTACGACCCCCGAAGGAAAGGAGCGCCCATGTCCGAGGCCGACCTCAGCGGTCGCCGCGTCCTGGTGATCGCCACCAACTACGGCGTGGAGCAGGACGAGCTCGTCGTCCCGGTCGAGCACCTGCGCGAGCGCGGTGCCGAGGTGGACATCGCCGCGGTGAGCGACGACGCCATCGAGACGCTCGTCGGCGACAAGGACCCTGGCAAGACGGTCACCCCGACGACGACCCTTTCCACGCTCGACCCCTCCGCGTACGACCTGCTCGTCGTCCCGGGCGGCACGATCAACGCCGACCAGCTGCGGCTCGACGACGACGCCGTCCGCATCGTGTCGGTGTTCGCCTCCGACGGCCGCCCGATCGCGGCCATCTGCCACGGCCCGTGGGCCCTGGTCGAGGCCGACGCCGTCGCGGGTCGCCGCCTGACGTCGTACGCGTCGTTGCAGGCCGACATCCGCAACGCCGGGGCCACCTGGGTGGACGAGGCCGTGGTCGTCGACGACTCACGCCGTCCCACGGTGATCACCTCGCGGACGCCGAAGGACCTGGACGACTTCCTGCGCGAGGTCGACGCCACCCTGGCGGCGCACTCCTGAGCTCGCGCACGGGCCCACGCGCGACACGCTCCGCGTCGGGCCCGTGCGTGACGTCGTCGTCGCGTGCGAAGGTGACGGGGTGACGGCAACGAATCCCTCGCCCCCGAACCCTGCGGCCGCCGATGCCGCGACCGACGACCCGACCGTCCGTACGGCGCTGGAGCAGGCGCTGGTCTTCGACGGGCACAACGACCTGGCCTGGGAGTCGCGGGCGGAGGCGGCGTACGCGACCGACGGCCTCGGCACCGACGCCCCGCACGGCCGGTTCCACACCGACGTGCCGCGCCTGCGACGCGGCGGTGTGGGCGCGCAGTTCTGGTCCGTCTACGTCCCGACGTCGCTGAAGGGTGCAGACGCGGTGACGGCGACGCTCGAGCAGGTGGACTTCGTGCACCGGCTCGTGGCGGCCTACCCCGACGACCTCGCCCTGGCGCGGACGGGCGACGACGTCCGCGCGGCGTGGGCTGCGGGCAAGGTCGCCTCGCTCCTGGGTGCCGAGGGCGGCCACAGCATCGACGACTCGCTGGCGGTCCTGCGGATGCTGTCCGAGCTCGGCGTCGCGTACATGACGCTCACCCACAACGACAACACCGCCTGGGCCGACTCCGCGACCGACGAGCCGGTGCACGGCGGGCTCACCGACGTGGGCCGCGACGTGGTCCGCGAGATGAACCGGCTGGGGATGCTCGTCGACCTGTCCCACGTCTCGCCGGCCACGATGCACGACGCGCTCGACGTGACCGACTCGCCGGTGATCTTCAGCCACTCGAGCTGCCGCGCGGTGAGCGACCACCCGCGCAACGTGCCGGACGACGTGCTGGTCCGCCTGCGGGACAACGGAGGCGTCCTCATGGTCGCCTTCGTGCCGAGCTTCCTCAACGAGGAGTGGGCGCGCTGGCGTCACGAGGGCGAGGCGGGGCCGGAGCCGGTCGTCTCGGTCGACGACGTCGTGCGGCACGTCGAGCACGCCCGCGAGGTGATGGGGGTCGAGCACGTCGGGCTCGGGGGCGACTACGACGGCTTCGTGCGGTTCCCGCAAGGGCTGGAGGACGTCTCGGGCTACCCGCGGATCCTCGAGGCGCTGGCCGCGCGGGGGTGGACCGCGGACGAGCTGGCCGCGCTCGCCGGCGGCAACGCGCTGCGCGTGCTCGACCGCTCGAGTCGCGAGGGTGCGCACCAGGGCGCATGATCAGGACCGGGTCGCCGCCGTCGTCGACCCGTTCTCAGCTCGCTCGGTCGGCAGGCCTCGGGATATCCGCCCGGCAGCTCCTTTCCCGTGCGCAAGGGCACCTGACGGTGCCCGGAGGAGTGAACCGCCATGCCCCACCACCCGATCCCCCGCTCGACGCCCCGCCGACGCCGCACCCTCGTCGCGCTGTTCGCGGCCCTGACCCTCGTCCTCGGACTCGGCTCGGTCGCCAGTGCGGCGCCGCCGCACAAGAAGCCGTCGTCGGCGCCGAAGCCCACCGTCGTCCTCGTGCACGGCGCCTTCGCCGACGCGTCGGGATGGGCCGACGTGACGAAGAAGCTCCAGAAGAAGGGCTACACCGTGTACGCGCCGGCGAACCCGCTGCGGTCGCTGAGCGGCGACTCCGCGTACATCCGGGCGTTCCTCGAGACCATTCCCGGGCCTGTCGTGCTCGTCGGCCACTCGTACGGCGGTGCGGTCATCACGAACGCGGCGACCGGGAACGCGAACGTGAAGTCGCTCGTCTACGTCGCGGCGTTCGCGCCCGACGCCGGCGAGACGGTCGCCGCCGCCAGCGAGCTCGGAGGCGGACACTCGGAGCTGCTCGCGAACATCGTCACGCGGCCCTACCCCGGGGCGGGCCCGCAGGACGCGGACGCGTACATCAACCCGTCGTCGTTCCGGGCGCTCTTCGCGGCCGACCTGCCGGCGAAGGAGACGGCGGTGATGGCGGCAGCGCAGCGGCCGGCGACGTTCACGACGTTCCTCGAGCCCTCGGGCGAGCCGGCCTGGAAGACCATCCCGTCGTGGTACCTCGTGGCCGAGAACGACAAGACCATCCCGCCGGAGGCCGAGCGGGCGATGGCCGCGCGTGCCGGCGCGCGGACGGTCGAGATCCGCAGCTCCCACGTGGCGATGATCAGTCACCCGAAGGCGGTGACGGACCTCATCCTGCGCGCCGCCCGCTGAACACCTCGGCGACCGACAGGGCGGGACGCCCCAGCAGCTCCGGGATGTCGGAGCTCACGCGGTCGAGCTCGCCGTCACGGATCGCCGTGTAGGTGCTGATCCACGCCTCGACCATCCAGTCGGGGGCGCCGTAGTGCGCACGGCTCGCGTGCGCCTCCGCGATCGTCTCCTCGACGTAGCGGTGCGGCGTCCCCGTCGCCTCCGTCAGCAGGGCCGCGATCTCGGTCAGGGTGAGGGCTGCGGGACCGGTCAGCTCGTAGGCCGCCCCGGCGTGCGCGGTCGGGTCGCCGAGCACCCGGGCCGCGACCTCGGCGACGTCGGCCTGGGCCACGGAGGCGACCTTGCCCTGACCGGCGGGCCCGCGGATCGCACCGTCCTCCCCGAACATCGTCCGGATCGCGTCGGTGTAGAGGTTGTCGCGCAGGAACGTCCACGCGAGCGGGGTGGCTTTGACGTGCTCCTCGGTCGCTCCGTGGTCGCGGGCGAGGGTGAAGGTCGCGTCGGGGCCGGCGCCGGCGAACGACAGGTAGACGACCTGACGCACTCCTGCGGCGACCGCGGCGTCGACCGCGGTGCGGTGCTGCGTGACCCGGTCTGCGGACTCGGTCGCCGACACGAGGAAGAGCGTGTCGATCCCGTCGTACGCCGTCCGGCACGCGCCCGCGTCGTCGTACGAGGCCACCGCGACCTCCGAGCGGGGCAGGCGGGGCGCGCGTGCGGCGTCACGGACGACGAGCCGCGTCGCGTACCCGGCGTCGGCGAGATGGCGCGCGGTCGCGCTGCCGATCTGCCCGGTCGCTCCGGTGATGCCGATCAGGGTGCTCATGCCCCGATCGTGGCACGCCGGGACGCGCGCGACCGACCGTCGTGACCGCTCAGCGGGTGACGTCGCTGTGCGACCGGATGGCGGCGAGCTCGGCGCTCATGCGCTGGCTGTCGCGGTTGCCGTTGCCGACCCGGAAGGCCGGGAATCGCGGGGTGCTGCTGCTCTTGGACCACTTCAAATACCTCATGGCAATCAGTGTGCGACCGATGAGATCCTGCCAAAAGTGGCGGGAAAGCCATTGACCGAATAGATCCTGCCACGTAGCGTGGGCCGCATGATCAAGACCGTCGCAGCCCTTGTGATGGACGACGTCGCGGCCTTCGAGCTGGGCGTGGTCTGCGAGGTGTTCGGGATCGACCGGACCGAGGACGGCGTGCCGTCCTTCGACTTCCGCATCTGCGGACCGGAGGCCGGGCGACCCGTGCGCCTCTCGGTCGGCGGCTCGCTCGTGCCCGAGTACGGGCTCGACGGCCTGGAGGGCGCCGACCTCGTCGCCGTCGTGCCGTCGTGGCGCCGGACCGGGGAGATCCTGGAGCCGATCGAGACCGAGATCATCGGCGCGTTGCGAGCCGCGCACGCGTCCGGAGCCACGATGCTCAGCCTCTGCAGCGGCGCCTTCATCCTCGGCGAGGCCGGCCTGCTCGACGGGCGACCCTGCACGACCCACTGGCGGCACGCCGCCCTGCTGCGCGAGACCTTCCCGGTCGCCGAGGTCAACGAGGACGTCCTCTTCGTCGACGACGGCGACATCGTCACGAGCGCCGGCACCGCGGCCGGCATCGACGCCGCGCTCCATCTCGTCCGGCGCGAGATCGGGAGCCAGGCAGCCAACGCCATCGCGCGTCGCATGGTCGTCCCGCCGCAGCGCGACGGCGGGCAGCGGCAGTTCATCGACCACCCGGTGCCGGAGTGCAGCGACGACATGTTCGCCGAGGTGCTCGACTGGATGGTGGAGCACCTCGAGGAGCAGCAGCCGGTCTCCCGGCTCGCGGAGCTGGCGGGCATGTCCCCGCGCACGTTCGCCCGCCGGTTCAACGCCGAGACGGGCACGACCCCGATCCAGTGGCTCGCGCAGCAGCGCATCCTGCGGGCCCGCGCGCTCCTGGAGTCGACCGACCTCGACGTCGACCACGTCGCGCACCGGTGCGGGTTCTCCTCCGCGACGCTCCTGCGTCACCACTTCCGCCGGCTCGTCGGCGTGACCCCGGGGGAGTACCGCAGGACCTTCGCGCTGGCGTGACGCAGCCGGCTCCCGCCCTCTCGGGGAGCCCGAGAGGACGGGAGCATGCGTCAGAGGCGACGTAGACGCAGGGAGTTCGTGACGACGAGGACCGAGCTCGCGGCCATCGCGGCACCGGCGATCAGCGGGTTGAGGAATCCCGCCGCCGCGAGCGGGATCGCGGCGACGTTGTAGCCGAACGCCCACCCGAGGTTCTGCTTGATCGTGCGCAGCGTCCGGCGCGAGAGCTCGATCGCGCGCGGCGCGAGCCCGAGGTCGCCGCGGACCAGGGTGAGGTCGGACGCCTCGATCGCCACGTCGGTCCCGGTGCCCATCGCGATGCCGAGGTCGGCGGCGGCGAGCGCCGGAGCGTCGTTGACGCCGTCGCCCACCATCGCGACCGTACGGCCCTGCGCCTGCAGGTCGGCGACCACGGCCGCCTTGTCCGCGGGCATCACCTCGGCGACGACCTCGGTGATCCCCACCTCGCGGGCCACCGCCTCGGCGACCGAACGGCGGTCGCCGGTGAGGAGGACCGGAGAGAGGCCCAGCTCGCGGAGGCGGCGTACGGCGTCGGCCGAGGTCGGCTTGACCCGGTCGGCGAGCGCCACGACGCCCACGACCCTTCCGTCCACGGCGACGTGGACCGGGGTGGTTGCGGGGTCGACGTCGGCGAGCTCGCCGGCGGCCTCGACGCCCTGCTCGACGAGCCAGGGCATCCGGCCCGCGAGGACGTCGTGCCCGTCCACGCTCCCGCGCACCCCGAGACCGGTGGTCGTGGTGAAGTCGTGCACCTCGGGGAGCGGGACGTCGCCGTGCGTCTCGCGCGCCGCGGCCGTGATCGCCCGAGCCAGCGGGTGCTCCGAGGCGGCCTCGACCGCGCCGGCCATCCGCAGCACCTCGTCGCGGTCGTAGCCGTCGACCGCCACGACGTCGGCGACGTGCATCGCGCCCTCGGTCACCGTGCCGGTCTTGTCGAGGACGACCGTGTCGACGCGGCGGGTGGACTCGAGGATCTCCGGGCCCTTCACGAGGATGCCCTGCTGTGCGCCGCGGCCGGTGCCGGCGAGCAGAGCCGTCGGGGTCGCGAGTCCGAGTGCGCACGGGCAGGCGATGATGAGCACCGCGACCGCGGCGCCGAACGCCTCGGTGGCCGTCCCGCCGAGGAGCAGCCAGCCGACCAGCGTGGCCAGGGCGAGCACCAGGACGACCGGGACGAAGACCGACGAGACGCGGTCCGCGAGCCGCTGCACCGGGGCCTTGCCGCTCTGCGCGCGCTCCACCAGCCGCGCCATCTGCGCCAGCTGGGTGCCCTCGCCGACGGCGGTCGCGCGGACCACGAGCCGGCCTCCCGCGGCGACGGTGCCGCCGACGACGCGATCTCCGGGTCCGGTCTCGACCGGCACGCTCTCGCCGGTCAGCATCGAGGCGTCGACCGACGCCCGTCCGGACACGACCTCTCCGTCCGTGGCGACCTTCTCGCCGGGGCGGACGACGAAGGTGTCGCCGACGCCGAGCTCGCTCACCGGCACCGAGACCTCGCGCCCGTCGCGGACCACGGTGACGTCCTTCGCCCCCATCGACAGCAGGGCGCGCAGCGCGGCACCGGACTCCCGCTTGGCGCGCTGCTCGAGGTAGCGCCCGAGCAGGAGGAAGACCGTCACGACGCTCGCGACCTCGAGGTAGATCTCCTCCGCCCCCGAGCCCTGGGCGAACCAGGTCAGCTCCATCGTCATGCCGGGCATCCCGGCGTCGCCCCAGAAGAGGGCGTACACCGACCACGCGAACGCGGCGGTGACGCCGAGCGAGATCAGGGTGTCCATCGTGGCCGCGCCGTGGCGCGCGTTGATCCACGCCGCACGGTGGAACGGCCAGGCGCCCCACACCGCGACGGGTGCCGCCAGCGTGAGCGACAGCCACTGCCAGTTCGTGAACTGCCAGGCGGGGACCATCGCGAGCACGAGGACCGGGAGCGCCAGGGCGGCCGAGACGACGAGCCGCTGCCGGAGCGACACCAGCTCGGGGTCGTCCTCTGGGCCGGAGCCTGCTGCGTCCCCCGTCGCAGCAGACTCCGGCCCAGCCTTGTCGGGTCCCGTGGAGACGGGCTCGGCGGTGTAGCCCGTCTTCTCCACCGTCGCCACCAGCTCGGCGACGTCGACGAACGCGGGAGCGGAGACGTACGCCCGCTCCGTGGCGAAGTTGACGGTGGCCTCGACGCCCTCGAGCTTGTTGAGCTTCTTCTCGACGCGGGCCGCGCACGACGCGCAGGTCATGCCGCCGATCTCGAGCTCGTACGTCTCCTCGGGCGCGCCGGTGATCCCGTCGGCCGAGACTGTCACGACTCCACGACCTGGTAGTTCCCTGCCTCGTCGACCGCTGCGGCGACGGCCGCGTCGTCGAGGGTGCCCGCGCTCGTGACGTGGACCGACGACGCGCCACCGGCAACCAGGTCGACCTCGACCGACTCGACACCCTCGAGCGCGCTGATCTCCTCGGTGACGGCACCGGCGCAGTGGCCGCAGGTCATCCCGGTGACGGTGTAGGTCTTCTTCATGAGGGTCTCCTTCATCAGTTACGGGTACGGGGTAGGGGTATCGTCTGGACGGAGCTCGGCCGGCGACCGGGCCCGCCTCGCGTCAGGAGCGCACGAGGCGCGCGATCGCGGCCGAGGCCTCGGCGATCTTGTCCTCGGCGCCCTCGCCCGAGGCGATCGCGTCGTGGACGCAGTGGGCGAGGTGCTCGTCGAGGAGCGAGAGCGCCACGGACTCGAGCGCCTTGGTCGCGGCGGAGACCTGGGTGAGGACGTCGATGCAGTAGGTGTCCTCCTCGACCATCCGCTGGAGGCCGCGGACCTGGCCCTCGATGCGCCGGAGACGCTTGAGGACCGCGGCCTTGTCGGCGCTGTATCCGGGTGCGTGGGTGTCCATGCGTCAGACCATACCCCTAGGGGGTATCAAGTTCAAGCCCCTTCCGGGCACACTCGACATGTGACTGATGCAACGACCATGTCCGAGACCGGGCTCGGCGGCACCCTCGGCTTCCGCTTTGTCGAGCTGTCGGGCGACCACGCCGCCGTCGAGTGGACGGTGGGCCCGCAGCACCTGCAGCCGTTCGGCATCGTCCACGGCGGGGTGCACTGCGCCGTGAACGAGAGCGCCGCCAGCATGGCCGCGCAGGCCTGGCTCCGCGACAAGGGCCTGGTCGTCGGCGTCAACAACAACACCGACTTCCTCCGTCAGGCGCGCGAGGGGGAGACCCTGCGGACCGTCGCGACGCCGATCCACCGCGGGCGTACGACGCAGCTGTGGGAGATGAGCACGACCAACGCGGAGGGCAAGCTCGTCTCGCGCGGGCAGGTCCGCCTCGCGCACATCCCGGGCACGCCGCCCGCGGAGTTCCTCGCGCTGCTCGACGACGACGCCTCCTGACCCACGTCCTCACCTGACGGGCCTCCCGGCCGGCACCCGTGCCGGCCGGGTCGATCCGTGGAACGCGTTCGGCCCGTGCGACCCGACGACCTACACTGGTCGGGTCGCGACTGGCGTTCAGGTGGGACGACCACCAGGGAGCGGCACACCAGCCAAAGACCGCGGGACCGTACGCCTGGGCCCTGGGTCGACCGCCACCCCCGGGTGGACCGACCTGACCAGGAGGCGTGTCCCTGTGACGACACAGACGCTGTACACCATGAATGCTGACCTTCCCGTGACCACGCCGCGGCTCGACGACGGCGACATCCGCGTCCTGCTGCTGGAGAACATCCACGCCGACGGTGCCGAGCTCCTCCGCGCCCAGGGTCACCAGGTCGAGACCCGCAAGGGCGCCCTCGGCGAGGACGAGCTGATCGAGGCCGTCCAGGGCGTGCACCTGCTGGGCATCCGCTCGACGACCTACGTCACCGAGCGCGTGCTCGACAACGCGCCCGACCTGCTCTCGATCGGCGCGTTCTGCATCGGCACCAACCAGATCGACCTCAAGGCGGCGGCGGCGCGCGGCGTCGCGGTCTTCAACGCGCCGTACTCCAACACGCGCTCGGTGGTCGAGCTCGCGATCGGCGAGATCATCTCGCTCGCTCGCCGGCTCAACGAGAAGACCAACGACATGCACGCGGGCATCTGGAACAAGTCCGCGCAGGGCAGCCACGAGATCCGCGGCCGCAAGCTCGGCATCGTCGGCTACGGCAACATCGGCAGCCAGCTCTCGGTGATCGCCGAGGCGCTGGGCATGCAGGTCTACTACTTCGACGTCGCCGACAAGCTCGCGCTCGGCAACGCCAAGCGCTGCGCGACCCTGCACGAGCTGCTGGAGACGGTCGACGTCGTGACGCTCCACGTCGACGGCCGCCCCGGCAACGCCGGGCTCTTCGGCGCCCAGGAGTTCGCGCGGATGAAGCCGCGCTCGCTGTTCCTCAACCTCTCGCGCGGCATCCTGGTCGACACGGTGGCGCTGCGGGCACACATCGAGTCCGGCCACATCGCGGGCGCCGCGGTCGACGTGTTCCCGGTGGAGCCCAAGAAGCAGGGCGATCCGTTCGAGTCCGACCTGCGGGGTCTGCCCAACGTCATCCTCACGCCCCACGTCGGCGGGTCGACGATGGAGGCGCAGCAGGACATCGGCCAGTTCGTCGCGGGCAAGCTCCACGCCTATCTCGCCGAGGGCTCGACCGACCTCTCCCCGAACATGCCGCACCTGCAGCTGCCGTCGTACCGCGACCACCACCGCCTGGTGCACATCCACCACAACGTGCCGGGGGTCCTGTCGGCGATCAACGTCGTGCTCGGGGAGCACGGCGTCAACATCGAGGGCCAGACCCTCGGGACGCGCGGCGAGATCGGCTACGTGCTCACCGACATCGACAAGCAGCTCGAGCCGGAGACGCTGACGGCGCTCGGCACGCTCCCGGAGACCATCCGTCTTCGTCAGCTGAGCTGAGACCGCCGCTCGTCGAGGAGCGCGGTGACCGCGTTGGCGAGCTCCGTCGCGTCCTCCAGCATCGGCAGGTGCCCGGTCGCGAGGCTCCGCTGCCGCGGCGTACCGAGGTTGTCAGCCAGCCGTCGCTGGAGGGCGGGCGACAGCTCGCGGTCCTGGGTCGTCGTGACGTAGCCGACCGGCAGGCGGAGCGGGGCGGTGCCGACGCGGTCCCGGTAGAGCGCGGGCGACTCGGGCACGAACTCCGAGACGATCCGCTCGGCGGTGGCGTCGTCCAGCCCCGCCGCCACACCGCGGCGGATGGCGCCGTCCGGCGGCCGGGTGCCGGCGACGCGCATCGCCAGGCTCAGCAGGTGCCGCTGGGGGAACGGCATCGAGGAGACGAACGACCCTCCGGCGGCCGGGACGACGGCGCACACGCCGACCAGGACACTGACCCGGTCGGGAGCGCGGCGCGCGAGCTCGCTGCCCACGACGCCGCCCGACGAGTGCGCGACGACGGCGAACCGGTCCCACGGGGCGGAGGCGAGGGCGGCGTCGACGTAGTCGGCCAGGCTCGGCGTACGACCGTGGGGCCGGGAGGCGACCACGGTCTCGTGGGCGGGGGCGAGCGCCTCGCGCGTCGCGTCCCAGATCCAGGCGGGGAGCCCGGCACCGCCGAGCAGGAGAACAGGTGCACCGGAGATCGTCATGGGTCCATCGTCTCGCTCCACCCTGTCACCCTTGTGGCACCCTTTTTCTCATGAACCGCACCGACCGGCTGTACGCCATCCGCGAGGAGCTGCGCCGCGCCGGGACGCGGGGCCGGACCGCCGAGCAGCTGGCCGCGACGTACGAGGTCAGCGTCCGGACGATCAAGCGCGACGTGTCCGCGCTGCAGCAGGGCGGGTTCCCGATCTGGGCGCGCCTGGGTCGCCACGGCGGCTACGTCGTGGACCCCGCCGCGACTCTCCCGCCGCTGAACTTCTCCGAGGCCGAGGTCTCGGGACTCGCCGCGGCGATCTCCGCCCACCGGGGTCAGCCGTTCGACGCGCAGGCGCGTGCCGCGCTCGCGAAGGTGCTCGACGGCATGGCGCCACCGACGCGTCTGCGTGCGACCGCCCTCTCCGAACGCGTGTGGATCGACCACGCGGAGGACGTCGCGGGCGACGCCCGCTCGCGGCGGGCCGTGGAGCAGGCGCTCCACGAGAGGCGCGTCGTCTCGCTGCGCTATCGCGACGGCTCGGGAACCGTCACCGACCGTCGCGTCGACCCGCAGATCCTCGCGTCCACGCGCGGCTCGTGGTACCTGGTGGCGCGCTGCCGCGCGCAGGACGAGCTCCGATGGTTCCGGCTCGACCGGATCGAACGGGCGCGGCTCACCGCCGAGCGGGCCGTCGACCTCCCGGTCGAGAGCATCGGTACGCCGCCCCCGACCGCGGCGCCCGTCGCCGACCTCTGAGACTCACTCGGCCATCGCGGCGAGCTTCTCGACCGTGCGCAGGTTGCGCCCCGTGCCGGGGACGCCGCAGAGCTTGAGGAGCCGTGGAGCGGTGACCGGGCTGCGGCCCGCGCCGTCGGCGTACCGGATGTGGAGGTCCTGGCCGATCGCGGTGATCTGGTCCTCGCCGAAGTCGTACGCCTCCACGGCCTTGACCGCCTTCGCGGTCGGCTTGCCTGCGAGGAACCACACATAGCAGAACTTCTCCTCGTGGACCTCGTACGGGAAGGCCTTGCGCGCCGCCCGCAGCTCGGCGGCCGTCCGCGGGATCGCGTCGGTGGTCACGCCCATGCGGTCGGCGATCCCCGCCTCGAGTGCCGACCCGAACGTCACGGGATCCCCGGGCGGGACGCAGACGAGGTTGCCGGAGTTCACGTACGTGGCGACGTCGGTCGCTCCGAGGTCGGACGCGAGCGTACGGAGCTCGGCCATCGGGACCTTGTTGCCGCCGACGTTGACGGCCCGCAGGAGGTAGGCGACCTTGTCAGGCATCAGCGGTCAGAAGTCGAAGCCGCCGCCGAAGTCGAACCCGCCGCCGTCACCGCCGCCGCCCCAGTCGCCGAAGCCGCCGCCGTCGCCACCGGCATCTCCACCGGCGTCACCGCCGCCGTCACCACCGAAGTCGCCGCCGTCGCCACCGGCATCGCTGCCGTCGCCGTACTCAGCGGGATCGAGGCCGGCATCGGTGGCGAACATGCCGCCGAGCATCGTGCCCATGAACAGCGCCGGCATGAAGGCGAACGCGGAGAAGTAGCCGGCCGCGTACGGCGCGTAGGCGGGGCCCGCCTGCCAGTACGGGACGCGCTGTGCCCCGACCATCACCTTGCGGGTGTCGGGGTCGGCGCCGGCCTTGACGCGCTCGGCGTCGAGCGCGCAGGCAGGGACGTCACGGACGACCCCGTCGATCGGCGCGTACTGGACGTCCTCGACGGACAGGCCGTGGCGGGGGTCGAAGAAGCAAGGGGGGCGCTTCGCGGGGAGGGGGTCGCCCACCACCCGCGCCTGGACGCACGCGATCGCGTACCGCCCGTCCTCCAGGATCTCGGTGACGTGCCGGACGTCCTCGGGCTTCTCGAGGGCATCCACGGCCGTCTTCGCCGACTCGTACGCATCGAGGGCCCGCTGGTAGTCGGCGTTGGCACCCTCGTCGAGCGGCGTCCCGACCAGGTCGGCGTCGAGCTTCTGGAGCTCTTCGCCGAGGGCGGTGACGTCCTCGAACGCGGTCTTGCGGACCGCCGCGACCTGGTCAGCGAGCTCGGCGCTCTCGCGCGCCTTCGTCTTTCGACGCTCGCTGACCAGGTACAGGGCGATCGCGGCGATGACGACAAGGATCACGAGCTCCATGTCGCCAGCCTACGTGCTCTGCGGCTAGTTGAAGACGCTCACGCCACCCGGGCCCACGAGGAGGCCCACGATGATGAGGACGATGCCCCAGAGGAACTGGCGGCGCACCAGCGCCACGATGCCGGCAACCACGAGGATGACTGCAAGGATCCAGAGCAAGAACGTCATGCTTTTCCACTCCTCTCCCGGGCCGGGGGACCCAGGTACTCGTACGGCGTCCTGCCGCACGCCAATGACGCTAGTGCAGGTGCCCGATGTCGTCAGATTGAAACGGCGCTAGCGGCCGATCGCGATGACCGGTGCACGGTTCGCGCGGAGGCGTTTCAGGACGAACTTCACGAAAGGTGCCGGAACGGACACGCATCCCGCGGTCGCGGCCTTGCCGTTCGCGTGCAGGAAGATGCCCGACCCGCGGTAGCGGACCGCATTCGGCGGGCGGTTGAAGTCGATGACGATCGACCAGACGTACTGGCGGCGGTAGTCGCGGAGCCGCTCGGAGGCGTTGGGGTTCGACGCGGGCAGCCACCACCGGAAGCCGCCGGCGCCCTTGTTGCGCAGGGTGTTGTAGAACGCCGAGCGGTTGTCCTGCACCCAGTAGTCGCCCTTGCGAACCTTCCGGTACGGCAGCGCCGTGCCGCTCGGACGCGGACGCAGCCCGAACGCCTCCGTCATCGTGAACGTGCCGAGCGGCGTGGTCCCCGTCGACTGCTTGCGCTTGGTCGCGGCGACCAGCCCGCCGTACCCGATGCGCCCGTCGGTCGTGCGTCGCTTGACGACCCAGCGTCCGTCGCGCAGCACCCAGTAGGTGACGCGGGCGCGGTACGACCGGGTGCGGTTGACGGTCACGACCTGGCGCGTGCCGGCCCGCAGGCGCACGGTCACGCCGTCGAGCCGGACGGTGCCGGCGGAGCGGAGCATGGCCTGGACGACGGCCGTCGACGACGTGGCCGACGAGCCTGGCGCCGCCGCGGCCGGCGCGCTGCCGGGGAGGCCGGCGAGGACGGTCGCGGCCGCGAGGACGGCAGGTCCGAGGGCGGTGACGCGGGACGACATCACCCCACGATGCGCCCGACGGGCGAGCCGCGCCACCTCTCGCCAGGACGGGCCACGAGCACCCGGGCGTCGCCGACCAGGCGCCACGGCCCGAACGCGGCCGGGACCACCCACGACTGGCCGCCCCCGACCGGCACCGCGGTGGTGCCCTCGAGGACGCCGGTCCCCGACAGCACGACCAGGGCCGCGAAGCCTTCGGGGACCTGCGGAGCGTCGCCGTGGTCAGGGGACAGGAGGTGCAGCCGGAAGAAGGGGTCCCCCGCCTCCGGCAGCAACGGCACCGGGGTCGCGGCACGGTCCGCCAGGTCGTGGTGGACGGTGAGGCGAGCGAGGTCGTCGGCGTCGAGGGCCGTGATGGACACCGCTTCCATCGCGCGGTCGAACCCGAGCCCGAGGTGGGACTCCTCCCGCGTCGAGGTGGTGATCGACCACTCGAGCAGGATCGAGAAGTCGGTCGGCTCCTGGACCTCGGCGACGAACACGCCCTCCCCGATCGCGTGCGGCGTGCCCGCGGGGACGAGGAAGCCGTCGCCCGGGCGTACGGGGATGCGGTTCAGCCGGCTCAGCATCCAGTCGCCGTCCTGCGCGTCGCGGCGCTCGGCGAGCTCGTCGGGATCGACGTCGGTGCTCCAGCCGAGGTAGACGGCGGCGTCACCGCTGGCGTCCAGCACGAACCATGCCTCGGTCTTGCCGTACGGGCAGTCGAGGTGCCGCGCGGCGAAGTCGCGGTCGGGGTGGACGTGGACCGGCAGGCGCTGGCCGGCGTCGAGCAGCTTCAGCAGGATGCCGGTGTCTCCCGGGAGGGTCGCGGCGCCGTCGCTCGCGGCACCGACCCAGCCCTCCGGGTCGGCCTCGACGAGGTCGCGGACCAGGGCTCCGTCCGTCGTCCGGGCCAGGCCGACGGTCGGGGAGTCGGCACGGGACACGGTCGCACCGACCCACTCCTCCGGGCACCGCTCGACCGGGGGCAGTCCGCGCAGCGCGGCGATGCGGGCGCCGCCGGCGTAGAAGTGGTGGACGAGGTTCGGCTGGAGCAGCTGGGGGGTCGCAGTCACGGCACCGGCTTACCACGTGCGGCCGTCCACAACGACCACCACTGGGTGCGCGTCATCGCCTCGGCGACCTGCTCCGCGTCGGCGCACGCCCGGATGCGCTGGGGGTCGGTGGTGCCGATCACCGCGATGATCTCGGCGGGATGCTTGAGGAGCCAGCCGAGGACCACGGCCTCGGGGGCGGCGCCGAGGGCGTCGGCGTACCGGCGGACGAGCGCCGCGGGCTCCTCGTCCTCGGGGCCGCGAGGCCTTCCGGTGAACCGGCCCTGCGCCAGCGGTCCCCACGCCTGGACGGTGATCGCGTGGTCGGTGCAGTACTCGAGCGTGCCGGCGACCGGTGCGTACGCGGTCGCGTCCGGGTGGTTCACGAGCACTCCGGCCTCGATCAGGTCACGGTGGTGCAGCCCGAGCTCGACCTGGTTGACGTCCAGCGGCTGGCGTACGGAGCCGCGCAGGTGCGCGATCTGCGCGGCGGACATGTTCGAGACCCCGAACGCGCCGACCTTGCCGGCCGCGACGAGGACCTCGAAGGCGTCGGCGATCTCCCCCGGGCGGGCGAGCGGGTCAGGGCGATGGAGCAGCAGCCGGTCGACGCGGTCGACCCCGAGCCGCGTGAGGCTCCCGTCGACCGACGCGAGGACGTGCTCGCGCGAGAAGTCGTACGCGTTGCCGTTCTCCGCGCCGCCGATCACGATCCCGCACTTGGTCTGGATCTCGATCTCGTCGCGCAGCCCCGGATGACGGGCGAGGACCGCTCCGAACACCTCCTCCGCGGTGCCGCCGCCGTAGATGTCGGCGTGGTCGAAGAGGCGGATGCCGACGTCGTACGCGGTGGTCACCGCTGCGTCGGCGCGGTCCAGCTCCTCGGCGGTCGGGGTCGGGCCGGCGGAGCCGAGTCCCATGCAGCCGTACGCGAGTCTCATGCCGCCATCATGGCGCGGACCCGGCCACCGCGACGACGTGCGATTCCCGTCCCGCCCGCGCGCAGCGGGCCGCAGGAGCGGGAATCGCACGTCCTGCGGGTCGTCCCGGTCAGAGCTGCGCGGCGAGCTCCGTGGCCTGACGGATCGCGCGCTTGGCGTCGAGCTCGGCGGCGACGTCGGCGCCGCCGATGACGTGCACGCTCACGCCGGCCTCGCGCAGCGGCTCCACGAGGTCGGAGACCGACTCCTGCCCCGCGCACACGACGACCGTGTCCACCGGCAGCACCTGGGCGTTGCCGTCGCGGTCGGTCAGGTGGAGCCCGGCGTCGTCGACGAAGTCGTACGCGACACCGCCGAGCATGTGGACACCGGAGTCCTTGAGCGTGGCCCGGTGCACCCAGCCCGAGGTCTTCGCGAGGCCCTTGCCGAGCGGCGCGTCCTTGCGCTGGAGCAACCAGATCTCGCGCCTCGGCGGAGCCTTGACCTTGGTGGCGAGACCGCCGGGCTCGAGCGCGGGGTCGGTCACCCCCCAGCGCGCCATCCACGCCCCGAGCTCCTCGTCGGGCTCGTGCAGCAGGAACTCGGCGACGTCGAAGCCGATCCCGCCGGCGCCGATGATCGCGACTTTCTCGCCGACCTCCGCGCGGCCGTCGATGACGTCTGGGTACGACACGACGCTCGCGTGGTCGAGCCCCTTGATCTCCGGCACCCGCGGGACGACGCCCGTCGCCACGACCACCTCGTCGTACGCCGCCAGGTCCGCCGTCGTCGCGCGCACACCGAGCCGCACCTCGACGCCGGTGACCTCGAGGCGGCGCGTGTAGTAGCGGAGCGTCTCGGCGAACTCCTCCTTGCCGGGGATCCGTCGCGCGAGCCGGAACTGTCCGCCGAGGTGGTCGTCGGCCTCGTACAACGTGACCGTGTGACCGCGGTCGGCGATCTCGGTCGCCGCGGCGAGCCCCGCCGGACCGGCGCCGACGACCGCGACGCGCTTGCGACGCGGCTTCGGGACCGGCAGGAGCCGCAGCTCCGTCTCGTACCCGGCCCGCGGGTTGACCAGGCACGTCGCGCGCTTGTTCTTGAAGGTGTGGTCGAGGCACCCCTGGTTGCACGCGATGCACGTGTTGATCTCGTCCGCACGGCCTTCGGCGGCCTTGTTGACGAACTCCGCGTCGGCGAGCAGCGGCCGCGCCATGGACACCATGTCGGCCTGGCCGTCGGCGAGGATCTGCTCGGCGACCTCGGGGGTGTTGATGCGGTTCGAGGCGATGACCGGGATGCCGACCTCGGGACGCAGCTTGGCGGTCACCCAGGCGAACGCGGCGCGCGGCACCGAGGTGACGATGGTGGGCACCCGCGCCTCGTGCCACCCGATGCCGGTGTTGAGGATCGACGCGCCCGCGGCCTCGATCCTGTGCGCGAGCTCGAGCGTCTCGTCCCACGACTGCGCGTCGTCGACGAGGTCGAGCAGCGAGATGCGGTACTGGACGATGAACCGCTCGCCGACCGCCTCCCGGATGCGCCGGACGACCTCGACCGGGAAGCGCATCCGCTTCTCGGCGCTGCCGCCCCACGCGTCCGTACGGTCGTTGGTGCGGGCCGCGAGGAACTGGTTGATGAGGTAGCCCTCGGAGCCCATGATCTCCACGCCGTCGTACCCCGCGCGCTGAGCGAGCCTCGCCGCACGGACGAAGTCGTCGACGGTACGCCCGACCTCGCGGGTGCTCATCGCGCTCGGCTTGAACGGCGTGATCGGGGACTGCTTGCTCGACACGCCCTTCGAGAACGGCGAGTAGCCGTAGCGCCCCGCGTGCAGCACCTGCATGAGGATCCGGCTGTCGTGCGCGTGGACGGCGTCGGTGACCTCGCGGTGCCGGTCGGCCAGGCGCGTGCTGGCCATCGTGGAGCCGAGGGGACTGAGCCAGCCTCGCCAGCTCGGGGCGTACCCGCCGGTGACGAGGAGTGCCGTGCCGCCCTTGGCCCGCTCGGCGAAGTACGCCGCGAGCTTCGGCACGTCGCTCGCCCGGTCCTCGAGCTTGGTGTGCATCGAGCCCATCATCACGCGGTTGCGCAGCGTGAAGCCGGCGACCTCGAGGGGGGAGAGGAGGTGCGGGTACGGGCTGTTCTCGAGACTGTGCTGCTCAGGCATGGGGACCCCTGGTGTTCACTGGACGGGTGATCTCTCGACGTGCTGCGTGGTTCCTGGTGCTCGCCGGGGTGTTCAACATCGTGATCTGGCCCCGGTTCGGGATGGCGGTGTGGAACGACGAGCGGGCGTGGGAGGGTGCGGTCGGCGACAGCACCCCGACCGGATTCCTGTGGGTGCACGCGGTGCTGATCGTGGCGGCGGTGTCGATCGCGCTCGGCGTGCTGTGGGTGGCGTTCACCGCGCTGCGCTCCCGCCGCGCCCCGGTGGTCGAGTAGCCGCGCTCCCTGGTGGTCGAGTAGCCGCGCTCCCTGGTGGTCGAGTAGCCGGCGAGGAACGAGCCGGCGTATCGAGACCCCCCGGCGTATCGAGACCCCCCGGCGTATCGAGACCCCCCAGCAGCCCCAGGATCTCCTCGCACCAGTCCAGCCCCGCCTGCTCGAGCAGGATGCCGCCGCGCAGCACCGCGTACTGCGCGCGCTGCGCGTCGTCGAGCGCGTCGGGGTCGGGGAAGCTGTGCGCCTCGTCGGCGCGGTAGTACGCGAGGCGCTCGCGGTGCGTCGCGGCACGGCGGTCGACGTCGGCGAGGATCGCGTCACGGTCGCCGTACGGCAGCCCGCGCAGCTTGACCGCGAAGTCGCTGCGGGCGGTCTCCGACGCGCTCGGCGTGCGTGACCACTCCTGGATCGCGTCCCGCCCGACCTCGGTGATCGCGTACACCTTCTTGTCCGGGCGGCCCTCCTGCGGAACGGCCTTCGATGCGACCAGGCCGTCGCCCTCCATCCGGCCGAGCACCTTGTAGATCTGCTGGTGGCTCGCCTTCCAGAAGAAGCCGATCGACTTGTCGAAGCGGCGCGTCAGGTCGTAGCCGGTCGCCGAGCGTTCGGCGAGCGAGACGAGGATCGCGTGCTCCAGAGCCATGTCGAGGAGTGTATATGCAACTCGTTGCACTGCATAGGGTTGCATCGTCTTCGTTGCCGCTCCTCCTCCGCGGTTTGCCACGTCGGCGTGGCAAGCCGCGGCGGCGCGGGCGAGGATGCTGCGCCGACCGGAGTCGGCCACGTTGGCGTGGCAAACCGTCAGGCGGCGGCGTCGCGGGCGCGGACGGTGCGCAGCGCGGAGAGGGCGGCGACGCGTCCGGCCCGGTTGGCCCCGATCGTCGACGCCGACGGCCCGTATCCGACCAGCTGCACGCGGTGGTCGCGCGCCGCGGTCGTCGGGGTGTGCGCGTCCTCCCGGGCGACGAGGCGTACGCCGCCGGTGTCCTCGCGCAGGTGCAGCGGCGCGAGGTGTCCGAGCGCCGCGCGGAACCCGGTCGCCCACACGATGACGTCCGCGTGCCGGAAGCTCCCGTCGGCCATCCGGACGCCGTCGGGCTCGACCCGGGTGAACATCGGGTGGCGCTCGTACGCCCCGAGGGTGGCCGCACGCTGCTCCTGCGGGCGCAGCATCAGCCCGGTCACGCTCACCACGCTCTGCGGCGGCAACCCGCGGCGTACCCGCTCCTCGACCAGCGCCACCGCCTCCCGACCGGCGTCGGGGTCGAAGTCGCCCGTACGCCAGACCGGCTCGCGCCGGGTGACCCAGGTCGTCGACGCGGCCAGCGGCGCGACCTCGCCGAGGATCTGGACCGCGGACGCGCCACCGCCGACCACGACGACGTCGAGGCCGGCCAGGTCCTCCGGCCCGGTGTAGTCGGCGGTGTGCAGCTGTCGCCCACGGAACGACGCGGCGCCGGGGTACGACGGCCAGAACGGCCGCTCCCAGGTGCCGGTCGCGTTGACCACCGCCGGTGCGCGCCAGGTGCCGGAGTCGGTGCGGACGAGGAGGTCGCCGTCGGTCGAGCCCGGCTCCGCGTCCTCGACCCGCAGCACCCGCACCGGGCGGACGACGGGGAGGTCGAAGCGCTCTTCGTACGCCGCGTAGTAGGCCGGCACGAAGTCCCGCGCGGCCTGGTCGTCAACCACCCCGGGCACGTCGAGCCCCGGGAGCATCGCGATGCCGTGGACGTCGCGCATCGTGAGCGTGCGCCACCGGTGCTGCCACGCGCCACCCGGGCCGGGGTTGGCGTCGAGGACGACGAAGGAGGCGCGGAGCCGCTTCAGGTGGTACGCCGCCGAGAGACCCGCCTGGCCGGCACCGACCACGACGACGTCCACGTCGGAGTCGGGGGCGGCGGGGGAGGCGGTCACGTCAGGGTCAACCGCCGAGTCCGCCCGCATGTTCCGACGACAGGCCGTACCGGCGCGCGCCGGAGCGCCGCTAGCGTGTGGGCATGACCGACCCCCACTCCGATCCCGAGCACCTCGCCTTCGTCCACCTGCACCACGTGCAGCTCGCGATCCCGGCAGGCGGTGAGGACGCGTGCCGGGCGTTCTGGGCCGGGGCGCTCGGGATGCACGAGCTCGAGAAGCCGCCGGAGCTCGCCGCCCGGGGCGGGTGCTGGTTCCGGTCGGGGGGTGTGGAGGTGCACCTCGGCGTCGAGGAGGACTTCGAGCCGGCCCGCAAGGCGCACCCGGGGATCCTCGTCGCGCGCATCGACGACGTCGCGTCCCGCCTCGGCGCGGCCGGCGTCGACGTGACGTGGGACGACGCGTTCCCCGGGCACCGGCGCTTCTACGCCGCGGACCCGTTCGGCAACCGGCTCGAGTTCCTGCAGCCGATCGGCTGACCGGTACGGCGACCGCCGTCAGCGGTTGTTGGCCGGCACTCCCTCTGCGGCGAGGCGCACGGTCTCCGCGATGCGCTTCTCCCGGGTCGCCGGCCGCTTGGCGTCGACGAGCCAGCGGAGGACCTGCTTGCGCTGGCCCGGGGTGAACGCCTCGTAGCGGTCCCGCGACCCCGGGACCGCGTCGAACGCCGCGGCCAGGTCGTCGGGGACGACCAGGTCCTCCACGCTGTCGAGGATCGTCCACGAGCCGTCGGCCTTCGCGCGGTCGATCGCGGCCTGACCGACCTCCGTCATGCGGCCGGACTGCACGACCCGCTCGACCCGCTCCTTCGACAGCCGGCTCCACACCGAGCCCGGGCGGCGCCGCGTCAGCCACATCATGGAGTGCTCGTCGTCGAGCGTCGCCGCCTGGCCGTCGATCCAGCCGTAGGCCAGCGCCTCCTCGATGAGCTCCTCGTACGACACGCGGCGGTCCGCGGCCACCCGTTCCCAGACGATCCAGACGCCGGGCTCGGGATCGTCGTGGTGCTCCGCGAGCCACCCGCGCCACTGGGCGACGGACGTGATCGGGAGGCGCGGGGCGTCACGGAAGCTGCTCATGGCGCGACGCTACCGCCACCCGCAGACGGTCCCGGCGGAACTGTCCGAGGTGCCTCGTACGGTCGAACACATGTCCACTCCGTCGTCGCTCCGGCCCGCTCCGTCCGCCGCTCCCCGCACCCCCGACGAGCTGAGCGCGCAGCTCGTCGACCGCCTCGTCGCCCGTGACGTCGACGGGGTGGTGGCCCTCTACGAGCCGACCGCCGTCCTCGAGCTGCCCGACGGTCGCGTCGCCGTCGGCCACGACGACATCCGCGCCTTCTACACGCGGGCGCTCGCCGCGCACCGCCCCGTGCGTGCGGGCATCCCGAGGCGCCCGCTCGTGCGGGGTGACCTCGCGCTGACGACGACGGTGCTGCCGATGAGCGCCGGCGCGGGCGGCGCGACCTGCGAGGTCGCGCGACGGCAGCCCGACGGGACGTGGCGCTGGATCATCGACCGGCCGGCGGTGCGGTGACGGGGTGAGCCGACGCTGCGGCTCGCACCCTCACGCGACGAAGCGGTAGCCCAGCCCCGGCTCGGTGAGGAAGTGCTTCGGCTTCGCCGGGTCGTCCTCGAGCTTGCGGCGGATCTGTGCGAGGTAGACGCGCAGATAGTGGGTCTCGCGCTCGTACGCCGGACCCCACACGTCACGGAGGAGCTCGGTCTGCCGGACGAGCCGGCCGGGCCGTCGCAGCAGCGCCGCCACGATGCGCCACTCGGTCGGGGTGAGGTGGACCTCGGCGCCGTCCTTGGTGGCGGTGCCGTCGTCCGGGTCGAGGACGAGCCCGTCGATGGCGACGGCGTGGGACGAAGACGGCACGGCACCTCCACGGCGGACCGCAGCCCGCACCCGCGCGAGCAGCTCCTCCATCCCGAACGGCTTGGTGACGTAGTCGTCGGCCCCCGCGTCGAGCGCCTCGACCTTGTCGTCCGACTCGTGCCGGGCGGACAGCACGACGATCGGGACGTTGCTCGTCGCGCGGACTCGGCGGATCACCGCGGTGCCGCTGACGTCCGGCAGCCCGAGGTCGAGCACGATCACGTCAGGCTCGCGCTCGGCCACGATCTGCAGCGCCGACCGTCCGTCCCCGGCGGTCTCCACCTCGTAGTCGCGTGCCCGCAGGTTGATCCGCAGCGTCCGCAGGATCGCGGGGTCGTCGTCGACCGCGAGCACGAACGTCATCGCCTGTCCTCCTCGACGGCCGGGTCCGTCGCGTCCTCCGGCTCCGGCCGGTACGGCGCGACCTCCGCCTCAGGTGCACCGTCCGTCGCCTTCGCCCGAGGGAGCGACAGGACGAAGGTCAGCCCGCCGCCGGGCGTCTCCTCGGCGTCCAGCGTGCCCGACATCGCCTCGGTCAGCCCGCGCGCCACGGCGAGCCCGAGGCCGACCCCGTCTCCCTGCGGGACGTCGCCCAGCCGCTGGAAGGGGGCGAAGAGCTGGTCGAAGGCGTCCGACGGCACCCCCGGACCGTGGTCGACGATCCGCAGGCACACCAGCGGGACGCCGTCGGACTCGACGTACGCCGATCCCTGCACCGTGACCCGGCTGTCGGTGTGCTTCAGCGCGTTCTCGCACAGGTTCGCGAGGACCCGTTCCAGCAGCCCGGCGTCGGCGTGCACGAGAGGCAGGTCGGCGTCGACCCGGACGTCGACCCGGTCGGCCTCGGGCAGGGGAGCGACGGCTCGGCGCACCACGGACTCGACGTCGACGTCGGTGGGCAGGGCGGTGATCGCACCGGTCCGCAGCCGGCTCATGTCGAGCAGGTTCGCGACCAGGGCGTCGAGCCGGTCCGCCGACTCCTCGATCGTCATCAGCAGCTCGGCCTCGTCCTCCTCCGACCAGGCGATCTCGTCGTTGCGCAGGCTCGACACCGCGGCCTTGATCGCGGCCAGCGGACTGCGCAGGTCGTGCGAGACGGCGGCCAGCAGCGCCGTACGCGTCCGGTCGGTCTCCGCGAGCTGCACGGCGCGCGCCTGCTCGGTCGCGGCGCGGGCGCGTTCGAGGATGACGGCGGCGTGCGCGGCGTACGCCGTCACGAGGCGGCGGTCGGAGGCGGCGAGCGTCCGCCCGCGCAGGACGAGGAAGGTGCGGTCGTCGATCGGGACGTCGACGTCCGCGGTGTCGACCGACGCCGGTGCGTCCCCGTGCGCGACGACCGTGGTCCATCCCTTCTCGTCCCGGGCGAGGATCGCCGCCCCGGTCATCGAGAACACCTCGCACGCCTGGGTGAGGACGGCGGGGAGGCTCTCGCCGGCGCGGAGCAGGCTGTGCGAGAGGACGGCGAGCGCGTCGGCCTCGGACGACGCCCGCCGCGCCTGCGCCGCGCGCCCGGCCGCCAGGTCGACGACCGAGGCGACCGCAGCCCCGACGACGACGAAGACCGCGATGACCACGACGTACTGGCCGCGGGCGATCGTGAGCGTGTGGAGGGGCTCCACGAAGTACCAGTTGAGCAGCACCGCCGAGATCACGGCCGCGACCAGCGCGGGGACCAGTCCCCCGACGATCGCGACCACGACCACGACGCTGAGCATCAGCATCGACTCGAGCGTGAGGTCGTGGAGGTCGGACGTGGCGACCAGGAGCAGCGCCGTCACGATCGGGAGGAGCACGCCGAGCACGTAGCCGACGACCGTCCGCCGCAGGCCGAGGTCCGGTCGCCGCTGGCGGTCGCGGGTGCCCTGACGCGCCTGGTCGTGGCTGACGATGTGGACGTCGATGTCGCCCGAGCCGTCGATCACGCGCTCGCCGACGCCCGGGCGGAAGGCCGTCGACCAGCGCCCGCGGCGACTGGCGCCGATGAGGATCTGCGACGCGTTCTCGGCGCGTGCGAACTCCAGGATCCCTGTCGCGACGTCGTCGCTGACGACCGTGTGGAAGCTGCCTCCCATGTCCTTGACCATCGTGTGCTGCCGCGCGAGCTGGTCGGGCGAGGTGCCCGAGAGCCCGTCGCCGCGCGCGACGTAGACGGCGAGCCACTCGCCGCCGGCGGTGCGGCCCGCGATCAGCGCCGCGCGGCGCAGCAGCGTCGGCGACTCCGGTCCTCCGGTCACCGCGACCACGATCCGCTCGCGGGTCGGCCAGGTCGCGTTGATGCGGTGCTTCTGGCGGTAGAGCTCGAGCCCCTCGTCGACGCGGTCGGCGACCCACAGCAGCGCGAGCTCGCGCAGTGCGGCGAGGTTGCCCTCGCGGAAGTAGCGCGAGAGCGCGGCGTCGACCTTGTCGGCGGCGTAGACGTTGCCGTGCGCGAGCCGCCGACGCAGGGCCTGCGGGCTCATGTCGACCAGCTCGACGGCGTCGGCGTCCCGCACGACGTGGTCCGGGACGGTCTCGCGCTGGCGCACCCCCGTGATCGCCTCGACCACGTCGTTGAGGGACTCGAGGTGCTGGACGTTGACCGTGGTGATGACGTCGATCCCGGCGTCGAGGAGCACGTCGACGTCCTCCCAGCGCTTGGCGTGCTCCACGCCAGGGACGTTGGTGTGGGCGAGCTCGTCGACGACCGCGACCTCCGGCCTGCGGAGGAGGACGGCATCGAGGTCCATCTCCTCGTACGACGAGCCGCGGTAGGCGACACGGCGACGCGGTACGATCTCCAGCCCGTCGAGCTGCTCGGCGGTGTGGACGCGCGCGTGGGTCTCGACGAAGCCGACGACGACGTCGGTCCCGCGCGCGGCGCGGCGCTGCGCCTCGTCGAGCATCTTGTACGTCTTCCCCACGCCGGGGGCGGCCCCGAGATAGACCCGGAGCCGCCCGCGACGTGTGGGCGGGTGGTCCATACCCGCCATCCTGTCAGCCCTCCGCGGCGTCGCGGACCGCGATGTTGAGCAGGAGGACGTTCACGCCCTCCTCGCCGAGGAAGCCGAAGGTCCGTCCGGTCGTGCTCGTGTGGATGAGGTCGCGCACCCGCGCCTCGCTCAAGCCGTTGGCCTCGGCGACGCGGGGCGCCTGCAGCTCGGCGTACGCGGTCGAGATGTGTGGGTCGAGACCCGATGCCGAGGCGGTGAGTGCGTCGGGCGGGACATCGGCCGGGGCCACACCTTCCTCGGCGGCGACGGCTGCGCGTCGCTCCTCGATCGAGGCGAGGAGGTCCGGGTTGGAGGGCCCGAGGTTGCTCGCCGCGCTCGCCAGACCGTCGTACGCGGCGGCCGACGGGCGCGAGTGGAACAGCGCGGGGTCGTCGAACGCCTGCCCGAGGATCGCGGAGCCGACAGGCGTGCCGTCGACCTCCACGATCTGGCCGTTCGCCCGGTCCTCGGCGACGGCCTGGCCGACCGCCCAGACGGCAGCCGGGTAGCCGATCCCGAGGATGACGGTGAGGAGGAGCAGGACGCGCAGGCCGGTGGCGGTCTGGCGCAGCAGCCCCGCGCCGATCGGGGCGTGCGCCGGCGCAGCGTCGGCGTCGCGCTCGG
Organism: Mumia spirodelae; assembly: GCF_050632745.1. Taxonomy (NCBI): domain Bacteria; kingdom Bacillati; phylum Actinomycetota; class Actinomycetes; order Propionibacteriales; family Nocardioidaceae; genus Mumia; species Mumia spirodelae. The sequence goes on along the minus strand of NZ_JBODSD010000002.1, from coordinate 1,247,321 downwards.
TCGAGGCAGTGGTCGTGGTCATGATGGATGCCCTTTCTCGGAGAGACGAGCCGTGCGGCTCAGAGCGCGGAGCCGAAGAGGCTCGCGAGGAGGAGGTCGATGAGCTTGATCCCGACGAACGGCGCGACGAGGCCGCCGAGCCCGTAGACCAGGAGGTTGCGGCGCAGCAGCCCGGCTGCCGAGCTCACGCGGTACATCACGCCCTTCAGCGCCAGCGGGATGAGGCCGACGATGATGAGGGCGTTGAAGATGACGGCGGAGAGGATCGCGGACTCGGGGCTGTGCAGGCGCATGACGTCCAGCGACTCGAGGCTCGGGTACGCGGCGACGAACATCGCCGGGATGATCGCGAAGTACTTCGCGACGTCGTTGGCGACCGAGAACGTCGTCAAGGCGCCGCGTGTGATGAGCAGCTGCTTGCCGATCTCGACGATGTCGATGAGCTTCGTCGGGTCGGAGTCGAGGTCGACCATGTTGCCGGCCTCCTTCGCGGCCGAGGTGCCCGAGCTCATCGCGACGCCGACGTCGGCGGCCGCGAGCGCCGGTGCGTCGTTCGTGCCGTCACCGGTCATCGCGACGAGGCGTCCTCCGGACTGCTCGTGGCGGATGAAGGCCATCTTGTCCTCCGGGGTCGCCTCCGCGAGCACGTCGTCGACGCCGGCCTCCGCGGCGATCGCCTTGGCGGTGATCGCGTTGTCGCCGGTCACCATCACGGTGCGGATGCCCATCCGGCGCAGCTCGGCGAAGCGCTCGACCATGCCTGGCTTCACGACGTCCTTGAGGTGGACCACGCCGAGGATGCGGTCGCCCGCCCCTCCGCGCACGGCGACCACCAGCGGCGTACCGCCCTCGGCGCTGATCCGCTCGACGGCCGACTCGACGCTCGGCGGGAGCACGGTGTCGCCGAGCCAGGCCAGGACCGCCGACGCGGCGCCCTTGCGGACCTGCGTCCCGTCGGCGAGGTCGAGCCCGGACATCCGCGTCGTCGCGGAGAACTCGACGACCTCCGCGCGGTCGGGGAGCGCCGAGTCCGCGGCGCCCTGCGCGAGAGCGAGCTCGACGATAGACCGGCCCTCGGGGGTCGGGTCGGCCAGGCTGGAGAGACGAGCGGTGTCGCGCAGCGCCGCGACGTCGAGGCCCGCCTGCGGGACGAACGCCGTCGCGCGGCGGTTGCCGTACGTGATGGTGCCGGTCTTGTCGAGGAGCAGCGTGCCGACGTCACCGGCCGCCTCCACGGCGCGCCCCGACATCGCGAGCACGTTCACCCGTACGAGACGGTCCATGCCGGCGATGCCGATCGCCGAGAGCAGGGCGCCGATCGTGGTCGGGATGAGGCAGACCAGCAGCGCCACCAGCACCAGCGTGCGCTGCGGCGCGCCGGCGTAGTCCGCCATCGGTGCCAGCGTCGCCACGGCGAGCAGGAAGACGATCGTGAGGCTGGAGAGCAGGATCGTCAGGGCGCTCTCGTTCGGGGTCTTGCGCCGGCTCGTGCCCTCGACGAGCGCGATCATCGTGTCGAGGAACGTGCTGCCCGGGGCGGCGGTGATCCTGACGACGATCCGGTCCGACAGGACGGTGGTGCCGCCGGTGACCGCGGACCGGTCGCCGCCGGCCTCGCGGATGACCGGAGCGGACTCGCCGGTGATCGCCGACTCGTCGACGGAGGCGATTCCCTCCACGACGTCGCCGTCCCCCGGGATGACCTCGCCGGCCTCGACGACCACCAGGTCACCGATCGTCAGCTCCGTCCCGGGGACCGCGCTCTCCGTGCCGTCGCCGTCGAGCCGCCGTGCGACCGTGTCCTTGCGCGCGGCGCGCAGCGAGGCCGCCTGGGCCTTGCCGCGACCCTCCGCGACCGCCTCGGCGAGGTTGCCGAAGATCACCGTGAGCCACAGCCAGACCGCGACCGCGATCGTGAAGCCGCCCGGGTCCGTCACGGCGAGCACCGTGGTGAGGACGGAGCCGATGAGCACCACGAACATCACCGGGTTGCGCCAGAGGTGGCGCGGGTCGAGCTTGGCCAGGGCCGTGGGGACCTGGGCCAGGAGCAGGGAGAGGGTCATGCGAGGGCCTCCGCGATCGGACCGAGGGCGAGCGCGGGGAAGTAGGTCAGGCCGGTCATCACGAGGATGACGCCGACCAGCAGGCCCGCGAACAGGGGAGTGTGGGTGGGAAGGGTGCCGGCGGTCGCGGGGACCTTGCCCTGCCGCGCCAGCGAACCGGCCAGCGCGAGCACGAAGAGGATCGGGACGAACCGGCCGAGGAGCATCGCCGTGGCGAGCATCAGCTGGAAGAAGGTCGACGTCACCGTTATGCCGCCGAAGGCGCTGCCGTTGTTGTTGGCTGCCGACGTGAAGGCGTAGACGACCTCGGAGAAGCCGTGGCCACCGGGGTTGCCGAGGGCGTCGGCGGTGCTCGGCAGCGCGATCGCGATACCGACACCGACGAGCACGAGGGCGGGCGTCGTGAGGGTGTACAGCGCGACGTAGCGCATCTCGGTCGTCCGGATCTTCTTGCCCAGCAGCTCCGGCGTACGCCCGACCATCAGGCCGGCCACGAAGACCGCGAGGATCGCCATCACGAGGATGCCGTAGATGCCGGCGCCCACCCCGCCGGGCGTCACCTCGCCGAGCATCATGTTGACGAGGACAGTGCCGCCTCCGGTGGGGGTGTACGAGTCGTGGGCTGCGTTGACCGCCCCGGTCGACGTGCCGGTGGTGACCGTCGCGAAGAGCGCCGAGGCCCACTCGCCGAACCGGGTCTCCTTGCCCTCCATCGCAGCGCCCGCGGCCTGTGCCGACCTGCCGTGCGCCCCGACCTCGGCCCACGTGGTGATCGCGAGCGAGGTGACGAACAGGCCCGCCATCGCACCGAGCACGGCGTAGCCCTGCTTGCGGTTGCCGAGCATCGTGCCGAGCGTGCGGGTCAGGGCCACCGGGATGACCAGCATGAGGAAGATCTCGACGAGGTTGGAGAAACCGTTCGGGTTCTCGAACGGGTGGGCCGAGTTCGCGTTGAAGAAGCCACCGCCGTTGGTGCCGAGCTCCTTGATCGCCTCCTGGCTCGCGGCCGGCCCGGTCGTGATGGTCTGCTGGCCGCCCGTGATCGTGTCGACGACCTGGTCGCCGGTGAACGACTGGACGACTCCGGCGACCACGAGGAGGACGGCGCCGACGAAGGCGATCGGCAGCAGCACCCGCAGCGTCACGCGCACCAGGTCGACCCAGAAGTTGCCGAGCTGGTCGGAACGGTTTCGCGTGAAACCACGGATCAGCGCGACCGCGACGGCGATCCCGACCGCGGCAGAGACGAAGTTCTGCACGGCGAGACCGGCGGCCTGCGCGGTCCAGCCGAGCGTCGACTCACCCGCGTACGACTGCCAGTTCGTGTTGGTCACGAAGGACACGGCGGTGTTGAGCGCCATGTCCCACGGCATGCCGTCCATGCCCCGCGAGTACGGCAGGAAGGACTGCGCCACCAGGAGGAGGAAGAGGAGGACCAGGCTCACGACCGAGAAGCCGACGACCGCGAGCGCGTACGACCGCGTGCTCTGGGTGGCGCCCGGGTTCACGCCGGCCAGGCGGTAGACGCCGCGCTCGACTCGGGTGTGCCGCGGGCTCTCGAGCGTGCGGGCGACGTAGTCGCCGAGCGGTCGGTAGGCGAGTGCCAGGAGGGAGACGAGGGCGAGCAGGCTCAGCACGCCTGCGACGGCGTCAGTCATCAGAACCTCTCCGGGTGGACGAGGGACGCGACGAGGTAGCCGATCAGAAGGGCCACCAGGGAGATGAGGAGGCCGGTTTCGAGACTCATGACGTCGAGTCAACGTCGCGGGATCGCCGTTCCCGCTGCCCTTGATGAGGCCTTGACCGGTCTTGATGCGATCTTGACGGTTCGTCGCGCGGGCTTGACGGTTCGCCGCGCAGGGCGGTGCCCGTGTGCTGGACCGGCGGGAGCGCGTCGCATGTCCCGTCCTACGCTGGACGCCGTGCCTGTGACCGCTGACGACGTCGACGCTGCCTACGCACCTGTCTCCCAGGTCGCCGTCCGGACCCCGCTCGAACGCGACCGGCGTCTCGCCGAACGGACCCGCGCCGACGTCTGGCTCAAGCGCGAGGACCTTCAGGTCGTCCGCTCGTACAAGCTGCGCGGCGCCTTCCACATGATCTCCCGTCTGGACCCGGAGGAACGCGAGCGTGGCCTCGTCGCCGCCAGCGCGGGGAACCACGCGCAGGGCGTCGCGTACGCCGCCCGGGCGCTCGGGACCTTCGCCCGCATCTACCTCCCGCGCACCACGCCGCGGCAGAAGCGCGACCGGATCGCGACCCTCGGCGGCGACGCGGTCGAGGTCATCGTCGGCGGCGAGACGTACGACGCGGCGAGCGCGACGGCGCTCGAGGACTCCTCGCTCACCGGCGCCACGGTCGTCCCCGCGTTCGACCACCCGGACGTGATCGCGGGGCAGGGCACCGTGGTGCGCGAGGCCTGCGAGCAGCTCGCGGAGCAGCACCCTGGCTCCGTCCCCGACGTGGTCGTGGTCCCGGTCGGGGGCGGCGGCCTGGTCGCGGGCGTGGCGGCGTGGCTCGCCGCGCGCCACCCCGAGACGCGTGTCGTGGGTGTGGAGCCGTCGGGCGCGGCGAGCATGGCGGCAGCGATGGCGCGCGGCGGTCCGGTGACGCTGGACGAGGTGGACGCGTTCGTCGACGGCGCCGCGGTCCGTCGCGTGGGGGACCACCCGTACGAGGTCCTCGCGGAGCTGGCGCGTGCCGGGCGTCCGGTGGAGCTGGTCAGCGTCGACGCCGGCATGGTCAGCGAGGAGATGCTCGACCTGTTCGAGGTCGACGGCGTCATCGCGGAGCCTGCGGGGGCGCTCGCCGCGGCGGCCCTGCGGCTGCCGGGCCTCGTGAGCCCGGGGGAGTCCGTGGTCGCGATCGTGTCGGGCGGCAACCACGACGTGAGCCGCTACGCCGAGGTGATCGAGCGGGCGCTCGTCTCGCGCGGCGTGAAGCACTACTGGCTGGTGGAGTTCCCGCAGGAACCGGGCGCGCTGCGGCGCTTCCTCGACGAGGTGCTCGGCCCGGAGGACGACATCACGCTCTTCGAGTACGTCAAGCGGCACAACCGCGAGACCGGACCGGCGCTGGTCGGCATCGAGCTCGGGTCGCCTGAGGGACTGGGCGGCCTCGTCGCCCGGCTGGCGGACTCGCCGTTGCGCGCCAAGAAGCTGTCCCCGGACGACCCCGCGTTCCAGTTCCTCGTCTGAGGCGCGAGGGAAGGGCGCCGCCGGCGCCACACCGCGTAGCCTCATCGGGCACCGTCTCGCGTCTCCGGGTGACCCGGAGACGCCAGTTGGTGACCCGGGTCAGATGTCGGTGACCGCGGTCAGCAGGAAGACCGAGTCCACGACCGCCTTCACGGAGTGCCGTTCGCGGGGGACCGCCGCGAGCATCCCGGTCTCCAGCGCGATCGTGCCGGACTCGCCCACGATCTCGATCGACCCCTTGAGCACGAGCACGCTCGCGGCCGGCGGCGCGTCGTGCTCGGAGAGCTCCGCGCCCTCGGCAAGCCCGAGCACGCTCTGGCGCAGCGGGCCGTCCTGCAGGACCAGCTCCGCGCTGCGTCCGTGCGGCGCCGAGCTCGCGGCATCGGCGTACTCCTCGGTGAGCGCAGCGACGTCACGCATGGCGAACCTCCGTCTCCCGAACGAGCCTCGGTGCCGCGAGCGTAACCGCCCTCGACGCGCTCCGCTCGCCCGATCGTCGGAGGGCGTCTGCTTCCGGTCGCGCACCCGTCACGGTCGCCCTACGTTGGGGCGCGAGGAGGCTGCGATGACCGAGACCACCCGCGAAGGACGAGCCCGCTCACGGCGCACGCGTGCCGGAGGGGGGACCGACGGGCCCGCCTCGGAGGCGTTGCTGGCCCTCGGCGACTTCTTCACGCGCTGGGACGAGAGCGCCGACCGTCGAGCCGTCTACCGCGAGGGCGGCAGACGCGGCGACGTGTTCTACCGCGACCGGTGGAGCCACGACAAGGTCGTCCGGTCCACCCACGGGGTGAACTGCACGGGCTCGTGCTCGTGGAAGGTGTACGTCAAGGACGGCATCATCACGTGGGAGGCGCAGCAGACCGACTACCCGAGCACGGGACCCGACCGGCCGGAGTACGAGCCCCGCGGCTGTCCGCGCGGTGCCGCCTTCTCCTGGTACACGTACTCCCCGACCCGCGTCCGCTACCCGTACGGACGCGGCGTGCTGATCGAGATGTACCGCGAGGCCAAGAAGCGCCTCGGCGATCCCGTCCTGGCGTTCGCGGAGATCGCCGCCGACCCGGAGAAGCGGCGGCGCTACCAGCAGGCGCGCGGCAAGGGCGGCCTCGTCCGGATCTCGTGGGACGAGGCGATCGAGATCGCGGCGGCCGCGCACGTGAACACGATCAAGACCTACGGCCCGGACCGCTGTGCCGGGTTCTCCCCGATCCCGGCGATGTCGATGGTGTCGCACTGCGTCGGCACCCGGTTCATCCAGCTCATCGGCGGCGTGATGACGTCGTTCTACGACTGGTACGCCGACCTGCCGGTGGCGAGCCCGCAGGTCTTCGGCGACCAGACCGACGTGCCGGAGTCCGGCGACTGGTGGGACGCCTCGTACCTGCTCATGTGGGGCTCCAACGTCCCCGTCACCCGCACGCCGGATGCGCACTGGATGGCCGAGGCGCGCTACCGCGGCACCAAGGTCGTCACGGTCTCGCCCGACTACGCCGACAACACGAAGTTCGCCGACGAGTGGATGCCCGCCCAGGCCGGGACGGACGCGGCGCTGGCGATGGCGATGGGCCACGTGATGCTCAAGGAGTACTACCTCGAGCGTCAGGTGCCGTTCTTCACCGACTACGTCAAGCAGTACACCGACCTTCCGTTCCTCGTCCGGCTCAAGCAGAGCGACGACGGTGCGTGGGTGCCGGAGACCTTCCTGACCGAGGCGGACCTGGTCCCGACGGGATCGACCGGCGAGGCGTCGCAGAACGCGGAGTGGAAGACCGTCGTCCTCGACACCCGGACGAACGACGCCGCCGTCCCGAACGGCTCGATGGGCTTCCGGTACGGCGATGCGGGCGAGGGTCGGTGGAACCTCGACCTCGGCGACATCGAGCCGGCGCTGTCGGTCATCGGGCCGGACGCCCAGCCCGGCGAGGTGCTGATGCCGGCCTTCGACGCGCCGGACGGGTCGGGCAGCGTGATCCGGCGCGGCATCCCGGTGCGCCAGGTCGGCGGTCACACGGTCACGACCGTCCTCGACCTCCTCCTCGCGCAGTACGGCGTCGGGCGCGACGGTCTCCCCGGCGAGTGGCCGAGCGGGTACGACGACGCATCCTCGCCGTACACGCCGGCGTGGCAGGAGGAGATCACCTCGGTCCCCGCGGCGCAGTGCATCCGCATCGCGCGCGAGCTGGCGCGCAACTCCGAGGAGTCCGGCGGACGGTCGATGATCATCCTCGGTGCGGGCGTGTGCCAGTGGTTCCACGGCGACGTGACGTACCGCGCGATCCTCACGCTGCTCATGCTCACCGGGGCGATGGGCCGCAACGGAGGCGGCTGGGCGCACTACGTCGGCCAGGAGAAGTGCCGCCCGATCACCGGCTGGATCTCCCTGGCCAACGCGTTGGACTGGACGCGGCCGCCGCGCACCATGACCGGAACCTCGTACTGGTACATGCACACCGGGCAGTGGCGTTCCGACGGCTCCCGCCAGGACGTGCTGACCTCGCCGCTCGCGGAGGGCCACCTCGAGGGCCTCCACACCGCCGACGTGATCGCGAAGTCGGCGCGGATGGGCTGGATGCCGTTCTACCCGCAGTTCGACCGCAACCCGCTCGACCTCGCCGACGAGGCGACGGCGGCGACCGCCGACGGCGCCGCGAAGGACGCCGGCGCGTGGATCGCCGACCGGCTCCAGGACGGCAGCCTCAACGCGGCGATCGACGACGTCGACGCCCCGCAGAACTGGCCGCGCACGCTGGTGCTCTGGCGCTCGAACCTCTTCGGCTCCTCGGCGAAGGGCAACGAGTACTTCCTCGAGTACCTCCTGGGCACGCAGTCGAACGTCGACGCGCCCGACGCGCCCGAGCCGCCGCGGACGATCCGCTGGCGCGACGAGGCGCCGCGGGGCAAGCTCGACCTCCTCGTGTCGGCGGACTTCCGGATGACGTCGACGACGCTGCTCAGCGACATCGTCTTCCCGGCGGCCACCTGGTACGAGAAGTACGACCTGTCCTCGACCGACATGCACCCGTACGTCCACGCGTTCACCCCGGCGATCGACCCGCCGTGGGAGGCGCGCAGCGACTACGACATGTTCACGGCGCTCGCCCGCAAGCTGTCCGAGCTCGCCACGACGCACCTCGGCACGCGCAAGGACCTCGTGACCGTGCCGCTCCAGCACGACACGCCGGGCGAGATCGCGCAGCCCGGCGGCCGCAGCCTCGACTGGCGCGAGGGGCAGACCGACCCGGTCGCCGGCAAGACGATGCCCGTGGTGGCAGTCGTCGAGCGCGACTACACCGCGATCGCGGACAAGCTCGCGACCATCGGCCCGAAGGCCGAGGACCTCGGGTTCACGGTCAAGAACATCACGTACGACCTCAAGGACGCGGTCGCCTCGCTCGCCGCCAAGCACGGCGTGATGGGGTCGGGCGCTGCGGCCGGCCGGCCGGCGATCGACACCGACGCGCGGCTCGCCGAGGCGATCCTCACCTTCTCCGGGACCACCAACGGCCACCTCGCCGTGCAGGGCTTCCGCGACCTCGAGCGGCGGACCGGGCGCCGCCTCGTCGACCTCGCCGAGGGTGCGGAGGAGAAGCAGATCACCTTCTCCATGACGCAGGACTCGCCGCAGCCCGTCATCACCTCGCCGGAGTGGTCGGGCTCGGAGACCGGCGGGCGACGCTATGCGCCGTTCACGGTCAACATCGAGCGTCTCAAGCCGTTCCACACGCTGACCGGGCGGATGCACTTCTACCTCGACCACGCGTGGATGCGCGACTACGGCGAGCAGCTGCCGACGTACCGGCCGCCGCTGGACATGCACCGCATGTACGGCGACGCGCGGCTGGGTCCCGACGCGTCCTCGCCCAGCGGCTCGGACCACTCGACCGACGGAGGGGACGCGCTCCAGATCGCCGTCCGCTACCTCACGCCGCACAACAAGTGGTCGATCCACTCCGAGTACCAGGACAACCTGCTGATGCTCTCCCTCTCGCGCGGCGGACCGACCGTGTGGATGAGCGTCGCCGACGCGGAGAAGATCGCCGTCGCGGACAACGACTGGGTGGAGTGCGACAACGCCAACGGCGTCTTCGTCGGGCGCGCGATCGTGAGCCACCGGATGCCCGAGGGCGTCGTCTACGTGCACCACGCGCAGGAGCGCACCATCGACGTCCCGAAGTCGCAGAAGACCGGCCGGCGCGGAGGCATCCACAACTCCGTCACGCGCCTGCTGGTCAAGCCGACCCACCTCATCGGCGGGTACGCGCAGCTGTCGTACACGTTCAACTACCTCGGCCCGACCGGCAACCAGCGCGACATCGTCTGCACGGTGCGCAAGCGGACCGCGCCGGTGACGTACTGACCGAGCACGAGCGGGAGGAGCATCGATGAAGGTCATGGCCCAGGTCGCGATGGTGATGAACCTCGACAAGTGCATCGGCTGCCACACCTGCTCGGTGACGTGCAAGCAGGCGTGGACCAACCGTGCCGGCGTCGAGTACGTGTGGTTCAACAACGTCGAGACGCGTCCCGGGCAGGGGTATCCGCGTCGCTACGAGGACCAGGAGAAGTGGCGCGGCGGCTGGGTACGCAACCGTCGTGGGCGCATCTCGCTGCGGACGGGCAGCCGCGGGCGCCGCCTGCTCAGCATCTTCGCGAGCCCGGTCCAGCCGGAGCTGGCCGACTACTACGAGCCGTGGACGTACGACTACGAGAACCTGACCCGCGCCCCGCTCGGCGACGACTTCCCGGTTGCGCGGCCGAAGTCGCTCATCACCGGCGACGACATGGCGATCACGTGGTCGGCGAACTGGGACGACAACCTCGGCGGTGGCCCCGACGCGATCGCCCAGGACCCCATCGTGGAGAAGGTCCGGCGCGAGTCGGAGGACAAGATCCGCACCGACCTCGAGCGGACCTTCATGTTCTACCTGCCCCGCATCTGCGAGCACTGCCTCAACCCGTCGTGCATGGCGTCCTGCCCGAGCGGTGCGATCTACAAGCGGTCCGAGGACGGCATCGTGCTCGTCGACCAGGACCGCTGCCGCGGCTGGCGGCAGTGCATCACCGGCTGCCCGTACAAGAAGATCTACTTCAACCACAAGTCGGGCAAGGCCGAGAAGTGCACGTTCTGCTACCCGCGCGTGGAGGTCGGGATCCCGACGGTCTGCGCGGAGACGTGCGTCGGGCGCCTGCGCTACATCGGGGTCTTCCTGTACGACGCCGACCGGGTCACCGAGGCGGCGTCGGTCGAGGACGACAAGGACCTGTACGAGGCGCAGCTCGACCTGATGCTCGACCCGGAGGACCCGCGGGTGGTCGCGGAGGCGCGGGCGCAGGGCATCCCCGAGGACTGGATCACGGGGGCACAGCGCTCGCCGGTGTACGCGCTGGCCAAGAAGTACCGGGTCGCGCTGCCGCTGCACCCGGAGTACCGGACGATGCCGATGGTCTGGTACGTCCCGCCGCTGTCGCCGATCGTGGACCTGCTCGCGGACCAGGGCCACGACGCCGAGGACACCGGCACGTTGTTCGGGGCGATCGAGGCGCTGCGGATCCCGGTGGAGTACCTCGCCGAGCTGTTCACCGCGGGAGACACCGACATCGTCACCGACGTGCTGCGCAAGCTCGCCGCGATGCGGTCGTACATGCGCGGTCTCAACCTCGGCAAGGAGCCGGACGGGTCGATCCCGGCGTCGGTCGGGATGTCGGAGGAGGCCATGTACGCGATGTACCGGCTGATGGCGCTCGCGAAGTACGACGAGCGCTACGTGATCCCGACCGCGCACACCGAGCAGGCGCACGACCTCGAGGAGATGGGCTGCTCCCTGGACTTCGACGAAGGACCCGGCATGTACGAGTCCGGGCCGGTCGGCGAGGCGAGCGGACGGCCGGTGCCGGTCGCGGTCGAGACCTTCCACGCGCTCAAGCAGCGGCAGGAGTCGGACACGATCGCGGCACCGGACCCGCAGAGCAGCGGTCAGGTGAACCTGCTCAACTGGGACGCGCGCGGTGCACCGGAAGGTCTGTTCCCGCCGGAGCGAGGGGCGCGGTCATGAAGCGGGACGCCCGGGTCGTGCACCGTGCGGCGGCCATCCTTCTCGCCTACCCGTCGCCCGCGACGTACGAGCGTCTCCCGCTGATTCGCGCCGCCCTTCAGGAGGGTCTCGATACGAATCCCGGTGGTCGAGTAGGGCGAGGAACGTCGTCGACCACCGGTGGTCGAGTAGGGCGAGGAACGAGCCCGTATCGAGACCTCCTCGCCTTCGTCGACGCGGCCGGACGCACGCCGGTCGACGCGCTGGCCCGCCGCTACGTCGAGGTGTTCGACCTCGACCGCAAGCACCCGCTCTACCTCTCGTACTTCACCGACGGCGACACCCGGCGCCGCGGAGAGGTCCTCGCCGCCTTCAAGAAGGCCTACCGAGACTCGGGCCTGGTCGTGGACACGCACGGCGAGCTCCCGGACTACCTGCCGATGGTCCTCGAGCTCGCCGCCCACGACCCGGGCCGGGGCGGCGAGCTGCTCGAGCGCTATCGCCCGAGCGTCGAGCTGCTGAGGCTGGCGCTGGAGGACGCGGACACACGGACGCCGACGCCGTGGGTGCACGTGCTGCGCGGCGTGTGCGCGACGTACGACGGGCCGGGACCGACCGACCGGGCGGCCGCGATGGCGATGGCGGGGCCGCCGACGGAGACGGTCGGCCTCGACGCGTACGACCCGCGGCTGCTGCCGTTGGATCTCGATACGTCCTCCGCCAGCGCTTCGGGCTACTCGATCACCGGACACGGGAGGGCGCGATGAGCACGGTGCTCTGGGGCGTGATCCCGTACCTCGTCCTCGCCGTCTTCGTCGGCGGCCTGATCTGGCGCTACCGCTACGACCAGTTCGGCTGGACCACCCGCTCGTCGCAGCTGTACGAGTCGCGGCTGCTGCGGATCGCGTCCCCGCTGTTCCACTTCGGCATCCTCGTCGTGGTCATCGGACACGTCGTCGGTCTGCTGATCCCCGAGTCGTGGACGGACGCGATGGGCGTCAGCGAGCACACCTACCACGTCATGGCGCTCTCGCTCGGCGCCGTCGCGGGCGTCGCGACGCTGCTCGGCGTCGCGCTGCTGATCTATCGCCGGCGCAAGACCGGGCCGGTGTTCATGGCGACCACCAAGAACGACAAGACGATGTACGTCGTGCTGGTCGCGGCCATCGTCGCCGGACTCGCGACCACGGTCGTGAGCGTCTTCGACACCGACGTGACCAACTACCGGGAGACGGTCTCGCCGTGGTTCCGGAGCCTGTTCGTCCTGCAGCCCGACGTCGACGCGATGGCGGCCGCGTCCACGTCGTTCCAGGTGCACGCGCTCGTCGGCCTCGCGCTGTTCGCGATCTGGCCGTTCTCGCGCCTCGTGCACGCGTTCACCGCGCCGCTGCACTACCTGTTCCGTCCGTACATCGTCTACCGCAGCCGCGACGACGTCCCCGCCACCCGCGCCCCGCGGCCCGGCTGGGACCCGGTCGGCACGCGGGACCGCGACCGCTGAGGCAGGGGGCACCATGACCGCCGCGACCGAACTTCCCGCGCTTCCGAAAGCCGCCCAGACCCGCAACCTGATCCTCGCGACGTGGGCGTTCGCGATCAGCTTCTGGGCGTGGAACCTCATCGGCCCGCTCGCGGCGCGCTACGCCGTCGAGATGGACCTGTCCGCGACGCAGAAGTCGTTCGTGGTCGCGGTGCCCGTCATCGTCGGCGCGCTCGGCCGGATCGTCGCCGGCACGCTGACCGACAAGTACGGCGGACGGCTGATGTTCACCGTGCTCCTCGTGCTCTCGTCGCCGTTCGTCGTGCTGGTCGCCGTCGCGGGCAACGCCGACTCGTACCAGATGCTCGTCGTGTTCGGCTTCTTCCTCGGCATCGCGGGCACGACCTTCGCGGTCGGCATCCCGATGGTGAAGGCGTGGTACGAGAAGCCGCGTCAGGGCTTCGCGACCGGCCTGTTCGGTGCGGGCATGGGCGGCACCGCGCTGTCGTCGTTCTTCACGCCGCGCTTCGTGGACTGGTTCGGCTACACGGCAACGCACGTCATCATCGCCGTCGCGCTCCTCGTGACGGCCGCCGTGTGCTGGATGCTGATGAGCGACTCGCCCCGTTGGACGCCGTCCACGCAGCCGGCGACGCCGAAGCTGGTCTCGGCCATGAAGGAGCCCGTGACCTGGCAGATGGCCCTGCTGTACGCGATCACGTTCGGCGGGTTCGTCGCGTTCTCGACCTACCTGCCGACCTACCTCGGCGACGTGCTCACCTACGGGTACGACCTCAAGGAGGCGGGCGAGCGGACCGCCGGGTTCGCCATCGCCGCCGTGATCGCGCGGCCGATCGGCGGGACGCTGTCGGACAAGGTCGGCCCGAGGCTCGTGACGCTCGTGTCGTTGGCCGGCACGTCGGTGATGGCGGTCGTGCTGGCGCTGCGGCCGGAGCCGGAGCTGCCGGCGGGTCTGGCGTTCGTGCTGATGGCGGCGTTCCTCGGGCTCGGGGCCGGGTCGGTGTTCGCGTGGGTGGCGCAGCGCGCGCCGGCGGACAAGACCGGAGCGGTCACGGGCATCGTCGGTGCGGCCGGTGGTCTCGGTGGGTTCTTCCCGCCGCTGGTCATGGGCGCGACGTACAACGAGGAGGACCACACCTACACGATCGGTCTGCTCCTGCTCTGCGTCACGGCCGCGCTCGTCTTCCTCTACACGCTCATCGGCCTGCGGGAGCGCCCCGGTGGCCGCCGCCGGAAGGCCTAGGCGACGGCGAGGTCGGCGCTGCGGGTGCGCTCGAGGATCACCCGGGTGATGAGGTCGGGCGCGTCGATCATCGGGACGTGGCCGCAGTCGGGGAGCGACACGTGGGTCGCGTCCGGGAGCCTGCGGCGGGCCTCCTCGGCCTGGGACGGGACGAGGATGCGGTCCTTCGTCCCCCACGCCACGGTCGTCGGGACGACCGGGCGCGCGCGGTAGTGGTAGCGCGTCCCGGCGCGCAGCACGCGGCCGAACGCCGTGCAGTCGCGCAGGGCGAAGGTGTCGCCGAGGAAGTCGTCGGCGTCGATCCGGCCCGGGTGCGCGAACAGGGTCGACATCGCGGCCGCCCGCGACCATCGGCGGGTCGCGATGCGGCGGACGACCGGCTCGGGGGCGCCCGAGGTCGCCTTGAGACCCAGCAGCAGCGCGAACGCCCGAGCGCGCCCGGGCTCGGTCCAGAAGCCGGCGGGCGAGAGCGCCGTCGCCGTCCGGACGGTCCCGCGGGCGGCGAGCTCGAGGGCGATCGCGCCGCCGAGGGAGTTGCCGACGACGTGCGGCCGGTCGAGCCCGAGCTCGCTGAAGAACGTCTCGAGCGCCTCGGCGAAGTCGTCCATGCCGTCGCGCCGCCCCTTCGCGAGGGCGGGCGACGCCCCGAAGCCGGGCAGGTCGAGGGAGACGACGTCGTGGGTCTCGGCGAGCCGGGTCGCGACCGGGCGCCACGCCTCCTTGCGGTGGCCGATCCCGTGGACGAGGACCACGGTCTCCCCGGTCCCCTTGCGGCTGTAGACGATCTCGCTCACGTCGGGCTCCTGTCAGGATCCATGTGACATCGGTCATGTCACGGTCTGGATCGTAACGCACGCCGGCGGCAGTCGGCGGGATCGGCGTGCAAGCCCTGGGGACAAGTCGGACAAACGCCGTTAATCTGCGAAGGCAGCGACCTCTCGGACACGGAAGCAGGCTCGGATGCTCCCCCGCCCTCGCGTCACCCTCGCCGTCGTCGTCGCCCTGTCCTTCCTCGCGCTCGCCACCTTCGGGGGTCCCGCCGGCGCGGCCGCCACCGCGTACGCGACGTGGGGCCCGTTCGAGGGCACCGCGAACGCCTACCGCACGACCGTCCAAATGTCCGGCGTCGGATTTCCCGCAGCGGCGATGACGTCGGACTCGCGGGCCGGGACGGTCGGGGTCGCGAGCTCGGCCTTCTTCAACGCCGCGACGCCGCTCGGTCAGCAGTACGGGTCGAGCCAGGGCTCCTCGTACGTCGTCCTCCGTCCGCGCGCGGACAACGCCACGGCGCCCTCGGTCACGACCTACGCGTTCGAGAGCCCGACGCCGGCGCAGCAGTGGGGCTTCGCGCTCAGCGACATCGACGCCGACGCGGTGACGGTCGGTGCGGTGGTCCAGACGGCGACCGGCGTCCGCGAGGCGACCGGTGCCGAGCTCGGCTTCCAGGGCGCGTTCAACCTCTGCTCGTTCGGCACGCCTCGCCCCAGCGGCTGCACCGCGAGCATCGCCGACGTGCCGACCTGGGACCCGGCCACGCGTACGCTCACCGGCAACCTCCAGGCGCTCGACACGGTCGGGGCGTCGGGCTGGTTCCAGCCGACCGTACGGATCCGGGCGCTCACCCTGACCTTCACCCAGCGCGCCGGGCTCCCGGCGTACCAGACCTGGTTCGTCAACCGCACCCACGCGCTCGCCGGCTCGGTGACCGACGTGTCGACCGGCGGAGGGGCGTGCCCGGTCGGCGGGGCGGTGGTGCGGCTGGTTGACCAGAACGGGCGCGCCGTCGCGACGACGAGTGCGGCCGCCGACGGGACGTACGCATTCGGAGAGGTCGCCTCGCAGGTCGGCTACCGCGTGATCGTCGAGCCGCCCGGCGGGTGCGCGGTCGTCGGCCCGGTCGAGCAGGTCGCCGACGCGAGCCAGGACGTCGTCGTGCCCGCGTTCGGGGTGCGCGAGATCATCCCGTTCCCGGTGTCCGGCCGGGTCACCGACGACGACGGCCGACCGCTCGCCGGCGTCACGGTCACCCTCGACGGCCCCGACGGCGCGACCGCCACGACGACCGACGGCGACGGGCGCTACCTCTTCGACGACAACCCGATCGGCGATGGCTACGTCGTGAGCGTGCAACCGCCGCCCGGATACACGGGGACGACCGAGCGTCCGTCGTTCGCGGTCGACGACGCGCCGGTGACCGGGCAGGACTTCGTGCTGCAGGCGCCGTCGTCGGTCGGCGGGACCGTCACCGGCGGGGGGCAGGGGTTGCCCGGAGTCGTCGTGACGCTCGACCTGGGGGACGGGAGCGCGCCGCGCACCACGGTGTCCGGCGCCGACGGGTCGTACACGTTCGAGGGAGTCCCGGCCGGGGACGGATACGCGATCTCCGTGCAGCCGCCTGAGGGGTACGACGCCGAGTCGCCGATCACCGGGGTGGCTGTCGGCGGCGCCGACGTGACGGGGCATGACTTCGCGCTCACGAGGCCGGGTGCGCTCGGGGGACAGGTGACCGGCGGCGACGGGCCGCAGCCCGGCGTCACGGTCGTGGTCGACGGGCCGGGTCAGCCGGTGTCGCTGCTCACCGACGAGGACGGTGGCTACTACCTGGGCGACCTGTCACCCGGGACGTACACGATCGAGGTCACGCCACCCGGCGGCTACGAGGTGGTGGGCGAGGCGACGCGGACGGTGACGACCACCGACGCCGGCGAGGTCGTCGGTGGTCAGGACTTCGCGGTCAGGGTCCTGGCTACGCCGCCGACGTCCCCGCCCACGTCGGAGCCGACGACCGGTCTGACGACGGCTCCGACCGTCGCGGCCGGCGGCGGCTCGGCCGATGACGATGCGGACGACGACGCGGCTGCCGGTGACGGGCCGGGTGGCCTCCCCGACACCGGGGGTTCGGCGCTGCTCTCGCTGGTCGTGGGTGCGCTCCTGGCCGCGACCGGCGGCACCGTGCTGTGGGTCGGACGCGGGCGGCGGGGCGGCCCGGCTTGACAACCCTGACAGTACTGCTGTCACAATCGCGGGGTGACCCACACCACTGAGTCGTCCCCGGACCGCGGAGCCGCGAAGGGCCCGCTCGCCGGTGTCCGCGTCGTGGAGCTCGCCGGGATCGGTCCCGGTCCGTTCGCCGCGATGCTCCTCGCCGACCTCGGCGCCGACGTCGTTCGCGTCGACCGCGTGGCCCCGGGTGGGCTCCAGGTGATCCCGCAGGACCGCGACCTGCTCGCGCGCGGCCGGCGCTCGGTCGCGATCGACCTCAAGCGTCCTGAGGGCGTCGCCGTCCTTCTTGACCTGGTGGAGCGGGCCGACGTGCTCATCGAGGGCTTCCGGCCCGGCGTCACCGAGCGGCTCGGGTTCGGGCCCGACGTCTGCCTCGCGCGCAACCCGCGTCTCGTCTACGGCCGCATGACCGGGTGGGGCCAGGACGGTCCGCTCGCTCCGAGCGCGGGCCACGACGTCAACTACGTGTCGGTCGCCGGAGCACTGGACCCGATCGGCCGGGCGGGCGGTCCGCCGCAGATCCCGCTGAACCTGCTCGGCGACTTCGCCGGCGGCTCGCTCTACCTCGTGGTCGGCATCCTCTCCGCCCTGCTCGAGGCGCGGACGTCCGGCCAGGGGCAGGTGGTGGACGCGGCGATCGTCGACGGCGCGGCCCACCTCCTCACGATGATCACCAACCTCCAGCAGGTCGGCGCGTGGAGCGACGCGCGCGGCACCAACCTTCTCGACAGCGGGGCGCCGTTCTACGACGTCTACGAGACCTCCGACGGGCGATGGATGTCGGTCGGCGCGCTCGAGCCGCAGTTCTACGCCGAGATGGAGCGTCTGCTCGAGCTGGGGGACCTTCCCGACCGCAACGACCCGCGGGCCTGGCCCGAGCTGCGGGCGCGGCTCGCGGCCCGGTTCGCCGAGCGGACCCAGGCCGAGTGGGCGGAGGTGTTCGAGGGGACCGACGCCTGCGTGGCCCCGGTCGTCCCGATGCGCGAGGCGCCGAAGCACCCCCACCTCGCGGCGCGCGGCACGTACGTCGAGCACGACGGCGTCGTCCAGGCGGCGCCGGCGCCCCGCTTCTCCCGGACCCCGGCCGCCCTCGGCCGTACCCCCGCCAAGCCCGGCACCCACACCCGCGAGGCCCTCGCCGCCTGGGGCATCGGCGACGTCGACGCCCTCGTCGCCTCCGGTGCCGTCGTGCAGACCGAGGAACCCTCGCCGGTCGAGTAGACCGAGGAACCCTCGCCGGTCGAGTAGGGCGAGGAACGAGCCCGTATCGAGACCCTCAACCCAGGAGCCCGCAGTGCAGCGCAACATCTTCACCCAGGAGCACGATGACTTCCGGGAGGCCTTCCGGACGTTCGTCGCCAAGGAGATCAAGCCGTACCACGACCAGTGGGAGATCGACGGCATCGTCTCCCGCGACATGTGGCTCGCCGCGGGCCGCCAGGGCTTCCTCGGCTTCATGATGCCGGAGGAGTACGGCGGCGGCGGGGTCAGCGACTTCCGCTACCACGCGATCATCGAGGAGGAGCTGGCGCACGCGCACGCGACGGGGGTCGGCTTCGCGCTGCACAACGACCTGGTCTCCGGCTACCTGCTGTCGTACGCGACGGAGGAGCAGAAGGCGCGCTGGCTGCCGGCGTTCTGCACCGGCGAGACGATCACCGCGATCGCCATGACCGAGCCGGGCACGGGATCCGACCTGCAGTCCATCGCGACCACCGCGATCGACCAGGGCGACCACTACCTCGTCAACGGGCAGAAGACGTTCATCTCCAACGGAATCCTCGCCGACCTCGTGATCGTCGCCGTGAAGACCGACCCGTCGGCGGGGGCGCGCGGCGTCTCGCTCCTCGTGCTCGAGCGCGGGATGGAGGGCTTCGAGCGCGGACGCAACCTCGACAAGCTCGGCCTCAAGGCGCAGGACACCGCTGAGCTGTTCTTCACCGACGTCAAGGTGCCGAAGGAGAACCTCCTCGGCGAGGAGGGCAAGGGCTTCATCTACCTGATGGAGAAGCTGCCGCAGGAGCGTCTGACGATCTCCGTCACCGCCGCCGCGGCGTGCCGGGCGGTCATCGACCTGACGCTCGCGTACGTCAAGGAGCGCAAGGCGTTCGGCCGCCCGATCGGCTCGTTCCAGAACAGCCGCTTCGTGCTCGCCGAGCTCGAGACCGAGGCACAGATCGCGCAGGTCTTCGTCGACCGCTCGATCATGGAGCTCAACGCGGGCACGCTCTCGGTCTCCGATGCCGCGATGGGCAAGTGGTGGACGACCGAGCTGCAGAAGAAGACCGTCGACAAGTGCCTGCAGCTGTTCGGCGGCTACGGCTTCATGTCGGAGTACCCGATCTCCAAGGCGTACGCGGACACCCGCATCCAGACCATCTACGGCGGGACGACCGAGATCATGAAGGAGATCATCGGGCGCACGATGGGGATCTGACTCCGGGCCGTACGGCGGTGGTGGCGGCTAGACCCCGGCGGGAACCTGCGGGTGGTTCACGACCACGAGGCTGGTCCGCGCGTGCCGCAGCAGCTCCTGGCTCGCCGACTCCTCGACGAGCGCGCCGAGGTCGCCGGTGGTGCGCGGCGGCCCGATGACGAGGGCGCGTGCGGCCAGCGCGTTCGCGTACTCGGCGACCATGCGTCCCGCGGCACCGTGCCCCGGTGCGTGCAGCAGCACGTGCCCGACGGCGGGGACGCCCGACGCGGCCAGCTGCTCGAGGTGCTCGCGCACGACGGCCTCGGCTGCCGGCAGCTCCTCGGTGTCCGTGGCGCCGTCCGGCGTGATCGCGGACTCCTGCGCGTGGACGACGTGCACCGTGCGGCCGTAGCGCTGCGCGAGCCGTCCCGCCGCAGCGGTCACCTCCGCCGCAAGGGGCGTGCCGTCGATCGCGGCCACGAGGACGCCGTCGGTGTCCGCCTGCAGGCTGGCCGCCTGCGCGACGACGTGGTCGCGCGGGGCTGCGGGCGCAGCGACGTCGACCGCGTGCGGCTCCGCCTGTGCGGCCTCCGCGGCGTTGAGCGCCTGGTGGGCGGTGGCAAGGATGCCGATGCCGATCACGACGACGACCGCGGCGACGTAGAACGGCACGTGCATGTCGAAGCGCTCGACGAGCTTCCCGGCGAAGAACGGGGCGAGGCCGCCGCCGATGAAGCGGACGAACCCGTACGCGGCCGAGGCGATCGGGCGCTCGACGGGCGAGATCGTCATGACGGCCTGCGTGGTGACGGTGTTGTTGACGCCGATCACGACGCCGGTCGCGATGACGGCGACGATGAGGACAGTCCGCTGCTCGACGAACAGGCCGATGAGCAGGACGAGGACGCCGAAGACGGCGAGGTTGGCGTAGAGCGTGCGGGCGATCCCGAAGCGCGCCTGCAGCCGCGGGGCACCCACCACGGAGAAGAACGCGACCAGGAGACCCCAGCCGAAGAACACGAAGCCGAGCTCGATCGCGCCGAGCTCCATCGGGTACGGCGTGTAGCCGAGCACGGTGAAGAACGCCCAGTTGTAGCAGAGCGCGGTCAGCGAGAGCGTGAGCAGCCCGCGGTGCCGCAGCGCGAGCAGCGGCGCGACGAGGGAGGTCTTCTCCGCGGGCTTCGGGGTGGGCTCCACGAGCACGACGGTCGCGATCAGCGCGATCGCCATCAGCGCCGAGACGCCGTAGAACGGTCCCTTCCAGCTGACCTCGCCGAGCAGGCCGCCGATCAGCGGGCCGACCGCGATGCCGAGACCGAGCGCCGCCTCGTACAGGATGATCGCGCCGGCGAACCCGCCGGACGCCGACGCCACGATCACCGCCAGCGACGTCGCGATGAAGAGCGCGTTGCCGACGCCCCAACCGGCCCGGAATCCGACGATCTGGCCGACGGTGTCCGACGAGCCGGCGAGCGCGGCGAACACCACGACGATCACGAGGCCCGCGATCAGGGTCTTCTTGGCGCCGATGCGGCTCGACACCCAGCCGGTGAAGAGCATGGCGATCGCGGTCACCACGAGGTAGCTGGTGAACAGCAGGGACACCTGGCTCGGCGTCGCCTGCAGGTCCTCGGCGATCACGGGCAGGATCGGGTCGACCAGACCGATCCCCATGAACGACACGACGCAGGCGAACGCGACGGCCCACACCGCCTTGGGCTGCTTGAACGGGCTCGCGACCGCGGTCGCAGAGGGGGACGTCACGAACGCTTCCTTCTTTCGGGGGACGGCGCAGCCGTGAGGGGCTGGGCGTCGGGGGACGGGACGACGAGGCGGGTCAGGGCCTCGAACGCCGGACGGGCGTCGGCCAGCGCCTGCTGGTCGGCGGGGGAGAGGTCGGCCAGGAGCGCGCTGAGGAGCTCGGTGCGGGTGGTGCGCCGGTTCGACAGCCACGCGGAGCCGTCGTCGGTGATCGCGACGAGCACGGCGCGGCCGTCCTCGGGGTCGGCCTCGCGGCGGACGAGCCCGGACCTCTCGAGTCGGGTGACCAGCTGGGTCATCGCGGGCTGGGTGACACCCTCGGCGGCGGCGAGACGGGTCAGTCGTGCCGGGCCGGAGCGCTGGAGCGTCGCCAAGGTGCCGACGGCGGTCAGGGACAGGCCGGACGGAGCGAGGTGGCGCAGCAGGCTGGTGAGCCGTTCGAGCGCGACGGCGAGGTCGCGCGCAGCCGCAGATTCCATAAGGACGTTATATCACTTGCTTATGCAGTTCCGGAATCGCCGCCCGCCGAGGTCGCCCGGCGGGCCCGGACCCGACAGGATGGCCGCATGAGCGAGTCACCACAGAAGACCGGGACGATCGTGGTCGGCAGCGACGGGTCCGCCGGGGCCCGCCGAGCCCTCCACTGGGCGATGACCGAGGCCGACCTGCGGGGCGCCGCCGTCCAGGTCGTCGTGACGGTCGACCCCGAGAAGTCGTCCGTCGAGACGATCGCCGAGGGTGAGCGCATCGCCGCCGAGACGGCCGAGGCAGCCGCGCTGCACGACGGCGCCGCGGAGGTGACCGTCGGCGTCCACGAGGGCCTGCCGGTCGACGTCCTGCTGTCGGTCGCCGCGGGCGCACAGATGATCGTCGTGGGCAGCCACGGCACGTCGTCGATCAAGCACAACGCTCTCGGCGCGGTCAGCGACGTCCTCGCGCGCACGGCTCCGTGCCCCGTCGTGATCCTCCCGATGGGGGCCGCCTGACCTCGATCACTCCGGGCGGCGCCTCCGCAGGATCGTGAGCCCGGCGGCGAGCAGGGCCAGCGCCAGGAACGCCATCCAGGACGAGACCGGGCTGCCGGTGCCGGGCAGGTCCGACCCGCCCTCGTCGTCCGATGCCGCGGCGGCGTCGAAGCGGTTGGTCACCACGACCTCGACCGGCTCGTCCGCCGCGCCGACGGTGACCGACCCCGGGTCGATCGTCGTCCGCTCGGCGCCGCCCGCGTCGGTCTCGGTCACCACGCACTCCGCACCCACGGGCAGGTCGTCGTACGTCGCGGTGAGCCGGTCGGGCCGCTTGAGCGTCCGGTCGGCGCCCCCGGGCACCTCGATCTCCTCGTCCTCGCCGTCCACCTCGCGGGTGCAGGCGAGCGACACGGTGAACGCCTTGCCGCCGCGCTCGTCGGCGCCGGGCCCGGTGATCCGCTTCTCGACGACCAGCCCGCCGACGTCGAACGTGTTGGTCACCGTCACCGCGACCGGCTCCTCGGCGTCGTCGGTGATCGTGACGGCGCCGCTCGGGTCGACGGTCGAGCTCGTCGCGCCGCCGGTCGCGGTCTCGGTCACGACGCAGTCCGCCCCCACCGGGAGGGCGTCGACCGTCCACGACGGGTCGGCGCCGCTCAGCGTGTGCGTGCCGTCGAAGACGGTCGTCGGGTCGGCGTCGTCGTACGTGCACTCCAGCCGCACCTCGAAGTCGCCGCCGCCCCACCGGTCGGCCCCGTCCCCGGTGATCTCCTTGGTGACGGTGATCGCCCCGATCGGCATCGTGTTGGTGTAGCCGACGAGCGTGGCGGTCGTGCCGCCTCCGACCAGCGTGAAGGTGCCGCTCGCGGTGTCGGTCTGGTCCTCCGGCGCCACGATGGCGCCGTCCTGGGTCACCTCGACCGCCGTCCCGGTCGCGGACCCCGCGCCGGTCTCCTCGACGGCGCACTCGGTCCCGACCGGGAGACCGGTGAACTCCTTCGTCTGCCCCTGCGTCAGGGTGAACGCCCGATCGGCCTCTGGCAGGACCTCCTCGCCGAGGAAGGTGCAGGTCGCCGTGAACGTGAACTCCGTCGTGTACGTGATCGGCTCGCCCTCGGCGTCGGTGGCGCCGTCGACGGCCTTCGAGACGGTGAAGCCCGTGGCGTCGTACGTGTTCGTCACGGTGATCTCTGCCCGTGGCAGGACGACCGGAGGTCCGGCCGAGAAGATCGGGATCGTGACGGGGCCGCCGAGGTCGACCTCCGTCGCGCCCGAGGCGGCCTCGCTCTCGACCTGGCACTCCGAGTCCTCGGGGATCGGAGCGAGGAAGACGGGGCTCCCGTCGCCGGGGAGGGTCACGACCCCGCCGTTCGGGAGGGCGACGTTGCCGCCGGC
Organism: Mumia spirodelae; assembly: GCF_050632745.1. NCBI lineage: Bacteria > Bacillati > Actinomycetota > Actinomycetes > Propionibacteriales > Nocardioidaceae > Mumia > Mumia spirodelae. The sequence continues at coordinate 1,223,739 of NZ_JBODSD010000002.1, read as the reverse complement.
GCGGGTGCACACCACCGTCACCTCGAAGTCGTCCGGTGCGAACTGGGCGGCGTCCCCCTCGACGGCCTTGTTGAGCACCAGCCAACCCGGGGCGTAGATGTTGATCCCGCGCAGCACGACCGGCCCGGTCGTCTCGTCGCCGACCGTGAACGTGCTCGGGGTGACCGTCCAGAAGATCGGCGTCGGGGTCCGGACGGTCTCCTCGACCGCGCAGGTGGAGCCCGTCGGGATGCCCTCCCACGTCACGGTCTCGGGGTCGCCGTCGGCGTAGTCGATGGTGCGGGTGTCGCCGCCGGGGATCTCCACCGCGACCGTCTCCCCGTCGACGACCCGGGTGCACGCGATCGTGAACTCGAAGTGGCCGACCTCCCGGACGTTCTCGAGGTCGTTCGCCGCGCCGTACAGCTCCTTGGTGAGAGACACCGAGCCGACGGTGAAGGTGTTCGTGACCGTCACCAGCGCCGGGTCGTCGACGTCGTCGCCGACGGTGAACGTGCCGTTCTCGATCGCGACGTCGGTCGCCCCGGCGTTCTGCGGCTCGGTCACCGTGCAGTCGGCGCCGGTCGGGAGGTTCGTGACCTCCCAGGTCAGGTCGTCGGGCGGCGTCAGCGTGTGCGTCGCGTCGTAGACCGTCGTCGGGTCGGCGTTGTCGAGCGTGCAGACCAGACGCACCTCGAACGGCCCGTCGCCCCACTGGTCGGCGCCGTCGCCGGTGATCTCCTTGGTGAGCGTCATCGCGCCGACGGTGTAGGTGTTGGTCACGGCGACGGCGTTCACGTGGACCCCGTCGTCGTCCGGAGCCAGGGTGAACTCGCCCGACGTTCCGTCGGTCGGTTCGCCCGGCGCTCCCGGCTGCGTGACGACCATCGACGTCGAGGCCGACCCGCCCGTGCCTGTCTCCTCGACGGTGCAGTCCGCCCCGGCGGGCAGCTCGTCGAAGACCTTCTCCTCGCCGTCGTCGAGGCTGAACGTCCGGTCGGCCTCCGGCACGACCTCCTGGCCGTTGAAGAGGCACGACGCGGTGAAGTCGTACGTCGCGTCGTAGACGATCGGGTTGCCGTCCTGGTCGACCGCCCCGCCGTTCTCGACGGCCTTCGAGACGGAGAAGCCGGCCACGGCATAGGTGTTGGTCGCGGTGATCTGCGCGAGCTCGACCGTCTCGGGGAACGCCGGGTCGACGACGTCGTCACGGTCGGTCTGGTCGTTCAACGCCGTGATCGAGCCGGAGGTGCCGTCGGTCCCCGGCGGGTCGTACGTGACCGTGGCGCCCTGCGCGATCGGCTCCTCGGTGAGCGTGCAGTCGGCGTACAGGGGCAGGTTGATCGTCTGGCCGCTGTTGTACGTGACCAGGGTGCCGTCGGCCTGCAGCGTCACCAGGCTCGCGTCATTGCCGTCGGAGTCGACCAGCGGCACGGTCTCCGGCCCGGAGACGCAGCGCACCCGGAACGTGTAGGCGTCGGGGTACGTGACTCCGGGCAGGTCCGCGCCCTCCACCTGCTTCTGCAGCGCGAGCTTGCCGATCGCCGTCGCGACGCCGACGCGGGTGGGCTCGACGACGGGGCTGACGATCGTCTGGTTCCCCGTCACGCCCTGCGTGCCGGACGCGACGGAGTTCCACGCGATCGGGAACTCGCCGTTCACCCCGTTGTCGACCGCCCATGCGGTCCGGGTGTCGAGCGTGAGGTGGATGGCGCTGCCCGGAGCGAGGCCGGTGCCGTCCTCGTCGTAGGTGATCACGAACTTCACGGCGGAGGCCCCGGTCAGCTCGGCCTCGGTGGTGTCGTCCGTCACCTCCGTCCACGCCCGGCCGTTGACCTCGTCGTAGCAGGGGTCGGTGGTCGGGATGCCGCCCGGCGTCGTCTCGTTGAGGATGTCGGCCGCGTTGCACGCCGATGACGGCGTGTCCATGAGGTAGTACCACGTGACGGACTTGGCCAGCTCGTCCACCTCGTCGAGGTTGCTGGTGGGGTTGCCGACGATGGTCGTCTCCCACTCCGACCCGCGCGGCGTACCGGTGATCACGCCGACGTCGCCGTAGCGCGGGAAGCTGTCGATGCCGGCGATCACGTGCGCCGGGACGTTGCCGGCGTTCTGCGCCGAGTACTGCCAGCGCTCGATGCCGCCCGGTCGGGTGATCGGCACGCACGGACTGCGGTAGTAGCCGTTCTGGCCGTTCGGGCTCTCGCACGTCTCCGGCGCGCCCGTCCCGGTGACGAGACGGCCGAGGTCGTCGTAGTTCGGGTCGCCCTCGGCGGCTCCGGCGACGCCCGCGCCGACGCCCTTCACCGACTTCTGGACCACGAGCGGGCTCGCGGCCCGGGGAGTCGTGTGCGTGGTGGCGGTGCAGTCGTCGACGACCTCGCTCGTGGAGGAGATGGTCTGGTTCGTCGTGTACTGGCAGGTGTCGAACGGACGGTCGCTGGTCGCGGTGACGCTGTTGCCGACCGAGGTGCCTGGCGGAAGCCCGGGCCGGAACTGCAGCGGGGCGCGGACGGTGAGCGTGTCGCCGGGCTCGAAGACGAAGCCGTCGGGCACCGTGATGCTCAGCAGGCCCGTCTGCTCGTTCAGGCTCGCCGAGAAGCCCGCGGTCGACTTCGGGGTGCCGTCGGCGCCGACGAGGGTGAAGGAGTAGGCAGGCACGGGCTCGCCGGAGGCGTCTCGCGGCTCGACCAGCAGGGATCCCTGGGCGTCGGTCGCGATCTGGTCGGAGAGCTCCAGGCCGGTCATCGGCCACTGCCCGGTGTTCTGGAACAGCAGGACGTACGGGATCGACTGCGCGGGGACGTACGACGGCGGGTCGGTGTCGCTGCCGTTGCCGGGAGCCTTCGTCACCCTGATCTCGTTCGGCAGGTGCCGCAGCAGCGTGGTCGCGGTGGCGTCGTCGTCGGCCGTCCAGACCGTCCCGTCGGGGTTGAGCCACGTGCCCTCGGCGTGCACGTCGACCGTGTCGGTGGTCTGACCCTGGACGGTCTCGCCGGGAGCCGTCTCCATGCCGGGTCGGGTGGAGGGGACCGGGGTGTCGTCGCCGCCGTCGGGCCCGATCCGCAGCGTGTCGCGCTGCGTCGCCCCGAAGCTGACGACGAGTCGCGGGTTGTTGGGGCGCTCCCACTGCGTGCCGTCCTCGTTGCGCGCGGAGATCCGGAGACCACGCACGTCGTCGGCGGCGACGCCGCTCGGCAGCGTCGGGGTGATCGCGCCGCCCGCCCCGGACTGCACCCAGTCGCCCTCGACCCAGCACGCGGTGAGGTCGGTGGCGCCGTTGCACAGGGCGACCGGCGCGCCGGACCCGTCGAGCTCGTACGTCACGCCGACCAGCGCGTCGACCTTGAGCTGGCGGATCGGGAACTGCAGCTCGAGGGGAGCGAAGGAGTCGAAGTCGAAGGCGTTCCAGAACGTCTCCGTCGTGTCGGTGAGGGTCATCTCCTCCGTGCGGACCGTCCCGGTCGGCTGGCCGCTGAGCGTGACGAGGTACTGGTTCGGCTCGTCCTCGTACCGCTCGGCCGGGGCGATGGTCTTGCCCGGCAGCACGCCGTACGTCGGCTCGGCGAGCGTGAACCCGTCGGTCGCCTGGTCGGTGACCGTGTCGTGCGGGTTGCTGCCCGTGACCCCGGCGACGTTCGGGATCTGCGTCGAGGAGGGGGTCGGCGGTTGCCCGGTCACGCGGTTGGTCACGCGGAGCTGGAAGACGAGCTCGACGTCGGCGGTCGCCTGGGACTCGATGAGCCCGGTGTGCACGACCGAGATGCCGGTGACGTCCGCGAGCTCGTCGGGGGTGAGTGCCTGGGCCGCGGCCACCGAGTACGCCGTCGGGGTCGCGCTCCAGTCGCGGTAGAGGAGCACCACGGTCTCGGTCGCGCCGGCGGGCGTGGTGATCTCACCGATCTCGTAGAGGTTGAGCGTCTGGAACGGCTCGGGCTGCAGCGCAGGGCTCGCGCTCGGGTCGTCGATGCGCAGCGTGCGGAGCTTGGACACGCTGTCGTTCGTCGCGCTGAGGTCGGCGGTGATGAGGGGGTAGTCCGTCTGCGGCGTGTCCACCGGAGGGATGCCGAGGACCTCCTGGTCGAACGTCTTGGTGATGTCGACGTTCACCGGCTCGTCGACGATGAGGATGTCGGCGAAGTCCGTGGTCGAGCGCTCCTCGTCGCCACTGATCATCGTGCCGTCGACGGTGTTGCGGACGAGCCCGGCCTGGTCCGTGTTGTAGGTGTAGTCGTGCGTGTCGCCGAGCACGGCCTGCGTGGGGTCCGAGCGCAGCTGCTGGCGGAGCTGGAAGGTCAGGTCGAGCGGACGGTCGTTGCCCGCGGTCCGGGCGACGCCGGTGCCGACCTGCGGGTCGGTGGGGCTCGTGATGCGCTCGGCCCGGGTGGGGCTCTCCTCGTACGTGATCCGGACGCCGATCGTGGTCGCGCGCTGCTCGTCGGACAGCGTGTAGCCGCCGAACTGGCCGTCGCAGCCGTTCGCGCAGGCGTCGTCGGTGATGTCCACCCAGCCGATCCCGTCGACGTAGAGCTCCACCGACGCGATGGCGTCGAAGGTCATCATCGGGTCGGTGGCCGCCGTGATCGGCTCGATCCGGTACAGGTCCCACGCGTCGAACAGCGACGTCGCCACGTTCTGCGGATCGGTCGCCGGGTCGGTGATCACGTACTGGTCGGCGGGGAAGAGGTTGGTCCCCCAGGAGATCCGTGCGGTCCGCTGGTCGTCGGACAGCGACGGGACGGTGGCGCCGGTCTGCTGCGGCGTGCCGTCGACCAGCCAGCCCTTGTCGATGGTGTCGGGTCCCGGGCCCGGCGGGACGGGGTTGATGACGACGTCGTCGTCGGCGGTCGCGTTGTCGGTGGGATCGACGGCGTTGGGGTTGTGGACCTCGCTGCCGGCCTCGTTGCCGACCGTGATCGGGTCGCCCTCGGGGTCCGGGACGGCGGGGCCGGTCCCGTCCCGCAGCTCCTCACGGAGCTCCACGTTCTGGTAGGTGATGACGTTGAAGCCCGGCGGGAGGAGCTCCCCCTCCTTCGGGGTGAAGGTGTAGCGGATGCCCTGGATCGCGTCCTGCTCGTCGGCCGTCGGCGTGTACGTCCAGGTCGCGGGACCCTCGACCGGCCCGGCGAGCGGAACCCACTCCGTACCGTTCCAGTACTCGACCGTCATGTCGGCGTTCGCGGGGACGTCGGTCGGTCCGAACGAGGTGACGTCGAAGTGGTTCCAGAAATCGCTCGGCACGGCGGACGGGTTGGGCGGGTCGGTGATCTGGAGGTACTCCGAGCCGGTCGTCGAGGGTTCCTTGTCCGCGCACGTGCCGCAGACCTGGCCACTGATGTTGACCGTCGTCCCCGCCCCGGGGACGCCGGGGAGCTCGCCGTTGCCGATGTTCTTGGTGACGTCGGTGGTGACGCGCAGCGGGTCACGGGTGAGGTCGGCGTCGTCGGTGACGACGTCGCTCTCCTCGCCGTTGGACGCGGTGACCTGGGAGGAAGCGGTGTTGGTGGTGGTCACGGACTCGTCGCCCGGCAGCGGGTCGGCGGTCACGGTGAAGGGGAGGTTCGCGTACGCGTTGGCGTCGATGGGCCCGGTGAACGTGATCGTGTAGCCGCTGACGCGGTGGCCCTCGGTCGGACCCGGGATCGTGTCGACGTCGGTGGAGGTCTTCGGGCCCTCGGTGAACCCGTCGTCGTAGGTGTACTGGATCGAGACCCCGGTGGCGGCCACCGGCCACTCGACCCCGTCGGTGAACCCCGTGAAGGTGATCCCCTGCGCGACGAAGTCGGGAGTCCCGGCGGCCGGGTCGGTGATGACCATCTCGGTGACAGGGGTGCTTCCGTTCGTCACGCGGACGGTCGCGGTGGTCGACTGGCCCGGCGTCAGGTGGTCCACCGCGTACGACTTGTCGACCGCGACGCTCGGCGGGTTGCGCTCGAGGACGACGGTGTCGTCGTCGGTGACCGGGGTCGAGGAGTCGTCGCCGAGGTTCACCTGGGACGACGCGGTGTTGGAGACCGTCTCGGTCGTGCCTGGAGGGATGTCGGTGACGTTGTCGCGTGTCTCCGTGTCGAGGACGATCGCCGCCTGGCCGTCCTCCGGGGTGATCGGGACGGTGCCTCCGTCGGCGCTGAACGTGAACCGCAGGCCGTGCACCTCGGCGAGGTCGACGCCGGCCAGGAGCTCGTTCGGGTCGTCGGGGATCGGCGTCGTCGCGGTCCCCGTGTGCCAGACGCCGTCGGCGTCCTGCCAGTCGACCTGGACCGTGTCGGCTCCGGCGGGCGGGGTGATGCTCGCGATGCCCGTGAGCTCGAGGTACTCGAACGGGTCCGCCGCGCCGTCGGCCGGGTCCTGGACGACGAGCTCGTCGACGGCCGCGTTGGACGTGTTGGCGCCGCCGATCTCGAACTGGACCGACTGGCCGGGCACGGCGGGGATCGGCGTGTCCGGCGTGAGGTTCTTCGTGACGGTGGAGTCGAGGACGAGGGGAACCTCGAGGGTGACGTCGGCGCTGTCGGTCTTGGTCTCGGCGTTGTCCGCGGTGACGGTGGCGGTGTTCGTCAGGGTGCCGGCGTCGTCGAACGTGGCGTCCTCGGGGACCATCACACTGACGACGATCTGCACGGTCTGGCCGGTCGGGAGGCCCGTGAGGCCCGAGCCGGTGTCGCCGGTGAAGTCGACCGTGAAGCCGTTGTCGCCGTCGAGGGTGACGTCGCTCGGGGCGGGGCCGACGACGACCACCGGCTCGGGGTTCGACGGGTCGAGGACCAGCGGCGCGGGGAGCGTGTCGGTGACCTGCGCGGCGTCGCAGCCGCTGCCGACGGTGTTGGAGCACCCGACGGTGAGCGTGTAGCTGAAGGTGTCGCCGGGTTGGAAGGGGCCGGGCTGGCTCGCCGACTTGCTGAGGGTGAGGAAGCCGTCGCCGTCAGCGGCGGCCGGGCTCGTCGACAGGAGCCCTCCGAGAAGAAGCACTCCGAACAGCAGCGTGATGAGCTTCCGTCGGCGCGTGCGACCGGCCGTCTGCCCCGTCGAGCGATGCATCCCCTACCCCCGTGTGCGCGGTCCACCGCCGTCCGGGCACGACGGTGTCGGCCCTGCGACCCTATCGGCGATTTCTGCCCCCAGCGACCAGGAAATCCGGTTCGTCCTCGCGGGGCACCCGCCGTCGGCGCGGGTCTAAGGTGCCGACATGGTCCAGGCACATTCCGAGCGCCTCTCCGTCGAGCAGCTCGCTGAGCGCGTCGGCATGAGCGTCCGCACGATCCGGTTCTACGCCGGACGCGGGCTGATCCCTCCGCCGGTGCGCGAGGGGCGCAACGGCTTCTACGGCGCCGACCACCTCGCGCGCCTCGAGCTGGTGCGCGAGCTGCAGGCGCACGGCTTCACGCTGTCGGCGATCGAGGGCTACCTCGAGCGGTTGCCGGAGGCGGCGAGCCCGGGCGACGTCGCCCTGCAGCGCACCATGCTCGCGCCCTGGTTGTCCGACCTTCCGGAGACGGCGGAGCGGGCGACGCTCGAGGCCCGTGCGGGCAGGCCGCTGTCGGACGACGACATCGAGCTCCTCGTCGCGCTGAGGGTCGTCGAGCCGACCCCGGACGAGGACGTCTTCCGCGTCTCGCCCGCCCACCTCTCGATCGGGATCGAGCTGATGGACCTCGGGCTGCCGCTCGACGGCGCGGTCGAGGCCGAGCGCATCTTCGAGACGCACGCGCGGGCGATCGCGGAGGAGCTCACCGAGGTCTTCCGGGTCAAGGTGCTCCCGCACTACCGGGCGAGCGGCGAGTCGTCGGAGGCGATCGCGGCGATGGTCGAGCGCTTCAAGCCGCTCACGGTCCAGGCGCTCGTGACGGCCTACGAGAGCGCGGTGAACGAGACCAAGCGCGAGATCGTACGACGGCGGACGTAGGGTTGCGTTCGGAAACCGTCAGGTCTGTTCGTAACTGAGGAGCCGTCATGCCCGCTTCACCCCGCAGCGCCACGTCGGGCAGCAGGGTGTCGGCCACCACCGCCGTACCCGCCTGGTTCTCCGAGGCGCTCGCCACGCCGTACCAGCGCCACGACCTCGAGGTCGAGGGCGCGCGCATCGCGTACCGGACGTGGGGCAAGGTCGGGGACCCGGTCGTCGTGCTGGTGCACGGCGGGGCCGCGCACGCCGGCTGGTGGGACCACGTCGCGCCGTTCCTCGCGACCTCGCACCGCGTGGTCGCGCTGGACCTCTCGGGACACGGCGACTCCGACTGGCGGCGGGCGTACGACCTCTCGCTCTTCGCGCGCGAGGTGGTCGCGGTCGCCGAGGCGGAGACGGTGGGCGGGACCGGGCCCGCCGAGATGATGCCTGCCGTGATCGGGCACAGCATGGGCGGCTTCGTCACCCTCACCGCCGCGCGCGAGCACGGGGCGCGGCTCTCCGGCGCCTGCGCGATCGACTCGCCGGTCCAGCAGATGTCGCCCGAGACGCGGGCGTGGAAGGAGTCCGGGCGGCACGTCCCCGGCAACAAGGTCTACCCCAGCTGGGAGGCGGTCGTGGGCCGCTTCCGCACCCTGCCGCCGGACGACGCCTCGCTCCCGTACGTGCGCGAGCACGTCGCCGCCGCGTCGGTGCACGAGGTCGAGGGCGGGTGGACCTGGAAGTTCGACCCGCACGTGTTCCTCAGTGCGCAGATGGAGCCCGACGACGTCGCGGAGACCGACTGCCCGACGGCGTTGGTGCGCGGGGAGCGCGGGATGGCGACCACCGACATCACGACGACGGTGGCCGCGCGGCTCGGCGGCCACGTCCCGGTCACGGTGATCCCGGACGCCGGGCACCACATCATGCTCGACCAGCCGGTCGCCCTGATCTCGGCGCTCCAGGCACTGGTCGGGGAGTGGTTCCGCCGCTGAGGCGTACGCCCCTGGCTGGCGCGGGAGGCCGGGTGACACCGTGACAGTGGTGCTGTCATAGTGGTGTGAGTATCATTGACACAGTCGTTACTCGTAAGTAACTTCTTTCGGGCGGTTCCCGCTGGGGACAGCCACCGCCCGTGAACGGTTATTTAGCCGGGTCGTCAACGAATCGAAGGACCGCCATGACTGAGGCATTCATCTACGACGCGATCCGCACCCCCCGCGGGCGCGGCAAGAAGACCGGATCCCTGCACGAGGTGAAGCCCATCAGCCTCGTGACCGGGCTCCTCGAGGAGGTCCAGAAGCGCAACCCGACGCTGGACCCGGCGCAGGTCGAGGACGTCGTCCTGGGCTGCGTGACGCCGATCGGCGACCAGGGTGCCGACATCGCCAAGACCGCCGCGCTCGCCGCCGGTCTCCCCGACACCGTCGCCGGTGTCCAGCTCAACCGCTTCTGCGCGTCGGGCCTCGAGGCTGTCAACCAGGCCGCCCAGCGCGTCCGCTCCGGCTGGGAGGACCTGATCCTCGCCGGCGGCGTCGAGTCGATGAGCCGCGTCCCGATGGCGGCCGACGGCGGCGCCTGGGCGATGGACCCGGCCACCGCGTTCGCCACCGACTTCGTCCCGCAGGGCATCGGTGCCGACCTGATCGCGACCATCGAGGGCTTCAGTCGCACCGACGTCGACACCTACGCCGCCGAGTCGCAGGCGCGTGCCGCCAAGGCGATCGCCAACGGCTACTTCGCGAAGTCGGTCATCCCGGTCCAGGACGTCAACGGCCTCACGATCCTCGACCACGACGAGTTCGTGCGTCCCGGCACGACCGCCGAGTCGCTGTCCTCGCTGGCGCCGTCGTTCGAGGCGATCGGCAACTTCGGCGGGTTCGACGCCGTCGCGCTCGAGAAGTACACGCAGGTCGAGAGGATCAACCACGTCCACCACGCCGGCAACAGCTCCGGCATCGTCGACGGCGCCGCTATCGTCGTGATCGGCAACGAGGAGGCCGGCAAGCGCAACGGGCTCACCCCGCGCGCCCGGATCCTCGCCACCGCCGTCTCGGGCTCCGAGCCGACGATCATGCTCACCGGCCCGGCGCCGGCGACCCGCAAGGCCCTGGCCAAGGCCGGGCTCGAGGCGAGCGACATCGACCTGTACGAGATGAACGAGGCGTTCGCCGCGGTCGTGCTCCGCTTCATGAAGGACATGTCCGTCCCGCACGACATCGTCAACGTCAACGGCGGCGCGATCGCGCTCGGCCACCCCCTCGGCGCCACCGGCGCGATGATCCTCGGCACCGTCGTCGACGAGCTCGAGCGTCGCGACCAGCGCTACGGCGTCGCCACGCTGTGCGTCGGCGGCGGCATGGGCATCGCCACCGTCGTCGAGCGTCTCTGACCTCGCCCACCGACTCACATCTCAACGGAGCAGATCCCCATGACTGAGAACACTGCGACCTCGGCGGTCGAGGCCGTTCGCTACGAGCGCGGCGAGGACGGCATCGTCACCCTGGTGCTCGACGACCCGACCCAGAGCGCCAACACGATGAACGAGGCCTACCAGGCGTCGATGGCCACGGCCGTCGAGCGGCTGGTCGCCGAGAAGGACGACATCACGGGTGTCGTCGTCACCAGCGCCAAGAGCACCTTCTTCGCCGGCGGCGACCTCAAGCTGATGACCCAGATGACCCCGGCCGACGCGCCGGTGGTCTTCGAGAACGTCGAGGCGATGAAGGCGACGCTGCGCCGGCTCGAGACGCTCGGCAAGCCGGTCGTCGCCGCGATCAACGGCGCCGCCCTCGGTGGCGGCCTCGAGATCGCGCTCGCGACGCACCACCGCGTCGCCGTCGACGGCCGCTACGAGATCGGCCTGCCCGAGGTCACCCTCGGCCTCCTCCCGGCCGGTGGCGGCGTCACCCGCACCGTCCGGATGTTCGGCCTGCAGAAGGCCCTCATGGAGGTCCTCCTCCAGGGCCCGCGCATGAAGCCGGCGGTCGCGCTCGACAAGGGCCTGATCGACCACGTCGTCGCGACCCAGGAGGAGCTCGTCCCCGCCGCCAAGGCGTGGATCGAGGCCCACAAGGACGACGCCGAGGCGTTCACGCAGCCGTGGGACAAGAAGGGCTACCGGATGCCCGGCGGCACCCCGTCGTCCCCGAAGCTCGCGCAGTTCCTCCCGGCGTTCCCGTCCAACCTGCGCAAGCAGACCAAGGGTGCGCCCTACAAGGCGCCGCGCAACATCATGTCCGCGGCCGTCGAGGGTGCGCAGGTCGACTTCGACACCGCCTCGCGGATCGAGTCGCGCTACTTCATCGACCTGGTCACGGGTCAGCAGTTCAAGAACATGACGCAGGCGTTCTTCTTCGACCTCGGCGCCATCAACGCGGGCGGATCGCGCCCGGCGGGTGTCCCGAAGTCCAAGGCCAGCAAGCTGGCCGTCCTCGGCGCGGGCATGATGGGCGCCGGCATCGCGTACGTCTCGGCCCGTGCGGGCATCGAGGTCGTGCTCAAGGACGTCTCGCTCGAGGCGGCCGAGCGCGGCAAGGCCTACAGCACCACGCTCCTCGACAAGCAGGTCGAGAAGGGGCGTCTGACCCCGGAGAAGCGCGACGAGGTGCTCGCGCGCATCCACCCGACCGCCGACTACGGCGACCTCGAGGGCGTCGACTTCGTGGTCGAGGCCGTCTTCGAGTCCGTCGATCTCAAGAAGCAGGTCTTCGCCGACCTCGAGAAGGTCGTCAACGCCGACGCGCTGCTCGGTTCGAACACCTCGACGCTGCCGATCACCACCCTCGCCGAGGGCGTGTCGCGGCCGGAGGACTTCGTCGGAGTCCACTTCTTCAGCCCGGTCGACAAGATGCCGCTCGTGGAGCTCATCGTCGGGGAGAAGACGTCGGACGAGGCGCTCGCGCGTGCACTCGACTACGTGCAGCAGATCAAGAAGACGCCGATCGTCGTCAACGACAGCCGCGGCTTCTTCACCAGCCGCGTCATCGGCACCTTCGTCAACGAGGGTCTGGCGATGCTCGCCGAGGGCGTCCACCCGGTCACGATCGAGCGGGCGACCACCCAGGCGGGCTTCCCGGCGCCGGTGCTCCAGCTGTCGGACGAGCTCAACCTCGAGCTCATGACGAAGATCCGCAACGAGACAAAGGCCGCCGTCGAGGCGACGGGCGCGACGTACGTGCCGCACCCGGCCGAGGCCGTCATCGACACGATGATCGCCGAGGGCCGCTCGGGTCGCCTCAAGGGCGCGGGCTTCTACGACTACGCCGACGGCAAGCGCACCGGCCTGTGGGCGGGGCTCCAGTCGACGTTCCCGACCTCGGAGTCGCAGCCGCCGCTGGCCGACCTGAAGGAGCGGCTCACGTTCATCATGAGCCTCGAGACGGTGAAGTGCTTCGACGAGGGTGTCCTGCGCACCGTCGCCGACGCCAACATCGGCTCGATCTTCGGCATCGGGTTCCCGGCGCAGGAGGGTGGCGTCATCCAGTACATCAACGGCTACGAGTCCGCTGCGGGCGAGATCGGCGTCCAGGCGTTCGTCGAGCGCGCGCAGGAGCTGGCCAAGGTGTACGGCGAGCGCTTCAACCCGCCGGCATCGCTGCTCGAGAAGGCTGCGAAGGGCGAGACCTACGCCTGATCTCGCAGGCGAGGCCTGACGACAGCTCAGGGCCCCGGGACCGCACGGTCCCGGGGCCCTCGTGCGTCCGGCGGCGCCCGGCCAGCCGCAGAGTCACGGTTTGGCCGTTTGGTATACCGTTTCGTCATGACCGCCGAACCCTTCCGTCCGCTGCGTGACGACGTCCGTACGGCCATCCGCGAGCGCATCGTCAACGGCGACTACGCACCGGGGACCCGCCTGGTCGAGCGCACCATCGCCGGGGACCTCGGGGTGTCGCGCGTCCCCGTCCGGGAGGCGCTGCACTCGCTGGTCCGCGAGGGGTTCGCCGTCGACCGCGCGACGCGGGGCATCGCCGTCCGGCGGTACGACGCCGCGCAGATCGCCGAGCTCGCCCAGGTGGGCGGCGCACTCGAGGCGGTCCTCGTCCGCCGGCTCGCGACCTCGACACGACCCTCCGACCTGGACCCGGTGCGCACGGTCCTCGACGAGGCGGCCGACGCACTGCGCCGCGACGACCACGACGCCGCTGTCTCCACCAACGCCCGCTTCCACGAGGCGCTCGTCGCGGTGGGCCGCGGCAGCATCGTCAGCGAGGTGCTCGACGGGCTCACCGAGCGTCGCCGCTGGCTGCTGCGCCAGCACACCGATCCCGCGGTGGTGCAGCGCGAGCACGCGGAGCTGTACGACGCGCTCGCCGCCGCGGACGTCGAGCGGGCCGTCGCGCTGATCGAGGCCCACGCCCGTGAGTCGGTGGTGCGGGCCGTGTCCGCGGTGGACCAGGGCGACGCGGAGGACCAGGGCGACGCGGAGGACACGCGATGACGCGCACCTTCGCCGGGCTCGTCGCCGCCCTCGCAGTGGTCCTCAGCGGCTGCTCCGCCGCCGGGCCCGACGCCGGGTCCGACGCTGAGCGGTCGGCGAGCCGCTCGCCCGCCACCACCGCCGTACCCGCTCCGACGACGCCGCCGTCGCCGAGCCCGACCGCTACCGCGACCACGGAGGACCCGTTCGTGAACCTTTCCCAGGACGAGCTCGACGCCCGCCTGCTCGCCGCCGCGTGGAAGAACGACGTGGCCGCCGCCCGGCGGCTGATCGACGCGGGTGCGGACGTGAACGCCAAGGACGACACCGTCCAGAGCGCGTACCTCGTCGCGACCAGCGAGGGCTACCTGCGGCTTCTCGACCTGACGCTGCGCCACGGGGCCGACGTCGCGAGCCTCGACTCGTACCGCGGCACCGGTCTCATCCGTGCGGCCGAGCGTGGTCACGCCGCCGTCGTCGGGAGGCTGGTGCAGGAGGACATCGCGCTCGACCACGTCAACCGGCTCGGATGGGTGGCGCTGCACGAGGCGCTGATCTTCGCGAAGGCCGAGCGTGCGGACGACTACGTCGACACCGTACGCGTGCTGGTCGCCGCCGGCGCCGACGTGACCGTCCCGTCGCGCAAGGACGGGGTGACGCCGCTCGCGCACGCCCGCTCCGCCGGGCTCGACGCGCAGGCAGGGCTGCTGCGCAGGGCGGCCGCGGCCGAGCGGGTGACCAGGGCCGAGGCCGACGCGCGCCTGCTCCGTGCAGCCGAGCGCGGCGACCCCGACGGCGTGGCCCTCGCCCTGCGCGCGGGAGCCGACCTCGAGGCGCGCAACGCCGACCGCCAGACCGCCCTCCTGCTCGCGGCGGCCCACGACCGGACCGCCGTCGCGCGGCTCCTCGTCGCCCTCGGCGCCGACCCGGACGCCCTCGACGGCCGCCACGACACGCCGTGGTTGGTGACCGGTGTGACGGGAAGCGTCGAGATGCTCGAGATCCTCCTCCCGGCCGGTCCGGACCTCACGATCAAGAACCGCTTCGGCGGGCTCTCGCCGATCCCGGCGTCCGAGCGGGGGCACGTCGACTACGTACGCCGCGTCGTCCGCACCGACGTCGACCTCGACCACGTCAACGACCTCGGGTGGACGGCGCTGCTCGAGGCGGTGATCCTCGGCGACGGCTCGCGGCCGTACCAGCAGATCGTCCGCACGCTCGTCGACGCCGGGGTCGACACGTCGATCGCCGACCACGACGGTCGTACGGCGCTGGAGCACGCGCGCTCGCGCGGCTTCGACGCGATCGCCCGCACGCTGGAGGCTGCCGCCCGCTGACAGCGGACGCCGTCCGGGTTGCGGAGGCGCGCAGGGCGTGCGTTTGATCGAACATGGCCGACTCGTTCACCTCGCAGATCTTCCGGCGCATGCCGGTAGGTCGGCAGCCGCACACCGAGGAGGGCCTCAAGCGCACGATCGGGCTGGTCCAGCTCGTGGGCTTCGGGGTGGGCGCGACGGTCGGCACCGGCATCTTCTTCGTGCTGACGACGGCCGTACCCGACGCCGGGCCGGCCGTCGTCGTCTCGTTCGTGATCGCGGCGGTCACGGCCGGGCTGACCGCACTCTGCTACGCCGAGCTCGCGGGGAGCGTGCCCGTCTCCGGCTCGTCGTACTCGTACGCCTACGCGACGCTCGGCGAGGTCGTCGCGATGATCGTCGCGGCCTGCCTGCTGCTGGAGTACGGGGTGTCGGCGTCTGCGGTCGCCGTCGGCTGGTCGGAGTACCTCAACCAGCTGCTCGACAACCTCTTCGGCGTGCAGATCCCGCACGACCTGTCGTACGCGCCGGAGGCCGGCGGCATCGTCAACCTGCCGGCGATGATCTTGGTCGCGCTGTGCGCGCTGCTGCTGATCCGGGGCGCGAGCGAGTCGGCGGTCGTCAACACGGTCATGGTCGCGATCAAGGTCGGCGTCCTCGTGCTGTTCGTCGTGATCGCTGCCACCGGCTGGAACACCGACAACCTCGCCGACTTCGCGCCGTTCGGCCTGGCCGGGATCCAGGCGGCGTCGGCGACGATCTTCTTCTCCTACATCGGGCTCGACGCGGTGTCGACCGCCGGGGACGAGGTGAAGGACCCGGCGCGCACCATGCCGCGGGCGATCATCCTGTCGCTGATCATCGTCTCGACGCTGTACGTCGCGGTGGCGCTCACCGCGGTCGCGGCCCAGCCCTGGGAGGACTTCGAGGGGCAGCAGGCCGGGCTCGCCCAGATCCTCGAGAACGTCACCGGGTCCACGTGGCCGAGCACGGTCCTCGCGGCGGGCGCCGTCGTCTCGATCTTCAGCATCACGCTCGTGGTGCTGTACGGGCAGACGCGCATCCTCTTCACGATGGGGCGCGACCGGATGCTGCCGCCGATCTTCGCGCGGGTGAACCCGCGGACCCTGACACCGGTCCCGAACACGATCATCGTCGCCACCGTGGTCGCGCTCATCGCCGGCTTCGTGCCGCTGGAGTGGCTGCTGGACACGGTGAGCATCGGGACGCTGGTGGCGTTCATGGTGGTCGCCGCGGGCGTCATCATCCTGCGTCGTCGCGCGCCGGACCTCGAGCGCAGCTTCAAGGTGCCGCTCTACCCGGTGCTGCCGCTGCTGTCGATCGCCGCCTGCATCTACGTGATCACCGGGCTCGAGCTCGTGACGTGGCTGGTGTTCCTCGCGTGGGTGGCGGTCGCACTGGCGTTCTACTTCTCGTACGGGTTCAAGCACTCGACGCTGCGGCGCCCGACGGGCGAGGACGAGGCGGTCGTGCCGTGACGGTGCTGGTGGGGATCGGCCCCGACGGGCGCGGAGCGAACGCGGTGCACCTCGCGGGCCGTGTGGCGGTGTCGACGGGGGAGGACCTCGTGCTCTGCTGCGTGGTCGCGGACGCCTGGGGACGGGGTTCCCCGGCGGCGGGCGCCGACGCGGACTGGCGGCGGCACCTCGAGTCCATGGCGCAGGAGGCGGTGGTCGGGGCGCGCGAGAGCCTGCCGCCCGCGGTGGACGCGAGCGTCGTCTTCCGCGCGGCCCGCTCCACCCCGCGGGCGCTGGTCGAGGAGGCCGAGCGGGTCGGGGCCACGATGCTCGTGATCGGGTCGGCCGGTGACGCCCGGATGGGCCACGTCGCCCTCGGCAGCGTCGCGAACTGGCTGCTCCACCGTTCTCCCGTCCCGGTGCTGATCGCGCCGCGCGCCTTCTGGTCGGAGTGGAGCGACCGGGTCGAGCGGCTCGTGCTCGCGGTCGACACGGACGAAGGCGTCGACTCCGCGGTCGCCGAGACGTCCGCCCTCGCGAAGCGCGCGCAGGTCGGTGTCGCGGTGGTCACCTTCGGCGTACGACGTCTGCCGGCGTTCCCGGACGGCGGCGGGCGCCGCGCCGACGACGACGTCTTCCAGGCCTGGTTGGAGCGCATCGACGCCGTCCACGACCGCGCCGCCGACCGGCTGGCGCGCGACGGCGTCGAGGTCACCGAGCGCATCGTCGCGGTCGGCGACTCGTGGCGCGGAGCGGTCGACAAGGTGCACTGGCTCGAGGGCGACCTGCTCGTGCTGGGGTCGAGCCGGGAAGGCCCGCTGCGGCGGATCTTCCTCGGCTCGAACGCCCCGCGGATCATGTCGCAGGTGCCGGTGTCGGTCGTGACGCTGCCCCGACGCTGAGCCCCCCCGCCCCCGCATCCCGCCCCGCCCCGCATCCCGCCCCCCGCATCCCGCCCCGCGATTTGACGCGTTGTCCACCTTTCCGGGTGCGGAATCGGTGGATAAGGCGTCAAATCGCGGGGGCGGGGGCGGGGGCGGGTGCGGGTGCAGGTCAGGCGCGGCCGCTCAGGCCGTGGCGGAACCGGGCGCGACGGGCGGCGCGGCGCGTCCCGTCGTCGGCGGCCCACAGCGTGGCGAGCTCCTCCTCGACCACCGCAGCGACCCGGCGGCAGAACGCCTCGGGCTCCTCCGCGGCGTCCGGCACCTCGGCGACGACCCGGTCGACCACGCCTTCGTCGGTCAGCGCCGCCGCGCCGACGCCCTGCGCACGCGCCATCTCGGCCGCGCGGTCGGGCGTCCGGTGCACGATCGCGCTCGCGCCCTCCGGCGGCAGCGGCGACAACCACGCATGCTGAGCGGCCACGACCCGGTCGGCCGGCAGCAGCGCGAGGGCGCCACCGCCGGTCCCCTGGCCGAGCAGCACGGTCAGCGTCGGGACCGGGAGCGTCACCATATCGGCGAGCGAGCGGGCGATCTCGCCGGCGAGGCCGCCCTGCTCCGCGTCCACCGACAGCGCCGCGCCGGGCGTGTCGATCACGCTGACGAGCGGGAGCCCGAGCTCGGCGGCGAGCCGCATCCCGCGCCGCGCCTCACGCAGAGCGTCGGGCCCGAGCGGGCGTACCGTCGTCTGCTCGCGGCGGTCCTGGCCGAGCAGCACCGCCGGCGCGTCGCCGAAGCGGACGAGGGCGAGGACCAGACCGTGCCCCGCCTCGCCCTGCCCGGTGCCGTTGAGCGGGACGACGTCCTCGGCACCGTTGCGGAGCAGTGCGCGGACGCCGGGACGCTCGTCGCGACGCGACGCCTGCACCGCCTCCCACGCGTCCGCCGGGGGAGCAGGCGTCTCCTCGTCCGCGGCGGGATCGGGGAACTCCGGCGGCACCGCGGCGACCTCGCGTCCGGGCCGCGGCGACTGCAGCACACGAAGCGCGCGGTCGACGATGTCGGCGAGCTCCTCCGGCGGCAGGACCGCGTCGACGATCCCGTGCGCGTACAGGTTCTCCGCCGTCTGGACGCCCTCGGGGAACGCCTCCCCGTACAGCGCCTCGTAGACCCGTGGTCCGAGGAACCCGAGCAGCGCGCCCGGCTCCGCGACCGTGATGTGGCCGAGGGACCCCCACGACGCCATCACGCCGCCCGTCGTCGGGTTGCGGAGGTAGACGAGGTAGGGGAGGCCCGCGTCCTTGTGCGCGCAGATCGCGGCGGTGATCTGCACCATCCGGACGAACGCCGGCGTGCCCTCCTGCATGCGGGTGCCGCCGGAGACCGGCGCCGCGAGCAGCGGAAGGCGCTCGGCCGTCGCACGCTCGACCGCGACCGTGAGGCGCTCGGCCGCGTCCACGCCGATCGACCCGGCGAGAAACCCGAACTCCCCGACCAGGACGGCGACCCGGCGACCCCGGATCGTGCCCTCCCCGGTCAGGACGGCCTCGTCGGTGCCCGCACGCTCCTCGGCGCGGGCCAGGTCGGCCGCGTACGCCTCGTCGACCGCGCCGCGAACGACCGGGGCGTCCCACGAGCGGAACGAGCCGGGGTCGAGGACGAGGTCGATCAGCGCGCGGGCGCCGAGACGTCGGCTCATGAGGGCGCCTCGTCGGCCTCGCGGGCGTCCAGCCACGCCGCGACGGATGCGTTGTGCTGCCCGAGGCGCGGGGGCGCGAGGTGCTTCTCCCGCGCACCGGCGTACGCGTTGTCGTCGAGGCGCAGCGTCGGCCCGGGCAGCTGCACGGAGCCGAGGCTCTCGTGCTCGACGTCGATGAGCAAACCCTGCGAGACCGTCTGGTCCCACGTGTAGACGTCGTCGAGCGTGCGCACCTTGCCGGCGGGGACGCCCGCGTCGGCCAGCTTCGCCAGCCAGACCTCGGCGCCCTCGGACGCGAACCGCTCCTCGATCAGCGCGGTCAGCTCCTCGCGGCGGCGGACGCGGTCGGGGTTCGTCGCGTACGGCGCCGCGGCCGGGTCGAGCCCGATCAGCGGGGCGAACCGCGCCCACAGCCCCTCGCTGCCCACCGCGATCTGCACCGGCGAGTCGGCGGTGCGGAAGAGGCCGTACGGCGCGATCGACGGGTGGTGGTTGCCCATACCGCGCGGGACCTCGCCCGCGACCGTCCAGCGCGTGCCCTGGAACGCGTGCACTCCGACGATGCTGGCGAGGAGGCTCGTGCGCACCACGCGGCCGCGGCCGGTCGTGTTCCGCTCGTGCAGCGCGGCGACGACCCCGTACGCGGCGTTCATGCCGGCGAGCAGGTCGCCGATCGGGACACCGACCTTCGTGGGCTCCTCGGGCGACGGCCCGGTGATGCTCATCAGCCCGGCCTCGCCCTGCGCGATCTGGTCGTACCCGGCGCGTCCGCCCTCGGGACCGTCGTGCCCGAAGCCGGTGATCGAGCAGATCACGAGGCGCGGGTTGAGCTCGTGGAGGCGCTCCTCGGAGAAGCCGAGGCGGGTGAGGACGCCGGGACGGAAGTTCTCCAGCAGGACGTCGGCCTGCCGCACGAGCCGGGTCAGGAGCTCCTTGCCCTCGTCGCTCTTGAGGTCGGCGGTGACCGACTCCTTGTTGCGGTTGCACGAGAGGAAGTAGGTCGACTCCTCGTCGCCCGGCTCGCCCACGAACGGCGGGCCCCAGCCACGGGTGTCGTCGCCGGTCGGCGACTCCACCTTGATGACGCGGGCGCCGAGGTCGCCGAGCATCATCGCGGCGTGCGGGCCGGCGAGGGCACGGGTGAGGTCGAGGACGACGATGTCGGACAGCATGCGGTGCTCCTGGTCTCGCGGATAGGGCGGGTACGGCGGTGGCCGCGGGTCGTCGGGTCAGGGACGGTGGGCGACGGTGAGCTCCCACGTCTGGGTGAACCAGACACCATCCTCGCGCTGCTCCGCGCGAAAGCCGGTGGGGGTGCCTCCGGCGAGCTCGTCGGCGAAGGCCGCGCGGACGCGTGCGGCCCGTTCGGGAGGGGTGACGGCCTGCTCGAGCCAGGGTTCGAGCGGTCGCGTGTAGGTGCGCTGCTCGGTCCGGTCCACCGCGGCCCCGAGCTCCCGCAGGACCTCCGCGGCCTCGCCGAGGACCGGCGCGCGCAGGTGGGAGTCGTCGCGCCAGGTCTCGATCGCGTCCTGCCGCGCCGCGGTCGCGGGCTCGCGGGAGGTAGCGAGGTCGTGGACGACGATGCGGCCGCCGGGTCGGCACGCGTCGACCAGTGCGCGGAGGAGGGCACGAGGATCCGGGACGTGGTGCAGGGAGAAGCGGGTGACCGCGACGTCGATGCTCGCGGGCGGCACGACGGGCGTGGTCGCGTCGCCGAGCACGAAGGCGACGTTGTCGAGACCGGCTGCGTCGGCCGCGGAGCGTCCCTGCGCGACCATGGCCGGCGTCGCGTCGACGCAGATGACGTCGGCGACGTACGGGGCGAGCGCGCGCCCGACCAGACCCGTTCCGGCCGCGAGGTCGAGGCAGCGGTCGGTGGTACGGGGTGCGGCCGCCTCGACGATCCAGTCGAGCGCGGAGGTGAACGCGGCGTTGAGCGACGGCTCCTCGAAGGTCGTCGCCTGGGCGGTGAAGGACGCCCGGAGGCGGGCGGCGTGGTCGCCGCCCGCCTCGCGGGAGTGGTCGGATCCGGTCACGGGGTCGCCCTGCGCATCGGGTCGGGTCGCGTCACGCGCTCGGCAGGACGAGGACCGCCCAGGTGACGATCGGAGCCACGACGACGATCGACATGCCCCACTGCATGAGGCGCTTGAACACCATCTCGCGGTCGGACTCGTCGGAGTTCGCGACGATCAGCGCGCCGTTGGTCGAGAAGGGGCTGCAGTCGACCACCGAGCTCGAGATCGCGAGCGCGGTGATGAGTCCGATCGCGCTGACCTGGTCGGTGAGCAGGAACGGGACGGCGAGCGGGATGAGCGCGCCGATGATGCCGGTGGTGGAGGCGAAGGCGGACACGACGGCGCCGATGAAGCAGATCAGCAGAGCAGCGACGAGCGGTGCGCCCACGTCGGCGACGCGGTCGCCGAGCCAGGTGACGACGCCGTGGTTCTGCAGGAGGTTCACGTAGGTGACGATGCCGCCCACGAGGAGGATCGTGCCCCAGCTGATCTTCTCGACGGCGCCGCGTGCCGACGGCGGGAAGAGCAGCGTCAGCACGACGGCCACGGTCAGCGCCGTGAAGCCGACGTCCAGGTCGAACGCCAGCGCGCCGATGATCAGCGCGACCAGGCCGAGCAGCGTCGTGGAGCGCTCGAGGTTGAGGCGGGTGTCGTCGTCGCCGGTCGCGTCGGGCCCGTCGGCGCGGCCGAGGCCGTGCTCGACGACGGCGCCGGGCGTGCCCGACACCCCGCCGCGCGTCGCCTGGGCGCTGACGGCGTCGGCGGTCGCGCCGATCTCGGCGAGGGCGCGCTCGTCCTTGCCGCGCTGGATCAGCTCGCGGCCGCCGAAGACGACGTAGGTGATCGCGGCGACGACGAACGCGGCGAACAGGGCGGCGAAGAAGAGGATCGTCGGGCTGCCGTCGAGGTCGTTGGAGTCGACGACGCCGTTGGTGATGCTGCCGAAGATGCCGATCGGCGAGAAGCTGCCGCCGGTCGCGCCCTGGACGACCATCATGCCCATCATCACGGGGTGGATCCGGTAGCGGTGCGCGAAGCCCATCGCGACCGGCGCGACGATCGCGACCGCGGCGGGGCTGACCGCACCGATGCCGGTGACGATGGCGCAGACGAAGAACATCGCCCACGGGACGAGCGCGACGCGTCCTCGTACGGCCCGGACCGCGCCGTGGACGATCCAGTCGACGGTGCCGTTGTTCTTCGCCAGCGCGAAGAGGTAGGTGACGCCGACCAGGATGACGAAGAGGTCGCCCGGGAAGCCGGCGATGATCGCGTCCGTGTCGTCGCCGAACACGCTCAGGCCGACGATGAACGCGGCGACCAGTGCCAGCGCGCCCATGTTGATGCTGCGGACGGTCGCGATCAGGAAGACCAGCGCGAGCGCCGCCAGCGCGATGATTTCGGTGGACACGGGGTCCCCTCCCAGGTGAGCTTCGTCATGTGGTCCAGGCCACAGGTTCAGTGGCCTAGCCTCTGGTCCAGTGGCCCAAATGTCAAGTACGCTCCCTCCATGAGCAAGGCGGACGGCCGCAACGGGCCCGGCCCGGTGGCGCGGCCACGGTTGTACGAGCACCTTGCCCAGCACATCTCGGACTTCATCGAGGCGCAGGGTCTGGTGGCCGGTGACCGGCTCCCTCCGGAGCGACAGCTCGCCCGCGATCTCGGGGTCAGTCGGGCGACGCTGGCGCAGGCCCTCGCTGCCCTGGAGATTCAGGGCAGGGTCGAGGTCCGCCACGGCGTCGGGGCGCTCGTGCGGCAGGCGCCGACCGGCGCCCAGGACCTGTCCGGGCGGATCGCGGCGCACCCGCTCGCGGAGGTCGCCGCGGCCCGTGAGGCGGTGATGACGGGCATCGCGCGAGCCGCTGCCGGGCATCCGCAGAAGGCGATGCGGATCGCGATGCTCGCCGACGACGGCACCGTGCCGACGTTCGACGAGGTGTGGCGGTGCGTCCGCAAGCTGGCCGGCAACAGCCTGCTCGGGGAGCTCGAGGACCTGCTCGCGGTGCAGTGCCCCGACCCGCAGGAGTCGCCGCGCCTGCGTGCACGTCTCGACGACCTCGCGGCGGCGGTGGTCCGCGGTGACGCCGACGCTGCGGCGCACGCGTGCATCGGCCTTCTCTCCGAAGGCGCGGCTCCCGCCCCGCGTGACCCGTCGGACGAGGCGTTCACGGCCTGAGGCGAGCTCGCGGGTGACCGCCCTCGAGCCGGACGTCGGCGAGTGATCCTGCCGGTCAGGAGGAGCCGCGGAGCACGAGGCTCGTGGGCAGCACGACGCTGCGCGCCTCCGGCGCGTCGGGGTCGGCGAGATAGGCGAGCAGCATCTCCGCCATCTCGCTGCCCAGCCGCTCGACCGGCTGGTTGACCGTCGTGAGCGGCGGGTCGCTCACCGCCGCCATCGGCGAGTCGTCGAACCCGACCACCGCGACCGACTCCGGCACGGGGCGGCCCGCCTCGCGCAGCGCACGGAGCGCCCCGAGCGCCATCGGGTCCGACGCCACGAACGCGGCGTCGAGGTCCGGGCGCTCGGCGAGCAGCCGGCGCATCTCCTGCCAGCCGCCGAGCTCGGTGAAGTCACCGGTCCGGACCAGGCCCGGGTCGTACGCGACCCCGGCCGCGGCGAGCGCCTCCCGATAGCCCTGGAGCCGGTCGCGTCCGGCCTGCATGTCCGGCGGACCCGCGATGGTGGCGACCGTCCGGCGGCCCCGCTCGAGGAGGTGAGCCACGGCGGCGCGTGCCCCGCCGACGTTGTCGACGTCCACCCAGCTCTCGCCCCCGTCGCTCGGCGGGCGGCCGCCGTACACCATCGTGAGCCCCCGCTCGCGCAGCCGCTGCGGGAGGTCGTCGCCCTCGTGCTGCGAGAGCAGGAGCGCACCGTCGACGTGCTGCGGGCTCAGGTAGGTCGCCGGCTCGTCGCGTCGCTCGCTGGGCCCGTGGACGAGCACGAGCACCAGCTGGCGGTCGCGCTCGTCCATCACCCGCGAGATGCCCCGCACGACGCCCGCGAAGAAGGGCTCGCTGAACAGCCGCTCCTCCGGCTCGGAGATCACCAGCGCGATCGCCCCGGTGCGGCGGGTCACGAGCGAGCGTGCGGCCTGGTTGGGGACGTAGCCCAGCTCGGCGACCGCCTTCATCACCGCGTCGCGCGTCTGCGGAGCGACCGACGGCGACCCGTTGATCACGCGCGACGCCGTCCCGCGTCCGACGCCGGCGAGCGCTGCGACCTGCTCGAGCGTCGGGCGCTTCGGCGTACCGTCCGCCCGACCACCCGTCATGCGCCCAGTATCCCGCCCCCGTGGCCCATCCCGCTGCGGTGCGCGTCCAGAAGGTTGGCGTACCAGCGTGCGCTGGCCTTCGGGGTACGCCGCTGCGTCGCGTAGTCGACGTGCACCAGGCCAAAGCGCTTCTCGTAGCCGTACGCCCACTCGAAGTTGTCCATCAGCGACCACGCGAAGTAGCCCCGCACGTCGACCCCGTCGGCGATCAGCCGCCCGGCCGCGTCGAGGTGGTCGCGCAGGTACGCCAGCCGCTCGGCGTCGTGCACGGTGCCGTCGTCCTCGACCACGTCGACGTACGCCGACCCGTTCTCGGTGAGGAAGATCGGGACGGCGGGGTACTCGTCGTGCACCCTCCGCACCACGTCGTACAGGCCCTCGGGGTCGACCTCCCACCCCATCGCCGTGACCGGCAGGCCGCGCGAGAGGAAGTCGACGCCCGACGACCCCGGGTACGCGGCCGGTGCGACCACGTGGCGCGTGTAGTAGTTGATGCCGAGGAAGTCCAGCGGCGCCGCGATGATGTCGGTGTCCCCGTCGAGGACGAACTCGAGCGCGCTCGTCGACCGCACGTCCTCGACCACGTCGGTCGGGTAGCCGCGCCCGAACACCGGGTCGAGGAACCAGCGGTTGGACAGGCCGTCGATGCGGCGGACGGCGTCGTCGTACGCCGCGCGGTCCGGGCCGTCGTACGACGCGGGCACGGCCGGCGAGGTCGGGTAGAGGTTCAGCGTGATGCCGAACGGCACCGACGGCGCGGCCGCGCGGACCGACTCCGCCGCCAGCCCGTGCCCGAGCAGGAGGTGGTGCGACGCAGCGAGCGCGGCCGCACCGTCGCGGCGCCCCGGGGCGTGCGCACCGTTGCCGTAGCCGAGGAACGACGAGCACCACGGCTCGTTGAGCGTGATCAGCCCGCGCAGCCGGTCGCCGAGGGCGTCGGCGACGATCCCGGCGTACTCGGCGAAGCGGTACGCGGTGTCGCGGACCGGCCACCCGCCGGCGCGCTCGAGCTCGATGGGCAGGTCCCAGTGGTACAGCGTGGCCCACGGCGCGATGCCGTTCTCGAGCAGCGTGTCGACGAGGCGGTCGTAGAAGGCCAGTCCCGCGGCGTTGACCGGCCCGGCGCCGCCGGGCTGCACGCGGGGCCACGCGATCGAGAAGCGGTAGGCCCCCATGCCCAGGTCGCGCATCAGCGCGACGTCGGACGGCATCCGGCGGTAGTGGTCGCACGCGACCTCGCCCGTGTCGCCGTCGTGCACGCGTCCCGGCTCGGCGGAGAACACGTCCCAGATCGACGGTGTCCTGCCGTCCTCGGCGACCGCCCCTTCGATCTGGTACGCCGCCGTGGCGACGCCGAACGTGAAGCTCGGGGGGAACGCCGTGGCCAGCGTGGTGATCGGATCGGTGACGAGGTCCGTCATCCCTTGACTCCACCTTCCATGATGCCGCCGACGATGCGGCGGCCGAACAGGACGAAAACGAGGACCAGCGGCACGGTGGCGAGCAGCGTGCCCGCCATGACCAGCGCCTGGTCGGTGTAGTAGCCGCCGGACAGCCGCGACAGCGCCACCTGGACGGTCGGGTTCTCCGGGGCGAGCGTGAGGTAGGGCCACATGAAGTCGTTCCAGCGCTCCATGAAGGTGAGCAGGCCGAGCACCGCGATCGCGGGCCGCAGCGCGGGGAAGATGACCTGGAAGAAGATCCGCAGCGTCGACGCGCCGTCGACCCGGGCGGCCTCGATCATCTCGTCGGGGATCGCCTGGCTGATGTACTGGCGCATGAAGAAGACGCCGAAGCCGGTCACGAGGAACGGCAGGACGGCCGACCACAGGGTGCCGGCGAGACCGAGCCAGCCCATCAGCATGTAGAGCGGGACGAGGCCGAGCTGGACCGGCACCATCATCGTGCCGATCACCGCGAGCAGGAAGATGTTCTTGCCGCGGAAGCGCAGCTTCGCGAACGCGAACCCGGCCAGCGCCGACAGCGTCACCACGCTGATCGTGGCCACCAGCGAGACCATCAGCGAGTTGACCAGCGACTGGGCGAAGACGACGTCGGGGTTCTCGAAGACCCGCTTGACGTTGTCGTTGAGCTCGCTGCCCGGGGTGAGCGGCGGCGGGTTGGAGGTGATGTCGCTGTTGGGGCGCGAGGCCATCACGACCATGTAGTAGAGCGGTGCCGCCGACGCGAGCACGACGAACGTGAGCGTCAGGTAGGTCAGCGGCGACACGCGACGCAGGCGCGACCGCCGACGCCGGGGCGCGGGCTCCGGATCGTCGGGGATCTGCAGCACGGGCGCGGTCGAGGTCATGGGTGTGGTCATCGAGGGCTCCTCAGTCGACCGAGCGGATGCGGCGTACGAGCAGGGAGTTCACCAGCGACACCACGACGATGACCGCGAACAGGATCCACGCGACGGTCGCGGCGTAGCCGAACCGCTGACCCGTGAACGCCTGCTCGACGACGTACATCGCGCTGGTCTGGAACTGCCGCATGTCGCCACCGGTGATCGCGTTGGCGCCGGGGTTGAACAGCAGCGGCTCGGTGAAGAGCTGGATCCCGCCGATGGTCGACACCGTGACGACGAACATCAGCGTGGGGCGCAGCATCGGGATCGTGATCGACCAGAACTGCCGCGCGGACGACGCGCCGTCGAGGCGTGCGGACTCGTACAGGTCCTTCGGCACGGCCTGGAGCGCGGCGAGCAGGATGAGCGCGTTGTAACCGGTCCAGCGCCAGTCGACCATGGTCGCGATCGCGATCCAGGACGGCAGCCGCTCCTGGTTCCAGGCGATCGGCTCGACGCCGACCAGGCCGATGAGCCAGTTGACGATCCCGAAGTCGCGGGAGAACGCCATCGTGAAGATGATCCCCACGGCCGCGACCGAGGTCGCGCACGGGATGATCACGCCGACGCGCCAGAAGGTGATCGCGCGGAGGCTGGAGTTGAGGACCTGCGCGAGCCCGAGCGCGACCAGCAGCTGCGGGACGGTGGCGATCACGAAGATCGCGAACGTGTTGAGCAGGCTGTTCCAGAAGTAGTCGTCGCTGAGGAGCTCGCTGTAGTTGGCGAAGCCCACCCAGCCCTCGTTGCCGCCGAGCAGGCTCCAGTCGTGCAGCGAGACCCAGAGCGTGTAGCCGAGGGGAAAGAGCCCGAAGACACCGAAGAGCAGGAAGAACGGGGCGATGAACAGGTACGGCGCGCCGTGGATGTCGATCCGGGCGAGCCGGTCACGCAGGTGCATGAGGGCTCCTGGGTCCGAGCGGATGGGTGGTCTCGTGGTGCCCGCGCCGCGGTAGGGGTCGCGGCGCGGGCACCACGGGCTGGGGTGAGGGTCAGCCGGCGGCCTTCTCGGCGTCGCTCACCGCGACGTCCCATCCCTCGGCGGAGCTGCGCTGGCCGTTCTCCACCGAACGCATCGCGTTCTCGACGGCGTCACGCACGGGCTGGTTCTTGGCGCCGAGGAAGACCGGCTCGAGGTTCGCGGCACCGGCCACGAAGAGCTGGCCCACCGGCGCGTCGTTGAAGTACGGGTTCGTCGCCTGCTGCAGCGCGGGATCCTCGTACAGGTTCGGGTTGGACGGCAGGTTGCCGACCGCGTTGAAGGCCGCGAGCTGGCCGTCGGCGCTGCTCAGGAACTTGATGAGCTCGATGGCGATGTCCTGGTTCTTGCTCGCCGCGGGCACGGCCAGCCAGGAGCCGCCCCAGTTGCCGCTGCCGCCGGGGACGGTCGCGATGTCCCACTTGCCGGCGTTCTCCTCGCCCGCCTGGTCCTTGATGTAGCCGGTCATCCACGCCGGGCACGCGATCGTCGCGAAGTCGCCGTTCTTGAAGCCGGCGTTCCACTCCGGCGAGAAGGACTTGAGCTCGGCAGAGATCCCCTTCTCGTCCATCTCGAGCGACTTGTCCCAGGCGTCCTTCACCGCGGGGTTGCTCTCGATGATCAGGTTGTTGTCCCGGTCGAAGTACGTCTCGTCCGCCGACTGCATCAGGATCGAGTTGTACGTGTTGGTGGCGGAGTCGATGAACTTCGCCTTGCCGTCGCCGATGCCCTCCTGGAACTTCTCGCCGGTCGCGATGAAGTCGTCCCACGTCGGCCACAGCGCGGCCACGGCCTCGCGGTCGGTGGGGAGGCCCGCCTTCTCGAAGAGGTCGCGGCGGTAGCACATCGCGAGACCGCCGACGTCGGTCCCGAGGCCGATGGTGGTCGAGCCGTCGGCCGTCGTGGCGCCCTCGAACTTCCAGGGGAGGAACTGGTCCTTGAGGTCGTTGGCCCCGTGGTCCTGGAGGTTGACGAACTTGTCGGCGCTGGCGAGGAAGTTGACCGCCTGGCCCTCCTCGATCGCGACGACGTCGCCGGCGCCGGACCCGGCGGCGATGCGCTGGGTCAGCTGGGTGTTGTACTTGCCGAGGTCGCCCTCGGCCGTCTCGACGATCTTGACGCCCGGGTGCTCCTTCTCGAACTGCTTGTACAGATCGGTGTACCCGAACTTGCCGAAGAGGTTCACGCGGAGCGTGACGTCCTCTCCGGAGTCGCTGCCGGAGTCGTCCCCGCCGCAGGCGGCGAGCGATGACATCGCGATGAGCGCTGCTGCCGCGGCCAGCAAGCGCGAACGGCGTGTGTATGACACGGTGACCCTCTCCTTCGCCGCTCCCGCCTGTGGGAGCGCTCCCACGAACTGTGGCGGCCGTCACAGACGTTGGTCAAGAGCGATTGGGAGCGCTCCCACGAGTCGTTACACAAACGTAACCGCAGGAGTCGGGTGCCTGAAGCGCGGGTTGCCGCCGTCGGAGGTAAGCGACCGCTCGGTACGCTCTGCCGCATGAGCGTCAGCACAGGAGACCGAGTCCTCGTCACCGGAGCGGCCTCCGGCCTCGGGCTCGCCCTCGTCACCCAGCTGCTCGACCGTGGGTGCCGCGTCCTCGCGACCGACGTCCACACCGACCTCCCCGCGAGCATCTCCGCCCTGCACGGCGACCTGACCTACCAGCCGCTCGACGTGCGCACAGACGCCGACTGGGCTCGCGCGCTGACGTGGGTGCAGGAGACCTGGAAGGGGATCGACGTCGTCGTGAACAACGCCGGCGTCGCCGCCGGCGGACGCATCGACCTCACCACCACCGACGAGTGGGAGTGGATCACCGAGATCAACCTCCTCGGCGTCGCGCGCGGGTGCCGGACCTTCGCGCCGCTGCTCAAGGCGCAGCGTTCGGGCACCCTCGTCAACACCGCGTCGGCCGCCGGGCTGGTGCACCCGCCACGGATGAGCGAGTACAACGCGGTGAAGGCCGGCGTCGTCGCCCTCAGCGAGACGCTGCGGTGGGAGCTCGAACCGTACGGCGTCGGCGTCTCCGTGATCTGCCCGTCCTTCTTCCGCACCAACCTCGCCGACTCGATCCGCAGCGCCGACCCCGACGCGAGCGCGTCCGCGCGGCAGCTGATCGACGGCTCCCGGCGCAGTGCGGACACCGTCGCCGCGGAGGTCCTGCGCCAGCTCGACGCCGGGAAGCACGTGATCCTCCCGGACCGCGACGCACGCGTGGCGTACGCGACGAAGCGGTTCGCCCCGTGGCTCTACCGCGCCGCGATGCTGCGCACGGCGCGCAAGGCGGCGGCCGACGAGGAGGCACGCGGCGGAGCGCGGACCCAGGGCGCACGGGTCGCGCGATGAGCGCGATCCACCTCGTGCGCCACGGCCAGGCGTCGTTCGGCTCCGACGACTACGATCAGCTGTCGGAGCGCGGGTACGCCCAGGCGAGCGCGCTCGGGCAGTCGTGGGAGGCGTCCGGGTTCCTGCCGACGCACGCCGTCGCCGGGTCGATGAAGCGGCACGCGCAGACGGCGATCGCCGCGCTCGACGCCGCCGGTCCGTCGGACGGCTACGACGTCGACAACGGCTGGGACGAGTTCCCGCACGAGTCCGTGGTCGAGGCGTACGCCCCCGGGCGGGCCGCCTCGGTGACCGACCCGAAGGAGTTCCAGCGGCTCTTCGTCGCGGCGGTCGCCCGCTGGATCAGCGGCGAGCACGACGACGACTACCCCGAGCCGTACACGCACTTCACCGGCCGCGTCCTCGCGGCGTTCGACCGCCTCTCCACCTCGCTGGGGCGCGGCGAGAGCGCGGTCGTGTTCACCTCGGGCGGTCCGCTGGCGATCGTCGCGGCGCACGTCCTCGCGGGCGACGCCGAGACGTGGACCCCGCAGGCGCAGGCGCTGTGGCCGCGGCTCAACACGGTCGCGATCAACGCCGGCGTCACCACGCTCATCACCGGCTCGTCCGGACGGACGCTCGTCTCGTTCAACGAGCACACGCACCTCCCGCACGACCTCGTCACGTATCGCTGACCTCTCGCCAGGAGCCCCTATGCGCAAGACGATCCTCATCACCGGTGCGAGCTCGGGCCTGGGCGCCGGCATGGCCCGCGTCTGGGCCGCCAAGGGCCACGACCTCGCGCTGACCGCCCGGCGCGTCGACCGGCTCGAGGCGCTCAAGGCCGAGCTCGAGGCGGCGCACCCGTCGATCCGCGTCGTCGTCCACGCGCTCGACGTGACCGACCACGACCAGGTCTTCACGGTGTTCAAGACGGCGGCGAGCGAGCTCGGCGGCCTGGACCGCGTGGTCGTGAACGCCGGGCTGGGCAAGGGCGGACGCATCGGCACCGGCAGGTTCGCCGCCAACCGCGAGACCGCCGAGACCAACTTCGTCGCCGCGCTCGCGCAGTGCGAGGCGGCGATGGAGCACTTCTACGAGCGCCGGTCCGGCCACCTCGTGGTCGTGTCCTCGATGTCGGCGATGCGCGGCATGCCGAGCTCGATGACGACGTACGCCGCCACCAAGGCCGGCCTCGCGCACCTCGCGGAGGGGATCCGCTCCGACCTCGTCAACCGCAAGGGGCACGACATCGCGGTGACGACCGTCTTCCCCGGCTACATCGCCTCGGAGATGAACGACCAGGTCGAGCAGAAGCCGAAGGGCATGGTCGACACCGAGACCGGGTCGCGCGCCCTGGTCGCGGCGATCGACAGCGAGAAGCCCGAGCGGATCGTGCCGTCGTGGCCGTGGCGCCCGCTCGCCTTCGTCATGCGGCACGCTCCGCTCGGCCTCGTGCGTCGCATGGTGTGACCGGCAACGGGTACCGCTCCGGGCGACCGATCCGAGGAGGTCCCGTGCGTGCCACGCTGCTCAACTGCTCCCTCAAGGCGTCGCCCGAACCGTCCAACACCCAGGTCCTCGCGGACGTGGTGGTGTCGGCGATGGAGGGGTGGGGCGTCCGCACCACCAGCTACCGGCTGGCCGACCTCGATCTCGCGCACGGCGTCGAGACCGACATGGGCGAGGGTGACGACTGGCCGCGGGTGCACGGGTCGATCACGTCCAGCGAGATCCTCGTCTTCGCGACGCCGACGTGGGTCGGGCACCCCAGCTCGTACGCGCAGCAGGCGCTCGAGCGGCTCGACGCGATGATCTCCGAGACCGACGACGACGGGAAGCCCGTCGCGTACGACCGGGTGGCCGGCGTCGTCGTCACCGGCAACGAGGACGGTGCCCACCACGTCATCTCCGAGATCGCCGGGGCGCTGGGCGACATCGGCTTCACGGTGCCGGGCCAGGCGTGGACGTACTGGAACCGCGGTCCTGGGCCGGGCCCCAGCTTCACCGAGACCGACGAGGGCCACGAGTGGTCGCAGACGACCGGGGTGACGATGGCGGCGAACCTCGTCGCCGTCGCCAAGGCGCTCGCCGCCTCGCCCATGTCGGCACCCCCGTCCAGCGGTTGAGCCGCGTGCTTCGATGGCTCCATGACGACCGAGAACCCCGACCCGTCCGACCAGTCCGCCCGCGCCATCGCCGCCGCGCAGGAGCTCGGCCTCGAGCACACCGTCACCCGCCACGGCCGCGTGCGGTCGCTCGAGGAGGCGGCCGCAGCCCGGGGGATCGAGCCGCGCGCACTCGTCAAGACGCTGGTCGTGCGCGTGCGCGACGGCGACTACCGGTTCGTCATGGTGCCGGGAGACCGTGAGTTCTCGTGGCCGAAGCTGCGCGCGCTGCTCGAGGTCAACCGCGTCTCGATGCCGGACGCCGAGACGGCGAAGGCGGTGACCGGCTACGAGCGCGGCACCATCACCCCGCTCGGCAGCACCAACGCCTGGCCGGTCGTGATGGACACCGGGATCACCGGCACGATCTCCATCGGCGGGGGAGGGCACGGTGTCGGGATCACCGTCGACGCCGACGCGCTCGCCGACGCCGTCGGGGCGACCCGGGCCGAGATCAGCGAGGCTCCGGCCTGAGCCGACGGTGTGAAGTCATGAGTTAACAGCGTCGATACGTCGTGTCCTGCTCGGGTGACACGACGGAAACCTGTGCTCCTTAGGCTCCGCGACATCCCGACGTCGCCGAACCGCACACAGGAGCCCCGATGACCCGTCGTACCCCCCTCGCCGGAACCGGCCGCATGGACCGGCGCCGCTTCCTCCAGCTCACCGGACTCGCGGGCCTGGCGGTGGGCGCCGCTCCTCTGCTCGCTGCCTGCGGCAGCGACGACGAGGCCAGCGCGGACGGCCTGAAGAAGGTCGCCATGCAGCTGTCGTGGATCAAGAACGTGGAGTTCGCCGGCGAGTACATGGCGATCGAGAAGGGCTACTGGAAGGACGCTGGTCTCGACGTCGAGCTCCTGGCGGGCGGCGCTGCCGGTACGGGCACCGAGGCGGGGCTCGACACCGGCAAGGTCTGGGTCGGCACCTCGACCCCGGACTTCGCCTCGCCGGCGATCCTCAAGGGCCTGGAGGCGAAGACGATCGCCGCGACGTACCAGCGCAGCCCGTTCTGCATCGTCTCCGGAGCGGACAGCCCGATCGCGACGCCGGAGGACATGGTCGGCAAGAAGATCGGCGTGCAGGACACCAACACCCTCGTCTTCGACGCGCTGCTCGCCGCCAACGGCCTGTCGCGCGACGACATGGACATCGTCTCCGTGCAGTTCGACCCCACGCCGCTGGCCAAGGGCGAGGTGGACGGTTGGGTCGCCTACATCACCAACGAGCCGCTGTCGCTGGCCGCCAACGGCTTCGCGAACTCGACCTTCCTGTTCGCCGACCACGGGCTCCCGCTCGTCGGCGAGTCGATCCTCATCAGCCAGCAGGCGATCGACGAGGAGCGCGACCTCGTCAAGGGCTACCTCCTCGGCCTCATCAAGGGCTGGAAGGACGCGATCGCCGACCACGACGCGGCCGCGAAGCTGGCGGTCGAGAAGTACGGCAAGGACCTCGACCTCGACCTCGCCAACCAGGTCGACTACAACATCGCGCAGTCCAAGCTCATCCAGAGCGACGAGACGGCCGCCAACGGGATCCTCACGATCAGCGACGAG
The DNA here is from genome assembly GCF_050632745.1 of Mumia spirodelae. Taxonomy (NCBI): domain Bacteria; kingdom Bacillati; phylum Actinomycetota; class Actinomycetes; order Propionibacteriales; family Nocardioidaceae; genus Mumia; species Mumia spirodelae. The sequence goes on along the minus strand of NZ_JBODSD010000002.1, from coordinate 1,190,419 downwards.
AAGATCGCCCAGAACATCGCCGCGCTCGCCAGCGCGGAGATCGAGATCGCGGCGGAGGACCTCTTCGACATGTCGCTGATCCGCGAGGTCTACGACGAGAACCCGGACCTGGTCTGACGTGGACGCCACCACCACCTCCCTCGGCACGGGCGTCAACCTGCAGGGGCTGACGAAGACGTTCTCGATGGGGCGCCGCAAGGTCGAGGCCCTGGCCGAGGTCGACCTCAGGACCGACTCGGGGCAGTTCCTCTCCCTCCTCGGCCCGTCCGGGTGCGGCAAGTCGACGATCCTGCGCATCCTCGCGGGACTGGAGTCCCCGACGACCGGCACTGCGCTGGTCAACGGGCAGTCGCCGCGCGAGCTCGTGCGCGGCCACGAGCTCGGCATCGCCTTCCAGGACGCCGCGCTCCTGCCGTGGCGGTCGGTCGTGGCCAACATCAGGCTGCCGCTGCAGGTGGCCGGCATCAAGCCGGACGACGCGCTGATCCGTGACCTCGTGAGCCTCGTCGGCCTCGAGGGCTTCGAGAAGGCGAAGCCGGCCCAGCTCTCCGGCGGCATGCGCCAGCGCGTGTCCATCGCGCGGGCCCTCGTGGTGAAGCCGTCGGTCCTGCTGCTCGACGAGCCGTTCGGCGCCCTGGACGACATGACGCGCCAGCGACTCAACATCGAGCTGCTGCGCATCTGGACCGAGAAGCCGGCGACGACGCTGATGGTGACCCACGGGATCTCCGAGGCCGTGTTCCTCTCCGACGTGGTGGCGGTGATGAGCCCGCGCCCCGGCCGGATCGTGGAGGTGGTGCCGATCGACCTGCCGCGCCCCCGCACCCCGGAGCTGCTCCGTACGCCCGAGTTCCACGCCTACACCGACCGCCTGTCGGCGCTGCTGTTCGGGCACGACGGCGCGACCTCGGGGGAGCACGCACCGCGGCACGCCGCGAGCGGGGTCGGCGCCTGATGCGGACGGTGCCCAAGCCGGTCGCCGGTGCCGTCGGCGTCCTTGCCGTGATCGCGCTGTGGGCGCTCGCCGGGGTCACGGAGGTCGCCGGAGGCGCCATCCCGACGCCCTGGACCGTCCTCGCGTCGGTGCTCGAGGACGGCTGGGAGGTGTACGGGCCGAACGTCACGGTGACCGCGCAGAGCGCGCTGCAGGGATTCCTGTGGGGCAACGTCCTGGCGATCGCGCTGGCCGTCCTCGTCGTGCTCGTCCCGCCGGTCGAGGGTGTCGCGACGCAGCTCGCGATCATCTCCTACTGCACCCCGATCCTCGCACTGGGTCCGATCGTGCTGGTCATGTTCGGCGGCCGCGCGCCGTCGGTGTTCCTGGCGGCGATCTCGGTCTTCTTCACGACGATGGTGGGCACGCTCGGCGGGTTCCGGTCGGCCGACCGTGCGTCGCTCGACCTCGTCCGCTCCTACGGCGGAGGGCGGTGGCAGCAGTTCCGCCGGATCCAGGTCACGTCGTCGCTCCCGAGCGTCTTCGCGGCGCTCAAGATCGCCGCGCCCGCAGCGGTGCTCGGGACGATCCTCGGCGAGTACCTCGGCGGGATCGACTCCGGCATCGGCGTCGCGCTCACCGCCGCCCAGCAGAACTCGAACATCCCCCGCACCTGGGGCTACGCGCTCGCGGCCGGGCTGCTCGCCGGGGTCGGCTATCTGGTCGTGTCCTGGATCGGCCGCGTCGTCGCCCCGTGGTCGGTGGGCGCCCAGACGAGGAGTGCACGATGACCGTCGTCCGCCCGCTGGTCCGCACCGTCGGACCGATCCTGCTCGCCGGCCTCGTCGTCGTCGTGCTGTGGATGCTGTTCCTGGCCGCGTTCCCGGAGATCGGCCCGCGGGTGGGCCAGACGCCGCAGGCCGTCTGGGACTACCTGTTCGCCGGCGAGAACGCCGCCGCCAACCGGGAGCTCGTCCTCGGTGACCTCGCGATCACGCTGCGCGACGCCGGCTGGGGGTTCGCGGCCGGCATGGCCGCGGCGTTGGTGATGGCGGCGCTCTTCGTCCTCGCGCCGGTGGTCGAGCAGGCGACGATGCCGGTCGCGATGATCCTGCGGTCCGTGCCGCTGGTGGCGATGACCCCCGTGATCGCGCTCGTCTTCGGGCGGGGACAGCTCGGCGTCGCCGTCCTCGGCGGGATCGTCGTGTTCTTCCCCGCGCTCGTGACGATCGTCCTCGGACTGCGCTCGGCCTCGCGCCAGTCGCTCGACGTGGTCGCCGCGTACGGCGGCAGCCGGTGGACCGCCCTGCGTACGGTCGCCGTGCCGTCGGCGACGCCGTCGATCTTCGCCGCGGCGCGCCTCTCGGTCCCCGCGGCCCTGATCGGTGCCCTGGTCGCCGAGTGGCTCGCGAGCGGCGAGGGCCTCGGGTCGAGCATGATCAAGGCGATCCCCGCCTACGCGTACGACCAGCTCTGGGCCAGCATCGTGGTCGTCACCGCGACGTCGATCGTGCTGTACGCGGTGGTGAGCGCGTTCGAGTCGGTCGCGCTCGTGCGGTTCGGTCAGGTCACGGCGTAGCGCCGGGGTCCCCGAGCGCCTCGACCGGCCGGCCCGTGGGTTCGTCGGCCTCGTCGGCCCGCGCCGTACCCTCACCCCGGGACGGAGCGTCGGCACCGCCGGACCCGACCTGGGCGACCAGCGCGTCCACCGTCGCGCGGGGGAAGCCCGCCAGGCCCGCGAACGCCGAGAGCGGCACCTGCGCCGCCATCGCCTGCCCGGCCGCCGTCGGCTCATCCTCGGTACCGCCGAACGCCTTCGCGAGCAGCGGGCCGCCCACCGGGTCGTCGCTCCACTCGGCGAGCGTCGACTCGGCCGACAGCGGGGTCCGGATCTCCGTCCCGCCCACCGTGACCGTGACGCTGCGCCGCAGGTCGGCCGACGACGCGCCGATCGACACGATGAACGTGCCGGGCTCGACCACCCACCGTCGCAGGGTCGGGTGCCAGTAGGCGAAGGCACGCGCGTCGAGCTCCACCGTGACCCGCTCCGAGGCGGTCGGGTCGAGCGTGACGCGCGCGAAGCCCTTCAGCTCCCGCTCGGGTCGGGCCACCGGGGCGTCGAGGTCGGACACGTACACCTGGACGATCTCGGTCCCGCGGCGCGCGCCGGTGTTGGTCACGGTGACGGACACGGTCGCGCGCACGTCGTCGCCCTCGCCGGAGACCTCGACGGAGAGGTCGCCCTGGGCGAACGTCGTGTAGCCGAGCCCGTGCCCGAACGCGTACGCCGGGGGGACCCGCCTGACGTCGTAGTAGCGGTAGCCGACGAAGACGCCCTCGCCGTAGCGCGAGTGCCCGAGGTGGCCGGGGAAGTCGAGGTACGCGGGGGTGTCCTCGAGCCGGAACGGGATGGTCTCCGCGAGCCGGCCGGTCGGCTCGGCACGCCCGAGCAGGATGTCGGCCGCGGCCGAGCCCGCCGCCTGCCCTCCGAGCCACATCTCCAGCAGCGCCGGCACCTCGCGGGACCACGCGACCGGCGTGACGATGCCGCCGTTGGCGAGCACGACCACGACGCGCGGGTTGGCCGACGCCAGCTCCTGCACCAGCTCCTGCTGCGCGGGCGGGAGGTCGAGGTGCGTGCGGTCGTAGCCCTCGGACTCGTAGCTGTCGGGGAGACCCAGGAAGCACACGACGACGCGGTCGCCGTGAGCCGCCTCGACGGCGGCCGCGCGCAGCGTGCGGTCCTCCTCGGGCGTGCCGTCGAGGGTGTAGCCCGGCTCGAAGGCGAGCTCCGTGCCCGCCGCCTCGCGCAGCGCGTCCAGGGGGACGTCCACGCGGGTCGGGTTGACGCGCGAGGACCCGGAGCCCTGGTAGCGCGGGGTGCGGGCGAGCTCGCCGACGACCAGGATCGAGCCTGCGTCGGCGATCGGCAGGACCGGGACGCCACCGACCCGCTCGTTCTTCAGCAGCACGGCCCCGGCCGTCGCGGCCTCGCGGGCGAGCTCGTGATGGGTGAGGTGGTCGTCGGCGGAGGCCGCGTCGTCATGGTCAGGGTCGCCCCTGTCGGCGGGGGCCGCGGCGTGCGCGCGCTCGACCAGCGCCAGCACCCGGCGTACGGACTCGTCGAGAACCTGCTCGTCGAGCGACCCGGAGCGTACGGCGTCCACGACCGCGTCGTCGTCCCCGAACGGCGGCATCGCCAGATCCGTCCCGCCGCGCAGCGCGGCGGCGCGATCGTGGACGGCGCCCCAGTCGGAGACGACCACGCCCTCGAACCCCCAGGTGTCGCGCAGCACCTCGCGCAGCAGCCAGGCGTTCTCGGTGGCGTAGGTGCCGTTGATCCGGTTGTACGACGCCATCACCGTCCAGGGGTCGCCGGCGGTGACCACCCGCTCGAACGCCGCGAGGTAGATCTCGTGCAGCGTGCGCTCGTCGACGTCGGCGGAGACCCGCATCCGGTCGGTCTCGGCGTTGTTGGCGGCGAAGTGCTTCACGGAGGCGCCGACACCTTCGGACTGCAGCCCGCGCACGAACGCGAGACCGAGCTCGCCCGACAGGTGGGGGTCCTCGGAGAGGTACTCGAAGTTGCGCCCGCACAGCGGCGACCGCTTGATGTTGACCCCCGGGGCGAGCACGACGGAGACGCCCTCGGCGCGCGCCTCACGCGCGATCGCGGCGGCGACGCGCTCGACGAGGTCGGTGTCCCAGGACGAGCCGAGCGAGGTCGCCGTGGGGAAGCACGTCGCCGGCACGCTGGAGCTCAGCCCCATCGACAGGCCGGGCTCGCCCGCCTGCTTGCGCAGACCGGTCGGCCCGTCGGCCATCATGATGCTCGCGATGCCCGCGTCCTCGACCGGCTGCGTGTGCCAGAAGTCGCTGCCCGAGGTCAGCGATGCCTTCTGCTCCAGCGTCAGACGTGACACCACGTCGTCGTCCGGTCGGTCTTCCTCGGTCATCCTGCCCCCGCTCCCTCGTACCGGTCCCGACACCGGCTCTGGGGAGCGTAACCAGGGGAGCGGTCAGCCGCAGGTCAGGTGCCGCTTTCGGTCACGAGTGCTGCGGTCACGAGTGCTGCGGTCACGAGTGCTGCGGTCACGAGTGCCGCGGTCACCAGCGGTTGCGCGCCTCCTCGGCCCAGCCGACGAGCCCGTCGAGCGTGAGCGTCGTCCCGTCGTCGCCGCGGGCGGTGCCCGACCAGGTCCCGAACGCCTGGTGCGTGGCGTTGCCGAGCACCACGAGCTCGGTCCGCGCGACGCGGACGTGCTCGGGGTGGAAGGTGGCGTCGACGCCGTCGCCGGTGACGCGCCAGGGCGCCGTCGCATCCGCGGTGTCGTACGCCCAGTGGAGCGTGGCGCCGATCTTGTGCACGGTCCCGTCGACCACGATCGCGTTCTCCGTCGCGCCCGTCCCGTCGGTCCACCGGCCGCCGAGCTGGACCGCGTTGCCGCCCGGTCCGGATCCGGCGCCCCAGTTCCAGGTCATCCGGTACGGCCAGACGCCGCGCCCGTGGTCCAGGACGGCGTACGCGTCGGTGATCGGGTACGCGGTGCCGTCCAGGCTCAGCGTGCCCGTCACCGGCCGGGCGAGGTCCTTGACCGTGTACTGGAAGCGGCGCGCGCTCCACGGCACGACCACGCCCATCGACTCGTGACCGGACGGCTGCTCGACGGTGAGCGACAGCGTGGCGCGCGGCGTCGTCGCGCGGATCGTGGTCGTTCCGCGCGTGCCGTCGTCGGGCTGCCGGATGTCGACCACGAAGTCCTTCGCCGCCGCGGCCACCCGTCCCGTTCCGGCCCGGTCCGGCAGGGCGACACCGCGGCCGGCGACGACCGTCACGTCCGTGCGCCACTCCGTGCCGCTCGCGCGGTCGAGCACGTAGATCCCGTGGACGGCGGCGTAGTCCAACGACGACACCTGGACGCCGATCACGTGGGTGGGCGAGACGATCCCCCAGTACTCCCACCGCTTCGTACGCCCCCAGCCGCGCAGGTTCGCCCGGTGCAGCGGCTGCCGGGTCCAGCCGACGGCATCCGGGTTCAGCCGCCCGGACGGGAGGCAGAGGTCGACAGGCTCGGTGATCTCGCGCTCGACGGACTCGCTCGCAGACATGGCGTCACGGTAGTGGCCGCCACATTGCGGTCGCCTCGGGCGTCGGCGCTGTGGTCGACTGGGCGCGTGCAGGACGAGACGCGTTCCCGGGTCGAGGCCCTGGGGTGCGGTGTTCGGTGGGGCTGGCGAGGACAGGGCCTCGGCGGTCGTCGCCGTCCCCCACGCGGCGTTCCTCGGGGACGAGCGAGGCGTGCTGTGCGTGGTCCGGGACGCGGTCGTCCACGTCACGGCTCCGCCGCACCTCGTCGACCGGGTCCGTCGGTGGGCTCCTTCGGTCTCCGCGGTCCAGGACGCGGGCTGGTGGTCCGAGCACCTCCCAGGCTGGTCCGTGGTCGGGCCGGCGGTCCACTCGTTCGCCGACCGGGTGGAGCCGGTGGCGTCTGCGCGGATCGACGTGACCGTCCGACCCGCGCAGCCGGGCGAGCTCCGACGTCTGCGGGACGCCGTCTCGGAGCCCGAGTGGGTCGAGTCGGGCTTCGCCGGCGACGTGGAGCAGGCATGGGTCGCGCTCGACCCCGGCGGGCGTCCGCTCGCCGCCGCCAACCTCACGCGCTTCGCCGGCATGGACGCCGACGTCGGCGTCCTGGCCGACCCCGCCGCTCGCGGCCGTGGGGTCGCTGTGGTCGTCGCCGCGACGGCCGCCCGCGACGCCGTGCGCCAGCACGGCCTCGTCCGCTGGAGGGCGCTCGCCAGCAATGTCGCGTCGCGACGCCTCGCTCACCGGCTCGGGTTCGAGGACGACGCTGTCGAGGTGGTCGTACGACCACCGAGATGACCGACAGCAGCCCCGGTCCCGTCAGTAGCCGACGGTGAACCGCTCGCGGTAGTGGGTCGGGCTGGCGATCTCGTCGACGAACGCCTGCGCGTAGTCAGGCCCCGAGATCGACGAGGTGCCGTCCGGCTCGGTGAGCAGGACGTCGCCGCCGAGGCGGTAGCTGCCGCGGGCCGGCACGTCCGCGAGGCGGCCGAACAGCGCCGACGGGCTGACGTAGAACCAGTTGACGTCCTCGGTGGTGCGGGTGAGCGCGTCGAGCACCTGGTAGCCAGCGCGCGCCTCGGGCTTCCACGCCTCCTGGAAGTCTGGGGTCTCCATGAGGATCGGACCGTCGGGGGCGACCCGCAGGGAGCCGGCGCCGCCGACGAAGCCGAGGCGCCGCTGGTGCCGGGCGACGGCCGCGGCGAGTCCGGGGACCGCCTCGACGAGGTCGCGGTCGTCGGTGTGGAAGGGGACCGCGACCACGACGACGTCGGCGTCGCGGGCCAGCCCGTCGACGAACTCTGCGTCGTACAGGTCCCCGTCGCGGGTGGTCTGGTGGTCGGCTGGTCCGATGGAGGCGGTGTCCCGGGCGGCGGCGATGACGTCGTACCCGCGCGCCAGCGCCTCGGACGCGATCGCGCCTCCGGCGAACCCCGTTGCTCCGATCACGGCGATGGTGGTCATGCGGCCACGCTATGCCGAGGTGACAACCTCCACCCGGTCACCCACGTGGAGCGTCCCCGCGCCGGTGGGGAGCATCCGCACGCCGAACCACGTGACGCCGTCCCACTTGCGTCGCTGCGCCAGCGTCCGGATCGGCTCCTTGCCGCGCTCGAGCGTGACCGGGTCGATCGTGGTGATCGCGCACCGGTCGCAGAGCTCGGTGAAGCGCAGCTCGACCTCGCCGAGGCGGACCGACCGCCACCCGTCCTCGACGAACGGGACGAGGTCACCGTCCACCACGATGTTGGGGCGGAACCGGCTCATCGCGAGCGGAGCGGGCTCGGGACCGTCGGCGACCCAGGCGTTGAGCTGGTCGAGCGAGGCGGTGGTCGTGAGGAGGATCGGAGCGGCGTCCGCGAGCGAGAGAACATCCCCCGGCAGACCTCCGTGCGACGCCGACACCGTGCGGTCGCGCGGCTCCTGCTGCCACACCAGCCGTACGTCGGTGCCGAGGACCACGGTCAGCCAGGCGGCCGCGGCCGGGCCGGCGTACGTCAGCTCCGGCTGCCGCGTGATGCCGACCCGCACCTGCACGCCGTCGACCGGCGCCGGCACCTCGAGGGTGGGATGTCCCGGTGCGCTCAGTCGGAGGCCGTCCGCGGTCGGGACGGCGCGGACGCCGAGGACCCTTCGGTGCCGGAGCGGGTCGATCTTGGCGCCCGTCGGGTCGACGACGAGCCAGCGGCGGTCGCCGGTCAGGCCCCACGGCTCGACGGCCGCCCGCTCGACGTCGAGGGCAGCGGTCGACTTGACCGGGTAGAGGTGCAGGGACGCGATGCGCATCGGGCCAGGGTAGAGGTGGCCGTCCGGCGTGGGCGATGCGTTATCCCGCCGACGGACGATGCGCGTCTCACAGAAAAAGACAGGGTTGACTGTTTGTTAGTTCGGAGCACATGATGGCGGTGTGACCGCGACCACCCGCACGACCCAAGGGGAGCGCAGCCGGCTGATGCGCCAGCGCCTCCTGGAGGCGACCGTCGAGTCGCTCGTCGAGCTCGGCTGGTCCGGGACGAGCACGACCGTCGTCTCGCAGCGCGCCGGCGTCTCCCGTGGAGCACAGCTGCACCACTTCCCGAGCAAGCAGGCCCTCGTCATCGCCGCCGTCGAGCACCTCACCGAGCGCCGTCGCGACGAGATGGCGACGTCGGTCGCCAACCTCCCGCAGGAGGGGAGGACCCGTGCGGTGCTCGACGCGCTGGCGGCGCAGTTCGTCTCGCCCGTGTTCTTCGCCGCGCTCGAGCTCTGGGTCGCCGCCCGCACCGACGAGGAGCTGCGCGACGCCGTCGCCCCGCTCGAGCGCCGGATCGGCCGCGAGACCCACGCCTATGCGGTGGAGCTCCTCGGCATCGACGAGGGCCGCGGCCGCAACCGCCAGCTCGTTCAGGCCACCCTCGACCTCGTGCGCGGCCTCGGCCTGGCCGCCTCGCTCAGCGACGACACCGCGCGTCGCACCTCGATCCTCGACACCTGGGCCGTCACCCTCGACACCGAGCTGGAGCGCTGAATGAGCACTGAACCGTCCACCACGACCCCGTCGCGCGACGAGGTCCTCGAGTCCGTCCTGACCGACCTCGACGACGAGAGCCGCCAGCTCGAGGCGCTGGTCGCCGACCTCGACGCCGAGGGCTGGGCGCGCCCCACCCCTGCGGAGGGCTGGTCGATCGCCCACCAGGTCGCGCACCTGCACTGGACCGACGAGGCGTCACAGGCGGCGATCGCGGGAGGGGACGCGTTCGGGCAGCTGATGAAGGCGGCGGCCGCGAACCCGACCGGCTACATCGACGAGGAGACCGAGCGGCTGGTGGCGCTCGGACCCGAGGCGCTGCTCGCGGCGTGGCGCGAGGGGCGGGCCCGCCTCGCCGACGCGCTGCGCGCCGTGCCGCAGGGCGACAAGATCGCGTGGTTCGGACCGCCGATGAGTCCCGCCTCGATGGCGACCGCACGCCTGATGGAGACCTGGGCGCACGGCCGCGACGTCGCCGAGGCGCTCGGCGTCGAGCTCCCGCGGACCGGACGTGCCAAGCACGTCGCCTACCTCGGCTTCCGCACCCGCGGGTTCGCCTACCTGGTGCGCGGCCGCGAGGTCCCGGCAGCCCCTGTGCGCGTCGAGCTGACCGGCCCTGACGGCGACACGTGGGCGTGGGGTCCCGAGGACGCCGCCGACCGCGTGACCGGCGACGGCTACGACTTCGCGCTCCTCGCCACCCGACGCCGGGTCCGCGGCGACGTCGACGTGACGGCCGACGGCGCGGCGGCCGACGAGTGGCTCGACATCGTGCAGGCGTTCGCCGGTCTCCCCGGACCCGACCCGAAGCCGCTCTCCGAGCGCGGAGGCGCCGCATGATCAGGATCGGCAACTGCTCCGGCTTCTACGGTGACCGCCTCGCCGCGATGCGCGAGATGCTCACCGAGGGCGAGCTCGACTACCTGACCGGCGACTACCTCGCCGAGCTGACCATGCTCATCCTGGGCCGCGACCTCATGAAGGACCCGTCGCTCGGCTACGCCAAGACCTTCGTGCGCCAGATGACCGAGTGCATGGGCTACGCGAAGGAGCGCGGCGTCCGCATCGTCACCAACGCCGGCGGCCTCAACCCGGCCGGACTCGCGGCCAAGCTGCGCGAGATCGCCGCCGACCAGGGTGTCGACGTCGTCGTGGCTCACGTCGAGGGCGACGACCTGCGCACGCGAGCGGGCGACCTCGGCCTCGTCGGCCACGGCGGCCAGGTGCCCATCACCGCCAACGCCTACCTCGGCGCGTTCGGCATCGCCGCGGCGCTCGAGTCCGGCGCGGACATCGTCGTCACGGGACGGGTCACCGACGCCTCGGTCGTCGTCGGGCCCGCGATCCACGCCTTCGGGTGGAGCCGCGAGGACTACGACGCGCTCGCCGGCGCCGTCGTCGCCGGCCACGTCGTGGAGTGCGGCGCCCAGGCGACCGGCGGCAACTTCGCCGGGTTCGCCGACCTCGACCCCAAGCTCCTCCTGCACGCCGGCTTCCCGATCGCGGAGGTCTCGGCGGACGGCAGCAGCGTCATCACCAAGCACGAGGGCACCGGGGGCGTCGTCACGGTCGACACGGTCACCGCGCAGCTCGTGTACGAGATCGGCGGGCCCGCGTACGCCGGACCGGACGTCGTCGCGCACCTCGACACGGTCGTCCTCACGCAGGACGCCCCGGACCGGGTCGCGATCACCGGGGTCCGCGGGTCCGCTCCGCCGGAGACGACGAAGGTCGCGCTCAACTCCTTCGGCGGGTTCCGCAACAGCGTCGAGCTGGTCCTCACGGGGCTCGACATCGAGGCCAAGGCGGCGCTGGTCCGGGCCCAGGTGGAGGACGCGCTCGCCGGCTCGCCCGCAGGGCTGCCCGCCGAGATCACCTGGCAGCTGGACCGGACCGACGTGCCGGACCCCGACTCGCAGGCGCGCGCGACCGCGCTCCTGCGGTGCCACGTGAAGGATCCGTCTCCGGACCCCGTCGGTCGCGCGTTCTCGTCCGCGGCTGTGGAGCTTGCTCTCGCGTCGTACCCCGGCTTCACGGTCACCCGGCCGCCGGCGGCCGGGACGCCGTACGGCGTGTATACCGCGGGCTACGTCGCGCAGGAGCTCGTGCCGCACACGGTCGTGCTCGCGGACGGGACGCGGATCGAGATCCCGGCGCCGGCGACGTTCGCGGGGGAGGGGGGTCTCGATACGCCCTCCGCTGGCGCTCCGGGCTACTCGACCAGCGAGAGGGCGACCAGCGAGGGGGTGGACGTCGCGCTCGGGCGGGTCCTCCACGCCCGCTCGGGCGACAAGGGCGGCGACGCCAACGTCGGGGTGTGGGTGCGCAGCGACCTCCCGGATCCCGAGGCGGCGTACGCGTGGCTGCTCGGCTACCTCGACGATGCGCGCGTCCGCACGCTGCTGCCGGAGGCGGCCGAGCTCGACCTCGAGATCCACCCGCTGCCCAACCTGCGTGCCGTCAACGTCGTGCTGCACCGCTTCCTCGGCGACGGGGTCGCGGCCTCGACCCGCTTCGACCCGCAGGCGAAGGCCCTCGGCGAGTGGCTGCGCGCCCGCGTGGCCGAGGTCCCGTCGGCCATCCTTCCCACCCACGCCGAGGAGCCGTCATGACGGGCCCGTACGACGCGTGGTCGACGCCCGAGCGCAAGGCGCTGCGGGAGTCCGCGACCCGCTTCACCCGCACGGAGATCGTGCCGCACCTCGCCGAGTGGGAGGACGCCGGCGAGATCCCGCGCGAGCTGCACAAGCGCGCCGCGGCCGCGGGCCTGCTCGGCATCGGCTTCCCGGAGGACGTCGGAGGGGAGGGCGGCGACACCCTCGACATCTCCGTCGTGACCGAGGCGATCATCGAGGCGGGCGGCTCGTCCGGTCTGATCGCTGCGCTCTACACCCACGGCATCGCTCTGCCGCACATCGTCTCGGCGCACCGCGCGAACCCGACCGACCGGAGCGCGGCGCTCGTCGAGCGCTACGTCCGGCCGACGCTGGCAGGGGAGACCATCGGTTCCCTCGGCGTCACCGAGCCCGGCGGTGGCTCCGACGTCGCCAACCTGCGCACGCGTGCGGTCCGTGACGGCGACGGCGACGACGGCGCGTACGTCGTCAACGGCGCGAAGACCTTCATCACCTCCGGGGTGCGCGCGGATTTCGTCACGACCGCGGTCCGCACCGGCGGCGAGGGGTTCGGCGGCATCTCGCTCCTCGTCGTCGACAAGGGCACGCCCGGCTTCACGGTCGCACGCCCGCTGCGCAAGATGGGCTGGCACTGCTCCGACACCGCCGAGCTCGCGTTCGACGACGTCCGCGTCCCGGCCACGAACCTGGTCGGTGACGAGGGCGCCGGGTTCGTGCTGGTGATGCAGCAGTTCGTCAACGAGCGCCTGAGCCTGGCCGTCCAGGCGTACGCGACGGCACAACGGTCCCTCGACCTCGCGGTGGCGTACGCGAAGGACCGGGAGACCTTCGGTCGTCCGCTCGCGAGCCGGCAGGTCATCCGGCACAAGCTCGTGGAGATGCATCGCGCGACCGTGACGGCACGGGCGTACACGCGCCAGGTGGTCGAGCGCGCCGCGGCGGCGTCCGCGGGCGCGGAGGGCATCGACCCGATCCGCCTCGCAGCCGATGCGGCCGTCGCGAAGAACGACGCCGTGGCGGCCTGCGACTTCGTCGTGGACGAGGCCGTGCAGATCCACGGCGGCCACGGCTACATGCGCGAGTCGGAGGTCGAGAGGCACTACCGCGACGCGCGCATCCTCGGCATCGGCGGCGGGGCGACGGAGGTCATGAACGACCTCATCGCCAAGGTCCTGGGGTTCTGAGGACAGGGGACGAGCCATGGTCGCGACGTACACCGAGCCCTCCGACGGCGACTGGGCCGACGTGCGCGCTGCCCGCATGCAGCGGCAGCGCCTCGTCGGCGACCGCTTCGCGGCTCCGGTGGACGTCGTCGCCTCGATCGGTGCGGTCCAGGCGCAGGAGTACGTCGACGCCGGGTGGGCGCTGGCCCAGCGCAGCGACGGCGACGTCACCGCGGCCGAGGTCGAGGCGCGCGTCGCGGACGGCTCGATCCTGCGGACGCACGTGCTCCGACCCACCTGGCACTTCGTCCGCCCCGCCGACGCGCGCTGGATGCTGGAGCTGACCGGGCCGCGCATCATCCGGTCGATGGCGTCGGCGTGGCGCGCGACCGGCCTCGACGAGCCCGCCGAGCGCGCCCGGGTCATCGAGGCGGTCGCCGACGCGCTCGCGGACGGGGACCACCTCACGCGCAAGGACCTGGCCGAGCGGCTCGAGCAGCGCGGGGTGGACACCACCAAGCGCATCAGCTTCATCACGCTCGCCGCCGAGCTGGACCGGGTCGCGATCAGCGGCGCGCCCCAGGGCAAGCAGCAGACCTTCGCCGCCTTCGACGACCGCGTCCCCGCGTCGGACCCGCTGGACCGGGACGAGGCGGTCGCTCGGCTCGCGGAGCGCTACCTGCGGGGCCACGGCCCGGCCACCGCGCACGACCTCGCCTGGTGGGGCGGCATCACCGTCGGTGACGCGCGCCGCGGGTACGACGCGTGCGGCGCGGCGTCGTACGAGCGGGAGGGGCTGACGTACTGGGACGTGGGTCTCGATACGCCCTCGCCCAGGGGCTCGGACTACTCGACCACCGGGGGCGGCTCCTCGACCACCGGGGAGGGCGGGGGGTTGGGCAGCCACCTGCTCCCGCCGTACGACGAGTACCTCATCGCCTACAAGAACCGGCAGGTCGTCGACGCCAGCGAGGACTTCGAGCGCGAGCCGATCGAGGGCCTCTTCTTCTGGGGCCTCGCGGTCGACGACGGTCGTGTCGTCGGCGGCTGGAAGTGGACCCGCCCGACCCGCAAGGCCGACCCCGTCGTCGTCACCCTGACGCTCCTGACCTCTCTGACCCGCCTCGCCCGCGAACGCTTCGCGCGCGAGGCCGAACGCTTCTCCCACTACCTCGGCACCCCTGTCGAGCTGACCCTGGAGGGACCTGCATGACCACGACCGCGGCCGATGCCGCAGCGACCAATCGCGAGGCTCCACCGACCAATCGCGAAGCGATGCTCGCCAAGATCGACGACCTCGCCGAGCAGCACGCGAAGGCGCTGGCCGGCGGCGGCGACAAGTACGTCGCGCGCCACCACAAGCGCGGCAAGCTGCTCGCGCGCGAGCGCATCGAGCTGCTCCTCGACGAGGGTGCGCCCTTCCTCGAGCTCTCGACGCTCGCTGCGTGGGGGACCGACTTCCCGGTCGGTGGCTCGATCGTCACCGGCATCGGCGTGGTCGAGGGCGTCGAGTGCATGATCATCGCCAACGACCCGACGGTGAAGGGCGGCTCGAGCAACCCGCTCACCGTCAAGAAGGGCCTCCGCGCGGCGCAGATCGCCGCCGAGAACCGGCTCCCGACGATCAACCTCGTCGAGTCCGGCGGCGCCGACCTGCCGACGCAGAAGGACATCTTCATCCCCGGCGGCGCGACCTTCCGCAACATCACGCGCGCGAGCGCGGCCCGGGTGCCGACCGTCGCGCTGGTGTTCGGCAACTCGACCGCCGGCGGGGCGTACGTCCCCGGCATGAGCGACTACGTCGTCATGGTGAAGGAGGGCGCGAAGGTCTTCCTCGGCGGACCGCCGCTGGTGAAGATGGCGACCGGCGAGGAGTCCGACGACGAGTCCCTCGGCGGCGCCGAGATGCACGCGCGGACGTCCGGGCTCGCGGACTACCTCGCGGTCGACGAGTACGACGCGATCCGCCTCGGCCGCCAGATCGTGCGGCGGCTCAACTGGCGCAAGCACGGCCCGGTCCCCGCCGCCGACTACGCAGAGCCGGTGCTCGATGTCGAGGACCTGCTCGACATCGTGCCGACCGACCTCAAGGTGCCGTTCGACCCGCGCGAGGTGATCGCCCGCCTGGTCGATGGCAGTGAGTTCGACGAGTTCAAGCCGCTGTACGGCACCTCGCTCGTCACCGGCTTCGCCCAGCTGCACGGCTACCCGATCGGCATCCTCGCCAACGCCCAAGGCGTGCTGTTCAGCGAGGAGTCGCAGAAGGCGACCCAGTTCATCCAGCTGGCGAACCAGACCGACACGCCGCTGCTGTTCCTGCACAACACGACCGGCTACATGGTCGGCGCGGAGTACGAGCAGGGCGGCATCATCAAGCACGGCGCCCAGATGATCAACGCCGTCTCCAACTCGACGGTCCCGCACATCTCCGTCGTCATCGGCGCCTCGTACGGCGCCGGGCACTACGGCATGAGCGGGCGCGCGTACGACCCGCGCTTCATGTTCAGCTGGCCCAACGCGAAGTCCGCGGTGATGGGCCCGGCCCAGCTCGCCGGCGTGATCTCGATCGTCGCCCGCGGCGCCGCCGAGGCCAAGGGCATGCCGTACGACGAGGACGGCGACAAGCAGATGCGCGCCTTCATCGAGAAGCAGATCGAGGAGCAGTCGCTGGCGTACTTCACGTCCGGCCTGCTCTACGACGACGGCGTGATCGACCCGCGCGACACCCGCACCGTGCTCGGCATCTGCCTCAGCGCGATCGCGAACGCGCCGATCGAAGGGGCCCGTGGCTACGGGGTGTTCCGACTGTGAGCGTTTCGACAGGCTCGACCAACGGAGGCGGCATGATCCAGAAGGTCCTGGTGGCGAACCGGGGCGAGATCGCCCGGCGCGTGTTCGCGACGTGCCGAGCGCTCGGCATCGCGACGGTAGCGGTGCACTCCGACGCCGACGCGGACGCCCCGTTCGTCCGCGACGCCGACGCCGCCGTACGCCTGCCGGGCAACGCGCCCGGCGAGACGTACCTGCGAGGCGACCTCGTCATCGCGGCGGCGCTGGCGACCGGTGCGGACGCGATCCACCCCGGCTACGGCTTCCTCTCGGAGAACGCGGGCTTCGCCGCGCAGGTGCGCGCGGCGGGCCTGACGTGGATCGGACCCGACCCCGAGGCCATCGAGGCGATGGGCTCGAAGGTGCGGTCCAAGGAGCTGATGGCACAGTGTGGTGGCCCGGTCGCGGGGCTTCTGGACCCCGACCGGATGAAGGCCACGGACCTCCCGCTCGTCGTGAAGGCGTCGTCGGGCGGCGGCGGGCGCGGTATGCGGGTCGTCCGCGACCTCGACGCGCTGCCCGCGGCGATGGAGCAGGCGGCCGCCGAGGCGGGCTCCGCCTTCGGTGACACGACGGTCTTCGTGGAGCACTACCTGGAGCACGCCCGCCACGTCGAGGTCCAGGTGATGGCCGACGCGCACGGGACGTGCTGGGTCCTCGGCGACCGTGACTGCTCGCTCCAGCGCCGGCACCAGAAGGTCGTCGAGGAGGCGCCGGCCCCCGGTCTGTCGGAGGCCACGCGCACCGCGTTGCACGACGCGGCTCGGGCGCTGGTGAAGCAGGTCGGTTACCTCGGAGCCGGGACCGTCGAATTCCTCGTCGAGGAACGAGACGAGCGTGGGGAGAGCGTCGAGGAACGAGACGAGCAGCACGCGCTGATCTCCTTCCTCGAGATGAACACGCGGCTCCAGGTCGAGCACCCCGTCACCGAGGCCGTCACCGGTCTCGACCTCGTGGCGCTGCAGATCGCGGTCGCCGAGGGGCGGACCCTTCAGGAGGCCGCCGCGCTGTCCGAGCCGCCCGCGCCGCGGGGTCACGCGATCGAGGTCCGTCTGTACGCCGAGGACGCCGCGGACGACTTCGCGCCGCAGACCGGGACGGTCCGGGCGTTCGAGGTGCCGGGTGCGGAGGCGCGCTTCGCAGGACCTGCGTCGTACGGTCTCCGGCTGGACTCGGGCGTCGAGCCGGGCAGCGAGGTCGGCATCCACTACGACGCGATGCTCGCGAAGCTGGTCGCGTACGGTCCCGACCGTGCGTCGGCGATCCGGATGCTCCGCGGCGCGATCGAACGGACCCGACTCCACGGTGTGACCACCAACCTCGACCTGCTCGGCGGCATCCTCGGTGCCCCCGAGTTCGCCTCCGGCGAGCTGAGCACGCTGCTGCTCGAGGGGCGGATCGACGCATGGTCCGCGCCGCGGGCGGACGCCTCGGCCGTCGCCGACTACGCCACCGCGGCCGCGCTCGCCTCCGCGACCGCGGCTGCTCAGGGCGCGCGCGTCCTGTCGCGGATCCCTGCCGGCTTCCGCAACGTCGCGAGCCAGCCGCACACGGCGACGTACCAGGTGCGCGGCGAGGACGTCGTCGTCGCGTACGACGCGGTGGGCGGACGCCTCGTCCCGCGCGCCGGTGCGGGGACCGTCGACGCTGATGGCGGGGAGAGCGCTGCGCCGGTCGCGGCGACCGTCACCGCGGACCGCGTGGTTCTCGAGCGCGACGGGGTCGCCCGGACGTACGCCGTCGCGGTCGGGGCGGGTGTCGTCGACGTCGACGGGCCGTCCGGTCCGCTCGACCTCACGGTCGTCCCGCGCTTCACCGACCCCGCCGACCAGGTCGCTGCCGGGTCGCTGCTCGCGCCGATGCCGGGATCCGTCGTCTCGGTCGCGGTCGAGCAGGGCCGGGCGGTCGCGCAGGGCGACGTGGTCGTCGTCCTGGAGGCGATGAAGATGCAGCACACCATCACGGCGCCGACCGACGGCGTCGTCACCGAGCTCGCGGTGTCCGCGGGTTCCCAGGTCGAGTCGGGCGCGGTGCTGGCCGTGATCGCCGCGGCTGACGAGAGCGAAGGCGCCCCCGCCGGAGGAGAAGAGTGATGACTGAGAGCAACGCGCCGTTCAGCGAGTCCGAGGAGCGCCGCGCGCTCCGCAAGGCGGTCGCCGAGCTCGGCCGCAAGTACGGGCGCGACTACTTCAACGCCGCCTATCGCGAGGGCCGCAAGACGACCGAGCTGTGGGAGGAGGCCGGCAAGCTCGGCTACCTCGGCGTCGCGGTGCCCGAGGAGTACGGGGGTGGTGGCGGCGAGATCGGCGACCTCGCGGCCGTCTGCGAGGAGCTGGCCGCGGCGGGCTGCCCGCTGCTGCTGATGGTGGTCTCGCCCGCGATCGTCGGCACGATCATCGCCCAGTACGGGACGGAGGAGCAGAAGCAGCGCTGGCTGCCGGGCCTGGCCGACGGCACGAGCACGTTCGCGTTCTCGATCACCGAGCCGGACGCGGGCTCGAACTCGCACAGGATCATCACCACCGCCCACCGCGAGGAGGACGGCGGCTGGCGCCTGACCGGTGGCAAGACGTTCATCTCCGGTGTCGACGAGGCGAGCCATGTCCTCGTCGTCGCCCGCACCGCGGACCACAAGACGGGCAACCTCAAGCCGGCGCTCTTCCTCGTGCCGACCGACACCCCCGGCTTCACCTGGCAGGAGATCCCGATGGGGATCGTCAGCCCGGAGAAGCAGTTCACGCTGTTCTTCGACGACGTCCGCCTCCCGCACGACGCGCTGATCGGCAGCGAGGACGCCGGCATCGAGCAGCTCTTCGCCGGCCTGAACCCCGAGCGGATCATGGCGGCGTCCTTCGCGACCGGCACCGCGCGTCTCGCCCTCGAGCTCGCCACGGCGTACGCCAAGGACCGGCAGGTCTGGAAGACGCCGATCGGCGCCCACCAGGCGATCGCCCACCCGCTCGCGCAGACGCACATCGAGATCGAGCTGGCGCGTCTGATGACGCAGAAGGCAGCCGCGCTCTACGCCGCCGGCGACCACATGGGCGCCGGGGAGGCCGCCAACATGGCGAAGTACGCGGCGGGGGAGGTCGTCTGCGCGGCCGTCGACCGCGCGATCCAGACGCACGGCGGCAACGGTCTCGCGGAGGAGTACGGACTGGTGCAGATGCTGGCCGGCTCGCGGCTCTCGCGGATCGCGCCGGTGAGCCGTGAGATGGTGCTGAACTTCGTCGCTCAGTTCTCGCTCGGCCTCCCGAAGTCGTACTGACCGCGATGCAGACGATCCTGCTGATGAAGGGACTCCACCCATGACCGAGCTCGTCCACCTCGAGGTCGCCGACCAGGTCGCGACGATCACGCTGGACAGCCAGCACAACCGCAACGCCCTCTCGGCGCAGCTCGTCGGTGAGCTCGTCGGGCACCTGGAGACCGCCGCCGCGGATCCCGACGTCCTGGCGGTCGTGATCGCGGCTGCGGGACGCGTGTTCTGCTCGGGCGCCGACCTCGCGGAAGCTGCCGGGGGAGGGATGGTCGAGGGCGCGAAGGGCCTGGTCGCCCTGCAGCGCCTGATCGTGACCCTGCCGAAGCCGGTCGTCGTGCGCCTCCACGGGCCCGTCCGCGCGGGCGGGCTCGGGATCGTGGGGGCCGCCGACGTGGTGGTCTGCGCGGACGACGTCACCTTCGCCTTCACCGAGGTGCGGCTCGCGCTGGCGCCGGCGGTGATCTCGCTGACGACGCTCGCGCGGATGACGCCGCGGGCGGCGTCGCGGACCTTCCTCACCGGAGAGACGTTCTCCGCCGCCGACGCCGTCGCGTACGGGCTGGTGACGGAGGCCGTGCCGGCGGAGCAGCTCGATGCGGCGCTGGCGGGGGTGCTCGACGGTCTCCGCAAGGCGTATCCGCAGGGCCTTCGCGAGACCAAGGCCCTGCTCAACGCCGAGCTCGTGGAGCGGATCGACGCGCTCGGCGACGAGGTTGCCGAGCAGTCCGGCCGGCTGTTCGGGTCGGACGAGGCACGGGCGGCGATGCTGGCGTTCCTCAACCGCAAGAAGGCCTGACGCCCTAACGCACGCCGGGCACGACCGGTCCCCCGTCCGGTCGTGCCCGGCGCGCGTGCGTCCAGGGTGCACTGCCCCGTCACGCGGCGCGGGCACCTTGCTCGCGCTGCGACGACTCGCGCATGGCGCGCCTGATCTCGCGGAGCTGGCGCTTCATGAGCAGCCGACGGAACCCGCGCTCGCGGTCATCGGGCTGGCCGAGGCGCGTCCCCAGCTGGGTGCGGAGCACGACCTGACCGGTGACGGGGTCGCGTTGAGCCTGGAGCTTGCCCGCATGCACGAGGTGATGGCAGCGGGGACAGAGCCCGAGCAGGTCGTCGAGGTCGGTGCGCCCGAAGTCGCGGTGCCACCAGTCGAGGTGGTGCATCTCGAGATGGGTGTTGTGACAGCCCGGGTTGGCGCAGCGGCCCTCTTGGCGATGCTTCACGGCGATCCGTTGTCGCTCGGTCGCGAGGCGTTGCGTGCGGCCGACGTTGAGGACGTCGGCACTCCTGCGCGGGCCGGCCGTGCGGATCAGCTGCTCGTCGAGCGTTGCCAGTGCGGCACCCTCGGTCCGTGCGGCTGAGCCCTCGCCCACCTCGACCTCGCCCTCGCTGAGCACCGGAGTCACGTCGGCGTCGCAGAGCAGGCTGCCGAGCAGGGTGTCGGGGATGGTGCCCCAGCCGTAGAGCCGTGCCGGAGCGGCACCCGGGACGTCCTGCAGGCGCTCGAGGTCGACGGTTACGTAGAGCTGCGGGCGGAATCCCTTGCGTGTCGGCAGCCCGTGCTCCAGCACGTGGGTGAGGAGCCGATCGAGGTTGGTGACGCGGCGCTCTGACGGCGATCGGGTGTCGTCGCGATCGCTGGGCGCACCGAGGTGGTCCACGACGGCCTTGAGCCTGGCGCCCGTGAGCACGTCGAGGAAGCCGGTCACCGCGTAGCCGTCGCCGACCTTCGAGACCTGCAGGTCGCGGCGCTCCATGCCGCGGATGTAGGCCGCGTCGAGCTCCTCGGGATGGACGGCCTCGAGGAACTCGCGGATCTCCGCCTTGAGCGCGGCCGGCTCGCCGCGCTCCGCGACGTCCACGAGGTAGTCCTCGACCGCAGGGATCACCCCAGGGGCGGCCTTCTTGAGGCCGGCACTGAACTCGTACACGTGGGCGGGCCGGATCCGCCCGGCCCGCAACGCCTCGAACACGCGGGGCAGGGCCGTGAGCGTCCGGCCGGTGGTGACGAGGCGCCCGGCCTCGCTCGCGTCCATCCGTAGCTCGCGCCGCGCCCACGCCTTCGCATTCGGCGCGCCGGCCTCCTCGGGGCCACCGGCATCGGCGAACGCGGCCAGCGCCCGGGCCTTCACCCCCTCGAGCAGCGACTGAGCCTCCTCCACGGCGACGAGGAGCTCCGCCTGCTGCGCGGTCGTCGCGAGCTCGCACGGAGCGTCGACGACTGCGTGCACTGCCAGCCGCAGGTCGTCGACGCATCCGCTCTCGAACATAGATGGAGTCTATTAGAACGTTTGTACGAAGGTCAAGGGTCTACGATCGCGCTGTGCACGAGCTCTCCCGACGTCGCCTGCTCACGCTTCTCGGGCTGCCTGTCACGGGCGCGCTGGCCGGGTGCGTCGGTCGCGGCTGGGACTCCCCGGGCGAGGCGGTCCTCACGATCGCCACCGGCAACCCCGGCGGCGTCTTCGTACGGTACGGCCGCGCCCTGACGACGGTGATCGGGCGGGACCTGGACGGCGTACGTGCCCGCACGCGGACGACCAACGCCTCCCTCGAGAACCTCCGCCTGGTCGCCGACGGCACCTGCGACGTCGGCTTCTCGCTCGGCGACGCGGCCGCCGACGCCGTGCGCGCGCCCGCCGACGCCGTGCGCGCGGGCGCCTCGACCGCGGGCGCCACCACCCCCGACCTGGTCGCGCTCACCCGCATGTACGACAGCTTCGTCCACCTCGTCGTCCCGGCATCCTCGCCGTACCACCGCGTCTCCGACCTCGCCGGCGCCCGCATCGGCGTCGGCGCGCAGGGCTCCGGGACCCGCGTGATCGCGACCCGCGTGCTCGACGTCCACGACGTCCGCGCGCCAGGGGCCACCTTCGTCGACGCCGCTCTCGAGGCCTCGGCAGGGGCACTCCGGGCCGGCCGGCTCGACGCGTTCTTCTTCGTCAGCGGGCTGCCCAACCAGGCGATCGCCGGGCTGGCCCGCGACACTCCGGTACGCCTCCTCGACCTGGGCGACGTGGTCGAGCCGATGGTCGCCGCCTACGGACCCCAGTACGTCCGCGCACCGATCCCGCCGTCGGCGTACGGGTTGAGCGAGGCGGTGAGCACGCTCAGCGTCAAGAACTACCTCGTCGCGAACCCGGGGTTGGACGAGCGGCTCGCCTACGCGCTGACGCGCCTGCTCTTCGAGCGGCAGGACGAGATCGAGCGCCTCGAGCCGGGAGTGGGGCAGCCGACGCTCGGTGCGGCGATCTTCACCGCGCCGCTGGAGCTCCACGCCGGCGCGCTGCGCTACTACCGCGAGCGGGGGTCCTGAAGCCGACACGGACCTCGAACCCTCCACCCGGCGGGCACCCCACCTCGAAGGACCCGCCGACCTGCACCACGTGCGCCCGGACGATGGCGAGCCCGAGGCCGGTCCCGTGGACGTTCTGGTGCTGCGCGCCGCGGAAGAACCGTGCCCCGACCTTGTCCAGGTCCGCCTCGCGTACGCCCTCGCCGTGATCGCGCACGCGGACCTCGACCGCGTCCGCCGCGACGACCACCTCGACCTCGACCGGCGACGACGGCGCGAACTTCGTGGCGTTGTCGAGGACCGCGTCGAGCACGACGTCGACGACCTCGGCGGTGGCGAGGGCGAGCGCGTGGTCCGGGCCCCGGACGTCGAGGTCGGTGATCGCCGCCTCCCAGATCCGGCAGCGGGTCCGGACCGCGTCCGCCACGTCGACCTCCACGAGCGGAGGCGGGTCCGCGCCGATCTGTCCGAGGTCGAGCAGCGAGTCGACGATCCGGGTGAGCCGGTCGGCCTCGGCGAGGACCAGGTCGAGCTGCGCCGCGTCTCCGGGGGCGGCGTCGGCGCTCAGCGTCTCGACCCGCAGGCGCAGCGCGGTCAGCGGGTTGCCGAGCTGGTGCGACGCGTCGGCCACGAGGTCGCTCTGCCGCCGCTGGGCGACCTGGACGTGGTCGGCCATGTCGTTGAACGAGCCCGCGAGCTGTCGCAGCTCGGGCGGTCCGGCACTCGCCGGCACGCGGGTCGAGAGGTCGCCGTGCGCGACCCGGCGGGCGGCGTCGTCGAGGTCGTGGACCGGTCGCAGGATCCACCGGACGAGCGGCACCGCCACCCCCGCCGCGGCGACGAGCAGCACGGCGAGGCCGGCCACGACCAGCAGCGCGAGACGCGTCGCCACGTCGTCGCGCACCGCCTCCGTCGGGGTCTCCATCACCACCGCGCCGAGGACGTGCGCGTCCCGGCCGATCGGCGACGCGAGCACGAACGTGTCCGCCGACCAGGGCCACAGCGGGGCGGGCTTCTCCGCGCTGTTGCCCGCCAGTGCGCGCGTGACGGGACGGGGGACGGACGCCGGGTCGAGGTCGCCCGCCGATGCCGCGACCGTACGACGGTCCGCGTCGACCACGACCAGGCGCGCGCCGTGCACCTCCTCGTACCGGTCGAGCTCGGCGCGCAGCGACGCCACGGACCCGGTCTCGATCGCGGTCGACGCGACGACCGCGAACCGGTTCAGGTCGGCCTGCCGGGTGACGAACAGCTCTTGTGTCCGGTCGGAGGCGTACGTGCCGATCAGCGGCACGATGAGCGCGGCGAGCAGCACCGAGAGCGCGAGCAGGGAGAGGACCAGCAGCCGCTGACGCACTGCGTCACCTCGCCGCGCGGAGGCGGTAGCCGGTGCCGCGGACGGTCTCGACGAGGTCCGCAGCCCCGAGCTTGGCGCGGAGGTTCGCGACGTGGACGTCCACCGTCCTCGAGCCGCCGACCCACGTCGTCTGCCAGATCCGCTCCATGAGCGCCGCGCGCGACACGACGTGCCCGGCGTTCTGGGCGAGGACGAGCAGCAGGGCGAACTCCTTCGGGGCCAGGTCCAGCGGCGCGTCGGCGTACGAGGCACGCTGCTCGTCGGGATCCAGGACGAGGGATCCGACGCGTACGGCGGTGGCGACCGGCGCCTTCCCGTACCTCCGCATCACCGCGTCGATGCGGGCGAGCAGCACCTGTGTGCTGTACGGCTTGGTGACGTAGTCGTCGACCCCGGACTGGAGCGCCGCCACGACCGACGCGTCCGCGCGCCGTGCCGTGACCGCGATGATCGGGACCGTGCTCGTCTCGCGGATGCGGCGGCACAGCGTGAGGCCGTCGGAGTCCGGCAGCCCCATGTCGAGCAGGACCAGCGTGGCGTCGCCGTGCTTGCGCCAGCCCTCCTCGGCGTCGGCGGCACGGTCGACCGCGAGACCGACGCGTCGCAGCGCGGCGCCGAGCGCGCCGGCGACCGCGTCGTCGTCCTCGACGAGCAGCACTCGCACGGACAGGCCTCCCGGGGGATGTCGAGCGGGGGACGTCAAGTCTGTGTAAAGGCTGGCGTTCGCCCACCCGGATGTGACGTGGCTCACGGTTACGTTACCCGCCATGCCCAGGGCAACCAGCGACACCCCGGTCGACCAGACCGACCTCGACCACCTCGCGGCCGAGTACGACGAGGAGCGGCCCTCGCGGCGCCTGTCGCCCGGCTGGGAGCGCCTGATCACGCTGTGGTGCTTCGTCGTGGCGCTGTTCGTGCTGCGGCAGGTCTTCTTCCCCCTGCGCGAGGGCAACCAGTTCTACCTCGTGGTCTTCCTCGGGGTCACGCTCCCGCTCGCGTTCCTCCTCTACCGCGGCCGGGCGCGACGTCGTACCGACGGCGGTGACGACCCGGGCCCGTTCGACTGGCTGCTCGCCCTGGCGGCGCTCGTCGTCGGCCTCTACCCCGTCCTCCCGCTGCCCGCGTGGGAGCAGGGCGGCGGCGGGTTCAGCGCGTTCCTCGACCGCCAGGGCGCGCTCGGCACGATCGACGTCGTCGCCGGCGTGCTCCTGCTGCTCCTCGTGCTCGAGGCCACGCGGCGTACGACGGGGTGGGTGCTGCCGGTCGTGTGCGTGGCGTTCCTCGCCTACGCCTACTACGGCGGCTTCCTCCCGATCGAGTGGGCGATCTCCCACCGCGGCGAGGACATCGACCAGATCGTCAACGCGCTCTACAACGAGGCCAGCGGGTTCTTCGGGGTGCCGCTCGACGTCGCGGCGACGTACATCGTGCTGTTCACGATCTACGGCGCCGTGCTCGACAAGATGGGCGCCGGACGGTTCTTCGTGGAGTTCAGCTTCTCGCTGTTCCGGAAGTCGGGCACCGCGCCGGGTCGTACGGTCGCGACGTCGGGCTTCCTGCTCGGCACCGTGTCCGGGTCAGGGACGGCCACCGCGGTGACGCTCGGGTCGTTCGCGTGGCCCATCCTCAAGCGTGCCGGCTACCCGCGCGAGGCCGCCGGCGGCATGCTCGCGGCGTCCGGGATCGGGGCGATCCTCTCGCCGCCGACCCTCGGCGCTGCGGCGTTCATCATCGCGGAGTACCTCGGCGTCTCGTACCTGCAGGTCCTCGGCTGGGCGCTCGTCCCGACGCTGCTCTACTACCTCGGCATCTTCCTCGCCGTCGAGATCGACGCGCGCCGTTTCGGGGCGCGGCGGGTCGACGTCGACGTGAACAGCCCGTGGGCGCTGCTCGGTCGCTTCGGCTACCACTTCGTGAGCCTGGGCGTGATCGTCGTCTTCCTCGCGATGGACGTGCCTCCCTTCAAGGCGGTCGTGTACGCGACGGCGGTGGCCGCGGTCTTCGGCCTGCTCGAGGCCGCCCTGTCGCGGCGCCGGTTCGTCGGGAGCATCGACGAGCGCCCCGAGGACGCTGAGCGCCTGCCGCTGGGGGAGTCGCTGCGCGACTACGTCTCGCGGCTGTACGTCGCGCTCGCGACCGGCATCCGCGCCGCCGTCCCGGTCATCGCGGTGTGCGCCGCCGCCGGGGTCATCACGTCGACGATCGCGAAGACCGGCCTCGGCCAGGTCCTGTCGTCGCTGCTCGTCGACGCCGCCGACGCGCTCGCGCCCAACCACGCGACGCTCGTGGTGCTGAGCGCGCTGTTCTCCGCGGTCGCGATCATCGTCCTCGGCCTCGCGGTCCCCGTGACGGCGTCGTTCATCCTGAGCTGGATCATCATCGGCCCGGCCCTGATCAGCCTCGGCGCCGACGGCCCCGAGGTCGCGATGTTCATCTTCTACTACGCGGTGCTCTCCGAGGTGTCGCCGCCGACCGCGCTCGCGGCCGTCGCGTCCGCGGCGATCACGGGCGGCAAGGTCATCGCGACGATGTGGCAGGCGTGCAAGTACACGCTGCCCGCGTTCCTCGCGCCGATGGCGTTCATCATGACCGACAACGGCGCGCACCTCCTCGGTCGCGGCTCGCTGGTCGACGTCGTCTGGACGACCGTCGTGTGCGGTCTCGCGGTGGCCGCGCTGGCCGTCGCGACGTCGGGCTGGATGTTCGGCCCCACCCGCCGGGCCGAGCGCCTGCTGTGCCTGCCCGCCGCGCTGCTGCTGCTCTACCTCGTCCCGGTGTCGATCGGCATCGGTCTCGCCCTCCTCGCCGCCGCCGTTGCCGTCCACCTGGCCGGCCGGCGGGGTGCCACGACCCCTCCCGCCCCGTCCGCACCGATCACCCAGGAGTGAAGCACCCATGAGACAGACCCGTACCCTGCTCGCCGCCGGCGCCCTGACGGCCTCCCTCGCGCTCGCCGCGTGCGGCGGGCAGCAGGACAACGACCAGGCCGGAGGGGACGCCGACAGCTGCGACGCCGGCTCCGGCCGCATCGGCATCGCGACCGGCAACTCGACCGGCGTCTACTACGTCGTCGGAGGCGGCCTCGCGAAGCTCATCAGCGACGAGACCGACCTCAAGGCCACCGCCGCCGAGACCGGGGCGTCGGTGCAGAACGTCCAGCAGCTCGTCGCCGGCGACTACGACCTCGCCTTCTCCCTGGCCGACACGGCCGCCGACGCCGTGGCCGGCACGGGGTCCTTCACGGAGAAGCAGGAGGTGTCCTCGATCGGGCGCATCTACCCGAACTACACGCAGGTCGTCGTCCGTACCGACGCAGGCATCTCGTCGATCGCGGACTTCGAGGGCAAGCGGATCTCCACCGGCTCCCCGAAGTCGGGCACCGAGGTCATCGCGCAGCGGCTCATCGAGGCCGCGGGCCTCTCCCAGGACGACGTGTCCGCGCAGCGCCTCGACCTCACCAAGACCGTCGACGGGATGAAGGACGGCTCGATCGACGGGCTGGTGTGGTCCGGCGGGCTCCCGACGCCGGCGATCACCGACCTCTTCACGTCGATGGGCGACAAGGTGACCTTCCTCGACATCACGCCGGAGCTGCCGGCACTGCAGGAGATCAACCCCGTGTACGAGGAGGCGACGATCCCGGCCGCCACGTACGAGCTGGACGCGGACGTGCCGACCATCGCGGTCCCGAACGTGCTGCTCGCCCGCAACGACATGGCCGACAACGTCGCGTGCGCGTTGACGACCCTCGTCTTCGAGGACACCGACGCGCTGGTCGCGGTGCACCCGGCGGCGAAGGACATCCGCATCGAGGACGCCGCGTCGTCCGACCCTGTCCCCGTCCACCCGGGGTCGCAGCGGGCGATCGACGACCTGCAGTAGCGCGGTCCCGGTGGTCGGGTGGTCGGGTAGCCCGAGCGCCTGGGCGAGGGCGTCGCGAGGCGAGGGTCTCGATACGCGGCCTCGGCTAGCGCCTCGGCCGCTGCTCGACCACCGGGTGCCCGGGCCACCAGGCGGCGCCTCACACTGGGTCCGTGAACCTTCGTACGGCCACCGCAGCCGACGCCGACGACCTGACCGCGTGCGAGGAGGCGGCGTACGGCACGGGGCTGGCGCACGTGTTCGGCGACCTGCCCTGGCCGGAGGCCGAGATCAGGCGCCGATGGGTCCGTGAGCTCGGCGAGGACGGTGTGACGACGCTCGTCGCCGACGCGGCGGACGGCGGTCTCCTCGGGTTCGTGACGTACGACGCGCAGGTCCTGCGGCACCTCGGCGTCGTCCCCGAGCACTGGGGCGACGGACTCGCCGACGTGCTCCACGACGAGGTCCTCGCGCGCCACGGCGGACGACCGCTCCGTCTCTGGGTCCTCGAGGAGAACGCGCGGGCGCGCCGCTTCTACCTGCGGCGCGGCTGGCACCTCGACGGGCGGCGCGAGACCAGCGAGTGGCCGCCGTTCCCCGTGCAGGTCGGCTGCTCGCGAGACGGGGTCACCGCCTCGGCGACGCACAGCCACCTCTTCCGCGGGGCCGTCGTGGAGGTCCACGTCGGTCCTGCGGTCGCTGCGCGCGACCTCGACCGGATCGGCATCAGCTTCGCCGACGGCTCGTACGCGGAGGCGTCGCTGCTCGAGGACGGCCGTCGAGCGCAGGTGCTCGCGGTCGCCGCTTACGAGACCGCGTCGGGGACGGCGATCCCGCCCTCGATGTGGGTGGTGCGGGGCGAAGAGGCGGGCCAGAGCGAGCGCCGGCTCCGGGTGGGTTCGCGTCTCGGTGAGTGAAACGGCGTGGCATCGGTCACGCCACTGAGCCGCGATCGCTGTGTTTCCAGGGTGTTTCGGGGATCACGCGGATCTCGCATGGTGAGATCCCTGGTCACCATGCGAAACCGCCACGCAGTCTCGAAGACGGGCAAACATCCCCGAAACGTCACTCAAGGAGCACACCCATGTCCGAGCAGGTTCCCCAGGTCGCGCCGCCGAAGTCGCGCAAGGGGGTGTGGATCGTCGCCGCCGTCGTGGCCCTGGCCGTCGTCGTCGGCATCGTCCTCGCCGTCCGCGGAGGCGACGACGCGAGCGGCGCGACGAAGGTCCGCCTCGGCGTCGTCGGTGCCAGCGACCCGTACTGGAAGACGTTCAAGGACGAGGCCGCCAAGGAGGACATCGACGTCGAGGTCGTCGACTTCTCCGACTACGCGCAGCCGAACCCCTCGGTCAGCGAGGGCGAGATCGACATCAACCAGTTCCAGCACATCATCTACCTCGCCGACTACAACGTGAAGAACGACGACGACCTCTACCCGATCGGGTCGACGGCGATCTACCCGCTCGGCCTCTACTCGCAGAAGGTCGACGCGGTCGAGGACATCAAGGCCGGTGACACGGTCGTGGTGCCCGACGACGACACCAACCAGGCGCGCGCCCTGCTGCTGCTCCAGTCCTCCGGCCTGATCTCGCTGAAGGACGGCGGCAGCCCGTTCTCCACGCTGAACGACGTCGAGGACGGCTCGAAGGTCAAGGTCCAGGCGATCAAGGCCGACCTCACCCCGACCTCGCTGCCGGACGTGGCCGCGGCCGTGATCAACAACGACTTCGTCGAGAAGGCCGGGCTGAAGTTCTCCGACGCCCTCGTCACCGACGACGCGACCGATCCGAAGGCGCAGCCGTACGTCAACATCTTCGCCGTCCGCGCCGAGGACAAGGACGACGCGACCTACCGCAAGCTGGTCGAGATCTACCAGAACAGCCAGCCGGTCATCGACGGCGTCCAGGAGGTCTCGGGGAACACCGCGGAGATCGTGAAGATCCCCGACACCGACCTCGAGAAGACCCTCGAGGGCGTCGAGTCGCAGATCCAGGGGCAGTAGCCCGCATGGCTCTCGTCGAGCTGCGCGACGTCTCGAAGGTGTTCCCGGCCGCGTCGCGCCACGGCAGTCCCGTGCGCGCGATCGACGGCGTCGACCTCGACGTCGAGGCCGGGGACATCTACGGGATCGTCGGATACTCCGGAGCCGGCAAGTCCACCCTGATCCGTCTCGTGAACGCGCTGGAGACAGCGACCTCCGGGTCGATCACGGTGGACGGCACGGAGATCACGGGGCTGCCCGAGCGTCGGCTCCAGCAGGTCCGCCGGGGGATCGGGATGATCTTCCAGCAGTTCAACCTGCTGCGTTCCCGGACGGTCTACGGCAACGTCGCGTACCCCTTGGAGGTCGCCGGCGTCCCGAAGGCCGAGGCGCACGAGCGCATCGCCGAGCTGCTCCAGTTCGTCGGCCTCGCGGAGAAGGCGCACACCTACACCGACCAGCTCTCCGGTGGTCAGAAGCAGCGTGTCGGGATCGCCCGTGCGCTGGCGACCTCGCCGAAGCTCCTCCTCGCCGACGAGTCCACCAGCGCGCTCGACCCGGAGACGACCCAGGAGGTGCTCGCGCTGCTGCGCCGCGTCAACGAGGAGCTGGGTCTCACGATCATGGTGATCACCCACGAGATGGAGGTCGTGAAGTCGATCGCCAACAAGGTGGCCGTGATGGAGGACGGACGCATCGTCGAGCGCGGGTCGGTCTTCGACGTCTTCTCCGACCCGCAGCAGCCGGTCACGCGCCGGTTCGTGTCGACGATCGTGGACGACGTGCCGGACGCCGAGACCCTCGCGCGGCTGCGCGCCGTACATCCCGGACGGTTCGTCCGGCTCGCGTTCCGTGACCCCGCCGTCCGTCAGGCCGAGGTCTTCGCCGAGCTGATCCGCCGCGACGTCACGTTCGAGCTGGTCCACGGCGGGATGGAGGACGTCGGCGGTCGTACCTTCGGCAACCTCACGCTCTCCCTGCGGGGGAGCGACGCCGACGTCGACGCGGCGCTGCACGCGATCGGAGCACGGCTCGAGACGCGGGAGCTGCGATGACGGCCACGCTCGACTCCACCACCGGCGCGGTGCTCGCCGCCGACACCCAGATGGGCGAGCTGTGGCCGCTCTTCTGGGAGGCGACGTGGCAGACGCTCTACATCGTCGTCATCGCGCTCGTCCTCGGCGGCATCGTCGGGATGGTGCTCGGCATGGCGCTGTACGTGACGCGCCCCTCGGGCCTCTATCCCAACAGGGTCGCGAGCGTCGTCCTCAACGTGCTGGTGAACTTCTTCCGCCCGATCCCGTTCGTCATCCTCATCGCCGCGCTGCAGCCCTTGGCGCGGCTGGTGGTGGGGATCGGGATCGGCAACCGGGCGATCATCTTCGCGATGACGTTCGCGGCGGCGTTCGGGATCTCGCGCATCGTCGAGCAGAACCTCGTCACCGTCGACCCCGGCGTCATCGAGGCCGCGCGGTCGATGGGCGCGAGCCGGCTCCGGATCATCCGGACCGTCCTCGTCCCCGAGGCGCTCGGTCCGCTCATCCTCGGCTACACGTTCGCCTTCGTCGCGGTCGTCGACATGTCCGCGATCGCCGGCGTCATCGGTGGCGGCGGGCTCGGCAACTTCGCCCTGCAGTACGGCTACCGACAGTTCGACACCGTCGTCACCTGGACTGCGGTGATCATGATCGTGATCATCGTGCAGGTGGTGCAGTTCGGAGGGAACTACCTCGCTCGCAAGGTGCTCCGGCGCTGACCCCCGCAGGACGACGAAGGGCCCGGCACGTGCGTGACGTGCCGGGCCCTTCGTACGTTCACTTGCTGGGTTCGATGTTGCAGTCGATCTTCGGGTTGGCGCCCACGTAGTTGAGCGGACCGGCGAGGATCGTCACGGCGATCGTGCTGACCTTGGCGCAGTTGGCGTCCGAGCCGCGGAAGTATCCGCGCTGGGCTGCCGCGAGCGCGCCGATGACGAGCCAGACGACGACGATGACGGTCACGACCTGGCGGGTGGACGCTTTGCGGGACGTGCGAACCATGAGGCCTCCTGGGAGACGGTCCGCCGCGGGGTCGGCGGACAAGGCGTCACGCTAGCGAGGCTCGCGCCGCCGCGCAGATTGCGAGATCAGCCGCGAGCCTGCAGCCCGGAAGGGGCGAGGCGTGCGGCACGGGCGGTCGGGTCGACGAGGGCACGGTAGGTGGTGCGCACCTTCAGCGCCTTCACGTCGTAGCGGCCGCCGTCCCCGGTCGCGATCCCCCAGGCGATCCACCCGTTGCGGTCCACGTAGCGCCGGAGGCTCGTGCCCGAGGCGGAGAACACGGTGCGGGTGCCGTACTTCGCCGACAGGCGACGCGTGCGGCTGATGTCGTCCAGCGAAGCCGTGAGGCCGTAGCCGATCGCGAAGTTCTTGCGGGCCTTCGTGTGGCCTGCACCGACCGCCGTGATCGTGAACGACCGGTAGTCGTAGACGTCCGTCATGCGGGCCGAGAAGTAGGCCTCGGTGATCGAACGAGCGCCCTTGCGGGTGCACTTGTGGTTGCTCGAGACCGAGATCGACTGCTTCCACGCCTTGCCCTTGCGGGCGGGCTTGACGATCTTGCCGCACTTGCCGACGTAGGAGTCCCAGAGGAAGCCGCGAGGGGAGATGGTCTCGCTCACCGTACGGGTCACCAGCCGCTTCGCGGACACGACGACGTTGCGCGTGGGGCTGTAGCCGACGAGCCCGTCGGCGTCGACGAAGCGGGTCCGCACGCGGTACGTGCCCTTCGGCAGGATCGCGCCCGCGCTGGTGCGGCCGGTCCAGCGAGCGCTGCGCGCGGTGCTCGTCCAGACCACGGCACCCGAGCCGTTGAGGACCTGGAGCGCGGAGGTCGTCGTGACCTCGCTCGTCACGCCGGGGCTGGTCAGCGTGACGGCGTCACCGTAGCCGTCGGTCCACGGGAAGACCGTGCCGGCGGAGACGGTCGGAGCCGAGGTCGCGCGCGGGGCGACCAGGTTCACGCGAACCGTCGCCGTGTCGATGCCCGCACCGTCACCCTCGAGCGTCGCGACGTAGCTCCCGTCGGGAACCGCGGTGCCGGCCGTGCTCCGGCCGTCCCAGCTCGCGGCGACGTCGCCAGGCACGAGCGGGAGGGTGAGGTCGAGCGTCCGGTGCGTGACCTCGGTGGACTGCTGGTTGCGGACCGACAGCGCCACGGACCCCGCGGCGGGTGCGGGATCGGGGACCGTGAACGTGAGGGTCGCCGTCTTTCCGGGCGTGATGACCGCGGGAGTCGCCGTGCCGGCGTGGGCGGCGGGCGTCGCCACGAACGGCACCAGCGCAAGGGCGAGGACAGGGAACAGGGAGCGACGCATGGGGGATACCTCGGCGGGGTCGTGCTCGCCGGGGTTGGCGTGCGGCGTCAGCGTACGTTGCGGTCCACGTCCCTGGAACGGTGTTGTCCGAACCGTGACCTGACGAGGGGCGGGGCCTGCCCGAGCAGGTCCCCGCCCCTCACCGGTGAGGCGGCTCGGCGGTCACCGCTTGACGGTCACCGTCCTCACAGCGGACGTGCTCGCGCCGTAGCGCACGTCGCCGCTGTAGACGACCTTCACGCGCAGCTTCCTCGCGTCGGGCGCCTTGTAGGTGACGGTGACGGTCCCCTTCTTCGAGACGGTGAGGCGCACGGTCTTGACGACCTTGTACGACCCGCTGCCCTTCTTGACGTACACCTTCACCGTGCCGGTCGGCTGCGTCCCGGCGACGGCGCCGCGCACCGAGGCCCTGATCGTCAGCTTCTTGCCGCGCTTGACCGACCCCTTGCTGGAGACGGCAGTGGTGGTCGCCTTCTTCGCGATCCGCAGCGTCGCCGTCGCGGTGGCGCTGGGCGCGACCTCGTCGGTGCCGAGGAAGGTCGCCCGGACCGGGTACGTCCCCGGGACGAGCGTCGCGGGCAGCGTGAACGTCGCCTTGCCCGCCCGTGCCGTCAGACGCGCGGTCGTGCTGCCGTAGCGGACCTCCACCGGTCCGGTGGCGGCGCCGGCGACCGCGACCGTGCCGGTGACCCGCGACCCGAAGGTGCTCCGGGTCGCCGACAGCGTCAGCGCGACCGTCGACCTGCCCTTCTCGAGGGTCAGCGTCGTCGTCTCGGAGACCGACGCGTCGGTCGTCGCGGTGGCGGCGTACGACGCGGCGAGGGCGTGCGTCCCCGCCTTGAGGCCGGCGACCTTCAGCGTCGCCGCACCCTCGACGACGTCCGCCGTCCCGAGCGTCGTGGCGCCGTCGGTGAAGGTCACCGTCCCCGAGGTCGCTCCCGACACCGTCGCAGTCAGGGTGACGGGCTGGTTGACCGACGGCAGAGCCGGATCGATCGTCAGCGTCGTCGCGGTGGTGGCGAGGACCGTGAGGTCTGCGGCCGCGGTGCGCAGCGAGCCCGCGCCCTCGGCCGTCACGGTCACCGGACCGGTCGCCGCGTCGGCCGGGACGACCAGGTCGTACGAGACGGCGCCGGTGGCGTCGGCCACCACGTCGGCGACGCGGGCGTCGTCGAGCGTGATCGCGACCGACTCCCCGGCACGGAAGCCGGCTGCGCTCAGCGTCGTGGTCTCGCCGGGACCCGGCGTCGCGTCGCTGACCGTCAGGTCCTGCACGGTGCCGCGTGCGGCGAGCTCGGCGCAGGCGTCACCCGGCGTCCCGACCGCCGGCAGCGGCGTGGCCGAGCCGGTGAGGCCGTCGTCCTCGCGGACCGTCAACCAGTCGAGTGCGCCGGTGCCCATCACGCCGTTGCCGGTGTTGGTGACGCTGACCCGGAAGTCGACGTTCGCCGCCGCGGACGGGTCCGCGTCGCCGTACGTCGGGCCGGACACGACCTTGCACACCTCGCCCGGGGCGAAGGTCACCTTCTGCATCGCGCGGCCGACCTTCGACGTGGCGCTGGCCGTGCCGAGCACCGAGGCGTAGGCGACGACGGGCTCGTCCGACGGGCGGTCGAGCGCGACCGCGACGTCGACGGTTCCCGGACCGCTGCCCTCGTCGACGCGCTGGGCGCCGACGTTCACCGACGAGCGGGTCTTCGACTCGGGGTTGCCGAGCGAGGGCGACTCGAGGGCGAGGTCGGACAGGAGCACCGCGCCGGCGGTCTCCGTGCCGGCGCCGAGGCGGACCTCGCGCAGGTCGGAGACATCGATGCCCAGGCCCTCCAGCGGCAGGTTCACCTGCTGCAGCACGATCTTGCCGAGCATGGCGGCACCGGTGCCCGTGCTGATCGGCATCCGCTGCAGCGCGAGCGGGTTGAGCTCGGAGACCTTCTTCGTCACGGCCTTGCCGGATCCGTCGACCAGGGTGATCGTCAGGTCGGTGGACGCGGCGACCGACTCGTCGGCGGCCACCTTGAGCGACAGGCGCTGGTGCGCCGAGGCGTCACGCGCCGCGCGCGGGACGGTGATGCGGACCTCGCCCGTGGCGCTGGTCCACGAGAGCTTGGCCATCGGCGACGACGGCGCGTCCTCGCCCCAGCGCATCGCGGCCCAGTGCGGGATCTGAGCGCTGGCGAGCGCCGTGGTCGCGCAGCCCGGGAGCTGCTGCGAGACCGGGCGGCCCGACTGGCTCGCGCAGACCGCGATCGACGCCGTGCCGTACGGACGCAGGCCGTTGCCGGCCTCGGTGAAGGTCTCGACGTCCTGGCGCGACGACGGGGCCTGGACGGCGGTCGTGCGGATGTCCTTGCCCACGAGGTCGCCGGCCACGGCACCGGTGCCGTCGAAGATCGGCAGGAACTCCTTCTCCTCGCCCTGCGTCAGGCGGAAGAACCCGGCGACGAGCGCGGTCCCCACGTCGTACTGGTCGGCGGCCGAGAGGCGGATGCTCGTGCCGGCCACCGAGGCGTCCGTGCCGCAGACCGGATCGGTCGTGCGGCTCCAGTCGTCGGAGACGGAGTACGGGTAGCGACCGGGCGTCCAGACGGTGTTGAAGAAGTTGTGGTCGGCGCCCATGACCCAGACGGCCGAGCGCAGCACGTCGTCGTCGAACGCGTAGCGCGAGTCGTCGAACATGTGCTGGCCCTGCTGGTTGGAGACGTCGCCGTCGCAGTAGGGGAGCAGCGTCATCATCGTGACGTCGGGGATCGTGAACCGGTTGAAGTCGACCGGGGCGAGCGGCAGGACGGACCTGATCGCCCACGGCTCGTCCAGAGCGGCGTTGAGCACCGCCGCCGAGGCGACGCCCTCGCCGCCGCGCGAGTGGCCCATCAGACCGATGGAGGAGAAGTCGAAGCGGCCCACGAGGTCCTTCGCGGCGAGCGAGCCCTCGTGCGCGGTGTCGAGCATGGCGTCGTCGGTCTCGGCGAGCGCCTGGTCGAGGGTGACGTCACGGTCGAGCGCGTCGTCGTGCAGGGAGATCTGCTTGCCCTCGTTCGCCTCCTTGAGCAGCGACAGGGTGTCGAGCGTCAGCTGGCCCCGGGTGAGCTGGCCGTAGTCGATCGACAGCTGGTTGTCGTTGGCGTTGATCGCGTTGGCCGAGATCGACACCACCGCGTAGCCGTGGCTGGCGAGGACGCGGGCCGCGTCGTCGTACCCCTGGTAGCTCGGGATGCGGACCTGGTTCGGACCGCACGGCCAGCGGAGCGGGTTGGCGGTGCCCTGCGAGCAGGAGGTGTGGCGGCCGTGCATGAAGATCACGACCGGTCGGGACCCGCCCGTACGGGGCAGGTAGACCTTGCCGCGCACCTCGCCGCGGATGCCGCCGATCGAGACCAGGTCGATGGACTGGTCGCCGAAGTCGTAGATGTCCTCGTCCCACGCGTACGTGCCGAGCGCCGCCGGGTCGTCCGCGATCTCGGTCTGCTCGTCGGTGGCGTCCGGCGCGGCGGCGACGGCCTGGCGGCTGTCTGCCGTGTCCTCCAGGTCGGCGCTCTCGACGCTCGACCAGCCAGGCTCCAGCGTCGTCGCGCTCAGCACGGACCTGTCGGAAGTGATGGCGGTGAGGGTGCTGCCATCGGCGGACTCCGCCGCCAGCCCGATGCTGTGACCGTCGGCCTCGATGGTCGGCGCGTCCGACTTGATGGGGAGCGGTTCGTCGAGCTCGACGGTGACCTCGTACGCGCCGCCGAGGTCGGTGACCGACCAGCCGTCGCCGGACCGCAGCGGTCCGTCCTCGGCCTGGGCGGGGAGGGGGACGGCGACGACGGCGCTCAAGGCGAGACCCGTGGCCACCAGGCCGTGCGTGAGGCGGCGGCCCAGGATGCTGCTTCTCAAGGGTGACTCCAGTTCGGCGTCTGGAAGGGCAGACGCTGACCGCGAGGAGCGCAGGTTCGGCTCCACGCGGCGACGCTAAAAGTCCCCAGGGCATGAATTGAGACGACGGGATGTCAGGAAAGTTAAACCGGTGTCCGGTTTCGGTCAGCCGCGCGTCGGTGTGACGTTCCCGACGCCGTCGATATCTTGCATCGCAGATTCCGATTTAAGTAGCGTCGAGCCATGCAGCTCGCGCAGTTCACCGATCTGGGACTCCGGATCGTGATGCGCCTGGCGGTCCTTCCCGCCGGCGAGACGATGCGCACGCAGGAC
Organism: Mumia spirodelae; assembly: GCF_050632745.1. Taxonomy (NCBI): domain Bacteria; kingdom Bacillati; phylum Actinomycetota; class Actinomycetes; order Propionibacteriales; family Nocardioidaceae; genus Mumia; species Mumia spirodelae. The sequence continues at coordinate 1,153,465 of NZ_JBODSD010000002.1, read as the reverse complement.
GTCGCCGACCAGATGGCCGTCTCCGCCACCCACTCCGCCAAGGTCGTCGCCCGGCTCGCCGCGCTCGGCGTGGTCGAGACGCGCCGTGGGCGCACGGGTGGGCTCGCGCTCAGCGACGAGGGCCGCGCCGCCTCCGTCGGATGGCTCGCGCGCCAGCTCGAGGGCGAGGGCGAGGTCGTCGACTGCGAGGGCGGCGTGCCCTGCCCGCTGCGCGACGCCTGCCGGCTCCGCGGCCTGCTCAAGCAGGCGCGCGAAGCGTTCTTCACCACCCTCGACGGACACACGGTGGCCGAGATCGCCGGCCACCCGACGGGATCCGTCCTCCTCACGTTGGCGGCGCCATGACCGCGCCGCCACCGGCACGCCACGGCACATCCGCCGTGCCGTCCGACCAGTCGTCGTCCCCCAGGAAGGGAGCACCCATGCTGTCCGCCGCCTCCACCGAGGTCGTCCGCGCCACCCTGCCCGTCGTCGGCGGGGCCATCGGTGAGATCACCCCGATCTTCTACCGACGGATGTTCGCCGCCCACCCCGAGCTGCTGCGCGACGTCTTCAACCGCGGCAACCAGGCGCAGGGCGACCAGCAGCGGGCGCTGGCCGGCGCGATCGCCGCCTACGCGACCGTCCTCGTCGACCCCGACGCCCCGCCGCCGTCGGTCCTGATGTCGCGGATCGCGAACAAGCACGCCTCGCTCGGCATCCTCCCCGAGCAGTACGGGATCGTCCACGAGCACCTGTTCGCCGCGATCGTGGAGGTTCTCGGGGAGGCCGTCACGCCCGAGGTCGCCGCCGCGTGGGACGAGGTCTACTGGCACATGGCCCACGCGCTGATCGCCGCGGAGCGCGACCTGTACGAGGCGGCCGGCGTCGAGAGCGGGGACGTGTGGCGCGAGCTGGTGGTCGCCGACCGACAGCTCGTCTCCACCGATACGGTCGCCTTCACGCTCGCGGCCAACGACGGTTCCGCCCTCCCGGGCTTCCTCCCCGGCCAGTACGTGTCGGTCCAGGTGGAGCTGCCCGACGGCGCGCACCAGATCCGGCAGTACAGCCTGTCCACCGCCCCCAGTGCCGGAGCGTGGCGGATCGGCGTACGACGCATCCCGGCGCTCGCCCCCGACGGCACCCCGCAGCCGGCGGGCGAGGTGTCCAACCACCTGTACGACAACGTGTTCGAGGGCGACCGTGTGCGGGTGTCGCTGCCGTTCGGCGACCTGACCCTCGACGAGTCGAGCGACCCGCTGGTCCTGGTCTCGGCCGGCATCGGCGTGACGCCGATCCTCGGGATGCTCGACCACCTGGCCACCGAGCGCGTCGAGCGCCGCGTCGAGGTCATCCACGCCGACCGCACCCCGGCACGGCACGCGCACCGCGCGGAGCTGACCGCGCTCGTGGAGCGTATCCCCGGCGCCACGCTGCACACCTGGTACGAGGACCTCGGGACGCGCCCGGCGCAGGACCGGGTCCGTGCCGGCCGGGTGGACCTCGAGACCGTGGAGGTGCCGGCCGGCGCGACCGCGTACCTGTGCGGCCCCTTGCCGTTCATGCTCGGCGTCCGCGACGCGCTGGTCGCTCGGGACGTGTCGGCGGACCGGATCCACTACGAGGTGTTCGGACCGGACACCTGGATCCCGTCGGCGTCCTGACCGGCGTTCGGCTCAGTCGAGCCCGGTAAGCTTCGCCAGCAGGTACGGCTCGGTGCCGGCGAGCCCGACCGAGTAGAAGAGGCACACCTGGTCGTGCGAGGTCCGCCCTGCCGCGGCGCCGTCGAGGACCGCCCCCAGCTCGTGGAGGTGGTCCTCGACGCGCGTCCCGACGACCGTGCTCGGCGGGTCGTACCCGAGCGCCTGCGCGCGCGAGTCGGTCACGACGACGTCCGCGGACTCCAGCACGTCCGACCCGATCTCGTGCCGCCCCGTCTGCTTGGGTCCGAGGGTGGCGACGTACGCACCTGGGCTGAGCCAGTCGTAGGCGATCACCGGGGAGCGGCTCGGCGTCGCGCACACCACGAGGTCGGCGCCGTCGACCGCCTCGCGCGCCGACGTCACGGCGACGCAGTCGAGGCCGAGCTGCTCGCGGGCGCGCCGGGCGAACCCGGCACGGTGTCCCTGGTCGCGCGCGAACACCCGGACCTCGGCGAGGTCGCGGACGGCGTCGATCGCCCACAGCTGTGTCCACGCCTGCGTCCCGGCGCCGATCAGCGCGAGCCGGGAGGCGTCGGGGTTGGCGAGGACGTCCGCGGCGGCGCCGCCGATCGCGCCGGTGCGCCGCGGGCCGAGCTCCGCGCCGATCGCGACCGCGTGGACCCGCCCGGCCTCCGCGTCGTGGACCACGACCACCTGCTCCGCGGCCACCAGTCCGAACGTGTCGTACGCGCGGTAGCCGTACCAGGAGCCGTCGAGGTGGCCGGCGGTGACGACCAGCGCGCCGGCGCCGATGTCGGCGGCTACCCGGGCGGGCGCCTGCAGGTCGCCGCGGTGCGCCGCCACGGCAGCCTCCTTCATCCACCGCACCGCGTCGCGGGGCCGCAGGGTCGCGAGGACGGCGGTGTCGGTCAGCAGCTCGACCATGGGTCCAGCCTCGCAGAACCCGTGCCGAGGTGGGCTGCGCCACGGTGAGGCGGTCCTCGCCGAGATGCCCGTGGGAATGCGGAGGGGCCCGGATAGAATTGTGTGTTCTGTCCCGTGTGTCGTTTCGAGGAGCTCCGTGTCGGACCAAGCCAACCCGCCGTCGGCCGAGCAGCGAGAGATCGCTGACGAGCAGGCGTACGTCGACGTCGTCTACGGGCGTCTCGAGGAGTCGACCAAGGCGGCGCAGGCCCTCGCGCGCGAGGGCTACGCGCGCGGCCACGTCGGCCACGAGGGCGGGCTCGTCGAGCGCGACGCCATGGTCTACCAGGCGTCCAAGCGGATCGCGGCGCTCAACGCGGCGCACGAGGGCCTGGTGTTCGGCCGGCTCGACCTGACCGACGGCGACCGGCGCTACATCGGCCGGATCGGGGTGCGCGACGCCGAGCGCGAGGTGCTCCTCATCGACTGGCGCGCCCCCGCTGCCTCGGTCTTCTACCAGGCGACGGCGCAGGACCCCGCGGGAGTCGTCCGCCGCCGCGTCCTCCGAAGCCGTGGCTCGACCGTCGTCGGTGTCGAGGACGAGCTGCTCGACGGCGACAACGCTCCCGCCGACATGGTCGTCGTCGGTGAGGGTGCGCTGCTGGCGAGCCTCAGCCGGGCCCGCGACGCCTCGATGCACTCCGTCGTCGCGACCATCCAGAAGGAGCAGGACGAGGCGATCCGGGCTCCCAGCCGCGGCGCCACGACGATCGGCGGCGGCCCCGGCACCGGCAAGACGGTCGTCGCGCTGCACCGCGCCGCGTACCTGCTGTACGTCGACCGTCGCCGCTTCGAGTCCGGCGGCGTCCTCGTCGTCGGTCCGTCCGGCGTCTTCATGAACTACATCGAGCGCGTGCTCCCCAGCCTCGGCGAGACCTCGGTGACCCTGCGCTCGCTGGGCGAGGTCGTCGACGGCGTCTCCGGCACGCGCCACGACCCGCCGGCGGTGGCGGCCGTGAAGGGGTCCGCCCGGATGCTCCAGGTGCTGGCCCGTGCCGCCCGCAGCGCGCAGCCCGGCGAGCCGACGTCGTTCCGCTACTTCTACCGCGACGACGTGCTGCGCCTCGACGCCGCCGCGCTCGACCGGCTGCGGCGCCAGCTCCTCTCGGGCCAGCAGCGCAACCGTGCGTACGGCAAGGTCCAGCAGGTCCTGCTCGACGCGCTGTGGGCGCAGGTCCAGGGCGAGCGGGCGCTGGAGAAGGAGCGCGACGAGTTCGACAAGGTGCTCACCACCGACGACGCGTTCCTCGACTTCGCCGCCGCGTGGTGGCCGCCGCTCGACGCGGTCGAGGTCTGGGAGTCGCTCGGCGACGCCGAGACGCTGCGCCGCAACGCCGAGGGCGTGCTCAAGCGCGCCGAGATCGACCTGCTCGCCACCTCGTGGCGCGGGGCCGACGGCACCCCGTCGATCGAGGACGTGCCGTTGATCGACGAGCTGCGCTACCTGCTGGGCGAGGTGCCGCCGGAAGACGCCGACGACGACCCGTACGACGTCAAGCAGCTCATGTCGTTCGAGCGCGAGGACGCCGCCGTACGACGCCAGCGGGCGACGCAGTCCATCGAGGACGACTCGTACGCGCACGTGCTCGTCGACGAGGCGCAGGACCTGTCACCGATGCAGTGGCGCATGCTGGGACGTCGCGGCAAGTACGCCAGCTGGACCATCGTCGGTGACCCGGCGCAGTCCTCCTGGCCGTACCCGGACGAGGCGGCCGAGGCGCGCGCCGCCGCGCTCGACGGCAAGGACGAGCACTACTTCCGGCTGTCGACCAACTACCGCAACTCGGCCGAGATCTACGACCTCGCGGCGGACGTCGCGCGGGTCGCGATCCCCGGCGCGGACACCCCGGACGCCGTGCGGCGGACGGGGGAGGAGCCGCGCCACGAGGTCGTCGAGCGCGACCGCCTGTGGGCGTCGGTCCGCGGCGGGGTCCACGACCTCGCGGGGCGCGTCGAGGGCACGATCGCGGTCGTCGTCCCGGCCGACCGGCGCGACGAGGCGACCGCGGAGCTGGCCGAGGAGCTGCACGACCTCGACCGCCTGCGCGTGCTCGACGGGCTCGACACCAAGGGCCTCGAGTTCGATGCCGTGCTGGTCGTGGAGCCGGACGAGGTCGTGGCCGAGGCGGAGGCGGGGTGGCGCACGCTGTACGTCGTGCTGACCCGCGCGACCCAGCTGCTGCTCACGGTCGGCGCGAGCCGCGACTGGCTGGACCGCGTCGAGGCCTGACCCCGGGTCACTCTCTGGCGTCTCCGGGTCACTCCGGTACGCCGGCGGCGAGCTGGGCGCCCCAGGCGCGGGCGCGCTCGAGCTCGCCGTCCGCGAGCGGTCCCTCGTACCCGTGCACCCCGAAGGTCTTCGGCTTCGCCGCCGGCTCGAAGCCCTGGCTGACGAGCCGCTTGAGCGCCTTCTTGGCCGCAGAGCCAGGGAGGCGGGGTGAGACCGTGCGCGTGTCGAACGTCGCGACGCTCACCGCGTTGCGGGGGAACGGCAGCCCGGCGATCCACTCGCGGATCCCGCTGTCGGGGATCCTCGCCGCACCGCGGTCGCGTGCGGACTCCCGGGTCGCCGCCTTGGACATCCCGAAGGCGTGGGTCGGTCCGCCGACCACGAGCAGGTCGGCCTCCGGGTCGAGCGACGTCTGCGCGGACGCCGGCTGCACCGTCACCGCGTCCGGGCCGAGGCGCGACGCGACCCCGTCCGCGATCGCCCGGGCGACGGACTCGGTGTTGCCCCAGATCGACTCGTAGACCACCTGCACACGCGCCACCGCGACCACCCCCGGCCCACGCTACGCGGGCGTGGGCCGGGGGGCTCGTCAGCTGAAGATGCCGAGCTCGCGGATCGAGATCCCGTACTGCGTCGCGCGCGCGACCCCCTGCACCCGCACGTAGCGGGCCGAGGTCGTCGGCACCCGCACCGTGTCCGACCCGCCGTTGGACGCCTCGACGGTCGCCGCAGTGGTCCACGTCGTGCCGTCGAGCGAGGTCTGGACCCGGTAGCGCGACGCGTACGCGTCCTCCCAGTCGATCGTCACCCGCGAGACCTGCCGCGCCGTCGCGAGGTCGACCTGGAACCACTCGTCGTCGTGGCCCCACCGGCTCGCCCAGCGCGTCGAGAGGGAGCCGTCGACCGCGCGCGGCGGCTTGAGCGTGCCGAGCAGCGTCCACTCGGTCGAGCTCGCCGTCGCCGTCGCGCCTCGGGCGAGATTGAGACCCGGTGCCCACGACGCGCTGGCGGCCCACGTGTCGAGGTACGACTGTGCCCCGGCCATCAGGTCGTCGGTGATCGCCGACCCCGCCGTGCGGCGAAGACTCTCGATCCAGTCGGGGACCATGCCGTAGTGCGCGACGCCGTCGGTGTTGTAGTCCCACACGCGCTGACCCGTACGCTGCCGCTCGAGCACCGCGCCGCCGTCGACGGAGGTGAACGGGTACGTGATCTTCTGGCTGTCGTTCGTCGGCGGTGCGGGCGTCCCGCCGAAGCCGTTCATGTCCGTCCCGTAGCCGTAGCCGACGCCGTACTTCTGGCGCAGCGCGCGCGTCGCCTGCCAGTCGGCGACGTACTCCCCGACCGAGTGGCCGTACTGGGTCGCGAAGCCGCCGAGCTGGTAGAGCCGCTCGGTGGACGTGCCGGCCAGCCAGCTGTGGCTCGACAGCGCGCCCGGGTAGCCGGCTGCCTCCATGACCTCGAAGGCCCGGTCCGCGGACTTCGCGCTCATGTGGTCGAGCTCGACCATCATGTTGCGCTGCATCATGCCCTTGAGCGCGTACTCGCCGAGGTCGCTCAGCCCGCGAGGGTTGCAGTGCGGGCCCGTCGGGTACACCGGCAGCATGGCAGGCAGCCCGGGGATGATCGAGAGCTCCTTCGGGATCACGCCGCCGATCACCGTGTTGTCCGGTGTCTGCCCCGGCTTGCAGGGCTGCGGGTTCCACCAGGTGCCCGTGGTGAGGAACTGGCCGACGTTGACGATGAGGCCCGTCGTGCCCTCGTCGTAGCGCACGCCGCACAGCGCGTTGTCGAACTTGTGGCAGAGGAACATGCTGCTGACGCCGAGGCTCTTGAGCTCGTCGAGCCCGCGGTCGATGTCGCCCTTGTCGCACTGGGCGACGCCGAGCACCTGCTTGCACCCGAACGGCTCGGACACCTCCACGCCGAGCACGACGGCGAGCTTGCCCTGCTCGACGACGCTGCGCGCCTGCTGCGGCGTGGTGACGACGCGGAACCAGCCCTTGCCCGCGCCGCCGTACTGGCGGTCGACGTAGTCCTGGAGCGCGTACGTCTTGCGGGCCTCGCGGCGTACCGCGTCCATGTCGTCGCACGGCGCTTCGTTCGGTCCGGCCACCACGCCGAGGATCGTGCAGAGCCCGGTGTTGGAGACGAGGTCGTTGACCATGATGCGCTGGCCGCCGCGCCACGCCCGCTCGACCCACTTGTAGTACATCTGCTGGTGCGTGAAGGACGAGTACGACGGCCACTCCGGGAACGTCGGCCATCCCGTGGTGTCGTGGCTGTCGAGCGGACCGGCGCCCTTGGCGGAGTTGGTGAGGTTCTCCAGCAACGAGACGCCGTGGCCGTCGCAGTCCTTCAGCGCGTCGGCGATGCCCTGCTCGCTGAACGTCGCGCCGCAGACCGCGTGCCCGCCGAAGCCCTCGTCGGAGAACATGTGGGTGTGCGCGTCGACGTAGCCGCGCACGTCGCCGTTCGCGGCGGTCCCGCGGAACGGCTCGCCCGTCACGTTGACCTCGGACTCGACCGCCGGCGGGTCGGTGGGCTCCCACCAGCCGCCCTGCGCCGACGCCGACGTCCCGACCAGACCGAGGGCCAGCGCGAACGCTGCCCCGACGGCCGTCCCTGCCATCCGTCTCGCCCGACGTGGCCGTCGGTCTTCGCTGCTCCGCATGTGTCCGCCCCTCACTCGGTGTGCAACTGCGCTTCACGAATGTTAGGTGCGTCACATCTTGGGCGCCAGTCCAAGTTGCACGGGTGTCCGAGATCCGCCGCGCCGCGGTGCGCCGTACCGAAGATCACGACACGGCCACCCCCGCGCCACCCACCGGTGCGACAGACTGAACGCGATGCCTGCGAACGTCGAGACCCCCGCGACCGCCGACCGCCCGACCGAGACCGCGCGCCGCCGTCGGCGCGGCTGGCTGCCCGTCCTCCTGCTCGTGGTCGTCGGCCTCGTCGTCTCCGGCACGGTCGCGCTGGTGACGTTCACGAACTCGCACCGGACCGCCGTGGTCGGAGCGCACACCGCGATCGTCACGCCGACCTTCGACGGGCACGCCACGCTCGACTTCGGGTCGGTCCTGCCGCGCATCCGGATGCCCGTCGACACTCCGCTGTCGGTCGGCGTGACGATCGACATCGGTGACACCGAGGCCGACAGCCTGGACGAGGTCGTCGCCCGCGACGCCGTGATCGCGTCCCAGCCGCAGGCGGAGATCGACCAGATCACGGCGGTCGTCCGCGACATCGCGATCGCGTCGGTGCTGCGCGGGCTCGGTGCCGGTCTCGCCGTGGTCCTGATGCTGGTGGCCGGCTGGATGCTGGTCGGGCGGCGCCGTCGCCAGGAGGTCGCGGCTCGGGTCCGCAGCGCCGTACGCCACCGCACCATCCCGCACGGCCCCCTCCGGTCGATGACCGCGTTCGGTCTGGTGGCCGTCCTCGCGCTGATCCTGCTGACCTGGCCCGAGCCGGCCGAGGAGGCCGTCGACGAGGCACGCTGGCGCCCGCTCGAGGAGGTCTATCCCGAGATCCCGGACGACCTCGACCTCGACGACGTCCAGATCTCCTCCGGGTCCGCGACCGACGCCAGCCAGGCCATCGTCGAGTCGGCCATCACGACGTACGACACCTCGGTGAAGTTCTACGGCGCGATGGCGGACCGGGTCCCCGAGGTCGCCGACCAGCTCCGCCAGCCCGAGGACGGCGAGATCGTCGCCGTGCTGGTCGCCGACCGCCACGACAACATCGGCATGGACAAGGTCGTCCGCGCGGTCGCCGACGAGGTCGACGCGTCGCTGCTCATCGACGCCGGCGACGACACCTCGACGGGCGGCTCGTGGGAAGGGTTCAGCATCCGGTCGCTCGCCCAGCAGTTCGGCGACATGCCCGTCGTCGCCGTCGCCGGGAACCACGACGAGGGCGACTTCGTCGCCGAGCAGATGAAGAAGGAAGGCTTCACCGTCCTCGACGGGAAACCGGTCGACGTCGAGGGCATCCGGTTCCTCGGCTACAGCGACCCGCGCAGCTCCGGCCTGACAGCGGGATGGAGCCAGGGGTCGACGTCGATCAAGAAGCAGGGCGAGGAGCTGACCGACACCGCGTGCGAGGACGGTGACGTGAGCACGGTCGTCGTCCACAGCCCGACGACGGGCGAGCAGGTCGCCGGAGCGGGCTGCGTCGATCTCGTGCTCTCCGGCCACCTGCACGTGCAGCGCGGTCCGACGGTCGTCACGGCGGAGGACGGACGGCGGACGGTGACGTTCACGAACGCGAGCACGGGCGGGGCGGCGTTCGCGTTCGCGCTGGGCAGCAAGCTCCGCCGGCAAGCGCAGACGACCCTCATCACCTACCGCGACGGCCGCCCGGTCGGGCTGCAGCCGGTGAACTTCAACCCCGACGGCAGCATCGGCGTCGAGGCCTTCGTGCCGATCGACGTCGCGTCGGAGCCCACGACGCCGACGTCGCCCACGTCGCCGACGACGGAGCCGACGACCGCGGCCACGTCCGAGCCGACGCGGTGACGCCCCAGGGGACGACCCGGGGTCGTCTCCGTGGACTCACCGATGGGCACGGCCGGTGCGCCCGGAGGAGTGTGGGGCCATGACTTCGTTCGTGGCACCCGGACCGCGCCAGCCGCTGGTCGTCGGACCGGCGATCGTGGCACCGCTGCTTCTCCTCCTCGCCGGCCTGCTCCGCGTCGCCGACCGCGTCGACGGTTCGTACGGCGGGGGTGCCGCGTGGGACCTCGGCCACGCGATGCTGCTCTTCGCGTTCCTCCTGCTGGGGGTGCTCGTCGTCGGGCTGGGGCGAGTCGTGGACCGGCGCCGCTCGCCCGCCGCCGTCGCTGCCCTCATCGCCGCCGGGACAGGCGGCGCCGCGGCCACCTCATGGGTGGTGCTCGGCGAGCTCTATCCCTCGGTCGCCTCCGTGACACCGGCGTCGGGTGCGGTGCTCCAGCTCGGGCTGCTGCTCCTGGTGGTGGCGGTCGTGAGCCTGCTCGTGCTGCTCGTGGAGCGGCGCGCGCTGCCCGGCTGGAGCCCGGTCGTGGTCGTCGCCGCAGCGGTGGTCGCCACGATCGACCTGGATCTCACCCCGTTCGCGGCGGCCCTGGTGCTCGTCGGCCTGGCCCCGTTGACCGACCTGCGGCTCCCGCTTCCGGCCCGTCCTCCGTTCGTCCGGGGATGAGACGCGCGCCGGGCGCGGCCACGGGTGCGCTACGCTCTCGCCCATGACCGCACGGACCACGCTCGGTTGGTGGCGCCACCTCTAGGTGGCGTCTCGTGCAGATCCCAGACCCGCCTCCTCGGCCGCGTCTGGTGAGCCCGTCGGCCGACGAACCCCAAGGACCGACGATGCCCCTTCTTCCTGGCGCGGCGCCCGATGCCGCCGCAGCGCTCGAGCACCTGCTGACGCTCCCGTCGTACGCGATCATCCGCGTCCGCGACTCCGACCGCGTCGTGCTGCTCGGCGGGACGCGGACCGACGTCGACTCGCTGCTCGAGGTGCCGCTGGCCGAGCCGCAGGCCGGTGCACCGGCCACCTTCGACTCCCTCGTCCTCGTGCCGTACCGGCAGGTGCGCGAGCGCGGCTTCGAGGCGCACGACGACGGCACACCGCTGTCGGTGATCGCGGCCGAGACGTCGCTCGAGGTGGCCCTGGACGACCTGCTCGCCGCCCTGCCCGACGGCGAGGTGGCGCTGGCCGACAAGGGCGGGTTCGAGACCGACGACGCGACGTACGCGGAGATGGTCCGGACCGTGATCGACTCCGAGATCGGTCAGGGCGAGGGGGCCAACCTCGTCATCGGCCGGCACTACCGTGCGCGCCTGGCCGACTGGGGCCCGACCGGGGCGCTGACCGTGCTGCGCCGCCTGCTCGAGCGCGAGCGGGGCGCGCACTGGACGTTCGTCATCTTCACCGGCGAGCGCTACCTCATCGGGGCGAGCCCGGAGCGGCACGTGAGCGTGGACGCCGGTCAGGTGCGGATGAACCCCATCTCCGGCACGTTCCGCCTCCGCGGCCTGGACACGCAGGCCGACCGCAAGCGAGAGCTGCTGCGCTTCCTCGACGACGAGAAGGAGATCTACGAGCTCTTCATGGTCGTCGACGAGGAGCTGAAGATGATGTGCGACATCTGCAGCGAGGGCGGCATGGTGCTCGGGCCGTACCTCAAGCCGATGACGCACCTCGTCCACACCGAGTACCTCCTCGCGGGGCGGACCCACCGCGACGTCCGCGAGGTCCTGCGCGACTCGATGTTCGCGGCGACGGTGACGGGGAGCCCGGTCGAGAACGCGTGCCGGCTGATCAAGAAGTACGAGGCGCAGGGCCGCGGCTACTACGCCGCTGCCGCCGCGCTGCTCGGCCGCGACGCCGAGGGACGTCCGACCGCCGACTCGCCGATCCTGATCCGTACGGCCGACGTCGACCTCGACGGCAACCTCAAGGTCACCGCCGGGGCGACGCTCGTCCGCGACTCCGACCCGCACTACGAGACGGCGGAGACCCACGCGAAGGCGGCGGGCGTGCTGAGCGCCTTCGGGCTCGTCCCGGCGGCGCCCGCCCCGACCGAGGGGTTCGACGCGTTCGCGCACGACGACGAGGTGCTGATCGCGCTCGGGTCCCGCAATCAGCGGCTCAGCCAGTTCTGGCTGTCGGACCAGTCGGGGGCCGTCCCCGTGGACGCGCTGGCCGGCAAGCGCGCGGTGGTCCTCGACAACGAGGACGACTTCGTCAACATGCTCTCCCACGTGCTGGGCGTGCTCGGGATCAGCACCGACGTCGTGCGGCACGAGGACTACGCGGGGCTCGCGACGTTCGAGGGCTTCGACCTCGTCGTCGTCGGGCCCGGTCCGGGCGACCCGCGAGACCTCGAGGACGCCAAGATCGCGACCGTGCGCCGGGCCGTCGACGACCTGCTCGCCGCGGACCGTCCGTTCCTCGCCGTCTGCCTGGGCCACCAGGTGCTGTGCGGCGCGCTCGGGCTCGACCTCGCGTACAAGGACATCGTGTTCCAGGGCACCCAGTCCGCCCTGCCGCTGCGTGGCCGCACGGAGACCGTCGGGTTCTACAACACCTTCGTCGCGCGGGAGCCGGCGTCGGGGCTGCCGTCGCGGGTGAGCGTGGAGGTCGACGCGGAGACGGGGGACGTCCACACGGTCTCGGGACCGGGTTTCCGCGGCATCCAGTTCCACGCGGAGTCGATCCTGACCCAGCACGGCGACCGCGTCATCGGCGAGCTCGTCGAGGAGCTGCTCGCCTGAGCCGCGTCACGGCACTCGCAGCCGTGCCCAGACCCCGGCGTGGTCGGTGCCGTCGACGACGAACGTCCCGGCGTCGCGCGGGGGCGCCCCGCGGCTGAGCACGTGGTCGAGCGCGACGAACGGCGGCACGACGAGACGCCCCCGCGGCCACGTCGGGGCGAGCCTCGGCCCGGCCGCGTCCACCGCGTCGACGAGGTCGTCGGTCAGCCGCCGGAACACCGGGTGCGCCGTCGACGCGTTGAAGTCGCCGGCGAGCACCAGCGGGACCTCCGGCGGCTGGGCCCGCGCCCACACCCGGAGGTCGTCGAGCTGACCACGCCAGGCGGAGGCGCCGCCCAGGACGGGAGGCCACGGGTGGGCCGCGCGCACGCGCACGGTGCGGCCGGCGAGGGAGATGTCGGCGGCAGGCTGCTCGAACGCGTACGCCCCGGGCTCGGGCGGCTCGACGACCGGGACGATCGGGTGGCCGGTGAGGATCATCGAGCCGGTGACCGGGTTGTCACGCGCGGCGTGCGACCGGTACGGGAGGACCTCCACCATGCCGGCCTCGTCCAGGCGCGCGAGGTAGTCCGCGTTCACCTCGAGCAGCACGAGGACGTCCACGCGGCGGTCCCGCGCGACGCGGACGACCGCGTCCGGGTCGGCCCCGCCGTAGTCGGCGTTGAGCGAGGCCACGACGAGCTCCCGCCCCGGGGTGTCGGCCTGCGCGGCGCCCCCGGAGGCCGTCAGGTCCACCGCCGCGACGTACGCCGCCAGCGCCACCGCGGGGACGTACCAGGCCAGCACGCGCCACCGTCGCGCCAGCAGGACCACGACCAGCGCGACGGCGGTCAGCGCGACCCACAGGGGCGCGAGGGCCTGCACGACCGGGACCGTCCCGCGTGCGGCGACGTCGAGCCACCGTGCCGCCAGAGCCACGGCGAGCCCGACCGGGACGAGCCGGCCGAGGACCCGCAGGACGGTGCGCACGGACACAGTGTGCCGCGCGGAGCGCCCCCGTGGACATGGAAGGGGGCCGTACGCGCGGTGTCGCGCGTACGGCCCTCGGCCGGGGGAGGGTCTGGGTCAGGAACCCAGCGAACCGCCGTCGGAGTCGAGCGTGACGTCGGTCGTCTTCTGCTCGCCACCGCGGGTGTAGGTCAGCTTGACCTTGTCACCGGGCTGGTAGCCGCGGATGGTGGCGACCAGCGCGTCGGAGGACGCGATCGCCTGGTCGTCGATGCGGACGATCACGTCGCCGGCCTCGAGACCCGCCTTGCCGGCGGCGCTGCCGTCGGTGACCGACTTGACCTCGGCGCCGATGGTGGTCATCCCGTCCGACTCGACCGCGTCGGCGACGGTCACGCCGATGCGGGCGTGCTCGACCGTCTTGCCGTCGACCAGCTGCGAGGCGACGTTCTTGGCGAGGTCGACCGGGATCGCGAACCCGAGGCCGATCGACCCCGACTCGCTGCCGCCGCTGGTGCGGATCGCGCTGTTGATGCCGATCACGGCGCCGTTGGCGTCGACGAGCGGCCCGCCGGAGTTGCCCGGGTTGATCGCGGCGTCGGTCTGGATCGCCGGGAAGACGTTGCTCGTCTCGGCCGACTCGCCGGCCTGGACCGGGCGGTTGAGCGCCGAGATGATGCCGGAGGTCACGGTGCTCTCCAGCCCGTACGGCGAGCCGATCGCGATGACCTCCTGGCCGACCCGCAGGTCCGCCGAGCTGCCGAGCGTGGCGGGCTTGAGGCCGCTCTTGCCCTCGGCCTTGACGACCGCGAGGTCGGTCACCGGGTCGCGACCGACGATCGAGGCACGCGCGATCGAGCCGTCGCTGAACGAGACCGTGATCTCGCCGCCGTCGGCTGCCGCCTCGACCACGTGGTTGTTGGTGAGGATCTCGCCGTCGCTGCTGATGATGATGCCGGTGCCGCTGCCGCTGGCCTGCGAACCCTTGACGTTGAGCTGCACGGTCGAGGGGAGGACGGTCTGGGCGACCTTCTCGATCTGGCCCTCGGGGAGGCTGCTGGTCGAGGCGTTCGACGCAGGGTCGAGCGACGACTGCGTGCTGGTCGGGGTGCTGTCGTCGTTCAGCGCGTTGTAGCCGGCGGCACCGCCGACGCCGCCGACCAGGCCGGCCACGAGCGCACCGGTCACGACGGCGGCGGCGAACCCGCCGCCCCGGCGCTTCTTCTGCGGCGGCGTGACCGACTGCGGCGTGAAGCCGAAGGGGTAGGCCTGGGTGTGCTCGCTCGGGCTGTCCTGGGCGGTGCCGGCGGCCGAGCCGTAGCGGTGCGTGTACGCCGAGCCGGCGGGATATCCCGTGCTGCTCGGCGCCGCGTAGGTGGGAGTGGGCTGCGGCGCCGACTGCGGAGCCGGACCCATGGGGTCTGACGGACGGGACTCATCGTTCATGTGCACCAGCATGGCGGGCCCGACTTAGAGGGCGCTGAGACCGGACTAGGAGCCGAGGAAGAGCTGTCTATGGATTGGCTGAGGACGCCGGCGCGCCCTCGGCACGGTGGCCCGGGATCCGCAACGTCATCAGCGCGCCGCCGTTCGGTCCGCGCGACGCGGTCACCGTCCCGCCGTGGCGCTGGGCGGCCTGGGCGACGATCGCGAGGCCGAGTCCGGAGCCGGGCAGGCGGCGGGCGTCGCGCGAGCGGTAGAAGCGGTCGAACACGTGCGGGAGGTCCTCGTCGCTGATCCCTGGCCCCGCGTCCTGGACCGACAGCACCCCGTCGCGCAGCCGCACCTCGACCTCGCCGAGCGGCGGGCTCCACTTCGCGGCGTTGTCGAGCAGGTTGGTCACGGCCCGCTCCAGTGCGCGCGACTCCCCGATCACGATCCACGGCTCCGCGACCACCTCGAACGCCACCCCGGGGGCGCGCCGCTGGACGCGGTCGACGGCGGTCTCGACGACCTCGGCGAGGTCGATCGGCTCGGGGTCGGGCTCGCCCGCGTCGCGCGCCAGCTCGACGAGGTCGCCGACCAGCGTGGTCAGCTCGTCGAGCTGCGCCCGAACGTCGCCGATCAGCTCCAGGCGCGCCTGGCTCGACATCCCGCCGCGCGTCTCGGCCTGGCCGAGCAGCTCGATGTTGGTCTTGAGCGAGGTCAGCGGCGTCCGCAGCTCGTGGCCGGCGTCGGCGACCAGCTGGCGCTGCCGCTCCTGCGACGCGTTGAGCGCGACCATCATCTGGTTGTAGGCGACGGTGAGGCGTGCGAGGTCGTCGTGGCCGTAGACCGCGATCGGGCGCAGCTCCTCGGTGCGGGCCACCTGCTCGACCGCGGTGGTGAGGCGGCGTACCGGTCGCAGACCGCCGGTCGCGACGACCGAGCCGAGCAGTCCGGCGACGAGCACGCCGAAGCCGCTCACCGCCCACAGCACGACCTTCAGCCGAGACAGCGCGGCCTCCACGTTGGCCATCGACTGCCCGACGACCAGTGCCTTGCCGGGCGCGGCGTTGACGGCGACGACGCGGTAGTCGGTGCCGTCGATGTTCGCCGTGCGGAGCGAGTGCGAGGACTCCCCGGCGGCGACCGCCTTCTCCTCGGGACCGATGAACGCCTCGAGCCCGGGGTACGACTGGCCGGCGTAGATCACGGCCATCTGGACGTCCGCGGCGACCAGCGCGGACTGGGGGAGACCCTCGATCTCCCACTCGGTCCCGATGCCGGCGCGGACCGCCGCGGCGGCACGCAGCTTGAGGTTGTCGTCCAGGCTCGAGGTGAACTCCGACTCGACGCTCACGTAGATGATCGCGCTGACGAACGCGAGGGTGACGCCGACGGCGGCGGTGGTCAGGAGCGAGACGCGGGTCGCCAGGGAGACGCGCTGGGCGTGCTCGCGCAGCCAGCGGCGCCACGAACGGGTATGGGCGGCAGCCTCCATCACGCGGACCCGGTCACGGCGCCGTCTCGCGCAGGACGTAGCCGACCCCGCGGACGGTGTGCAGCAGGCGCGGCTCACCGTCGGCCTCGAGCTTGCGCCGGACGTAGCCGACGTAGACCTCGAGCGAGTTCGCCGTCGTGGGGAAGTCGAAGCCCCAGACCTCCTCGAGGATGAACGAGCGCTCGAGGACGCGCTTGGGCCGCTCCATGAAGAGCTCGAGCAGCGCGAACTCGGTGCGGGTGAGCGAGATGTGGCGCTCGCCCCGGGTGACCTCGCGGGTCGCGGTGTTCATGGTCAGGTCGGCGAACTCGAGGACGACCTCCTCCTCGTCCTCGGCGGTCGCCCGGGTCGCGCGTCGCAGCAGCGCCCGCAACCGGGCGAGGAGCTCGGCGAGGGCGAACGGCTTGGTGAGGTAGTCGTCCGCGCCGGCGTCGAGGCCGTCGACGCGCTCGTCGACGGCGTCCTTCGCGGTGAGCACGAGGATCGGGACGTCGTTGCCCGCGGCCCGCAGCGCGCGGGTGGCCTCGAGCCCGTCGAGGCGCGGCATCATCACGTCCATCACGATCGCGTCGGGGCCGATCATCGGCACGCGCGCGAGCGCCTCGGCGCCGTCGGAGGCGACGTCGACGTCGTAGCCGTTGAACTCCAACGACCGCCGGAGCGAGTCACGGACCGCCCGGTCGTCGTCCACCACGAGGATGCGCATGGGGACAGGGTGCCAGGTTCGACCCAGCAGCACCCGGTATCGGGAGCCTCACCCCGCCCGCTCGGCCCGCTGCTGCTCGCCCGCGAGGAGGTGCTCGGCCGCCGCGCTCGCGCGGGCGCCGTAGCCGCCGCCGAAGAGCGCCGCGTGCACGAGGAGCGGGTGGAGCTGGTGCAGCGGGACCCGCTCGTGCCACCCGTCGGCGAGCGGCGCGACCTCGTCGTAGGCGTCGAGGATGCGCTGCAGGTGCTGGATGCCGAAGAGGGAGAGCATCGCGAGGTCGGTCTCGCGGTGGCCCCCGTGCGCCGCCGGGTCGATGAGGAAGGCGCGGTCCTCGGTCGACCACACGACGTTGCCCGACCACAGGTCGCCGTGGAGACGCGCGGGCGGCTCCGTCGGACCTGCCAGGTCGTCGAGCCGGCGCACGACCTCCTCGACGGGTGCCGCCTCCTCGGGCGTCATCGCACCGCGGTCGACCGCGACCTTGAGGTAGGGCAGGACGCGGCGGGTCGCGTAGAACTCCGTCCACGTCGTCGCCGGCTTGTTGGGCAGCGGCGCGAGCCCGATGTAGCCGTCACGGGGGTAGCCGAACTCGTCGGCGCCCGCGCGGTGCGTCGCGGCGAGGGCGCGTCCGAGCTGCTCCGCCGCGTCGGCGGTCGCCTTGCCGGGCTCCACCCAGGAGACGACCAGGCAGTCCTCCGAGACGCCGAGCACCTCGGGCACCGGCGCGCCGCCGTCGGCGAGCCACTGCAGCCCTTCCGCCTCGGAGGTGTAGAAGTCGTGCGGAGCGTGGGGTCGGGTCTTCATGACCGCGCTGCGGCCGTCGGTCAGCCGCAACCGCGTGGCGGTGTTGGTGTCGCCTCCGGCGACGGGTGTGGTCGCGACGACCGCCACTCCCAGCAGTGCCTCGGCCTTCGCTGCGATGCCCCCCATGCGCGCCATGTGCCGACGTTACACACGACGGGGCGTCACTGCCGTCTATCTGGCGAGCTCGGTGACCAGCTCAGGGGCGTTGGCCACGATGGCGTCGGAGGTGCGCTCGATCAGCCGCAGGACGTGCTCGAACCCCTCGGGCCCCCCGTACCAGGGATCGGGGACCTCGTCGTCGCCCGGTGTCGACACCGGGTCGAAGGACCGGAACATCTGCACCTTGCTGCGGTCCTGGGGCGTCCGCGCGAGTGCCCGGACGTCGTCGAAGTTGGACTCGTCCATGGTGAGGATCAGGTCGTGGTCGTCGAACCAGTCGCCGGTCACCTGCCGAGCCCGGTGGCGTGACGGGTCGTAGCCGTGCTCGGTGAGGATCGCCGCGGCCCGCGGGTCCATCGGCTCCCCGCGGTGCCAGTCTCCGGTCCCGCCGGAGTCGACGACGACGGCGTCGCTCAGACCGGCGTCGGCGAGCTTCTGCTCCAGGACCACGTCGGCCATCGGGGAGCGGCAGATGTTGCCCAGGCAGACGACGGCGACGCGCAACGGGTGCTCGGGTGCGGACGGGGTCATGCGATCACCGTAGCCGCGGTGCGTCAGTCCGTGTCCACGAACAGGCGCAGCGCCATGTTGACCAGCGAGATCACGATCGAGCCCCACAGCGCGACCCAGAAGCCGTCGACGTGGAACTCGATCGGCAGGACGTCGGTGACCCATGCGGTGAAGAGCAGCAGGAGCGCGTTGATGACGACCAGCAGGATGCCCAGCGTCAGCACGATGAACGGGATCGAGATGAGCTTGACGATGCGCCCGACGGTCAGGTTGATCGCCGTGAAGACGGCGGCGATGACGAGCAGCGTGCCGGCCTTCTCCCAGCCGTCCTGACCGGCGTCACCGACGCTGATGCCGGCGAAGATCCAGGCCGCGACCGCGATCGCGGCGGCGTTGCACAACCAGGTGAGCACGAGCTTCATGCGCCCATCCAAGCAGACCGGCGGTCACGCTCAGCCTGCCACCTCGGGCACCCGTGCGGGCTCGACGGGACGCGACGCCTGAGCGAGCGCGATGCCGGCGACGACCAGGAGGCCGCCGAGCACCTGCACGGCGTCCAGGGACTCGCCGAACCAAGCCCACCCGAGCGCGGCGGCACCCACCGGCTCGAGCGTCGCCACCATCGTGACGACCGTGGCCGGGAGGTGCTGGAGCGCGCTGAGCTCCATGAAGAACGGTGTGAGCGTCCCGAGCACGACCACCCAGGCGACGGCGGCCCACAGCGGAACCTCGTACGCGTCGAGGGCGCCGAGCAGGTTCGCCGGAGCGGTGAGGTCGGGTGTCGTCCAGACCGGGCTCACGACGTTCATCACCAGCGCGGCGAACGTGAAGGCCCACACCATGACGCGCACCGGGTCGGTGTCGCGCACGCCCTGCTCGCCGACGAGGAAGTAGCACGCGAAGCACACCGCGGCGCCGAGCCCGGCGAGCATGCCGAGCCCGTCGAACGCGAGCCCGCTGGCGATCTGCGCGACGAGCGCCAGGCCCGCCAGGGTCATCGCGACGGCGAGCCACATCGTGCGGCGCACGTGCTGCTTCTGCACGAACCGCGCCCACAGGACGACGAGCACGGGCGCGAGGTACTCGAGCAGCAGCGCCATCCCGACCGGGATGCGGTCGATCGCGATGTTGTAGGTCCACTGCACGCCCGCCACCCCGACGATCCCGAGCAGGAGGAGCAGCGCGAGCTCACGGCCGCGGGGCACGCGCAGCGCGCTGCGGTCGGCCACCAGGGCGAACGCGACGAAGAGCAGCGCCGAGCCGGTGGTCCGCAGCGTCGTCAGGAGCGCCGGGTCGATCCCGGCCCGCATCACGACCCGGGAGACCCCGGCGTTGACGATGAAGAAGCACGCACCGCCGACGACGAGGGCGTACCCGAGACCCACCTTCGACTCCGCTCGTGCCACCCAGGGATGCTCTCACGCGCGGTCGCGCCGGAGGTCAGGCCGGGTGTGCCGACGAGGTCCACACGGTCGCGCCTCCGCGTGCGGTCGACGCGGTGAACGTGCCGGTGTCCGTCTCCCGGACGGGGACCCCCGCCTTGCGGGCCGACCTCGTCAGCCGGTCGCGGAAGTCGAGCCACGCCGCGCCGTCCGGAGCGCCCTCGCGGTCGGGCGCCGTCAGGGCCGCGAAGGCGAGCTCGCCGGCAGGCGTACGCACCCAGCCTGCGGAGGCGTCGTACTCGCCGAAGCCGGTCAGCAGCGACCACCGTCCAGGACCGAGCGGCCTGCTCACCGTCCTGCTCGCGACGTCGTCCACGAGCGACGCGGCCGTCGTGGCGTCGGTCTCGAAGACAAGTCCGGTGCCCAGCGCCTGCTCACGGGTGCGGGCGAGGCCCCGACGTCGCCACGTCCGCAGGAGCACGAGGGCGACCAGGGCCACGAGACCGATGAGGATCGTCGGGTCGGGCACAGGAGCTCCTCGGGCGTGGGTCGGCGGCCGCTCGCGACGCTAGCACCGAGGCCGTGGCAGCGACGGCCCTCGTCTGGCTAGGGTGCGGCCATGGGAGAACCCCGCATCCGAGAAGCCCTCGACGGCGTGCCGGACTACCGTCCCGGTCGCCCGCCGAGCACCACCGACGGCCGTGTGCCGTACAAGCTGTCGAGCAACGAGAACCCGTACCCTCCGCTGCCCGGCGTTCTGGACGCTGTCGACGCCGCCGCACGGCACGTCAACCGCTACCCGGACATGGGCGCGGTCGCGCTGTACGAGGCGCTGGCGCACCACCACGCGGTGCCGACGACCGACCTGGCCGCGGCCACGGGATCGGTCGCCGTGCTCTACCACCTGCTGCAGGCGACGTGCGAGCCCGGCGACGAGGTCGTGTACGCGTGGCGGTCCTTCGAGGCGTACCCGATCGCGGTCAGGCTGGTGGGCGCGACGCCCGTCGAGGTACCGCTCACCATGACCGCCGAGCACGACCTCGACGCGATGCTCGCCGCGATCACCCCGCGCACCCGGGTCGTGCTCGTGTGCACGCCCAACAACCCGACCGGGCCCGCCGTCCCGCCGGGCGCGCTGGCGTCGTTCGTCGCCGCCGTGCCGGACGACGTGCTGGTGGTCGTCGACGAGGCGTACGCGGAGTTCGTCCGGCACGCGCCCGGCGTCGAGGGGCTGGCCGCGCTCGAGCACTACCGCGCCCGCGGCAACGTCGTCGTGCTGCGGACGTTCTCCAAGGCCTACGGCCTGGCCGGCCTGCGGGTCGGCTACGCGGTCGCGCCCGCGCGGATCGCGTCCGCGGTCCGCAAGGTGGCGCTGCCGTTCGGTGTCTCCGACCTCGCGCAGGCGGCCGCGGTGGCGTCCTTGGCGGCGGAGAAGGAGCTGCTCGAGCGCGTCGACGCCGTGGTGGCGGAGCGCGAGCGGACGGTGCAGGCGGTGCGCGCCGCCGGCTGGTCCGTACCCGACACCCAGGCGAACTTCTTCTGGCTGCCGGCGGGCGAGCGGACGCTCGAGGTGGCGGAGGCGTTCGGGCGGGACGGGCTCGCGGTGCGTCCCTTCCCCGGGGACGGCATCCGGATCACGATCGGGGAGCCGGACGCGAACGACCGCGTCGTCGCGGTGCTGCGGCGGACGTCGGCGACCGGGTAGCGGGACCGCCCGGCTGCTATTGCCCGGCGGTCAGCTCGCCCAGTCGGGCTCGAAGCGTGCCTCGATCGCGTCGAGCTGGCCGCGGGAGCAGGAGACGCAGATCCGGTACGCGGTGCCGCGCGCCTTCTCGTACGTCCAGGAGTAGGCGTCGGTGTCGGAGACGGAGGAAGCGCAGGTCGTACAGGTAGCCATGTCTCAGTCTGGGCCGCCGGTGTGACGTCCGTACGCCGTTCGTGCGAACGGCGTGTTGCGAGATCCTCTCGCGCGGCCCCGGCGGGCTCAGCGCATGTCGAGGGGCTGTGCGGTGGACTCGAGCACGCTGAGCCAGAGGTCGCCGTCGGGGGAGACGGAGTGCCGGCGCTCGATCACCAGCGGGATCGGCACGTGCACGAAGCGGTGGCGCCGGCGGCCGACGACCATGTCGGTCCGGCCGGCCATCGCCGCGTGCACCGCCACCTGGGCCAGCCGCGCGCAGTAGACGGAGTCCGAGGCGTCGGCGGGGACGGCGCGGATGCCGTAGCCGGGCTCGAGGAACTTGAGCGTGAGCGGCTCGCCGCGGTCGCGGAAGTCGGCCTCGATGGCTTCGCGCACGATCGTGGCGATGTCGCCGAGGCGGCTGTTGCCCGACGCGTCGGACTTGCCCGTGGCGTCCACGTGCTCCTGGCCGGCGCCCTCGGCGAGCACGATGACCGCGCTGCCGTGCTCCTTCACCCGCCGCTCGAGCGAGCGCAGCAGCCCGTTCTCGCCGTCGATGCTGAACGGCACCTCGGGGATGAGCACGAAGTCGGCGTCGTGGTTGGCGAGCGCCGAGTAGCAGGCGATGAACCCGGCGTGCCTCCCCATCACCTTGACGAGCCCGACCCCGTTCTCGGCCGACTCGGCCTCCACGTGCGCCGCGGTGATCGCCTTGGCCGCCTCGGCGAACGCGGTGGCGAAGCCGAAGCTCTGCCCGATGTGGGGGATGTCGTTGTCGATGGTCTTCGGGACCCCGACGACGCCGATCTCGAGGCCGCGAGCGGCGATCTCCTCGACGATCCGGTGCGCGCCGTGCATCGAGCCGTCACCGCCGATCACGATGAGGGCGTTGATCTCCAGCTCGACCAGGCGGTCCACGATCACGACGGGGTCCTGCGCGCCGCGCGAGGTGCCGAGGATCGTGCCGCCGCGCTCGTTGATGGAGCCGACGAGACCCGGGGTGAGCGTCACGGGCTCGAACCCCAGCTCGGGCACCAGCCCCGCGTAGCCGTTGCGGAACCCGGTGACGCGGGTGACGCCGTAGTGCGTGTAGAGCTCCAGCGTTACCGCGCGGATCACGTCGTTGAGGCCGGGGCAGAGTCCCCCGCACGTGACGACGCCGACGTGCGTGGTCGCCGGGTCGTGGAAGATGCGGGCGCGCGGTCCGCCCGGCTCGAAGGAGGGCCACCGCTCGACCGGCTCGCCGCGCTGCTCCAGGAGGGAGATCGTGTCGTCGTACAGGACGCGGTCGTCCTCGGAGACGTAGTACTCGTTGGTCTTGCGTCCCGCGACGTACGACCCGAGCGGGGAGTCGTACCGGGAGGGGCCGAGCGAGGAGACCTGGAGGTCGGCGAGCGTGGTCACAGCACGAGCGTAGGCAACGCGGGCCCGCTCACGCCTCCTCGTGCGGGGCGGCGAGACTGGTCGATCTGCGGCGTCCGGCGGCGAGACGTCGGTCACACTGCCATCGTCTATGCGGCATCGACGTGCACTTTGTTATCCTTCTGACGGTCTTGGTTTCTACCTTGTGCATTATGTTGTTTCTCAGGAAAAAATGGATCTCTCGCTTCTCGCCGGCTTCGCCGGACTCTGCGTCCTCCTCGCCCTGACCCCTGGCCCGGACACGTTCCTCGTCCTGCGGTTCAGCCTCGGCGGCACGCGCACCGGGCTCGCCGCGGCCGCCGGGTCCGCGACCGGCTCGCTGCTGTGGGCGCTCGCCGTCGCGGCGGGCCTCGCGACGCTGCTCGAGCAGTCCGCCGAGGCGTACCGCGTGGTGAAGATCGCCGGCGGGCTCTACCTGCTGTGGCTCGGGGTCCGGGCACTGGTGCGACGGGGCAGGGGGATCGGCGAGGTCGAGGGCGCGTACGGCGTGCGAGCCGGCGCCGCCCTGCGAGCGGGCCTGCTCTCCAACGTGCTGAACCCGAAGGTGGGGCTGTTCTTCGTCGCGGTCGTGCCGCAGTTCCTGCCCGGTCACCACGCGACGCTCGGCGCCACGCTGCTGCTGGGGGTCATCTTCGCCGCGGTCGGGCTGGTCTACTTCGCCCTGATCGCCGTCGTGGCGGGGCGCGCCGTCGAGTGGCTCCACCGCCCGCGGGTCGAGCGTGCGATCGACCGCGGGACCGCCGGCATCATCGCGACGCTCGGCGTGTCCACGCTGGTGTCCGCGGCGCGCTGATCCGCGGCCGTCAGGGCCCGATCGGGTGCGGCTCCTCGCGGACGACGTCGCGCGGGTCCTTGTCGTCGCGCAGCCCCTGGTAGCGGGGATGACGCAGGCGCCCCGCGCCCGTCCACTCGCTGAAGCCGATCTGGGCGACGAGCTGCGGCTCCACCCAGTGGGTCTGCGCGGCCGACGTCCGGCTGGAGCGACGGATCTCGTCGGCCGACTCGGCGAAGGGGTTGTCCTTGCGTGCGAGCGGAGCGAGCAGGGACCCGAGGTGCGCGAGCGTCTTCTCGTCGAACCCGGTGCCGACCTTGCCGGCGTACCGGAGGGTGTCGCCCTCGTAGTAGCCGAGCAGCAGCGCGCCGAGCCCGCTGCGTGCACCCTGGGGATCGGTCCAGCCGCCGACGACGAGCTCCTGGCCGCGGACGACCTTGAGCTTCAGCCAGTCCGGTGAGCGGCGGCCCGCCTGGTAGGTCGACGCGGCCCGCTTGGCCATGACGCCCTCCCAGCCGACCTTCTCCGCCTGGGCGAACATCTCCGTCCCCGCACCGACCACGTGCTCGCTGAGCCGGATCGCGGACGAGAAGGCGTACGCGTCGCGCAACGCGTCCTTGCGCGCGGTGAGCGGGAGCCGCTGCAGGTCGTGCCCGTCGTAGCGGGGGAGGTCGAAGACGAAGTACGCGAGCGTGACGCCGGCGTTGGCGATGGTGCGGGGGTCGGTGACGTGCATCCGCTTCTGCAGGTCCTCGAAGCTCGTCTGGTCCCCGCGCATCGCGCAGAGCTCGCCGTCGACGACCCAGTCCTTGGCGGAGTCGAACGGGCGCAGCGCCTCGATGATCTCGGGATAGCTGACGCTCACGTCGAGGTGGTTGCGGGTCCAGAGGCGGACCTCGCCGTCCTCGCGGATCGCCATCAGCCGCTCGCCGTCGAGCTTGCGCTCGTACACCCAGGCGGGGTCGTCGAAGCGACGCGAGGTGAGCGTCGCGAGCATCGGGGGGATCCAGAGGGCCGGCACGGGTCGACCGTACGCCGAATCGGGGCGCAGGAACCTGACTCGTGCCTCTTGACCGGGAGGAGTCCGGAGCGGAAGCCTGGGGCCACACAAATGTGGAACGCTGTTCCACCAATTCCCCTGGAGGATCCCCGTGCGCCTGAGACGTGCCGCCCACCTCGCCCTCGTCGCCGCCCTCACCGGCAGTGTCCTGTCGGTGCTCCCGAGCTCCGCCACCGCGACCGACACCCCCGAGATCGCCCACTACTCCAGCCAGGTCGTCAACGACGGCGCCGACGTCTACTACCCCGCAGGCGTGCAGGGCGAGCTGCCGGTCGCGCTGCTGATGCAGGGCGCCAAGGTCCACCGCATGTACTACGCCGCGTACGCCCGGGCGGTCGCCGCGTACGGCTTCGTCGTGGTCGTGCCGAACCACAAGCGGCTCGTCTTCTTCGACAGCAACTACTACCCGTCGCAGAAGATGCCGGCCGAGGCGATCGGCTGGATGGCCGACGAGAACGTCGACGCGAGCTCGCCGCTGGCGGGCCACATCGACACCGACACCCTGGTCCTGCTCGGTCACTCCTTCGGCGGTGCCGCGGCGCTGGGCGTCGCCGAGGAGAGCTGTGGGATCCCGTTCTGCACGACGCTCGGCTACTCGCTGCCCGACGAGGTCAAGGCGGCGTCGCTGTACGGCACCAACAACAAGTCGCCGCTGTTCGGCACCTCGGCGAGCATGGACAACCAGATCCCGGTCCAGCTCGTCCAGGGCACGGTCGACGGCGCCGCGCTCCCGGCCGACGCCGAGACGTCGTACGCCAAGCTCGAGAACGGCCCCAAGCAGATCGTGCGGGTCGGGGGCGCCAACCACTACGGCATCACCGACGTGCAGAGCCCGGCGGGGGCCGAGGCGGAGTCCAGCGCTCAGACGCTCAGCCAGGCCGCCAGCATCGCGACCAGCGCGCGGTGGGCGGCGCTGTTCCTCAAGGCCCAGCTGGGCGACGCCGCTGCCGCCGACTACGTGTACTCGACCGGCGACGCGGCCGACCCCGGCGTGACGGTCACCAGCGCGACGTCCTGACGTCGTGATCGCGGTCCCGGGGTCCGGAGGAGCGCCGCAGGCGTCCCTCCCGACCCTGGGGCCCGGTGCTAGCCTGGCTCCACGGTGTGAGCCCGCTCACACCCGGTGGTGCGTACGCCCAACTACCGTCCGGGTTGCGCTCCACGACTCACATCCGCCGGCGCGGTGACCCCGGGCCGCCGAACGCGAGGAGTGGCCCATGGCCGATCTTGTCGACCCCCCGCTCGTCCAGCTGCTCACCCCCGAGGGAGAGCGTGTCGAGCACCCCGACTACCACTTCGACGGCGACGACGAGATGATCGCGGGCCTCTACCGCGACCTCGTGCTCACCCGGCGGATCGACACCGAGGCCACCGCGCTCCAGCGCCACGGCGAGCTCGGCATCTGGGCCTCGCTCCTGGGCCAGGAGGCCGCGCAGATCGGCTCCGGCCGAGCCCTCGCCCCGCAGGACTTCGTCTTCCCGACCTACCGCGAGCACGGCGTCGCGTGGTGCCGCGACGTCGACCCGATCGCGCTGCTGCGCCTCTTCCGCGGCACCGACCAGGGCACCTGGGACCCCGACGAGCACAACTTCGGCCTCTACACGATCGTCATCGGCGCGCAGACGCTGCACGCGACCGGGTACGCGATGGGCATCCAGCGCGACGGCGCCGTCGGGACCGGCGAGGCCGGCCGGGACTCCGCGGTGGTGGCGTACTTCGGCGACGGTGCCACGAGCCAGGGCGACGTCAACGAGTCGTTCGTGTACGCCGCCGTCATGAACGCGCCCGTCGTGTTCTTCTGCCAGAACAACCAGTGGGCGATCTCCGAGCCCACCACCCGTCAGACCCGGGTGCCGCTCTACCAGCGTGCGGCCGGCTTCGGCTTCCCCGGCGTCCGCGTCGACGGCAACGACGTCCTCGCCGTCCACGCCGTCACCCGCGAGGCGCTGCAGCGTGCCCGCGAGGGCAGCGGGCCGAGCCTCGTGGAGGCGTTCACCTACCGGATGGGCGCGCACACGACGACCGACGACCCGACGCGCTATCGCCACTCCGACGAGGTCGAGCGCTGGAAGCTGCGCGACCCGCTCGAGCGCGTCCGCGCCTACCTCCGCCGCGTGCACGCCGTCGACGAGCAGTTCTTCGCCGACGTCGAGGCCGAGGCCGACGCCCTCGGGGAGGGGCTGCGGGCGCAGGTCCGCGCGCTGCCCGATCCCGACCCCGCCACCCTCTTCGCGCAGGTGTTCGTCGAGCAGACCGACGAGATCGCCGCGGAGCAGGAGGAGTTCCGCTCCTGGTCGCAGTCGCTCGAGACGGAGGTGGCCCGATGAGCACGTCGACGATGACGATGGCCAAGGCGCTGAACGCAGGCCTGCGCCGTGCGATGGACGACGACGCGAAGGTCGTCCTGATGGGCGAGGACATCGGCCGGCTCGGCGGCGTCTTCCGGATCACCGACGGTCTCCAGAAGGACTTCGGCGAGGACCGGGTGATCGACACGCCGCTCGCCGAGTCCGGGATCCTCGGCACCGCGGTCGGCCTCGCGCTGCGCGGCTACCGGCCCGTGGTCGAGATCCAGTTCGACGGCTTCGTCTACCCGGCGTACGACCAGATCGTGAGCCAGGTCGCGAAGTACCGCTACCGCTCGGGCGGCCGAGTGTCGATGCCGATCGTCATCCGGATCCCGTTCGGCGGCGGCATCGGTGCCGTCGAGCACCACTCCGAGAGCCCCGAGGCGCAGTTCGCGCACACCCCGGGCCTCAAGGTCGTGGCGTGCTCCAACCCGCGCGACGCCTACTGGATGATCCAGCAGGCCGTGGCCTCGCCCGACCCTGTCGTCTTCCTCGAGCCGAAGCGCCTCTACCACTCGACCAAGGCGGAGATCGACGTCGAGGCGACGCCGCCGGCGCTGTTCTCCTCGCAGGTCGTGCGACCGGGCGCGTCGGCGACCGTCCTCGCGTACGGCCCGTCGGTGGCCGTCGCCATGGGTGCGGCGGAGGCGGGGGTCGCCGACGGGCTCGATCTCGAGGTCATCGACCTGCGGACCCTGTCGCCGCTCGACATGGCGCCCGTCCACGCGTCGGTCCGCAAGACCGGGCGCGCGGTCGTCGTGCACGAGGCGCACCGCAACCTCGGGATGGGCGCCGAGCTCGCCGCCCGGATCAGCGAGGAGTGCTTCTACTCGCTGGAGGCGCCGGTGCTCCGGGTCGGCGGCTACGACACGCCGTACCCTCCGAGCCGCGTCGAGGAGGCGTGGCTGCCCGACCTCGACCAGGTGCTCGACGCCGTCGACCGCAGCCTGGCGTGGTGAGGACGATGACGACCCACGAGTACAGGCTTCCCGATCCCGGCGAGGGGCTGACGGAGGCCGAGATCGTCTCCTGGCACGTCGCGGTCGGCGACACGGTCAAGGTGAACGACATCGTGTGCGAGGTCGAGACCGCCAAGTCGATCGTCGAGCTGCCGACGCCGTACGCGGGGACGGTCACCGCGCTGCTCGTCGCCGAAGGCGAGACCGTCGCGGTCGGGACGCCGATCATCGCGGTGTCGGAGGGTGCGGACGCCTCCGCGCCGGCCGACGTCTCCCCGGAGACCGCCGCGCCGCCCCCGGCGGAGGAGCGTGCCGAGACCGGTGCGGAGCTTCCGGACGCCGCGGAGCCGGCGCCGGTGGCGACGCTCGTCGGGTACGGCCCGCGCGAGCGCCAGTCGGTCCGCCGACGTCGTCGGTCGGCCCCCGCGGCGACGCAGTCCGAACCGGCGCAGCCCGAGCCGGTGCAGCCGGAGCCGGTGCAGCCGGAGCCGGTGCAGCCCGAACCGACGCAGCCCGCGGCCACCGTCCGTACGCTCGCCAAGCCGCCCGTCCGCAAGCTCGCCAAGGACCTCGGCATCGACCTCCGCCAGGTGCCGCCGGGCGACGGCGGGGTGGTGCGGCGCCCCGACGTCGAGGCGTACGCGCGGCGGATCTCGACGCCCGGAGCCGCGCCCGAGACCGCGTCCGCAGCCGAGACGGTGGCGGCACCCGCAGCCGCGTCCGGTACGGGCGGCGGACGCGAGACCCGCGTCCCCGTCAAGGGGGTCCGCAAGGCGACGGCCGAGGCCATGGTCGCGTCGGCGTTCACGGCGCCGCACGTCACCGAGTGGCTGACCGTCGACGTGTCGCGCTCGATGGAGCTGCTGGAGCGGATGCGCGACGACCGCGCACTGGCCGACGTCAAGCTCTCGCCGCTGCTGCTCGTCGTGCGCGCCGTCTGCCTGGCGCTGCGTCGTACGCCGGAGATGAACGCGACCTTCGACGAGGAGCGGCAGGAGATCGTGCTCAAGCACGACGTCCACCTCGGCATCGCGGCCGCGACGCCTCGGGGCCTGCTGGTCCCCGTCGTGCGCGATGCCGACCGCCGCCCGATGCCCGAGCTCGCGGCGGAGATCGGCGAGGTCGTCCGGGTCGCACGCGAGGGCAAGACGCAGCCGGCCGACCTGGCCGGCGGGACGTTCAGCATCACGAACGTCGGCGTCTTCGGCGTGGACGCGGGCACCCCGATCCTCGTCCCGGGTCAGACCGGGATCCTCGCGGTCGGGGCGATCAACCGTCGGCCCTGGGTCGTCGACGAGGAGGTCGTGCCGCGCTGGGTGACGACGCTCGCGGTGTCCTTCGACCACCGGGTCGTCGACGGCGAGCAGGGGTCGCGGTTCCTCGCCGACGTCGGCGCGCTCCTGGAGGATCCGGCCCGCGCCCTGACCGTCTGACCCCGCACCCGCCACCCGGCCGTGGCGCATCCGTACCGACGTCGATGCGCCACGGCGGTGGCGGAATTGCGTCAATCCCCGGGAATCGCTCACAGCACCGTCGCCGGATCGTTACGTTTCGGCTGATGACCGGTGCCGGGGGGCGAAGGGGTGATCCGGTGACAGGTGAGTCGCGAGAGGTCAGCGCTTACGAGCGCGTCGGCTGGCTCCTGCGCCAGTGGCGGCTGATGTCGGCCGACACCGACCTGCGCAAGCTTCAGCCGTACGCGGAGGTCCTCGCGCAGCACGGCCACCGGGCCGACGCGTCGCGCGTGAGTCGGTGGGAGTCCGGTCGCCTGCGTGTGCCCGAGGCCGTCCTGCGGTCGTACGAGGAGATCCTGGGCCTGCCGCGCGCCGGGCTGGCGGCGACCTGCGAGGGGTTGGCGCGGTCCTGGGGCGCGCGTCCGCCGGCCCGCACCGTCGACGTCTCGGACGCGGCGCTGTCGGAGGCGTTCGCGACGGTGCAGGGCGCCTGCGTCGAGGGCGTCGACTGGTTCGAGTGGGCCGGCTGCGTGGCTGCGGCGGACCCGCTCGACGACCGCTACCTCGCGCTGCTGGACCCGCTCATCACCCGCCTGGTCAGCGAGGCGTCCCGGGCGAACGGGCTCGCGCTCGTCACCCGGTACGAGGCGCTGCGTCGCCTGATCGAGGCCCCGCTGCACCAGTCGCGCGTGATGCGGGCCGTGGGGGCGCAGGTGATCGACCCGCACGCCCAGGCCACCCTGGTGCCCGTCGTGCTCATCGCCGACGTCCGCGCCGAGAAGGCCGTCAACACGCTGATCTCGCTGCTGGGCCAGCCGTCGGCGCAGCTCCAGCTCGGAGCGACGTGGGGGCTGCACCGCAAGCTCAGCCGGCACGAGGTCACGCCCGCGTCGATGGCGGCGCTCGAGGCGCAGCTTGCCCAGATCCTCTTCGACGGGACCAACGAGAGCGCGCTGCTCAAGATCGTGCCGCTGCTCGACGTGCTCCCCAGCCAGACCGCCGACCGGCTCAGACGGCTCCGTCCGCAGCTCTTCCCGTCCCGCCCGCGGGGAGTGTCGGGTTCGGCGACCAGCCGCGCGACGATGCTCGCGACGGCGGTACGTGGCGCCACCGCCCGCATCGAGTCGTTCACGGGGCGCGAGGTCGACCCGGTCGGGCGCGCGATCATCGAGGACGCCTACAGCGCGACCAGCCACGACGTGCGGCACCAGTCCGCGCTGGTGCTCGCGCGCAGCCCGTACGCCGCCGCGCTGGGGGAGGTGCTCATCGAGCAGACCCAGCCCAACCGGTGCTTCGAGGGCGCACCCGGAGTGCTTCCGTACGTCGTCAGCAAGGCCGAGCGCGATGCGCTGATCACCCGCCTCGGTCTCGCCGGTGCCGACGTCCGGCAGACGCTGATCGCGCTCGCCCACGTGCCGGGCGGTCCGGTGCCGGGTGTCGCGGACCTGCTCGACCACGACGACCTCAGCATCGCGCACGCCGCGCTCTTCGCCGCCGGGATGCAGCAGGACCCGGTGCTCGAACGCGTGGCGAAGGATCGCCGGCGCGCTCCCGCGATGCGCAACGGCGCACGCTGGTGGCTCGACCACGGCGGCCGCGTCGACGACGTCCGGGTGGTCTGACCCATCCCGCAGCCCGGCCGTGAGAGGTTGTGGCTGTGTCGTTGAGATTTGCGCTCCTCGCTGCCCTCCTGGAGGGTGACGCGTCCGGCTACGAGCTGAGCAAGGTGTTCGACGTGTCGTCGGCGAACTTCTGGAGCTCGACCCCTCAGCAGCTCTACCGCGAGCTCGAGCGCCTGGAGGCCGACGGTCTGGTGGACGTCGAGGTCGTGCCGCAGGAGCGCCGTCCGACCAAGAAGGTCCTGTCGCTCAATGCCGCCGGCCGCGCGGCGCTGCACGCGTTCGCGAGCGCGCCCGCCAAGCCGCCGGCGATGCGCGTCGAGCTGATGGTCAAGGTGCAGGCCGCCGACGTCGCCGACCTCGATGCGCTGATCGCGTCCGTCGACGAGCTCGCCGTGGGGTCGCGGGCCAAGGTGCGTCTGTTCGAGCGGCTCCGCGACCGCATGCTCGGTGGCCGCGGCGAGGAGGAGTACCTGCGCGACGCGGAGCGTGTGGGACCGTACCTGACGCTCGAGCGCGGGCTGGCGTTCGAGCGGGCGAACGTCGCCTGGGCGGAGCGGGTCCACGCCGTGCTCGCGGCCCGGCGCGACGCCGGCGCCTGACCGGTCCGCCTCGCGGGTCACCACGCGAGGCGGAAGAACACCAGCCAGTCGCGCAACGGCGGGGGAAGCGCGTAGTAGGGCTCCACCTCCACGAAGCCGAGCCTGCGGTAGAGCGCCATCGCCTCCCCCTGGCGCACGCTCGTGTCGAGGTACATCGCGCGGTAGCCGGCCGAGCGCGCCTGCGCGACGACCGCTTCGCCGAGCGCCGTGCCGACGCCGCGGTGCCGGCCTGCGGGGTCGACGAACATGCGCTTCATCTCGCAGGTCGCGTCGGCGAGGCGGCGCGACGCGACGCATCCGAGCGCGCGGTCGTCCTCCCAGGCGAGCAGCAGGGACCCGTCCGGCTCCGCGTACGCCCCGGGCAGCCCGGCGAGCTCGCGCTCGAACGCCGCGTCGTCGAAGTAGGCGTCGATCAGGTCGCGGTCGTCGACGTGCCGCTCGCGGTGCCACGACACGAAGGCGCGGAAGAGCCGAC
The DNA here is from genome assembly GCF_050632745.1 of Mumia spirodelae. Taxonomy (NCBI): domain Bacteria; kingdom Bacillati; phylum Actinomycetota; class Actinomycetes; order Propionibacteriales; family Nocardioidaceae; genus Mumia; species Mumia spirodelae. The sequence continues at coordinate 1,121,321 of NZ_JBODSD010000002.1, read as the reverse complement.
GGGCCTCGTCGAGGTCCGCCGGGGTCGTCGCCGCACGCACGTCCACGGGCCCATCATCACCGGGGCAGGGGTGCCGTGGCATCATGTATGCAACATGTGTGCATCACCCGCTCCTGACCTGCCCGCGCCCGTCGCGCCCGCACCCGCCCGGACCTCGGCGACGGAGCGGACGTACGCGACCCTCAAGCGCGCCATCCTCGTCGGCGAGCTTCCGGGCGGTGAGGAGCTCGGCGAGGTCGCGCTGGCCGAGCGGCTGGGCTGCTCGCGTACGCCGGTCCGCGAGGCCCTGCTGCGCCTGCAGACCGAGGGGCTGGTGCGGATCTACCCGAAGCGGGGCGCCATCGTCCTCCCGGTGACCAGCGCCGAGGCGGAGTCCGTATGGGAGGCGCGCGCGCTCGTCGAGCAGTGGGCGGCGCCGCGCGCGTTCTCCGCCGGCACCCGGATCCGTCCGGAGCTCGACGCGCTCGTCGACGCCGCGGAGCAGCACCGTGCCGACGACGACCTCGCCTCGTTCACCGAGGTCGACCGCCGCTTCCACGAGGTCGTCGTCGACGCTGCCGGCAACCCGCACGTCACGCGCTTCTACCGGAGCCTGCGCGAGCGGCAGATGATGGTCAACGCCACGGCGATGGGCATGTCACCCGAGCGCATGGACTCGGCGGTGCGCGACCACCGGGAGCTCGCGCGGTTGATCGCGGGCGACGACCTGTACGCGTTCCTCGCGGCGAGCGACGCGCACCTCGCGACCAGCCGTCACTCGGTGCTGGGCTCCGCCGGAGCCTCGGCGTGATCGCGCGCGTCTCGCGCCGCCTCGGCCTGCGGCGCAACGCGTACGCGGTGTGGTTCGTCGCGCTGTCGGTCTACGTCCTCGCCGTGTTCCACCGCTCGTCGCTCGCGGTCGCGGGCCTGGACGCGACCGAGCGGTTCGGCATCGGCGCGGCGCAGCTCTCGACGTTCACCGTGCTGCAGCTGGTCGTCTACGCGGGGATGCAGATCCCGGTCGGCCTCGCGCTGGACCGGTTCGGGCCGCGGGCGGTCATCCTCACCGGCGTCCTCACGCTCAGCGGGGCGCAGATCGCGTTCGCCTTCGCCACGTCGTACCCGCTCGCGCTGGCGGCACGCGTCGCGGTCGGAGCCGGAGACGCGATGGTGTTCGTGTGCGTCCTGCGCCTGGTGGCCAACTGGTTCGCGCCGCGGCGGGTGCCTCTCATGACCCAGCTCACCGGGCTGAGCGGGCAGCTCGGCATGATCCTCGCCGCGGTGCCGATGACGTGGGCGCTGCACCACCTCGGCTGGACCCGGGCCTACCTGGTCACGGCCGTCGTCGGCCTCGTCCTCGCGGTGGCCCTCGCCTCCGTCGTCCACGACCGCCCCGGCATGCGCCGCCACCTCGGCCCCCCGCTGGAGCTGCGCGGTCTGCTCGGCCGGATCCGCGACGCCTGGGGCGACGAGGGCACGCGGCTCGGGTTCTGGACGCACTTCTCGACGCAGTTCAGCGGGACGGTCCTCGGCATCCTCTGGGGCTACCCGTTCTTCGTCCGAGGTCAGCACGCGAGCCCGGCGTTCGCTGCGTTCCTGCTCACGCTCCTCACCCTGGCGACGATGGCGACGGGGCCGTTCCTCGCCTGGCTCACGGCCCACCGGCCGTACCACCGGTCGTCGACCACGCTGGCGATCATGGCCGGGATCGCGACGGTCTGGGCCGCGGTGCTGCTGTGGCCGGGTGACGCCCCGTCGTGGCTGCTGGTCCTCATGGTGGTCGTCACCGCCGTCGGTGGTCCGGCGTCGATGGTCGGCTTCGACTTCGTCCGGACGCTGGGGAGCGCGGAACGGGCGGGTCTCGCGACCGCGCTGGTCAACACCGGCGGTTTCATCGCCTCGCTCTGCACGATGCTCGCCGTCGGCGTGGTGCTCGACGTGCTGACGCCGGCGGGGTCGGACGCCTACACGTCCAGTGCGTTCACCTGGGCGATGGCGGTCCAGGTCGTGCCGTGGGCTCTCGGCGCCGTGATGATCGTGCGCCACCGTCGCGCGATCCGGCGCCGGCTCGCGGCGACGGCGCCCGAGGTCCTCGAGGCGATGCGTCGCGGGGAGTCCGTCAGCGTCTGAGCGCCGTCGTGGACGCCGCGCGCGCGGGCCCCTCGCTCAGCCGACCTGCTTGGTCATCATGGCGGCCTTCTTGCCGTCGGGCTGGTCGAGCCGTCCGACCTCGGCGTAGCCGCGCGACGCGTGGAAGGTCAGCGACGGCTCGTTGCGCGGCTCGACGTAGACCTCCAGCGCCATCAGCTCGTGCGCCCGCGCGCGCTCCTCGAGAACGTTGTAGAGGAGCGTCGCGACCCCTCTGCGCCGGAACGCGGGAGCCACCACGACGCGGTCGAGGTAGACGAAGTCGTCGTACTCCTCGCCGAACCAGCGGTAGTTGATGCTGTCGTACGCCGTGCCGGGCGCGATGGTCAGCGCGAAGCCGGACAGCGCGCCGTCGCCGTCCTGAGCGACCACCGCCTGGTCGGTGTAGCCCAGGATCTCCTCGAGGCGCTCCAGGGTCAGGGTCGCGACGCCCTCGAGCGCGCCCTGGTTGAGGGCGAGCACGGCGTCGAGGTCGGCGTCGTCGATCCGGCGTACCAGCATGGGCGGAGCCTAACCGCTGGTGAGGGCACGCGGGAGGTGATCGGCAGGACTCAGGCGACGCGGAAGGTGATCCCCGCCGCCGCCTCCGACGCCGCCCAGAGCGCGGCCGCGAGCTCGGGGTCACGAGCGAGCTCCGTCATCCCCACCGGCCGCGGACGGCCGCGCAGCTGGCGGAAGCCCGACGGGCCGACGTACGCCCCGCCCTCGAGGGTCGGGTCGGTCGCCGCCCGCTCGATCGGCCAGGCCCCGGCGGCCGCGGACTGCCCGACAGCACGGCTGACCTGGTGGACGACGACGCCCTGGAAGCTCCGGCCGCCGAGCTGGAGCCCGGACTGCTGCAGGTGGGTCAGGGCGTAGCCGGGGTGGGCGGCGACGCTCGTCACGTCGACGCCGGCGGCGCGGGTGCGCCGGTCGAGCTCGCGCATGAAGAGGAGGTTCGCGAGCTTGGACTGCGCGTACGCCCTCCACCGGTCGTAGCGCGGGAGCGGCGCACCGGCCTGGAGCGAGCGCAGGTCGATCGTGCGGGCGAACGAGTGCATGAGCGACGACACGGAGACGACCCGCGCGCGGCTCGTGACCAGCACCGGCCACAGCTGCGCGGTGAGTGCGAAGTGCCCGAGGTGGTTGGTCGCCATCTGCAGCTCGAACCCCTGCGCGGAGGTGCGGAACGGCGCCGCCATGATGCCGGCGTTGTTGACCAGCACGTCCACGCGCCCCGCGCGCTGGGTGATCTCGGCCGCCGCCGACGCCACGGAGTCGAGGTCGGCGAGGTCCAGCCGCACGCCGATCGCTCGGGCGTCGTGGACGCCGTGCCGCAGGGACGTCAGCGCCTGCTCGACCCGGTCGAGGTCGCGCCCGGCGGCCACGATGGTGGCGCCGTGGTGGGCGAGCTGGTACGCCGCCTCGGCGCCGAGGCCCCCGGTGATGCCGGTGATCACGACCGTCTTCCCGTGGAGGTCGCCGATGTCGGCCGTGCTCCAGGAGGGTCCCGCAGGCGGCGGGGTCACGGCGTGACCGCGATCTCGGCGAGCAGGTCGCCCACCAGGGTGGAGTCGCCGGTCCAGGTCACCGCGAGCGGACGCAGCGCCTCGCGACCGGCCACCAGCTCGACGAACGTCTCGGTCGCCATGCTCACGCGTGCCGTCGGATCCGCGGTCTCGCCGTCGTGGAGGCGCCCGCGTCCGTCGTCCCCGACCTCGACCGAGACCGTGCGTGCGACCGGGCCGGTGAGCTCGAGGACGAGCACGGTGCCCGGCTCCGCCTTCAGCTTCTTCGCCAGCACGAACGGGATCGCCAGGAGGAACCCGCTGACGACGAGGGGCCCCGTACGACCGTCGTACCCGCCCGGGAGGTCCACGGCCGTGCGGATGTCCTGCTCGTGGACGAAGACGTCGATCATGCGGTTGCGCAGGAGCAGCTCGTTGCTCCAGCCGATCCCGCCGGGGGTCACGTCGGCGGTGGCCCGCGGGTCCTCGGGGAGGGTCTCGAGCGCCTTGCGGCGGGCGGCGACCGCCTCGCGGAGCTCCTCCAGCAGCTCGGTGCGCGAGGCGTCGTCGCGCTGGCGCACGCCCGCCTCGGTGTACGCCGACTCCACCTCGCTGCCGTCCACCGTGAGCTCGGTCGGTGCTCCTCGGCCGGTGCCGGCGAGCTCGGACTCGAGAGCGGCGAGGTGGGCGACGACGTCGCGGACGGTCCAGTCGGGGCAGCCCGTCGGCGCGTGCCAGGCGTCGTCGGTCAGCGCGTCGAGGAGCGCCAGGGTCCGGTCGGCCGACTCGGCCCAGGCATCGACGTACAGCGAGAGATCCATGCGCGGAAGCCTAGGGGACTCCCTCGCCCGCGGTGGACTCCCGTCATGGTGAAATCACGCCGCGGCGTGGTCCTCCCGGTTGCTACGTTCGCGGCATCCCCCTCTCGTGCGGGGAGGCGGACGACATGGTGCGACGAGGCCTGGCTGCGCTGGCGCTGGGGCTGCTGCTCCTCGCGGGCTGCGGCGACGACGAGGGCGGCGGCGGAGACGGCGGCAACGGCGGTTCCGACAACGGCAACACCAACGGCGGCAACGGCGGCAACGGCAACGGCAACGGCAACGGCAACGGTGGCAACGGCAACGGTGCCCCGGGCTCCCCGGTCGACGTCCCGAGCATCCCCGACCCCGGCGTGCCGATCGACGACGTCCGCGACGGGATCATCGGCGTCTGGGCGGACGCGTGCGGCGGCGAGGTGTGCGTCGAGCTCGAGTGGGAGGACGGCACCTGCTTCCAGGGCTTCGACCCCTCCGATGGCCAGGTCGACCGGGGCTCCACGGTCGTCGTGAGGGCGGACGACTCGTGCGGCGGCGAGGAGACGGAGGAGACCGAGGAGACCGAGACGCCGGAGGAGACCGACGGCGGCGACGGCGAGACCTCCGATGGCAGCACCGGAGACTGATGCCGACGAGGGGAGCGCGACCCTCGACGTCTCGCGCCTGACCCGGATCCTCGCCGGCGTCGTCGCTCCGGCGACCGTGCTGACCGGCCTCCTGTTCTTCTTCGGCTGGTCGCGCGCGACCGCGCTCTTCGGCGTCTTCGGGCTCAATCCGACGGTGCTCGGTCTGAGCACCACCGACTACCTCGTCGGGGCGCAGGACGGGCTCTTCCTCCCGCTCGCCGTCGTCGCGCTCCTCGCCCTGGTCGGCAGCTGGTGCGTCACGGTGCTGCCCGGCCCGTTCCGCCGGCTGCTCGCCCAGCCGTGGCTGCCGCCGCTCACGGTCGTCGTCGGGGTCCTCCTGGTGGCCGAAGGGGTGCTGGGGCTGTTCGGAGCCTCGGTGCTCGACGGGGTCGCGGTGGCACCGCTCTGCCTCATCGCGGGCGTCCTCCTGCTCGCGGCGGTGGTCCGCGCCAAGGCCCCGCACCGGACCGTCGCCGAGCGCCGTGCCCGCGCCGTGGAGCTGGTGGCCGTCTTCGTCGTCGTCGCCCTCGGCCTGTTCTGGGCGGTGGCGGACTACTCGTCGGCGGTCGGGCGGCAGCGGGCGGACGAGATCGTGGACGGCCTGGGCACGTCCTCCTCGGCAGTGCTGTACAGCGCTCAGAGCCTCGGGATCCCGGCCGACGAGGTCGACGTCACGGTCTGCACCTCCGCGGACCCGGCGTACCGGATCCGTTACGCCGGGCTCTTCCTCCTCCTCCAGGCCGGCGACCAGTACGTCTTCCTGCCGCAGTCGTGGACGTACGACGCGGGCAGCGCGTACGTCGTCCCGCGCTCCGACGCCGTGCGCCTCGACTTCCGTCCCGCTGACGCGGCCGACGCCCCGCTCGGGGCGTGCTGAGGCGCGGCGGCGCTGGGTGTACGCGGCTAAGGCCGCGGTGTGGACTCCCGGCCGATCAGGCGCTCCAGCAGACGCGGATCGCTCGGCCAGGCCTCGAGGAGGGTCGCCCGGGGGATGCTCCGTGCGGCGTACCGCATCAGCAGGACGACGGCGACCACGTCGTCGAGCGGTCCGATGACCGGCAGGAACTCCGGCAGCAGATCGATCGGTGAGAGCACCCAGAGGACGGCGACCAGCAGCGCGACCTTGGCCCGCCGCGGGACGTCGGGGTGCCGGCGCAACCTCCGGGCCGCCGTCACGCACGCCGGGAGGAACTCCGCGATCTGCCGCAGCAGCCCGTCGGGGAGCCGGGACGCGAAGAGCACCATCGCGAGGCAGCTGAGCGCCCACAGCGCCAGCGCGATCCCCGCCACGAGGAGCAGCTTCTCCACGTCGAAACCGTAGCGCGCAGACCCGCCCGAGCGGTCGGTCGCCGCGGGTGCGACGGGCATGCCTAGGCTCGGAGGGTGAGCGAGAAGCGTCGCGCCCGGGTGAGGGCGCCGGAGCTGGTGGGTCGAGGCTGGCTGAACACCGGTGGGGAGGAGCTCGGGCTGGCGTCCCTCCGCGGCCGGTTCGTCGTCCTGGACTTCTGGACCTCGGGCTGCATCAACTGCCTGCACGTGCTCGACGAGATGCGTCCGCTGGAGGAGAAGTACGCCGACGCGCTGGTCGTCGTGAGCGTCCACTCGCCGAAGTTCACCCACGAGGCGGACGTCGCCGCGCTGACCTCCGCGGTCGCACGCAACGGCATCACGCACCCGGTGCTCGACGATCCCGCCCTCACGACCTGGCAGGCCTACACCGCCCGCGCCTGGCCGACCCTGGTCGTGATCGACCCCGAGGGCTACGTCGTCGCGCAGTACGCGGGCGAGGGGCACGTCCACGCGATCGACGCGCTGCTCGCGTCCCTGCTGCCGGAGTACGAGGAGCGCGGGACGCTGACCCGCGGGCGCTCGCCGTACGTCGCCCCCGTCCCCGAGCCGGGGGACCTCCGCTTCCCGGCGACGGCGATCCGCCTCCCGTCGGGGTCGCTGCTCGTCGCGGACGCGGGGAGCGGGAGCCTGGTCGAGCTGGACGGCGAGGTCGTGGTCCGCCGGTACGCCGGGTTCCGTGAGCCCAACGGGCTGGTGCTCCTCCCGGGCGCGGTGCGGGACGAGGTCGCGTACGACGTGGTCGTCGCGGACACGCTCGCGCACCAGCTGGTCGGCCTGCGCCTCACCGACGGGGCGACCCGGGTGCTCGCCGGCGACGGGCGGCAGTGGATGCAGGGTGACGGAACCGCGTCGCTGTCGTCGCCGTGGGACGTCGTGTGGTGGCGCGACCAGGTGTGGATCGCGATGGCGGGGATCCACCAGCTCTGGACGTACGACCCGCGCTCCGGTGCCGTCGAGGTCGTCGCCGGGACGACGAACGAGGGGCTGGTCGACGGGCCGCTGCCCGAGGCGTGGTTCTCCCAGCCGTCGCGGCTCGCGCCCGACGGCGACACCCTGTGGCTCGCGGACCCGGAGGCGAGCGCGCTGCGGCGCGTCGTCGAGCGCGACGGGGCGCTGGCGGTGGAGACGCTCGTCGGGCGGGGGCTGTTCGACTTCGGGTTCGTCGACGGGCCGGCGGCGTCCGCCCTGCTGCAGCACCCGCTGGGTCTCGCGGTCCTGCCCGATGCCTCCGTCGCGATCGCCGACACCTACAACGGCGCCGTACGCCGCTACGACCCCGTCGCGGACGCCGTGAGCACCCTCGCCACCGGACTCGCGGAACCGTCGGGCCTGCTCCTCGACGCGAAGGACGGCGTGCTGCTCGTCGTCGAGTCCGCCGCGCACCGCATCACCCGCGTACCCCTCGGTGCGTCGGCGCAGGCCAGCGGCGCGAGCCACACGACGGGCCGGCCGACGACGGAGGTCCGGTCGGGCGAGGTCGAGCTGGCGATCGCGTTCACGCCGCCGCCCGGGCAGCACCTCGACGAGCGGTACGGCCCGGCGACCCGTCTCGTGGTGACCTCCACGCCGCCGGCGCTGATCCGCGAGGGGGAGGGGCGCGGTGCCGGACTGGTCCGCCGTCTGGTCCTGGACCCCGCGGTCGGTGACGGCGTGCTCCACGTGGCGGCGATGGCGGCGTCCTGCGACGACGACGGCGGCGTCGGTGCCGCGTGCCACGTCCACCAGCAGGACTGGGGCGTGCCGGTGCGGCTCACGCCCGACGGCGCGGCGCGGATCGACCTTCCGCTCGGCGGGACGACCTAGCGGCGACGGAGCAGCCGCACGACGAGCGCGCCTCCACCGCCGAGGACGAGTCCGCCGCCGCCCGCGAGCGCCGCCGCGACGAACGCGGCGACCACCCAGCCGGTGGCTCCGCGCACGCTCGTCCCCCACGCCTGCACCGCCACCGTGCCCGGGCGGGTCTCGCAGTGCACGACGAGGTCGTCCCCGCGGTACGGCCCGAGGTCCACGGCGTCGAGGGCCGCCACGAGGTGCCAGTCGTCCAGCCGGGCCTGGGTGGTCCGGAAGGTCTGCAACGGGATGCCGAGCGTGGCGTCCGGAACCTCGTCGTCGCGGTCGGCGATCGCCCAGCAGGTCACCCCGAGCGCCTCGCCGGGGAAGGTGCCGCCCTGGTCGTCGTCGAGCTCGACCCACACCGCGAGGCTCCCGACGAGGGGCGCGCTCACCTCGCCGTCCTCGGGGAGCTCGGTCGGGAACACCCGGGTCAGGAGCAGCGCGCCCAGGACCACGAGTACCAGCGCCACGGCGATGCCGATCCCGGCGACCGCCGCGGCCTGCGGGTCAGGCGCGCCGCGGTCGGCGCAGGAACCACACGAGCAGCGCGGCCAGCGCCCCGGCGACGACACCGCCGACCCCGAACCCGAGCGCGCCGAGCGACAGGGCGAGGACGCCGAGCACCTGCGGCTGCTTGCCGGTGCCCCACGTGGCGTCGGCCAGTCCTGCGTCGGTCGCGTCGCAGGAGAGCGTCGCCGGGACACCGACCCAGTCGCTCGTCGAGTCGCGTGCCGACAGGGCGACCAGGTGCCAGCCGTCGAGCGCCGCGGACTGGTTGCGCAGGGCGGGGACCTCGATGACCGGGCCTCCCTGCGGGACGACGTCGCACGCCACCCCGAGGTCCTCGCCGGTGCTCCCCGAGGGCACGTCGGCGCGGACCCACACGGCGAAGCGGTTCTCGGTCAGCGTGAGCGTGCCGTCGTCGGGGAGCGGGGTCACCTCCGCGTCGCGTGCCACGCCGGCCGCGGCGAGGCCGAGGAGGACCGCGCCCACGATCCCGACCGCAGCCAGCACGGCACCGACGGCGTACCAGCCGCGCGAGGGCCTGCGTCGTCGCCGCGGTCCGCTGGTCAGGTCGGCAGCCATGGCGCGAGCGTATCCGGCGCGCGGGTGGGGGGAACGAGGGAACCCGGACGGCCGTGGTGGACTCTTCAGGGTGTGAGCGGAGGAGAGGCGAGTCCCGGGCACCGGTCGGACCGGGCGCTGTGGGAGGACCTGCGGCACGGCAGCGAGCAGGCCTTCGCGGCGCTGTTCACCCGGCACGGCGACGCGGTCTACAACTTCGCGTTCCGCCGGGTGGCGTGCTGGGCGACGGCCGACGACGTCACGCAGGCGACGTTCCTCGCCCTGTGGCGGCGGGCGCGCGAGGGCCGGGTCGAGGAGCTGCGCCGGGACTCGGCGCGGGCGGTCCTGCTCACGATGGCCGGGCACGAGTGCGCGAACGCGGTGCGGGGCCGCAACCGGCTCGCCGCGCTCGTGCTCCGGCTGCCCGTGGAGAGCCACCAGCGCGACCACGCCGAGCAGGTCGACGCCGAGATCGACAGCGAGCGGCGCATGCGGAGCATCCGTGGCCTCGTCGACCGTCTCCCGGCCGGGCAGCGTGCGGTCGTGGAGATGGTCTGGTGGTCCGGCTGCTCGTTGCAGGACACCGCCGACGCGCTCGGCGTCCCCGTCGGGACCGTCAAGTCCCGCCTGGCCCGCGCACGGACCCGGCTGGGCGAGGCAGCCAAACCCGTCGTACGAGAGGAGCTGGCATGACGATCACCCTGCCCCCGGAGCGAGAGCTGGTCGACAAGGAGGAGCGGATCGCCCGGATCCTCGCCGACGACCGAGCACGGCGACGGCAGGCCGCTTCCCGGCGCTGGATCGCTCCGCTCGCGGCGTCGGCCGCCGCCGCCACGGTCATCGGGCTGAGTCTCGGGTACGGCGACGCCGGGGACGGTCCGTCGCCCGTGCCGCCCGTCCCCGACGCGGCAGCGACACCGGCGCCCGACGGGCCGCCCGACGTCGACCTGTGGCTCCGCTCGCTCGGGCCCGCTCGCGCGGCGGCCCTGGCCAACCGGTGCATGGCGCAGATCGGTCGGGACGTCACGATCGAGCCTGCGGAGGTGCTGTCGGCGCAGGTCCTGCGCGCAGCGACCGGGCGCGGCACCGTCACGGTCGTGGTCGCCGACGACGCGACGACCGGGGTGCGGGTCGGCTGCGAGGCGGCCGGGTTCGGCGCCGGGTCGGCCGACGTCCTCTCCGGCGGTGTCATGGGTGGTCCCGGGACCAAGTCGACCGAGAACCGCACCGACGCGACGCACCCGGCGATCCCGACCGACGGGCCGGGCGGCTACTCGCGGGACCGGGTGCACGTGACGAGCAGCGCCACCTACCAGGTGGACGACCGCGTCGCGCGCGTCCGCGTCCGCTACGTCGTCGACGACGTCCCAGGGCCGTGGTACGTCGCGCGGGCCGACTCCGGGTGGGTCCATCCGGCGGCGATGGTGACGACCGCGCAGCTCGAGGGCGCGCACCGGCTGGTCCTCGAGACGCAGGTCCTCGACGCGGACGGCCGGCTGCTGGACGCGCCGGGTGACCAGCTCGGCGGTGGTGGGATCTCGCCGAGCCCGGGGAAGACGCGGCGGGAGGACCGCGCGGCGGACCTGTGCTGGCTCGCGACGGCGGAGCCCGGCCCCTCCACCTGCGTGCCCTGACCCAGGAGCATGCAGGAACGCACGAGGCGTTCCGACCCGGATGTGGTCGGAACGCCTCGTGGTCCTGCGTCAGGTCTGCGTCAGCTCAGAACGCGGCCTCGTCGAGGTCCATCACGTCGAGGTCGGTCGCCTCGGCGATGGCCTTCTCGGCGGCAAGCTTCGGCAGCACCTGGCGGGCGAAGAACTGCGCCGCCGCGATCTTGCCCTCGTAGAAGTGCTTGTCCGCCTCCGAGACGTCGCCCTCGAGCGCCTTGAGCGCGACCTCCGCGCCGCGCAGCAGCAGCCACGCGCACACGACGTCGCCGAGCGCCATGAGGAGGCGGGTGCTGTTGAGCCCGACCTTGTAGACGTTCTTCGGGTCGCCGCCGTCGGCCGGGTTGGCCGACATCATCTGACCGAAGACCGCGCCGAGGATGCCCTGCGCGTCCTCGAGCCCCTTGCCGAGCAGCTCGCGCTCGACCTTCAGGCGGCCGTTGCCCGCCTCGGAGCCGATGAACGCCTGGATCTCCTGCGCGACGTGCGCGATCGCCTGGCCCTGGTCCTTCACGATCTTGCGGAAGAAGAGGTCCTGGCCCTGGATCGCGGTCGTGCCCTCGTACAGGGTGTCGATCTTGGCGTCGCGGACGTACTGCTCGATCGGGTAGTCCTGGAGGAAGCCCGAGCCGCCGAAGGTCTGCAGCGACTCGGTGCCCAGCAGCACCCACGAGCGCTCCGAGCCGTAGCCCTTGACGATCGGGAGCAGCAGGTCGTTCACCCGCTCGGCGAGCTTGTCCTCCTCGCCCGCGGCCTCGGCCTGCATGACGCGGTCCTGCCAGCTCGCGGTGTAGAGGACGAGCGAGCGCAGCGCCTCCGCGAACGCCTTCTGCGTCATGAGCGAGCGGCGCACGTCCGGGTGGTGCGTGATGGTCACGCGCGGCGCGTCCTTGGCCGGGTTCAGCATGTCGGCGCCCTGGACGCGCTCACGCGCGTAGTCGAGGGCGTTGAGGTAGCCGGTCGACAGCGTCGCGATGGCCTTGGTGCCGACGAGCATGCGGGCGTTCTCGATGACCTGGAACATCTGCGCGATGCCGTCGTGGACCTCGCCGAGGAGCCAGCCCTTGGCGGGCGCGCCGTTGCCGACCGACGAGTCGCCGAAGGTCACCTCGCAGGTCGTCGAGACCTTGATGCCCATCTTCTTCTCGACGTTGGTGACGTAGGCGCCGTTGCGGGTGCCGTCGAGCTCGCCGGTCTCGAGGTCGAAGCCGTACTTGGGGACGATGAAGAGCGAGAGGCCCTTGGTGCCGGGGCCGCCGGCGCCCTCGACGCCGACCGGACGCGCGAGCACCAGGTGGATGATGTTCTCGCTCATGTCGTGCTCGGCCGAGGTGATGAAGCGCTTGACGCCCTCGATGTGCCAGGTGCCGTCCTCCTGGAGGTACGCCTTGGTGCGGCCGGCACCCACGTCGGAGCCGGCGTCAGGCTCGGTGAGGACCATGGTGGCGCCCCACTTGCGGTCCACCATGTGCTGGCCGATCCGCTTGTCCCGCTCCGTGCCGTTGCGGTGCACGATGTAGCCGAAGTTGGGACCGGCGGAGTACATCCACACCGGCGGGTTGGCGCCGAGCACCAGCTCCGCCGTGGACCACACGAGCGACGCGGGCGCGGGCTGGCCCCCCATCTCGACCGGCAGCTGGAGGCGGAACCACTCCGAGTCCATCCAGGTCTTGTAGCTCTTCGCGAAGCCGGCGGGCATCGTCACCGTGCAGGCTTCGGGGTCGTAGACCGGGGGAGTGCGGTCGGCCTCGGCGAACGACTCGGCGAGGTCCTCGCGGGCCATGCGGTCGATCTCGCTCAGGATGCTCTTGGCGGTGTCGACGTCGAGGTCCTCGAAGAGGCCCTTCCCGAGAACTTCGTCGCGGCCGAAGACCTCGAACAGGTTGAACTCGATGTCGCGAAGGTTGCTCTTGTAGTGGCTCACGGCGACATGTCCTCAATCGTTTCGTGCTGCCTCGCGCGTGCAGCGGATTACCAGCGAGTAATAACAGTGTCCTACTCGCGGGTAACCGACGCAAGCCCGGGGCGCCCAACTCGAGTTGATGTACGAATCTGGGAGACTTCCCTCATGCGGGTCTCCACCAAGTCCGACTACGCCCTCCGGGGCCTCATCGAGATCACCAGCCGTGACGACGCCTCCCCGGTGTCCGCCGAGGAGATCGGGCGCAAGCAGGAGATTCCGCACGGCTTCCTCCAGGCGATCCTGGCCGACCTGCGGCGTGCGGGGATCGTGGTGAGCCAGCGTGGTCAGTCCGGTGGCTGGCGCCTCGCGCGCCCGGCGACCGACATCACCGTCGCCGACGTCATCCGAGCGGTCGACGGCCCCCTCGTCAGCGTGTACGGCCTGCGGCCGGAGGCCGTCTCCTACACGGGGTCGGCGGAGGTGCTCCAGCACGTGTGGATCGCCGCTCGGGCCAGCCTGCGCGACGTCTTCGAGTCCGTCACGATCCAGCATCTCGCCGACGGTGTCCTGCCCGACGCGATCGAGGCGATGACCGAGGACGACGACGCCTGGCAGCCGCACTGACCTCAGGCGCCCGTCAGCCGGTCAGTGCTCGACCTGGCCGCCGTCCTCGAGTGCTGCGACGACGGCGCCCTGCGTGCGGGTGCGCTCACGTCCGAGCAGCGCTCGGGTGACGAGCAGCGACGACGTCACGAGCCCCATCGCGAGAAGGGCGAGCTGCATCGGGATCGCGCGGAACCCGAGCAGCGAGAGCGTGCCGAGCCACGCGACGGCCAGGGCGAGGTTGGCCGCGACGATGCGGACGACGAGCACGGGGACCTCCTCGGGGGGAAGGATCGTCCCAAGCCTAGTAGTGGCCTTCTGTGGCCTGGGTCTCGGGGCGGCTACGGTGCTCCCATGGCCCCCGTGAACCCCTGGCGCGACGCGCTGAACACCCTCGGCAGCACCTTCATGACGTCGGCGATGATCCGGTCGACGTCCAAGGAGGTCGGCATGCCGTCGTCGGCCCTCTACTTCCGTGGACGGGTCGGCGTCCTCGGGGACGTCTCGACCGACGCGGCGTACGACGTGCTGGGCATCTTCCCCCGCCGCGTGGTCGACCTGATCTGGGAGCGGAGTGCGGAGACGGCGGCCGAGACGGCGGCAGACGCCTACCTCGACGTCTGTCGACGGTGGGGCCGCGAGAACCTCGTGGACGACGAGGCGGCCGGTCGCGCGGCGACGCTGCTCGAGCAGGTGCTGGACGAGGTCGACCTGCCGCCGATGCTCCTCGCGCAGGCCTGGCAGCGCGCGGACCGCCCCGACGACGTCCCCGCTCGGCTCGCCCAGGCGACGATGGCGGTCCGCGAGGTCCGTGGCGGCCAGTACTTCGCCGCCCTCGGGCTCGTCGGGCTCTCGGTGCCGTCCGCGATGCTGGTCGACCCGGGCGCGGGCCCGAAGCGGATGGCGCAGCTCGGCTGGAACGAGGACGAGATCGCCGAGGCGAGGCTGCGGCACCGCCCGAGCGACGCGGGTCGCTGGCGCGACGCCGAGAGCGCGCTCGACGGGGCGTTCGTCGGTCTCCTCGGAGACGTCCTCGGCGAGGAGGGCGTCACCGCGCTCGCCGAGGCGCTCCTCGCGGTCGAGCGCGTCGAGACAGACTGACGCCCCTCCATCCGGGGGGGACGGAGGGACGTCAGCCCTTCGACCGGAGACCGGTCAGGTCGCGATCACCGGGCTGCCGCGTGACCGCCGTACGGCGAGGACTTCGGCGCGGAGAACGCCTTCGCCTTGGCGGCGTCGGACTTCTTCGCCGCGAGGCTGCCGTCGGGGTAGAGCCCCGTCCTCGACTTCGTCAGCGTGAGCGTCGCGTGCGCGGCGGCGTCGCCGAGCTCGTTCAGGGACTTCACGCTGAGGTTGGTGATCGTGTCGCACGCCTGGTGGTAGCACGGGTCGTACGCCTCACCGGCCGTGCCGCCGTAGACCTCGGCCTGCTCCTCGGTCTTGATCCCCTCGGCTCCGGAGAACAGTCCGCCCGCGGGGATGCCGGCCTCGATGAACGGTCCGTAGTCGGAGCGTCCGTCGAAGTCGGTCGGCTCGCTGGCCAGACCCTGGCTCTCGAAGTAGTCGGTGAAGATCGTCTCGATCACGTCGGATCCGGGCGGGCCGGACTCGCCGCCGTCGGAGCCGTCGCCGTCGTAGACGAACCGGACGTAGTTCGGCGAGCCGATCATGTCGAAGTTGAGGTTCGCGTAGAGCTTCGACCGCTGGTTGTCGGTCAGCGAGGCGACGTAGTGCTCGGAACCGAGCAGACCTGACTCCTCGGCGCCCCAGAACGCGAAGCGCACGGGTCGCGTGAGCTTCTTCGTGAGCTTCAGGTCGGCCATCTTCTGGGCGATCGTGAGGATGCCCGCCGTGCCGCTGCCGTTGTCGTTGATGCCCGGGCCCGCGGCGACGGAGTCGAGGTGCGCCCCGACCACGACGACCTCGTCCTTGTTCTTGACCTTCTTGAGGTCCTTCGGGGAGAGGTTCGCGATGACGTTCCACGTCGTACGGTCGGGATCGTTCTCGACGTCGGTCGTCACGCGCAGCGTGACGGGGCCGGTCTCGAGCTGCTCGATGATGGCGACCGCGTCGGCGTACGAGAGTCCGACGACGGGGATCGGCTTCTCGCCGCCGAGCGTGCCGATGGTCAGGTCCGTACGACCGGGGTTGCCCTCGTTGAAGATGATGAGCGCGTCGTAGCCGGCGGCCACCGCGTTGTCGGCCTTGACGGCGAAGTCGCATCCGCCGCGCTGGACGAGCGCGATCGCGTCCTCGGCGGGTGCCGGGTCGAAGTCGCCGGGCTCGCAGCCTGCGGTGCTGCTGGGCTCCGGGGTGGCCGGGATGACGTTGTTGTTCGCCGGGACCACGACACCGGTGACGTCACCGTCGCCGGAGTAGTCGAAGACGTCGGTCGCGTAGTCGGTCGGCGTCGGCGAGACCTGCGAGAGCGTCGGGTCGGACAGCGAGTGGAAGAACGGGAAGCTGAACGCCTGCTTCGTGACCTGGTAGCCCGAACGGCGGAGCTGCTTGGTGACGTAGTCGACGGACGCCTCGTAGCCGGGGAGCCCGGACGCACGTGTGCCGTCGTTCTGGTTGGCGATGACCTGGAGTGCGCGGGCGTGCTTGAGCATGCCGTTGACCGTGACCGCGTTGCGGAGCTTGGTCGTGTTGACGTCGTCGATGGCCGCTGCGGGTGTGGCGGTGATGACCATGGTGGTGGCTACCACTGCTCCCAGGGCTCCGGTGAGTGCTTTTCGCACCTCGGACCTCCTCGTTGAGTCGTGTCGGACCCGCCTCAACCTAGGCGTGTCGACCCCGGGAGCGACAGGGCTGATGCGTGAAAAACCGGGACCGGAGGCGGATTGACGTGGGCTCGCCGTGTGGCCGACGAGGCCCCCTGACGGATCGGCGCCACGGACGCATGAGCCGCGCGCGAGTGGGGATGAGGCGGCGCCGACATGACGAAGGGCCCCGGAGTCCGGGGCCCTTCGCGTGCGGAGCGGGCGACGGGAATCGAACCCGCACTATCAGCTTGGGAAGCTGATGTTCTGCCATTGAACTACGCCCGCGAGGCGTCGCCGCCGTAGCGACGCGGACCACTCTATACGAGGGCCTCAGCCGACCGTCACGTGGACGTGGTCGTAGTGGTTGGCCGTGGTCGACCCCCGGTCCTCCATCGAGCGCCACCCCTCGGAACCACGCTGCGTGGTCCAGATCTTCTGGGCCCAGATGACCTCGGTCACGCCGAGGTCGCCGGCGTTGGCCCGGACGAAGTCGGCGATCGCGTCGCCGGTCGAGCCGGACACCATGATGTCGAGCGCGTGGCCGGTGCCGTGCTCGCCGCCGTCACCCGAACGCACGCCGCCGTACGACGTGACGCTGGGGAACTCGGCGCACACCGCGCGGTGCACGGCGATCGCGTTGGAGGACAGTCCGCTCTCGACGTCGGACCCGCTGGCGCAGGGCTTGCCGGAGACCGGGCCGCTGGGGGTGCCGGACGTGGAGTCGTCGTCGGAGGCCCGCGCCTCCTCCTCGGGCTCGGCGGTCGCCTCACCGATGCCGGCGACGACCTGAGGCTTGGCGTCGACGAGGGCCTGCCGCTCGCTCGAGCGGCTGACGGCGACCTCACGGCGCTCCTCGATGTGCTGCGCGAGCGAGGGGGCCGAGCGGACGACCTGCGTCTCGGCCGGGGCGCCGTCGACGCTCGCTGCGGTCGTGGAGAGTGCCTGGGGCGCGGATGCGGCGACCGTCGCGACACCGGCGATCAGCAGCCCGGCGAGGGCGGCGGGCCGGCGACGGGTCGACCGCAGCGGAAGGGCTTCGAGTCGCTCCTGGGGGGTCGCGCGCGTGCCCGTCGGTGCAGAGCGGGTCGTGAACGACGTGGGGTTCACCAGGCGCCGGCGGGGCGCGCGGTGCGCCTTCCTGCGGCCGGGGGTAGCCACAAGATTCACCTTCCATCGACTGCGGGGGACCCCGGCAGTCAAGCACACCCCTGGGGGGTGAGCCAAGGCTCCCTACGCGGTGGCTGTGGGAAGAAGGCGGTGAAGAAGGGCGCGTACGCCCTTGTCGGACGCCCGGCGGTGGGCGGCGCGAGCGGGGCGCCGCGCGGGCGTGGCGGCCCGTCCCGTACCGGTCGCCCGTCCTCGGTTCCCCTTGTCGTGCAGGCCGATCGTGGTGAAGGCCTCGTACGTCGCCCAAGCTCTGCTCGGCGGCTGCGTCGTCCCCATCGGACGTCCCCCTGGTGCTGCCGCGGACGGTCCTCCCGGTCCGCGAGATGTGAGTTGAATGACACTGTTTGTCCGAGATGTCCACGACCGTACGGAGGCTCGGGGGTCACCTCCCGCCGGCTTGCAGCGCGAGACCGCCGGGGGACCCTGCGCTACGGTCGGTCTGTGCTGCTCTCCGACCGCGACATCCGCACCGAGCTCGACAACGAGCGGATCGTCCTCGACCCGTACGACGAGGCGATGATGCAGCCCTCGAGCATCGACGTCCGCCTCGACAAGTACTTCCGCGTCTTCGAGAACCACCGCTACCCGCACATCGACCCGGCCGAGGACCAGTCGGACCTCACCAAGGAGGTCACCGCTGCGGAGGGGGCGCCGTTCATCCTCCACCCCGGCGAGTTCGTCCTGGGCTCGACGTACGAGCGTGTGGCGCTGCCGGTCGACATCGCGGCCCGCGTCGAGGGCAAGTCCTCCCTCGGGCGGCTCGGCCTCCTGACCCACGCGACCGCGGGCTTCGTCGACCCCGGCTTCGACGGCCATGTCACGCTCGAGCTCGCGAACGTCGCGACCCTGCCGATCAAGCTCTACCCGGGCATGAAGATCGGGCAGCTCTGCTTCTTCCGTCTCTCGTCGCCGGCCGAGCACCCGTACGGTTCGGAGAAGTACGGCTCGCGCTACCAGGGCCAGCGCGGTCCGACGCCGTCGCGCTCGTACGCGAATTTTCATCGCACCAAGATCTGAGGGGACACTGGGGGGATGAACATCCACCCCGAGGTGTCCGCCGCCCTTGAGGCCGGCCGTCCCGTCGTCGCGCTCGAGTCCACGATCATCTCCCACGGCCTGCCGCGGCCCCGCAACCTGCAGGCGGCCCGCGACTTCGAGGCGATCCTGCGCGAGCGCGACGTGGTCCCGGCGACGATCGCCGTGGTCGACGGAGAGCCTCACGTGGGCCTGGACGAGGCGGCCCTCGAGCGCATCGCGCTCGACGACGCGGTCGTGAAGGTGTCCGTGCGCGACCTGCCGGTCGCGATGGCGACGGGTGCTTCCGGTGCGACCACGGTCGCGGCGACCGCGTTCCTCGCCGCGAAGGCCGGCATCCGGGTGTTCTCCACCGGGGGGCTCGGCGGCGTGCACCGCGGGGCGAGCGACACCTTCGACGAGTCCGCCGACCTCACGATGCTCGCGCAGACGCCGATCACAGTGGTGTCCGCGGGCGTGAAGTCGATCCTCGACATCCCGGCGACGCTTGAGCGGCTGGAGACCCTCAGCGTCACGGTGGTCGGCTACGGGACGGACCAGTTCCCGAGCTTCTGGCTGACGGAGTCGGGGGAGACCGTCGACTGGGCCGTGCCGGACGCCGCCACGGTGGCGGCCGTGATGGCCTCGAACGACGTGCTCGGACGCGAGAGCGCGGTGCTCGTCGCGAACCCGCTGCCGTACGAGAAGCAGCTCGACCCGCAGGTCCACCAGGACGCCCTGCGCCAGGCGCTGGCCGAGGCCGAGCGGGACGGCATCACGGGCAAGGACGTGAGCCCGTACCTGCTCGCCCGGATCGTCGAGCTGACCAGCGGCTCGAGCCTGGAGGTCAACCTCGACATCGCGGCCAACAACATCAGGGTCGGCGCCGAGATCGCGACCGCCTGGAGCGCACGAGACCGGTGACACCGGGATGCGGTGCCACCGGTCTCGGTGGTGTCGTGGCCCGTCGGCCCGCGGCGTGAGCCACGGGTCAGCGGGTCGTACGCGCCGGCTGCGGGCGGACGTGACCTCCGTCGAGGCGGTCCGCCAGCCGGTGCAGCGTCCTCGCCGTCCGCGTGCGCAGCGCGGTGCGCTGGCTGCGGTGCGCGGTGAGGAGGTGGCGCTGGTGCTCGATGCGTTCGTTGAGCTCTTTCTCGTGCATCTGCATGAGAAGGAGATGAGTGTACTCGTTCATGATGGTGCCCCTGTTCGCCTGGGTGCAGGCGTCGGCGACGTGCCCCGCACGGGGACGTCGCGTGGTGGTGAAGTCGTGCAGGCCCGTGCGTCACGGGTCGTCGAGCCGACCGCGGGTCAGCGGTGCGCTCAGCAGTACGTCGGTCCGGGGCGACCTGAGGTCACATCGGACGAGTGGGATCGGTGGTCCCTGCGGGGAGGGCGTCCACGGCGTCGGCGAACCGGCGCAGCGTGTCGGCGGCTCGCACCCGCCAGGAGGCGTGGTGGATCGTCCCGGCACGCGCGCGCCCCATCGTGCGGCGCAGCTGTGCCTCCCGCTGACGCGTGAGGATCTCGTGGGTGTAGTCGTCCATCTCGGCCTCCTTCCGGCACTCGTCGGTGTGCGACTGCGACGAGCCTAGAGGGAGGGGCAGGGGAGACGCATCCGATTATTCGCCGAGTAGCGTTCGGCCCATGGCGCGCATCCTCGTGGTCGGCGACGTGGTCGACGACCTGATCGTCCGACCGCTCACGGCGGTCACCCCGGCGAGCGACACCCCGGCGATCATCCGCCGGCGCGACGGAGGCTCCGCCGCGAACGTCGCGGCCTGGCTCGGATGGCTCGGCGCGGACGTCATGTTCGTCGGCCGCGCGGGCGCGGACGGGGCGCGGCGGCACGCCGAGGCGCTCGAGCGGTTCGGGGTCCAGGCGCGGATCGCCGCCGACGGCGAGCACGACACCGCGACGATCGTCATCACGCTCGACGGTGGCGGGGAGCGGACGATGTACGTCGACCGCGGCGCCAACAGCGCGCTCTCCACCAAGGACGTCCCGCTCTCGGCGTGGAAGGACGTCCGGTGGGTCCACCTCACGGGCTACTCGTTCTTCGACCCCGTGACCCGCCCGGTCGCCCAGGAGCTCGTCGTCCGCGCTCGCGACCGGGGCGCGGTCGTGTCCGTCGACCCGGGGTCCGTCGCGTTCCTGCGCGAGGTCGGCGTCGACCAGTTCGTCCGGTGGACGGCCGGCGTGGACGTCGTCCTGCCCAACGTCGACGAGCTGCGCTGCATGACGGGCGTCGACGACACCGACCGTGCAGTGCTCGAGCTCAGCCGCTGGTACCCGACGGTCGTCGCGACGCTCGGACCGGCAGGCGCGGTGCAGATGACACCGGACGGGTTCCTCGTCCGGCAGCGTGCCGAGGCGGCCGAGGTGGAGGACCTGACCGGCGCGGGTGACGCGTTCGCCGCCGGCTTCCTCGCCGCCAGCGCGGACGGGCTCGACGCGCAGCACGCCCTGCGCCGGGGGGCGGAGACGGCTGCGGTCGCGGTGGCGCGTACGGGTGCGCGTCCGCCGCTGGGCGAGGCGCGGACCGTCCTCGGCTGAGGGCTGGACCCTCGCTGACCCCGGGGTCGGCTCAGGGCACCCTCCGGGTGCTTCCCCGATGTCCGCGGGGTGCCGTGCCCGGCACGGTTGTCGCATGGACAACTCAGGCATCCGGGCGGCGATCGTATGATCCGCGCCCAGGCACTCACCAAGACCTTCGGAGACAAGACCGCCGTCGACGCGATCGACTTCACGGTCAAGCCGGGACGCGTGACCGGATTCCTCGGCCCCAACGGTGCCGGGAAGTCCACGACCATGCGCATGATCCTCGGCCTCGACGCGCCGACGGCGGGATCGGTGACGGTGAACGGTCACCGGCACCTGACCTCTCCGGCGCCGCTGCGCTCGATCGGTGCGCTCATCGACGCCCACGCGTTCCACCCGGGACGCTCGGCCCGTGACCACCTGCGCTGGCTCGCCGCGAGCAACGGCATCCCGACGACGCGGGTCGGCGAGGTGCTCGAGCTCGTGGGTCTCGAGTCCGTCGCCGGCCAGCGTGCCGGGCGCTACTCGCTCGGCATGGGGCAGCGGCTCGGCATCGCCGCCGCACTCATCGGCGACCCGCCGGTGGTCGTGCTCGACGAGCCCGTCAACGGACTGGACCCCGAGGGCATCCGCTGGGTCCGTGCGCTGGCCCGCCAGCTGGCGGAGGAGGGCCGCACGGTCTTCATCTCCAGCCACCTGATGTCCGAGATGGCGCTGACCGCGGACCACCTGATCGTCATCGGCCGCGGCCAGATCCTCGCCGACTCCTCGACGGAGGACTTCATCGCCACGCACGCGGCGTCGTACGTCCGGGTGAAGTCGCCCGCGGTTGCCGCGGTCGCCGAGACCCTGCAGCGGGCCGGCCTCGAGGTCGACGGCGTCGAGGACGCGCTCCACGTGCAGGGGCTCGACGCCGCGGCGATCGGCGACCTCCTCCACGGGCAGGGGCTCCCGCTGCACGAGCTGACCCTCGTCCGGTCCTCCCTCGAGGACGCGTTCATGACGCTGACCGCCGACAGCGTCGAGTACCACTCCAAGGACAGCGCCGTCGTCACGGCAGGAGCAGCAGCATGAGCACCGCAACCGTCATCCCCGCCGAGGCGACGACCTCGCTCCCGGACACGCGTCAGGGGTTCGGCGACGTGCTCCGCTCCGAGTGGATCAAGCTGCGCACCGTCCGCTCGACCTGGTGGACGCTGGCAGCGCTCGTCGGTCTCGGCGCCGGTCTCACGATCGTCATGTGCTGGGGCAACGCCGAGTGGCTCGCCTCGGAGGGTGCCGACGAGTCGCCGGGCTCGTTCATCACCTGGGGCATGATGATCGCGCAGATCACCGCCGTGGTCCTGGGCGTCCTCGCGGTCACCAACGAGTACGGCACCGGGATGGTCAGGACGACGTTCGCGGCCGTGCCGCGGCGGGGACGCGTCTTCGCCGCGAAGGCGCTGCTCGTGTCGGGTGTTCTCTTCGTCGTGGGCACCGCGACGGCGCTGATCGGCTACTTCGGCGGGAACTTCTTCCTCGACCGTGAGGGCATCGGCATGGCGCTCGAGGGCGACGTGCTGCGGTCGATGTACGGCAGCGGTCTGTACATGGCGGGCCTCGGGCTGCTCTCGCTCGCCGTCGGCACGCTCCTGCGGCACACGGCGGGCGCGATCACGATCACCATCGCCGTCGTGTTCGTCGTGAGCAACATGGTCGCGCTGATCCCGGGCGACATCGGGCTCTTCATCGAGCGCGTGATGCCGGGCAACGCGGGCTCGTCGGTCGCGGTCCCGGTCGCGTTCAACCCGAACCTCCTCGACCCGTGGGCCGGCTTCGCGATCTTCGCCGCGGAGATCGCCGTCCTGATGACGCTCGCCGCGATCGCCCTGCGCCGCCGCGACGCGTGACCCGTCAGCCCGCCGCCGCGAGGTAGGCGAGCCAGCCCCCGGCATCGGTGATGTCGGGGGCGCTCGCCGCGCTCTCCTGGTCGCAGCCGAAGCCGACGACCCAGCGCCCGTCGGCGAGCTCGACCCGGCCGAGGCTCATCGGGCGCGGAAGCGCGGCGAGGAAGTCGCCGAGCGCTCCGGTTGCGAGCTCCCACATCTCGCCGACGATCGACGCGCCGCCGGCGCCGACCCGGACGAGGCCCGGCTTCGGCGGCGTCGTCGGGAGCGCCTTCAAGGCGTACGCGGGGGCGGTCGTGGCCGGACCGAGCCACCGGGCACCCCGTTCGCGGAGCTGGTGCTCGAGCGGCTGCCCGACGAGGTGTGCGCCGACGACGAAGAGGGTGGCGGTGGGGACGCCTGCCGTGACCGGCCACGGCGCGGCGGCCCCGGGCTCGGCGGAGCGTGCGCCGGCTGCGGCGACCGACGGGGCAGGCACGGAGACGCGGTGGGCGAGGTCGAGCACGGCGGCGTCCTGGAACGCGCGGCCGAGCACCGTGACGCCGAACTGTGCGTCGCCGTCCGCCTCCCTGACCGCGCCGGACGGCACCGCCACCCCGCACAGGTCGAACAGGTTGCAGAAGTTCGTGTAGGTCCCCACCCACGTGTTGACGCCGATCGGGTCGGCGGCGACCGCGGCCCGCGTCGGGTGTCCGGGCGCGGTCGGCACGAGCAGGGCGTCGAACCCGTCGAGCAGCGCCATCGACCGCTGTCGCAGCCGCTCGAGCGCCTCGAGGTCGCGGACCATCGTGCTCGCGGACACCTCGCCGGCACGGGAGACGATCGCGCCGACGGTCGGGTCGACCTCGTCGCGGTGGGTGTCGACGAACCGTCCCACCGCCGCGTGCCGTTCGGCGACCAGCCCCCCGTCGTACAGCAGCCGTGCGGCCTCGAGGAACGAGCCGAACGGGATCGGCTCGACGGTGCAGCCGTCCGCGCGCAGCCGCTCGACGGCCTCCGTGAAGGCCTCGCCCCACCCCGGCGCGAGCGCCGGCAGCGTGGACGGCACGGCCACCCTGGCCGTACGAGGTGCGGCGACCGGAGCGTCCGCCGGCCACGCCCGAGTCCCGGGTCCGCCGGCCATGGCAGCCATCGCGGCGTCGGCGGTCGCCAGGTCCCGCGCGAGGATCGTCACCGCGTCCCACGAGCGGCACGCTGGCACGACGCCGTCCGTGGAGACCGTGCCGAGCGTCGGCTTGATCCCGACGATGCCTTGGAAGGACGCCGGGACGCGGCCCGATCCGGCGGTGTCCGTCCCGATCGCGAGGTCGACGAGACCCAGCGCCACGGCCACCGCGGACCCCGAGCTCGACCCGCCGGAGACGTACGCCGGCCGGCGCGCGTCGCGCACCCCGCCGTACGGGCTGCGCTGGCCGACGAGCCCGGTCGCGAACTGGTCGAGGTTGGTCGTCCCGAGCACTGTCGCCCCGGCGGCCCGCAGCCGTGCCACGGCGCGGGCGTCCTGCGCCGCGGGCTCGACCGCGTACGACGGGCAGCCCGCCGTCGTCGGGTGCCCGGCGACGTCGACGTTGTTCTTCACCGCGAGGAGGAGCCCCGCGAGCGGTCCGGTCGCGGCGACCGCGTCGGCCTCGACCGCGGCCTGGTCCCGGAGGTGGATCCACACCTCCGGGCGGTCGACCTCGGCGATGGCGCGGTACGCCGCGCGGACCCGGGCGCGCCGGTCCTCCGCGAGGCTCTCGGTGTCCGCCGGGCTCATGCCGCCACCTCCGCCACCGGTGCCAGCACGACGAGGGCGTCCCCCGGAGCGACCTGCGCTCCGGACACCGCCGGGACCGCTGTGACGACCCCGGCGGTGGGCGCGTGGACGGCGGACTCCATCTTCATCGCCTCCAGCACGACCACCGTCTGCCCCTCCTCGACCACGTCACCGATCTCGACCTCGACCTTCCAGACGTTCGCCACGAACGGGGCGTCGACCCGGCGTCCCCCGTCGGGAACCTCCACCTCCACCGGCTCGGGGGTCGCGGACTCGGCGGCGCGCTCGGCGCGGGCGAGCTCGCCCGACGCGTGCCAGGCCTGCCGCTCGGTCTCGAAGGCGGCCGACTGCCGCTCCCGGAACGCCGCGATGTCGTCGGCGTTCTCGGCCAGGAAGCGCTCGTGCTCGGCGAGCGAGAACGTGCCGTCGGTGATGTCGACCGTCCCGCGCCCGGCCGCGAGGTCGGCACGCAGGTCGAGCAGCTCCTCCGGCCCGACGGGGTACCAGGTGATCCGGTCGAAGAACCGCAGCAGCCACGGCGTCTCCGGCTCGAACGGCGGCGTGTGCCGGTAGCGGCTCCAGACCTGCGTCGTACGCCCGACGAACTGGTAGCCGCCGGGGCCCTCCATGCCGTAGATGCAGAGGTACGCGCCGCCGATGCCGACGGAGTTCTCCGCGGTCCAGGTGCGGGCCGGGTTGTACTTCGTGGTGACCAGCCGGTGCCGGGGGTCGAGCGGGGTGGCGACCGGGGCACCGAGGTAGACGTCGCCGAGCCCGAGCACCAGGTAGTCCGCGTCGAACACGGTCCGGTAGACGTCGTCGACGGACGGGAGCCCGTTGACGCGGCGGATGAACTCGATGTTCCACGGGCACCAAGGAGCGTCGTCGCGCACGCCGGCCATGTAGCGCTCGATCGCCTCGCGGGTCGCGGGATCGTCCCAGCTGAGCGGGAGGCGGACCTGCCGGCTCGGCACGACCAGCGCGGTCGTCGGCGGCAGCTCGCGCTCGACCTCGAGGAGCAGGTCGAGCAGCCGGCCGGTCGGAAGCACGTCCGGGTCGACGTGGACCTGGAGCGAGCGGATGCCCGGCGTCAGGTCCACGACGCCAGGGACCGCGCGCTCGGCGAGGGCGGTGTGGAGCGCGTGGACGCGGGCCCGCAGGCCGAGGTCGAGCACGATGTCGCCGTACTCGACGAGGACGTTGTCGTCGCCGCTGCGCCGGTAGGTGACCGCAGGGTCGCCGTCCAGTCGGCGCAGGACGCCGCCGTCGCCCGCCCCCGCGAGACGCGGCACGTAGTGCGGGACGTCGGCAGAGCGCCGTGAGGGGAGGGTGCCGCCGTCGACCGGGACGAAGCGGACGGTGTCGCCGGGGCGCAGCTGGCCGAGCTTCCACCGGTCGGCGGTCACGACCGTCACCGGGCAGACGAAGCCGCCGAGGCTCGGTCCGTCGGGGCCGAGCAGGATAGGAGTGTCACCGGTGAAGTCGAGGGCGCCGACGGCGTACGCGTTGTCGTGGATGTTCGACGGGTGCAGCCCCGCCTCGCCGCCGTCGGTGCGGGCCCAGCGCGGCCGCGGTCCGACGAGGCGGACGCCGGTGCGGGCGGAGTTGAAGTGCACCTCGTACGCCGCCGCGTACAGGTCGGAGAGGTCCTCCGGGGTGAAGAACTCCGGCGCGGGCTGCGGGCCCTCGGTGACGGCCAGCTCCCACGCGGTGGTCCCCGTGGCTCCCGTGCCGAGCGCGGGGCGCTGGGCGACCGGGACGGGCGCGGGCTCGCGCGCGCCGGGCGCCGGCGGCGCGACCCGCAGGACGTCACCGGGTCGCAGCGCACGTCCGCCGTGTCCGCCGAACTGGCCGAGGGTGAACGTCGCTGCGCTGCCGAGGTACGCGGGGACGTCGAGGCCGCCCGCGAACGCCACGTACGTCCTCAGGCCGCTGGTCGCGTCGCCGACGTCGAGCGTGCTGCCGGCCGGGACGGCCACAGGCTCCCACATCGCGACCGGCGCGCCGTCGACGGTCGCCGTCGCCGGGGCGCCCGCGACGCAGACCGTGGTCGCGTGCGTGAAGGAGAGTGCGGGACCGGTCGCGGTGCACTCCAGCCCTGCCGCGTTCGGGTCGTTGCCGAGGGCGAGGTTGGCGAGCCGGAGCGACCGGTCGTCCATCGCGCCGCTCGGGGGGACGCCGACCTGCCACAGGCCGGTGCGCCCCTCGACGTCCTGGACCGTCGTCATGAGTCCGGGCCGGTCGACGGTGATGCGGGGCTCGGGGTCCCCGAGGTCGTCGAGCGTGTGCGTCGTGTGCGTGGTCGTGCGGACGGCGGGGAGGTCGACGACCGTGCGCAGGAGCCCGAGGTTGACCTCGATGCCGTCGATCCGGGTGTCGTGGAGTGCGTCCGCGAGCCGTGCGAACGCGTCGGCGCGGTCGGTGCCGGTGGTGATCACCTTCGCCAGCAGCGGGTCGTACGCGGTCGAGACCTCCGTGCCGGTCTCGATCCAGGTGTCGACCCGCGTGCCGGGGCGCTCGGGCAGGCGCACCTGAGTGAGCGTGCCGGCGCTCGGCCGGAACCCGGCGGCCGGGTCCTCTGCGTAGACGCGGGCCTCGACCGCGTGCCCGGACACCGGCACGCTGCCGAGTCCCGACCCGTCCACCCACGGGTCGAGCATCGTCGTGTCGCCGCCGGCGAGCCGCAGCATCCACGCGACCAGGTCGACGCCCGTGACCTGCTCCGTCACGGGGTGCTCCACCTGGAGGCGGGCGTTGACCTCGAGGAACGACGCCTCTTCCCGCTCGGCGTCGTAGACGAACTCCACCGTGCCGGCGGACCGGTAGTCGAGCGTGGCGGCGAGATCCCGGGCCGACGCATGCAGCTGTGCACGCACCGTGTCGGGCAGCGCCGGTGCCGGAGCCTCTTCGACGACCTTCTGGTGGCGTCGCTGGAGCGTGCAGTCGCGGTCGCCGAGCGTCACGACGCGCCCTCGACCGTCGCCGAAGACCTGCACCTCGACGTGACGGGCACGGTCGACGTACCGCTCGGCGAACACCCCGCTCGAGCCGAAGCTCTGCTCGGCGAGGCGCGCGACCCGGGCGTAGCCCGCGCGCAGCTCGTCGGCGTCGTGGCAGACGGTCATGCCGATGCCTCCGCCGCCGCCGGTCGCCTTGAGCATCACGGGGTAGCCGATCGTCGCGACCTCGGCGACGGCATGGTCGGCGTCGCGGAGCAGCGATGTCCCGGCGAACACGGGGACTCCGGCGGCCTCGGCGGCGGCACGGGCGGTGTGCTTCTCGCCGAACGCGCGCAGCTGTGCCGGGGTCGGGCCGACGAACACCAGCCCGCTCGCCTCGCACTGCTCGGCGACGTCGGCGTTCTCGGAGAGGAATCCGTAGCCGGGGTGGATCGCGTCGGCGCCGGTCCTCTTGGCCGCGGACAGGACCGCCTCGACGTCCAGGTAGCTGGCAGCCGGGGCGGTCGGCCCGAGCAGCACCGCCTCGTCGGCGAGGTGCACGTGCGCCGCACCGCGGTCGGCCTCGGAGAACACCGCGACCGTGCGCAGCCCGAGCGTGCGCGCGCTGCGGATGATGCGGACGGCGATCTCGCCCCGGTTGGCGACCAGCAGCGTGCGGATCATGCGGGTGCTCCCGCACTGACGATCATCTCGGCACGGCTGGGGTCGAAGCCGTTGCACGGGTTGTTGACCTGCGGGCAGTTCGAGACGAGCACCAGCGTGTCCTTCTCCGCGCGCAGGCTCACCGACAGACCGGGCGCGGAGATCCCGTCGACGATCCCGAGCGCGCCGTCGGGGTCGACCGGCACGTTCATGAACCAGTTGACGTTGGGGACGTGGTCGCGCTTGCCCATCCCGTAGTGCGAGAGGGCCCGCAGGAAGTTCTCGGCGCAGGCGTGCTGGCCGTAGGTGTGGTGGCCGTAGCGGAGCGTGTTCGACTCCTTCGAGCAGGCGCCTCCGAGCGTGTCGTGGCGCCCGACCTCGTCGGCGACGACGGTCAGCAGCGGGGCGTACTCGTTGTCGCGCAGCACGCTGCCGGTGGTGAGGAAGACCGAGTCCTGACCCTGCAGCGTCGCCTGCGCGGAGTAGGCGCGGGCGGTGTCGTGCGCGTCGTAGGCGAGGAAGTCGACGGCCTGGTTGCCGTCCAGGTCGACGATCGTGAGGACCTGGCCGCGCTCGAGGACGTACGACCAGGGCGCGCGGGGCGCGACCGTCTCGCGGTGGAGGACGGTCGGGTGAGTGGCGGTTCCGAGGGTGGTCATGCGCGGCCCGTGCCCTTCAGGTAGTCGTGGGTGTTCTCGAACGCGCGCCGGCCCTCGGGGGTGGCGGTCCAGAGCGGGTCGTCCGGTGCGGTCGCCGTGCCGCTCCACGCGACGACCTCCAGCGGCGAGACGACGTAGTCGGGGCGCGGGTCGAGCGGGTGCGGGGCGTTGGCGAGCAGGACGACGACGTCCATCTCGGCGCGCAGCGTGACCGCGGTCCCGGGGCCGGCCGAGCCCGTCACCTGCGGGCGACCGGTGTCGTCGACGCGGACACCCTGGAAGAACGAGACCGACGGGGGGACGTCACGCCGCCCGAGTCCGTGCTTCGCGGCTCCCAGCACGAACAGCTCGCGTCCCGCGGGTGAGGGACCTTCGGGTGAGCCGTCGCCGTACCGCTCCTGGTTGCGCGCCAGGCTGGAGGTGCCGAAGACGGTGTCGTGGTGCCCGGAGGTGTCCCCGACGACGGAGGCGAGGACGCGTCCCTGGTCGCTGAGCACGAGCTGCCCGGTGCCGGTGTAGACCTGCCACTGGACCTTGACGGTGTCGGCGACGTTGAGGCGCTCCCACGGCTCGTCGGCGTTGTAGAGGAGCAGGTGCGCGCACGCGTCGCCGAGGACGTCGGTGATCCGGACCGTGGTGCCGCGGGCCAGGCGCCGGTGGGCGTAGCCGCCGCCGGCGACGCGCTCGGCCCACACGACGGACGCGGCGTCGACGTCGTCCGGGGCAGCGGGGCGGGAGAAGCCGGCGCGCAGCGCGTCGTCCTCCTGGGCGCGGGCGTGCGCGCGGGCTCCCGCGGTGGTCGCGGTGCCGTCGGCGACGGGGGCGGTCGGAGTCGCGGTCACGCTGGCGTGCGGCATGCGCTCGGCCTTTCTGTCGGTTGACAGAAAGTCAACGGGGAGCGATCGCGCGATGCGTCTCGGCGGCGTTAAACCCCGGTAAACGGGATCGCGACTGCTACCTTCCCCGCATGAGCTCGGGACTCGGCCGACCACGCGCGAAGGGGCCCTCGACGTCGGGTCTGTCCACCGAGGAGGACATCCTCGTCGCGGCGGCGCGGCTGTTCTGCGAGTCCGGCTACGGGAGCACGAGCACGCACGCGATCGCGCGCGCGGCCGGGATCTCGCAGGCGACCATGTACCACTACTTCGCGGGCAAGCACGCGATCCTGCTCGAGCTGCTGCTGCGCACCGTGCGCCCGTCGGTCGTCGTCGCGTCGGCCCTCGTCGAGGACGAGTCCGATGCCGACGTCCGCCTGTGGGCGCTCTGCGCGTACGACGTGCACCTGCTGCTGTCCGGCGAGGAGAACACGGGGTCGCTCTACCTCCTGCCCGAGCTCGGCGACCTGCGGTTCGCCGAGTTCCACGCCGAGCGGCAGCGCCTGTTCGACGTCTACCGCGCCCTCGTCGCGCAGGTGCTCGGCGTCGACCTGCCGGAGGCGCAGGAGCAGGCGAGCCTCGTCTTCGGGCTCGTCGAGTCGACGATCCTGCGACGGCGCAACGAGCCGGAGATGGTCGTCAGGGGAGCGGGTGAGCGGATCGGGGATGCCGCGCTGCGCATCCTCGGTGTCGGCGACGACCGGATCGCGCGGGTCCGCACGGCGGCGCGGCCGCTCGTCGAGCGCGGTTGAGCGGCCACGTCGGGACCGCCCGTTAACACGAACGTGCGCCATCGAGGCGCGCGGGCGTAACACGGGCACGCCTGAATGGTGCTCACTATCTGTCGACCGACCGAAAGTGGTCCGGAGCGACAGGCGTCCCGCATGAGGAGTGCACCATGATCATCACCGGAGTCGCCTTGACCGTGCTGGTCGTGCTGGTGGTCGGCATCGCCGTCGCCCGCAAGATCGACGGCGACAGCGCCAACTATCTCGTCGCCGGGCGCCAGCTCGGCATCCCGCTGGTCGCGGTCGCGCTCACGACGGCCGCGGTCGACAGCAACGCCACGGTCGGCAACACCGACCTGAGCTCGGCGTACGGGTTCTGGGCCGGGGCCTCGCTCGCCCTCGGCCTCGCGATCTGCCTCACGATCGCCGGGCTCTTCCTCGCCAAGCCGATGAACCGGATGGGCCTGTTCACGCTCGGCGACTTCTTCGCCCGGCGCTACAACCGACCCGTGGAGGTGACGTCGTCGGTCCTGATGATCTTCGCGTTCACGATCCTCCTCGCCGGCAACCTGGTCGCGTGCGGCTTCCTGGTGGAGTACTTCACGACCATGTCGTACGAGGTGGGCGTCGTCCTCGCGGTGCTGCTCGTCCTCGCGTACACGATCGGCGGCGGCATCTACTCCGACGCCTACACCGCCGTCATCCAGGCCGTCATCACCGTCGTCGCCACGGTCACGCTGCTGTTCTGGGTGATGACCGAGTACGGCATCAGCGTGCCGGCGGGCATGGGACCGTTCGACCTCGGTCAGCTCACGGACACGAGCCAGGGCGCGGCGATCAACTGGGCCACGCTGATCTCGCTGGGCATCGGCGACCTGGTCGCGATCGACTTCATGCAGCGGATCTTCGCCGCGAGGTCGCCGGAGGTCGCGCAGAAGTCCTGCTTCATCGGCGCGGGCTTCACGGCCGCCATCGGCATCGTGTGGTCGCTGGTCGCCCTCACCGCCGCCTCCGAGCTCGGACTGTCGGCGGAGAGCGCGCCGATCATGTACCAGCTGCTCGACGACTTCGCGCCCGCGATCCTCGCCGTGCTGGTGCTCTCCGGTGTCGTCGCGGCGTCGTTCTCGACGGCGTCGGGAGCGATCCTCGCGACCTCGGCCGTCGCCGTGCGCAACATCGTCGGCATCCGCCGGGAGGTCGAGCCCGGACAGCCCGACCCGCTGCTGCGCTGGACCCGCGTCGCGATGATCCCCGTGGTCCTCATCGGCATCTTCCTGGCGATCCGGGTCAGCCAGACCGGCATCCTGCTCACCCTCGCCTTCGACCTGATGCTGGCCTGCCTGATCGCGCCGTTCCTGCTGGGCCTGTTCTGGTCGCGGTCGACGTCGACGGCGGCGCTGGTGGGCACCGGTGTGGGCCTCGTCGTCCGCGTCGTCCTGCTCATGCTGACGCCGACGCTGTACGGCGTGCCGAACGACCTGCTGTACGTCGACAACGCGCTCGTCGGGGCCGGCTTCGACGGCTGGGCGACGCTCGTGTCGGCGGCCGCCGGAGTGATCGCGTTCGTCGTCACGTCGCTGCTCACGACCTCCGACCCCGAGGAGGAGAAGGATCTGGTGTCCGCGAACGTCACGGTGTCGCGCGACGCCGAGCCGGACCTCGTCTGAGGGAACCCCCGCCCTCGCGAGAAGGCGAAGCCCCCACCCGGACTCCGGGTGGGGGCTTCGTCGCGAGACGGCGTCCGTCAGGCCTTCGGGTGGCCGTGGCCCTCGTCGTCGACGTGGACGTTGGACTCCTCGGCGATCGCCTCGTTCTCCTCGGCGGTGCCCGAACCCGGCTCGTCCAGCTCGGCGCTCTGGCCCTCCGGCCGCTCGAGGACGGCCGTGGCGGTGGCCGCCATGCCCGCGTCCGCGACGGTCGCGTCGGGGCCGGGTTCCGTGGCGGCCTCGGCGGCGGTGCTGCGCTTGACGCCGGCGAGCAACAGCTGCGCGACGTCGAGGACCTCGACCTCCTCGCGGGCGGCGCCGTCGGCCTGCTTGGCCGTCAGCCCGTCGGCGAGCATCACGCGGCAGAACGGGCAGCCGACCGCGATCTGGTCCGCGCCGGTGTCGATGGCCTCCTGGGTGCGGTTGAGGTTGATCCGCTCGCCGAGCGTCTCCTCCATCCACATCCGAGCGCCACCGGCGCCGCAGCAGAACGACCGCTCGGAGTTGCGCGGCATCTCCTTGAGCTCGGCGTTCGGGATGACGTTGAGCAGCTCGCGAGGCGCCTCGTACACCTGGTTGTGGCGTCCGAGGAAGCACGGGTCGTGGTAGGTGATCGTCTTGCCGGCGACGCCCGCGTCGGTCGGGGCCAGCGGCGTCAGCCTGCCCTCGCGCACCAGGCGGTTGAGCAGCTGCGTGTGGTGGACGACCTCGAGCTCGATGCCGAAGTCCTTGTACTCGTTCTTGAGCGTGTTGAAGCAGTGGGCGCAGGTGGAGACGACCTTCTTGACCTTCGTCTCCTTGAAGACCTCGATGTTCTGCGCAGCGAGCTGCGCGAACACGATCTCGTTGCCCGCGCGGCGTGCCGGGTCGCCCGTGCAGGTCTCGCCGTCACCGAGCACCGCGAAGGAGACGCCCGCGGTGTCCAGCAGCTCGGCGACCGCCTGCGTCGTCTTCTTGGCCCGGTCCTCGTACGCGCCGGCGCACCCGACCCAGAACAGCCAGTCGACCTCGTCGAGGTCCTCCACGTCGACACCGACCTGCTTGACCTCGAAGTCGAGGTCCTTCGCCCAGTCCATGCGGTTCTTGGGCGACATGCCCCACGGGTTCCCCTTGCGCTCGAGCCCCTTGAAGATGTTGTTCAGCTCGGTGGGGAAGTTGGACTCGACGAGCACCTGGTAGCGGCGCATGTCGACGATGTGGTCGACGTGCTCGATGTCGACCGGGCACTGCTGGACGCACGCACCGCAGTTGGTGCACGACCACAGGACGTCCGGGTCGATCACGCCGTACATCGACTCGTCGCCGATGAGCGGGCGCTCGGCCTCCTTGGTGACGTCCTCGGCGAGGCCCTCACGGCCGTCCTCGCCGGCCAGGACGTACGGCGACTTCGCGTACGCGTGCTCGCGCAGGCCCATCACGAGGAGCTTCGGCGACAGCGGCTTGTCGGTGTTCCAGGCCGGGCACTGCGACTGGCAGCGGCCGCACTCGGTGCAGGTGGTGAAGTCCAGGATGCCCTTCCAGGAGAAGTCCTCGACCTTGCCGACGCCGAGCTTCTCGAACGCGTCCTCGTCGAGGTCCTCCATCGTCTCGATCGTCACCGGCGTCTCGCCGACGTAGATCGGCTGGAGGCCGCCGAGCGCGGTGCGACCGGACGACTCGCGCTTGAACCAGATGTTGAACCAGGCGGTGAAGCGGTGCCAGGCGACGCCCATCGTGATGTTGAGCGAGATCGTGATGAGCCAGGTCAT
This sequence comes from Mumia spirodelae, assembly GCF_050632745.1. Classification (NCBI taxonomy): domain Bacteria; kingdom Bacillati; phylum Actinomycetota; class Actinomycetes; order Propionibacteriales; family Nocardioidaceae; genus Mumia; species Mumia spirodelae. Next base: position 1,087,398 of record NZ_JBODSD010000002.1, on the reverse strand, counting down.
CGAGATGACGATCTTGACCATCGCGACGGCGTAGATCGTGGTCTCCAGAGCGCCGACCGACATCCCGGAGAAGATCTCGCCGAGCCAGAAGGTGCCGGGGAAGTGGACGAACGTCGCCTCGGCCGGGTCGTCGTGGGAGAACAGCGCGTACTCGAGGCCGCGCAGGAGGAAGCCGCAGACGACGACGGAGAGGATGACGGCCTCGACGAAGTAGGCCTGCCAGAAGGTCGAGCCGAAGAAGCGCGACTTGCGGCCGAGCTGGTTGGGCTTGTTCCGCTGGCGGACGAAGATCAGGTAGAGGATGCCGATGAGGGTCAGCCACGAGAAGAGGTCGGCCACCCACTGGTAGACCACCCAGTGCCCGATGACCGGCAGGACGGCGTGGGCGTCGAAGACCTGGAAGTACGCGGCGGCGACCATCGAGGACAGCAGGATGAAGCCGGCGAACACGAACCAGTGCATGATGCCGATCCAGTGCCACTGGAGCATCCGCGTGTGGCCGATGGTCTCGACCAGCATGTTCTTCCAGCGCGCGCCCTTGTTGTCGGTGCGTGTGCCCCGTGTCGGGCCGCCCATCCGCACCACGCGCACCATCGCGGTGATCGCCTTGGCGGCGAGTGCGACGGCGACGGCGGTGATGGCCAGCGACACGACGATCGCGACGACCTGCATGCTCAGCTCCTGCCGGTAGTACGGTCAAGCGAACCTTAGCCCGAGGCATCGGGGTCCTCCGGGTAAGGTACGCCAAACACTACCCACGGGTAACTTCCGGGTCCGATCTACTCGAGGGGCGCCTCGCCCTCCACCGGGACCAGCGGAGCGGCGACGACGGGGCAGAGCGCGACCAGGGCGAAGGCGAGCGGGAAGCCGAGGAGCGTCACGGCGCCGCCGATCAGCGGCGGGACCGTGGAGGCCGTGAGGTACTGGCCGGTGTTCTGGATCCCGAGCGCCCGCCCCGACCAGAACGGACCAGCCTGCTCGGCGATCGCGGTGAAGGCGAGCCCGTTGTCCGCGACCGTGACGACCGTGGCCACGACCAGGAGCACCACCGCGACGACGTCCCAGCCGAGTCGGTCGGTGACTGCGAGCCCGACCATCGTGGCGGCCGCGACGATCGCGACCCAGCGCATGGGGCGCAGCCGGCTCCCGACGAGGTCGGACAGCTGGCCGGCGCCGATCCGCCCCACGGCGCCCAGCAGCTGGGTGGCGGCGACCAGGCCGCCGGCGGCACCGGCCGACCATCCGAGGTCGCCGACCAGCCAGACGAGCGCGAAGGTCCACACCGTGAACTGCGGGACGACGAGCAGCATCGACGCGAGGTGGATGCGGACGAGGTAGCGGTTGCCGTACGGGTGGGCGAGCTGGCTGGCTGCCTGGGCGTCGGCGCGGCTCGGGCGCGGAGGGTCGGCGACGACGAGCGCACAGGCGAGCGCGGCGACGGCCGCGGTGACGGCCGGGACCCAGAGCGCGGTGGCGATGCCCTGGGAGATGGCGAGGGGCGCCATCGTCGCGGCGGCGAGCCCGACGCCCAGCGGCTGCGCCATCTGCCGGATCCCCATCGCCAGGCCGCGGCGGTGCGCGGGGAACCAGCCGGCGACGACGCGCCCGCTGGCGGAGTTGGTGCTCGCCGCGAAGGCTCCGGCGAGGAGGAGCGCGGCGCACAGTGCGCCGAGGTGGTCGGCGACCGCGACCGCGAGGGCCGAGCTGAGGGCCACGCCGACGGTCCCGCTGATGAGCACGAGGCGCTCGCCGTACCGGTCTGCCGCCGCGCCCCAGGCGACCAGCGCGAGCATCGTGCCGATCAGCGGCATCGAGGCGACGAGGCCGGCCGTGGACAGCGAGCGCCCCTGCGACTGGAGCGCGGGGATCAGGAACGCGGCCCCGTGCGCGAGGCAGGCGCCGGACACCTGGGCCGCCGTGGCGACGGCGAGCATGCTCCAGTGCCGGGCAGTGACGCGGGGGGCGGCGACAGCGGTGTCCATATGGCGAGACTCCAATCTCGGAATATGGATATCCTACGTCTGGTATCCTGGGCTCAGCCACCCGGCTCCGGACGAGAAGCGACGTACCCGGTCATGCGAAGACGTCGACACCCCTGATCCAGGAGTTCTCGTCATGGCATGGCTGATCCTCGTCCTCTCCGGCATCCTCGAAGCGGTCTGGGCGACCGCGCTCGGACGCTCCGACGGCTTCACCAAGCTCGTCCCGACCGCCGTCTTCGGCGTCGCCGTCGTCCTCAGCATGGTCGGGCTGGCCTACGCGATGCGCACGCTCCCCACCGGCACCGCGTACGCGGTCTGGGTCGGCATCGGCGCCTCGCTGACCGTCGCGTACGCGATGGTGACCGGCGGTGAGCCCGTGAGCGTGCTGCGTCTGCTCTTCCTCGCGATGATCATCGGCGGGGTCGTCGGGCTGAAGGCGGTGCACTGAGGGTGCGACCGGCGGCGGGTCAGCCGCCGAGCACGCCGAGGTGGCCGAGCGCCTGGCGCAGCAGGGCGCCACGACCGCCCTCCATCTCCGCGGAGACCGCGTCCGTCGACGCCTCCTCCGGGGTGAGCCAGGTCAGCTCGAGCGCGTCCTGGCGCGGCTGGCACTCTCCCGACACCGGCACGACGTACGCGAGCGCGACCGCGTGCTGGCGCGCGTCGAAGAACTGCGAGGCCCCGGGGTAGGGGAAGTACTCGGTGACCGCGAACGGCACCGTGCTCACCGGCAGCACCGGGAAGGCCGTCGGGCCCAGGTCCTTCTCGAGGTGGCGCATCAGCGCGTCGCGGATGCGCTCGCCGTGCATCACCCGTCCGGAGACGAACGAGCGGGTGATCGCGCCCGTGTGGGCGGAGCCGCGCAGCAGCAGGCCGACCTCCGTGACGAGCCCGTCGGGATCCATGCGGACCGGGACCGCCTCGACGTACAGCATGGGGACGCGGTTGCGGGTCTCGTCGAGGTCGTGGTCGGAGAGCCAGCCGGGATTCGGGTCGGGCGTGCGTACGGTCATGCCGCCAGTCTTCCGCATGAGGCCACAGCCTTGCGTACGGTGGCGAGGTGGCCGATGCTGTTCGCCTTCGCAGCGCTCCAGGGCGCTGGCTGCTGCTCGCGACCGTGCTCGGGTCGAGCATGGCGATGCTCGACGGCACGGTCGTCAACGTCGCGCTGCCGACGATCGGGGACGATCTCGACGCGGAGGTCGAGGGCCTGCAGTGGGTCGTCAACGGCTACACGCTGGCGCTCGCGTCGCTGATCCTGCTCGGTGGGGCGCTCGGCGACCGCTGGGGTCGTCGCCGGGTGTTCGTGATCGGCGTGCTGTGGTTCGCGCTCGCGTCGCTGCTGTGCGGCGTCGCGCCGAACGTCGAGACGCTGATCGCGGCGCGGGTGCTCCAGGGCGTCGGCGGCGCGCTGCTGACACCGGGCAGCCTCGCCCTGATCTCCGCGTCCTTCGACCCCGACGACCGCGGCGCGGCGATCGGCGCCTGGTCGGGGCTGGGCGGGGTCGCGACGGCGATCGGCCCGCTGCTCGGCGGCTGGCTGGTGGAGGCGGTGAGCTGGCGCGCGGTCTTCCTGCTGAACCTGCCGCTTGCCGCGGTCGTCGTATGGGTGTGCGCGCGTCACGTGCCGGAGAGCCGCGACCCCGACGCGCCTGCGCACTTCGACGTCCTGGGCGTGGTGCTCACCGCCGGCGGCCTCGCCGTCCTCACCTACGGCCTGATCGGTTCCGACACGTGGCTCGCGGTGGCCGGGCTGGTGGTGCTGCTGCTGTTCGTCGCGCAGGAGCGCCGCAGCCCCAACCCGCTGGTGCCGCTCGGTCTCTTCCGCGACCGCGTGTTCACGGGGGCGAACCTCGTGACCTTCGTCGTGTACGGCGCCCTGGGCGCGGTCTTCTTCCTGCTGGTGGTGCAGCTCCAGGTCGTCGCGGGCTACTCCCCGCTGGCCGCCGGCGCGGCGACGCTGCCCGTCACGATCCTCATGCTGCTCTTCTCGTCGTACGCCGGTGCGGTCGGCACGCGGATCGGTCCGCGGATCCCGATGACCGTCGGTCCGCTGGTCGCGGCCGCGGGGCTGCTGCTCATGCTGCGCATCGGGCCGGACGCGTCGTACCTCACCGACGTCGCCCCGGGCGTCATCGTCTTCGGCATCGGGCTCACGATCCTCGTGTCGCCGCTGACCACGGCAGTGCTCGCCGCGGCACCCGACCACCTCGCCGGGATCGCCTCGGGCGTCAACAACGCGGTCGCACGGACGGCGCAGCTGCTCGCCGTGGCCGCCCTTCCGCCGCTGGTCGGGATCGTCGGAGGCGCGCTGTCGGACCCGGACCTCTTCGACGAGGGCTTCGACCAGGCGATGGTCGTGTGCACGGTGATGCTCGTGGCCGGTGGCCTCATCGCGTGGGCGACGATCCGGACCCGCCCGAGCACGCACGCCATCCCTGTCGAGCAGCAGGCGGGGTGCGACGTGTCGGCACCCCGCCCGTACCCGACTACTTCTTCACGCGAAAGATCTTCTTGACCGTCGGGCCGTAGCCCTTGGCGTTGCGGGCCCTGATGGAGACGGTGACCTTGCCGTTGCGCAGCTTGGACCGCTTGACGACCAGGCTGCGACGCGAGCCGGACACGGTCTTGGCCACGAGGGTCTTGCCGCCCTTCCTGACGACGACCCGGTACGCGGTGATCCGCGCTCCGCCGGTGGACGCCGGCGCCTTCCAGGAGATGCGGCGCTTGGCGGCCGTCTGCTTCCCGGAGACCTTGAGGGCGCGGACCTTCGACGGACGCGTCACCACCGGGGCGGCGGGCGTCGCGACGAGCGGGGCGTACGTGCGGACGCTGTTGCCGGCGTACTGCGCGGCCGTCACACGGCCGGCAGCGTCCACGTGGATGCCCCACGGCATGTTGAGGCCGGTGTGGCTGCCCTTGAGGACCACGGTCGGCGTTGCGTTGCCGACGGCGCCCTTGGCGAACACCTTGATCGTGCTGTCGGTGTAGCTGGACGTGTAAAGGTTGCCGCGGGCGTCCTCACCCAGCCCGGAGACGATGCCGAGGTCGGAGACGAGCCCGCCGAGCACCCGGTCGGGCGCGACGTTGCCGGTGTCGGAGGTGGCGAACTGCAGCACGGCCTCGTTCTCCGTACCGACCACCAGGGAGCCGTCTGCCCGCAGCAGGAGGCTCCAGGGGCGGTAGAGCTTCGTCTTGTCGCCGGCGATCAGGCGGTCGGGAGCGACGGTCCCGCTCGCGGTCGAGTCGAAGTAGGCGACGGTGTGGGCCGACCAGCTCGCGGCGTAGATGCCGCCGTGGGCGTCGACCTCGATCGCCGCCACGCCGTCGAGCTGGTTCGCCGGCGCCGTGATGGTGCGGACCGGAGCCTCGTTGGGAGCGCCCGTGCCGGGGGTGGGCGGGTAGACGGTGATGCGGTCGGCGTCGTGGTTGGCGACGTAGATGTATCCCGCCGCGTCGACCTCGATGTCGTCCGGGGTGGCGAGGAGGGTCGCAGCGCCGCTGATCACGCGGACCGGTGCCGCGTTGCCGGTGGCGTTCGCGGCGAACACCAGGATCTTGTGGGTGTCGCGGTTCGCGACGTACAGGCGGCCGAAGCGGTCGCGTGTGACGCCGACCGGATCGGCGAGCTGGGTCGCGGCACCGGCGAGCGTGGTCGCGGGCGCGCGGTCGAGGTCGGCGGCCTGGGCGGCAGGGGCGCTGACGAGGGTGCCGGCGCCGAGGGCCAGCGCCGCGACGACGCCGAGGGTTCGGGGGTAGGGGCTCACGGACGTGCCTCTCTGTCGGGCGGGGTCCCGGGCGGGAGCACGCCACAACGTAGGGGCTCGGACGTCCCTCGCGGCGCGAATTGTCGCGCGGATCGTCGCGCGGGCCGCGGTCGTGCGACGGCGGTCGCTCAGACCGAGGCGGTCCGCTGCTCGGGGCCGGGCTTGACGCCCGCCGCGCCGGCGGAGTCGGCGAGGGAGCAGAGGGCCGTGTGCACCGCGCAGCGCAGCTCGTCGCCGCCGCCGGCGCGTGGGGTCGCGCACCAGGAGCGCACCTGCGCCGCGTCCGGCCGCGCCGGGCTCACCAGCTCCAGGAGGTCGGCTCCGTCGAGGACGGTGACCAGGCCGGCGGCACGCGGCTCCAGCTCCGCGCCCGGCTCCGGAGCCGTCGCGCCTGCGGTGGTGAAGATCTGCTGCAGGTCCTCACGGACGACCGCGCTCGTGTCGGGCGAGGCGGCGTACCAGCGGACCAGGATCTTGAGGACGAGCGTCCGGTGCACCTCGCGGCGCAGCATGCCGCGCTCGGCCATGCTGTCGAGCACCGTCTCGCGGAGCGTCAGCGCCAGGTGCCGGATCGCGTCGCACACCCCGACCGGGAACTGTCCGGTCAGCAAGGAGAGCCCGCTGCCGAGCAGCGGCTCTTTGGGGGAGGTGTCGCCGAGGACGAGGACGTCACCCGGCTCGAGGCGGAGATGACCGGCGGCGGCGAGGTCGAGCAGGAGCGCGCCCGCGAGCGCGTGGTCGACCCGCGCCTCGCGTCCACGCAGCCTGCCGGTCTCGGGATCGAGAGCGAGCAGCGTGAGTTCCTCGGCGAGCAGCATGCCGCGAGGCTACTCGTGATGTTGATCACATGCCAGGGCCTAAGGTCCTGATCTGTCCCACCGACCTCGGTGCACGACCTCGTCGAGCGGACGGCGGCCGCGCCCGCGCGAGGACGGGACATGGTCGTCGGCACGGTAGCCGACCGTGATCGCGCCGACCGGCTCGTAGGCCTCCGGGACCCCGAAGGCCGCACGGAACGCGCCGGTGCGGGTCGGCGGGATCCCGAAGAAGCACGCGCCGAGGCCCTCGTCCACGGCGGTGAGCAGCACGAGCAGCGACGCCATGCCGGTGTCGACGTACCAGTACGGCACGGCCCACCGCGCCTCGTCGCGGTCGGTCCACCCCTTGTCGGGCTCGGCGTAACGGTCGAGGTAGGCGTCCTTGTGCGCCAGCGGCACGATCACGACGGGCGCGGTCGTCATCCCGCGCAGCCAGCGCGAGGGCTCGGCCCCTCGGGCAGGTGGGGTGGTCGCCTCCCAGAAGCGGGCGACGTCGTCGGGGGAGTCGAGGACCAGGAACGCCCAGCCCTGGCTGAACCCGGCGCTGGGTGCGTGGGTCGCGTGCTCGAGCATCCGGTCGACGAGCGCGCGCGGCACCGGCCGGCCGTCGTACGCCCGCACCATGCGCCGTCTGCGGACGACGTCGCCGAGCTCCACGTCAGGCGTCCCGGGTGGTGCTGTCCCGTGCGCTGCTGTCGAGGTCGAAGTGCATGTCCGCGGCCTCGGCCTCCTCGTCGTACCCGTCCTTGGGGCGGCCGAGGCGGCCACGCAGGTTGCGACGGGAGAGGAGCAGCAGGTCCCAGGTGCTCGTGTCGACCATGTCCGGGTCGAGGTGCTCCAGCGCGCGGATGCCGATGTTGAGCCACCGCTCCGCGGCGAGCGGCTCCCCGGCCTCGTCGTACAGGTCCGCCATGTAGTGGGCCGACAGCGGCGTGATCCGTCCCGACCGGCGGTAGCGGTCGGCGTACTCCGCGGGGTCGAGCCCCTGCGCGAGGGCCGCGCCGACGCGGACCACGTCGGGATGGATCGCGGACGCGCCGGCGGCGGAGTCGGCCAGCTCGAGCACCTCCGCCTGGCGCTCCCAGGCACCGTCGAAGCCGAGGAACTCCGACGCGGCGACCAGGAGCGAGCGCGGCGTGACGTCGTCGTCGAGCTCGTAGCCGTCCGCGGTCGCGTACTCGACCAGCTTCTCGGCCTTCTGGCGTGAGGTGAGGTCGGACTCCTCGACCGCGTCGGTGTCGTCCCGCGTGATGCGCATGGCGTCCAGTATCCCGTGCGCCGGCTGCGCCCGGCGCCGCGCACCCGGCAGGATGACGCGCATGGAGGGTGCGTCGAGGGTGTCGGAAGGGCCGGGCTGGTCGTGGTGGCGCACGGCGTCCGGCCGGTGGCTGGAGGTCGCCGACGACGTGGCGGGCGTCCTGCCGCCGGGTGCGGCCGCCGGTGTGGTCGCCGTGGCGTGGCCGCGGGGACGGTGGACGTTCACGTTCCGCGGCGACCCCTTGCCGTACGAGGCGCCGATGCCGGTCCGCGCCGACCCGCTGCTCACGTCGGCCATGACGGTGCTCGCCGCGGCGAAGCAGGCGAAGGTACGAGGCGAGACCGGCGTGCGGGCCGCCTTCGGCGAGCTCGTGTCCTCCGAGCCGGGCGAGGGCCTCACCGCGGCGCGCGTCACCGGGGTCCTGGACGTCAGGGCGCCGTCCGAGCCCGACCGCGACGCGCTCGTCGACGCGGTCCTCTCCCAGGCGCGGGCCCGCGCCGAGCGCGACCGGACCCAGGTCGAGGTCGAGGCGGACGAGATCCACCCGGCGCTGGTCTTCGACATCGTCGCGGTGCGCACGCTGGTCGACGCCCTCGGTGCGGTCGAGGTCGGCACGCCGGGTGCCGACCTCGCCGCACGCGCCGTACGACGAGGAGAGCCGGCGCTGGCGCTCGTCAGACGTGAGCGCGACGACCGGCTCGTCCGCGAGGCGCTCGCGGCGATCGGATGACGGCCGGCGCCCCGCGGGGTCAGCGACGGGGCGGGAGCGGGACGAAGCCGGAGGTGCGGGCCATGTAGTCCCGGTACGCCGGCCGCTTCGCCATCCGCCTCTCCAGCACCTTCTTGCCCGAGCCGAACGCGAGCAGGTAGACCATGATCGCCGGCCCGAACACCGTGAGCGCCCCCGGCCAGCGGTCGGCGCCGACGAGGAAGATCCCGACCCACACGCAGGCGTCGCCGAAGTAGTTCGGGTGCCGCGTCCAGCCCCACAGCCCGCGGTCCATCACCGGTGGCCTCCGGTCCTTCGGCAACGCCTTGTAGCGCTCGAGCTGGGCGTCGCCGACCGCCTCGAACACCAGGCCGACGAGCCACACGGCGATGCCGGCGTACGCGAGCAGTCCCAGCGGGCCGTCGAGGAACATGCCCACCTGGACCGGCGCCGAGATCACCCAGGCGAGCGCGCCCTGGAGCCCGTAGACGACCGCGACGATGCCCAGCTCGCCGCGGTCGCGCAGGAACTCTTCGTAGCGGGGGTCCTCCCCGGCGCCGATGCTGCGACGGCCGATGTGGACCGCGAGGCGCAGACCCCACACCAGCACGAGCACCAGGAGCACCCAGCGCCGGGCGTCGTCGCCGTGCCCGGCCGAGAGCACGAACGCGACGACGGCGACCGCGCAGAACAGCAGCCCCCACGCGACGTCGATGACGGCGTGCTTGCCGGCCACCTTCGCGGCGCCGTACGTGACGGCGAGCACGGCGACGACCGCGAGCGCGGTCCACGGCAGCGCGCTCCAGAAGGCGGGGTCGAGCGACGAGGTCATGCGGCGGCCGCCCGGGTCGCCACGACCTGGTCGACGCCCATCCGACCCTGCTCGAACGCGAGCCCGCCGCCCACGAGGTAGAGCCGCCACATCCGCGCCTGCTCCTCGCCGACGAGCGCGACCGCCTCGTCGAACCGCTTCTCGTACGCCGCCTGCCAGTCCGCGACCGTGCGGGCGTAGTGCTCGCGCATCGCCTCGACGTCGAGGACCTCGAACCCGCCCGACTCGAAGAACGCGAGCGTCTCCGAGAGGGGCCGCATGTGCATGTCCGGCGCGATGTAGGTCTCGATGAAGGGACCACCGCCGGGAGCCGCGCCGGAGCGACGCGACATCTGCTGGACCAGCACGCGACCGCCCGGGCGGAGGTGGCGCCGGAGGACGGCGAGGTAGGTGCCGTAGTTCTCCTCGCCGACGTGCTCGCCCATCTCGATCGAGGCCACGGCGTCGAACCCGGCCCCACCCTCGGTCTGCGCGAGCGCGTCCAGCGAGCGGTAGTCCTGGAGGCGGACCTCCACCTGGTCGCCGAGCCCGCGCCGCTCGATCTCGGCGGTGACGTACGCGTGCTGCTGCTCCGACAGGGTGATCCCGAGGACGCGGGCCCCGTGGCGCGCGGCGGCGTGCAGCGCCAGCGAGCCCCATCCGCAGCCGACGTCGAGCAGGGTCGAGCCCGCAGTGACGCCGAGCTTTGCGCAGACCAGGTCGAGCTTGGCGAGCTGGGCCTGCTCGAGCGTGACGTCGTCGCGGTAGTACGCGCTGGAGTAGGCCATCGTCGGGTCGAGGAACAGCGCGTAGAACGCGTTGGACAGGTCGTAGTGCGCGGCGATGACGTCGGCGTCGCGACGCGTGGTGTGCCGGTCCCCGCGCAGCCGGATCTCGGAAGCGGGAGGACGGGGGCGCGGACCGAGCACGCCGAGGCGCAGCGCGGAGGGGGCCGCCCGGGCCCAGGTCCGCCACCCCGGCCGCGAGGGCGGGTCGACCGCGAGGCCGTCCCAGACCGTCCGCAGCCCGTCGGCGAGCGCCTCGGCGCCGCCCGGCACGTCGAGGTCGCCGCGGATGTAGGCACGCGCGAGCCCGAGCTCGCCCGGCGACCACGCGACGTGGCGGAGCGCACGACGCGAGCGGACGTCGACCAGCGGCGCGTCGGCCGGTCCGGACGTGCTCCCGTCCCAGGCACGGATCCGGACCGGCGGCTCGGCGCCGACGAAGGGGGTGACGAGGTCGCGGAGCCACTCGGCGTACGACGTCATGCGACGCTCTCCTGCTCCTCGGCGGTGGGCTTCTCGAGCGCGTACTGGACGACGTCGAGGTACCCGGAGCGGAACCCGGCCTCCGAGTACGCCAGGTAGAACGACCACATCCGGCGGAACACGGCGTCGAAGCCGAGCGCGGTGACCCGGTCGGCGTGGGCCTCGAACTGGCGGCGCCAGCGGCGCAGCGTCTCGGCGTAGTGGGCGCCCAGCGACCGTTCTGAGTCGATCCGCAGCCCGGCCGACGCGGCGCGCTCCGCGATCACCTCGCGCGACGGGATCGCGCCGCCGGGGAAGACGTAGTTCAGGACCCAGGTGTCGGTGTCCAGGCTGGCGAGCATCCGGTCGTGCGGCATCGTGATCGCCTGGAGCCCGACCCGCCCTCCGGGGACGAGCCGGCGCGACAGCGTCGTGAAGTACTCGTCCCAGTGCTCGGCGCCGACGGCCTCGATCATCTCCACGCTCGCGACCGCGTCGTACACCCCCGCGGTGTCGCGGTAGTCCTGGAGCAGCACCGTCGCCCGGTCCCCGAGTCCGGCGGCGACGATCCTGCTGCGGGCGAGCGACGCCTGCTCCTGCGACAAGGTGATCGTGGTGACGTGCGCACCGCGGTCGGCCGCCTGGACCGCGAGCTCGCCCCAGCCGGTGCCGATCTCGAGGAGCCGTGTCCCCGGGCCGACGCCGGCCAGGTCGAGCACCCGGGCGACCTTGCGGCGCTGCGCGTCGGCGAGGCTCTCCTCGGCCGCCTCGTCCCTCCCGGCGTCGTACGACGCGGGATCCGCCGCGAACAGCGCCGACGAGTAGCTGAGCGTCGGGTCGAGGAAGGTGCGGAAGAGGTCGTTCGACAGGTCGTAGTGGCGGGCGATGTTGGTGCGCGAGCCGGTGCGGGTGTTCGCGTCACCGCGGGGCCGGCGGGGGACCGCGACCCGGCGGAGCCGCTGGAGCGGTCGCGGCACGAGCGTCGCGGCCGAGGAGGCGAGCACGGTCAGCACGCCGGTGAGGTCGTCGGCCTCCCAGTCGCCGGCCATGTAGGCCTCGCCGAAGCCGATCAGGCCCCGCGAGCCGAGCCGTGCGTGGAAGTCGTCCGGTCGGACCAGGCGCATCAGCGGATCCGTCGGCCCGCCGGCACCGCGGACGGTCCCGTCCGGCCACTGCACCCGCAGCGGCAGGCGGCGCACGGCGCTGGCCACGACGGCGCGCGCGGCGGCGCTGCGCACCCGGCTGCGGGGGACCGCGGCCACCTGCGGCCAGCGGTCAGGGTCGATCCTGAGGTCCGCGTCGCCACCAGGCGGGGCGGGCTCCAGCGAGATCATGCGTGTCCTCCTCGGGGAAAGGGGCGTAGGCCCCGTAGGTAGAGCTTGACGCCGTGCCAGCGGATGGCGGCGCTCACGCCGCGGGTGCGCCACGGCCGCCCGAGGGCCGACCAGAGCGACGCGCCCCTGCTGCGGGTGCCGGTCATCGTCGCCGTGAACGGCGCCTGGCCCGGGCGGTGCAGCGTGACCACCACGGCGAGCTCGTCGTCCGGCTCGGGTACGCGGATCGTGTAGTGGCCGTCGACCGGGTTGAACGGCGAGACGTAGAACGCCTTCGCGACGTCGGCGCGCCCCTGACCGTCCGGGCGCAGGAGATAGCAGTGGCGGCCGCCGTAGGTGTTGCGGACCTCGGCGACGACACCGGTGCGGGTGCCGTCGTGGTCGTACAGCGAGAAGAGCGTGAGGGGGTCGAAGGCGTGGCCGAGCACGCGGGGCTGCGCCAGCATCGTGACGCGGGCGGGCCTCGCGACGCCGGACCGGGCGAGCCACGCGTCCACGTTCTCCCGCAGCGTGCGCGCGGGGTCTCCGAGGTGGTCGGCGCTGTGGAACCCCACGAGCCACCCGAGCCCGCGCGGGAGGCGCGGCAGGTCGTCGAGGTCGACGAGCCAGACCGCCCCCTTCGACGCCAGGCCGTACCGGACCGGGCTGTGCCGCTGGTGGCGGATCGTCACGTCGTAGCGCGCGGTCACCAGGAGACCCCCAGGCTTCGCGCCGCCTCGACCCCCGAGCGGCAGCCGTCCTCGTGGAAGCCCCAGCCGTGGTACGCGCCGGCGAACGCGATCACGCCGTCGTTGAGGGAGGGCAGGATCTCGTGGGTGCCGACGGACTCGGGGGTGAACACCGGGTGCGCGTAGTCCATGCGCGCGAGCACGGTGTCGTCGGCGACGTCATGACCGTCGTCGTTGAGCGTGACGAACCACTGCGGAGTGGTGTCGAGGCGCTGCAGCCGGTTCATCGCGTAGCTGACCCGCACCGCTGAGGAGCGCGCGTCGCAGTCCGGCATCCGGTAGTTCCACGACGCGGCGGCGCGGGCCTGCCGCGGCATGACCCGGTCGTCGGTGTGCAGCGTGGTCGCGTTGCGCGAGTAGCGCCACGGGCCTAGCGCGGCGCGCTGCTGGGGAGTCGGGTCGGCCAGCAGGTGCAGCGCGTCGTCGGCGTGGGTCGCGATCACGGCGGCGTCGAACCGCGTACGCCCGCCGTCGGCGTCGTGGACCTCCACGCCGTCGGCCGTGCGGGACACCGCCGTCACCGGGAGGGCGGTGTGCACCGCGGTGAGGCCCTTGACGACGCGCTCGACGTAGCGTGCCGACCCTCCCACCACGGTCATCCAGGGGGGCGAACCGGAGACGGAGAGCATGCCGTGGTGGGAGAGGAACTGGAAGAGGTAGCGCGCGGGGTAGGCGTACGCGGTCTCGGCGTCGCACGACCACACCGCCGACACGAGCGGGACCACGAAGTGCCGGCGCGTGTAGGTCCCGAAGCGGTGCCGGTCGAGGAACGCGCCGAGCGTCAGGTCCTCCTCGTCGCTCGCGAGGTGGACCCGCGCGCGTCGGTGGAACCGGGGCACGTCGGCGAGCATCCGCAGGTACGCCCCACGCCGCGCGTGGGACGCCGCAGGGAAGAGGCCGGTGAACCCGCGCGCCCCCGCGTACTCGAGCCCGCACCCGTCGCAGCGCACCGACATGCTCATCTCCGACGGCTGCGTCGCCACGCCGAGCTCGTCGAAGAGCCGGGTGAGCCACGGGTAGGTCCGCCGGTTGTGCACGATGAACCCGCTGTCCACGCCGACGGTGCGGCCGTGGTCGTCCAGGAGGTCGTGCGTGTGGGCGTGCCCTCCGAGCCGGTCGTCCGCCTCGTACACGGTCACGTCGTAGTCGCGCTGCAGCAGGTACGCCGCGGTCAGTCCGGAGACCCCCGCACCCACGACCGCCGCACGCCGCCTCACCGGCACCACCCCACGCATCGCCTCATGCAGGGTGTTCGGAGCTCAGTCCTCCGTGGATGGGTCCTGCGGTGAGACCGGCTCGACGTGGTCGGCGTAGTTGCGCAGCACGAGGATGGCCTGCTCGAGGAACGCGTGGACGCGGGCGGCCGACTCGTCGTCGAGGTCGCCGGTGAGCTCGCGGATCGCGGTGACGAGCGGGGCCGAGGCACGGCGGGCGTCGGCGTACGCGGAGTCGGTCGGCTGGAGGCTCGTCCGGCGTCGGTCGGTCGGGTGCGGGGTGCGCTCCATGTGGCCGGAGGACACGAGCCGGTCGACGGCGACCGTCGCCGACGCTGAGCGGATGCCGAGGCGGTGGGCGAGGTCGCCGACGCCCATCGGGTCGGGAAGCGACGCCATGGCGTGGTCGAGCGCGAGAGCGTCGGTGACCCCGATGCCGATCTCCGCAGCGAGCCGGGCATGCACCGACGGCGCGAGGCGCAAGAGCTCTCTGAGCTGCATCCCGAGCATGAAGCGGACGTCGGTCCGGTCGACCGAAGGCAGCGAGTCCACGGCATCATGGTACGGGACTCTATAGGTAGATTGTCTACCTATCAGATCGTCGGCGCGGCGGCCCGACGGCTCGGGGAGAGCTGGGTCAGCCGCTCATGACGGTGCTGTGCCACCCCTTGCGCGGCTCGCCCGTGAGGTCCTGCATCACGTGCTTGACCTGGGTGTACTCCTCGAACGAGTACGTGCTCATGTCCTTGCCGTAGCCCGACTGCTTGTAGCCGCCGTGAGGCATCTCGGACACGATCGAGATGTGGTCGTTGATCCACACGCACCCGGCCTGGATCTCGGCCGCAGCCCGCTGGGCGCGGTAGACGTCGCGCGTCCACGCCGACGCCGCGAGGCCGTACGGGGTGTCGTTCGCGAGCCGGATCGCCTCGTCGTCGGAGTCGAAGGGCAGCGCGACCAGGACGGGGCCGAAGATCTCGTTCTGGACCGCCTCGGCGTCCTGCGCGAGCCCGGTCAGGAGCGTCGGCTCGTAGTAGAAGCCCGGCCGGTCCGGCGCGCTGCCACCGCACACCACGTCGGCGCCGGCGGCGCGGGCGCGGTCGACCATCGCGGCGACCTTGTCCCGGTGCGCCGCCGAGCTGAGCGCGCCGAGGTCGGTCGCCGGGTCGGTGGGGTCGCCGACGACGACCTTGCGCATCAGCTCCGCGACGCCGGCCACGAAGTCGTCGAAGCGGCTCGCGTGGACGTACGCCCGGGTGGCCGCCGTGCAGTCCTGACCGCCGTTGATCAGCGATCCGGCGACGGCGCCCCGCACGGCGGCCTCGAGGTCCGCGTCGTCGAACACGACGAACGGCGCCTTGCCGCCGAGCTCGAGGTGGACGCGCTTCACCGAGGCGGCCGCGGTCGTCGCGATCTGCCTGCCGACCGCCGTCGACCCGGTGAAAGACACCATCCGGACGCCCTCGTGGCCGACGAGGGCGGTGCCGGTCGACGGGCCGGGACCGTTCACGACGTTCACGACGCCGTCGGGCAGCCCCGCCTCGGTCGCCGCCTGCGCCAGCATGAGCGAGGTGAACGGGGTGATCTCGGCCGGCTTGAGCACGATGGTGTTGCCGGCGGCGATCGCGGGGAGGACCTTCCAGGCGGCCATCTGCAACGGGTAGTTCCACGGGGCGACCGAGCCCACCACGCCGATCGGTTCGCGGCGGATCGACGAGGTGTGGTCGCCGGAGTAGCGGCCGCTCGCCTTGCCCTCCAGGTTGCGGGCGGCGCCGGCGAAGAACGCGGTGTTGTCGATCGTCCCCGGCACGTCGAACTCCGTCGACATGCGGATCGACTTGCCGGTCTGCAGCGTCTCGGCGGCCGCGAGGTCGTCGGCGATCTCCTCGAGCCGACGGGCGAGCGCGTGCAGGGCGGTGCTCCGCTCGGCCGGGGTCGCTCCAGCCCACTCGGGGTACGCCGCCGCTGCGGCTCCCACGGCGTCGTCGACGTCGGACTGCGTGGCGGAGGCGAACGTCCGGACGACGTCACCGGTCCCGGGGTTGCGCACGACGACGTCGTCGGGGCCTGAGCCCTCGGCGTACCGGCCCCCGACGTACTGTCCGGCCGGGATGGTGCTGGGGTCGAAGGCGCGCGGTGCGGTCATGGCGCGATTCCAGCACGTCCGGGGAACGCGGACAACAGCCGGTGTGTCACCGCGCGGCTGCCGGCGGTGACGTCCTGTCGCCGGTCAGGCGATGGTCTTGGGCAGCGCGATGACGAGCAGGGCCGCGAAGAACGCGAGGACGATGCACGCGACCGCCGTGCCGGCGAGCTTGGCCGCGGTCGAGCGGTCGATCACCAGCGGCAGCATCCCGACACCGGCCACCACGGTGAAGAGGGCGATCTGGCCCCAGGTCGTCATGTCGCTCTCCTCCGGTCCCGCACCCGCGCGTTCGGGCGCGGTCCCAACCTAGCGGTCGCGGAGGTGGTCCGGCGCGCTGGTGCATCTGCTGACCGAGCGGTAAGTAACGGGGGTAGGCTCACGTCATGACGACCCCTGACGCGCCCGGCGTGCCGACGAAGCGACCGCGATCGGCGCGGGTCCCCGCGGACCAGAGGCGTGCCGAGATCCTGGTCGCGGCCCTGGACGTGTTCGGAGCCCGCGGCTACCACAAGGCGGCCCTGTCGGAGATCGCCGAGCGGGTCGGCATCACGCACCAGGGGATCCTGCACCACTTCGGGTCGAAGGACCAGCTGCTCGTCGAGGTGCTGGAGTACCGCGACGCGCTCGACGTCCAGGACTTCGAGAACCACGAGCCCCCGCACGGGCCCGAGCTGATGCGGCACCTCGTCCACACCGCGCGCGCGAACACCCAGCGCGCCGGGCTCGTGCAGTCGTACGCGGTGCTGTCCGCCGAGTCGGTGACCGAGGGGCACCCGGCGCAGGACTCGTTCCGTGACCGGTTCACGCACCTGCGCGGGCTCATCACCCAGGCCCTCAGCGACGCCTGCCCCGACGAGCCGCCCAGCGACGCGGAGCTCGACGCGGCGGCGTCCTCGATCATCGCCGTCATGGACGGCCTGCAGATCCAGTGGCTGCTCGACCCCGAGCACGTCGACATGCCCTACGCGGTCGCGCTCGTCGTCGACGCGCTGCTCGCGCGGCTCGGGTCGCCGTCGCGCACCGACAACACGCTCTAGACACCCCTCCGCCTCAACGGCGCTGGTCGTGCACCATCAGCGCGACCCCGAGGGCGAGGCGGGAGTCGGCGTCGTCGAGGCTGACGCCCAGGATGCGCTCGAGGTGCGCGAGCTTCTTGTAGAGCGCCGGCCGGCTGCGGTGGCTCACGCGCGCGAGCTCGGTCTTGTTGCCGCCCACCGCGAGGTACTGGCGCAGCAGCTCCAGCATCCCGTCCTCGTGGGTGGCCTCGTGGACGAGCAGCCGGTCGAGCTCGGCCTCGGCGAACGCCTGCACGCGCGGGTCGTCGTGGAGCAGCGCCACCAGACCGCGCAGCCGCACGTCGCTGGCCCGGAAGTACGGCTTCTGTCGTCCGGGCGGCATCGCGTGCGCGACCTCCGCGACGTGCTGCGCGTGCCGGAGCGCCGACCCGGCCGCCAGCACCGTGTCGGCGGGGGCGCCGACGCCGACCGCCACCGGGTCGAGGTCGGACTGGCGGTCGCGCTGGGCGTGCAGCGCCTCGGCAAGGGTCGCGACGGCCGTGTCCCCGCCGCGTCCGCCGGTCGCGACGACGGCGGCGACCTCGACCGGCCCGAACGAGCCGAGCAGGACCGGGACGCGGACGTCGCGGCTGGCCTGGGCGACGCGCTCGACCAGGCGTCGCGCGCTGCGGTGCGCGGCCACGGGGTCCGTGCTCGTGCCCGCCCGCGGTGCGGCGCGGACGACCAGCCCGACGTACGGCGGTGCGGCCGGCAGCCCGAGCGCGCGGGCGCGGGCGTCGGCCTCCGCGGCGTCGACCACCCGGGCGTCCGCGAGCTCGGTGAGAAAGCCGCCCTGCGCCTGGTAGGCGATGCCGAAGCGGTCGCTCTCCGCCATCCGTCCCAGCTCGAGCGCCTGCGCGGCACGCTCGAGCACCATCGCGAGACGCTCCTGGTCGGAGGCCGGGTTCACGACCACCAGCCGTCCCCACCGCTGCTGCTGCAGCCCGACCGGAGAGGTCATCCAGCCCTCGGGGCCGGTCACCCCGGTGACGTCGGTGAGGGCGACCAGGCGCGAGCGCTTCTCCCACCCCTGCAGCAGGCCCGCGGCCGGGCGACCCAGGGCGGCGTACGCGACGACGTGCCGCGACAGGTCCTCGAGGACGACCGACGAGCCGGCCAGCTCGGCCGTCGCCTCCACGATCGCCTGCGCGCCCGCGCCCTCGAGGCTGAGCGCGGTGAACCGCTCGTGGACCCGGCGCGCGAAGTCGACCCGCTCGTACTGCTCGGCCACGATCGCGCGGTGGACCTGCTCGGTGATCTCGACGAAGCGGGAGGCCCGGCGCAGGGCGACCACGGGGAACCGGCGCTCGCGTGCCACCGCCAGCGCCGCCTCCGGCACCTCGGGGAACGACTCGCCGACCTCGACCAGGAGTCCGGTCGCGCCCGCGTCGACCAGCTCGCCGACGTACGCTGCCGCGTCCTCGTCGCCGCCGCGCATCGCGAGGCCGGTGGACAGGAGCAGCTCCCCGCCCGTGAGGAGGCCCCGCACCTCGCGGACCTCGCTGACGTGCACCCACCGGACCTGGCGGTCGAGCCGGTCCGCGCCCGCCAGCACGTCCGGCTCGGCGACGCGGAGCGCCTCCGAGGCGAGGACGGCGCGCAGAGTCGGGAGCGGCATGACCGAAGGCTACACTCCGGCACGCGCGACGGATGCTGGGTGACACTTCGTCCGTTGTCGTGAGGCGGGCCGCGGGCTCACCCTCGTACCCATGAGCACTCCGACCCTGATCCCGCACTGGCTCGACGGCGCGCCGTTCCTCGGCAGCTCCGCCGACGGCGCCGCCGGTCGTGCCGGTGACGTCACGAACCCTGCGACCGGCGCCGTGACGGCTCAGGTCGCCTTCGCCGACAACGCCGACGCCGAGCGCGTGATCGGCGCCGCCTCCGCCGCCGCACGGTCGTGGGCGGAGACCTCGATCACCAAGCGCACGCAGATCGTCTTCGCGTTCCGCGAGATCCTCAACGCCCGCAAGGAGGAGCTCGCCGCGATCATCACCTCCGAGCACGGCAAGGTCCTCGACGACGCGCTCGGCGAGGTCACGCGCGGGCTCGAGGTCGTCGAGTTCGCCTGCGGCATCCCGCACCTGCTCAAGGGCGGCTACTCCGAGGGCGTGTCCTCCGGCGTCGACGTCCACTCCAAGCGCCAGCCGCTGGGCGTCGTCGGCATCATCAGCCCGTTCAACTTCCCGGCGATGGTCCCGATGTGGTTCTTCCCCGTCGCCATCGCCGCGGGCAACACGGTCGTCCTCAAGCCCAGCGAGAAGGACCCGTCGGCCGCGATCTGGATCGCCGAGCGCTGGAAGGAGGCCGGCCTGCCCGACGGCGTGTTCAACGTGCTCCAGGGCGACAAGGTCGCCGTCGACGCGCTGCTCGACAGCCCCGACGTCAAGGCCATCAGCTTCGTCGGCTCCACGCCCATCGCCCGTTACGTCTACGAGCGCGCGAGCCAGTCCGGCAAGCGCGTCCAGGCCCTCGGCGGCGCGAAGAACCACATGGTCGTCCTGCCCGACGCCGACCTCGACCTCGCCGCCGACCAGGCCGTCAGCGCGGGCTACGGCTCGGCCGGCGAGCGCTGCATGGCGATCTCGGTCGTCGTGGCCGTCGGCGGTGTCGGGGACGAGCTGGTCGCGAAGATCGCCGACCGCACCCGCACGCTGCGCACCGGCGACGGCACCCAGGGCGCCGACATGGGCCCGCTCGTGACCAAGGTGCACCGCGACAAGGTCGCGTCCTTCGTCGACGCCGGCGAGGAGGCCGGGGCCAAGCTCGTCGTGGACGGGCGCGAGGTCGCGGCCGACGGCGGCGCGGACGGCTTCTGGCTCGGACCGACGCTGTTCGACAACGTCACGCCGGACATGAGCGTCTACACCGAGGAGATCTTCGGGCCCGTGCTCTCGGTCGTGCGCACCGACACCTACGACGAGGCGGTCGCCCTGATCAACGCCAACCCGTACGGCAACGGCGTCGCGCTGTTCACCAGCAACGGCGGGGCGGCGCGCAAGTTCGAGTACGAGGTCGAGGTCGGCATGATCGGCATCAACGTGCCGATCCCGGTCCCGATGGCGTACTACTCCTTCGGCGGCTGGAAGAGCTCGCTCTTCGGCGACAGCCACGCCCACGGCACGGAGGGCGTCCACTTCTTCACCCGTGGAAAGGTGGTCACGTCACGCTGGGGCGACCCGGCCGTGAAGCCCGTGGGCGGGCTCGAGCTCGCCTTCCCGAAGAACAGCTGAGGAGCGCCGATGACCAACCGCACGTACGAGCTCGACCGCGCGCACGTCTTCCACTCGTGGTCGGCGCAGGCCTCGATGAACCCGATGGTCATCGAGAGCGCCGAGGGCAGCTACGTCGTCGACGACCAGGGGCAGCGGTTCCTCGACTTCTCCTCGCAGCTGGTGTTCACCAACATCGGTCACCAGCACCCGCGCGTGGTGAAGGCGATCCAGGACCAGGCAGCGACGCTCTGCACGATCGCACCGCAGCACGCCAACGCGGCGCGCTCGGAGGCGGCCCGCCTGATCGCCGAGCTCGCCCCGGAGGGGATGGACCGCATCTTCTTCACCAACGGCGGTGCCGACGCCGTCGAGCACGCGGTGCGCATGGCGCGGCTGCACACGGGGCGGCGCAAGGTGCTCAGCCGCTACCGCTCGTACCACGGCGGCACCCAGACCGCGGTGAACCTGACCGGTGACCCGCGGCGCTGGGCGAACGACTACGGCGCCGACGGGGTCGTCCACTTCTTCGGGCCGTTCCTCTACCGCTCGGAGTTCCACGCGACGACGGAGGCCGAGGAGTCCGCGCGGGCGCTGGAGCACCTCGAGCACACCATCCGGATGGAGGGCCCGGACACGATCGCGGCCATCATCCTGGAGACGATCCCGGGGACGGCGGGCATCATGCCGCCGCCGCCCGGCTACCTCGAGGGCGTCCGCGAGCTCTGCGACCGCTACGGCATCGTGTGGATCGCCGACGAGGTGATGGCCGGGTTCGGCCGGACGGGTACGTGGTTCGCGCTCGACCTGTACGGCGCCAAGCCGGACCTCATCACCTTCGCCAAGGGCGTCACCTCGGGCTACGTCCCGCTCGGTGGCGTGATCATCTCCGAGCCGATCTACGACACGTTCGCCGAGCGCGTCTACCCCGGGGGTCTCACCTACTCGGGCCACCCGCTCGCCTGCGGCGCTGCCGTGGCGACGATCGAGACGATGAAGGACGAGCGGATCGTCGAGCAGGCGGCGACCCTCGGCACGGAGGTCTTCGGGCCGGGGCTGGCCGAGCTCGCCGAGCGGCACCCGTGCGTCGGCGAGGTCCGCGGCGTGGGGGCGTTCTGGGCGCTCGAGCTGGTCGCCGACCGCGAGACGCGCGAGCCGCTGGCGCCGTACGGCGGGTCCAGCCCGGCGATGAACGAGGTCGTGGCCGCGTGCAAGAAGAACGGGTTGCTCCCGTTCGTGAACTACAACCGCATCCACGTGGTCCCGGCCCTCAACATCACGGTGGACGAGGCACGGTCCGGCCTGGCGATCCTCGACGAGGCGCTGTCGGTCGGCGATGCGCATGCGGCCCGGTAGGGCGTCGCACGCCGGGGAGGGCCGCTCGACCGTCTTCGAGCGCGAGGCGCCGCCGGCGGCACTCGTCGACGCGTCTCTGGAGGGGACGCGCGACGGGTGCTTCTGGCTCGAGGACGTCGGGGACGCGGTCGCGTACCCCGTCCTCGACGGCGCGCACGCGGCTGACCTGCTCGTCGTCGGCGGCGGCTACACGGGCCTGTGGACGGCGGTCAAGGCGAAGGTCCGCAACCCTGCCACCCGTGTGGTGCTGCTGGAGGCGCAGACCGTCGGCTGGGCGGCATCGGGACGCAACGGTGGGTTCTGCGACGCGAGCCTGACGCACGGCGAGGAGAACGGGCGCGCGCGCTGGCCCGACGAGTACGACACCCTCGAGCGGCTCGGGCAGGACAACCTCGAGGCGCTCGCGAAGGCCGTCGAGGCGCTCGGGATCGACTGCGAGCTCGAGCGCACCGGCAGCCTGGACGTCGCCGTGGAGCCGCACCAGGTGGAGTGGCTCCACGAGTCCGGCGGCGAGGTCCTCGACACCGCCGCCGTGCGTGCCGAGGTCAACAGCCCGACGTACCTCGCCGGAGTCTGGCACCGCGACTCCACGGCGATGGTCCACCCGGCGAAGCTCGCGAAGGAGCTCGCCCGGGTCGCGACCGGGCTCGGCGTCGAGATCTTCGAGAACAGCGCCGCGGAGTCGCTGGAGACCGCGGGGCGCACCGGGCCGGTGCTCGTCCGGACGCCGCGCGGGTCGGTCCGCGCCGGCCGCGTCGCGCTCGCGACGAACGTGTTCCCGTCGCTGCTCGCCCGCACCCGGCTGCTCACCGTACCCGTGTACGACTACGCGCTCATGACCGAGCCGTTGTCGGCCGCGCAGCGCGAGGAGATCGGGTGGCGGCACCGTCAGGGCGTCGGCGACA
The DNA here is from genome assembly GCF_050632745.1 of Mumia spirodelae. Classification (NCBI taxonomy): domain Bacteria; kingdom Bacillati; phylum Actinomycetota; class Actinomycetes; order Propionibacteriales; family Nocardioidaceae; genus Mumia; species Mumia spirodelae. Next base: position 1,064,859 of record NZ_JBODSD010000002.1, on the reverse strand, counting down.
TGGCCAACCAGTTCCACTACTACCGGCTGTCGGCCGACGGGCGGATCCTGTTCGGCGGGTACGACGCCGTCTACCACTACGGACGCAAGGTCAGGTCCGCGTACGAGGACCGCCCGGCGACGTACCGGACCCTCGCATCGCACTTCCTCACGACCTTCCCGCAGCTGGAGGGCATCCGGTTCACGCACCGGTGGGCGGGAGCGATCGACACCTCGACGCAGTTCTGCGCGTTCCACGGCCTCGCGAAGCAGGGACGCGTCGCGTACTCGGCCGGCTTCACCGGGCTCGGGGTCGGCGCCACGCACTTCGCCGCCGACGTCATGCTCGACCGGCTCAGCGGCGAGCGGACGCCGCGGACCGAGGTGGAGATGGTGCGCAAGAAGCCCCTGCCGTTCCCGCCGGAGCCGGCCGCGGCGGTCGGGATCAACCTCACGCGGTGGGCGCTCGACCGGGCCGACCACCGCGAGGGACGGCGCAACGCGTGGCTGCGTGCGCTCGACGCAGCCGGGCTCGGGTTCGACTCGTGAGGGGCCCGGCAGGCCCGACCAGCTGACCACCGGGGGAGACGGAAGGTAACGCATGACCACGACCACGGTCTCGCTCCGCGGGATCCGCAAGACCTACGGAGCGGTGACCGCCGTCGACGGGGTCGACCTCGACATCGCCGAAGGGGAGTTCCTCTCCCTGCTCGGGCCGTCCGGCTGCGGCAAGACGACGCTCCTGCGGGTGATCGGCGGGTTCGAGGAGCCCGACGACGGCGACGTCCTCCTCTCCGGGACGTCGGTCGTCGGCGTGCCGCCGAACCGGCGCGCCGTCAACACGGTCTTCCAGGCGTACGCGCTGTTCCCGCACATGACGGTCGCCGAGAACGTCGCGTACGGGCTGCGTCAGCGGCGGGCGGGACAGCCACGCCCGAGCAAGGGCGAGATCGCCGAGCGCGTCCGCGAGGCGCTCGCACTGGTCCGGATGAGCGAGTACGCGGAGCGGCGCCCCAAGAAGCTGTCCGGCGGGCAGCAGCAGCGCGTCGCGCTCGCCCGCGCGATCGTGAACCGCCCCGACGTGCTCCTGCTCGACGAGCCGCTGTCCGCTCTCGACCGCAACCTGCGCGAGCAGATGCAGGTCGAGCTGAAGCTGATCCAGCGCCAGGTCGGCATCACCTTCGTCTTCGTCACCCACGACCAGGCAGAGGCCTTGTCGATGAGCGACCGGATCGTGGTGATGAACGCCGGCCGGATCGAGCAGGTCGGGACGCCGGAGGAGGTGTACGGCGCCCCGGCGACGGCGTTCGTCGCGGGCTTCATCGGCACCCAGAACTTCGCCGACGGCGTCGTGAAGGACGGTGCCGTCGTGGCCGAGGGCGTCACCTTCGCGCCGGAGCCGTCCACGCTCGACGGGGTCGCGGACGGGGTCGCGGCACGGGTCGCGGTGCGCGCCGAGGCGGTGACCGTGACGGCGCAGACGCCGGAGGTCGGTGCGTCCAACGCCGTCGCCGGCACGCTCGCCGGCACGTCGTTCCTCGGCGACGTCGTGCAGCACGTCGTGCTCGCCGAGGACGGACGCGAGGTGCTGGCGCGGACGCCCGCGTCCGCGTCGCGGGCCCTCGCCACGGGGTCGACGGTCTGGGCGACGTGGGAGCCGTCCGCGGTCCACGTCTTCCCGGAGGCGCAGGGATGACGCGCCGGCGCCCGCCCGACACGGTGCGCGTGCTCGCGCCGCGCGCCGAGGCGGGACGGATCAGCAGGCGCGCGCTGCTCGGGGGCTTCGCGGCGATCGGGACCGCGACGCTGCTCGGCTGCGGTGGCAGCCGCACGATGGCGAGCACCGCGAAGCCCGACGGCGCGCTCGAGGACCGCCTCAACGTCTACTCGTGGGGCGACTACGAGAGCCCGGACAACATCCGCGCGTTCCGCGACGCCCACGACATCACCGTCCAGGTCGACAGCTTCGCCTCCAACGAGGAGATGATCGCCAAGATCGGCGCGAGCCGCGGGACCAGCGGGTACGACGTGCTCGTCCCGTCCGGCCAGTTCGTCCCGATGATGGTGGCGAACGACCTCCTGTCTCCGCTGGACCACAGCCTGGTGCCCAACATCGCCCATCTCGAGAAGGCGTTCACCAACCAGCCCTGGGACCCGGGCAACACCCACGCGGTCCCGAAGGCCTGGGGGACGACCGGCTTCGCGTACGACACGACCAAGATCGACGGGAGTCCCCGCTCCTGGCGCGACTTCCTCGACGTGGCCGCCGGCCAGGCGAGCGGCTCCGTGTCGCTCCTCGACGACCCGTGGGAGGTGTCGTCGATCTACTTCGGCGCGGAGGGGATCGACCCGAACACGACCGACCCGAAGGCGCTCGACGCGGCGGAGGGGTACCTGACGACCGAGCTCGCCCCGCACGTGCGCGCATTCAACTCGGCACCGACGCAGAGCATCGTCCAGAACGAGCTCGCGCTGCTGCAGATGTACAACGGCGACGCGCGGCTCGCCTTCACCGAGTCCGACGAGCCCGACCGGTGGCGCTTCGTCTACCCGACGCCGACCGCGAACCTGTGGGTCGACACCTGGGCGATCGCGCGCGGCGCGCAGCACGTCGACGCCGCCCACGCGTTCATCGACTTCATGCTCGACCCCGAGACCGCCATCGGCGAGGTGGACTGGAACGGCTACCCGACCGGGATCACCGGCCAGCGGGCGCTCGCCGAGGAGTGGGAGCTGGAGATGCTCGACCTGATCTTCCCTCCGGACGACGTGGTCTCGCGGCTCACGCCGGCCGAGCTGACCGACGCGCAGGACCGCCTGACCGCGATCCTCGAGCAGGTCCAGGCGAAGGCGGGGTGACGGCGTTGTCCCGACTCCGTCCCCGCGCGACCAGCGCCTGGCTCTCCTTTCCGGTGTGGGCATGGCTGGCGTTCTTCGTGTTCACGCCGCTCGCTCTCGTCGTCTGGTACTCCTTCGGCTACAAGCCCGACCTCTTCACCGCGGTCTCGACCGACCAGCTCTCGTTCGACCGGTACGGCGAGGTGCTCGACGGCGTCTTCATGTCGACCTTCTGGGCGACGCTGCGGATCGCCGGGACCGGCACGCTGCTGTGCCTGCTTCTGGGCGTCCCGTTCGCGTACTGGATGGCGGTCAAGGTCGACCCGCGATGGCGCCCGCTCCTGCTGGCGCTCGTGCTCGTGCCGTTCTGGACGAACTTCCTGGTCCGGACCCTCGGCTGGCAGATCATCCTGTCGCCGAACGGCATGGCCTCGGACGCGCTCCAGTGGCTCGGCGTCCTGAACGGACCGCTCGACGTCCTCTACACACGCGGGGCGGTCCAGCTCGGCGTCGTCTACAACTACCTGCCGCTGATGATCCTGCCGCTCTACGTCGTGTTCGAGCGGCTCGACCCGAGCCAGCGGGAGGCGAGCCGCGACCTCGGGGCCGGACGGTGGAGGACGTTCTTCTCGGTCACCGTCCCCGACGCGCTCCCCGGGATCGCGTCGGGATGCCTCCTGGTGTTCATCCCGCTGATGGGCGACTACCTCACGGCATCGGTGCTCGGCGGTGCGCGCGGGACGATGATCGGCCAGGTCGTCGCACGCCAGTTCACCTCGGCCCAGAACTGGGCGCTCGGGGCGGCGATGGCGGTGACGCTGATGGCGTTCGTGCTCCTGACGGTCGTGCTCGCCGCAGCGGTGTTCCTCCTCGTCCGGACGATCGTCCGACGAGCCCGCCACCTGGACCTGGAGGTGACGCCGTGAGCACCGTCCGTCGTACGCGGCAGCGCCGCGATCCCGTGAACGTCGCGCTCGCGGTGCTGGGCGTGCTCGTCTTCGTGTTCCTCTTCCTGCCGATCCTGGTGATCGTCGTCTACTCGTTCAACACCGGGCGGCTGCTCGGGGCGTGGGACAGCTTCGGGTTCGACGCGTACACGCGGGCCTGGAACAACCCCGTCATCGGTGACGCCGTCCGTACGTCGCTGGTCGCGGGCGTACTCGCGTCGCTGGTGTCCACCGTGCTCGGGACGGTCGGCGGCGTCGCGCTCGCCCGAGCCCGTCCCGGCGCACGCTGGGCGGCGCTGCTGACGGCGCTGCTCGCGGTCACGCTGATCACGCCGGAGGTCATCGACGGCATCTCGATCCTGCCGTGGCTCGTCACGCTGGGGACCGACGGCGGCGTCGCGGTCGTCAACAACGGCATGGTGCGGCTCGTGATCGTGCACACGTCGCTCGCGCTCGCGGTGGTCACGTTCATCGTGCGGGCGCGGATGCGGGGCATGGACGAGCAGATCGAGGAGGCGGCGGCCGACCTGTACGCGACCCCGTGGAACAGGTTCCGTCAGGTCACGCTGCCGCTGGCGTGGCCGGGCATCTTCGCCGGCGCCCTGATGGCGTTCACGCTCAGCCTCGACAACACCATCGTGGCGTCGTTCGTCCAGGTGCCGGGCTACACGCCGTGGCCGGTCTACGTCTTCGGCTCGCTCAAGGTCGGCCTGCGCCCGGAGATTGCCGCGGTGTCGACGGTGCTGCTCCTCCTGACGCTGGCCGCGCTCGCCGTGGTGTGGGCGGTGCTCCGGCGCTCCGGCGACGACAACGCCGCCGTCGCCTCGACCTTCACGGGCGGGTGAGACCGGTGACGCGCGCACAGGACAGGCTGCTGTCGGGCGACGTCGGCACGCACCCGCTCGACGCGGGCGAGCTCGACCCGGCGGACGTCGTGGCCGGGACACCGTCGGTCGCATCCCGCACGCTCTCGACCCTCGGCGACACCGAGGTCGGCCTCTGGGAGATCACCACGGGGACCGTGCGCGACACCGAGGTGGACGAGGTGTTCGTGGTGCTCTCCGGCGACGCGACGGTGCGGTTCGACGACGGCAGCACGCTCGTCCTCGGTCCGGGCGTCGCCGTGCGCCTGCACGCGGGCGACCGGACGGTGTGGGAGGTCCGCGAGACGCTCCGGAAGGTCTACGTGGCGTAGCCCTGCGTCACGAATCGGCATCGGACGGGACGATTCCTCCGAATTCGTTCGTACGGCGCGCGTCTGCGGGCGACCATGGTCCGGTGAGGATCCCAGGGGCGCCCCGGCTGCGCGTGCTCGACACGCGTCGGCGTACCCGTCTCGCCGCGGCGCTGGTCCTCGCGCTGGTCGCCGTCGCGCTCGTCGTCGAGATCGGTGGCGACGCGAGCGGCGCCGAGGGAGAGCGCTGCGCGAGCTTCGCCGCCGCGTCGCAGGCGCGCCGTGCCGCACCGGTCGCGAAGACCGGGCAGGACCTCGTCGTGATCGGCGACTCGTGGGCCGCCGGCCTCGGGCTCGACGACCCCGGCCGCTCGTGGACGTCGCGGCTGGACGGTCGCGTCCACGTCGACGCGTTCTCCGGCTCCGGCTTCAGCCGGCACGCGAGCCCGTGCTCCGGCGCGTGGTTCGCCGCGCGGGCGCCGCGGGCGGTGGCGGCAGGTGCCGACCTCGTGCTCGTGGAGGGCGGCCTCAACGACGTGGACCAGTCCGACGCCGCGCTGCGGGCCGGGTTCGCCCGGGTGATGCGCGCGGTCCAAGGGCCGCCGGTCGTCGTGGTCGGACCGGCCGCCGCGCCGGCTCGCGAGGCGGGCGCCCGGCGGGTGGACGCCGTGCTGGCCACCCTGGCGAGCGAGGCCGGCGCCGCGTACGTCTCGACCGTCGGGCTCGACCTCGACTACCTCGAGGACGGACTGCACCTCACCCTCGACGGCCACCGCGAGCTCGGTGACTTCGTGGCCCGGAGCCTGGCGGAGCTGGCCGGGTAAGGTCACCCTCATGAGCGAGAGCCAGCCCGATCCCGAGGCCGTCGCGCCCGAGCAACGGCTGTTCGACATGGCGCGCGACGGCGACGCCGACACGTTGATGGCCCAGGTCGAGGCGGGGGTCCCGGTCGACCTCACCGACGACGCCGGCAACACGCTCCTCCTGCTCGCCGCCTACCACGGTCACGCCGACATCGTGCAGCGCCTCGTGGACGCCGGGGCCGACCCGAACCGGCTCAACGACCGCGGGCAGGGCGCGCTGGCGGGGGCGATCTTCAAGGCCGAGGAGCTCGTGGTCTCGGTGCTCCTCGGCGCCGGTGCCGACCCCGACATCGGGACGCCGTCCGCGCGGGCCACCGCAGCGATGTTCGGGCGGGAGAGCCTGCTCACCTGACGGCGGGATAGAGTCGGGAGAACGACAGGGGAGCGCACGGTGCCGGACGGCACAGCGCGCTGAGAGTGCGGAAGAGCCGCAGACCCTCCGAACCTGCTCCGGTTAGCACCGGCGAAGGGAGTCATCATGGCTGCTGCCATCCGTCCAACCACGTCCACGACCCGCTACCGCACCATCGACCTCGTCACGGTGGCGATGCTCGGCGTCGCGATCGGCGTCGTCTTCTGGGGCTGGAACCAGCTCTTCGCCGTGGTCAGCGGCACGGCGCTGTTCACGTTCCCCCCGAGCGCCGGCCTGATCTCCGGCGTCTGGCTGATCGGCGGGGTCGTGGGCGGCCTCGTCGTCCGCAAGCCGGGGGCCGCCCTGGGCACCGAGCTCGTCGCCGCCGTCGTGTCCGCCCTGCTGGGCAACCAGTGGGGGATGTCGGTCGTCGTCTCGGGGCTCATCCAGGGCGCCGGGGCCGAGCTCGTGTTCGCGCTGCTGCTCTACCGGCGGTGGGGCGTCGTCGCGGCCGCGGCGGCCGGTGCGCTCGCCGGGGCGGCGGAGGCCGTCTACGAGTGGTTCGCCTACTACGCGGACTGGTCGTTCGGCTACCAGCTCGTCTACCTCGCGTTCTACGTCGTGTCCGGTGCCGTCGTGGCCGGGGCCGGCGGCTGGGCCCTCGTCCGGGGGCTCGCGTCGACCGGCGCGCTCGACGCGTTCGGACCCGGGCGCGAGCACCACGACCGTGCGGCGTCGCCCTCGCGCGACGCCTCGCGGGCGTGACCGGCTCCTTCACCCTCCGAGGCTTCGGCTGGCGCCCGCTCGGACGTCGTGAGCCCGTCGTTGCCGGGCTCGACCTGCGCGTCGAGCCCGGCGAGCGCGTGCTGCTCGCGGGACCGTCCGGCGCGGGCAAGTCGACGGTTCTCCGCGCCGCCGCCGGCGTGCTCGCCTCGACCGGAGACGGCGACGTGCTCGGCGAGGTGTGGGCCGAGGGACGGGTCGGGCTGCTCCTGCAGAACCCGGGCGACGCGGTCGTCGCCGAGCGGGTCGGGCGCGACGTCGCCTTCGGGCTGGAGAACGCGCACGTCCCGCGGGAGGAGATCTGGCCCCGCGTGCGCGAGGCGCTGGACGCCGTGCGCCTCCCGTACGGCACCGGCCACGCGACGTCGGCGCTCTCCGGTGGCGAGCTGCAGCGGCTCGCCCTTGCCGGCGTGGTCGCGTCGCGGGCCGACCTGCTCCTCCTCGACGAGCCGACGTCGATGCTCGACGACGTCAACGCCGACGCGGTCCGCCGGTGCGTGGCCGACGTCGTCGCCGCGACCGGAGCGACGCTGGTCGTCGTCGAGCACCGGCTCGAGCCGTGGCTCGCCCACGTCGACCGCGTCGTCGTGCTCGGGCGCGACGGGGCGGTGGTGGCCGACACCGACCCCGCGAAGTTCGTCCGCGCGCTGAGCGGCGAGCTCACGGCTGCCGGGGTCTGGATGCCGGGGGTGAAGGCCCCCGAGCCGGTCGAGCCGCCCGAGGCGCTGGTGCAGCCCGACGGTCCGGCTCCGCAGCTGGACGCGGTCGCGCTCAGCGTCGACCTGCGGCGCAGCGACATCCGCGGAGCCACCGTGAGCCCGGCGCTGCGCGACGTGGAGGCGTCGCTGGTCCCGCACGAGGTCACGCTCCTCGGCGGTCCGAGCGGTGCGGGGAAGTCGACGCTGCTCGCGGCATTTGGTGGGCTGCGGCGTCCGACCGCAGGCGAGGTCGCGATCACGGGCGACCACGGGGACCGACGATTCCGCGGCTCCGGGCGCCGCCGAAGGCGTGGGGCGGCGAATCGTGTGTCGATGTGGTCGCTGCGCTCGCGCGAGCTCGCCCCGCTGCTCGGGTGGGTCCCCCAGAACCCCGAGCACGGGTTCCTCACCACGCGGGTCCGGGACGAGGTCGCGGCGACGGCGCACCGTGTCGGCGCGACGGTCGACGTCGACGCGGTGCTCGCGCACCTCGGGCTGGACCACCTCGCCGACGCGAACCCGTACCGGCTCTCCGGCGGCGAGCAGCGACGGCTCGCGCTCGGCGCGGCGCTCGCGCACCGGCCTCCCGTGCTGCTGCTCGACGAGCCGACGGTCGGTCAGGACCGGGGGACCTGGGCGGCGGTCGCCGGGTGGATGCGGGCGGCCGCGCGGGCCGGAGCCACCGTCGCCGCCGCGAGCCACGACGACGACCTGGCCGCGCTCGCCGACCGCGTCGTCCGTCTCGACGGCGGACGCGTCGCCGTAGCCGCGCCTGCCGAGGAGCCGCGATGAGGCGGATCGTCCCGGACGCGAACCCGCTGGTCCTCCTCGCCGTCGGGACCCTGGCCATCGTCGCGTCGCTCGCGGTCGACGACCTGCGGACGGCCGCGGTCGCCCTCGGGGCGTACGCGGTGGCGGGCGCGCTGCTCCTCCCGTCGGCCCGGTCCGCGATCGCCCGCTTCGCCGCGATCGCGGTGGCGTCGGTGTCCCTGGTCTGGTCGACCTGGTGGCTCGGCGGGCGCGACGTCGAGGTGGCGCTGACCGCCGGGCTCCGCATCATCGTGCTCGCGCTGCCGGGAGCGGTGCTGGCGGCGTACGTCGACCCGTCGCGCCTCGCCGACCAGCTCGGCCAGCGCCTGCGGCTGCCCGCCCGCCCGGTGGTGGCCTTCGCGGCGGCGATGCAGAGGTTCGGCGCGCTGAAGGAGACCTGGGGTCAGCTCGACCGGACGCGTCGGGCGCGTGGGTTCGGCCCGACCCGCAACCCGGTCTCGCGGTTGCGCCACGCGGTCTCGTTGGCGTTCGCCCTGCTCGTCTCGGCGCTGCGGGACGCGGCGCGGATGTCGGTGGCCATGGACGCGCGCGGGTTCGCCGACGCCCGGACGCGCACGTGGGCCGAGCCGGCCCCCTGGTCGCGCGCCGACTCGGCGCTGCTCCTGCTCGGTGTCCTTCTCGCGCTGGTGCCCTGGCTGGTCCGCTGAGCGCCGACGCGAAGGGGGTGTGCCGACCGTCACGTCGCGTCCTCTAGGATCGGCTCCAGTAAGCGATCGCTTAGTGCGGAGGGATCCGGATGCGCGTCTTCAAGAACCTGGCCGAGCTCACGTCCTGCGTGGGGGAGGAGCTGGGCGTCAGCGACTGGCACGAGGTCACCCAGGAGCAGGTGAACCTCTTCGCGGAGGCGACCGGCGACCACCAGTGGATCCACGTCGACCCCGAGAAGGCGGCGCAGGGTCCGTTCGGCCGGACGATCGCGCACGGCTACCTGACCGTCTCGCTGATCCCGATGCTGTCGGCGGAGACCTACAAGGTCGAGGGCGTCAAGATGGGCGTCAACTACGGCTCCGACAAGGTGCGCTTCCCCGCCCCGCTCCCCGTCGGATCGAAGGTCCGCGGCCGCGCCACCCTCGTCGAGGTCGCGCCCGCAGCCTTCGGCCAGCGCGTCACGGTCGACTTCACCCTCGAGGCCGAGGGTGTCGACAAGCCGGTGTGCGTCGCGCGCACCCTCGCGATCTTCGCGGAGTAGCAGCCTCCGCCGCGACGTCCGTCAGGCCAGACGGAAGTCCGCGAAGTCGAAGCCGGGCGAGACCAGGCACGACACCACCGCCGTACGGTCGCCGGGGACCGTGCGCTGCCACGTGCCCGCAGGCACGACGACCTGCAGCGCCTCGCCGGCGGCCGTGCCCGGGCCGACGACCGCGCGCGTGACGGCGTCGTCGGCCGCAGGCTGCTCGGCGGTGCCTCCGAGCTCGAGCACGACCGGTGCGCCCTCGTTGTGGATCCAGACCTCGTCCGAGGCGACCACGTGCCACGCCGACGACTCGCCCGGCGGAAGGCAGAAGACGATCAGCGTCGCGGTGGGACGGACCCGCCCGTGGGGCAGCGTGACGCTGACCGGCGACGCCCACGTCTGCCGGAACCACCCGCCCTCGGGGTGGGGCTCCAGGGCGTACCGGTCGGCCTCGGGCGGCCGCGACGGCGTGGTCGGCTGCGGTCGTTCGGGTTCGGTCATGGAGATCACCCTGCCCCACTGTGGCGCCCCGAGTCCTCCGCGCTACGGTGGGAATGAAGCCGCGCTCACATAAGTTGATAGGATCAGACTCAACTAACGGAGTGCTGCAAACGGCGGGCGCGCGTTCGATCCAGGACGTGCCCGCCCCACGATCCATCAGGAGGAACTCATGGCCCGTGCGGTCGGAATCGATCTCGGCACGACCAACTCTGTCGTCGCCGTGCTGGAAGGTGGAGAACCCACCGTCATCGCGAACGCCGAGGGTGCGCGCACGACCCCGTCCGTGGTCGCCTTCGCCAAGAACGGCGAGGTGCTGACCGGCGAGGTCGCCAAGCGCCAGGGTGTCACCAACGTCGACCGGACGATCCGTTCGGTCAAGCGTCACATGGGCACCGACTGGTCGGTGAAGATCGACGACAAGACCTTCACCCCCCAGCAGATCTCCGCGTTCGTCCTGCAGAAGCTCAAGCGTGACGCCGAGGCGTACCTGGGCGAGCCGGTCACCGACGCGGTGATCACCGTCCCCGCGTACTTCAACGACGCCCAGCGTCAGGCCACCAAGGAGGCGGGCGAGATCGCCGGCCTCAACGTGAGCCGCATCATCAACGAGCCGACCGCGGCTGCGCTCGCGTACGGGCTCGACAAGGGCGACGACCAGACCATCCTCGTGTTCGACCTCGGCGGCGGCACCTTCGACGTGTCCCTGCTCGAGATCGGCGACGGGGTCATCGAGGTCAAGGCGACCAGCGGTGACAACCACCTCGGTGGTGACGACTGGGACCAGAAGGTCGTCGACTGGATCGTCGACAAGTTCAAGGCGAGCACCGGCCTCGACCTCACCAAGGACAAGATGGCGATGCCGCGTGTCCGTGAGGCCGCCGAGCGCGCCAAGATCGAGCTCTCCAGCTCGCAGTCGACGTCGATCAACCTCCCCTACATCACCGTCGACGCCGAGAAGAACCCCGTGTTCCTCGACGAGACGCTGAGCCGTGCGGAGTTCCAGAAGATCACCGCCGACCTGCTGCAGCGGACCCGCGCGCCGTTCGAGCACGTGATCAAGGACGCCAACATCAAGGTCGCCGACATCGACCACGTCGTCCTCGTCGGTGGCTCGACCCGCATGCCGGCCGTCTCCGACCTGGTGCGCGAGCTGCTCGGGGGCAAGGAGCCCAACAAGGGCGTCAACCCGGACGAGGTCGTCGCCGTCGGCGCGAGCCTGCAGGCCGGTGTCCTCAAGGGCGAGGTCAAGGACGTGCTGCTCCTCGACGTCACCCCGCTGAGCCTCGGCATCGAGACCAAGGGCGGCGTGATGACGCGCCTCATCGAGCGCAACACGACGATCCCGACCAAGCGCTCGGAGGTCTTCACGACTGCTGACGACAACCAGCCGTCGGTCGCGATCCAGGTCTACCAGGGCGAGCGCGAGATGGCGGCGCACAACCAGATGCTCGGCACGTTCGAGCTGACGGGCATCGCGCCGGCCCCGCGCGGCGTGCCGCAGATCGAGGTCACCTTCGACATCGACGCCAACGGCATCGTCAACGTCTCCGCCAAGGACCGGGGCACCGGCAAGGAGCAGTCGATGACGATCACCGGCGGGTCGGCCCTCTCCAAGGACGACATCGACCGCATGGTCCGTGACGCCGAGCAGTACGCCGAGGAGGACCGCAAGGCCAAGGAGGCCGTGGAGGTCCGCAACCAGGGCGAGACCCTGGTGCACTCGACGGAGAAGTTCGTCGCCGAGAACGCCGACAAGATCGCCGACGACGTCAAGTCCGAGGTCCAGGCCGACGTCGACGCGCTCAAGGAGTCGCTGAACGGCGACGACATCGACGCCATCAAGGCCGCGATCGCCAAGCTCGGCGAGTCGAGCCAGAAGATGGGCACGGCGATGTACGAGGCCGCGGCGGCGCAGAACGCCGCGTCCGGCTCGGGTGCCGGCGAGGGTCAGGCCCAGGCCGAGGACGACGACGTCGTCGAGGCCGAGATCGTCGACGACGAGGGTGAGAACAAGTGACGTCGGACCACGACATCACGCCTGAGGCGCAGGCCGAGGGGTCGGAGCAGGAGACTGCTCCGGCCCCCGAGGCCGAGGCCCAGGAGGCGGAGCGGGCCGAGGGCGACCTCGCCCGCCAGCTCGCCGAGCGCACCGCCGACCTGCAGCGCCTCCAGGCCGAGTACGTCAACTACAAGCGGCGGGTCGACCGCGACCGCGAGGTGCAGCGGGTCAACGCGACCGCGTCGGTGCTCGCGTCGTTCCTCCCGGTCCTCGACGACATCGGGCGGGCGCGCGACCACGGCGAGCTCGAGGGCGGCTTCAAGGCCGTCGCCGACTCGCTGGTGCAGGCGACGAGCGCCCACGGGCTGGAGCCGTTCGGCAAGCACGGCGACGTGTTCGACCCGGTGCTCCACGAGGCGCTGATGCACCGCCTCGACGCCGACGCCCCCGAGGGTGAGCCGACCGTCGACGCGATCATGCAGGTCGGCTACCGCATCGGTGACAAGGTGCTGCGCCCGGCGCGCGTCGCCGTCGTCGAGCACGACGACACCCCGGTCGAGACGGCCGAGGTGGAGTCCGACGAGGGCGCGTCGGAGCCGGCGCCCGAGTGACCCGTACGAACGACGTGTGAGGAGGTGGTCTCGTGAACAACGAGTGGTTCGAGAAGGACTTCTACAAGATCCTGGGAGTCTCGAAGGACGCGAGCGCGTCCGACATCAAGAAGGCGTACCGCAAGCTCGCCCGGGACCACCACCCCGACGCGAAGCCCGGTGACAAGGCTGCCGAGGAGAAGTTCAAGGAGATCTCCGAGGCGTACGCCGTGCTCTCCCACGCGGACAAGCGCAAGGAGTACGACGAGCAGCGGGCGATGTTCTCCTCCGGCGGCGGGTTCGGCGGCTTCGGCCGCCAGGGCTCCGGCGGTGGGTTCGGCTACCCGGGCGGCACCACGACGACGGGCGGGTTCGACTTCTCCGACCTGCTCGGCGGGATGTTCGGGGGCGGCTCGCGCACGCGGTCCGCGCCCGCACGACGCGGTGCCGACGTCGAGTCGGAGGCGACGCTGTCGTTCGACGACGCGATCTCCGGCGTCACGGTGCCGCTGCGCACGACGAGCGACGAGCCGTGCCCGACGTGCCACGGCACCGGCGCCAAGGCCGGGACCGTGCCGCGGGTCTGCCCCAACTGCGAGGGCAGCGGCATGCAGACCAGCGCGTCGGGCGGCCTGTTCGCGATGACCGAGCCGTGCGACGTCTGCCGCGGTCGCGGGCTCGTGGTCGACGACCCGTGCGGCACCTGCCACGGGTCGGGGCGCGCCACGTCGTCGCGCACCATGCAGGTCCGCATCCCCGCGGGCGTCAAGGACGGGCAGCGCATCCGCCTGAAGGGCAAGGGCGCGAAGGGCGAGAACGGTGGCCCGAGCGGCGACCTCCTCGTCACCGTCCACGTCCAGCCCCACCGGGTGTTCGGACGCAAGGGCGACAACCTGACGATCACGGTGCCGGTCGCCTTCGACGAGGCTGCCCTCGGTGCGGAGATCGCGGTGCCGACGCTCAACGGTGCGCCGGTCCGCATCAAGGTGCCGGCGGGCACGCCCAACGGCCGCACGTTCCGCGCCCGTGGCAAGGGCGCGCCCCGCAAGGACGGCACCAAGGCCGACCTGCTCGTGACGGTCGAGGTCCAGGTGCCGTCGGCCCTGACCGAGGACGCGCGGGCCGCGGTCGAGTCGTTCCGGACCGCCCGCGACGGCGACGACCCGCGAGCGACGCTGTTCTCCGGAGGTGCGTGATGAACCGCTCGGAGGGTGACTTCGTCCCGCCGGGCCCGGAGGCCAAGGTCTTCGTGATCAGCGTGGCCGCCGAGCTCTCGGGGCTGCACCCGCAGACGCTGCGGACGTACGACCGGCTCGGGCTGGTCAGCCCGGCCCGGACCGGGGGTGGCGGGCGTCGCTACTCGCTGCGCGACATCGAGCTGCTGCGCTCGGTCGCCCAGCTCACCGCCGAGGGGCTCGGGCTCGAGGGCGTCAAGCGCGTCCTCGAGCTCGAGAACCAGGTGCTGGCGCTGCAGGCGCGTGTCGTCGAGCTCGAGGCCGAGCTCGAGGCGCGCGACGTCGCCGTCCCGAAGGTGCGCAACCTGCCGGTGCGGTTCACCGACGCCCAGGCGTTCGTGATCCGGCGCACGCGGCGCTGACCCGGCGATTCTGCGTCACCAACCGCGTGGCCGGTTCCGGACACGAAGGTTGTGCCATGCAATGACCCCCTGATTGAGTGATCACCGTCACATTGAAACGATTCATGTGGGGGAGCTCGTGCAGGGTTCGGGAACAGCCAAGACGTCAGTCCTGATCGCGAGCCTGGCGCTCGTCGGCGCGATCGCCGTCCCGGTGGCAGCGGACGGCGTCACCGCCCGGGGGCCCGACGGGGCATCCGGGATGCTCGGGCTCCCACCCCTCTCCCAGGCGGACCGGTACGTCCTCGCACCGTCGTCCCGGACCGTTCGACCGGTCACGGTCGCCGAGTCCTCAGAGGTCAACCACGACTACGTGACGGCATCCTCCGCCGCGTCGGAGGACGCGGCGCACGGGCTCGACGTGGGCACGAGCGACACCGCGACCGTCGGCGGGCTCAAGGTGCGCCGTGCCGGGGTCGGCGTCGCGGGGGGCCACTTCTCCTACCAGCTCCGGGTCCCCGCGCACCGCGCCTTCGACCTCCGCGTCGAGGAGGCCGGCAGTGCCGGAGCACGGTACGAGGTGCTGGTCGACGGGCAGGTCGTCCACACCCGGACGATGGCGCTGTACGCCGCGCAGGGGCGTCCGATCGGCGCCACCCACTACAGCGTCCGCGTGCCGGCGCGCGCGGTGAGCTCTCCGACCGTCGAGGTCACGTTCCGCAACCTCGAGAACCCCGGCGACGGTGCCCGCATCGCGGGCGTGTGGGCGAGCAGCACCCGGACCGCCGCGGCCGAGCCCGGCTACGGCGGGTCGGCGCGCAACCCCCGCGGTGCGGCCGGGCGCGGCGAGACGCACCTGGATGCCGGGTTCTTCGCGAAGCCGTACGTGATCTACGACTTCGGTCAGGAGGTCGGCGGCACGATCTCGCTGAACGCGTCCGACGTCGAGGGCGCACCGCGCCTCGGGCTGGCGTTCAGCGAGTCCGACACCTACATGACGTCGGTGTCCGACTACAGCCAGGACCCGTCCGGTGTCGCGACGGAGACGCACTACTTCGCCCTCGACAAGGACGGGCCGGTCGAGGACGAGGTCATCCGCGGCGGGTTCCGCTACCTGATGGTCTTCCTCGACAGCCCCGGGTCGGCGACGCTGTCCGACCTCGAGCTGACGTTCACCGCCGACCCGACCAACCCCGATCTGGACGACTACAAGGGCGCGTTCCTCTCCAGCGACCGTGAGCTCAACGAGCTGTGGTACGCCGGGGCGTACACGGCGCAGATGTCCACGATCGCCTCCGACACCGGCCGTCCCTACCCGGCGACCCCCGGGCCGGTCCGCAACGACCAGCTCGTGGCGCAGGGCGAGGCGTTCCTCAGCGACGGCGCCAAGCGTGATCGCTACGACTGGGGCGGCGACAACGTCGTCTCGAACACCGTGGCGTACCTGACGACCGGCGCGAGCGAGCCGGCGAAGAACGCCGTCGAGTGGTTCGCCGCGCACCCGTCGGCCGACGGGCAGATCCCGGGCGTCTACCTGCCCGAGCCTGCCGGGTTCACGTACAACTGGGGCGAGTACGCGTCGTGGTGGATGCAGAACTACTGGACGCACTACCTCTACACGGGTGACAAGACGTTCCTCAGCCGTTGGTTCGACGCGCTGAAGGGCAACGTCGCGTGGGCCGAGAAGAACGTCGACGACGACGGTCTGTGGGACGTGCCCGGCTCGGCCTCCGGCCACTGGGGGTACGGCCAGGCGGGCAAGGAGACGTACAACAACCTCGTGTACGTCAAGGGCCTGCGCTCGGCGGTGTCCGCCGCCCAGGAGCTGGGCGAGGACGATCTCGCCGCGACCTGGACGGCAGCGGCCGACCGCACCGCGAAGGCCGTCGCCGACACGCTGTGGGACGACGAGGCCGGGGCGTTCCGGACGATCGCCGGGTCGAAGGCACACCCGCTCGACGCCAACGCGCTCGCCATCGTCACCGGGGTCGCGACGCGCGAGCAGACGCAGCGGATCCTCGAGTTCTTCGAGGCGAAGCTCGCGACGCCGCACGGTGAGCGGGGGGTCGACACGACCGAGGGCAACGCGGTCCCCGACTACATCAGCCCGTTCGTCGCGAGCCACGAGCTGGCGGCGTACGCGGAGGCAGGCGACGCCGAGGGCGCGCTGAGCGTGCTGCGGCGGACGTGGGGCCACATGCTCGACGGCCCCGACAGCACGAAGACGTTCTGGGAGACGGTGTCGCCCGACGGCGGCCTCGGGCTCGGGGCGTACACCAGCCAGAGCCACGGCTGGGCCGCTGCGCCGACCAACTTCCTGACCCAGGAGGTGCTGGGTGTGACGCCGACCGAGGCCGGGTTCCGGGAGTTCGAGGTCGCGCCGACGCCGGTGGACGGACTGAGCTGGGCGCAGGGGGCCGTGCCGACGCCGCACGGGACGATCACGACCGCGTGGCGTACCGACAAGCGCGGCCTGCGGGTGGCGGTCGAGGCGCCGGACGGGACCACGTACGCCGTACGCCTTCCGGGCGCGGCGGGCAGCGAGGTCACGGTCGACGGCCGCGCGGTCCAGGCCCGCTCCGACGACGGGGCGCTCGTGGTCGAGGGGCTGACCGGAGATTCCACGCTGACGGTGACGAGGAGCGGACGATGAGGCGGACCGGATCGACAGCACGACTGACCGCCGTCGCGAGCGCGCTCGCGCTGGGCGCCGCCCTCGCCGTCTCCGGCGCGGGGTCGTCGGGGGCCGTCACGGCCGCGGCGAAGGGCAGCAGCGCAGGGACGCCCGGCAAGGCGTGGGAGAAGGCCGACTACACGCCGACGCGTGGCAAGTGGCGCGACTACGTCCTCGCCCCGACGAGCCGCACCGTGAAGCCGACCTCCGTCGAGGACGTGCTCGAGCGCGGCGGCGCGGTGAGCGGCAAGGCCGACACCCTGCTCACGCGCGACGGCAAGTCCGTACGCCTCAGCAGCGAGGGCGACCGCACCACGTCGCCCCTGGTGATCCTGGACTTCGGCAAGGAGGTCTCGGGGCCGGTCGCGGCACGTGTCCTCGCGGCGTCGTCGAGCCGCCCGGAGCTGCACGTCTGCTACAGCGAGTCGCTGGAGTACCTCGCACGCTGGACCGGGCAGAACAACGGCCAGACCGCGCTCGCCCCGGGCTGCGACACCGCGAACATCTGGAACGGGTTCCCGGGCCAGCCCTACACGAAGGACACCGACAGCCACACGCTCCCGCTCGCCGACGCGACGCTGCCCGCGGATCTCGAGGATCCCGAGCTGCGCGGCGGCTACCGGTACGCGACGCTCTTCCTCGACGGACCCGGCTGGGTCGACGTCGACGCCGTCTCGATGCGGTTCACGGCCGCGTCGGGGCAGGGCGACGACCTGACCGACTACGAGGGTCACTTCCTGTCGAGCGACGACGAGCTCAACAAGATCTGGTACGCCGGTGCCTACACGGTGCAGATCAACACCGACAAGCCGAACACCGCGAAGTCGTGGCCCTACACCACCGGCGAGCGCGACCACGCCGACGACGACGTGCCGGGGGCCGACCCCGACAAGGACGTCATCTTCGACGGCGGCAAGCGTGACCGGATCGTGTGGCAGGGCGACCTCGCCGTCCAGAACCCGGTCGCGTACGTGAGCACCCACGACCTCGACGCCGTCGAGAACTCGCTCACGAGCCTCGCGGGTCAGCAGCTCGAGGACGGCTACATGCCCGCGGCGAGCCTGGTCGGCGAGCACAACCGCAACGAGCTGCGGACGTACGGCGAGTACGTGACGTGGTTCGTCAGCAACATGGCGGACCACTACCAGTGGACCGGCGACGGCGACTACCTGAAGACGTGGTGGCCGGCGATGACGAAGGCCGTCGCCTGGCTCGAGGGTCAGCGCGACGACAGCGGGCTGATCGGTTTCGCGGCGTCCGGGTCGTGCGGCCACTACGGCTACACCGACTGCGGCCACGAGACGTACGTCAACGCGCTGTACGCCCGCAACCTCGACCAGATGGCGTCGCTGGCGGAGCCCGCAGGTGCCCCGGACGAGGCTGCCGCGTACGAGGAGCGTGCCGCCGAGGTCCGCGACACCGTGAACGACGCGCTGTGGGACGACGAGGTCGGGGCCTACCGGCTGTCGACCGAGACTCGCGGCGCGTTCCCGCAGGACGGCAACGCGATGGCGGTGCTCGCGGGCGTCGCCTCGGAGGAGCAGGCGGGCCGCGCGATGACCTACCTGCGGAAGAACAGCTGGAACGACCGCGGCGCGCTGACCGTGTCGCCGTCGACGCCCAACGCATCGCTGCCTGCCTTCCACGCGCCGCTGCCGAGCTGGTTCGAGGTCGACGCCCGGCTGACCGCGCCCGGCGCGTCGGCGCTGGACGAGGAGTCGGGCTTCACCCTCATGAAGCGCTTCTGGGGCTGGATGCTCGACCAGGATCCCGGATCGACGTTCTGGGAGCACGTCCAAGCCAACGGGCGGCCCAACCTCGAGCAGTTCTCGAGCCTGGCGCACGGCTGGGCGGCGGGCCCGACGGTGAGCCTGTCGACGCAGGTCCTCGGCGTGAAGCCGACGAAGCCCGGCTTCTCGGAGTTCGAGGTACGTCCGCACCCCGGCTCGCTGACCTGGGCCGAGGGCACGGTCCCGACCCCGCACGGCACGATCGCGACGTCGTGGGAGCGCCGTGGCGACACCTTCACCACGCAGGTGGACGTCCCTGACGACACCTCGGCCGACGTGGCGGTGCCGACGTTCGGCCGCGACGTGACGGTGACCGTCGACGGTCGCAAGGTCACGGCGGAGCCGGATGCCGACGGGTACGTCGTGGTCGGCGACCTGGGCGCGGGCAAGCACGCGGTCCGCGCGGTGGCGAGCGGGACGGCGCAGACCGAGGCGACGGTCGTCGTCTCGCCCTCCGCCGCGACCGTCGAGCCGGGCCAGATGCAGGCGTTCGACGCCGTCGTCACGGGCACCGCGCCGAAGCAGCTGGCCGGCACGCTCGAGGTCGACGCGCCGGACGGCTGGAAGGTGTCGGCCCCGTCGCGTCCGGTGTCGCTCGACTCGTCCGGGCGCCCCGTCGAGCACGCGTACCGGTTCTTCGTCCTCGTCCCCGAGGGCACCGCCAGCGGTGAGTTCCCGGTGACGGCACGCCTGCGCTACCGCACGGCCGACGGCGAGACGTCGGTCGAGGACGGCGCGTCCGTACGCCTCAAGCGCACGGTGACGCTGTCCAGCTTCGACGACGGCACCGACGGCTGGAAGGCGGGGGAGAACGTCACCTCCGTCGCTCGGGTGACGGGCTTCGCCAACGGTCCCGGGAAGCCGTTCGCCGGGTCCGGCGCGCTGGAGGCGACGGTGCCGGGCACCTCGGGCGACAAGCCGCGATCGGTGGTGCTGGCGCCCGAGACGGCGATCGACCTGTCCGACGCGTCGTCGCTGTCGCTGCGGTTCGACTCGTACGGCGGTCTGCCGGGAGCGACCGGCTACCAGGTGACCGTCCGGCTGACGCCGACGTCGGGTGACGCGCTGGAGAAGGCGTTCTCGGTGAACCCGGACAGCTGGAACCTCCTCGAGGTCGACCTGCGGTCCTGGGCCGGCAAGGCGGCGGTGAAGAAGGTCGAGGTGGTCTTCCAACCGCAGGGCAGCACCTTCGTCTGGGGTCACCGCTTCCAGATCGACGAGGTCGCGTGGGTGTCATGAGGGCGCTGGTCGCCGGGACGGCGGCGGCGGTCATCGCCGCCCTCGTCCCGGCCGCCCAGGGCCCCGCGCTCGGCGCCGAGACCGCGCCCGAGATCGCGGGTGTCACGTACGGGGCGGAGCAGGTCGAGGTCCGTGGCGTCGCGGCGCCGGGGGAGACCGTCGCGGTCACCGCGTCGAGCGCGGCGACGGACGCAGGTGGGGCCACGGCGGAGGGGACGGCGTCGGTCGGCGCCGACGGGACCTTCCGCGCGGTGCTCCCGCGGGTCACGGACGCGGGTACGGATCTCCGCTACGCCCAGTTCGTCGCTGCGGCGGGAGGTGTCGCGAGCCCTGCGCACTTCGTCGACGACGTGACAGCGCCGGCGCGTGCGGACTTCCCGCCGACGCCGGTCCGGAGCAAGAAGGGTCTGCAGGTCCAGCTGACCGACGACGCCGAGGACCTCGGCGTGCAGTCGGCCGCGATCAACGTCTCGCTCGGCCAGATCATGTGGACCCGGCCCGGCACGGCCGCCGAGACGGTCGAGTACGTCAGCGGGGGGCGTACGTTCTGGTTCTCCCGCTCCGCACTCGAGTCGCTCGACCGGCAGATCCGCGGCTCGTCCGAGGCGGGGTCGTCGGTGGACCTGATCATCCTCGTCTACCGCAGCGGCGACTCGCGTTCTGCGGCGAGCGTGCTCACCGACCCCGGCGCGGGAACGTCCGGCGGCACGGTGATGGGGTTCAACACGAAGACCCCCGAGGGCGTCGCGTACCTGACGGCCGCGATGGAGCTGCTCGCCGACCGCTACACGCGGGAGGACCGCCGGTACGGCCGCGCGGACGGCTTCATCATGGGCAACGAGGTCGACGCGCAGTGGGAGTGGTCGCACTCCGGCGACAAGCCGCTCGACGCGTTCCTCGACGGGTACGCCCGCGCGCTGCGGATCGGCTGGCTGGCGACCACGAAGTTCTCCGCCTCCGCACGGACGTACGTCTCGATGACCCACAGCTGGACCCGCCCGAGCGGCGCGAACCCCGACGAGGCCGCTCCGACGCGCTACTACGCCGGGCGTGACCTTCTCGACGGGCTCGCAGCGCTGAGCGGTCGTACGGGCGACTTCCCCTGGCACGTCGCCTACCACCCGTACCCGCAGGACCTCTTCGACCCGACGGTGTGGGACGACCCGGACGCGACCGACAGCCCCGACGCGCCGGTGGTGACCTTCCGCAACCTGAACGTGCTGACGGACTACCTCCAGCGGCCGGCGCTGACGTACGACGGTGCGGCGCGCCGCGTGATCCTCTCCGAGCAGGGATGCAACACCCGAGGGTCCGACGAGGAGGCGGAGCGACTCCAGGCCGCCTGCTACGCCTACGCCTATTACCGGTCGCGATTCCTGCCGGGGATCGACTCCTTCATCCTGCACCGGCACGTCGACCACGGCGGCGAGGGAGGCTTGAACCTCGGCCTGTGGGCGCGCGACACCACGAGCGCCAACCCCGCGGCACCGCTGCGGCCGAAGCTGGTCTACGACGTCTTCCGCGACATCGACACCGCCCGCTCGCTGGAGGCCACGGCCTTCGCGAAGGACGTGATCGGGATCGACGACTGGAGCGAGGTCATCCCCGGGTTCGACCCGGCGGCCCTCGCCGAACGGCCCGTCACGCGCACCGTCGGCAGCGGAGCGGGTGTGCGGCCGGTGAACGAGTCCGACCTCACGGGTGCGGACTTCGCGGGCTGGACGCTCGGTCACAACGTCAGCGCGGCCACGGTCACGGAGACCGGATGGCAGCTCACCTCCGGCGGCGGGACGTTCGACCAGCAGTGGCGAGGGATCGGGCGCACCTGGGACCAGCCGTTCGCGCTGCGCGGCCGCCGCTGGTTGACCGCGGCCCTCGCGGGCTTCGCCGACGAGGAGGTCGTCGCGCGGCTGCGCGTGACGACGGCGACGGGGCAGGTGGTCCAGTCGGACGCGCGGCTGCCGTCGGACGGGTCCGTCCGTACCGTCGCCGCCGACCTCGGCTCGCTGCTCGCGCACGGCCGCATCGCGAAGGTGCAGGTGTGGGTCCGCGGCACCGGCTCGCGTACCCGTGCGACCACCGTCCGCGTCGTGCGGGTCGGCCTCACCCCGTACGCGTCGCCGTCCACTGCGGCCAACCTGCTCGCGTCGGGCGAGATCGAGGCGAAGGCCGATCTGTCGGCCGTGCTCCGCCTGCACCTCGACGGCCTGGACGCCCGCGGTCAGGACAGCGCCCTCCTCCGCTCGTGCGGGGGGTGGGAGGTGCCCACGACGCGGATCGACCTCCGGTCGCTGCACGTGGGGCGCTCGCGGACCCTCGAGGTGCCGGTCGACGTCTCCACGACGGGCTCCGGAGCGGTCTGCCTCGACGTCGGCGACGACACCGTCGCGGTCCCGGTCGCGGCGCCACGGCTGACGCTCGAAGGGTTCGAGAGCGGCGCGTCGGGGTGGGCGCCGGGGGACCATGTCTCCGCCGTCTCGCGCGTCGGCACGCTGGCCAACGGACCGGGACGGCCGTACGCCGGTGCCTGGGCGCTCGAAGCCGTCGGGACCGCGGCCGCACCGGGAGCGCTTCGGACGGTCACCCGCACGTTCACCGAGCCGCTCGACCTCTCCGCTGCGCGTGCGCTGGACCTTCAGCTGAACGCGTACGGGGGAGCGACCGGGGCGACCGGCTACCGCGCCGTGGCCCGTCTGACCGCCGCCGACGGGACGACCCGCGAGGTCGACGTGGCGTTCTCGCCGGACCGGTGGAACACCGTGTCGGTCCCGCTGGCCGACTGGTCCGGGAGCACGGCGATCACGGGACTGACCGTCGGGATGAGGGCGGTCGGGAGCACGCTGCCCGCCTGGGCGCCGCGCTTCCAGGTCGACGAGCTCGCGGTCTCGCTCGGACGCTGAGCGGGACCGCCGTACGCCGCCCCGCCGAGGTGGTCGCTCAGAGCTGCTGAGCGATCACCTCGGGGAGGGGCGGCACAGCGACGCTCACGATCGCGTCGTACTCCTCCGCGCCGACGAGGCCGAGGTCGCGCAGGATCCAAGCCGCCCTGTCCCAGCACGCGTGCGCGTGGGCGTCGCCGAGCTCGTGCAGCGTGGAGCCCAGGCCCCACAGGTGCTCGGCCTCGTAGTAGGTGCCGTCGTTGCCCACGACGCGGTCGACCGTCAGAGCGTCCTCGAAGTGCGCTCTCGCGCGGGCGGGCTGACCGTCGCGCCGGTACAGGTCACCGAGGTTGCCGAGCACCGCTCCCCGATGCCACTCGTCGTCGACCTCGGTCGCGATCGCGAGCGCCTTCTCGTGGGTCTCGATCGCGTCGCCGAGGCGGTCCTCGTGCGCGTGGATCAGACCGATCGCGATGAGGCAGTCGATCTCGCCCGTGCGCGCTCCCAGGTCTCGGAACAGGGCGAGCGCGCGCGTCGCCTGGTCCCGCGCCTCCTGCGGACGGCCGGTGACCGTCAGCGCCTTGACGAGCGAGCGCCGGCTGTGGGCCTCGCCCGAAGCGTGGCCGGTCCGTTCCCAGTGCTCGAGCGCCTCGGTGAGGTGGGCAACCGCGTCGTCACCCCGCCCCAGGACGGCGTAGGCCCAGCCGAGGTCGTTGTGCGCCAGGGCCCGGGCGTCGCCGAGGTGCTCGGAGTCAGCCGCGGTGGCGTCCAGGACGAAGCCGTTGAGGGAACGGATCTCGTACCACTGGCCACGGGTGTTGAGCGAGGCGAAGAGAAGGTTCGCGAAGAGGGCGCACGCCGCCGGTCCGTCCGAGTCCGACGCGGCGATCTCCCGGGCGACGTCGCGCAGGTTCTGGCGCTCGGCGACCAACCAGGCGGTGACGTCGGCGTCGCTGCGCATCGGGGAACCTCCCTCGCGGAGGGACGCCGGAGCAAGACCGTTGCGCCAGTGGCCGGGACTCTGGAAGTCCGCGACCTGGTAGGCGGTCGCGAGGTAGTGGTGCGCCGCACGGTGGACCACCGCGGTGCGTTCGTCCCGTGCCAGCTCCTCGGTCGCGCGCTCCCGGGCGAAGAGGCGGATGAGGTCGTGCATGCGGAACCGGCCGACCGTCGGCGACTCGAGGAGCTGCGCGTCGACGAGCTCCTCGAGCAGCTCCTCGGCGACGTGCTCCGGCAGGTCGGCGGCGGCCGCTGCGGTGGCGGTCCCCACGTCCGCCACGTCGACCAGGGCGAGACAGGCGAAGACCCGGGCTGCCGCGGCGCGGAGGTCCTCGTGGCTCACACCGAAGCTCGTGCGCACCGCCCGGTCGCCCGACTGCAGCTCGTCGAGCCGGCGCTGGCTGTCGCGCAGGCGCCCGACGAGCGCCGACACCGGCCACTGCGGTCGCCTCGCCAGGCGCGCCCCCGCGAGGCACAGCGCGAGCGGGAGGCCACCGCACAGCTCGACCAGCTCGGCCGTGGCGGCGGGCTCCGCGGCGAGCCGGTCGTCGCCGCACTGGCGGGCGACCAGCGTCGCCGACTCACCGGGGCCGAGCGCGGTCAGCCCGAGATTGACCGCGCCCTCGACCTCGGTGAGGATCTGCCGGCTCGTCACCAGCACGGCGCACGCCTTGCCGCCCGGCAGCAGCGGTCGGACCTGTGCGGCGTCCGCGGCATCGTCGAGCACGACCAGCAGCGTGCGCTCGGCCGTGAGGGAGCGGAACCGGGACGCGGCCTCGTGCAGCCGCGACGGCACCGCCGAGTCGGCGACGCCCAGCGACCGCAGGAACCGCCCGAGGACCTCCTCCGGAGTCAGCGGCGTCGCACCGGGCGTCGCGCCCTGGAGGTTGACGTAGAGCTGCCCGTCCGGGAAACGATCGGCGACCTCGTGGGCCGTCTGCACCCCGAGCGCCGACTTGCCGACCCCGCCGATGCCGGTGATGGCGACCACCGGCGTACGGCCGTCCGTCCGGAGCAGGGCGGCGATCCGCCGGACGTCGGCCTCCCGACCGGTGAAGGTCGCCGTCGGGGCGGGGACCTCCGCCGGCACGAGCGGGGACGCGACCGCGTCGTCGGGCACGAGGCCCGGGTCGTCGTCGAGGATCCGCGCATGCAGGTCCTGCAGCGCGGTGCCCGGCTCGATGCCGAGCTCGTCGACGAGCGCCCGCCTCCCGTCCTGGAACACCGTGAGCGCGTCGACGGCACGGCCCGAGCGGTGGAGCGCGAGCATCAGCTGGCTGCGGAACCGCTCGTGCAGCGGGTGCGCGGCGACGAGCGCGGTGAGCTCCGGGACGAGCGCCGAGTGCTCGCCGCGCGCCAGCTGCGACTCGACCCGCTCGGCGAGGGCGTGCCAGCGCAGCTCCTCGAGCCGCGTGGACTGCTCGCGTGCCACCTCGAGCTCGTCGAGACCGGCGTACGGCGTGCCGCGCCAGAGCGCGAGCGCCTCCTCGTACCTCCCGTCGCGAGCGAGCGTCTCGAACCGCGCCGCGTCCAGCTCGTCGGGATCGACCACGATCGCGTAGCCGTCGGCGCGGTGCACGATGCGGTCGGCACCCAGGCAGCGCCTCAGCCGGTGGACGTACAGCTGGAGGTTCGCCCGCGCCGTGCCGGGCGGGTCGCCGTGCCAGATCTGGTCGACGAGCCGGTCCACGGACACCGGTGCGCCCGCCGAGCAGAGCAGGGCCGCGAGCAGGAGCCGCTGCCGCGTCGGCGGGACCGGGAGTGGCTTCCCCCCGCTGTCGTGGACCTCGAGCGGGCCCAGAACGGCGAACCACATGACCTCGAACATAGGCCGGGAAGGGGTCAGCGCCGGACCGTCGCGGACGCACGGGCGGGTCTCCGTGCCCGTCCACGACGTGCCTCCGCCGATCGCGGCGGCGCGCGTGGTCTCATGATGCTGTGCGCCGGACCAGCCTTCTCGCCCTCACGGTCGCGGGCCTCGTCCTGCCCCTCAGCGCCTGCTCCGGCGGAGGCGGGGAGCAACCTGCCGCGGCGGAGGGCACACCGTCCGCGACCCCGTCCGCGACGCAGGCCGCCAGCGGCACGCGCCCGGCTGCCGAGGACCTGCTGTCGTTCCGCTGCGTCCCGACCGCAGACCCCACCGTGTGGGTCGCCCAGGGCGTGATCGTCAACCAGGCCGGCACCGCGGACTACCGGGTGACGGTGCTCGTCGCCTCGCCGGGATCCACCCAGGCGACGGCCCGTCGGATCGTGATCCCGAAGGTGGTCACCGCGGTCGAGACGCCGTTCACCGTGAACCGCCTCAAGGTGAACCCAGGGAGCTCGCCGTCCTGCCGCGTGCAGCTGGTGAGGCTGGGCTAGGACCCCGTGCTCCCGGTCGGCGGTTGGACGGCGACCGGTACGCTCGACCGCGGTCGAGGGGGGTCTCGACCGCCGACCCCCGTTCGTCAGTCTCGGAAGAAGTCCCGCATGTCCCTGCGCCGCCCCACGGCGCCCGGTCTCGACGGTGTCCGCGCCGTCGCCGTCCTTCTCGTCGTCGCTTACCACGTCGCGCCCGCCTGGATGCCCGGCGGCTACGTCGGCGTCGACGTCTTCTTCGTCCTCAGCGGCTTCCTGATCACGACCGTGCTGCTCGAGGACGCCGACCGCGCCCGCCACTTCGACCTCCCGGGCTTCTGGGTCCGCCGGGCCCGACGGCTCGTGCCCGCCGCGACGCTCATGATCGTGGTCGTCGCGGCGCTGACGCTGGTGGTCGGCCGCGACACCGGCGCTGGTCTGCGGGCCCAGGTGCTGGGCGGCCTGACCTGGACGTCGAACTGGTTCCAGGTGGCGCAGGGGTGGTCGTACGCCGACCACGGCGAGCCGCCCGTGCTCAACCACCTGTGGTCGCTCGGGATCGAGGAGCAGTTCTACCTGCTGTGGCCGGCGGTGCTGGCGCTCGGGCTGCTGGTGCTCTCGCGCCGCCGGATGGCCGCCGCGATGACGATGCTGGCCCTCGGCTCCGCGGTCGCGATGGCGGTGCTGTACGACCCTGCGGACCCGACGCGGGCGTACGTGGGCACCGACACGCACGTCTTCGGCCTGCTGGTGGGCGCGGCCCTGGCGCTGAGCGGCGCGCCGCACCTGCTGCGGTCCGGCTCCCGCGCGATCTCGGCGCGGGCCCGGACGTGGCTGACGGCGACGGGTGCCGCCGGACTGCTCGCCGTCGTCGCGTACGCGCTGGTCGTGCCCTGGTCGACCGCGGCCCCGTACGCCGGCGGGCTCCTTGCCGCCAGCGTGGCGAGTGCCGCCCTCGTGCTGGCCAGCGCGAACCGCACCGCGCTGGCCTCCGTCCTCGCGGCCGGCCCGCTCCGCTGGGTCGGGGCGCGGTCGTACGGGATCTACCTGTGGCACTGGCCGCTCATCGTGTTCGCGACGCGGCTCGCGCCCCCGCAGTGGTCGGTGCTCGCCGGCACGCTCGCGGCGCTCGCCTCGGTCGCCGTCGCCGCGGCGTCGTACCGGTTCGTCGAGATGCCCATGCGGACGGAGGGGATCGGCTTCACGCTGGCGCGGTGGGCCTCTCCGGCTCGGAGGCTCGTCGAGCACCGGCGCCGTCCTCGAGGGCGGTGGGTCCTCGTGACCGCGTCGGCTGCGGTCGTGACGATCGGCGCGGCCGCGGCGGTCGGGACCGCGCCCGACCGGAGCCGCCTCGAGGCCAGCCTGCTCGCGGGGCAGCGGATGCTCGCGTCCGCCCCCGGCCCGTCGCTGGCGGCCGCGGGTGCCGCGGATGGCTCGGCGCCGGCGGAGGTCTCGGCGCCGGCGGAGGTCTCCGGTCGCGCGAGCGCGCCTGCGGATGCGTGCCGGTCGGCCGCGTCCGCGCGGATGAGCGCGTTCGGCGACTCGGTCCTCGTCGCCGCCGCGCCGCAGCTGATGGCGGCGTTGCCGCGGCTGCACGCGACGGCGGAGGTCGGGTGGCAGTACGAGGACGTGGCGGGCGCCGTACGCAAGGCGGCCGCGCGCGGGGCCCTCGGCGAGGTCGTCCTGATCGGCACCGGGACCAACGGCGTCGTCGACCGCGACGACCTCGACCGGCTGGTCGCACGGCAGCTTGCGGGGCGCGAGGTGCTGCTGGTCTCCCCGTACGTGCCCGGCCGGTCGTGGCAGAAGCCGTCGCTGAGCGCCGTACGACGGGTGGCGGCGGACCATGCCCACGTACGGCTGGTCGACTGGAACGGGGCGGTGTCCGGCCGGGAGTCGCTGCTCGCCGCGGACCGGGTGCACCCCAACGCGAAGGGTGCCCGCCTCTACACCCGCGTGGTCCGCCAGGCCCTGGCCGCCTGCTGACGCCCCGACCCCTCCCCGATGTGTGCACGTGGACCAGGTTCTGTGCCGGAGAACCTGGTCCAAGCGCACAAATCGGGGACGAGATCGAAGTTGAGCGGAATCGACTCAACTTTGGCAGCGTTGAACCTGGTACACGTTTGACTTGACACCAGGGAGACTCATGGACGCCAACAAGCTGACCACCCGCAGCCAGCAGGCGATCGCCGCCGCGATCCAGTCGGCTGCCGCTGCGGGCAACCCCAACGTCGAGCCGCTGCACCTGCTCGACGCGCTGCTCGACGCCGACGGCGGCACCGCTGTGCCGCTGCTGCAGGCCGCGGGCGCGGACCCGGCAGCCGCCCGGTCCCGCACCACCGAGGCGCTCGGGAGCCTGCCGTCCGCGGCGGGCCAGAGCGTCGCGACGCCCTCGTACGCCCGCGCGACGCTCGAGGTGCTGCAGCGTGCGCAGGACCTCGCCGGCGAGCTCGGTGACGAGTACGTGTCGACCGAGCACCTCATGGTGGGACTGGCGACCGTGCAGTCGAAGGCCCGCGAGGTCCTCGACGGGATCGGCGCCACCGCCGACGCCCTGCGCGGCGCGTTCCAGACCGTACGAGGCTCCGCCCGCGTGACCAGCCAGGACGCCGAGGACACCTACCAGGCGCTGGAGAAGTACGGCGTCGACCTCACGGCGGCCGCGCGCGAGGGCAAGCTCGACCCGGTGATCGGGCGCGACGCCGAGATCCGGCGCACCGTCCAGGTGCTGACGCGCCGCACCAAGAACAACCCGGTCCTCATCGGCGAGCCCGGCGTCGGCAAGACCGCCGTCGTCGAGGGCCTCGCCCAGCGCATCGTCGCGGGCGACGTCCCCAGCTCGCTGCAGGGGCGCCGGCTCGTGTCGCTCGACCTGGGGGCGATGGTCGCGGGTGCGAAGTACCGGGGCGAGTTCGAGGAGCGCCTGAAGGCCGTCCTGCAGGAGATCAAGGACTCCGACGGCCAGATCATCACGTTCATCGACGAGCTCCACACCGTCGTCGGGGCGGGTGCGACCGGTGACTCCTCGATGGACGCCGGCAACATGCTCAAGCCGATGCTGGCCCGCGGCGAGCTGCGTCTTGTCGGTGCGACGACGCTCGACGAGTACCGCGAGAACATCGAGAAGGACCCCGCGCTCGAGCGGCGCTTCCAGCCCGTGCTGGTCGACGAGCCGAGCGTCGAGGACACCATCGCGATCCTGCGCGGGCTCAAGGAGACGTACGAGGCGCACCACAAGGTCGAGATCTCCGACGCGGCCCTGGTCGCGGCGGCGACGCTGTCCGACCGCTACATCGCGGGGCGCCAGCTGCCGGACAAGGCGATCGACCTCGTGGACGAGGCGAGCAGCCGGCTGCGCATGGAGATCGACTCCAACCCCGTCGAGATCGACTCGCTGCGCCGCTCGGTCGACCGGATGAAGATGGAGGAGCTCCACCTCGCGAAGGAGACCGACGAGGCGAGCAAGGAGCGGCTGGAGAAGCTGCGCGCCGAGCTGGCCGACTCCGAGGAGCAGCTGCGGGGGCTCGAGGCGCGCTGGGAGCGCGAGCGCTCCGGGCTGAACCAGGTCGGCGAGATCAAGCAGAAGATCGACGAGCTGCGTCGTGAGGCCGAGCGGGCCCAGAACGCGGGCGACCTCGAGACCGCCGCGCGGCTGAACTACGGCGAGATCCCCGGCCTGGAGAAGCAGCTCGAGAAGGCGGAGGCCGACGAGTCGGCCGAGCCCGAGGACAAGATGGTCAACGACGAGGTCGGCCCCGACGAGATCGCCGAGGTCATCGCGTCGTGGACCGGCATCCCGACCGGGCGTCTGCTCGAGGGTGAGACCGGCAAGCTGCTCCGGATGGAGTCCGAGCTGGGCCACCGGCTGATCGGGCAGACCGAGGCCGTGAAGGCGGTCTCCGACGCCGTACGCCGTTCGCGCGCCGGCATCGCCGACCCCAACCGGCCGACCGGGTCGTTCCTGTTCCTCGGCCCGACGGGCGTCGGCAAGACCGAGCTGGCGAAGGCGCTCGCGGAGTTCCTGTTCGACGACGAGCGGGCGATGGTCCGCATCGACATGAGCGAGTACTCCGAGAAGCACTCGGTCTCGCGGCTGGTCGGTGCTCCTCCCGGCTACGTCGGCTACGACGAGGGCGGCCAGCTCACCGAGGCCGTGCGGCGTCGCCCCTACTCGGTGGTGCTGCTCGACGAGGTCGAGAAGGCGCACCCGGAGGTCTTCGACATCCTGCTTCAGGTGCTCGACGACGGGCGCCTGACGGACGGGCAGGGGCGTACGGTCGACTTCCGCAACGTGATCCTGATCCTGACCTCGAACCTCGGCTCGGTCTACCTCGCCGATCCCGCGATCGAGGAGAGCGCGAAGCGCGACAAGGTCATGGAGGTCGTCCGGGCGTCGTTCCGGCCGGAGTTCCTCAACCGGCTCGACGAGGTCGTCATGTTCGACGCGCTCTCGGTCGAGGACCTGACGCGGATCGTCGACCTCCAGGTGGACGCGCTGGCGCGGCGGCTGGAGCCGCGGCGCATCCGGCTCACGGTCACCGACGAGGCCAAGGCGTGGCTCGCCCGCACGGGCTTCGACCCGACGTACGGCGCGCGTCCACTGCGTCGCCTGGTCCAGCAGGCGATCGGCGACACGCTGGCCCGCGAGCTGCTCGGCGGGGAGGTGCGTGACGGCGACGAGGTCGTGGTCGACGTCGATCCGTCGGGGGAGGGCCTCAGCGTCGCCCCGCGCGTCCCGCACACCGCCTGACCGCTCGCCGGACCACGGCTCGACCGCTGGTCTGACCGCGCGACGGTGAGCCTGGTCCCACGCTCCGTGTTCGGGGTTGGACCAGGCTCACCGCGGGCGACCGTCCCCGTGATGGGATAGCCCCATGGCGAACGCGACCCCAGCACGTCCGCAGAAGGTGACGATGGCCTGCCTCGCGGCGGGCATCGCCTCCGGCATCGTGCTGGTCAGCATCGTCGCGACCCTGTCCGACTGGGGCTCGATCGAGGTTCGCGAGCAGATCGAGGACGCGCTCGCGTCGGCCCCGATCGACGGCGCGCTCACGGTCGACCAGGCGTTGGGGTGGTTGCGCGGTGTGCTGATGGCCGCCGGCGCGCTCTCCGCGGCCGCGATCGTGCTCGCGATCTGGACGGCGAAGCGGCACCGCGGAGCGCGGATCGGCCTGACCGTCCTCGCCGCGCTGTCGAGCATCGCCTTCGTCGTCGCCGGGACCGCGGGCATCGTCCCGGCGCTGCTCGGTGTCATGGTCGTGGTCTTCCTGTGGGGGAGGGAGAGCCGCGCCTGGTTCGCCGGGGAGCCGGCTCCCGCGACGGCCACGGGCGGTCGGCAGATCCCGCCCTCGCCGCCGCAGCAGCAGCCGCCGTCCGCGCAGCCGCCGCAGCTGCCGCCGTCGCCGCAGCAGCCTGATGCCCCCGCGCCGGTCCGTCCGCCGGACCCGTCCGCGGCGGGCGACCAGCCGGCCCCCGCGGCCCGTCCCTACGCGTCGGGACCTGGCACGGTCTCGCAGCCGCTCCCGCCGCAGAGCTGGCAGCCGCCCCAGCAACCGCCGTACGGACAGCAGCCCCAGCAGTCGCCGTACGGGGCACCTCCGCACCCCTACGCGCAGCCTCAGCGCCCGCCGTACGGGCAGCCGGCGCCGTTCGGCCGCGCCCCGGCACCGGGGAGGCCCCGCCAGCTCACGACCGCCGTCATCCTCGCCGCGACCCTCTCCGGTCTGGCCGCGGTGGTGTTCGGGCTCAACGTGCTGCTCTACCTGGTCTCGCCGGGGGAGTACGCCGACCTCATCGCCGAGCAGCCGCTGATCGCGGACGCCGACGTCCTCGGCGAGCTCGGGATGACCGCGGCCGAGCTCGCACGGATGATGTTCTGGCTCTCGCTCGCGCTCACCGTCCTGGCGGTCGTGGGCGCGGCGTCGGCCCTCACGCTGCTGTCGCGGCGACCGGCGGCGCGCGTCGTGTTCACCGTCGTGGCGAGCCTCGGCATGGTGGCGTCGGTGCTCACCGCGCCGCTCGGGCTGGTGTGGCTGGTCGCCGAGGTGGCCTGCGTCGTCCTGGTCTGGCGTCGCGAGGTGTCGGCGTGGTTCAGGGCGGGCCGCTAGGCGTCAGGAGACCTGGTCGAGCAGCGCCTGCATGCGGGCGATCTCGGCGCCCTGACCCGAGGCGACGTCGGCGGCGATCTCGCTGACGAGGAGGTCGGACCCCTCGGTCTGAGCGGTCTCGGCCATCGCGACCGCGCCGGTGTGGTGCTCGATCATCCCGCGCAGGAACAGCTGGTCGAACGCGGCCCCGTCAGCCTCGGCCAACTCCTCCATGTCCTCCTCGCTGAGCATCCCGTACACCGGGGTCGGCGCACTCGAGGCGCTCCCGTGGCCCCCGTGCCCCTCATGGCCGCCGGCGCCCTCCGGGACCGGGAGCTCACGAGCCTCGAGCCACGCCACCATGCTGTGGATCTCCGGCCCCTGAGAGGCGGAGATGCGCTCGGCGAGGCTGCGCACGCTCGCGTCCTCGGCGCGCGTCTGCGCCAGCTCCGTCATCTCCAGCGCCTGCATGTGGTGCGTGATCATCATCGTCATGAACTCGACGTCGGCCGCGTTCTGGTCGGCCTCGGTGGGGTAGTCCCCGGGCGCCAGGGTCGTGTTGGGCTCGCCGGGCGAGCCCGGCTGGAGGACGGTGCTCTGGGCCGGCGGCGGGGTCGTCTCCTCCGCGTCCGTCGCGTCGTCGTCGCCGGAGCAGGAGGCGAGCGCGAGGCTCGTCAGGACCAGCCCGGCGAGCGTTGCCGCGACTCGGCGGCCAGAGCGTGGCGTCACGAAGATCTTCCCTTCGACGGACGTAAGCGGTTGCAGGAAGCGTTGCGGAATTCGGCGAATGGCGCAATGCTTCGGGGAACCTCACGAGGAAGGTCCGCCCATGAGACCGACGCGTCGTCCACGACTCGCCAGAGTACTCACCATCTCCGCGGGCGCCGGTGCGCTCGTGCTCTCGTCCCTCGCCGGTGCGGCGCCTTCCGTGGGCGTCCCCGACGACGGCAGCTCCCCGGCGCCGGTGAAGGCGCAGCGGCTGGCCGCGGTCGACGACAGCGACACCGAGCTCGGTGTCGGCGAGGTCGCCTCCAGCCCCAACATGAAGCTCCTCGCCAACATCCCCAAGAACGGGGCGTTCGCCGAGGAGGCCGCGTTCAGCACCGACCTCGCCTTCAAGGGCGACTACGCCTACGCGGGCAACTACAACGGCTTCACGGTCTACGACCTCAAGAAGGGCGACCGGCCGAAGCAGATCGCCCAGGTCGTCTGCCCCGGCTCGCAGAACGACGTCTCCGTGAGCGGCGACCTGCTGGTCCTCAGCACCGACTCGAGCCGCAGCAACGACTCGTGCGACAACGTCGCGCAGCCCGCCAGCGTCAAGGAGTCGTGGGAGGGCCTGAAGATCTTCGACATCAGCAAGCCTGCGACACCGAAGTACGTCGCATCGGTCGAGACCAAGTGCGGCTCGCACACCCACACGCTGGCACCGTCGAAGAACAAGAAGGACCTGTTCGTCTACGTCTCGTCGTACTCGCCCAACCTGGCGTTCCCCGACTGCCAGCCGCCGCACGACCTGATCTCGGTCGTGAAGATCCCGGTGAACAACCCCGCTGCCGCCGCAGTGGTCAACGAGCCGGTCGTCTTCCCCGCGCCCGACGGCGGCAACCCGCCGGGCGGCTACTCGTCGGCCACGTCGGGCTGCCACGACATCACCGCGTACCCGTCGAAGGACATCGCGGCCGGTGCGTGCATGGGTGACGGCGTCATCTTCGACATCAAGGACCGGGCCAACCCGAGGGTCATCGAGCAGGTGCGCGACACGACCAACTTCGCGTTCTGGCACTCGGCGACGTTCAACAACGCGGGCACCAAGGTCGTGTTCACCGACGAGCTCGGTGGCGGCGGCGGCCCGACCTGCAACCCGACCGTCGGCCCGCTCAAGGGCGCGGACGCGATCTACGACCTGACCGCGGACAACGAGCTCGTCTTCAAGAGCTACTTCAAGATCCCGCGGACCCAGGCCAACACGGAGAACTGCGTCGCGCACAACGGGTCCCTGATCCCGATCAAGGGCAAGGACATCATGGTCCAGGCCTGGTACCAGGGCGGGATCTCGGTGTGGGACTTCACCGACTCGGCCAACCCGAAGGAGCTGGCGTGGTTCGACCGCGGCCCGCTCAGCGCGGAGCGGCTGATCCTCGGCGGATCGTGGTCGGCGTACTACTACAACGGCTACATCTACTCCAGCGACATCCAGCAGGGCTTCGACGTGTTCGAGGTCAAGGACCGCAGGCTGGCAGGTGCGAAGGGCTACAAGTACCACGAGCTCAACCCGCAGTCGCAGCCCGAGATCCAGCGTGGCTACGGCCGGGGCTGACGCCCTGACCTGACCGTACGAGAGGACCCGACGTCCCAGCCGGAATCCGGCGGGACGTCGGGTCCTTCGTCGTACGGCGGTCCGTCAGAGGTTGATCATGTGCCCCGCGGCGCCGTGGATGACCTCCTGCACGGCCTCCGACAGCGTCGGGTGCGCGTGGACGTTGCGGGCGACCTCGTCCGCCGTCAGGTCCCAGCGCTGCGCGAGCGTGAGCTCACCCAGCATCTCGGTGACCTCGGGCCCGACCAGGTGGGCACCGAGCAGCTCCTTGTAGGTCTTGTCCGTCACCAGCTTCACGAAGCCGGCCGTGTCGGCGAGACCGGGAGCCTTGCCGTTGGCGGTGAACGGGAACTTGTCGACCTTGACGTCGAAGCCCAGCTCCTTGGCCTGCGCCTCGGTGTAGCCGAACGACGCGATCTGCGGGTGGCAGAACGTCGCGCGCGGCATCATCGCGTAGTCGAGCGGGAACGTCTCGACGCCGCCGATCATCTCGGAGGCGATCACGCCCTGGGCCTCGGCGACGTGGGCGAGCATGAGCTTGGCGGTGACGTCGCCGATCGCGTAGATGCCGTCGACGTTGGTCCGCATGTAGTCGTCGATCTCGATCGCACCGCGCGGCGAGACGTTGACGCCGGCCTTCTCGAGGCCGATGCCCTCGCTGCGGGGCGCGAAGCCGATGGCCTGGAGGACCTTGTCGGCCTCGAGGACCTCCTCCTTGGCGTCGCCCTCGGGGTTGCGGGTGACGGTGACCTTGACCTTGTCGCCGGAGTCGTCGATCGCGTCGACCCGGGTCGAGGTGAGGATCTCGATGCCGAGCTTCTTGTACGCCCGGGTGAGCTCCTTGGAGACGTCGGCGTCCTCGTTGGGCACCGCGCGGTCGAGGAACTCGACGATGGTGACCTTCACGCCGTACGAGTTGAGGACGTAGGCGAACTCGACGCCGATGGCACCCGCGCCGGCGATGATGATCGACTCGGGCAGGTTGTCGGCGAGGATCTGCTCCTCGTAGGTCACGACCCGCTCGGACAGCTGCGTGCCGGGGAGCAGGCGCGTCGACGAGCCGGTGGCGATGATGCACGCGTCGAAGGTGACCTCCTGCGTGCCGCCGTCGTTGAGCGAGACCTCGATGGCCTTCGGGCCCGTGAAGGCGCCCGTGCCGTGGATCTCGGCGATCTTGTTCTTCTTCATGAGGAAGTGGACGCCCTTGACGCGGCCCTCGGCGACCTCGCGGCTGCGTGAGTAGGCCTTGCCGTAGTCGAGGGAGACCTCACCCACGCCGATGCCGAAGACCGACTCGGCCTCGTGCTGGATGATGTGGGCGAGCTCGGCGTTGCGGAGCAGCGACTTGCTCGGGATGCACCCGACGTTGAGGCAGACACCTCCCCAGTACTTGGGCTCGATGACAGCCACGGACTTGCCGAGCTGTGCGGCGCGGATCGCGGCGACGTAACCGCCCGGTCCGGCGCCGAGGACGACGACGTCGTAGTGATCGCTCATACCTCAATCGTAGGGAGGTGAGCGAGGTCACGTTCCGGCGGTGGCCGTTTCGACCAGATCCGCGGCGCTTCCGCGCCCGGCGTACGGTGGAAGTCATGGGAGAAACGCAGGTATTGCCGCGCACACGACCTCATGTCGTGGTCGTCGGCGGTGGGTTCGGCGGAGTGTCCGCGGTGCGGGCGCTCAAGCGGGCCGACGTCGACGTCACGCTGGTCGACCGGCACACCTACAACACGTTCCAGCCTCTGCTGTACCAGGTGGCGACCTCGACGCTGAACCCCGGCGACATCACCTGGTTCCTCCGGTCGATCCGCTCCAAGCAGGACAACGTGCGCTTCCTCAAGGGCACGGTCACGTCGATGGAGCACTCGACCCGCACCATCAGCCTGGACGGCGGGCTCACGCTCTCGTACGACTACCTGATCATCGCCTCCGGCGTGACCGCGAACTTCTTCGGCATCCCCGGTGCCGAGGAGTACTCGCTGCCGCTCTACCGCCGGTCGCAGGCCCTGGCCGTCCGTGACCGCCTCTTCGCGATCCTCGAGGACGCGGCCGTCAACGGTCAGGACCGAGAGATCCGCGCCGTCGTGGTCGGCGGCGGCCCGACCGGCGTCGAGACCGCGGGCGCGCTCGCGGAGATGCGCAACGTCGACATGCCGGTGACCTACCCCGAGATCGACAACGAGCGCGTCCACATCACGCTCGTCGAGATGGCCCCGCACGTCCTCGGCCCGTTCGCTCCCAAGCTGCGCAACTACACCAAGAAGTCGCTGGAGAAGCGCGGCGTCGACCTGCGGCTCGAGACCTCGGTCAAGGAGGTCAAGCCGAACGGCGTGGTCGTGAACGACGGCGAGTTCATCCCGGCGGACATGGTGATCTGGGGCTCCGGCATCACGACGCACCCGATCATCGCCAACTGGGGCGTCCCGCTCGGACGCGGCCGACGCATCATGGTCGATGACCACCTGCGGGTGCAGGGCCTGGAGAACGTGTACGCCGTCGGCGACATCGCCGTCGAGGACGGGGACCGTGCCCTCCCGCAGCTCGCCCAGCCGGCCCTGCAGGGCGGCAAGTACGTTGCGAAGGACATCAAGGCCCGCCTGAAGGGCAAGGACCACAAGCCCTTCAAGTACTTCGACAAGGGCACGATGGCGACCATCGGCCGCAGCTCCGCCGTGGCCGAGCTCCGGCCCCTGGGCAAGCTCACCGGGTTCGCCGCCTGGGTCACGTGGATCCTCATCCACCTGTACTTCCTGCTCGGCAACCGCAACCGCCTCGCGACGATGATCAACCTCGGGTCGCGCTACATCTTCTGGAAGGGCGGCCACAACGCCATCGTCGGCGAGACCCCGCCGGTCATCGCGCGGGTCGCCCCTCCGGGTGCGGTGCTGAGCCCGCCGTCGGAGGCGCTGGTCGAGTCGGCGTCCGACGGCGAGGTCGAGGACGAGCCGGCGGCCGAGCCGGAGCCCGCGGCCGAGGCGGAGCCCGCAGCCGAGGCGGTCCGCGAGGAGAGCGTCGAGGCCGACGCCGAGGCCGACGAGGCCGTGGAGCCGCAGCCCCAGTCGTCCGAATCCCGCGCGTGACCTCCGCGGCTCCCTCGGAGCTCCACGTCCCGCTCGGTGACCTGCTCCTGCGCAGGCCGCGGCTGGAGGACGCCGCGGAGCTCGCCGCCGCGTACGACCGCAACAGGGAGCACCTGGCGCCGTGGGAGCCGGTCCGCGACGAGCGGTTCTACGCCGTCGACGAGCAGGCCCGCCGCCTCGCGGGCCGCATCGCCTCCGACGCCGAGGGGCTGAGCATCACCGCCCTGGTCGTCGACGCGTCGGACCGGGTCGTCGCCTCGGTGAACGTCAACGACATCGTCCGCGGCGTCTTCGGCAACGGGCACCTCGGCTACTGGTCGGACGGTGAGCATGTCGGGCGCGGCCTCATGACGCGTGCGGTCGCCGCCGTGTGCGAGTACGCGCGGGCCGAGGGCCTGCACCGCATCCAGGCGGCCACGCTGCTGCACAACGCCGCGTCGCAGCGCGTGCTGCGCCGCAACGGCTTCGCCGCGATCGGGGTCGCCGCCGACTACCTCTTCATCGCCGGCGCCTGGCGCGACCACGTGCTCTTCCAGCGCATCCTCACCGACGCGGCGCCGCACTGACCGTCGCGCCCGACTAGGGTGCGAGCATGCCGAAGATCACCGTCGCGGGGCGTGCCACCCAGAACATCCCCGCTGAGCGCGGCACTGTCCGGGTGACGGTGGCGTTCCGCGGTCAGCGTCGCGAGGAGGTCCTCTCGCGCACCACCGAGGTCCACGCCTGGATCGTCGCGCAGGCCAAGGACCGCGTGACCCACCGCGCAGCGACCTGGTGGGGATCGGACCAGGTGAGCGCGGCGCCCTACGACGAGTGGATCAAGCCGAGCGCGCAGGAGGAGAAGGTCAAGGTGACCCGCTTCCGCGCCAGCGCCGTCGTGCAGGTGAAGTTCCGCGACTTCGGCGCGCTGTCGGCGTGGGTCTCCGAGATCACCGTGGCCGACGGCGTGACCGTCAACGGCGTCGACTGGGCGCTCACCGAGGTGCGCCGCGACGCCGCGGTCGCCGAGGTGCGCCGCGACGCGGCCCGGGACGCTGTCGACCGGGCGCAGGCGTACGCCGACGCGCTCGGGCTCGGCCCCGTCCGCCTCACCGCGATGTACGAGGAGGGCCTGCGGCCGCACGTGAGCCCGGGCGGCGGGTTCAGCGGTGTCGCGATGAGGGCCGCCGCGGCGCCGGGCTCCACCGGAGGGATCGAGCTCCGTCCCGACGACGTCGAGGTCACGGCCCTCGTGACGGCGGACTTCGAGACCTCCTAGGCCAGGACCTCCACCTCGAGCAGGTTCTCGGGGATCCCGAAGGCGTCGACGAGGTCGGCGGCGTACGGCCGCAGGCGCTCGCACAGCGCGTTGACGGAGGTCGTGACGTTCTTCGCCCGGCCGACCGACAGGCGCCGGTGCTCCAGGAACCACGCCTTGTCCTCCTCGACCACGCTCAGCGCGAAGAGGTCCACCACCGCGTCGAGCATCGTGCGGACCTCCTCGTCCTCGACCGCGCCGACCGCGGCGACGAACGACTCGAGGACCACCCGCTCGACGTGCGCGCGGCCGAGGTGGACGAGGTGGTCCTGCGCCCGGTTGAACGCGGCGAACGCCTCCGGCCCGGAGGCCTTGCGCGCCGCCTGCATCCGGCGGGCGAGCGTGTCGAGCAGGTGCTCCTCGCGGTCGGTGAGCAGCGCGAGCTGGGTCCCGCGGTCGAGCAGGTCGGGCTCGTCGCCCTCGCGTCGCGTCGCGTCGCGCAGGCGCGCGACCAGCGGCGCCACAGGCGTGCGCTCGAGGACCACTTCGGCCGCGTTCGAGACCGCGAACGTCGCCATCCCGACCGGGTCGAGGCCGCGGACCTCGTCGGCGTAGCCGGTGAGCAGCTCCTTGCCCACGAGCTGCATGAGCACGGTGTTGTCGCCCTCGAAGGTGGTGAACACGTCGGTGTCCGCCTTGAGCGTGGTGAGCCGGTTCGCGGCGAGGTAGCCGGCTCCGCCGCAGGCCTCCCGGCACTCCTGGATGGTCGCGCTGGCCTGCCACGACGCGTACGCCTTGATGCCGGCGGCGAGCGCCTCGAGGTCGCGCTGCTCCTTCGGGTCGGGCTCTGTGCCGCCGCCCTGGAGGCGGGCGAGCGTCGCCACGAGGTCGTTCTGGGCGGTCTGGAGGGCGTACGCGCGGGCGAGCGCGGGCAGCAGACGACGCTGGTGCGTGCGGTAGTCCAGGAGCAGGACCTCGGTCGGGTCGCCCTCGGCGGCGCCCGGGGCGCCGAACTGTCGCCGGCGCAGCGCGTACCGGACGGCGATCGCGAGCGCCTGCCGCGCCGCGGCACCGCTCGCGCCCGCGATGCTCACCCGGCCGCGGATCAGCGTGCCGAGCATCGTGAAGAAGCGCCGGTTCGGGTTCTCGATGGGGGAGGAGTACGAGCCGTCCTCGGCCACGCTCGCGTACCGGTCGAGCAGGTTCTCGCGGGGGACGCGCACCTGGTCGAAGACGATGCGGCCGTTGTCGACGCCGTTGAGCCCGCCCTTGACGCCGCAGTCGGAGGTGGTGACGCCCGGCAGGTCGCGACCGTCCTCGTCACGGATCGGCACCAGCACGCAGTGCACCCCCCGTGACTGAGGCTCCTCGCCGGGACCTGCCGTGACGAGCTGGGCGAACACCGCCGCGAGCGTCGCGTCGTGCGCGGCCCCGCCGATGTAGTCCTTGCGTGCGGTGGGGGTCGGCGAGTCGATGACGAGCTCGCCGGTCGCGGCGTCGTACGTCGCGGTCGTCTCGAGGCTCTGCACGTCGCTGCCGTGGCCGGTCTCGGTCATCGCGAAGCAGCCGAGGAGGTCGCCGGCGATGATGCGCGGGAGGTACGTGGCGTGGTGCCGCTCGGTGCCGAGGTTCTCGACGGCGCCGCCGAAGAGACCCCACTGGACGCCGGCCTTCACCATCAGGGAGACGTCGGCGTACACGAGCATCTCGAACCCGACGAGCGAGGCGCCGATGTCACCGGTGCCTCCGTGCGCCTCGGCGAACCCCGCCGCGGGCACACCCGTCTTCGCCAGGGCGAGGACGGCTTCGCGGGTCTGTCGACGCTGCTCCTCGAGGGTCAGCGTCGGATCGGTCAGGACGGCCGTGGCGGCGAGCTGCTCACGGGTCGCGTCGCGTGCCGAGGCGAACGGGCCGTCGAGGACGGTGCGGAGGGCGGAGCCGAGATCTGCCATGGGGTCGACGCTACCGGGGCACTCTCAGGGACTCTCGCCCGTTGTGAGGGACGACACTCCTCGCCGCCCTCCCGATCTCGACGATCGCGACCTAGCATCGATACGAAACGGTTTCGTTTCGATAGCCACCAGATGTCTGCGAGGTCCGATGAGTCGGCTGACTCCCGAACGCACCGACGAGCTGTACGCGGCGACGCTGCGACTGCTCGCCGACGTGGGCTACGACAAGCTCACGATGGACCGCGTCGCCGAGGAGACCCGGTCGAGCAAGGCGACGCTGTACCGGCAGTGGGGCAGCAAGGAGGCCCTCGTCGTGGCGGCGATCGACGCCGACGCGCCCTCCGTCCCGGAGTCCGTGGACACCGGCTCCCTGCGGGGCGACCTGGTCGCGCTGATCGAGGCGCTGCCGCGTGACGACGACCGCGACATCGCCCTCGCCGCCGCGATCATCCACGCCTGCAAGACCCACCCGTCCCTGGCGCAGTCGTTCCACGACCGGGTGGTCGGGACCCGCGTTCAGGTCGTCACCACCGTCGTCGAGCGCGCGATCGCGCGCGGCGAGGTGGCGCCTGACAACCCGGCCATCCCGATGGTCGTCCCGGTCCTCATCGGCCCGGCCATCCTCCGCGAGGCGCTCACCGGCGAGCCGTGCGGCCCCGACTACTTCGTCGACGTCCTCGACGCCGTCCTGCTGCCGGCCCTCGGCATCACCACCCCCTGATCCCTCCCACGCGCCTGCGGGCGCACGAACCACAGGAGACACCGTGTCCTGGTACCTCTACCGCCTCGGACGGTGGGCGTTCCGCCACCGCAAGAGCGTGCTCATCGCGTGGCTCGTCGCCCTGGTCCTCGCCGGGACCGGCGCTGCGACGCTCTCGGGCAAGACCTCCGACAACTTCTCGATGCCGGGCCTGGAGTCGGTCGAGGCGTTCGACCTGATGAAGGACCGCAACCCGCAGGCTGCCGCCGACGGCGCGACGGCGCGCATCGTCTTCGAGGCGCCCGAGGGCTCGAAGGTCACCGACCCCGAGTACCAGAGCGTCATCTCCGACACCGTGACCTCGATGGCGTCGGAGGAGGGTGTCCTCAACGCGGTCGACCCGTTCCAGGCGCAGCAGGTCTCCCGGGACCAGACCATCGCGTACACGACGATCACCTACGACACCCAGTCGATCGACCTGTCCGAGGCCCAGGTCTCGACGCTCGAGGAGGCCCCGGAGGCGGGCCGGGACGCCGGCATGACCGTCGAGGTCGGCGGTGACGCCCTGACGTCGATCCCGGAGACGGGGAGCTCGGAGATCATCGGCATCGTCGTCGCGCTCGTCGTCCTGATCATCACCTTCGGGTCGCTGATCGCCGCGGGCATGCCCCTGCTGACCGCCCTGATCGGCGTCGGCATCGGGGTCGCCGGGATCACCACCCTGACCGGCTTCATGTCGCTCGGCTCCACGACGCCGATCCTCGCGACGATGCTCGGCCTCGCTGTCGGCATCGACTACGCCCTGTTCATCGTGTCGCGCTACCGGCACGAGGTCATGATCGGCCGTGACCCGGAGGAGGCCGCCGGTCGTGCCGTCGGCACCGCCGGCAGCGCCGTGGTGTTCGCCGGGCTGACCGTCGTCATCGCCCTCGTCGGTCTGTCGGTCGTCAACATCTCGATCCTCACCGAGATGGGTCTCGCCGCGGCGGCGACCGTCGCGATCGCGGTGCTCATCGCGCTCACGCTGCTGCCCGCGCTGTTCGGCTTCGCCAAGCGCCGCATCGTCAAGGGCAAGATCCCGGGCCTGCGCCAGCACGACCCCGAGGCCGACGACCACTCCGGCAAGCCCGCCATGGGTCAGCGCTGGGCCGGCTTCGTCACCCGACGCAAGAGCATCGTCGCGGTGCTGGGCGTCGTGGTCGCGCTCGTCGCCTCGATCCCGGTCCTCTCGCTGCAGGAGTCCCTGCCCGACGACGGCACCGCGCCGACGACCTCGACGCAGCGCAAGGCGTACGACCTCATCGCCAAGGGCTTCGGCGCCGGTGCCAACGGCCCGCTGCTCGTGGTCGTGGACACGAAGAACGCCGACGACGCCGACGCCGCGGTGTCGGCCGCGACGGCGGCGATCGAGGACATCGACACCGACGTCGCCGCGGTCGTGCCCG
This sequence comes from Mumia spirodelae, assembly GCF_050632745.1. Classification (NCBI taxonomy): domain Bacteria; kingdom Bacillati; phylum Actinomycetota; class Actinomycetes; order Propionibacteriales; family Nocardioidaceae; genus Mumia; species Mumia spirodelae. The sequence continues at coordinate 1,021,817 of NZ_JBODSD010000002.1, read as the reverse complement.
GCCAGGCGATCCCGGGTGCGGACCTCGCCACCATCACCGTGATCCCGACGAGCGGTCCCGCGGACGAGGCCACCCAGGACCTCGTCGGCGAGATCCGCGAGGCGGTCCACGCCACCGAGGCCGACACCGGCGCCGACGTGCTGGTGAGCGGGCAGACGGCGGTCTCCGTCGACGTGTCGAAGAAGCTCGCCGACGCGCTGCCGGTCTACCTGGCGCTCGTGGTCGGGCTGGCGTTCGTGCTGCTGATCCTGGTGTTCCGCTCGATCCTGGTGCCGCTGTCGGCGGTGGTCGGCTTCCTGCTGACCATCGGGGTCGCGCTCGGTGCGACGGTCGCGGTCTTCCAGTGGGGCTGGCTCGCCGACCTGTTCGGCGTGGACACGCCGGGTCCGATCATCAGCATCCTGCCGCTGCTCATGGTGGGCATCCTGTTCGGCCTCGCGATGGACTACCAGGTGTTCCTGGTGTCGCGGATGCGGGAGGACTACGTCCACACCAAGGACGCGCAGCGCTCGGTCGTCACGGGCTTCAGCCACAGCGCCCGTGTGGTGACGGCGGCGGCGATCATCATGATCTCGGTCTTCGGCAGCTTCATCATCAGCGACGTCGCGATGATCAAGCCGATCGGCTTCGGGCTCGCCTTCGGCATCCTGGCCGACGCGTTCCTGGTCCGGATGACCCTGATCCCCGCCTTCATGGCGATCGCCGGCAAGTCCGCCTGGTGGCTGCCGAAGTGGCTCGACCGGCTCATCCCGAACCTCGACATCGAGGGCGACGCGCTGGCCAAGCGGCTGGGTGAGCGCTCCGAGCCCGAGGCGGTGCCGGCAGGCGCCTGACGCCGGGCATCAGCCCGCGCGGCCGCCGTACTCGTCCGCAGCGGCGAGCACGGCGGCCACGTAGGCGTCGGAGTGGTTGTACGACCTCACTGCGGCGGTCCACCCGGACCCCGTGGTGAGGTCGTCGCCGTTCGAGCAGAGGTAGCGCGCGGCGGCGTACGCGGCGTCGTCGATGTCGGTCCGGTCCGACGACCCGTCGCCGTCGCCGTCGGAGCCCCACCGCGCCCAGGTGCTGCCGATGAACTGCATCGGACCCACCGCGCGGTCCCACACGGCGTCCCCGTGCACGGCGGAGTCCTCGGGGGAGGACGGCAGCGCGGCGACGCCCTCGCTCCCGTCCAGCGCCGGCCCGAGGATGGGCTCGCGGCTCCGGCCGTCGGCGAGCAGCGCGTTGCCGTCGAGGGTGCCGTGCTGCGACTCGACCCACCCGATGCCGGCCAGCGTGGTCCACCCGAGGCGGCACGCCGGCGCCTCCTCGGCCATCCGCAGCTCCGCCTCCGCGTACGCCCTCAGCGCGACGGCGCCGATCCCGGTCCGGGTCGAGGTGTCCGCGACCCATCCGGCCGCCACGCGCGACGGCGGGCTCAGGGGGCCGGACGGCGGGGCGAAGGCCGGCGCGACGGTGGCCGTCTGCGGTGTCGGCACCGGCATCATGAGGACCGAGACGTCGCCCTGCGCGGGGCCGGACGGCGCAGCGGCGAGCGCCGCCAGCGCGGCGAACCCGGTCGCGGCGACGATCAGGCCGCCGATGGCGGCGGGACGGGTGAGCGAACGGATCACCCGAACCGGCTCCTCACGGGGATTAGGCCGCGCCGGCTCGAGGCCGGACCGGCCGGCTGCACGAGATGCGTGACGATGACGATGGGGACCTCCTCTGCCGGCTCAAGCATCGTCTCCTCGACCACGCGTGTCGATGGGGGGTACCTCGTACGCTGGAACGGTGGAGACCGTGACCGAGCAGCAGGATCTCGCCGACGTCCGCGCGTTGCTCGCTGGACGTCGCGTGGTCGCCCTGACCGGTGCGGGCATCTCCACCGACTCCGGCATCCCCGACTACCGCGGGCCCGACTCCGTGCCGCGCCAGCCCATGACGTACCAGGAGTTCGTCGCCACCCCGCAGGCCCAGCAGCGCTACTGGGCGCGGGCGCACGTCGGCTGGCGCCACATGACGGGAGCGGCGCCCAACGCGGCCCACCACGCGCTCGTCGCGCTCGAGCGGGCCGGCGTGGTCGACGCCGTGATCACCCAGAACGTCGACGGGCTGCACGAGGCCGCCGGCCAGCGCGAGCTCGTCGCCCTCCACGGCCGGATCGCCGACGTCGCGTGCCTCGGCTGCGGAGCCCGTACGCCGCGGGCCGCGCTGCACGACCGGCTGGACACGCTCAACCCGGGCTACGGCGCGGGCGCGTACGCGATCGCTCCCGACGGCGACGCGGTGCTCGAGGAGACCAGCGACTTCCGCGTCGCGCGGTGCGTGAGCTGCGGCGGGATCCTCAAGCCCGACGTCGTGTTCTTCGGCGAGAGCGTGCCCAAGCCTCGGGTAGCGCACTGCCGTGCCCTCGTCGACGGGGCCGAGGCGCTCCTGGTGGTCGGGTCGTCGCTGCAGGTGATGTCGGGGCTGCGGTTCGTCCGCCAGGCCGCGAAGGCCGGTACGCCGGTGGTGATCGTGAACCGGGGGAGGACCCGCGGCGACGACCTGGCGACGCTCAAGCTGGACGCCGGCTGCGCGGAGACGCTCGTGCCGCTCGCGGAGGACCTCGCGGCGTAGCGCTGAGGCGCTGTGCCGTCGATTCGTGCTCGTATCCGGCACCGATCTACGGCACTGAGTCGGCTGACGAGGCACGCGGTCTCGATCGGCGCTGCGGCTGGCGGCCTACGGGATCTCGGCCTCGGTGTCGCCGGACAGCCGCTGCGCCAGCCAGATCGGCACGATCGACACGATGATCATGACGACCGCGACGACGTTGACGACCGGCGCCTGGTTCGGCCGGAACATGTTGTTGAAGATCCAGATCGGCAGCGTCGTCACGCCCGCACCCGCGGTGAAGGTCGTCACGATGATCTCGTCGAAGCTCAGCGCGAACGCCAGCAGCCCGCCGGCCAGCAGGGCCGAGCGGAGCTGGGGGAAGGTGACGAGCCGGAAGGTGGTCCACACGCCCGCGCCGAGGTCCGCCGAGGCCTCCTCGAGGTTGCCGCCCATCCGCCTCAGCCGCGCCTGGACGTTGTTGAAGACCGTGACGATGCAGAACGTCGCGTGCGCCACGATCACCGTGAAGATCGACAGGCGCAGGTCGAGGATCCCGGTGAAGGCGTTGTTGAGCGCGATGCCGGTGATGATGCCCGGCAGCGCGATCGGAAGGATCACGAGCAGGTTGACGGTGCTGCGCCCGAAGAAGTCGTACCGCTGGAGCGCGAGCGACAGCAGCGTGCCGAGGGCGAGCGCGATCGTCGTCGCGACCAGCGCCACCTGGATGCTGGTGAGCACCGCGTCGCGTGCCCCCACGCTGTCGGCGGCGCGGCCCCACCACTCGAGCGTGAAGCCGCTCGGCGGCCACGTCATGGCCTGGTTGGCGTTGAACGAGTTCACGACGACCACGAGCAGCGGCAGGTAGAGGAAGGCGAGGACGAGCACGGTGAGCCCGGCGAGGACCCAGCGGACACGACGGCTGAGGATCATCGCGGCTCCTAGAGGTTCTCGAGCGCGCCGGTGCGGCGGACGGCGGCGAGGAAGATCATGATGATCGCGATCGGGATGAGCGCGATCGCGGCGGCGAGGGGGAGGTTGTTGGCGGCGCCCACGTTGGTGTAGACGAGGTTGCCGAGCAGCTGGTTGGTGCCGCCGACGATGTTCACCGCGATGTAGTCGCCGAGCGTCAGCGAGAAGCTGAAGATCGCGCCGGCGACGACGGCCGGGAAGATCATCGGCATCACGATCCACCGCAGCGTCTGGCCGCCCGAGCCGCCGAGGTCCCCCGACGCCTCCAGCAACGAGTCCGGGACCCGCGCGAAGCCGGCGAAGATCGGCAGGATCACGAACGGCAGCCACAGGTAAGCCTCGGTGATGATCAGCGCGGTCATGCCGTAGCCGGGCGTCTGGATCCCGAAGGGCTGGCCCAGCCACTCGAAGAGGCCGCCGCCCGAGAGGACCGAGCGCCAGGCGTACGCCTTCACGAGGTAGCTCGCCCACAGCGGCGTGAGGACCGCGATCACCAGCAGCCGACGGGCGCGCGGCGAGGCGACCTTGGCCATGAAGAACGCGATCGGCAGCGCGATCGTCACGTCGATCACGGTGACGAGGATCGCGAGCCCGAGCGTCCGCAGGGTCACGGTGCGGTAGAGCGAGGTCGTCAGCACCGTCTCGATGTTGTCCAGAGACCACGTCTTCTGGATCTCGCCGGTGAACGCGTCGGTGGTCCAGAGCGCGGTGACGAGCAGCGCCGCGAGCGCGACGACGTACACGAGCACCAGCCAGAGCAGCGGCGCCGACAGGAGGAACGAGAGCCGCAGGCGCGGGTGGCGGCTCAGGAACGCGGAGATGGCCGCCCCCGTCTCACGAGAGGCGGCCACCTCCTGGCGTCGGACCGTCATCCGGTGCTAGCCCTTGATCTCGGTCCAGGCGGCGGTCCACTGCGAGTAGTCGGTGCACTCCACGTCCGTGCGGCCGTCGAGGCACGCAGCGATCGGCGTGCGCCAGTACCAGAGCTGGTCGGAGAACTCCTCGTCACCGGCGTGGTAGATCGTGCAGTGGTTCGGGTCGGTCGTCTCCTCGCACGCGGCCTCGCTGTTCGGCGCCTCGCCGAAGTACTCGGTCGCGGTCGCGTTGGCCTTCGGGCTCGCGATGTAGTTCATCCATGCGTAGGCGCAGTTGACGTTCTCGGCCTGCGACGACAGCATCCACGTGTCGTTCCAGGCGGTCGAGCCCTCCTCGGGGAGGATCGCCTTGATGTTGGGCTTGTCGAGCGAGTTCACGATGACCTGCCACGAGGTGCCGACCACCGAGTCGCCCGTCTCGAAGGCGGAGATCTGCTTGAGGTAGTCCGACCAGTACTCGCCGATGCTCTGCCGCTGCTCCTTGAGCAGGTCGACGGCCGCGGCGAGCTGGTCCTCGTCGAGCGCGTACGGGTTGGTGATCTCCAGGTCCGGCTGGTGCTTCATCAGGTAGAGCGCCGCGTCGGCGATGTAGATCGGGGAGTCGTACGCGGTGACCTTGCCCTTGTACTCCGAGGCGTCGTCGAAGACCGCCGACCACGAGGTGGGCTCGGGCTTCACGACGTCGGTGTTGTACATCAGCAGGTTCGCGCCGTAGCCGTGCGGGATCCCGTAGTTGACCCCGTCGACGGTGTTCCACTCGGTGTCCTTGAGGAAGTCGAAGATCCCCTCGTAGTTGGGCACCAGGTCGGTGTTGACCGGGGCCGCCTCGTCGGCGGCGACGAGGCGGAGCGACAGGTCGCCCGACGCGGCGATCACGTCGTACTCGCCGGTCTTGGCGAGGTTGAACGCCTCGTCGGAGGTCCCGTAGACCTTGGAGGTGACCTGGCAGCCGGTCTCCTCCTCGAACGGCGTCACCCAGTCGACGTTCGGGTCGTTGCTGCCGTCCTCGACGTAGCCGGGCCAGGTCAGGATCGAGACCTGCCCCTCGTTCTCGCCGAGCTTCTCGACGGCCTGCGGGGCGTCGTCCGAGCCGCTGTCGTCGTCGCCCCCGCAGGCGCCGAGCAGGCTCAGGGAGAGGACGACCGCGAGGACGCCGAGGGTGCGCCTCCCGGTCCGTCGGCTAGTGCTGGTGCTCACGATCGTCTCCTCTGGTCGTGGGATCGGTGCGGTGGTCGAGCGCGACGACGTCGTCGAGGGACCAGCGGGTCCAGACGGTGTCGCCGCGGTGCTCGCGCTCGGCGAGCGCGCCGGTGGTCTGCTCGAGGACCACCAGGCGGGGGCCCGCGTCGAGGTCGACGATGACCCGGTTCGCCGAGCCGAGGTAGATGGTCTCCGCGACGACGCCGCGGGCCTCCACGACGTCGCCGGAGATCCGGACCGGCTCGGAGCTGGTGACGCCGCCGGCGTCGGCGAGGCTGATCTTCTCCGGCCGCAGGGCGTGGGCGCCGTTGCGGCCGAGGATCAGGTGGGAGGTGGCGGCGTCGAAGAGGTTGGAGGTGCCGACGAACGAGGCGACGTAGGGGTCGCGCGGCTCCTCGTACACCTCGCGCGGGGTGCCGAGCTGGACGATGCGCCCGTCGCGGAAGACGGCGATGCGGTCGGACAGCGTCAGCGCCTCCTCCTGGTCGTGCGTGACGAAGACGAAGGTGATGCCGAGGTCGCGCTGCAGCTCCTTGAGCTCGACCTGCATCTGCTCGCGGAGCTTGAGGTCGAGCGCGCCGAGCGGCTCGTCGAGCAGCAGCACCGAGGGCTCGACGACGATGGAGCGGGCGAGGGCGACGCGTTGCCGCTGGCCCCCCGAGAGCTGGGTCGGGCGGCGGTCGGCGAGGTGCGCGAGCTGGACGGTGCCGAGCGCCTCGAGGGCCCGGGCCCGCCGCTGCGCCTTGCGGACGCCTCGCACCCGCAGGCCGTACGCGACGTTGTCGAGGACGTTCATGTGCGGGAAGAGGGCGTAGTCCTGGAACACCGTGTTGACGTCGCGCTCGAACGGAGCCCGCGCGGTCACGTCGGTCCCGTCGAGGGTGACGGTGCCGGCGTCGGCCTGCTCGAAGCCCGCGATCAGCCGCAGGACGGTCGTCTTGCCCGACCCGGACGGCCCGAGCATCGAGAAGAACTCGCCGTGGTCGATGTCGAGGTCGACGCCGTCGACCGCGACGACGCTCCCGAACTCCTTGCGCAGGCCGCGCAGGCTGATCGCGGCCTGCGCCGGACCTCGGCGGGCAGCTCCGTCGGCGACGTCCGTCACGGTCATTCAGCCTCCTGAGGAGTCGGTGCACAACGACATAAAGATATGGAACCAGATGTTAGATAATCAATGCTGCTCCGTTAGGGTTTTGTGACGATCTCGGGCGAGGAGGACACGCGTGGCACGGACCCGCAGACCTGCTGCCCATCCCCGGTCCGCGATCTTCGCCCCGCTCGGGGACGAGGGGCGTGCCACCCGCGTCGAGAAGCGGATCGCGGAGGCCATCTACTCCGGAGTCCTCGCCGACGGTGAGCGCCTGCCGAGCGAGCCCGAGCTCGCCGCGATGCTCGGCGTCGCCACCGTGACGGCTCGCGAGGCGCTCGTCGCCCTGCGTGCCCAGGGCCTCGTGACGACCACGCGGGGTCGCGGTGGAGGCAGCTTCGTCAACCGCCCGCGTCACCCGGACGAGGCGGTGCTCAACGGCCGTCTCGCCTCGACCTCCAACGTGGAGCTCCGCGACCGCGCCACCCTCTACACGGTCGTGGTCGCGGGGTGCGCCGAGGTCGCCGCCGCGTACGCCGGTGCGGACGACGTCGCGCAGCTGCGAGAGCTCGTGCCGGACGAGGACGTGGCGGACCCCGCCCGCTGGCGTCACGCGGACGCCGAGCTGACGCTCTCGATCGCCGCGCTCACGCAGTCGGCCCGCCTGACCCGGGAGCTCGTCCGCCTCGAGGCGGCGTTCGGCTCGCTGGTCAGGCTGCCGTTCATGGACCCCGCGTTCCGCTCCGCGGCGCGCGGGCGTCAGGTCGCCCTGCTGGCCGCGCTGGAGGGTGGTGACGGGGACGCGGCCCGGGCGCAGGCCCGCGAGCATGTCGCGCAATCCCTTGCGTGGTTGCTCGAGCAGAAGGCAGCATTGCCTGGTTCGGGCACCACCAGCGACTCTGGCGGACTCTGACGCAGGAGGGCGCATGGCGGTCCACGCTCCCCACGACCTCGAGGCGCCGGCCTCGGTCGTCTCGGCGTACTTCTCCGACGTCTTCCTCCACCTCGACGAGATGCGCGTCCGCATGGAGGCGCTGTTCGCCGCCGGTCCGGTGAGCGCCGGCGAGGTCTCGGCCGCGATCGCCCCGCTGGTCGGGCGCACCCTGGCCGACCAGCGGCTGATGGGATCGGGGTTCGTCGCCGCGCGCCACGTGCTCTCCGACAAGGCGCTCTACCTCGCCTGGTGGCAGGGCGAGAACCGCCAGCTCCTCGCCGAGGCGGAGGCGCCCGACAGCGGCGACCCGCTCGACTACACGCGGCACGAGTGGTTCCGGGTGCCGGCGCGCACCGGCCTGCCGCACGTCGCGGGGCCGTACGTCGACTACGTCTGCACCGACGAGTACGTCCTCACCGCGACCGCGCCGGTCGTGGTCGACGGGGTCATGGTGGGCGTCGTCGGGGCGGACACCCTCGTGGAGACGCTCGAGCTCATGCTCCTGCCGTCGCTGCGTGAGGCCGGCGACGGGGCGACGGTCGTCAACGGCGCGGGCCGTGCCGTGGTCTCGCAGTCGCCACGGATCGCCACGGGGTCGCTGGTCGACGTGCAGGGCTCGCGCGAGGTGCTGCCGTGCGGCGACCTTGAGCTCGCCGTCGTCATCCCCGACTGAGCTCGCACGCCTCCTCGTGCGAGACCAGTGCGGTCGCCTCGTCCGGAGTGAGCACGAACAGCCGCCGGTCGGCCATCGCCAGGTGCGTGACGTGGGGCTGCGGGAGCTGGGTCGCGGACCAGCGCGTCAGGTCGGCCGACACCAGCGCCGTACGGGATCCGGCGCCGACGGCGATCGCGGCGCACGCCCCGTCGTACGCGGCCCGCGCCTTGGCGACGTACGGCTCGACCGCGACCGCGGGCAGCGGAATCCGACGGACGTCCCGCGCCGTCGGGTCGCCGGGGGCGCGGCCGCGCTCGGCCTGCGTGTCGACGTTCCAGCCGGCGAGCCGGCCGCCCACCCAACCGGCCACGACGCACGTGTCGGCGGAGCAGGCGACGTCGGTCGCACCGCTGGAGGAGCCCGTGCGCGGCCCGAGGGCGAGCCGCCGCCACCGGCCCAGGTCGGACGTGGTCCACGCGACCGCGGCCTGATGGGTCCCCGCGCCGTCGGTCACGGTCTCCGTGCCGACCACGACCACCGCGGTCGCGGTCGCCGCCACCGCCGTCGGCAGCGCCTGGACGTCGTCGTGGCTGGCGAAGGAACCGACGTCGGTACGGCGGACCCAGCGCGCCGCATCCTCGTGCCACACCGCGGGGGACAGGCGTGACGGCGAGGTCGCCCAGCTCCCGACCACCGAGGGGACCGGGGACGCGGTGACGCCGGTCAGCCCGCCCGCGGACGGCCCTCCGAACGTCTCGAACACCTGCGGCGCCTCGGCCACCTCGTCGACCGTGCCGGCCCAGGCGGTCCAGCGCGGCATGAGGTGCGCGCCGCCGATGGCGTTGCCGAGGGCGACGACCTCGCCCGTCGGCGCCAGCGCGAGCTGGACGAGCGACGCCACCTCGCCGTACCCGGTGGCGGGCTCGAGCGGTACGTCCTCCCAGGACGCGCCGTCGTGCAGGAGCAGGCGCGGACGAGTCTCGTCGGCGCTGCCGGTCGAGCCGCCGACCAGTACACGACCGCCGCTCGCGACGAGCGACGCCGGGAGCGTGCGACCGGGGAGCGGCTCGGCGAGCCAGCCGCCGGGCAGCGTCGCGGGGGAGGCGGTGGTGGACCCCGAGGTCGCCGGCGGCGCAGGGGTCCTGGTGTCCTCGGAGGCTGCGTCGCCGGCGCGGTCGGCCGCGGACGAGCACCCCGCGAGCACCGTCGCGAGCGCCGCCGCCAGCACCACGGCCGGGGCCGGCCCCATCCCGGTCATGGTGACGACCGTACGACCTCGGGCCGTCCCGTGTCTGCGACGTGAGACCCGGGGGTGCGTCCGAGGAGCCTCCGTGCGACGCTGCCCGAAGCGGACGAAGCAGGACGACCTTCGCGGGGCCGAGAGGGGCGGACATGAGTCGTAGGGTGCTGGTGACCGGAGGTGTGCGCTCCGGCAAGTCGACGTACGCGGAGTCGCTGCTCGCGCACGAGCCGCACGTCACCTACATCGCGCCGGGTCCGATCCCGGACGACAGCGACCCGGAGTGGCGGGCGCGGGTGCTCGAGCACCAGAAGCGCCGCCCCGCCGGGTGGACGACGGTCGAGACCGCCGAGGTCGCGAGCGCCCTGCGGGGGACCGAGACACCGGTCGTGGTCGACTGCATCGGGACCTGGGTGACGGCGGTGCTCGACGAGCTCGCCGCCTGGGACGCCCCCGACGCGCAGTGGCGCCCGGAGGTCGGCAAGCGCATCGACAGCCTCGCCGAGGCGTGGGCCGCGCGCGACCGGCTGAGCGTGGCGGTGACCAACGAGGTCGGGTTCGGCGTCGTGCCGGGGCACCGGTCAGGACGCATCTTCCGTGACGTCCTCGGGATCACGAACCAGCGGCTCGCCGAGGCCTCCGAGGAGGTCGCGCTCGTGGTCGCGGGTCGCGTCCTGCACCTCTGACCGGGTCGCGACGTCAGGCGCTCGCCGACGCGACCACGCAGAGCGCGACCAGGGCCACCTCGATCGAGGCGCCGATGACGTCGCCGGTGATCCCGCCGAGCTGCGTGACGGCACGGCGGACGAGGAGCAGGACGGCGAGCGTGGCGACGGCGGTGGCCACGACCCCGTACCACCACGCAGCTCCCGTCGCCGCGACCGCCGTCGCGATCACGGCAGCGCAGGCGATCCCGACCGCGAGGCCGGCCGGCACCGGGACGGACCCCGCGACCGCCGCGCCGAGTCCTCCGGGTGTCGCCGCAGGCACCGGCGCCGCGCACGCGACCAGCACGGCGGCCCGGGCGACGCAGACCAGCACGCCGACGAGGAGCCACCCGTAGGGACGCGTCGCGACCGCGCCCAGCGCCGCCGCCTGGACGAGCAGGGCGAGCGCGAGCGCGACCGCACCGGCCGGCCCCACGTCGCCGGACTTCATGATCGCGAGGCGCCGCTCGCGCTCGTACGGCGCGCTCAGCCCGTCGACGGTGTCCGCAAGCCCGTCGAGGTGCAGCGCACGGGTGCCGAGCGCGACCACCGCCACCGCGAGGGCGCCCGTCACGAGTGCCGGGAGCGACGTCGCGTCACCGGCGGCGGCCACCGCCGCGGCGGCCACGCCCAACGGCAGCGCAGCAAGGGGCGCGACCAGCATCGCCACCCGGGCGCGGGCGCGGTCGACCGACGACGGCGCCGGGAAGCGCACGGTGCTGAACGTCCCCGCCGCGAGCAGCACGCCGTCGGCGACGACGCCGCGGGTGGGCCGCTCGGTCACCACGGTCCGGTCAGGCGTCCTGCGCACCGAGCACGTCGGCGAGCAGCGAGACCTCGGCCAGCAGGGCGGCGGCGGAGCGCAGCACCGGGATCGCGGCGACGGCCCCGCTGCCTTCCCCGAGCCGCATGCCGAGGTCGAGCAGCGGCTCGAGACCGAGCTTCGACAGCGCGAGCGCCTGGGCGGGCTCCGGCGAGCGGTGCCCCGCGGCGAACCAGGCCGAGCACCCCGGCGCGTAGTCCTCCGCGACCAGCGCGCACGCCACCGAGATCACCCCGTCGAGGAGCACCGGCACGCCACGCTGGGCTGCCTCGACGAGGAATCCGACCTGTGCGGCCAGGTCGGCCGATCCCAGCGCGGTCAGTCGGTCGAACGGGTCGGCCACGCGGTCCCCGGCCCGCTCCAGCGCCTGGGCGACGACTATCTCCTTGTGCGCGAGGGCCTGGCCGTCCACGCCGGAGCCGCGGCCCGTGACGTCCGCGGCCGACAGTCCGAGGGACGCCGCGACGAGTGCCGCCGACGGCGTCGTGTTGCCGATCCCCATGTCGCCGGCGACGAGCAGGTCGGCGCCGGCCGCGATCTCCTCCGCCGCGACCGCGGCACCGGCGGCCAGGGCCGTCGCGGTCTCCGACGCGGTCAGCGCGTCCTCGAGGTGGATCGCCCCTGATGAGCGGCGCACCTTGTGCGCGGTGACCTCCGGCGGGAAGGCGTCCGGCTCGACGTCCACGCCGAGGTCGAGCACGCGCAGCGTCGCGCCGTGCTCGCGGGCGAGCACGGCGACGCCGGCTCCCCCGGAGAGGAACTGGTGGACCATGAGCGCGGTGATCTCCGCGGGGTACGCCGAGACGCCGTGACGCGTGACGCCGTGGTCGCCGGCGAACACCACCACCCGGACGTCACGCGGACGGCGCGGCGGGCACTGCCCCTGCACCGCGGCGAGCCAGACGGCGGCCTCGCCGAGCCGTCCGAGCGCTCCGGCAGGGGTCGCGAGACCGGCCAGACGGTCCGCGGCCTGGCGTCGTACCGGCTCCGAGGGGGCGGCGACGCGGTCTCGGCCGAGTGGGGCGTGGGTCATCGGAAGCCTTCCGCGAGGTCTGTACGAGGCCTCCTCACCCTAAGCCTCCCGCCGTCGGGCGACCCACGCCGACCGTCCGGCGCCGCATCGCGACCGTTCGGCGACGCGGTGGCCCGCCGCCGTGGACCCGTGTCGGTCGCGCTGGCAAGGTGTGTGACCGCTGTCACAGGGGTACTGCTCAGTCGCCCCTCTGTGCGGCCCGCTCCGGGCCCTGACCGGGCCCCGACACGAAAGGTTGTCGATGACCTCTGGACCACCTCCCACGGCCGAGGACCCGACCGTGCACGAGACAACGCCGCCGGCGAACAAGGCGCTCCTGACGCTTGCCGCCGTGCTGCTCGCCATCCCCGTGATCGCCCTGCTCTGGGTCGACTCCTACGCCCGTGAGGACCCGAAGCTGGGTCCGTGGCCGTTCTTCTTCTGGTACCAGTTCCTGTGGGTGTTCCTCACCGCCGGACTGACCTACACCTCCTACCGGATCGTGCTGGTCGCGCGACCGCACCGGCCGATGACGACACCGGGCGCGCACATCGGCGACCGGACCGACGCGGACCTGTTCGACGGCGACCCCTGGGACGCCGACGAGCCTCGTGACACCGATCCGCGGCGCGACGGGGAGGAGGGCCGATGAGCGACGTCAACGGGGTCGCCCTGACGGTCCTGATCCTCCTGTTCGCCCTCGTCACGGTGATGGGCTTCTACGCGTCGCGCTGGCGCCGCCCGGCCTCGATGGAGTCGCTGGACGAGTGGGGCCTGGGCGGACGCAAGTTCGGCACCTGGGTCACCTGGTTCCTGCTCGGCGGCGACCTCTACACGGCGTACACGTTCGTGGCCGTGCCCGCGGCGATGTTCGCCACCGGCGCCGTGGCCGGCTTCTTCGCCGTGCCCTACACGATCATCCTGTACCCGATCATCTTCGTCTTCATGGCGCGGCTCTGGTCGGTCAGCCACCGCCACGGCTACGTGACCCCGGCCGACTTCGTGCGCGGCCGCTACAGCAGCCGCGGCCTGTCGCTGGCTATCGCGATCACCGGCTTCCTGGCGACCATGCCGTACATCGCGCTCCAGCTGGTCGGCATCCAGGCGGTGCTCGAGGTCGCCGGTCTCGGCGGCGGCTCGAACTGGGTCGCGAAGGACGCGCCGCTGTTCATCGCGTTCGCGCTGCTGGCGGCGTACACGTACTCGTCGGGCCTGCGGGCGCCGGCGGTGATCGCGTTCGTGAAGGACACGCTGATCTACCTCGTGATCATCGTCGCGATCGTCTACCTCCCCGGCAAGGTCGGCGGCTGGGACGCCGTCTTCGGGTCGGCCGCGGACAAGATGGCGTCGGAGAACCCGGCGACCGGGGCCCCGACCGGCGTCTTCATCCCGACCGGGATGGACAACCACTGGGCGTACGCGACGCTCGCGCTCGGGTCGGCGCTGGCGCTGTTCATGTACCCGCACTCGATCACGGCGACGTTGTCGAGCCAGAGCCGCAACACCATCCGGCGCAACGCGTCGATCCTGCCGGCGTACTCGTTCATCCTGGGCCTGCTCGCGCTGCTCGGGTGGGTGGCGATCGCGGCCGGGACGCAGCCGGTCGGCCTTGACGGCGAGCCGAACGCGCAGCTGGTGATCCCGCAGCTGTTCGAGGACATGTTCCCCTCGTGGTTCGCGGGCGTCGCGTGGGCGGCGATCGCGATCGGAGCGCTGGTGCCCGCGGCGATCATGTCGATCGCGGCGGCGAACACGTTCACGCGCAACATCTACAAGGAGTTCATCAAGCCCCACGCGACGGCGAAGCAGGAGGCGCAGGTCTCCAAGCTGGCGTCGCTGGTGGTGAAGATCTTCGCGCTGGTGTTCGTGCTGTCGCTGGACAAGCAGAACGCGATCAACTTCCAGCTCCTGGGCGGCATCTGGATCTTGCAGACGCTCCCGGCGATCGTGTTCAGCCTCTACACGAAGTGGTTCCACCGCTGGGGCCTGCTCGTCGGCTGGGCCGTCGGCATGGTCTACGGCACGATGAGTGCGTACGACGTGATCAACCCGATCACCGGCAAGCACTTCGGAGGCTCGCTCGCCGAGATCCCGGTGATCGGGACGCTGGGCTACATCGCCCTGACCGCGTTCGTGATCAACGTCGTCGTCGCCGCCGTGATCACGCTGGCCCTGCGCGCCGGCAAGGTCGACAACGGCGTCGACGAGACCATCGCGGGCGACTACTTCGCCGACGCCGGGGATCCGCGCGTCATGAAGCGGCTGCCGGAGGTCGGGGAGCCCGCAGGAGGATCGCCGACGACCTGACCCGAGCCGCTCAGGTCCGTTGGGAGACCGCGCCCCCGTACGCGACAGCGCGCGGGGGCGCGGTCGACTCAGGGGACGGGTGCGTCCGGTGCGAGCGGCGGGAGCCCGGTACCGGCACCCTCGCGGGCGCCGGTGATCATCGCGTCGAGCGCGTCCGCCGCGGAGTGCTGCGGCTGCCACCCGAGCTCGGCCTTGGCACGTGACGTCGCCATCACGGGGATGCGGAGGAGGGCGTCGAAGAGATCGCCCGGGGCACCGGCCAGGCGGACCCGCCATGCCGCCTCGATGCCCCCGCGGACGAGCCGGGACGGCACCTCCACCGTGCGCGCCTCGAGCAGGTGCCCGAGCTCGTCGCGGCGCAGCAGGTCGTCGGCGGCCACGTTGAACGCCCCGTGGACGGGCCGCTCGAGGGCCTCGGCGTAGGCGCGGGCGAGGTCGCCCGCGTGCACGGCCTGCAGACGCAGCCCGCGTGGGACCGGGACCACCGGCAGCAGCCGGCGGTCGAGCATCCACGGGCGCAGCGCCGGTGCGCCGAAGATGCGGCGCTGCTCCGACGCCGCGGAGCGCTGGAAGACGAAGGCGGGGCGGATCCGTACGACGCGGACGTCCGGGCGCTGGGCCTCGAAGGCGTCGAGCAGCCGCTCGACGTACGCCTTCTCCCGGCAGTACGCCGCGGGTGACGGACCGTCGGTGGGCCAGTCCTCGTCGACGGGGCGGTCGTCCTCGGCGGGGGAGTAGGCGGCGACCGACGACGCGCACACGACGACCGGCACCTTCGTGCGTGCCGCCGCCTGGAGGACGCTGCGGGTGCCGACCGCGTTCGCGCGCCACGTCGTGTCCGGGTCGTGGGTCGGCTGGAACATCCACGCGAGGTGCACGAGGGCGTCGCAGTCCGCCAGCACGGGGTCGAGGACGTCTTCGGCCACGTCGGCGGCGTGCCAGCGGACCGAGCCGTGCTCGCCCGGAGGGAGGTCCGGAGCACGGCGGGCGACGCCGACGAGGTCGTGGCCGCGGCTGCCGAGCTCGCGCAGCAGCGCGCTGCCGACGTTCCCGCTGGCTCCTGTCACCACGACGCGCACGGCACGCTCCTTCCGTCGCGCAGGGGTTACCCGCGCGGCGGAACGGTCAAACGCCGGGGTCGAATCCCGCCACGCGACCGACCACGGTGATCGCGGGGGCCTTGATGCCGGCCTCGGCGACGCGTGCCGCGATGCTCGCGACGTCGGCGCGCACCACCCGCTGCGTCGGGAGCGCGGCGTCGGCGACTGTGACGGCGGGCGTCGCAGGATCGAGGCCCTCGGCGACCAGAGCCTCCGTGATCGCGGGGAGCGTGGCGACGGCCATGAGGAGCACCAGGTCGGTGCCGGACCGCGCGAGCGCACCCCAGTCGAGCGTGGAGCGGGGGTCGCCCGGCGGCACGTGGCCCGAGACCACGGTGAAGCCCTGGCTCAGCCCGCGGTGCGTCACCGGGATGCCGGCGAGGGCGGGACCGGCGATCGCGGAGGTCACGCCTGGGACGACCTCGACGGGGATGCCGGCGGCGACGCACGCCTCGAGCTCCTCGCCCCCGCGCCCGAACACGAAGTTGTCCCCACCCTTGAGGCGCACCACGCGCTTGCCGCTCTTGGCCTGCTCGACGAGGACCCGGTTGATCTCCTCCTGCGGGGTGAACCGGCCGCGGGGGATCTTGCCGACGTCCACGACCTCGACGTCCAGACCGCTCAGCACCGCCAGCGGCGCCAGCCGGTCCGTCACGACGACGTCGGCGCTGCGTACCGCCTCCATGCCCGCGACCGTGATCAGTCCCGGGTCACCGGGTCCGCCCCCGACCAGGACGACCGAGCCGCCGCCGTCCCGTCCCCTGCTCGACGGCGTCGACGAGCGTGCGGGGGCCGTGAGCCTTGTCGAAGCGGTCGGGTCGGGGACGGAGCACCAGCGCCCTGCGGCCGCGGCGTCGGCGGCGACCCGGGCGTCGAGGGCGGCGTCACCCGAGGCGGCGACGACCAGGTCCGGACCGGACACGTCCCCGGCGTCGTACGACCGGGGGTGCCACCGCAGGACGCCCCGCTCGGCGAGGTCCTGCACGGACTGCACGACCTCGGGCGCCACGACGGTGACCCGCGCCCCGGCGTCGCGGAGCGCGGCGATCCGACCGAGCGCCTCGGGTCCTCCGCCGACCACGAGGACGTGGCGGTCGGAGACGGGCAGGGTCGCTCGGAACCCGTCGTCGCGTGTCATCGACCAGGCCGTCCTCTCGAGGCGTTCGGGGTCCGCGCCGGTCGCGGCCTCCGCCGCACGATCGTAGGCACGGGTCACCGGTACGCTCCTCGGCGCGCCGCATGGCGGACGTGTGCTGGATCACTTCCGGGTCGGGCTTGGGGCGGGACCTCCCTGACGGATAGCGTCTGCCACCATGCAGCGGATCACGGTCGTAGGCATCGGTGCGGACGGCTGGGACGGGCTCGCGATGGAGTCGCGGCGTCTCGTCCGGGAGGCCGAGGTCGTCATGGGCGGCAAGCGGCACCTGGAGACGGTCCCGTGGGCCTGGTGGCAGGTCCGCGTGGAGTGGCCGTCCCCGCTCGCGGAGGCGCTGCCCGGCCTGCTCGAGGAGTACGAGGGCAAGCGCATCGTGGTCCTCGCCTCCGGTGACCCCTTCGTCGCGGGGATCGCGAGCACGCTGGTGAGCATCGTCGGGCCTGACGACGTCGAGGTGATCCCGACCGTCTCGTCGGAGTCGCTCGCACGCGCCCGGATGCGGTGGTCCTTCGAGGAGACGTCGCTGGTCTCGCTCGTCGGGCGCGACGTACGCCGCCTGCTCCCGCACCTCGCTCCTGGCCGCAAGCTCGTGGTGCTGTCGTCCGACGGAGGTACGCCCGCGTCGGTCGCGGCGCTGCTGGTCGCGCAGGGCTACGGCGAGACCGCGATGACCGTCCTCAACGACCTCGGCGGTCTTGCGGAGTCGCGGACGGAGTCGACCGCCGCGGGCTGGAAGGACCGCGTCTCCGCCGAGCTCAACGTCATCTGCCTGGCCTGCGTCGCGGACGCGTCCCGCCGCTCGGCGACGTCGAGCGTGCCGGGTCTCCCGGATGCGGCGTTCGGGTCCGGTACGACGGTGGCGGGCCGGGACGCCCGCGCCGCGGCGCTCGCGCGGCTGGCGCCGGCCGGGGGCGACCTCCTGTGGGCGGTGGGGCCGGGCGCGCCCTCGGTCGCGATCGAGTGGCTGCGCAGCGAGCCGCTCGCGTCCGCCGTCGTCGCGGTCGTCCCAGAGGAGGTGGCGGACGTGAAGGAGAGCGCCGCCGACCTCGGGGTCCCCGAGCTGCGCGTGGTCGAAGGGACCGGTCCGGAGGCGTTCGACGGGCGCGAGGCCCCCGACGCGGTGTTCGTCGGGAGCAGGGCGGCCGACGCCGCACTGCTCGACGCCCTCCACGACGCACTCCGACCCGGGGGCCGTCTCGTGGTGCACGCGGTGACGGTCGAGGACGAGGCCGCGCTGGTCAGGCGGTTCGGCCGGCACGGCGGCGAGCTGGTCCGGATCGGCGTCGAGGAGGTCGTGGCGGGCGAGACCGCCACGTGGACGCCACGGCGCACCCTCGTGCAGTGGAGCGTCGTGCGCTGAGCCCCTGCGGGCGGAGCTACGGCAGCAGCCGGTCGACCACGCGCCGCGAGAGCTCGAGCGACACCCCGAACACCACGTGGCTCGCGGACTCCCAGACCACCGCCGAGCGGGGCAGGTCCCAGGGCGACTCCTGGATCCCCAACGCGGGCAGCGCGGTGGCGTGCGTGATCCCGTAGAGCGCGAGTCCGGCCGGAGCTCCGGCGCCGCGGGTCACCCACGGCAGCCACTCGGCCTTCGCCCCGTACGCGGCTCCGACCACGACGCCGAAAGCGTAGTGGATCGTGCGGCTCGCCCGGATCTTCTGCTCGGCGTCGAGCCCGGCGCCCCCTCGGAGCTCGTCGACCTCCGAGGCCACCACCGCCGGCGGCATGTTCTCGGGGCGGCCCGACGGGTCCGCGCCGACGAGCCGCTTCTGCCACGACTCGGGTGGGAGGAGGCGCTCGGCGGCCCGCTGGAGCGGCGGCTCCGTGACGGCCTTGACGTACGACGCGGGGAGCGACGCGAGGGCGCCGACCACGGCGCCGCGCAGGATCCGTCTGGCGCTCATCCGGTCACGGTACGCCGCTCGCGTCGCCGGCGCCGCGCGGCGCGATCGTGACGCCGACCGGGAGGTGGTCCGAGGCCTGGGACGTGCCGACCACCGGGTTCGACGGGGCCAGGTCCGGCGTCACCAGGAGGTGGTCGATCTGGACCGTGGGAGCGTCGGCCGGCGAGGTCGGGCCGGCTCCGTCGAGGGCGTCGACCAGCCCGAGGTCGAGGAGCACCTCGTACGACGCGCTGCCGGGTCGCGTGTTGAGGTCGCCGCCGAGCACGAGCGGGATGCCGTCGTCGAGGCGGGCGCGTACGGCCGTCGCGAGGTCGTCGGTCTGGTCGCGCACGCCCTCGTCACCGTCGTTCGGCTGCAGGTGCGTGGACACGAACCACGTCGGCACGCCCTCCACGGAGATCCGTGCTGCCAGGGCCTGGGCCCCCGTGACCGCACCGTACGACGGCAGCGGCGTCCCGACCGTCTCGCCGACCGGCGCCACGGAGAGGACCGCGTCGCCCCACACCGGGTCGGCCGCCGGGGCGAACACCGCCTCGCGGTCCAGCAGCCGGGACAGGATCGCGAGGTGGTCCTGACCGCCGTTGAGGTACCAGCCGCGGTCGACCTCGCTCAGCAGCGCCACGTCCGACCGGAGCAGCACCTCGGCGACCTCGTCGGGGCGGAAGGTGCCGTCCATGCCGTAGCCCATCCGGACGTTGTACGCCGCGACCTGCGTGGTCTGCTGCGCGTCGGACATCTCGTCGACGAGCGGCCGCACGGTGAGGTCGGGGCCGAACCAGGCGGCGAGGGCCGCGACCGCGCCGGCGGCGACGAGCGTCGGCAGCCGGAGCACCGACGTGGCCGGCCCGGCACCGCTCGCCCGGGACCCGACTCCCCAGGCGGCCACCACGCCGATCACCGCCGCCGCTGCGACGACCACGAGGTCGGCGCGGTAGCCCAGGTCGTACCCGGCGTAGTAGACGAACAGCAGGGCGACCCACACGAGGCCGCCCAGGGCCACCGCGACGGGAGAGGTGCCGGTGCCCTGGGCCGCCGCGGCCCAGACCGTCGTGAGCGCGGGCAGCCCGACCGCGAACGCGACCACCGCCCAGGAGGGCGTGACCTCCGGGATGCCGTCCCGCTCGACGGTGACCAGCAGGACGAGCGCGACCGACGCGACCAGGACGCCGGCGGCCGTCCACGCCACGACCGGACGCGGACGCAGCGTCGCGGTGCCGACGGCCACCACCGACGCCGCCGCGACCACCGCCAGCCCGAGCGTGCCGGCGACGGCGCTCGCCCGTCCCGCGTTCGCGACGACGATGCCGGCGAGCAGCAGGCCCGGGAGGAGGAGCCAGGCGAACCGCCTCCCCGGGCTCGCAGGGGTGTCGCCGCCCCGTGCCGCGTACGCCGCTCCGAGCGCGGTCACGACCTGCGCGACCAGCAGCACCCACCCCCACGCGTCGCGGTGCCACACCGCGCCCCAGGTGCCGAGCGCCGCGTGGGTCGTCACCGACAGCGCGAGCCCCGTCGCGACACCGACGACGGCGACGTCGCCGTAGCGTGCGACGGCCAGCGACAACCAGGTGAGCGACGCGGCCACGCCGACGGAGGCGAGGACGAGCTGCGGACGGCCGCCGTCGGTGAGCTGCAGACCCGCGCGGGCCGCGACGGCGACCACGAGGGCCGCCGCGAGGGTGGGTGTCGCGGCGCGGCGAGCCGTCACCGCGACGACGACCACGGCGACCGCCACGCACCCCAGCGCGTACGCCCCCATCGGCTCCGGCGGCGTCGAGGCGGCCTGGCCGAAGATCGTGATCAGCGACGGCGACCACACCCGTACCACGTCGACGAGGATCCAGACCCCCGCGGCGACGGCGAGCAGGGCTGGCGTGCGCGAGCGGGGGAGCGGCATGCCCGAGTTCTACCGGAGGTGCCGCGGTTGCGCTAGGTCCGCGGCGGACCAGGCGGCTGCTGCGGCCAGGACGGCCCGGGCTGCTGCTGCGGGTGCTCGCCGTAGGCCTGCGCACCCCCGTGCTGCGCCTGCCACGCCTGCCACTGCTGCCACTGCCGTGAGGCGTCCGCGTCGCGGCGCCGCTTGGACTCGGTGTTGCCGACGACCAGCTCGACGAGCAGCCAGAGCCAGGCGGCCGCGGCGACCGCGCCCGCCACGAGCGAGAGGGTCGTCGAAAGGTCGCGCAGCGTCTCGCCACCGTCCCCGGCCACCGTCAGCACGGAGTTGGCGCTGTCCGAGGCGTCGCCGAAGTCGACGACGAAGAAGCCGAACGCCGCGAGGGCGACCCACAGCAGCAGGTGCGCGCACGCCTGGCGCGTGGTGAGGCGGCCCGTCCCCGCAGGACGGCGCTGCGTGAACGCGAGCACCGTCGTCGCCCCGAGCGTGAGCACGAGGAGCGGGACCACCGTGAAGGCGAAGAAGAGCAGGTACCAGCCGCCAGCGCCGAGGAAGGCGCGACCGAACCACACCCACGGCACGAGGAGGGCCGTGGCGGGGATGATCATCGCGAAGACGGCGTTCTCGAACGCGTACGAGCGCGTCGTCGTGGCAGCGGACGGGTGCATAGGGCCATGGTGCCTGGCGACCGGTTCACGCCGACCGTACGGTGGGGCCGGTGAACGCCTTCGGCCACGACGTCGATCCCGACACCCACCTCCACGACCCGCTGGCACTCCTCGCGGACTGGCTCGACCGCCCGGCCGGGTCGCCGCCGCTCCTCACCACCCTGGCGACCGTCGACGACGACGGCGCGCCCGACGCCCGGACGGTCATGCTCAACGCCTTCGACGGCGTACGGCTCTCGTTCCACAGCGACACCCGCGCGTCGAAGGTCACGCAGCTCGCGACCGATCCCCGGGCCGCGCTCGTGGTGGTGTGGCCCGAGGACGCGCGACAGCTCGTCGCCCACGGAGACGTCGTCCGCGCCGACGACGCGGACGAGGCGCACCCGGACCTCGCGCCGCCGCCGACCTGGGTCTGCTTCCACCTCGAGCCGCGTCGGCTCACGTTCTGGCGCGGGGACGACGAGGGCCCGAGCACCCGGGACGCCTACGTCCGCACAGAGGACGGATGGTCCCACCGGCGGCTCCCCGGTTGACGCGGGGGGCGCGGCGCCCCTCGGATACCCTGAGAGCGGCACCAGGGGAAGCCGGTCGAAGTCCGGCGCTGACCCGCAACCGTAGGCCTCGGCAGAGGCGAGCCGGAGCACCTGCTGCCACTCCGGGACCGAACCGCGCCCCGGAGCCCACCTCCGTACGCTGCCGAGGACAACGGGCCGGTGCCCGTCGCAGCAGGAAGGACGCGCCCATGCGTACGCTCGCTGCTGCCGCCGCGCTCCTGGTCGGAGCGGCGCTGCCGCTGACCGCCGCCCCCGCCCACGCCGCCGACGGGGTCTGCGCCGACGCCACCGGCACGACCGTCGTCGTCGACATGACCGATCTCGGCGGAGACGTCGAGGTCGCGTGCGCCGAGGACTCCGACGGCATGACCGGCATGCAGGCGCTCGAGGCGGCCGGCTTCGAGGTCACGCCGGTCACCGGCAGCGGGATGACCGGCACCTGCCGCATCGACGGGCAGCCGGCCGAGGACGAGACCCTCGACGTCGACGGCCGCGACTACGTCGAGAAGTGCCAGCAGTTCCCGCCCGGCGGCGCGTACTGGTCCTACTACGTCGCACCTGCCGACGGCGCCTGGGCGTACGCGCAGACCGGCGCCGACACCAACAAGGTGGTGCCGGGCGGCTTCGAGGGCTGGCGCTTCCAGCTCAACCAGCCCATGGACTCCTCGCCGATGCCCGACTTCGACCCGGCGAACCCGCCCGCGGCGGACGCGTCGGACAACGCGGCGGACTCCTCCGACGAGCCCGCGGAGGACGACGGCACGTCGATCGTCTGGATCGGCATCGGCGTCGCGGTCCTGCTCGCGGTCGGCATCGCGTTCACGCTGTTCCGGCGCGGCCGCAGCGAGGACGCCTGACCCGTGCCCGAGCGCCGCGCCCGGCGCGACCTGCACCCCGGGGCCTGGTGGGTGTGGGCGATCGGGCTCGCCGTCGCGGCGGGCCGCACGTTCGACGTCGTGCTGCTCGGCCTGGTGATCGGCGTGGCCTCGCTGGTCGTCGTCGCGCGGCGGCCGGTCGCGCCGTGGGCGATGTCGTTCCGGCTCTACCTGTGGCTCGGTGCCGTGGTGATCGTCATCCGGCTCCTGTTCGGCGTGCTTCTCGGGGGCGCGTCGACCGGGACCGTGATCCTCGACCTGCCGCAGGTGCCGCTGCCGTCGTGGGCCGACGGGGTGCGGCTGCTCGGGCCCGTGACGTGGGAGTCGCTGCAACGGTCGTTCGCGGTCGGGCTGCAGCTGGCGGCGCTGATCATCTGTGTCGGCGCCGCCAACTCACTGGCGAACCCGCGCCGCCTGCTGAAGTCGCTCCCTCCCGCGCTGTACGAGGTTGGGGCGGCGGTCGTCGTCGCGCTGACGCTGTTCCCGCAGCTCGCCGAGAGCATCGGCCGCGTCCGCCGGGCGCGTCGCCTGCGCGGTGACACCGGCCGCAGCGTCCGTGCGCTGCGGTCGGTCGTGATCCCGGTGATGGAGGACGCGCTCGAGCGGTCGATGCGGCTCGCGGCGTCGATGGACGCGCGGGGGTACGGGCGACGGGGCGCCGCGAGCCGCCGTACCCGGACCCTGAGCGGTGCGCTCCTGCTCCTCGGTCTGATGGGCGTGTGCGTCGGCGTCTACGCGACGGCGGACCTCACCGCGCCGCGCCTGCTCGCGGCGCCGATGCTCGCGGTCGGGTTCGGCATCGCCGGCGTCGGGTTCTGGCTGTCCGGACGGACGGTCGGGCACACGCGCTACCGGCCGGACCCGTGGCTCGGGTGGGAGTGGTTCACGGCGCTGTGCGGTCTCGCGGCGGCGTCGGCGTTCTTCGTCTCCTACGACCTCGACGCCGTGACGCTGGCCGGGCTCGTCGTCGCGGCGCTGCCCGCGCTGCTCACCCCGGAGCCCACGTCTCCGTACGCCGCGCTGCGGACGCCCGCCCCCGTGCGTACCGGCGAGGGGGTGGCGGCGTGATCGCGATCGAGGGCGTCACGTTCTCCTACGACGGCGCCGCGGCACCGGTCCTGCAGGACGTCGACCTGCACGTCGACGAGGGCGAGCTGGTCGTCGTGACGGGACCGACCGGTGCCGGGAAGTCGAGCCTGCTCGGTCTCGTCAACGGGCTCGTCCCGCACTTCACCGGCGGCCACCTCGAGGGGACGGTCACCGTCGCCGGGCTGCGGACGCAGGACCATCCGCCGCGCGAGCTCGCGGCCACGGTCGGCTGGGTCGGCCAGGACCCGCTGGCGGGCTTCGTCACGGACACGGTCGAGGAGGAGCTCGCGTACGGGATGGAGCAGCTCGGCGTCGACCCGCAGGCGATGCGCCGCCGCGTCGAGGAGACGCTGGACCTCCTGGGTATCGCCGACCTGCGGGCCCGGTCGCTTCGCTCCCTCTCGGGGGGCCAGCAGCAGCGGGTCGCGATCGGGTCGGTGCTCACGATGCACCCGCCGGTGCTCGTGCTCGACGAGCCCACCTCCGCGCTGGACCCGACGTCGGCCGAGGACGTGCTCGCGACGCTGGCCCGGCTGGTCCACGACCTCGGGACCACGGTCGTGCTCGCCGAGCACCGCCTGGAGCGGGTGGTGCCGTTCGCCGACCTGGTCGTCTACGTCGGGACGGACGGCACCGTGTCCGCCGGCGAGCCGGCCGCCCTTCTGGCGACGAGCCCCGTGGCACCGCCGATCGTGGACCTCGGGCGCTTCGCGGGGTGGGACCCGCTCCCGCTCACCGTCCGCGAGGCCCGCCGCGCCTCCCGCACCCTCCGCAAGGCCCTCGCCGACGCACCGCCCCGCCCACGATCTGCGGAGCTGGAGGTTTCGCCACCCGAGTTCCTTGATCAGCTCCGCACATCGGGGACGGGGGCGGTGCTGCTGAGCGCCCGCGGGGTGGAGGTGCGGTACGGCCCGCTGCCCGCGGTGCGGGGGGTGGACCTCGATCTCCCCGCAGGCTCCGTGACCGCGCTGATGGGACGCAACGGCTCGGGCAAGTCGAGCCTGCTGTGGGCGCTGCAGGGATCCGGCGACCGCCACGGCGGCGACGTCCGCGTGAGCGGCGACGACCCGGCGAAGCTCCCGCGCAAGGAGGCCCGGCGCCGCGTCGGCCTCGTCCCGCAGACCGCGAGCGACCTGCTCTACCTCGAGTCCGTCGACGCGGAGTGCGCTGCCGCCGACACCGAGGCCGACGCGCCCGCCGGGACGTGCGCGGCGATCCTCGAACGCCTCGCCGGGACCGTCGACGCCCGGACGAACCCGCGCGACCTCTCCGAGGGGCAGAAGCTCGCGCTCGTCCTTGCCGTCCAGCTCACCGCCGCCCCGCGCGTGGTGCTCCTCGACGAGCCGACCCGCGGGCTCGACTACACCGCGAAGGCGGCGCTCGCGGAGATGCTGCGCGACCTCGCGCGTGGGGGTGGCGCGGTCCTCGTCGCGACGCACGACGTCGAGTTCGTGGCCGAGACCGCCGACCGTGCGGCCGTGATGGCGCAGGGCGAGGTCATCGCCGAGGGCACGGTACGCGAGGTGCTGGCGACGTCGCCCGCCTTCGCGCCGCAGGTGGCGAAGGTGCTCGGGCCTGAGTGGCTGACCCTCCGCGACGTCCGCGAGGCGCTCGCCCAGGCGGAGGGTGCGCCGTGAGCCAGGTGGGTGGGGTGACGACGGCGGTGGCGCTGCGGCCGCGCTCCGTGATGGTGCTCGTGGTGGCGTCGGTCGCCGGTCTCGCGATGTTCGGCTGGCCGCTGCTCTTCGAGCCGGCTCCCGGTCAGCAGGACGCCCAGAGCCCGATGTACTTCGTGCTCCTCCTCCCGCTGCTCCTCCTCGTCGTCCTCGCCGAGCTGTCCGAGGGCGGGATGGACGCGAAGGCGCTCGCGATGCTCGGCGTCCTGTCAGCGATCCAGTGCGGTCTGCGTGCCCTCAGTGCAGGGACGGCCGGGCTGGACCTGGTCTTCTTCCTGCTGATCCTCGCCGGCAGGGTGTTCGGCGCCGGGTTCGGGTTCCTCCTCGGCTGCACCTCGTTGTTCGCGTCGGCGCTGCTCACCGCCGGGGTCGGGCCGTGGCTGCCCTTCCAGATGATGTGCGCCGCCTGGCTGGGGATGGGAGCGGGTCTGCTCCCGAAGCGGGTGACCGGCCGGCGCGAGATCGCGATGCTGGCGGCGTACGGCGTGTTCTCGGCGTACTTCTACGGCGCGCTCCTCAACCTGTGGTTCTGGCCGTTCCTCGCGGGCGTGGACCCGAGCGGCGAGCAGGGGCTCGCGTTCGTCCCCGGCGCCTCCCTCGCGGAGAACCTGCAGCGCTTCTTCTGGTTCACGCTGCTCACCTCGACCGGCTCGTGGGACACCGGGCGGGCGATCACCAACGCGGTCGCGATCGTCGTCCTCGGACCGGCGGTGCTCCTGACGCTGCGGAGGGCGGCGCGCAAGGCGTCGTTCGGACGGGCGCCCACGTTCGGCACCCGTACGGTGAGGCCGGTCACGAGCGGGCCGGAACCCGCGGACGCGCCCGTACGCTCGACGGAGTGACAGCACAGACCTCCACGCTCGGATCCCCGGTCACGGTCGCGATCACGCGACGCATCGACCCCTCCACGGTCGACCAGGTGATCGCGTGGGTGCACGCCGGGTCCGCCCTCGCCGAGCGCTTCGAGGGCTTCCTCGGCACCGGATGGGTACGCCCGAGCGTGACGTCCGACGAGTGGCACATGCTGTACCGCTTCGCCGATGCCGAGAGCCTCGCGCGGTGGGAGGCGTCGCCGCAGCGTCGCTGGTGGCTCGAGGCGGGGACACCCCTCGTCGAGGACCAGCGCTCGGAGCGCCGGACCGGCATCGAGGGCTGGTTCGACCCGCCGCAGGAGTACGACGTCGAGGACCTGCGGCCGCTCCCGCCACCGCCGCCGCGCTGGAAGCAGGCGACGCTCATCTGGGCGGCGTTCTTCCCGCTGTCCCTGCTGCTCGGCACCCTGCTGCACCTCGTGTGGCCGGACCTGCACCTCGTGCTGCGGACGCTCGTCACCACGCTCGTGGCGACGCCGATCATGACCTACGTGCTGCTGCCGTGGATCACCGCGTCGTTCGAGTGGTGGCTGCACGGCAGGCCCGCCCCGTGGCGCCGGCCCCGGTCTAGCTGAAGAACCCGCGCAGCAGCGCCGCCGACCCCGCAAGGTGCTCCTCCATCGCCGCTGCAGCCCGGTCCGCGTCGCCGGCGAGCACCGCGATGACGACCGTCTCGTGCTGCTCGTCGGAGTGCGCGATGTTGCGGGGAAGGAGCGGGATGTCGTCGAGGAAGACGTTGATCTTGGTCCGTACGTCGGCCACGAGCGGCAGCAGGGACGGCGAGCCGGCGAGCTCGGCGAGGGTGAGGTGCAGCCGGGAGTCGAGGCGTCGGTAGTCGGTCGGTGACGCCCCGCGCAGGTCCTGGAGCCGGGACCACAGCCCCTCCCGATCGGCGGCGCTGAGCGTGCGCCCCGCCGCCAGGCGCACCGCACCCACCTCGAGGACCTCGCGCAGCCGCAGGACGTCGTCGAGGTCGATCTCCGTTGCACCGGCCGCACCGTGGTGCGTGGTGGGCGGCAGCTCGTCGACCACGAACGTGCCGCCGTACCGGCCGCGCCGACGGACCAGGAACCCCGCGTCGGTCAGCGTCCGGATCGCCTCGCGCACCGTGTCGCGGCTGACCCCGAGGCGCAGCGCGAGCTCCCGCTCGGCCGGCAGCGACCCGCCAGGCGGCACCACGCCCAGGCGCACCGTCTGCAGGAGTCGCGAGACGGTGTCCTCGAAGGCGTTGCCGGTGCGCACAGGGCGGAGCAGCGCGTCCTCCGCGCCTCCGTCCTCGACCCCGTCGGACGGTGCGGTGCTCATCGCGGTGAGACTACCTCCCGTCCTAGAGCGGCGTGACGTACGCCGAGCTGATCCCGCCGTCGACCAGGAACGACGACGCGGTGATGAAGGAGGCGTCGTCGCTGGCGAGGAACGCCACCGCTGCCGCCATCTCCTCCGGCTCGCCGAAGCGGCCGACAGGGACGTGCACGAGCCGGCGCGCGGCCCGCTCCGGGTCCTTCGCGAACAGCTCCTGGAGCAGAGGTGTGTTGACCGGTCCCGGGCACAGCGCGTTGACGCGGATGCCCTGGCGCGCGTACTGCACGCCGAGCTCCCGCGACATCGCCAGCACGCCGCCCTTGGAGGCGGTGTAGGAGATCTGGGACGTCGCCGAGCCCATCACGGCGACGAACGACGCGGTGTTGATGATCGAGCCGCGCCCGGCCGGCACCATGTGGCGCAGCGCGGCCCGGCACGAGAAGTAGACCGACGTGAGGTTCACGTCCTGGACGCGCTGCCAGGCCTCGAGTCCCGTGACCTCGATCAGGTCGTCCTCCGGGGGCGAGATGCCGGCGTTGTTGAAGGCGATGTCGACCGCCCCGTACGCGTCGGCCGCCGCGTCGAACAGCGCGTCCACCTGGGCCTCGTCGGCGACGTCGACCGGGACGAAGAGTCCCCCGACGGTCTCGGCCGCCTCCTTGCCCGCGCTCTGGTCGACGTCGCCGACGACGATCTTCGCGCCCTCGGCGGCCATCCGGGTCGCGGCCGCGAGCCCGATGCCGCTCGCACCGCCGGTGACGACGGCGACGCGGCCGCCCAGGCGCTGGGTCAGGTCGACGGGCTTCATGCGGACTCCTCTGGTGCTGGGTCCTCGTCGACGTGCACGAAGACGTTCTTGGTCTCGGTGAAGGCGAACGGTGCGTCGGGGCCGAGCTCGCGCCCGATGCCGGACTGCTTGAACCCTCCGAACGGGGTGGCGTAGCGCACCGACGAGTGCGAGTTGACCGACAGGTTGCCGGCCTCGACAGCGCGCGCGACCCGCAGCGCCCGGGAGAGGTCGCGGGTCCAGATCGAGCCGGACAGCCCGTACGCGGTGGCGTTGGCGAGCGCGATCGCGTCCGCCTCGTCGCGGAAGCGCTGCACCGTCACGACAGGCCCGAAGATCTCCTCCACGACGGCGCGGTCGGTGCGCGAGGACGGGGTCAGCACCGTCGGCGGGAACCAGTTGCCGGGACCGTCAGGGGCCGCGCCGCGGAACGCCACCGGCGCGTCGTCGGGGACGTACGAGGCGACCTTCTCCCAGTGCGGACGCGAGACGAGCGGCCCCATCTCGGTCGCGTCGTCGGCAGGATCGCCGACCCGGACCCCCGCGACCGCCGGCTCGAGCAGCTCCATGAACCGCTCGTACGCCGACTCCTCGACCAGGATGCGGCTTCGGGCGCAGCAGTCCTGGCCCGCGTTGTCGAACACGCCGTACGGCGCGGTGGCCGCGGCCCGCTCGAGGTCGGAGTCGGCGAAGACGACGTTGGCGCTCTTGCCGCCGAGCTCGAGGGTCACGTTGGTGACGGTCGGGGCGGCCGCCGCCATCACGCGGGCCCCGGTCTCGGTCGACCCCGTGAACACGACCTTGCCGACGCCCGGGTGGGTGACCATGCGCTCGCCGACCACCGACCCCTTGCCCGGGAGCACCTGCAGCAGCCCGTCGGGCAGGCCTGCCTCCGCAGCCAGCTCGCCGAGGCGGATCGTCGTGAGCGGGGTCCACTCCGCGGGCTTGAGGAGGACGGCGTTGCCGGCCGCGAGCGCGGGTGCGAATCCCCACGAGGCGATCGTCATCGGGAAGTTCCACGGGGTGATCACGCCGACGACGCCGATCGGCTCGGCGAAGGTCATGTCGAGGCCGCCCGCGACCGGGATCTGACGTCCGAAGAGCCGCTCGGGCGCCGCGGCGTAGTAGGTCAGGACGTCCGCGACGTGGCCGGCCTCCCACCGCGCCTGTCCGACCGGGTGCCCGCTGTTGGCGACCTCGAGCGCGGCGAGCTCCTCGACGTGGGCGCGTACGACGGTGGCGAACGCGCGCAGACCCTCGCCCCGCGCGACGGGGGCGAGACGTGCCCACGCCCGCTGCGCCGTACGAGCCCGGTCGACGGCGTCGTCGACGGCCTCGGCGTCGAGCAGCGCGATCGTCGCGAGGTGCGAGCCGTCGGCGGGGTTGTGGAGGTCGGTCGTGGTCATACGGAGAGCTCCTGGCGGTCGTGGGCCGCGGCGACCAGCGCGGCGAAGAGGCGGAGGTCGTCGAGCGTCTCCTCGGGGTGCCACTGCACCGCGACGACGAAGGGTGCCGCCGGCATCTCGACGGCCTCCACCGTGCCGTCGTCGGCCCGGGCGCTCACGACGAGGCCGTCACCGAGCCGGTCGAGCCCCTGATGGTGGTAGCACTGGCCGTCGACGGCGTCGCCGACGATCCCGGCCAGTCGCGTGCCGGGGACGACGTGCGCGGTCGTCGTCGAGAACACCGCGTCGCCGAGCTGGTGGCGCGGGTGCCCGACCACGTCGGGGACGTGCTGGTGCAGCGTGCCGCCGAGCGCGACGTTGAGCACCTGCGCACCGCGGCAGATCCCGAGCACGGGCAGCTCGCGGGCCAGCGCACCGTCCACCAGCGCCCGCTCCCAGGCGTCCCGGTCCCGGCGCGGGTCGTCGGTCAGCGGGTGCGGCTCCTGCCCGTACGACGCGGGGTCGACGTCCTTGCCGCCGGTGAGGACGAGCCCGTCGAGGCCGTCGAGCACGCGGTCCGCTCCGTCGGCCGGCTGCGGCGGGAGCAGGATGACCACGCCGCCGGCGCGGGTGACGCCGTCGAGGTAGATGCGGGGGAGGAACGACGCCTGGACGTCCCACACCCCGGTGACCGACTGCTCGAGGTAGGTCGTCAGCCCGATCACGGGCCGCCTGTCAGAGCCGCTCAAAGCCACGAACCCTCTCCCAGTCGGTGACCGCCGCGTCGAACGTCGTCTGCTCGACGCGCGCGTTGTTGAGGTAGTGCGCCACGACGTCGTCGCCGAACGCCTCGCGGGCCACCTTGGACTCCGCGAACAGCGCGGCCGCCTCGCGGAGCGTGGTGGGCAGGTGCTCGGCGTCGCTGGTGTAGGCGTTGCCCTCCAGGGGGGCGTCGAGCTCGAGCTCGGCGTCGATGCCGTGCAGGCCGCCCGCGATCAGCGCCGCGACGGCGAGGTAGGGGTTGACGTCGCCGCCGGGGGCCCGGCACTCCATCCGCATCCCGAGGCCGTGGCCGACGACGCGCAGCGAGCAGGTGCGGTTGTCGAGACCCCAGGCCACGGCGGTGGGCGCGAAGCTGCCCTCCGCGAAGCGCTTGTAGGAGTTGATGTGCGGGGCGTAGAACAGCGTGAGCTCGCGCATCGTCGCGAGCTGGCCGGCGACGAAGTGCCGGAACATCGGCGACATCTCGTGCGGGCCCTCGTCGTCGGCGAACACCGCGGTCCCGTCCTCGCCGCGCAGCGAGAGGTGCACGTGGCACGAGTTGCCCTCGCGCTCGTCGAACTTCGCCATGAACGTCAGGCTCTTGCCGTGGCGGTCGGCGATCTCCTTCGCGCCGTTCTTGTAGATCGTGTGGTTGTCGCAGGTCGCGAGCGCGTGGGCGTAGCGGAACGCGATCTCCTGCTGGCCGAGGTTGCACTCGCCCTTGACGCCCTCGCAGTACATCCCGGCGCCCTCCATGCCGCGACGGATGTCGTGCAGCAGCGGCTCCATGCGGGTGGAGGCGAGCATCGCGTAGTCGACGTTGTAGTCCGTGGCCGGTGTCAGGTCGCGGTAGCCCTTGGCCCACGCCTCGCGGTAGCCGGTGTCGAACACCATGAACTCGAGCTCGGTGCCCGCGTACGGGACGAGCCCGCGCTCCGCGAGACGCTCGACCTGGCGCTGCAGGATCGTGCGCGGCGCGGCGGCGACCGGGGCGCCGTGGTGGTCCTCGAGGTCGGCGACGACGAGGGCGGTGGCGTTCAGCCAGGGGATCCGGCGCAGGGTGGAGAAGTCCGGTCGCATCACCATGTCGCCGTAGCCGGTCTCCCAGCTCGACATCGCGTAGCCGTCGACGGTGTTCATGTCGACGTCGACCGCGAGCAGGTAGTTGCAGCACTCCGCGCCGTGCTCGGCCACCTCGTCGAGGAAGAGCCGTGCCGAGACGCGCTTGCCGGTGAGCCGGCCCTGCATGTCGGCGAACGCCACGATCACGGTGTCGATGTCGCCCGTGTGGACGTCGTCGCGCAGCTCGTCGAGCGTCAGGTTTCCCGACGTGACGGTCATGGTGTCCTCCTCGGCCGCAGTGTCTCCCAGTGAACCACGCCCGCCCGACCATTGGGACCCGGTATCTGCTGAATCCAGGGCGACGAGCGCGCGACATTGACGAGTCAAAGGTATGTCCAAGCCACCATTGCACGGTCTACTCTCGGTCCAAGCGCGGCCGACGGGAGAGACGAGATGTCCACTGACAAGCTGAACGCGTCTGGGGCGACCTACTCCGCCGCCCAGGAGGGCTACTTCGAGAAACGCCAGCTGCGTCGCGCCGCCGGCTTCTGGGGGCTCTGGGGCATCGGGGTGGGCGCCGTCATCTCCGGTGACTTCTCCGGCTGGAACTTCGGCCTCGACATGGCCGGCTGGGGCGGCCTGCTCGTCGCCAGCATCGTCATCGTCGTCATGTACTTCGGGATGCTGTTCTCGATCGGCGAGATGTCCGCCGCGATGCCGCACACCGGCGGTGCCTACTCGTTCTCCCGGGCGGCGATGGGACCGTGGGGCGGGTTCGTCACCGGTCTCGCGGAGACCATCGAGTACGTCTTCACCACCGGCGTGATCGTGCTGTTCTCCGCCGTCTACGCCAACTCGATCACCGACGAGCTCATCGGGCTCGACCTCAGCGACAACATGTGGATCTGGTGGGTCGTGCTGTACGCGGTGTTCGTCGGGCTCAACGCGCTCGGGGCGGAGATCTCGTTCAAGTTCGCGATCGTCGTCTCGGTCATCTCCATCGGCGTGCTGGTCCTCTTCGCGATCCTCGCCTTCGCCAACGGCGCGGTCGACTTCGACAACCTGATGAACATCGAGCCCGACCCGGGCAACTCCGACTTCCTGCCGTTCGGCTGGGAGGGCGTCCTGTACGCGCTGCCGTTCGCGATGTGGTTCTTCCTCGGGATCGAGGAGCTCCCGCTCGCGGCGGAGGAGGCGCACGAGCCGCAGAAGGACATCCCGCGTGCCGGCATCGGCGGTCTGCTCACGCTGGTCGCCACCGCCGCCCTCGTGCTGTTCCTCAACCCGGCGGTCACGGGGTCGGAGGAGATCCGGGTCTCCGGCGAGCCGCTGCTCGACGGCTTCCGTGCCTTCCTGTCGGCCGACCTCGCCGCGCTCCTGTCGGCGTTCGCGCTGATCGGCCTGCTCGCCAGCCTCCAGGGCATCATGTTCGCCTACGGCCGCAACATGTACTCGCTGTCGCGGGCCGGCTACTACCCGAAGTTCCTCTCGCTCACCGGCGCGCGGCAGACGCCGTGGGTGGCGTTGGTCGCGGGAGCGGTGATCGGTCTGGTCGCCCTGCTCATCGTGGACTGGGTCGGCTCGGCGGCCGGCGACATCGTGCTCAACATCGCGGTGTGGGGCGCGGTCCTCGCGTACTTCCTCCAGATGGTCGCCTTCGTGCTGCTGCGGCGGAAGTTCCCCAACGCGGTCCGGCCGTACGTCAGCCCGGTCGGCATCGCCGGTGCGGTGGTCGCGGGCCTGATCGCCGCGGTCACCTTCATCGGCGTCCTGATCAACGAGACGTACCGGCCGGCCGTGGTCGCGATCGTCGTCATCTACGTCGTGATGCTGCTGCTCTTCGCGTTCTGGGGACGCCACCGCCTGGTGCTGTCGCCGGAGGAGGAGTACGCGGTGACGGGCGGCCTGCACGGGTACGACCCCGAGAAGGAGGGGCTCGGCGGCACGATCGAGGACGAGATCCTCAAGGGCCACACCGACTGACCGGAGCTGGGGTGCGTCTCGCCGAGCCACGGGGGGATTCGGCGCGGCGCACCCCCTTCCCCTCCAGGAAGGACGAGGCATCCCGACCGGATACCGGTCGGGATGCCTCGTCGATGCGCAGCGTCGTACGGGTCAGAGCTCGGGCGCCTGCTGCGCCCCGCCCGTGGCGGCCTCGACGTCCATCCACATGACCTCCCAGACGTGGTCGTCGAGGTCGCGGAACGCGCGGCCGTACATGACCTCGTTGTCCTCGCCCTTGCCCTCGCGCCACTCGTGACCGCCGAGCGCGACCGCCTTGTCGACCAGCTCGTCGACCTCCTCGCGCGAGACGGCCGAGAGAGCGAGCAGCACCTCGCGCTCCTTGGAGGTGTCGGTGATCGCGTCCTCGATGAAGTCCTGGAACTTCGGCCGGTGCATCATCATCACGTACGTCGTCGGGCTGATCTCCATGCAGACGGTGTCCTCGTCGGAGAACACCTCGTTGAAGGTGAATCCGAGGCCGGCGAAGAAGGACTTGGTTGCCGCCACGTCCGAGACGGCGAGGTTCGGGAAGAGCATGCGGGCCATGACGGTCTCCTCTGAAGGGGGTGGAGTCCGGCTCTCGAACTCTCACCCACCAGACCCGCCGCCGGCGAGGAACTCATCGCTCAGTCGAGCCGGGAGGGATAGATCCCGTCGACGCAGATGAAGTACGTCGTGCCGTTCGGCGCGGCGGCCCGCAGGTCGGGGAGCGCGAACGTCGTCTGGCCGTTGCCGCCGTACATCGTCCCGAGCAGGCTGAAGAGCGCCGTGTTCGAGGCGATGGGGAGGATCTGGCCCTTCGCCGGGATGCCCGTGCCGACCGAGCCGGCGAAGAGGCGGACCTCGCCGATGACGCAGTTCGTGCCGGTGCCCGCCGCGAAGGTCCCGGTCCCGGTGCCGAACGCGGTCGTGCCTGCGGGGCCCACGGGACCCACGGGACCTGCAGGCCCGGCAGGACCGCGGGCGCCGGTCGCGCCACGCGGTCCGACCGGTCCGCGGGTGCTGATCGTGACCTTCTTCAGGCCCTTCGCGCACCGACCGGCCTTGGTCGCGCTGACGACCACGTTCTTCTTCGTCGTGCACACCTTCACCGCGCTCGTCGTCGTGGCCGCGTCTGCGACCACGACCCCGCCGAGCACGAGACCTCCCGCCCCGAGCGCCGCCGCTACGACCGATGCTCTGCGCATCTCACCACTCCTGTCTGCAGCGCCACGGACGGACGCCGCAGTCAGGAGTGTGGAGGAGGTGAGGGTCGGTGCAGGGGCGCGTTGTCACTCCGCCGCGGTCAGGGGACGAGCACGACCTTGCCGAGCGCCTCGCGGCCGTCGATCACCTCGAGCGCGCGCGCGGCGTCCTCCAGCGGGAAGGTGCCGCCGATCGGCGGGATCAGCTCGCCCGCCTCGAGGTGCGCGACGAGCTCCTGCCACTGCGACGCGACGTAGCCCGGCCGCTTCATCACGTACGCGCCCCAGCCGACGCCGCGGACGTCGAGGTTGTTGAGGAGGAGGCGGTTCACCTTCACCTCGGGGATCGTGCCGGCGGTGAAGCCGATGACGAGCAGGCGGCCGTCGTCCTTGAGGCTGCGCAGCGAGTCGGTGAAGCGGTCACCGCCGACCGGGTCGACGACGATGTCGACGCCGTGGCCCCCGGTGAGGTCCTTCACCGCGTCCTTGAACCCGTCGGCGAGCACGTACGCGTCCGCGCCCGCGGCCACGGCGACCTCGCCCTTGGCGTCGGTGGAGACGACGGCGATGACCTGGCCGGCCCCGAAGGCCTTGGCGACCTGGATCGACGCGGTGCCGACGCCGCCGGCAGCGCCCTGGACGAGCACGGACTCGCCGTTGCGGAGGTGGCCGCGCTTGAGCAGCCCGAAGTGCGCGGTGAGGTAGTTGAACGGCAGGCCGGCCCCCTGCTCGTACGAGACGTTGTCGGGGAGGTGGAAGGTCAGGTCCGCGTCGGCGACAGCCCGCTCGGCAAACCCGCCGAGCATCGTGAGCGCCGTGACGCGGTCGCCGGTGGACAGGCCCGACCCGGAGGGCGCCGAGACGACCTCGCCGGCGACCTCGGCTCCGGGGAGGAAGGGGAGCGGCGGCTTCATCTGGTACTGGCCGCGGCTCTGGAGGACCTCCGGGAAGGCGACGCCGGCCGCCTTCACGTCGATGAGGACCTGGTCGGGACCCGGCTCCGGGGCGTCGATCTCGACGACCTCGACCGCGGACGGACCGTCGAGCGATGTGATCTGCACTGCACGCATGACCGGAGCCTACCTAAGCGGTCGCTTAGCGTCACCGGGAGTGCGGCGCGTCACCGCGAGTGCAGCGTGACCACGGCCTTGTGCTTCGGCACGTGGGTGATGTTGCGCAGCGTGGAGACCTCTTCGGCGTCGACGCTCACGCGGTAGCGGGTCAGGATCTCCTTGAGCACCGCCGTTCCTTCCATCAGCGAGAAGCCCGCGCCGATGCAGCGTCGTACGCCGCCGCCGAACGGCAGCCACGTGTTCGGGGCGATGTCGTCGTCGAGGAAGCGGCGGGGCCGGAAGCGCGCCGGCTCCGGGAAGTTCGCGTAGGTGAAGTGGGCCCCTGCGATCGAGGGCGAGACCACCGTGCCGGCGGGAAGGTCCCACGGCCCGACCCGCTGCGGCGTGGTGAGGCGGCGGACGACCGAGTCGATCACCGGGTGCCGTCGCATCCCCTCCTTGAGGCAGGCCTCGACGAACGCGTCGTCCCCGGTGTCGGCGGCCCGCAGCGCCTCCTCCTGGACGTCGGGGTTCGCGCCGAGCTCGTGCAGCGTCCACGACAGCGCCGACGCCGTGGTCTCGTGACCGGCGAGCAGCAGCGTGACGAGCTGGTCGCGGAGCTCCTCGTCGGTCAGCGGCGGCAGGTCGCCGTCGCCGCCGGCCTGCAGCAGGCGCGACAGGACGTCGGTCCGGGTGTCGAGGTCCGAGACCTGGCGGCGTGCGGTGATCTCGGCGTACAGCAGGCGGTCCACCTCGGCCTGGTTGTCGAAGTAGCGTCGCCACCGCCCGTACGACCGAAGCCTCGGGAAGATCCAGCCGACGAACATGACCGGGTCGATCTCGACCATCCGGCGGATCCGCGGCCGCAGCGCGCCGAGCGTCCGCTCGTCGGTCACGCCGAAGACGACCTGCAGGATCACCTCGAGGGTGAGCGCGTTCATCCGGTCGTGGGTGACCAGGCGCTGCCCGTCGTGCCACCGGTCGACCTCGGCCTTCGCCAGGGTCTCGACGAGCCCGCGGTAGCTCCGCAGCGAGGCTCCGTTGAACGCGGGCATGAGCAGCTTGCGGGCGCGCAGGTGCTCGGCCTCGTCGGTGAGGAGGACCGAGTGGTCGCCCATCACCGGGCGCAGGACCTGGTTGCCCTCGCCGGCGTGGAAGTCGCGCGGGTCCCCGGCGAAGACCTGCCTGATCTGCTCTGGTGCGCTGATCGTGGCGATCGTGCGCGGCCCCGGGTGGATGCGGATCGTGTACGCCGCGCCGTAGCGGCGTACGAGCATGCGCGTGAACGGCTCCCGGAACGCGAGGAACGCGACCGTCTGCACGGAGGCGGGCCAGCGAGGACCGGGAGGGAGGCTCATGCCGGGATCGTCTCCTCATGCTGGACCTGGTCGCGCCGGGCGCGCTGGAACACGTAGTCCTGCTCCCGGACCTTACGGGTGTCCCACCAGTACTGGAAGGTGAACTTCGGCCAGATCGTGCGGTTGTTGCCCTGGGAGTCGAGGTACCACGAGGTGCAGCCGCCCTGGGTCCAGATGCCCTTCTTGACCCGCGCCTGGATGTCGGCGTTGTACGCGTCCTGGGCGAGCCACGTGGGCTCCATGACGTCGGCGCGCAGGCGGTCCATCTCGGCGAGCGAGCGCACGATGTACTTCGCCTGCTGCTCGATCATGAACACCACCGAGTTGTGGCCGAGGGCGGTGTTGGGACCGAGCATGAGGAAGAGGTTGGGGAAGTTGGCGACGTTGATCCCGAGGTAGGTCTCCACGCCGCCCTGCTGGAACTGCTCGGCCAGCTGCGCCCCACCGCGACCGGTGATGTTGAGGTGGTCGAACGCGTCGGTGACGTGGAAGCCGGTGCCGTAGATGATGACGTCGGCCTCGTGGAGCGTGCCGTCCGCGTCGACCACGCCCTCGGGGACGATGCGGGCCACGCCCGTCGTCTCGAGCGTGACGTCGTCGCGGTTGAACGTGCGGTAGTAGTCGTTGGACTGGAGCACGCGCTTGCAGCCGAGCCGGTAGTCGGGCGTCAGCTTCTCGCGGGTCGCCGGGTCCTCGACCTGGCGCGCGATGTGCGCGTGGACGACCTTCTCGGCGATCTTCAGGAACGCCGGCACGTGGCCGTTGAACGTGATCGCGCGCGACTCCAGCGCCCAGTAGAGCGCGTCGCGGTAGGCGCGGTTGGCTCCCGGCACCTTCTCGAGGATCGCCTGCTTGCGTGGGCTGATCCGGTTGTCGCGCTTGGGCAGGACCCACGGGGGCGTGCGCTGGAACAGGGTGAGGTGCGCGGCCTGCTCGGCGATGATCGGCACGAACTGGATCGCGCTGGCGCCGGTCCCGATGACCGCGACGCGCTTGCCCGTGAGGTCGACGTCGTGGTCCCACTCGGCGGAGTGGAAGCGGGGACCGGCGAAGGTCTCCGCGCCCTCGATGTGCGGGACGTTGGGGATGTGCAGGCCGCCCATGCCGGAGACGAGCACGCGCGCGTCGTACACGTCGCCGTCGGACGTGCGGACCTCCCAGCGGCGCCGGTCGTCGTCCCAGTGCGCGCCGACGACCTCCTTGCCGAAGTGGATGCGCTTGCGGATGCCGCGCTCGTCGGCGACCCGGCGCATGTAGTCCCAGATCTCGGCCTGGCCGGAGAAGGACGTCGACCAGCGCGGGTTGAGCTCGTACGAGAACGAGTACATGTGGCTCGGCACGTCGCACGCGCACCCGGGGTAGGTGTTGTCGCGCCAGGTCCCCCCGACCTCGTCGGCCTTCTCGAGGATCACGAAGTCGTCGCGACCGGCCTCCTCGAGCTTCATGGCCATGCCCATGCCGGAGAACCCGGTGCCGACGATGACGATATCTTGGGTAATCACGACTCAGATACTAACGGTATCCGAGTGGAATGCAACACTCGTGATGTCATATTGGTCGGTAGGAGGGTCGATGTCCACACGGGCGCAACGTCAGGCACAGACGCGGGAGGCGTTGATCGTCACCGCGCGGTCGCTCTTCCTCGACGACGGCTACGCCGCGACGAGCCTCGACCGCGTCGCCCTCGAGGCGGGCTTCTCCAAGGGCGCCGTCTACTCCAACTTCAAGAGCAAGGAGGAGCTCGGGCTCGCCGTCCTCGACGAGATCCACCGCGAGATGGTGGCCGAGGTCGTGGAGGCGCTGAGCGTCGCGACGACGTACGAGGACGCCCTCAACGCGTTCGAGGGGTGGCTCAAGGTGCGGCTCGGACAACCGCGCTGGACGGCGCTCGAGGTCGAGTTCGCCGCCGTGGTGCGCACCAGCCCGTTCGTCGCGACGGAGCTCGCCGCCCGGCACCGGCAGATCCGTGCCGCGATCGCCGCGATGCTGGTCGAGATCCAGGGACGCACCGGCATGCGGCTCGCGCTCTCGGCGGAGCAGGTCGCGCTGGCGCTGCTGAGCCTCGGGATCGGCATGGGGGCGCAGCGCTCGCTCGACCCCGGGCTCGACGTGCACGCGTTCACCGCGACCATCCGGTCGCTGCTGCTGCCCCCGGCCTAGCCATCCCCACCCCACGCGTTGGTGCGTGAGTGGTCACCGCGCGCCGTCGCGTGACCACTGAGCAACCAACGCGTGCGGCGGAGGTGATTCCGGGCGGCACCGATCGACCGCACGACGACCGGGCGCGGCCCTCAGAACGCGCTGATCGTCTCCGGCATCCGCTCCCGCCGGCTCAGCGCGCTCGTCATCGCGGCCTGCCCGTGCCGCTCCGTCGCGAGCTGCGCCAGGAGCTGAAGCACCGGCAGGTAGACCTCGTCGGGGAACTCCGGCGTGCCGACGTCGACGCTGCGCGCCAGGTCGTCGCAGTGCACCACGATCTCGACCAGACGCGTGAGCAGGAAGTCGGGGCGCCGCAGGCTCCAGCCCTGCCACGGGATCGCGACCACGTCGGCAACCTCCCCGGACGCGAGGTCGGCCTGGACCGCGCTGAGCGCCTCGGTGCACGTCGCCCGCAGCGCCTCGAAGCCGAGCGCCGCCTCCTCGGCATCGTTCGTGCGGTCGTTCACCGGGTCGGTGAGGTCGTCCGTCGTCACCCACGCCGCACGCCGGTAGTGCTCGATGGCGCTCGCCAGCGGCGTACCGGTCGCGGCGACCGGGATCAGCTCGTGGGCGCGGACGGTCTGCCGGCCGAGGTGGCAGGCCAGCATGCCGACCGTCATCTCGGGCAGCGCGCTCGGCTCGTCCCACCGGTCGGCGACCTCCTGGCGCGTGACCAGCCCGAGGGAGATGTGTGCTGCCGTCACGAAGGCGTCGTCTCGCGATTCCATGCCACGCGATCCTAGGCGCGGCCCACCGCGTGCGGTCGCGCCGTGCCTTCCTACGCTGGACCTCATGACCGCCCGCTCGCTGATGATCGCCGGCACGACGTCCGATGCGGGCAAGTCCGTCGTGACGACCGGCCTGTGCCGCCTCCTCGCGCGGCGGGGCGTGAAGGTGGCGCCGTACAAGGCCCAGAACATGTCCAACAACTCGATGGTCGTCACGGGAGCCGACGGACAGGGCGCCGAGATCGGGCGGGCCCAGTGGATCCAGGCGGTCGCCGCGGGCGCCGTCCCCGAGCCGGCGATGAACCCCGTGCTCCTCAAGCCCGGGGGCGACCGGCGCAGCCACGTCGTGGTCATGGGGCGACCCGGTGGGACGCTCGACGCGCGCGACTTCACCCGCGGGCGCGAGCGCCTGGCCGAGGCCGCGTTCGCCGCGTACGACGACCTGGCGGCCCGCTTCGACGTGGTCGTCTGCGAGGGCGCGGGCAGCCCAACGGAGATCAACCTGCGCAGCAGCGACTACGTCAACATGGGTCTCGCGCGCTACGCCTCCATGCCGGTGGTGGTGGTCGGCGACATCGACCGCGGCGGCGTGTACGCGGCGCTGCACGGCACGGTCGCCCTGCTCTCGCCGGCGGACCAGGCGCTGGTCTCGGGGTTCGTGATCAACAAGTTCCGCGGCGACGAGTCGCTCCTCGCGCCCGCGAACGAGGCGATCAGCCGCGTCACCGGTCGTCCCGTGCTCGGCGTCGTGCCGTGGAGCCCGCACGTGTGGCTCGACTCCGAGGACGGCATGGACGTCGACGGGAGACGTGCCGAGACTGCGGACCTCCTGCGCGTCGCCGTCGTCCGGCTGCCGCGGATCAGCAACTTCACCGACGTCGACGCGCTCGGTCTGGAGCCGGGTGTCGACGTGACGTTCGTGAGCGACCCGCGCCGCGTCGCCGAGGCGGACCTGGTCGTCGTCCCGGGCACCCGGGCGACGCTCGCCGACCTCGCCTGGATGCGCGAGCGGGGTCTCGACGCCGCGGTCGTCGCGCACGCACGGGCGGGGAGGCCGGTGCTCGGCATCTGCGGCGGCTTCCAGATCCTCGGCCGGACGATCGCCGACCCGGAGGGCGTGGAGGGGCAGGCCGGTGCCGTCGCGGACGGGCTCGGGCTGCTCGACGTCACGACGACGTTCGCCCCCGACAAGGTGCTGCGGCTGCCGACGGGGACGGCCCTCGGGGCCCCGGCGCACGGATACGAGATCCACCACGGTCGCATCGCCCGCGGCGACGACGAGGACTTCCTCGGCGGTGCCCGCCGGGGAGCGGTCTTCGGGACGATGTGGCACGGCAGCCTGGAGGCGGACGAGCTGCGTACCGCGCTGCTCTCGGAGGTCGCCGCGGTCACGGGCCGCTCCTGGCAGCCGTCGGACGTCCGGTTCGCCGCCGCGCGCGGGGCCCGGCTCGACCTGCTCGCGGACCTGCTCGAGCAGCACCTCGACGTCGACGCGCTCCTCGACCTCGTCGAGCACGGCGCGCCGCTGATCCTTCCGATCGTCCCTCCGGCCGGTACGGCGTGAGCGTCCTCGTGCTCGGCGGGACCGCCGAGGCGCGCGAGCTCGCGGCACTCCTCGACGCGGACGGAACTGCCGTCGTGTCCTCGCTCGCCGGTCGGGTCGCACGTCCGCGACTGCCGGTGGGCGAGGTCCGGGTCGGCGGCTTCGGGGGCGTCGACGGGCTGCGTCGCTATCTGCGCGACCGCGGCGTGGGGGCGGTCGTCGACGCGACGCACCCGTTCGCGGAGGGCATCTCCGCGAACGCGGCCGCCGCCTGCGCCGCCGACGCGGTGCCGCTGCTGCGCCTGGAACGACCCGGCTGGGCCGAGGCTCCCGGCGCCGACCGCTGGATCTGGGTCGACGACCACGACGCCGCTGCGCGGGCGACGGCCGAGCGCGGCGTGCGGCCGTTCCTCACCGTCGGACGCCAGCGGCTGGACCGGTTCGTCGGGCCGCTTCGCGACCACCGTGCGCTCGTGCGCGTCGTCGACCCGCCCGAGATCGCGTTGCCCGACGCCTGGGAGGTCCGCCTCGACCGCGGGCCGTACGACCTCGACGGTGAGCGGGCGCTGCTGGGCGATCGGGGCATCGACGTCCTCGTCACCAAGGACTCCGGGGGGCGCTACACGTGGCCCAAGATGGCGGCGGCGGACGAGCTGGGGATCGCGGTCGTCGTCGTCCGGCGGCGGTCGGCGTCCTGCGACGTCACGACCGTCGGCGATGCGCACGCCGCTGCCGCCTGGGTCGGCGAGCGGCTCGACCAGCGGGACTGACGATTCTCGCCGAGACGACGCCGATCGCGCGTCTGCGGCCCGAATCGTCAGTCGACGTGGTCGCGTGCACGGGCGGAGGCGGCGGCGAAGGCGCAGGCGGTCGCGCAGGCGGCCAGGTCGACCAGGCGTGCGAGCCGCGCCGCCCGTGCGACGTCGGCGCCCTCGACCGCCCGCCCGTCGCCGAGCACGTGACGGTTCTCGACGCGGTCGCCGTAGCGGTTGACCCCGCCGAGCCGGATCCCGAGCGCCCCGGCGAACGCCGCCTCGACTGGCCCGGCGTTCGGGCTCGGGTGCCCTGCGGCATCGCGGCGCCACGCCCGTACGGCGTCGGCCGGCCTGCCGCCCACGGCCGGGGCGAGCGCGGCGGCGAGCGCGGCCGACAACCGTGATCCCGGGACGTTGAGCAGGTCGTCGAGCCGCGCCGAGGCCCAGCCGAACCGTGCGTACCGCGCACTGCGGTGCCCGACCATCGCGTCCAGCGTGTTCGCGGCGCGATAGCCCAGCAGTCCCGGCACCCCCGCGACCGCGCCCCAGACCAGCGGCGCGACGACCGCGTCGCTGGTGTTCTCCGCGACGGACTCGACGACCGCGCGGCTGATCTCGGACGCGTCCAGCTGGGTCGTGTCGCGGCCGACGAGGTGCGTCAGGCGTTTCCTAGCGGCGGGAAGGTCCCCGCGGTCGAGGTGTGCCGCCACGGCGAGTGCCTCGCGCTCGAGGGATCGCGCGCCGAGCACGGCCCAGGTCGCGACGGCCGTCACCGCCGCCCGCGCGACCGGTCCTCGGCGGGTCGCTGCCTCGAGCGCGAGTCCTACGCCGACCGCGCCGCCGACGAGGACCGCGGTGTACGCGACGCCGACGCCGCGCCGGTCGGCGTAGGAGCGGCGCTCCAGTGCGCCCGCGAGCTTCCCGAACCCCGCGACCGGGTGCCGGCGAGCAGGCTCGCCGAGCACCCGGTCGAGGGCGAACCCCGCCGCGAGGCCGACGGCACGAGCCGACAGCGCGCGAGCACGGCGTCCGGTCACAGCGCCAGGGCCGCCTCGCGCCGAGCGGCGGCCACCGCCTGCTGGTT
This sequence comes from Mumia spirodelae, assembly GCF_050632745.1. Taxonomy (NCBI): domain Bacteria; kingdom Bacillati; phylum Actinomycetota; class Actinomycetes; order Propionibacteriales; family Nocardioidaceae; genus Mumia; species Mumia spirodelae. The sequence continues at coordinate 978,435 of NZ_JBODSD010000002.1, read as the reverse complement.
CTGCGCACGCCGCACGAGTCCCGTGAGGACCACGCCGAGGACGCCCCACGTCGTGGCGACGGTGAGGAGGGCGTCGCGGCGGAAGAACCACAGCACGTCCGCCGGGAAGTCGCCGACCTCGTTGACGGTCGCGAAGAGGTGCCCGGCGACCACCATCGCGGCGATGTACGCCGCGGTGCCGGCGACGACCGCCGCGTACCCGCCGAGCCGCGGCACGAGCGTCACGGCGAGCACCACCGCGGCGACGGCGACGACCACGGAGACGAGAACGAAGCCGAAGTAGAGCGCCGTCCGCTCGCCGATCGTGTCACCGTCTCCCACCGCGGGGGGAGTCGCGGGGTACTTGAGGAACGGCACGAGCGCGTACGCGACGAAGGCGACCAGCGACACCACCGCCGTACTACCCGCGGCGCTCAGGCGCCCGAGGCGGCCGGCGGCGAACGCCGCGACGAGCCCGAGGACGCCGCCGTACGCGAGCGACAGCGCGAGGATCGCCGTGGCGAGGCCGAACGTGGACTGGTTCGCACGGGAGACCGAGGTGCCGCCGTCCCCGTGCGCGTGGGTGTGACCGCCTGCCCCGGCCTCGTCGCCGTGGTCGTGGTCGGCGTGGTCGTGGTCGGCAGTCGCCGAGGCGGCCTCCTCCAGGTCGATCGCGGCGTCGATCTGGGGCTCGCCGACGGTGTAGGCGACGACGAAGGCGGCGACGGCCGCCACGAGTCCGGCCAGGAGGCCGTGGACGAGGAAGGTACGAGGGTTCACGGGATTCCGTTCGGGTCAGGCCGCGCGGGGTCGCGCGGGCTCCCGCCAACGCCTAGGAGGCGCTGCGGGTCCGGATGGCTCAGGCGGTCAGTGGCAGGGGAAGCCCATGAGGTGGCGTCCGTCGTGGACCCACTCGTGGACGGCGTTGCCTGCCGGGATCGAGACCGCTCCCTGGTCGGCGCTGACGAAGAAGATGACGAGCAGCGCAAGGAGCCCGAACAGAAGTGCCCACGGCGCGAGCTCGCGGACCGAGATCGCGGGGACGGTGGTGACAGGGGTGGCAGCGACGTGCTGGCTCACGATTCCTCCTAGGGATACGGCGTCCCTTGTCGTTGGATCGGCCACGACGTCGGGTCTGGCTCCGCCCCTGGGGGCGTCACAGTAGCGCGACTGCGCCGGAATCTCACCGGCTTCCTCGGTCGTGGGTAGGAGGAGACTATCGGACGCCGGCCCGCTCGCGCAGCACGGCGCGAAGCGTGGACAACAGCCCCTCCGTCGTCGCGGGTGGGCGCACGGCGATGCGGACCCAGTCGGCGCCGAGCCCTGGGAACGTGTCGCAGCGGCGTACGGCGAAGCCCTCGGCGCGGAGGCGCTCGCGCACCCCGTCACCGGGGCAGGCGAGGACGAACGGACCTGCGGGATCGCCGACGTACGGGATGCCGAGGTCGGCAAGGCCCTCGAGGAGGACCCGCCGGTACGCCGCGGTGGTGGCGGCACGCTGCTCGGCCTCGGCCGCAGCCTCGTCCGTCGCGCACGCGACCGTCGCCGCGGCCGCCGTCGTCGACACCGACCACGGCGCCTGCGCAGCCCGGAGCGCAGCGACGACGTCGGGCTCGCCGAGGACGTAGCCGGCGCGCACACCGGGGATCGACCAGAGCTTGGTCAGGCTGCGGACGACGAGCACACCGGGCGTCCGGGCGCCGGCCAGCGACGCGGTCTCGCCGGGGACGAAGTCCATGAACGCCTCGTCCACCACGACGAGCCGCCCTGGTCTGGTGAGGTCGCGGACCGTCGCAGCGGGGTGGAGGCGGCTCGTGGGGTTCGTCGGGTTGCCGACCACCACGAGGTCGGCGTCGTCCGGCACCAGTGCCGGGTCGAGGCGGAACCCGCCGTCGGCGTCGAGCAGGACGTGGGTTACCTGGTGGCCGGCCTCGGCGAGCGCGACGTCGGGCTCGGTGAACTGCGGGTGGACCACGACCGGGCGGCGCCACGGTCGCAGCCGGGCGACGAGGCCGAACGCCTCGGCTGCTCCCGCGGTCGCGAGCACGTCGTCGGGGGCGCGGCCGTGGCGTTGCGCGAGCGCTGCCTCGGCGCGGCTCGCGTCCGGGTAGCGGTGCAGGTCCTCCAGGCTCGACCGCAGCGCGGCGTCGAGCCAGGCCGGGCGCGGTCCGTCCCAGACGTTGACGGCGAGGTCGACGAAGTCGCCGTCGCGGACCTCGGCGTCGCCGTGGTGGCGCAGGTCGGGCCCTCGCGTCGGTGCTTCCGTGGTCACCGCCGCGATCCCGGTGACCACTGAGGCACCAACGCGGGGCTGGGTGGAGGGGGCCGGGGCCGGGGCAGCGGTGGTCGGGGCGGTACGGCGGTGGACCGCGTCGGTGAACGCCTGGGCGAGCGCGGGGTACCCGGCCCAGTGGGTGTGCAGGTACGACGCGTGGACGGTCGGACTGGCGAAGCCGACCGCACGGTCCCCGACCTGCCACGCCGCGACCGCCCCGGCGCCCGGCGCGACGGTCGTGCGGTGGAACTCGTGCGCGGTCACCGTGGTCCCCGCCGGCCCGAGGAGCGTGCCCGCCGGCGCGGTCGCCGTCCGGTAGCCGAGCGTCAGGCGGGGCGTCATCGTCGCGGCCGCGTCCAGGGTGCCGACCATCGGCACGTCGTCGACGCTGCGGCAGAGGTAGAGGAGCCCGGCGCACTCGGCGACGGTGGGTACGCCGTCGGCGACGGCCGCAGCCAGCGCGGAGCGCAGCGGCTGGTTCGCGGCGAGGTCGGCGGCATGCACCTCGGGGAACCCTCCGCCGAGGTAGATCCCTGCGGTGCCGTCGGGCAGCGCGGCGTCCTCAAGGGGGTCGAACGCCACGACGTCGCAGCCCGCCGCCCGCAGCAGCTCCTCCGTCTCGGCGTAGCGGAAGGTGAACGCGCGTCCGCCGGCCATCGCCACGACGGGGCGCGGGCCGTGGGCGGTCGGCGGTGCCGCGACGTGGTCCGAGGCACGCCACGGCTCGGCCTCGAGCGGGACGGCGCTGTCGGCGATCCGGAGGACGGCATCGAGGTCGACGGCCTCGGCGATCCGCGCGGCGAGAACGTCGAGGGTGTGCGCCGCCTCCTCGCGCTCGGCCGCGGGTACGAGGCCGAGGTGCCGCGACGGCGCCTCGATCCCTGCGTCGCGGTGCAGCACGCCGAGCACGGGGACGTCGCGGATCGCGCGGCGTACCTCCTCGGCGTGACGAGCCGACCCCGCCTTGTTGAGGATCACACCGGCGACCGCGACGCTGGGGTCGTACGAGACGAGCCCGTGGACCACCGCGCCGATCGTGCGCGAGGCGTGGGAGACGTCGAGGACCAGGACCACCGGCGTACGCGTGAGTGCGGCGACGTGCGCGGTCGAGGAGAACCCGTCGGCGCCGAGCTGACCGTCGTACAGGCCCATCACGCCCTCGATCACCGCGAGCCCGGCGGCGGGGCGTCCGCCCACCGGGCCGGCACCGTGCAGCAGGAGCGGGGCGATGCGCTCCTCGCCGACGAGGAACGGGTCGAGGTTCCGTCCGGCGCGGCCGGTCGCGAGCGCGTGGTAGCCGGGGTCGATGTAGTCGGGGCCGACCTTGTGGCCGCTGACCTCGTGCCCGGCCCGGCTCAGTGCGGCCATGAGGCCGGTGGCGACGGTGGTCTTGCCGTGCCCGGACGCCGGAGCGGCGATCAGTACGCGTGGGAGCGCCGAGCCGGACGACGGCGCTACCACTCGATCCCTCGCTGACCCTTCTGGCCCGCGTCCATCGGGTGCTTGACCTTCGTCATATCCGTGACGAGGTCCGCGACGTCGACGAGCCGGGGGTCGGCGCGACGGCCGGTGACCACCACGTGCTGGCGTCCCGGGCGGTCACGGAGGGTCTCGACCACGTCGTCGACGTCCACCCAGCCCCACGCCATCGGGTAGGTGAACTCGTCGAGGACGTACAGGTCGTGCCGCTCGGCGGCCAGGCGGCGCTTGATCTCCGCCCATCCGTCCGCGGCGGCCAGCGCGTGGTCGTCCTCGCTGCCGGCCTTGCGGGTCCAGGACCACCCGGCGCCCATCTTGTGCCACTCGACGGGGCCGCCCTGCCCGGTGGTCGCGTGCAGCTCGCCGAGGGTCTCGAGGACGGTCTGCTCGCCGATGCGCCACTTCGCGGACTTCACGAACTGGAAGACCCCGATGTCCCAGCCCTGGTTCCAGCCACGCATCGCGAGCCCGAACGCAGCGGTCGACTTCCCCTTGCCGTCGCCGGTGTGGACGGCCAGGACCGGGCGGTTGCGGCGCTGGCGGGTGGTGAGGCCGTCGTCGGGGACGGCGGTCGGCTGTCCCTGCGGCATCAGGCCACCTCCTCGCGCGGCCCGGTCCGACGTGATCGCACCACGTCGGTCAGACCGTCGGCGGTGACCTCGCCCAGCGGCACGTACTCGGCGCCCAGGTCGTTCGCGAGCTCGCGGGCCAGTCCCATCGTGAAGCGGCCGGTCTCGCAGTCGACGACCACGCTGGCCAGGCCGGTGCCGGCGAGGTGGGACGCGGCCTGGGCGGCGCGTGCGCGCGCGCCGGGCCCCGCGGTCGCCCGGCCGTCGGTGACGACGACCAGGAGCGCACGGCGACGCGGGTCGCGGAGGCGCTCGACGCGGAGCACCTCCGCGGCGCGGAGCAGACCCTCGGCCAGCGGTGTACGCCCTCCCGCCGGCAGCTCCTCGAGCCGGCGCGCTGCGATCTCGACCGACGACGTCGGCGGCAGCGCGACCGTCGCCTCGTGGCCACGGAACGTCACCAGCCCGACCTTGTCGCGTCGCTGGTAGGCGTCGAGCAGGAGGGACAGCACCGCCGTCTTCACCTGCTCCATCCGCCGCCGCGCCGCCATCGACCCGGACGCGTCGACGCACAGCAGCACGAGGTTGGACTCGCGTCCCTCCTTCACCGCCAGGCGGAGGTCGGCCGCCTCCAGGGCCAGCGCGGGGCCGCGGCGCGCGCGGCGGTGCTGGTACGGCGCGGCGGCGCGGATCGTGTCGGGGAGGTGGATGCTGCCGGGTTCGCCGTCGGGGCTGCGCGACCCGATCTGGCGGCCGGTGCGGGTGATCGCGCGCGAGCGGCGGCCCGCGTCGCCGGTGCCGGTGCCGGCGACGGAGAACAGGCGGGCGCGGTACGGGGTGCCGGGGGTCTCGGTACGGTCTCCGCCAGCGCTCCGACCTACTCGACCATCGGGATCCTCGTCTGTGTCGGGGGTCTCGATACGGTCTCCGCCAGCGCTCCGACCTACTCGACCATCGGGACCCTCGTCCGCCCCGGTGGTCGAGTAGTCCGAGCCGCTGGGCGAGGGCGTATCGAGACCCCCGCCCCCACCGCCACCGCCAGGCCCGCCGTCGTCCGGCCCCTCCGGCTCGTCGCCCAGCACCTCGTCCAGCAGGTCCTCGTCGAGCCCCGGCGCGTCGAACGGGTTGCGTCGACGCCGGTGCGGCAGTGCCAACCGGGCGGCCACCCGGATGTCCTCCGTCGTCACGCGATCCTGGCCCTGCCAGGCGGCGTGCGCCACCGCCGTACGCGCCGTGACGATGTCGGCGCGCATCCCGTCGACGTCGAACGCGGCGCACAGCTCGGCGATCGCCAGCAGCGCGGCGTCGTCGAGCACGACGGTGTCGACGCGTTCCTGGGCGGCACGGATCCGGCCCGTGAGCGCGGCCTCGGCCTCGGCGTACCCGGCCGCGAACCCCGCGGGGTCGGCGTCGAACGCCAGCCTCCGCCGTACGACCTCGACCCGAGCTGCAGGGTCGCGGGGAGCGGCGACCTCGACGGTCAGCCCGAAGCGGTCCAGGAGCTGCGGGCGGAGCTCGCCCTCCTCGGGGTTCATCGTGCCGACGAGCACGAAGCGCGCCGCGTGCTCGACGGAGACCCCGTCGCGCTCGACGGTCACGCGCCCCATCGCCGCGGCGTCGAGCAGCACGTCGACCAGGTGGTCGTGCAGCAGGTTCACCTCGTCGACGTAGAGGAGCCCGCGGTGCGCCCGCGCGAGCAGCCCGGGCTCGTACGCGGCGGTCCCCTCGCCGAGCGCCTTCTGCAGGTCGATCGAGCCGAGCACGCGGTCCTCGGTCGCCCCGACGGGGAGCTCGACGAGACGCACCGGTCGCGTCTCGGTCGCGGCGTCGGCCTCGAACGGCCCGTCCGGCGACAGGGGTGCGGGCTCGCGCGGGTCCGACGAGAACCGGTCGCCCGCGACGACCTCGATCGGAGGCAGCACGGCGGCCAGGGCGCGTACGGCGGTGGACTTCGCCGTGCCCTTCTCGCCGCGCACGAGCACGCCGCCGACGCCGGGGGAGATGGTGGTGAGGACCAGGGCCAGCACCATGTCGTCGGATCCGACGACAGCACTGAACGGGTACTGCTGTGGCATGAGGGGCTCCCGCGCTCTGTGCCAACGGTCGGTGGCCGCGGGATTGCGGTCACCGAGAGGCGCGAGGCCGGTCTTCGGACTTCCGTGGTGGCGATCTCTCGCCCCGCGGTCACCGCAGCGGGCCTGTGCCGGACTCTCACCGGCTTCCCGATTCTCCCCGCGAGGGGCACCTCGAGCCTGGGCCGCCAGACTAACCGAGGTCGGAAGGGGCGCCGCCACGGGTGACTAGCCTGGCGTCCATGAGCCCCGCTGCGAGTCCCGAGCTCCGCCCCGCCCGTCCGGAGGACGCGGCCGCCGTCGCCGCGATCTGGCACGAGGGCTGGGGTGACGGCCACCTCGGCCAGGTCCCCGACGCGCTGGTGGCCGCACGGACCCGCGCGTCCTTCGAGGAACGGTCGCTGGCGCGGGTCGGTGACACGACCGTCGCCGTCGTCGACGGCGCCGTGGCGGGCTTCGTCATCGTGCTCGGCGACGAGGTCGAGCAGGTCTACGTCGACCGGGCGTTCCGGGGTGCAGGCGTGGCGCCGACGCTGCTCGCGGCGGCCGAGCGGCGGGTCGCCGAGGGTGGTCACGCCCGCGCGTGGCTCGCGGTGGCTCCCGGCAACGCGCGGGCCCGGCGGTTCTACGAGCGGTCGGGATGGGCCGACGACGGGGGCTTCACGTACGAGGCCGAGGTGGCCGGAGGGCGGTTCGGCGTGCCGTGCCGCCGCTACGTGAAGGACGTGGATCCGTCGCCGGGACCCCCGCAGCCGTGACGTACCGTGACCAGCCATGACCAGGTTGTGCGTGATCGGCATCGGCGCCGACGGGTGGGACGGACTGCCCGAGCCCGTGCGTGAGCGCGTCCGCACCGCCGACGTCGTGGTGGGCGGCGAGCGTCACCTCGGCCTGCTCCCGCCGGTGCCGCGCCAGCGCCGGCACGCGTGGCCGTCGCCGCTGCGCGGACGGCTCCGGTCGTTCCTCGAGGACGTGGCGCACGGCGACGTGGTGGTGCTCGCGTCGGGCGATCCGCTGCTGTCGGGCATCGGGACGACGCTCGTGCGGTTGTACGGCGAGGCGTCCGTCGCGGTCGTCCCTGCCGTCTCGTCGGTGACGCTGGCCCGCGCGCGGATGCGCTGGTCGGCCGAGGAGACGGAGGTCGTCACGCTGGTCGGCCGCGACCCGCACCTCGTGCTCCGCGCCCTCGCGCCGGGGCGGCGCATCCTCGTGCTGTCCTCCGACGAGTCGACGCCGACGGCCGTCGCGTCGCTGCTGGTCGAGGCCGGGTACGCGGACTCGGTGCTGACCGTGCTCGGAGACCTCGGCACCGGTGCGGAGTCGCGTACCCAGGACACCGCGGCCGCGTGGGGCGACCGCACCGTGCCTGGGCTCCACGTGCTGGCGGTGGAGTGCGCGCAGCCGTCCGTGCCCCCGCTCGCCGTCGTCGGGGGACTGCCCGACGAGGCGTTCGAGCACGACGGTCAGCTGACCAAGCGCGACCTCCGCGCCTCGGCGATCGCGCGGCTCGTGCCGCTCCCGGGCGCGCTGCTCTGGGACGTCGGGGCCGGAGCAGGGTCGGTCGGGATCGAGTGGATGCGGGTGCACCCGTCCGCGCAGGCGGTGGCCGTCGAGCGCGACCCCGGCCGGGCCGAGCGGATCCGACGCAACGCGGCCCGGCTCGGCGTCCCCGGGCTCGAGGTCGTCGAGGGACGGGCGCCGGACGCGCTCGCCGGGCTCCCGCGACCCGATGCCGTCTTCGTCGGCGGTGGGGCGACCGGCGAGGGAGTGCTCGACGCGTGCTGGGACGCGCTCGGCGACGGGGGCCGGCTCGTCGTGCACGGCGTGACGCTGGAGACCGAGTCGGTGCTCGCACGCTGGTACGACGAGCGAGGCGGCGAGCTGGCCCGGCTCCAGGTCGAGCACGCGGCGCCGATCGGCGGCTTCACCGGGTGGACGCCGTCGCGGGCCGTCGTCCAGTGGGCCGTCACGAAGAGCGGAGGAGCCGCATGACCGTCCACTTCGTCGGCGCCGGACCGGGCGCCGCCGACCTGCTGACCGTGCGCGCCGTGCGGCTGCTCGAGGGCGCCGACGTCGTCGTCTACGCCGGCACGTACCTCGACGACGAGGTGCTCTCGCACTGCCGCGAGGGCGTCCGCCTGGTCGACACCCAGGACCTCGACCTGGACCGGATCACCGCCGAGCTCGTCGATGCGCACGCGGCCGGGCTCGCGGTCGTACGGCTCTGCTCCGGCGACCCGTCGTTGTACTCCGCCGTGCACGAGCAGGCCCGCCGCCTCGACGCGCACGGGGTCCCGTGGGACGTGACGCCGGGCGTGCCCGCGTACGCCGCCGCGGCCGCGGTCCTCGGCGCGGAGCTGACGGTGCCCGAGGTCGTGCAGTCGGTAGTGCTCACCCGGACGCAGGCGCGGTCGACGGCGATGCCCCAGGGCGAGTCGCTCGCGGCGTTCGCGGCCACCGGCGCCACCCTCGCGCTGCACCTCGCGATCACGCGGACGCGCGCGCTGGCCGCGGAGCTCGCGGCGTCGTACGGGGAGGACTGCCCGGTCGCGGTGGTCGCCCACGCGTCGCAGCCGCGCGAGGTCGTGCTGCGCGGCACGCTCGGGGACATCGCGGACCAGGTCGAGGCCGCGGGGCTGCGCCAGGCGGCGGTCATCCTCGTCGGGCGGGCGCTCGCCGAGGACGTACGGGGGAGCGAGTCGTACCTGTACGACGCGGCGCGCGACCGCAGCGCGAAGCGGGGCTGACGACCGAGGGCTGCGATCAGCCCACGGGAGTGTCGGAGCGACGAGCCTCCCGGCGTCGCCGCGGGCGGACGAGGGCGTACGCCCCGACATAGACGATCCCGATCCAGAACCCGCCGAGGACCACCACGACCAGCAGGATGATCCGCAGCACGGTGACGCGGTCGACCAGCAGACGTGCGGCGAGCAGGACCGCCACGAACCACGGAGCGAGCACACCCAGGATCAATGCGGCCTCGGTCTGACCCACCTGCTCGAGCACGGTGCCCCTCGTCGTACGGCGTCGCCCCGGTGACGTCGCCTGCCGGCAGCGTACTGGTGGTTCGGCCGCGCGCGGCAGGATGGAGGCATGACCTCGACGCCGCGCTGGTTCACCGACACCTCCGACGGGCACTCGCAGTGGTACATCGAGCGCTTCCGGGCGATGGAGCGCGAGGGTGCCGACCTCGGGGGTGAGGCCCGGCTCGTCGACGCGCTCGTGCCGCCAGGCTCTCGGATCCTCGACGCCGGCTGCGGTCCGGGCCGCGTCGGCGCACGTCTGCACGCCCGCGGCCACGAGGTCGTCGGTGTCGACGTCGACCCGGAGCTGATCGCGGCCGCCGAGCAGGACCACCCGGGCCCCACGTGGACGGTCGGCGACCTCGCCACGTTCGACCTCGACGGCGAGCCGTTCGACCTCGCCGTCTGTGCGGGCAACGTGATGGTGTTCGTCGCGCCGGGGTCGGAGGCCGCCGTGCTCGAGCGGCTCCGCGCGCACGTCCGGCCGGGCGGACGGATCGTCCTCGGGTTCCGGACGGACAAGTCGTACGGCCCGGCCGAGCTCGACACCGACGCCGCGGCCGTGGGGCTCGTGGTCGAGCAGCGGTTCGCGACCTGGGACCTCGTGCCGTACGAGGAGGGAGCCGACTTCGCGGTCACCCTCCTCCGCGTGCCCGAGTGACCGTCACTCCTCGACGTACCGTGGCGTCCAGGCGCGCCCGCGCGTGACGCGGGTGGAGGACGCGCCGACGATCAGCAGACACTTCATGTCGATCGTCTCCGGGTCCAGCGCGCCGAGCGTCGTCACGGTCAGCGTCTCCTCGGCCCGCCCGACGTCGCGTCCGACGACCACCACGGTCGCGGCGTCGCGGTGCTCGAGCAGGACCTCGCGCATCCGGCCGACCTGCTCGCGCCGCGACCGCGAGGCCGGGTTGTAGACCGCGAGCACGAGGTCCGCCTCGGCGATCGCGCGCAGCCGCCGCTCCACGACCGACCACGGCTTGAGGCGGTCCGACAGGCTCATCACCGCGAAGTCCGCGCCGACCGGCGCACCCGCACGTGCCGCCACCGCCTGCACCGCCGAGACCCCGGGCAGGACGCGGACCCGCACCTCGTCGTACACCGGGTCCTCCGCGGCCTCGAACACCGCGGACGCCATCCCGAACACCCCCGCGTCGCCCCCGGAGACGACCGCCACGCGCTCGCCCTTGACGGCGAGGTCGAGCGCGAACCGGGCACGGTCCACCTCGACCGTGTTGCCGGACGCGTGCCGCCGGAGCCCCTCGCGCTGCTGGACGCGGTCGACGTACGGCGCGTAGCCGACGACGTGGTCCACCTCCGCGAGCGCGTGAGAGACCTCCGGGGTCAGCCACCCGTCCGGTCCGGGCCCGAGCCCGACGACGAGCAGCTCGGCGGGGCCACGGTGCTCGGCCTCGATACGCGACTCGTTCCTCACCGCTCCTCGACCGGTGGTGGCCGCGTCGTACCGCCGCACGCCCTCGCGTGTGTCCCCGGGCACCACGATCAGCGAGAAGTACGGGACCGTCGTCGCGTCCACCTCGGCGACCGGGAGCCACCGCTGCTCCGTCATCGACGCCCGCTCCACGTACACGGCGCCGTCGAGCCGGCCCGCCTGCGCGAGCGCCGACCGGACCGCCGGGAAGCGGCGCCCGAGCTTCATGATGATCGCGCCGTCGGTGTCGGCGAGCCGGCGCGCGAGCTCCGCCTCGGGCAGCGTGCCGGGCAGCACGGTGAGGACGTCGGTCTGGCGGACGAGCGGGGTCGCCGCGGCGGCGCTCGCGGCCGCGAACGCCGGCACCCCCGGCACGATCTCCGTCGGGTAGCCGCCGGAGAGCCGGTCGTGCAGGTACATGAACGAGCCGTAGAACAGCGGGTCGCCCTCCGCGAGCACCACGACGTCGCGCCCGGCGTCGAGGTGCGCCGCGACGCGGGCCGCGCAGTCGGCGTAGAAGTCCGCCATCGCGCCCGCGTACCCGCCCGGGTGGTCGGTCGTGCCGGTCGTCACCGGATACTCGAGCACCTCCTCGAGGGTGCCCGGCGTGATCAGCGCGTCGGCGATGCGGCGCGCGTTCGAGCGCTTGCCGACGCCCTGGTGGTAGGCGACCACGTCAGCGGCCGCGACGAGTCGAGCTGCTTTCAGCGTGACGAGCTCCGGGTCGCCGGGGCCGAGACCCACGCCGTACAGCCGACCCGTGCCGCTGGCGCCCGCCGCGCTCACTCGCGCTCCTGGGCGAGGGCGTTCAGGGCGGACGCGGCCATCGCGGAGCCACCCCGGCGCCCGCGCACGACCAGGTGCGGGACGTCGATCCCGTGGTCGGCGGCCAGGGAGACGAGGGCGTCCTTCGACTCCGCGGCCCCGACGAACCCGACGGGCACGCCGACGATCGCCGCCGGTCGTGGAGCCCCGTCGACGAGGAGCTCCAGCAGGTGGAAGAGCGCGGTCGGCGCGTTGCCGATCGCGACCACCGCTCCCTCCAGCCGCTCGGCCCACAGCGACACCGCGGCCGCCGACCGCGTCGTCGCCCACGCGGCGGCCAGATCCGGTACGCGCGGGTCGCGCAGGGTGCACACCACCGCGTTGTCCTTCGGCAGCCGGGCGCGCGTGACGCCGGAGGCGACCATGTGCGCGTCGGTCAGGATCGGCGCGCCGGACTCCAGCGCCGTACGCGCTGCCGCGACGAGGCCGGGGTGGATCACGAGGTCGCGCGCGAGGTCGGTCTGGCCGCAGGCGTGGATCATCCGGACCGCGACCTTCTCGGCGTCCGCGGGGACGTGCGCGAGGTCGCTCTCGCGCCGGATCGTGGCGAACGAGTCGCCGTAGATCGCGGCGCCGTCCCCCTCGTACGGGTAGCGGCGGGTCGGCGGGGCGAGCGTCATGCGGGCTCCTCGAGGTCGACGGCGAGCACGGAGCGCCACGGGGTGACCACCAGCGTGCGAGCACCGGTGTCGCGCAGCGGTCGGAAGGTGTCGTGGGTGAGCAGCCCGTCGGGGACGGCGACGTGCAGGGCGCTGCGCCCGTCGTCCTGGACGAGCGGCCCGTACGGCGGTGGTGGCGCGTCGGCGTGCGGAGCCTCCCGCGGCCACGGGGCGAGGAGCGGGCGGCCGTTGCGCTGCAGCTCGTCGACGTGCCACCACGCGGAGGCCCCCTCGCCGCGGCGCGCGAGGAAGGCGCGCGCGAGCGCCACGACGGCGTCGGCGGCCTCGTCGAGCGGGACGACCGGCCCCCACACGTCGGTGCCGGCCCGCAGCTGGGCATGGCCGTCGTCGACCGCGACGAGGCCGAGGTCGAGCGGCCGGTCCGCGACGTCGCCGCGACCGTCGTCGAGCACGAACAGGAACCGGCCTGGCAGGGCGGCGAGCGCGGGGTCGGCGAGGAGCGCGGCGTCGAGCGAGCGGACGACGGGACGGAGGTCGGCGAGCCCGCCGTGGCGGCCGGTCAACGGGGACGCGACGACGTTCCGGACCCGCTCGTGCGTCCAGCTCGGCAGCAGGCCGAGGGCCTCGATCGCGTCGACCACCTCGGCCGGGACGCACCCGTCGGTCGCCGGCAGACCGCGCAGCTGCAGGTTGGCCCGCGAGGTGAGCAGCACGGTCCCGTCGCCCCAGCGCTCGGCCAGGTCGACCAGCACGGCCAGCACCGTCGTACGGACCGATCCGCCGGGCACGCGCACCCGTACGATCGCGCCGTCGTCGGCGAGCCACGGCCGAAGGACGCCCGGGCAGCGGTCGGCGTACGAGCGTGGGGCTGCCGACGAGGAGCTGGTCACGGAGGTCCTTCGAGGTCGGGGACCCAGGCGCGGGATCCGGTCTGACCTCACGGCGAGCGCCGGGAGGGCCAGCAGGTCTTCGGACTCGGGATCGTCCGGTGCGGAGCGCCTTCCCGGGCCGGGGCCCAGTGGCGTCGTGCTCCGCCCGTCACCCTCACCGCTGCGCGTCAGCTCCGGATTCTCACCGGATTCCCTGACCCAAGGTGGGTACGACTGGCAGGGAGAACCTAACATCTCGATCCGATGAGCTCTCGCCTCGTGACGTCGTTCGCCCTCGTGGGCGTGGCTGCCGCCGGTCTGCTGGCACGGGACGTCCTGCCCGCAGGAGTGGGCGGGCCGCTCGGGGACGCGCTCTACGCGACGCTCGTCGTCCTCGCCGTGGTGATGCTCCGGCCACGCACGTCGCCCGTTGTCGCCGCGCTCGTCGGCTTCGCGGTGTGCGTCGTGCTCGAGCTCTTCCAGGCGACCGGCGTCCCGGCGGCGCTGGCCGAGCACTGGCCGCCCGTCCGCCTCGTGCTCGGGACGACGTTCTGGGCGCCGGACCTCCTGCGGTACGCCGCGGGGGCGGTCCTCGGCGGGCTGCTCTGCGCGGTGCTGGCCCGCGCCGGACGCGGGAGGACTCCGTGAGGGAGCTGTCCGCGCTCGGTCCGTACTTCGCGCTCGACGCGTTGCCCGGCGACCCCGGTGCCGAGGGGTGGCGGCCGCTCCGTGTCCTGCTGCAGCCGGGCGCCCTGGAGGACCGGGTCGCGTTCACGGCCGCGTACCTCGGCCGCCTCGCCGGCACCCCGGTCGAGCGGCGGGTGGCAGCGTCGACGGTCTCGCTCGGGCTGTTCGCGCGGGTGCTGTCGCCCGTGGTCGGGGCGGCGGTGCTCGGCGTACGGCTGCCGCCGCCGGCGACGTGGTGGTGGCGTCCGTTCGAGACCGGGCCGTGGCCGCTCGCGGTGGACTGGTCGAGCCACGAGCCCGGGGAGACTGACGCGGTGCCGCTGAGCCCGTGGGTCGACCGGTTCGCCGAGGACTTCACGCTCTCGCGGACGATCCTGTGGGGCAATGCCGCGTCGGCGCTGTTCGGGGCGGTCGCGGCGCTGCGGACGACCCGGCCCGACCTCGCGCCCGCGGCCGCCTCGTACGCGGTCGCCGCCCTGGACCGCGAGCCCTTCGCCGGCACCGGCGACGTGGTCCGCGGGAGGTTCGTACGACGGTCGTGCTGCCTCTACTACCGGGTCCCGGGAGGCGGCTACTGCGGCGACTGCGTGCTCGCCCCCGCGAACCGCTGAGCGACACTCATGTCCGACCTTCTGCGCTGCCGTCCTGGAGGTACCTCAGGACGGCGAGGACGCGTCGGTGGTCGTCGGCCGAGGGCGGCAGGTCGAGCTTCTGCATGATCTGGCGGACGTGAGCCTCCACTGTTCGAGCGCCGAGGCACAGCTCAGCGGCGATCGCATGGTTGGAGCGCCCCTCCGCCATCATCGAGAGCACCTCGCGCTCGCGGGTCGTGAGACGGGAGAGCGCCGTCGTGGGCCGCGGACGGTTGAGGAGCCGGCTGACGATCGTGGGGTCGATGACGCACTCGCCCACGGTGACCCTGCGGAGCGCGTCGACCAGGACACCGACCTCGCTGACGCGATCTTTGAGGAGGTAGCCGGTGTGCTCCGGGGTGTCCTGGAGCAGCCGCGAGGCGTAGTGGGACTCGAGGTACTGGGACAGCACCAGGATCCCCAGTCGCGGATGCCTGCTCCGCAACGCCGCGGCGAGAGCGAGGCCTTCGTCGGTGTGCGTCGGTGGCATCCGGATGTCGACCACGACGGCGTCGAGGTGCGCGTCGGCCTCGACGACCGGCGCGAGACGCTCGGGGCTCGCCACGGCGGCGACGACCTCGCACCCGGACTCGGCCAGCAGTCGCGTCAGTCCCTCACGGATGATCATCGCGTCGTCGACCACCGCGATCCTCATCGCGGTTCCTCCGTCGCGACCGGCACGCGTGCCAGGAGCAGCACGCCCCCCGTCGCGGAGCGCCCGACCGCAAGGTGGCCGCCCAGTGCCTCCATCCGGTCGGAGAGCCCACGGAGACCGGCACCCTCCGGGTCCGCGCCGCCCACGCCGTCGTCCTCGACCTCGGCGAGCACGAACCCGGGGACGCGGCGTACGGAGACCCGGACATGCCCGGCGCCGGAGTGCTTGGCCGCGTTCGCGAGCGCCTCCGCGCAGAAGAAGTAGAGCCCGGCCTCGACCGACGGTGCGAGCCTCCCGGCGGGTGCCTCGACCGTGGTGGGAAGGGGAGAACGCTCGGCGAGCACCGGCAGCGCGGTGGACAGTCCGCCCTCGGCCAGCGCGCGAGGTCGAACCCCGTGCGCCAGGTCCTGCAGCTCCCGTCGCGCGAGCGCGAGCTCGTGTCGCAAGGTCTCCCGCGCCTCCGCGTCCGGGCCGTCGACGGCCAGCTCGTCGAGCAGGGTGTCGACCCGGTCGAGGTGCCCTCGGGCACCGAGGTCCAACCGCCGCGCCAGCGCCGCGCGCTCCAGGTCGGCGGCCTCCTCGAGCCGGCGGCGCGCCTCGGTCAGACGCGCGATCCTGCTGCGGGCTTCCCGGCGCATCGCGGAGTTGTCATGGGCCAGGCGCGCCGCTGCGGAGAGGCCGTCGACGAGCTGTGGGTCGTCCACCACGGGCACGCCGTGCAGCAGGATCGCCGTCGGGCGCTCGTCGTCCGTCAGAGGCGGGGGACCACCACCAGGCGCGTCGGGGACGGGTCGGCCGTGCTCGTCGAGATAGCCCTGTCGGTCGGGCGACCAGTAGCCGATGGTCAGCTCGGGGTCGTCGAGGATGCGGCGCAGGCGTGACTCCACACCGTGCTGCGCGTCGTCCTGCGCGCCCAGTCCCGTCACCAGGTCGACGAGCGCGTCCTCCGTCCACGTCCAGCGGAGCAGCGTGGTGCACAGGGCGACTGCGACGACCGCGACGACGACGTCGTACAGGGCGACGACGGCGAGATCGGCGTCGAGGTCCCCTTGGATGTTGACGGTCGAGATGACGAGGACCGCGGCGACGCTGAGCATCGCCGCGATCACGGGTCCCGCGACGTGACGGGCAGGAGTGGCGAGGTCGCGCGTGCGCTCCACCGCAGAGACGCCGAGCAGGACGGCCAGCAGGAGCTCCGGCCAGCCGCCGCCGACAAAGACCCCGGCGACGGCGAGCGCCCAGCCCAGCACCACCGCAGCGCGGGTGCGGGGCTGGTGCGTCCTGCCCGTGGGGAACGTCAGCAACAGCTGGACGAGCGGGCCGCGGTGGAGCAGTGCGAGCGCGGGAACGAGAGCGCCCACGAACCAGCACACCCCGGTGAGCACGAACAAGGCCCCCACCCGGCTCGCGGGTCGAAATCGCCAGGCCAGGATGCCTCCGACGAGAAGCACCACCCCGACGAGCGGGTCGAGCGCGGTCACCAGCGCCTCCGCGCTCACGTGCCCGCTCCGAGCAGCGAACGGAGCGCGGCCCCGCTCAGCTCGTCCTTCGCCACGAAGCCCAGCGCTGCCGAGGCCGTGAGACTCCTTCCGTACGACGTCGCGGGCCGACTCGACGTCAGCACGACGCTCGGGCACGATCCGCCGGCGGCTGAGAGCCTGCTGCAGACCGCGAACCCATCCTCGTCCGGGAGCACGACGTCGAGCAGGACGACGTCGGGCTGCAGGCGGTCGCACGCCGCGAACGCCGATGCGGCATCACCGGCCTCCCCGACCACGCGGAAGCCGTCGGCCTCCAGCAGCGCACGCGCGAAGGACCGGAACGCCGGGTGGTCGTCGACGATGACGAGGGTGAGCGTCACTCCGTCATGCTGGCACGGATGCGCGGTCGCCTGCTCCGTGCTGGCACGGATCAGACGACCGCCTGGGCGACCGTGCTAGTCGACCCGCGTCCAGTCGTGCGCCGTCCACACGATCACGCCGTCGCACCCTGGGAAGGGCCAGTCGCTGAGCTGGAGCCGCTTGCCGTCCAGGGCCCAGGTCACCGCGAAGGGCTCGGTGGTGCCGGTCTCCAGCAGCTCGAGCGTGTCGCGGTAGGCGCGATACGTCCCTGTCCAGCCGACGGCCTTCTTCTGCGGTTCCCCCGCCGGGAACTCCGACTGCACGACCCGCTCTCCGTCGACGTGGAGCTCCAGGGTCACGCCGTCGGGCGGGACGCTGCCGAGCGGGGCGTCGGGCGGATAGTCGGGACCACAGTGCTTCTCGACATCGGCGGGCGTGACCGTGCCCTGGTACGTCCCGTTCGGAACTGCTCCGGCCGGGTCCGTGTCGTCGTCGCAGCTCGCGACGTCGGGGCCGGCCCCGGTGGTCTCCTTCAGCGCCTCGATCCGCTCGAGGTATCCCGCGGTGGTCTCGTCCTCTCGCAACGTGGTGTAGACCGGTTCCAGCCGCTCTGCGAGGGCGGCCAGGCCGGCCTCGCCGCTTGCGGCGACCGTGAGGTCGGTGTCGCAGACCAGCTCGGCACTCTCCTGGTCGGCCTTGGCGGAGCCGACGAGAGCGTCGGTCGCGGCGAGTCTGCTGGCCTCGCGGAGCGCCTCGAGCTCGCTCGCGTCGAGGCGATCGGCGACCGCCGCGCCGGCGACGATCACCAGCGGGCGAGGCCAGAGGTTGAGATCTCCCGTCACCGCCGCCGCGTCGTCCTGGTAGCCGTTCCCGGTGATCGAGTCCAGCTGCTGCTCGTAGGCGTCGAGCCCGTCGAGGCTGGCACTCGTCGGGACCGCGCGCGCCGTCGCGCCCAGCGTCCGGAAGGTGACCTCGGCGAGAGCGGAGTCCTGCAAACCCACGACCTTGCCGGAGAAGTCCTGGGGGCGGACGTACGCGCCGTCGATCCCGAGGAGCTTGCGCATCGGCCCGGGGAGGACACCGATCCCGGTGAGGTCGATCTCCTGAACACCGGACAGCATCTCTTCGGGGATGCCGTCCTCGAACACGGCGCGCTGAAGGTCGTGGCTGTCGACCAGCAACGGAGCGAGCAACGCCTGGAAGCTCGTCACACCGACCCGGTCGAAGACGCGCGCACCGACCCACGCAAGATCGACGTCGCCGGCCTGGACGTCCTCCAGCGTTCCGGCCTCGTACTCGACCTCACCCACCCGCCAGCCGTTCTCGAAGGCGATCTTGACGGTCCCGTCGGTGAGACGGTCGACCTGGTCGGCCCAGGCCTGCAGCTGCGGGGGCGGGTCCCCGTCGTTCGGCTGTGCGAACGTCAGCGTCGTGACGTCATCGCCCGCGCTCCCTCCGGCGCGGTCCACGGCGCCGCTGCACGCCGACAGCGCTGTCAGCGCCAGCAGCGCAGCGGCGGCGTACGTGAGTCTCAGGCAGCTCATCTCCATGCCTCCTCGCTCGTGCACAACCGACGCTACGAACGAGCCTGCCCCGTGACATCCGGCCTGTCCCGGAAGTTGTGTCCGTGCAGGCACGGTGCCGCTCAGCCCGGTCGTGGTGCACGCTGAACCTGTGCACGCACCGGTCGGCCTGCTCGGTGTCGGGCTCGCGCTCGGTGTCGCCACGTGGGTGGCAGGCGAGCGAAGCCCGCAGTTCTCGCTGGCCGCATCCGCGCCAGAAGGATCAGTGGTCCTGATCGTCACGGCCTGGTTGTGCGTGCTCGCCGCGGCAGCGCACCTGTCGTGGGGGAGCGGTCGCCGGAGCGCCGCGGCTCTGCTGGGCGTGACGGGGCTCGCGTGGCTCGCTCCCGCGTGGGAGACCCCCGATGCCCCGTCCGTCGCTTTCGGGGCAGCGCTCCTGCTCCGGCACGCCGCACCTGCACTGCTTGTCCACGCCGCGCTGGCCTGGCCGACCGGCCGGTTGGAGCGGCCCGCCAGTCGGGTCGTGGTGGCGATCGGGTACGTCGTGTGCGTCGTGGGCGCCGGACTGGCACCGGCGCTGCTGCTCGATCCCGAAGCGCTCGGATGCACGGACTGCGCGACCAACCCGTGGTCGGTGGTGCCGCAGGCGGACGCTGCGACGCTCGCCGCCGTGGAGGACGCCAGCGGGATCGCCGTCGCCGGTTGGCTGGTCGTCGCGGTCGTCGCGCTCGTCCTGGCGCGACGGTCCGACGGGGACCGAGCCGCCGACTCAGCCGTCCGCGCCCCCACCGTCGTCTTCCTCGTGACCGTCATGGCGGGAGAGGTCGCCGCCGTCCTGGGTCTTCCGCGGCTCGATCCGGTCGCGGCCACGCTGTGGCTCACCGCGAGTCTCGCCCTCGCCGCGTGCGCCGTAGGCGCGTTGTGGGAGCTCGCGATGCTCCGCCGCGCGCGTCGGTCCGTCCACCGGATCGTGCTCGGCCTCAGCGGCGACAACCGGCCGGGTCGGCTCCGCGACGTCTTCGCGGCGCGCCTCGGCGACCCGAGCGTGGAGCTCCTCTACGTGCTGAACGACGGCTCGCACGTCGACCGCGAGGGGTGGCCCGTGGCCCCGGGCGAGGACCGGACGCTGGCCCCCGTCCTCATCGACGGTGCGCCGCTCGCCGTCGTCGTCCACGCACCACGTGCGCCTGCGGCTCCCGAGGTGCTGGCTTCGCTGACTCGGCAGACTCGGCTCGGCCTCGAGCACGAGGCCCTCACGGCTCGGGCGCTGGCTGAGGAGCGAACGCTCCGCCGATCGGGAGTCCGGCTGCTTGCCGCGCGTGACGCAGAGCGGCGCCGGCTCGAGCGCGACCTCCACGACGGAGCGCAGCAGCGGCTCGTCGGCATCGCGCTCGGCCTGCAGCTCCTCGCACGCAGCTGTACTGATCGCGCCGTCACACAGGCCAGGCACGAGCTTGCCCTGCTCGTCGCCGAGATCCGGGCGACGGCCCAAGGTCTGGCACCGCCGGTCCTCGTCGACGCCGGCGTCTCGGCGGCCGTCCGGTCCCTGGCCGAGACCCGCGCGCTCGTCGTCGGCCGCACGACGGACGATCGGCTGGATCCGGTCGTGGAGACGACGCTGTACCAGCTGGTCGAGCAGGCGACGCGTCGAAGCGCGGGGCGCGTCGACATCGCCGTGGCCGACAGCGACGTCCGCGCCTGCGTCCGTGTGGACGGCGGAGCACCCGACCTGGCGGAGGTCGCTGACCGGGTGGTCACGCTGGGCGGCCTGATGAGCACCCGCAGCGACGGCGAGGCGACGCGGTTCGAGGTCACGCTCCCGCTCCCCGGCCCGGCCGACTCGCCAGGCCCGGGCTGTCGGCTGGGGTGACGCCGTCGGCGGCCCATCCCGTACGCTCGTGCCCACACCACCCTGCTGCGGATCCAGGAACCCGGTGCGACTCCGGGGCGGTTCCGCCACTGTGACGCCGACGCGCGACGTCGGCACAGCCAGACACTGACCGCGGCAGGTCCGACCCGACGGGGCGAGAACCCCGAGGAGGAGCCCCCGTGCCGCGCATCGTCCTGCTGTCCACGTCCGACACCGACCTGCTGTCCGCACGGGCCTCCGGCGCCGACTACGCGTACGCGAACCCGACCCGGCACAGCTATCCGCTGCCCCTCGACGACGCGGACCTCGTGGTGATCCGGTTCCTCGGGTCGCCGGCAGAGCTCGACGAGTGGTTCGCCCCGTACCGCGACAGCGAGCTGCCGCTCGTCGTCCTCGGCGGAGAGCAGCAGCCGAGCGCCGAGCTGATGGAGCTCTCGACGGTCCCGATCGGCACCGCGGCGGAGGCGCACCGCTACCTGGCCGAAGGCGGCCCGGCGAACCTCGCCCAGCTGCACGCCTTCCTGTCGGACACCGTCCTGCTGACGGGGGAGGGGTTCGAGGCACCGGTGGCGGTGCCGGAGTGGGGGTACGCGGAGCGGGGTCTCGATACGCCCTCCGCTAGCGCTCCGGGCTACTCGACCACCGAGGGGGCTCCGGGCTACTCGACCACCGAGGGGGCTCCGGGCTACTCGACCACCGGGGCGTCGCGCATCGGCGTGCTCTTCTACCGCGCCCACGAGGCCAGCGGCAACAGCGGCTTCGCCCACGCGCTCGCCGACGCGATCGACGCGACCGGGGAGGCCGTCGGGGTCCCGATCTTCAGCAGCTCCCTGCGCTCGGCGCCCGACAGCCTGTACGAGGCGCTCGGCACGCTCGACGCGCTGATCGTCACCGTCCTCGCCGCCGGCGGCACCAAGCCCGGCACCGCGAGCGCGGGGGGTGACGACGAGGCGTGGGACGTGGCCCGCATGTCCGCCCTGGACATCCCCATCCTCCAGGGCCTGTGCCTGACGTCCAGCCGCGAGGAGTGGGAGGCCAACGACGACGGCGTGACGCCGCTCGACTCCGCCAACCAGATCGCGATCCCGGAGTTCGACGGCCGGATCATCACCGTGCCGTTCTCGTTCAAGGAGATCGACCGCGACGGCCTGCCTCGCTACGTCGCCGACCCCGAGCGCGCCGCCCGCGTCGCCGGGATCGCCGTCGCGCACGCGCGCCTGCGGCGTACCGACAACGCTGACAAGCGCATCGCCCTCATGCTCTCGGCGTACCCGACCAAGCACAGCCGCGTCGGCAACGCCGTCGGCCTCGACACCCCTGTCTCCACGATCCGGCTGCTGCGCCGGATGCGGGAGGCGGGGTACGACCTGGGCGCGCCGGGTGCCATCCCAGGCCTGGGCGAACCCGACGGTGGTCCGACGGACGCTGATCCGACTGACGACGCCGAGGCCGGCAACGCGCTCATCCACGCCCTCATCGCGGCGGGTGGTCAGGACGAGGAGTGGCTCACCGAGGCGCAGCTGACGGAGAGCCACGTACGCATCCCCGCGGCGCAGTACGCGGCGTGGTTCGCCTCGCTCGATCCCGTGCTGCGGGCGGGAGTCGAGCAGGCATGGGGCCCTGCCCCCGGCTCGCTCTTCGTCAACGACCAGGACGAGATCGTGCTCGCCACGTTGCAGGCCGGCAACGTCGTGCTGCTCATCCAGCCGCCGCGCGGGTTCGGGGAGAACCCGGTCGCGATCTACCACGACCCCGACCTCGCGCCGTCGCACCACTACCTCGCGGCGTACCGCTGGCTCGAGCAGGGCTTCGGCGCGCACGCCGTCGTCCACCTCGGCAAGCACGGGTCGATGGAGTGGCTGCCGGGCAAGAACGCGGCGCTGTCGGCGTCGTGCGGCAGCGACGCCGCGATCGGCAGCATGCCGCTGGTCTACCCGTTCCTCGTCAACGACCCCGGCGAGGGCGCGCAGGCGAAGCGGCGCGCGCACGCGACGATCGTCGACCACCTGATCCCGCCGATGGCGCGCGCGGAGACGTACGGCGACATCGCGCGGCTCGAGCAGCTCCTCGACGAGCACGCCAACATCGCCGCGATGGACCCGTCGAAGCTCCCGGCGATCCGTGCCGAGATCTGGACGCTCATGCACGCCGCGGAGATGCATCGCGACCTCGGGCTCGACGACCGGCCCGACGACGAGGAGTTCGACGACTTCCTCCTGCACGTCGACGGGTGGTTGTGCGAGATCAAGGACGTGCAGATCCGTGACGGGCTGCACGTGCTCGGACAGGCGCCGGAGGGGCAGGTCCGGGTCGACCTGGTGCTCGCGATCCTGCGGGCGAGCCAGGTGTGGGGCGGAGAGGCGGCGTCGGTACCGGGCCTGCGGGCGGCGCTGGGGCTGAAGGACGGCGCGGACACGACGACCACCGACGAGGTCGAGCAGCAGGCACGTGCGCTGGTCGAGGCGATGGAGGCGGCCGGCTGGGACCCGCGCGCCGCTGGTCGAGTGGCCACCCCCTCCGCGGGTCTCGACACGCCCTCCGCCAGCGCTCCGGGCAGCTCGACCAGCGAGTCGAGGGACGACGTCGTCCGCGTCCTCGAGTTCGCGGCCACGCAGGTCGTCCCGCGCCTCGCCCGTACCACGGACGAGCTCGACGCGGTCCTGCACGCGCTCGACGGTGGCTACGTCCCCGCGGGGCCGTCCGGCTCCCCGCTGCGGGGGCTCGTCAACGTGCTCCCGACCGGGCGCAACTTCTACACCGTGGACCCGAAGGCCGTCCCGAGCAGGCTCGCGTACGACACGGGGCTGGCGATGGCGGAGTCGCTCGTGCAGCGCTACCTCGAGGAGACCGGAACCTACCCGGAGTCGGTCGGTCTGTCGGTGTGGGGCACGTCGGCGATGCGCACCAGCGGCGACGACGTCGCGGAGGTCCTCGCGCTGCTCGGCGTACGCCCGGAGTGGGACGAGGCGTCGCGCCGCGTCAGTGCCCTGGCCGTCGTCCCTCTCGAGGAGCTCGGCCGTCCGCGGATCGACGTGACGGTGCGCATCTCGGGCTTCTTCCGCGACGCGTTCCCGCACGTGGTCGCGATGCTCGACGACGCCGTACGGATGGTGGCCGCGCTCGACGAGCCGCACGACCGCAACTTCGTCCGGGCGCACGCGCAGGCAGACCTCGCCGAGCACGGCGACGAGCGGCGGGCCACGACGCGCATCTTCGGCAGCAAGCCCGGGTCGTACGGCGCCGGGATCCTCCAGGTCGTCGAGTCGGGGACGTGGCGCGACGACAGCGACCTCGCCGAGGTCTACACCGCGTGGGGCGGCTTCGCGTACGGGCGAGGCCTCGACGGCGCCCCTGCGGCCGACGACATGCGGACGAGCTACCGGAGGATCAAGGTCGCGGCGAAGAACGTCGACACCCGCGAGCACGACATCGCCGACTCCGACGACTACTTCCAGTACCACGGCGGCATGATCGCCACCGTGCGTGCGCTGACCGGCGCCGACCCCAAGGCATACGTCGGCGACTCCACGACGCCGGACGCGGTCCGTACGCGCACGCTGCAGGAGGAGACGAACCGCGTCTTCCGCTCCCGCGTGGTCAACCCTCGCTGGATCCAGGCGATGCAGCGGCACGGCTACAAGGGGGCCTTCGAGCTCGCCGCGACCGTCGACTACCTGTTCGGGTTCGACGCGACGACCGGCGTGGTGCACGACTGGATGTACGACCGGCTCGCGAAGGAGTACGTGCTCGACGCGCAGAACCAGGAGTTCATGCGCACGGCGAACCCGTGGGCCCTGCGCGGCATCGTCGAGCGCCTGCACGAGGCCGTCGACCGGGGTCTGTGGGAGGAGCCGGACGCGGCGGTGCTCGACGCGATGCGCGAGGTCTACCTGGAGGTCGAGGGCGACCTGGAGGACGACGGCGCATGAGGCGCGTCGTCCTCATCGGCATCGGCCCCGGCGACCCTGACCAGGTGACGGTCGAGGCGGTCCGGGCGATGAACGCCGTGGACTACTTCGTCGTCTCCAGCAAGCGCAGCGTCGTCTCCAGCAAGCGCAGCGTCGTGTCCAGCAAGGGCCGCGAGGCCGCCGACCCGCTCGTCGCCGCCCGCGAGGCGATCCTCGCCCGACACGTCGACGGCGAGCCGCGCCTGGTCGTCGTCGAGGACCCCGAGCGCGACCGCACGTCCCGGAGCACGGCGACGCCGGAGGGGTACGAGGCCGCCGTCGCGAGCTGGCACGACGCCCGCGCGCAGGCGTACGCGCAGGTGCTGGGCGAGAACCCGGGCGACGTCGGCTTCCTCGTCTGGGGCGACCCCGCGTTCTACGACTCCCTCGTACGGATCCTGCGGCGGGTCGCGGAGACCGAGCCGCTGACCCTCGAGGTGGTCCCGGGCATCTCGAGCCTCCAGCTGCTCGCGGCGCGGCACGCCGTGGTGCTCCACGAGGTCGGGCAGCCGATCCACGTGACCACGGGGCGCCGGCTCCAGGAGGCGGTCGCGCAGGGGCAGGACAACCTCGTCGTCATGCTCAACCGCTCGCTCGACGACCTGCGCGACCTCGACGGCGACGGGTGGCGGATCTGGTGGGGCGCTAACCTCGGCACGGCGCACGAGTCGCTGGTCGCCGGCCGGCTCGGAGAGGTGCTGCCGGCGGTCGAGGCCGCGCGCGCCGCGACGAAGGCCCAGGCCGGCTGGGTCATGGACGTCTACCTGCTCCGCCGCGGGTGACGGGCGCGGCCCTCAGCCCGATCGAGTCGGGGATGCCGATGACCGTGTCGAGGAACGCGCCTTCGACGAACGTGCTGCCCTCGATCTCCGGCCCGAGCCCGGTGAAGAACGCGACGGCCGACGTGAGGTCGGCCACCGTGCCGCCGGCGGGCGCGCGCAGCATGTGTCATGGCAGCCGTCATCGCCGCGCCACCGATGAGTTCGCGGCGGATGCCCGGTCGATCCCCGAGAATGAGTCACCGCACGCGAGCGAGGAGCGCCGATGTCTCTGACACGGGTCCACAACCTGTCCATCTCCCTCGACGGGTTCGCCACCGGGGAGCCCCAGTCGGCCGAGGCTCCGTTCGGCCACGCGGGGGAGCGCCTGCACGAGTGGATGTTCCAGACCGCGTTCTGGGACGCGGGCGGGACGGTCGGCGTCGACAACGCGTTCGCGGAGCGCCACAGCGTGGGCTTCGGCGCCGAGATCATGGGCTCGAACAAGTTCGGCCCGCCCGGGTGGCAGGACGATCCGGACTGGAAGGGCTGGTGGGGCCCCAATCCGCCGTTCCACACCCCGACGTTCGTGCTCACGCACCGCCCGCGACCTCCGATGGAGATGGAGGGCGGCACCACCTTCTTCTTCCTCGACGCCACCCCGCACGAGGCGCTGGCGACGGCCCGGGAGGCGGCCTCCGGCCTCGACGTCCGGCTCGGCGGCGGCCCGACCGTCGTCCGCGACTTCGTCGCTGCCGGGCTCGTCGACCACATGCACCTCGTCCAGGTGCCGATCCTGCTGGGACGAGGGGTCCGCCTGTGGGACGGGCTCGAGGGCATCGAGGACCGGTACGCCGTCGAGGCCGTCTCGTCGCCGAGCGGCGTCACGCACCTGACGTTCACCCGGAAGGGATAGCGCCTGCTACGGTCGACCTGCCAGTCGTACCCAGCGATGGGTCAGGGAACCCGGTGAGACTCCGGGACTGACGCGCAGCGGTGAGGGTGACGGGCGGAGCACGACGCCACTGGACGGGAGTCCGGGAAGGCGCTCCGTACCGGACGATCCCGAGTCCGAAGACCTGCTGGCCCTCCCGGCGACCGCCGTGAGGTCACACGCAGGGCTTCGCGCACGAGCCCCCGACCTCGAAGGACCTGGTGACCGATGCGTCCCGTTGTGCCCGCCCTCGTCTGCACGACCCTCCTGCTCGCCGGCTGCGGCTCCGACCCCGCCGACGACGCCGCGGCATCGGCCGCGGCCGTCGCCGACGGCTACCCGCTCACGATCGACAACTGCGGCCGCGAGGTCGTGGTCGAGGCACCGCCGCAGCGCGCGGTGTCGCTGAACCAGGGGTCCACGGAGATCCTGCTGTCGCTCGGCCTCGCCGACCGGATGGTCGGGACCGCGACGTGGACCGACCCCGTCCGCGCGAACCTTGCCGCCGCCAACGCCACGGTGGCGCGCCTCGCCGACCAGGCTCCGTCGTTCGAGCGGGTGCTGGAGACGGAGCCGGACCTGGTGACCGCGTCGTTCGAGTCGACCCTCGGGGAGGGTGGGGTGACGACGCGTGACGAGCTCGAGAAGCTCGGCGTGCCGTCGTACCTGTCGCCTGCCGAGTGCGAGAAGGACAACGACGGGGACGACGACGGGGCGAGGGCGGAGCCGCTCGCGATCGAGACGGTGTACGCCGAGGTGACCGATCTCGCACGCGTCTTCGGCGTCCCGGAGAAGGGTGAGGAGCTCGTCGCGGAGCTGCGGACCTCCCTCGCCGAGTCCCGCGCCCTCGTCGACGCGCGCGGTGTCACCGCGATGTTCTGGTTCGCGAACGCCGAGTCGCCGTACCTCGCCGGCTGCTGCGGTGCCCCCGGCATCATCAGCGCCGCGCTGGCGCTCGAGAACGTCTTCGACGACACCCGGGCCGAGTGGCCGCAGGTGAACTGGGAGACGGTCGCCGACCGCGACCCCGACGTCCTCGTGCTCGGCGACCTCACGCGCAAGAGCCAGACGGCGGAGACGGCCGCCGCCAAGATCGCGTTCCTCGAGTCCCACCCGGTGACGCGGGAGATGAGCGCGGTGAAGCACCGGCGCTACATCGCCGTGTCCGGCGCGGAGATGAACCCGTCGATCCGCACGGTCGACGGGGTGCGCAACGTCGCGGAGGGGTTGCGCGAGCTCGGCCTCGGCCGATGAGGCGTCCCGGCGCGGCAGCTCGGACGACCGTCGCGACCCGGCGCCCGCGCGTACGGCCCTCGCGGGCGTGGGTGCTCGGGCTCGCGTCGGCGGTGGTCCTGCTCGTGTCGGTCGCCGTCGCGGTGACGATCGGGCCGTCGGACCTGACCGCTCGTGACGTCGCCTCCGTGGTGGTCGCGAAGATCACCGGCGGAGACTCCGGCCTCACGGGGATCCAGGACGGCATCGTCTGGGACCTCCGGCTGCCGCGCACGGTGCTGGCCGCGCTCTGCGGCGCCGGGCTGGCGGTGTGCGGGGTCGTGCTCCAGTCGCTGCTGCGCAACCCGCTGGCCGACCCGTTCGTGCTGGGCATCTCGTCCGGGGCCTCGACCGGGGCGGTGGCGATCGTCGTGCTCGGTGTCGGGGCGGGCTCGGTCGGCCTCGCGACCGGCGCGTTCGCCGGCGCGCTGGTCGCGTTCGGCCTCGTTCTCGTGCTCGCCACCGCGGCCGGTGGGACGACCGACCGTGTGGTCCTCGCGGGCGTCGCCGCCACGCAGCTGTTCTCGGCGCTGACGTCGTTCATCGTGTTCACGGCCGCCGACGCCGAGCAGACCCGGGGAGTGCTGTTCTGGCTGCTCGGCTCGCTGGCGAGCGCGACCTGGACGGATGTGGCGGCGTGTGCCGTCGTGGTCCTCGTGGGGCTGGTCGCGTGCCTGGTGTCGGCGTCGTCGCTGGACGCGTTCACCTTCGGCTCCGACGCGGCCGCCAGCCTCGGTGTCGGGGTCGGGCGTACGCGGCTGCTGCTGCTCGCCGTGACCGCGCTGATGACGGCGGTGATCGTGAGCACGTCGGGAGCGATCGGGTTCGTCGGTCTCGTGCTGCCCCACGTCGCCCGCGCGCTGGTCGGGGTCCGCCACCGGCTCGTGCTGCCGATCAGCGCGCTGGTCGGAGCGGTGTTCCTCGTCTGGGTCGACACGGCGGCGCGGACCGTGCTCGACCCGCAGGAGCTGCCGGTCGGTGTCGCGACCGCGTTGATCGGGGTGCCGGGGTTCGTCCTCGTGATGCTGAGGCGGAGGGCGGCCCGATGACGCTGCGCGCCCAGGACGTGTCGTGGGCGACCGGGGGCCGGCTGATCGTCGACGACGTCAGCCTGCGTCCCGCAGCGGGGTCGACCGTCGGGCTCCTCGGCCCGAACGGGTCGGGCAAGTCGACCTTGCTACGCCTGCTCGCGGGCGTACGGGGACCCAGCGCCGGCGTCGTGACGCTCGACGACGAACCGTTGTCGGCCTGGTCGCGACGCGCTCTCGCCCGCCGTGTCGGGGTGGTGGAGCAGGAGGTGGCGACCGACACCGATCCGTTGGTGCGGGACGTGATCGACCTGGGGCGGATCCCGCACCGTCGTCCCTGGGCACCCAGGACCGCAGGCGACGACGCGGTCGTCCGGCGGGCCGCGAGGGCCACCGGGCTGCTCGACCGGCTGGACCGTGCGTACGCCTCGCTCTCGGGCGGCGAGCGTCAGCGCGTGCAGATCGCCCGCGCCCTCGCGCAGGAGCCGACCGAGCTGCTGCTCGACGAGCCGACGAACCACCTCGACGTCCGCCACCAGCTCGAGCTGCTCGCGCTGGTGCGCGACGCACCGGTGACGACGGTGGTGGCGCTGCACGACCTCAACCTCGCGGCCGCCTTCTGCGACACGGTCGTCGTGCTGGCGGAGGGCCGCGTCGTGGCCGCCGGCCCGCCGGTCGACGTGCTGACCGCCGGTCTGATCGCCGAGGTCTACGGCGTGGACGCGGAGGTGGTCACCGACGAGCACGGGACGCACGTCCGATATCGGGGCGCAGCGCCCCGACCGGGGGTCGTAAGGTCGAACGCATGACCTCTCGGATCCCGACCCCGCTCGACAACCTCGCGGAGGAGTGGCTCGACGAGCTCCTCGACCTCAACCCCGAGCTCCACGTCGAGCTCGGCCGTCCCGGCCGCGAGGGCGACTACACCGACTTCTCGCCCGAGGGAGCCCAGACCCGCGTCGAGGCGGTACGCCGGGTGCTGGCGAAGGCGCGTGACGCGAAGGCGGCCGACGCGACCGACGAGGTCACGCGCGACGAGCTGATCCGCACCCTCGAGCTCGAGGTGGAGCGTCACGAGGCCGGTGAGTGGCAGCGCGACCTCAACGTCATCGCGTCCCCCGCCCAGGAGATCCGCGAGATCTTCGACCTGATGCCGACCGACACGGAGGCCGACTGGGATCACGTCGCGAAGCGCCTGGCCCGGGTCCCGGACGCGGTCGACGGCTACGTCGCGTCGCTGCGCGCGGGCATCGCCGCCGGCAACGTCCCGGCCGTTCGACAGGCCGGCGAGGTCGCGGGACAGGCGCGCTCGCACGCCGCGCCCGACGGCTTCTTCGCCCGGCTGGTCTCCTCCCCGGCGGCGCCGGAGTCGCTGCGGGCCGACCTCGACCGCGGCGCGCGCGCGGCGGCCGAGGCGTACGCGGGGCTGGCCGCCTTCCTCACCGACGAGCTGGCCCCGGTGGCCCCGACCGACGACGCGGCCGGACGGGAGCGCTACGCGCTGGCGTCGCGCGGCTTCATCGGAGTCGAGGTCGACCTCGACGAGACCTACCAGTGGGGCGTGCAGGAGCTCGCCCGGATGGTCTCCGAGCAGGAGGCGATCGCCGACAAGATCCTGCCGGGTGCCAGCGTCCGCGAGGTCGTGGCGCACCTCGAGGCGGACGAGGCGCGCCGGCTGAAGGGGACCGACGCGCTGCAGGCGTGGATGCAGGAGACGAGCGACCGCGCCGTCGCCGACCTCGGCGCGACGCACTTCGACATCCCCGAGGAGCTGCGCCGCCTGGAGTGCATGATCGCGCCGACGCACGACGGCGGCATCTACTACACCGGACCGACCGAGGACTTCTCCCGCCCGGGCCGGATGTGGTGGTCGGTGCCCGACGGCGTCACGGAGTTCGACACCTGGCGCGAGCTCACGACCGTCTACCACGAGGGCGTCCCCGGTCACCACCTCCAGGTCGGGCTCGCGACGTACAACAGCGCCCAGCTCAACGGCTGGCGCCGCCTCTCCTGGAACTCGGGTCACGGCGAGGGCTGGGCCCTCTACGCCGAGCGGCTGATGGCGGACCTCGGCTACCTCGACGACCCGGCCGACCGGCTCGGCATGCTCGACGGCCAGCGCATGCGGGCCGCGCGCGTCGTGGTCGACCTCGGGGTCCACCTCGGTCTCCCGAAGCCTGACGGCAGCGGGCCGTGGACCGGCGACGACGCGCTGCCGTTCATGCTCGAGCACGTCAACATGGACGTCGCGTTCATCAAGTTCGAGGTCGACCGCTACCTCGGCTGGCCCGGCCAGGCCCCGTCGTACAAGGTCGGTCAGCGGCTCTGGGAGCAGCTGCGCGACGCCTGGGTGGCGCGCTACGGCGGTTGGGGCACGGCGGACCTGAAGGAGTTCCACTCGCGGGCGCTGGCGATGGGCAGCGTCGGGCTCGGGACGATGCGCCGCGCGATGCTGGGCGAGTAGCCCGTAAGGGGGTCGTCTCGCGCGCCCGAGTGGCTAGGGTGCCCTCGTGATCACCTTGCGCCCTCCCGCCTCCGACGACCGGGACGCCATCCTCAGCCTGCTGCGCGCCGGGCTCGTCCGCGACGCGGGTGACGACGCCGACGGGCTCGCGCACCTCCTCTGGGGCAGCGAGGACGATCCGGGCCTCGCCGTCGTGGCCGAGCAGGACCGGGAGGTGGTCGGGGCAGCGTTCGGGAGCACGGCCGAGCGCGACGGTGAGCTCCGGGCGTACGTGAAGGTGGTCGTCGTCGCCGAGAGCCACCGGCGTCACGGGTGGGGGAGCCGGCTCCTGACGGCGCTCGAGGCTGCAGCGGTCGGGGCGGGCGCGCGGACCATCCAGGCCGGGGGCAGCGCGCCCGCGTACTGGTGGCCGGGTGTCGACACCCGCGACAGCGCCGCGCTCGCGTTCTTCGCGTCCTGCGGGTACGCCTCGTCCGACGTGCCGCTCGCGACCAACCTCGACGTCGACCTCGTCGCCCACCGCGAGCTCGTCCTCGCACCGACGCCGGCTGAGGTGCCGATGCACCGGCTGACGCGAGCGGAGTGGCCCGCCTTCGAGGCGTGGATGAGCGAGACCTGGGGCGCGACGTGGGCCGCCGAGGCGGGCGCGGCGCTGACCAGAGACCCGGTCAGCTGCTTCGTCGCGGTCGAGGACGGCACCTACCTCGGCTTCGCGGCGTACGACACCAACCGGGCGGGCTGGTTCGGGCCGATGGGCTCGTCCCCGGCCGCGCGCGGCCGCGGTGTCGGGTCGGCGCTCCTGCGGGCGTGCCTGTCCGACTACGTCGAGGCCGGCCGTACGGCGTGCGAGATCGCGTGGATCGGCCCGGTCGACTTCTACGCGCGGACCGTCGGCGCCGAGCCGGGCCGGACGTTCGTCGCTCTGCGCAAGCCGCTGGACGCGGAGGCGTCAGCGTAGTCCCGCGAGGCTTCCGGACAGCCGCGCGAAGACCTCGGAGTCGACGGAGACCCCTCCGTCGCGCAGCGCGAGCACCGCGGCGCCGGCCGTGCCCTCGTCGACGAGGACGGTGGGGCCGGTACGCCCCTGCGCGCGCCACGCCTCCGCGACGGTGCTCGCCACCTGCTCCTGCCGGAGGAGGACGCTGCCGCCCAGGACGAGTGGACCGTCGACCTCGGGATCGACGGCGGCGGAGATCGTCGCCGCCAGCGCCGCGGTCGCCGCGTCCACGATCTGCCGCGCCGTGGGGTCGTCGGGGAACGTGAACGCGAACGGCGCGAACCGGGCCATGCGGACGGGGCGCATCGCGTACAGGTCGTCGACGAGCCGGTGCAGCACCGGGGGCCGGGGTGCCTCCGTGCCGGTGCTGCGGTCCACGACATCGTCCAGACCGAGCGAGGCGAGCACGGCAGCGGTCATCGGCGTGGCGGCGCCGCGGCCGTCGATGTCGGCGACGACGGCCCGGATCACCGCGTGCCCGATCGAGAACCCCGAGCCGGCGTCGCCGAGCAGCCAGCCCATGCCGTCCACGACGTGCTCCGTCTGGCCGCCGCGGACGCGGATCGCGGCGGCGCCCGTCCCCGCCACC
The DNA here is from genome assembly GCF_050632745.1 of Mumia spirodelae. Taxonomy (NCBI): domain Bacteria; kingdom Bacillati; phylum Actinomycetota; class Actinomycetes; order Propionibacteriales; family Nocardioidaceae; genus Mumia; species Mumia spirodelae. The sequence goes on along the minus strand of NZ_JBODSD010000002.1, from coordinate 946,095 downwards.
AGCGCGTAGCCGTCGAGGGCGAACGTCCCCGCGCAGAACATCGCGAGGAGGTCGGAGCGCAGCGCGAAGCCGGTGTCCACCCCGCAGCGCCCGAGCGCCTCCGCGATGGCGCGGTTGCGGGGGTCGTCCGCGGGGAGGTGGGTCGCCGCTCCGGCCATCGCGATCGTGGTCGAGCCGATCCTGGACGGATCCACCTCCGCGGAGGCCAGCGCGTCGCCGACGGCCGTCCCGAGGGACTCCGCGGCGACCTCGATCCCGGACGAGAGGGGGTTGCCGCCACCCGCGCGGCCGTACCCCGTCGCCCTACCGGTCTCGTCGAGGACGACGGCACGCGTGGACGTACCGCCGGCGTCGACCGCAAGCACGAGAGACATCGTTATCGATCCGATACCGCATGTGACATTGACCACAGCACCATGACGGGAATAGTTTTCAACGAATTTCCAAGCTTGTGAGATGGATTTTCAGAGCGAGGGTTCATGGAAGCACGGATCGATGCCGACAGGGTGGCGCCGAGCGCGCTCGGCGTCGCCGAGCGGATCCAGGCTAGACGCCCGCAGATGTCGAGCGCCATGGCCAAGATCGCCGCGCTCCTGCTCGAGCAGCCGACCGCGCCCCTGGAGCTCTCGATCACCGAGCTCGCCGCGCGCGCCGGCACCTCGCCCGCCACCGTCACGCGCTTCTGCCGGCTGATCGGCTACTCCGGCTACGTCCCCCTCCGCGTCGGTGTCGCCGCCGACGTCGGCCGCGGGGACGTCCAGGCCTCCTGGCACACCGACATCGGGCGCGCGTTCGACCCCGAGGACTCCTCCCGCGACGTCCTGCACTCGCTGCTCCACGCGCACACCCGGTCCGTCCAGGCGACCGCCAGCTCCGTCGACCTGGAGCAGGTCGACCGCATCGCGACGGCGATCGCCGGCTGCGCTCACCTCGACATCTACGGGATCGGCGGCAGCGGGTTCATGGCCGACGAGATGCAGTCGCGCCTCTACCGGATCGGGATCAACGCGCACGCCTGGTCGGAGGTCCACGCGGGCCTCGCGAGCGCGTCCATCCAGGACAAGCACAGCGTGGCGATCGGCATCTCCAACACCGGCCGCACGCGCGAGACGATCCAGATGCTCGCGCAGGCCAACTCCTCCGGCGCCTACACGGTCGCCCTCACCAACAGCCCGGACTCGCCGCTCGCCGTCGTGGCGCGCGAGCACGTCGTCGCCGCTGCCCCGGAGGAGTACCTCCAGCCGGACGACCTGTCCGCGAAGCACTCCCAGCTGTTCCTCCTCGACCTGCTCTACCTCCTCGTCGCCCAGCGGGACTTCTCCCGCACGACCACCAAGCTCGCGGCGTCGGCGATGGCGGTCCTGCCGCACCGCCGGTCCGCACGGTCCCGGCCGCGCCCGGTCGAGACCGCCGCCGTCGCCGCCTCACGCTCCACCGACGCTCCAGGAAACGAGTCGCATGTCTGACACCACCACGCAGTTCCTGCGCGAGACCACCACCCGCCTCGAGCAGCTCTCCCGGCTCGCCGAGGAGGGCGGCCTCGACGAGGCGATCGACCTGATCGCGTCGTCGCTGCGCGCCGGCGGCATCGTCCAGGCCTTCGGCACCGGCCACTCCCAGGCCTTCGCGATGGAGATCGCGGGGCGCGCCGGGGGACTCATCCCGACCAACAACATCGCCCTGCGCGACGTCACCCTCTTCGGCAGCCAGGACGTCTCGATCCTGTCCGACCCCAAGCTCGAGCGCGATCCCGCGATCGTCGACGAGCTGTGGGACATCACCGCGGCAGGCCCCGACGACGTCTTCGTGATCGCCTCGAACTCCGGCGTCAACGGCTCCATCGTCGGCATGGCGCTGCGGGCGAAGGAGAACGGCAACCCCGTGGTCGCGGTGACCAGCATCGACCACACGTCGCGGGTGACGCCGAAGCACCCGAGCGGCAAGCGGCTCAGCGAGGTCGCGGACGTCGTGATCGACAACCTGGCCCCGTACGGCGACACGACCCTCACGCTCGACGGCGACGAGGCCGCGGGCATCGGGGTCGGGGCCGTGTCGTCGCTGACGGCAGCGTTCGTCGCCCAGCTCCTCACGATCGGCGTCGCCGAGCGGCTGGCGGCCGACGGCACGGTCGCGCCGATCTACCTCTCCGCCAACATCCCCGGCGGAGACGACCACAACCACCGGCTCGAGGACCAGTACGGCGGACGCATCCGCCGCCACGCCTGACACCACACCTCCACACGGAAGGCACCCTGATGAGTATCGAGAAGAAGATGGTCGACCGGCGGACGTTGCTGCGCGGAGCGCTCGCTGCTGCAGCGGTCGTCCCGTTCAGCAGTGCGCTGGCGGCCTGCGCCGGGAGCAGCAGCGACAACGACGACGACAACAACAGCTCCGGCGGGACCAAGAGCGAGGACAACCCGTTCGGCATGGCCGACAAGTCGACCACGGACGCCGTGATCTTCGACGGCGGCTACGGCACCGACTACGTCGCGTTCGCGGCGACCCTGATGCAGAAGAACCACCCTGGTTCGACGGTCAAGGTCTCTCCGACGACGGAGATCTCCCAGGAGCTCCAGCCGCGGTTCGTCGCGGGCGACCCGCCCGACCTGATCGACAACTCGGGCGAGAACTCGATCGGCTTCAGCACGATCCTCGACCAGGTGGAGGACCTCTCCGACGTCCTCGACGCCAACAACCTCGAGGGGACCAAGATCCGCGACACCCTCTTCGGTGGCGTCGAGGCGCCGGGCACCTTCGACGGCAAGCTCGCCGCGCTGAACTACGTGATGACGGTGTACGCGGTCTGGTACTCGGCGAGCCTGTTCGAGCAGAACGGGTGGACCCCGCCGAAGACCTGGGACGAGGCGATCGACCTCGGTGCCAAGGCGAAGGCCAAGGGCAAGTACCTCTTCCTCTGGGGCAAGGAAGCCGCGACGTACTACCAGACCCTCGCGATCGGCTCGGCGATCAAGCAGGGCGGTGACGAGGTCCGGCTCGCGCTCGAGAACCTCGAGGCCGACTGCTGGTCGAAGCCTGCGGTCCAGGCCGTGTTCGAGGCCATGGGCAAGATCGTCGCCGAGGGCTACGTCAAGCCCGGCGGCTCGGGCACGCAGTTCACCGCGGCCCAGGCGCAGTGGAGCAACAACCAGGACGCGCTGCTCTACCCGTCGGGGTCCTGGATCGAGAACGAGATGAAGGACCAGACGAAGCCGGACTTCCAGATGACCGGCTTCCCGGAGATGATCGTCGACGACAGCTCGGCGATGCCGTACGAGGCGCTCCACAGCGCGGCCGGCGAGCCGTTCATGATCCCGTCGCAGGGCAAGAACGTGCCCGGCGGCAAGGAGCTGCTGCGGACGATGCTCTCGAAGGAGGCGGCGACCAACTTCGCGAAGACCAAGCTGGCTCCGACCATCGTCAAGGACACCGTCCCCGCCGACGGCTTCGGCTCGACGGCACTGGTGTCCCAGAGCGACATGCTCACCGCCGCCGGCTCGGACGTCTTCACCTGGTCGTTCGTGGATCTCTACGGCACCAACGTCGACCAGCTCGTCGTCTGGAACAGCTTCCTCGCCGGCAAGTCGAGCGTGAAGGAGCTGACTGAGCGCCTGCAGGAGATCACCGACAAGGTCCGTGAAGACGACTCGATCAAGAAGATCCCCGTCACGTGATTGAGTCCCCTCTCGTCCCCACCACGGACACCGAGAAGCCGCGCAAGAAGTCGCGGCGGCCCTGGACGTTCGACCGCATCAGCTTCGTGCTGGTGTTCCTGGTCCTGCCGTTGGCGCTCTTCTTGGTGTTCGTGGTGTGGCCGTTCATCCAGGCGTTCTGGTACTCGCTCACCGACTGGTCGGGGTTCACCCCCGACATGAACTTCGTCGGGCTGGAGAACTACCAGAAGCTGCTCGACGACAACATCTTCATGACGTCGTTGCGCAACAACATCTACCTGGCGATCGTCGTGCCGTTCGTGACCGTCGTGCTGGCCTTCGCGCTGGCCACGATGATCACGGTCGGCGGCTCCTCGTACGGGGCGACGCGGGGCCTGAAGGGGTCGAGCTTCTACCGCGTGATCTCGTTCTTCCCGTACACGATCCCGGCGATCGTCATCGGCCTCATCTGGGCGCAGATGTTCGACCCGTCGAACGGGCTGATCAACGGCGTGCTCACCGGGATCGGGCTCGACGGGTTCGAGTCGTTCCCGTGGCTCGGTGACACCCGCACGGCGATGCCGGTGTCGATGTTCGTCATCATCTGGGGCTTCGTCGGCTTCTACATGGTGCTGTTCGTGGCGGCGATCAAGAGCGTGCCCGGCGAGCTGTACGACGCGGCGCGGATCGACGGCGCGGGCCGGCTCCGTACCGCGTTCTCCGTGACGCTGCCGCTGATCCGCGACAACGTCCAGACGGCGTACATCTACCTGGGCATCCTCGCGCTCGACGCGTTCGTCTACATGGCCGCCCTCAACCCGGGCGGCGGCCCTGAGAACTCGACCCTGGTGATGCCGCAGCGCCTGCTCGTCACCGCGTTCGAGAAGGGCCAGTTCGGACTCGCCAGCGCGATGGGTGTCGTCATGGCGATCGCGACGCTCGTCTTCGCCGCGATCGTCTTCACCGTCAACCGCCTGCTGGGCGGCCGGCAGGAAGGGGTGCGCCGATGAGCGCCGACACCGACACGTCGCAGAGGGTCGCGAAGGAGACCACCCCGCCGTCCGGCGGGACGACGCCCAAACGCGTGGGAGGGCGGTCGGGCGACCGAGGGGTGTCGTCGGTCGCGCACGTCATCCTCGGGATCTGGGCCGCGCTCGTCATCATCCCGCTGCTGTGGACGCTGCTGTCGTCGTTCAAGACCAGCAGCGAGATCTTCTCCTCGCCGTTCTCGCTCCCCGCGCAGTGGAGCTTCGACAACTACGTGTCGGCGTGGACGTCGGAGGGCATCGGCCGCTACTTCGTCAACACCATCGTGGTCGTCGGGACAGCGCTGGTGCTGGTCATGCTGCTGGGGTCGATGTGCGCCTACGTCCTCGCGCGCTTCTCGTTCCCGGGCAACCGGCTGATCTACTACCTGATGCTGATCGGCCTGACGTTCCCGATCTTCCTGGCGATCGTCCCGCTGTTCTTCGTGCTGAAGGGGTTCGGGATCCTCAACACGCTCCCGGGCCTGATCATCACGTACGTGGCGTTCGCGCTGCCGTTCACCGTCTTCTTCCTCTACCCGTTCTTCCGGGTGCTCCCGCAGGAGATCTCGGAGGCGGCGGAGATCGACGGTGCGGGCGAGTGGCGGAAGTTCTTCCAGGTGATGCTGCCGATGGCGCGGCCTGGGATCGCGTCGGTGGCGATCTTCAACTTCCTCGGCCTCTGGAACCAGTTCCTGCTGCCCGTCGCCCTCAACACCAAGCGCGACAACTACGTGCTGTCGCAGGGGATGGCGGCGTTCGCGTCGCGGGCCGGCTACAACACCGACTACGGCCGGCTGTTCGCGGCGGTCGTGATCACGATCGTGCCGGTGCTCGTCGTCTACATCATCTTCCAGCGCCAGCTGCAAGGGTCGGTGTCGCAGAGCGCCGGGAAGTAGAAGCGCGCGGTTTCGGGGACAACGCGGCTCACGGGCCCGTACGATGCGGCAGCCCGACCCCGAGGAGCCCCCGCGTGAACACGCTCGCCCCCGACCGCCTTCTGCCCGCACGGGTACGCCGCCGGGTCACCGCCGCCTACGTCAGCGCCGCGCTGTGCCTGGTCGCGGTCGGCGGAGTCCTGGCCCTGGCGGCGTACGGCATGCTCTGGCAGCCGGCGCGGGCGCCGGCCGGCCCGCTGGCGGCGACAGGTCGCTGAGGAGCAGGTGAAGTGAACGAGTCCCTCCCGGGCCCGCTGCGGTTCCGTGTCGTCGCAGGCGTGGTCGTCGCGGCCGTGATGGCCCTGATCGCGGTCACCTGGAGCGCCGTCGCGGTGCACCACAGCGTGTGGATGCAGGCACAGGCCGAGCGCGCAGCGGCCCACGGTCCTGACGTGAAGGCGACCTATCTCGGGGCTGACGACGGTTCAGACGGGTTCGGCGTCGTCATCTCGTTCGCCGACGACGAGCACGTGCGCCTCGCCGACGGGAAGGTCGTGTCCCTCTTCCACCCGGAGTTCCCTGCTGACGAGGTCTTTCCCGACCTCGGGGAGACGGTCGAGGTCGCCCTCCTCCCGGGAGGCGAGCGCGCGGTTCTCGTCGAGGAGGCGTCGCGAGCGGACGAGGCACTCTGGCAGCTCGTCGTCGACTGGATGCTCCGCATACCCAAGGCGGTGCTCTTCTTCGCCTTCGTCCTCGGCACCGCCTACGCCGTGGTGCGGCTCGTGCTCGGCTTCTCGCCGCTCGCGCTGCCGTCGTTGCTCCGCCGTCGGGAGGGCCGGGACGCGGTGCTCGTCGACTACACGCGCGCGGAGCGGGAGAGCCAGATCGTCGTCACGGCGGCGGTGGGCGACGACGCGTACCGGTGGTCGGTGCGGGTCGCCTCCGATGCGCCGCCCCGCCTCGACGACGTCCTGCGGGTCGTCGGTCACGTCCGCGACGGAGGCTGGGTGGTCGCCTGGACGGAGGAGGCGCGCCTGCTGCCCACGGGGCCGCTGCGCGCGACGGACGCCGAGGTCGTATGCCCGTAGTCCGCCGCACTCAGCGTCGGTACGGACATCTCAGCGACGACGGTCTGCGTCGCTGAGCATGTCGGAACGTCGCTGAGTGCGGTTCGTGCGGCCCCCTGCGGGCAGGAGGCGCGCCTGCTGCCCACGGGGCCGCTGCGCGCGACGGACGCCGAGGTCGTACGCCCGTAGGCTGGGCGACATGGTGGATCCACGGGCCGGGACTCCGGCGCAGCCGCAGGACCTGGTCGACCTCGACGCGCTCGCCGCGGCGTACTACGACCGCACGCCCGACCCCGACGACCCGGCGCAGCAGGTGGCGTTCGGCACCAGCGGGCACCGCGGGTCGAGCCTGGACGGCGCGTTCAACGAGGCCCACATCCTGGCGATCACGCAGGCGATCGTCGAGCACCGCGCGCAGGCCGGGATCGACGGCCCGATCCTCATGGGGCGCGACACCCACGCGCTGTCGCTGCCCGCGTGGCACTCCGCCCTCGAGGTGCTGATCGGCAACGACGTCGTCACGCTCGTCGACACCGAGGACGGCTTCACGCCGACGCCGGCCGTCTCGCACGCGATCCTGCGTCTCAACGCGCTCGGTGCGCACGGCCAGGTCGACGGCATCGTGGTCACGCCGTCGCACAACCCGCCGCGCGACGGCGGGTTCAAGTACAACCCGCCCCACGGTGGTCCGGCCGGCTCCGACATCACGGGGTGGATCCAGGACCGCGCCAACGCTCTCATCCGCGACGGGCTGCGCGGTGTGAAGCGCGCGACGACCGACGAGACGCGCGACCGGGTCCAGAGCTACGACTTCCTCACCCACTACGTGAACGACCTCGGGTCGATCGTGGACCTCGAGGCGATCACGCGCGCCGGGGTGAGGATCGGTGCGGACCCGCTCGGCGGTGCCTCCGTCGCGTACTGGGGACGGATCGGCGAGGAGTACGGCCTCGACCTCACCGTCGTGAACTCCGCCGTCGACCCGCAGTGGGCGTTCATGACCCTCGACCACGACGGCAAGATCCGCATGGACTGCTCCTCGCCGTACGCGATGGCGTCGCTGGTCGAGCAGCGCGAGCGCTTCGACGTCGCGACCGGCAACGACGCGGACGCCGACCGGCACGGGATCGTCACCCCGGACGGCGGCCTGATGAACCCGAACCACTTCCTCGCCGTCGCCATCGGCTACCTCGCCGAGCACCGCGACTGGGACGCGGGGGCGGGTGTCGGCAAGACCGTCGTGTCGTCGAGCATGATCGACCGGGTCGTGGCGGACGCGGGACGCGCGCTGTACGAGGTCCCGGTCGGCTTCAAGTGGTTCGTCGACCCGCTGCTGTCCGGTTCGGCGGTGTTCGGCGGCGAGGAGAGCGCCGGCGCCTCGTTCCTCCGCAAGGACGGCTCGGTCTGGACCACGGACAAGGACGGCATCGTCCTCGCGCTGCTCGCGTCGGAGATCCAGGCGGTCACCGGCCGGAGCGCCAGCCAGCACTACGCCGGCCTGACCGCGCGCCACGGCGACCCGGCCTACGCGCGCGTCGACTCGCCGGCGACCCGGGAGGAGAAGAAGAGGCTCGGCGCGCTGGAGCCGGGCGCGATCACCGCGACGGACCTCGCGGGCGACCCGATCACCCGCGTCCTTTCCCACGCGCCGGGCAACGACGCCGCGATCGGCGGGATCAAGGTCGAGACCGAGCACGCGTGGTTCGCGGCCCGGCCGTCCGGCACCGAGGACGTCTACAAGATCTACGCGGAGTCGTTCCGGGGGCCCGAGCATCTTGCCGAGGTGCAAGATGCGGCTCGGGCTGTGGTGGGCGAGGCTCTGACGTAGAGTGCGAAAACTGCCAGGTCGGCCTCGCTGACCTGGGAGGATGCGGGGAGGAGGATGACGTGAGGCTCGGGGGACCCCGCCAGGCGGGCAGTGCAGCGTCGTGGCGCTGGAGGCGTACGGCGCCGTTGCTCGCTGCCGGCGCGCTCACGTTCACCGGTGTCTCCGCCGTCCACGCCGACGACGTCCCGAGCGCGGAGGACGTGAAGCAGGCCCAGCAGGCGGTCGTCACCAAGGCCGACCAGGTGGCGGCGATCCGGGCCCGCATCGCTGCCGCGACCGAGCGGGTCGAGACCCTCTCGGCGCAGGCGGCCGAGGCTGCGGAGAAGTACAACGGCGCCCAGTACGCGCTCACCCAGGCCGAGCAGGCCGCGAGGACGGCGAAGGGCGCCGCCGTGGCGGCGGAGCAGGCCGCGGAGGCGCAGCGCCTGGTGGTCGAGCGGCTCGCCGTCGGCGGCGTCGCCGCCCGCGCGCCGTACAACCGGCTCCGCAGCTTCTTCTCCGACGGCGGCCCGACCTCGCTCCTCGGCCAGATCGCGGCGTACGACGCGGTCGGCGACGCCAGCCGTGCCGCGCTCGCCACCTATCAGTCCAAGCAGGCGGTCGCCGTCACGCTGAAGCGTCGCGCCGACGCTGCCGTCGAGAAGCAGACGGACGCGGCGGCGGCGGCCAAGGCGGCGAAGCAGGAGACCGAGAAGGCCGTGGCGTCGGCCGCCGCCGCCCGGGCCTCGCTCGCGCGTGACCGCGACCAGCTCATCCGCGAGCTCGCCCACGCCGAAGGCATCTCCGTGACCCTCGCCCGCAAGCGGCAGAAGGCGCTGGAGAAGCTGGCGGAGGAGGCCCAGGAGCAGGCCAACCGTCCGCGCGAGGACGCCCCCTCGCTCCCGCCGGCGGAGGACGACCCGCCGGCAGCCGCGCCCGCGCCGGCCCCGGCACCCGCGCCGATGCCCGATCCGGCGCCCGACCCCGATCCCGCGCCGCAGCCCGACCCGACGCCGCCGAAGCGGCCGAAGGGCGTCGAGGCCGCGATCCGCTTCGCGCTCGCGCAGGTCGGCGAGCCGTACGTGTGGGCGGGTGCCGGCCCCGACGTCTGGGACTGCTCGGGCCTCACGATGCGGGCGTGGCAGGCCGCGGGCAAGAGCCTGCCGCACTTCAGCGGAGCCCAGTACGCGGTGTCGACGCCGATCTCGTTGTCCGACGCCAAGCGCGGTGACCTGCTGTTCTGGAGCCGGGGCGGACCGAGCTCGATCTACCACGTCGCGCTGTACCTCGGCGACGGCTGGATGGTCGAGGCCCCGCGCCCCGGCAAGAACGTGCAGGTCGTGTCGGTCTACTCCTGGACCGCGCCGGACCTCGCGGCCCGCGTGCGCTGAGGCCGTACCCGCCGACACGACGACGGCCGCCGATCCCTCGGGACCAGCGGCCGTCGTACGACGTCAGCGCGGGTGGCTCAGTGGTGCTCGCCCTGGTCGGCGACGCGCTTGAACGACGCCTCGACCTCGTCCTCGGCCTCGCGGCGGCCGACCCACTCGGCGCCCTCGACGGACTTGCCGGGCTCCAGGTCCTTGTAGACCTCGAAGAAGTGCTGGATCTCGAGCCGGTCGAACTCGGGAACGTGGCGGATGTCCTGCAGGTGCTCCTGGCGCGGGTCGTCGATCGGCACGCAGAGGACCTTGTCGTCGCCGCCGGCCTCGTCGGTCATGCGGAACATGCCGATCGCGCGGCAGCGGATCAGGCAGCCCGGGAACGTCGGCTCCGAGAGCAGCACCAGCGCGTCGAGCGGGTCGCCGTCCTGGCCGAGGGTGTCCTCGATGAACCCGTAGTCGGCGGGGTACTGGGTGGAGGTGAACAGGGTGCGGTCCAGACGGATGCGGCCGGTCTTGTGATCGACCTCGTACTTGTTGCGTACGCCCTTGGGGATCTCGACCGTGACGTCGAATTCCAGCACTGTTCCTCCATTGGTTCTCAGCGACCGGTTCGTTGCGAGGGGTCCGGGTCGGTCCGCGCCGACGCCAAAGACCTGTCTAGTCTCTCGCACATGGGCAAAGAGGCAGGACACGGGGTGAGGCACTGTGACGTACGCAACAGCGTACGCCTGCTGTGAGTGCCCGGCTGACCCTCGTCGCGACGACGGACCTGCACGGGCAGATCCGCGACGTCGACTACGGGACCGACGCCCCGTACGAGGACGCCTACGGCAACCGGATCGGCCTCGCCCGCGTCGCCTCCGTCGTCCGTGACATCCGCGCCGAAGCGCCGTACGCCCTGCTGCTCGACGCCGGCGACCTGCTCGAGGGAAGCGCGCTCGCGCACCACTTCTCCCGCCGGCTCGGTGACGCCGACGCTCCGCTCCACCCGATGGCGGCGGTGATGAACCACCTCGGGTACGACGCGGTGGCGCTCGGCAACCACGAGCTCGACTACGGGCTCCGGGCGCTGGAGCGGTTCCGCGAGCAGCTCGACGCGCCGCTGCTCGCGGGGAACGTGCGCGACGCCACCACAGGGCAGCGGGCGTTCGCAGGCTCGGTCCTCCGCGACGTCCCCGTCGCCGAGGGCGCCTCCGTCCGGGTCGGGATCGTCGGGCTGACGACTCCCACGGTGACCGCGTGGAACCGCGACGTCGCCGACCACCTCCGCTTCGACGACGTCGTGCCCGCCGCCGAACCGCTCGTGAAGGAGCTCCGGGCGGCGGGGGCCGAGGTGGTGGTCGTGGTCGTCCACTCCGGGATCGTCGAGCCGCCGACCCGCGAGAACGCCGCCGTCGCCCTGGCACGCATCGTGCCCGGCATCGACGTGGTCGTGGCGGGCCACGCCCACGTCGAGGTCGCCAAGCGCGTCGAGCGCGGACCGGACGGGCGTCGCGTCCTGCTGACCGAGCCGCTCTGCTGGGGGATGCGGGTCGCGCGCGTCGAGCTCGACCTCGCCCTCGACCGAGGCCGGTGGACCGTCGCCGCGTCGCGGTCGCGCCTCGTCGACACCGCCACCGCGCCCGAGGACCCCGAGGTCGTCGCGCTCGTGGCCGCGCAGCACGCGCTCGTCCGGGCGCGGGGCGCTGAGGTGGTCGGGCAGACCCGGGTGGTGATCGATCCCGCGCAGGCCCGCTACCGGCCGACCGACGTGCTCGCGATGGTCGCGCGGGCCCAGGCGGCGGGCGCGCGAGCACGGGTGGACGGGCGCGTCCCGCTGGTGAGCGTCGTCTCGCCGGTGAGCCGGTGCGCGCCGATCCCGGCCGGACCCGTACGCCGCCGCGACGTCGCCGCCCTCTGTCCGTTCGACAGCGGCGTCGTGGTCGTCGCGACGGACGGGCGCGGGTTGCGGGAGCACCTGGAGCACGCAGCCGCCTTCTTCCACAGGACCACCGGACCCGGGCCGTACGACCCCGACGCGCTCACCAACGCGCCCACCCCGCGCACCCCGCTCGGGACGGCGGACTTCGACTACGACGTGGCGTACGGCGTCGACGCCCCGCTCACCTACGAGATCGACCTCGCGCGACCGGTCGGGCAGCGGATCGTCAGGCTCGCGTACGACGGTCGTCCCCTGGCCGACGACCAGCCGCTGCACGTGGTGGTCAGCCGCTACCGCGCCTCGGGCGCCGCGTCGTACCCGGGCATCAGCGCGGCGCCGGTGGTGCACGAGGTCGCGGAACCGCTGCGGACGCTCGTGGAGCGCTACATCGCTGCGGGGCGCTCGTACGCCGCGGTCCCGCCGCACTGGCGCCTGGTCCACGACGGCGTCCCGGTCACGTTCGCGACGCCCGGTGAGCGCGGGAGCTAGATCCCGCAGGTCTCGCCGCGCGGTCCCCGCCAGGACAGGAGGCCCTCCTCGGTCGCCCGGTGGTGGGGACGTCCGAGCGCCTCGATCGTGACCTCGGGGACCTTCACGAACTGGGCTTCGAGGTCGCCGGGGACGCAGTCGCCGGTGGCGAGGAGCCGCGTCCACACCACCACGGACTCGCCGCTCTCGACCCGCAGCCCGTCCCGGAAGGTGAGCAGCGCGTCGGTCTCGAACCCGTCCGCGGGAACTCCCTGCGCCGTCTGGGCCGGGTCGCCCGGGACCGCCTTCACCCCGACGCCGCTGCTCGGCGGGCCGGCCAGGTGCGGCCACTGCATCTCGGTCACCGTGACGGTCACGCCCGAGGCGTTCGAGACGACGACCGGGATCCGGCAGTCGAGGCGCGAGTCGACCACGAGCTTCGGCCACACCGGGACGTTGGATGGGACCGCGCGACCCTTCAGCGAGGCGGGGTCGGCGCACGTGACGTCGGCGCCGGCGGTGACCTGCACGTCGCCGACGGCCTGGGCGGAGGCGTACATCCATCCGCCGACGGCCGCCGTGCCGAGGACTCCGGCAGCGGCGAGGAGGATCAGCGTCGTCCTGCGGGTCAGGCGGTTCACCGCGCGATGGTCGCACGGCACGGCCGCCCTTCGTGGCGGATTCCGCACAACGCCCGGATAGGCTCGCCCGCATGCGATCGCGCGCCTCCGAGGCCGGCCGTGCCTGGCCGTACGTGCTGCTCGCGGTCGTCCTCGTGATCGCCGGCGGCGGTGTCGCGGCGTACGCGCTCGGCTACCTCGACCAGTGGGTCTGCGAGAACGGGACCTGCGAGCCGCGCGAGGCCGACCCGGCCGCGATCCCCGACACCCCGGACTCGCCCGTGCTGCAGCCTGTCCTCCCGGCTGCCGAGGACGCCGGCCTCGATGCCGCCGCGGTCCAGCGCGCGATCGGACCGCTGCTCGGCCGCAAGGCGCTCGGGTCCCACGTCGGGTTCGCCGTCTCGGACCTGGCGAGCGGCGAGCAGGTCTGGTCCTCCGGCACCGGCTCGTTCGCGCCCGCGTCGACGCTCAAGCTCTTCACCTCGCTCGCCGCGATGACGTCGATCGGCTCGGAGCGCCGGTTCCGGACCACAGTCGTGCGCGACACGACCGGCACCGGGGCCGACGGCACCGCCGAGCCCGGCACCGACGCCCCGCCCGAGCCCGGCACACCGGCCGCGGAGCCGGCACGCATCGTGCTCGTCGGTGGGGGCGACCCGTACCTGACGGCCACGTCGGACGCGGCGGCGCGTGCGGCGTACCCGCGCCAGGCCTCGCTCGCCCAGCTCGCCAAGCAGACGGCCACCGCGCTGCGGGCCGACGGCGTCACCGAGGTGTCGCTCGGCTACGACTCCTCGCTCTTCACCGGACCGGCGGTCAACCCGGCGTGGGAGCCGACCTACATCACGTCGTTCGTCACCACGCCGGTGAGCGCGCTGTGGGTCGACCAGGGCGTCGACGGCTGGCGGCGCAGCGCGACCCCGGACCGCCAGGCCGCCCAGCTGTTCGCCCGGCAGCTCAAGGCCCGCGGCATCACCGTGACGGGTGTCGCGGAGGCCGCGCAGCCGGTCGAGGCAGAGCAGGTCGCCGCGGTGAGCAGCGGGACGGTCGCCCAGATCGTCCAGTCGGTGATCGAGCACAGCGACAACCAGGGTGCGGAGGTGCTCCTGCGCCACGTCGCGATCGCGGAGGGCAAGCCCGCCACCTTCGAGGGCGGTACGGCGGCGGTGCAGGAGATCCTGACCGGCCTGGGAGTGCCGTGGGAGGGCAACACCGTGTACGACGGGAGCGGGCTCGCGCGCGCCAACCGCGTCACGCTCGCGTCGATGCTCTCGGTCGTCACGACGGCGTCCGCGCTCTTCGACCGCTATCCCGTCGCCGGGTTCAACGGCTCCCTGTCCGCCCGCTTCACCGCGCCGGGGACCGAGCCCGCGCTCGGCGCGGTGCGCGCCAAGACCGGCACGCTCACCGGGGTGCACAGCCTCGCCGGCACCACGGTCACCCGCGACGGGACCCCGGTCGGGTTCGTCGTGATGACCGACCGTGTGCCGGTCCCGAAGACGCTGGACGCGCGCGCGACGCTGGACCGGATCACGGCGAGGCTGTCGGCCTGCGCCTGCGGCGGCTGACGCCGCGGACGGCCGCGCTAGCCGCCGAGGTCGAGGAGCGAGACCATCACCGGCAGGATCGTGATGATGAGGATCGCGCCGAGCACGTCGAAGGAGAACCCCGAGCGGATCATCCGGGTGATCGGCACGACGCCGGAGCCGTAGACGATCGCGTTCTGCGGCGTCGACACCGGCAGCATGAAGCCGAACGACGCCGCGAACGTCGCCGCGAGCGCCGGCACGAACGGGTTCACGTCGGCGGCCTGCGCGATCGGGATGATGATCGGCACCACGACCGCCGCCGACGCGGTGTTGCTCGTCGTCTCCGACACCAGGATCGCGAGCACGACGGCGAACGCGGTCAGCAGGAACGTGCTGGTGAGGCCCAGCCAGTCGTACGCGCCGTTGCCGATCGTCTCCGCGAGGCCGGTGTCGGCGAGCAGCGAGCCGAAGATGATGCCGGTGCCGAAGAGCACGATCGTGCCCCAGTCGATCTTCGTGGCGTCGCTCCACCGCAGCGTGAACTCGCGCTTCTCCCAGTCGGTGGGCAGCAGGAACAGCAGCGATGCACCGAGCACCGCGACGACGCCCTCGTCGAGGCGCGCCGACACGGTCTCGTACGCGCTCGACTCCGCGCCCGCGACCAGCGCCACGATGCCGGGGAGGATCCAGAGCGCGACGGTGATCGTGAAGGCGAGCAACGTGTTCTTCTCCGCGCGCGAGAACCGGCCGAGCTCCCGCTTCTCGGCGTCGACCCACTGCTCGACGCCCTCGAGCCGCTTGATCTCGGGCTTGTTCAGCAGCAGGAGGACCACCGCGAGGGCGACGAACATCAGCGCGCAGACCGGGATCGCCAGGAGCATCCAGTCGAGGAACGGGATCGTCTCGCCCGTCGCCTCCTCGATCAGGCCGCGGCCGATGAGGTTCGGGGGAGAGCCGACGGGGGTGAGGAGACCGCCGACGCTGGCGCCGTACGCCAGCATGAGCATCAGCGCCACACCCACCCGCAGCCGGAGCGGGTCGAAGTCCTGCTCGACGACACCCTGCGACTGCATGAGCTTGGCGATCACCGAGAGGATGCCGATCGCGGTGGGCAGCAGCATGGCGACCGTCGCGGTGTTGGACACGAACGCCGAGAGCAGGCAGGTGATCAGGCCGAACGCGATGATCACCCGGACCGTCGAGCGCCCGACGCCCGGCAGGTTGAGCACGAACATCGCGAACCGCTTGGCCAGCCCGTGCTTGAGCATCGCCTGGGCGAGGATGAACGCGCCGATGAACGTGAAGACGGTCGACGACCCGAACGGTGCCAGCGCGTCGTCGGCCGGGACGACGTCGAGCAGGACGATCGCCGCGATGCCGAGGAAGCCGCCGACCGGGATCGGGACCGCCTCGGTGATCCACAGGATCACGACGCCCAGGAGGACGGCGGCGAGCTTGTGCTGCGCGGCGGGCAGGTCGAACGGGATCAGCAGCATCACGACCGTCGCCAGCGGCGCCAGGACGAGGCCCGACGTGCGTCTCGCCTTCTCGAAACGCTCCTCGCGGGGCGAGAGCCGCTGCTCTCCGAGACTTCGGTACGTCGCGCTCCCGAGGAACGCCTTGTCGACGTCGGTCGGGGTGCGGCGGGGATCGCGCTCGACCGTGCTCATGGTCCCTCCCTGGGGTCGCCGTCGACGCGCAGGTCACTTCCCGGGTTACCCGCTCGGCAGGCTCGCAAACGCGACTCCGTCACCGGCGTGGAGCGCCGCGTAGGCTCGGCGGCATGACGGAGAGCTTGATCGACTGGGACTTCGCGCTCGCCACGGCCGTACGCATGACCCGCCCGGGTCCTGAGGTCGACAGTGCGGAGGCGGCCGAGGTCGTCGCCGAGCTGCGCGAGGGTGCTGCGCTGTCCGAGGGCCCCGTGCGCGAGTTCACCGGCCTCGCCGCGTCCTCCGCCTCCGCGCCGGTCCTCGTCGTCGACCGGCGCGGGTGGATCGCGGCCAACCTGGCGTCGTTCGAGGTCGTCCTCGCCCCGATGCTCGCGAAGGCGTCGAAGGCGGCGGCGGACCGGGGGCAGACCCCCGGACGGATCGGTCGCTCGGTCGGGTCGCGCGTGACGGGCGCCGAGCTCGGGGCCGCGCTCGCCTTCCTCTCGACGAAGGTGCTCGGGCAGTTCGACCCGTTCCACTCCGCGCCGGCCGCCGCGCCGGGCGGGCTGGACGTCGGCGGCCGGCTCCTGCTGGTGGCGCCGAACGTGGTCCACGTCGAGCGGGAGCTGGACGTGGAGCCGCACGACTTCCGGCTCTGGGTGTGCCTGCACGAGGAGACCCACCGGGTGCAGTTCACCGCCGTCCCGTGGATGCGGGCCCACATCCAGGGCCTGATCGACCAGCTCGTCGACGCGACCGACATGGATCCCGAGGGAGTGTCGCGCTCGCTCGGCGAGATGAGCAAGGCCGCCGGTCGCTTCGTGAAGGGCGAGAAGGTCTCGCTGATGGACGTGCTCCAGAACGACCAGCAGCGCGAGGTGGTTGCGCAGGTCACCGGCGTCATGTCGCTGCTCGAGGGCCACGCCGACGTTGTGATGGACGGCGTCGGGCCGTCGGTGATCCCGTCGGTGAAGCAGATCCGCAAGCGGTTCGACAAGCGCCGCTCCGGCGGCGGGTTCGTCGACCGCCTGATCCGCCAGGTCCTCGGCCTCGACGCCAAGATGCGCCAGTACCGCGACGGCGCCGCGTTCGTCCGCACGGTCGAGCGGAAGGTCGGGCGCGAGGGCTTCGACGCGGTGTGGGCCGCTCCCGAGAACCTCCCGTCGGCGGAGGAGATCGAGAAGCCCGATCTCTGGGTCGCCCGCGTCCACGGGTGACGGTGCTGCCGTGTCGGGCTCAGGGGGCGGTGCCGAGCCGCTCGACCCCACGGTCGCCCGCGGCCGGAGTGCCGTCACCGACGCGCTCGAGGACGTGTCGTCCGGGTCCGCGGTGGTCCTGGGGGTGTCCGGCGGAGCGGACTCCCTCGCCCTGGCGGCGCTGACCGCGTTCGTCGCACCGCGCCGCGAGATCGGGGTGCGGTGCCTCGTCGTGGACCACGGGCTCCAGGACGGCTCCGCGCAGGTCGCCGCGGCCACGGCGGAGACGCTGCGGGGCCTCGGCCTCGAGGCGGACGTGCGGCGCGTGCAGGTCGGCCGCGACGGCGGGCCCGAGGCTGCGGCGCGGTCGGCACGCCGTGCCGCGCTGGCCTCGTACGCACAGGAGCACGGCTGCGTCGCGGTCCTCCTCGCGCACACCCGCGACGACCAGGCGGAGACCGTCCTCCTCGGGCTCTCCCGCGGGTCGGGTGCCCGGTCGCTCGCCGGCATCGCGCCGCGCGACGGTCTGTGGCGGCGGCCGTTGCTCGGTCTGTCGCGCACCGACACCGAGGCGGTCTGCCGGGCCTCGGGGCTGTCGTGGTGGAGCGACCCGCACAACGACGACGACCGGTACGCCCGGGTGCGCGTCCGTCGTGACGTGCTGCCGGTCCTGGAGGAGGCACTCGGCCCGGGAGTCGCGGCGGCGCTCGCGCGGACGGCCGGGATGCTCCGCGACGACGCGGACCTTCTCGACACCCTCGCCGCGCAGTCCCGTGGGGAGCTGGCACGGCCGGACGGGGGGCTCGACGCCGCCGGGCTGGCCGCGCTTCCCCGCGCGCTGCGGACCCGCGTCCTGCGCGCCGCCGCCCTCGAGGCCGGGTGCCCCGCCGGCGACCTCACCGCCGCGCACGTCGTCGAGGTCGAACGCCTCGTCACCCGGTGGCGCGGTCAGGGCGGGCCGGCCCTGCCGGGCGGCGTCACCGTGTCGCGCACCGACGGCGCGCTGGTGTTCCGGAGGGCGAGCACGCGCGGTTGAGATCGCTGTGCGAGGCTGGATCCGTGGACGCATCGCAGATCGAGGGCGACCTCGCGCTGGACCAGACCTTCATCCCCGAGGCCGACATCCAGGCCCGGCTCCGTGAGCTCGCCGCCCAGGTGACGCGCGACTACGAGGGCGAGGACCTGCTCCTGGTGGGCGTCCTCAAGGGTGCGGTGATGGTGATGGCCGACCTCGCTCGGGCGCTCGACCGCGACGTCGAGATGGACTGGATGGCCGTCTCCTCCTACGGCTCGGGCACCACGTCCTCGGGTGTCGTGCGGATCCTCAAGGACCTCGACACCGACCTCACCGACCGGCACGTGCTGATCGTCGAGGACATCATCGACTCGGGCCTGACGCTCTCGTGGCTGACGTCCAACCTCCGCTCGCGCAAGCCGGCCTCGGTCGAGATCTGCACCCTCCTGCGCAAGCCCGAGGCGCTCAAGATGGCGGTCGACGTGAAGTACGTCGGCTTCGACATCCCCAACGCCTTCGTCGTGGGCTACGGGCTCGACTACGACGAGCGCTACCGCAACCTCCGCGACATCGCGACGCTCGCCCCGCACGTCTACGCCTCCTGACGGCCCTCGTCGCCGGGGCTCCCGCAGGGGGCCGGACGGACGAGATCGCCGATTCTGGGAACATGGGCACGGGTGCCGGACGTTGAAGCACCAGGGGACAAGACTCGCCCGGCCGAGATGGCCGAGGCGTGTACCGTCGTTTCCCGTACGCATTCCTACGCAGGAGGAGCGAGGCGCGGCCTCGGATCATGGACGTCAAACGCATCTTCAAGGGCCCGTGGCTCTGGATCATCATCAGTGTCATCGCGGTTCTCGCCCTGCTTCAGCTCGTGTCGTCCAACAACGGCTACCAAGAGGTCAAGACCGCCACGATGGTGCGGTACTTCGAGCAGGGCAAGGTCTCCGAGGCCACGTTCGTCGGCGCGGGCGAGAACGAGATCCGCGCCACGCTCGACGACGACAAGAAGGTGCGGGCCAACTGGCTCGGCAACCAGGGCAACAACCTCCGTGAGCTCGCCGACCAGAGCGTCGCCGACAAGGAGATGAAGTCGTACGACGTCCAGATCCCCAAGCCGAGCTTCCTCGGCAACCTGCTCGGGCTCCTGCTGCCGTTCGCGCTGATCTTCCTCCTCTTCATCTTCCTGATGAACTCCATGCAGGGCGGCGGCGGCCGCGTCATGCAGTTCGCCAAGTCCAAGGCCAAGCTGATCGCCAAGGACACCCCGCAGACCACCTTCGCCGACGTCGCCGGCGCCGACGAGGCGGTGGAGGAGCTCGGCGAGATCAAGGAGTTCCTCGCCGACCCGCAGAAGTTCCAGGCCGTCGGCGCCAAGATCCCCAAGGGCGTCCTCCTGTACGGCCCTCCCGGCACCGGCAAGACGCTCCTCGCGCGTGCGGTGGCCGGCGAGGCCGGCGTGCCGTTCTACTCGATCTCGGGCTCCGACTTCGTCGAGATGTTCGTCGGTGTCGGCGCGAGCCGGGTCCGCGACCTGTTCGAGCAGGCCAAGGAGAACGCCCCCGCGATCGTCTTCATCGACGAGATCGACGCGGTCGGCCGTCACCGTGGTGCCGGTCTCGGCGGCGGGCACGACGAGCGCGAGCAGACGCTCAACCAGCTGCTCGTCGAGATGGACGGCTTCGACGTGCGCGGCGGCGTGATCCTCATCGCCGCGACCAACCGCCCGGACGTGCTCGACCCGGCGCTGCTGCGCCCCGGCCGCTTCGACCGCCAGATCGCCGTCGAGGCCCCGGACCTCAAGGGCCGCCTGCAGATCCTGCAGGTGCACTCGCGCGGCAAGCCGCTCGCCGCGGACGTCGACCTGGAGTCGGTCGCGCGCCGGACCCCGGGCTTCTCGGGCGCGGACCTCGCCAACGTGCTCAACGAGGCGGCGCTGCTCACGGCCCGCTCGTCGCACAGCATGATCGACAACCGCACGCTCGACGAGGCGATCGACCGTGTCGTCGCGGGCCCGCAGAAGCGCACGCGCCTGATGAGCGAGCACGAGCGCAAGATCACCGCCTACCACGAGGGCGGCCACGCGCTCGTCGCCGCGGCCCTGCCCGGCAGCGACCCGGTGCACAAGATCACGATCCTCCCGCGCGGCCGGGCCCTCGGCTACACGATGGTGCTGCCGGACGAGGACAAGTACTCGCAGACGCGCGCCGAGATGCTCGACAAGCTGGCCTACATGCTGGGCGGCCGCGCTGCCGAGGAGCTGGTGTTCCACAACCCGACGACGGGTGCCGCCAACGACATCGAGAAGGCGACCAGCCTCGCCCGCGCGATGGTCACGCAGTACGGCATGACCGAGCGGATCGGCGCGGTGCGCCTGGGCGAGAACGGCTCCGAGCCGTTCCTCGGCCGCGACATCGGCCACTCGCGCAACTACTCCGAGGAGCTCGCCGCGATCGTCGACGAAGAGGTGACGAAGTTCATCTCCTACGCCCACCAGGAGGCGTTCGACATCCTCGCCGAGAACCGTGCCGTGCTGGACGACCTCGTGCTCGCGCTGCTCGAGCGCGAGACGCTCGACAAGGCCGAGGTCGCCCGCATCTTCGAGCCGCTCAAGCGCCGCTCGCCGCGTCCGGCCTGGACCGGGTCGGAGACCCGCAAGCCGTCGGCGCTGCCGCCGGTGATCTCGCCCAAGGAGATCAACGGCCACGAGCCCGAGCGCGACTCCGAGGAGGGCACGATCGTCCTCGCCCCGGGCCAGGGCGGCGGCGACCTGCACGGACCGGGGTCCGACCCCGCGGGCGGCACGCCGGAGCCTCCGAACCCGGGAGCGCTCTGACGTGGCAGACCTCGACGGCACCGCGCCGGCCGTGACGCTGCCGACGTTCGACACCGAGCGCGCCGAGGCGGCGGTCCGTGAGCTGCTGAGCGCGATCGGGGAGGACCCCGACCGCGACGGCCTCCGGGACACGCCGTCGCGGGTCGCCCGGGCGTACAAGGAGATCTTCGCCGGGATGCGTCGTGATCCCGCGGAGGTGCTCTCGCGCACCTTCGAGGTCGACCACGACGAGATGATCCTGGTCAAGGACATCGAGCTCTGGTCGATGTGCGAGCACCACCTCGTGCCGTTCACGGGGGTGGCGCACGTGGGCTACATCCCCGCCGCCGACGGGCGCGTCGTCGGGCTGTCCAAGCTCGCGCGCCTCGTCGACGTCTACGCCCGTCGGCCCCAGGTGCAGGAGCGTCTCACCACGCAGATCGCCGACGCGCTCACCGAGACCCTGAACCCCGCCGGCGTGATCGTCCAGATCGAGGCCGAGCACCTCTGCATGACGATGCGCGGCGTGCGCAAGCCCGGCGCGAAGACGATCACGAGCGCGGTTCGGGGGCAGCTGCGCAACCCGGCGACCCGGGCCGAGGCGATGTCGCTGATCACGGGCCGCTGATGTTCCAGCGCCGCGTGGTCCCCTCCCTGCCGGACGCGGGGCGGTGCCAGGTGATGGGCGTGGTCAACGTGACGCCCGACTCGTTCTCGGACGGGGGCCGCTGGCTCAACGCCGAGGACGCGTTCCGACGCGGCATGACGCTGGTGGAGTCCGGCGCCGACATCATCGACGTCGGCGGCGAGTCCACGCGTCCCGGCGCCCAGCGCGTCGACGCCGCCACCGAGCTGGCGAGGGTCGAGCCGGTGGTCCGCGCGCTGTCCGAGCGCGGGGTCGTCGTCTCCGTCGACACGATGCGCGCCGAGGTCGCCGAGCGCGCGGTCGCGGCCGGTGCCCGCATCATCAACGACGTCTCCGGCGGGCTCGCCGACCCCGCCATCCTCGACGTCGCCGCGAGCACGGGGGTGCCCTACGTCGTCATGCACTGGCGCGGGCACTCCGACGCGATGCAGCGCGAGGACGCGACGACGTACGCCGACCTCGTGCCGGACGTCGTCGCAGAGCTGAAGAACGCGGTCGACGCCGCGCTCGCCGCCGGCGTACGCCCCGAGCAGGTCGTCGTCGACCCCGGGATCGGGTTCTCCAAGCGCGGCGACCAGAACTGGACCGTGCTGGCCCACCTCGCCGCCTTCGCCGAGCTCGGCTACCCGCTGCTCGTCGCCGCCAGCCGCAAGCGGTTCCTCGGCGAGCTGCTCGCCGACGACGACGGCAGCCTGCGCGACCCGCTGCAGCGGGAGGCCGCCACGCTCGCGATCACCGCGCTGTCGGCCGCCGCCGGCGCCTGGGGGATCCGCGTCCACGAGGTCCCGGACAACGCCGACGCGGTCCGCGTCGCCGAGCGGTGGCGCCGTGGCTGACATCGACCCCGTGCTGCGCACCCACCAGGCGTTCTACGACGCGATCGAGCACGGCGACCTGGACCTCATGACGTCGCTGTGGCTGCCCGGCGACGACACCGTGTGCGTCCACCCCGGGTCGGAGCCGATCCTCGGCACGCCCACGATCGTGCGGTCGTTCGCGATGCTGATGGCCAACGTCGGCTACATCCAGTTCATCCTCACCGACGTCGAGGTCGTCCGGCGCGGCGGCGTCGCGATCGTGTCGTGCACCGAGAACGTCCTGTCGGAGGCAGCGGGCGAGGAGCCGACCGTGTTCGCCGGAGGACGCGGTGTCGCGACCGACGTGCTGGTCGAGACCGCCGTCGGGTGGAAGCTGTGGTCCCACCACTCGGGACCCCTGATGGAGGGATGAGCGTGCCGACCGACCTGGACCGGATCACCGTCACGGGGATCGAGGCGTACGGCTACCACGGGGTGCTGCCGCACGAGCGCGAGCGCGGGCAGCGCTTCGTCGTCGACGTCGTCCTCGGCCTGGACCTGGGTCCCGCAGCCGAGACTGGGGACTTAGATGCGTCGGTTCATTACGGTACGTTGTCGGAGAGGGTCGCGGACGCCGTGGCGTCGGACCCCGTGGACCTGATCGAGACGCTCGCCCTCCGGATCCTCCGGATCTGCTTCGGCTTCGAGCCGGTGCAGTGGGCGAGCGTCACGGTTCACAAGCCCGATGCACCGATAGCGGTGACGTTCTCGGACGTCGCCGTGACGATAGAGCGGAGCCGTACGTGACCGAGACGCCCAACCCGCACATGCCCGACGCGGACACGATGACCGGGGGCATGCGCCCGATCCGGCAGGCCGTGATCGCCATCGGGTCAAACCTCGGGGAGCGCCTCAACAACGTCCAGGGCGCCGTCGCCGCGCTCGCGGACACGCCGGAGGTCACCGTGGTGTCGGTGTCGTCGGTGTACGAGACGGTCCCGGTCGGCGCGCCCGAGGGGTCGCGCGACTTCCTCAACCTGGCTGTGCTCATCGACACGACCCTGACCGTGCACACGCTGCTCGACCGCTGCCTCGCGATCGAGGACGCGTTCGGCCGTGAGCGCGGCGAGAAGAACGCGCCCCGCACGCTCGACGTCGACCTCATCGTCGTCGGCAACCGCGTTGCGCAGGACGACCGTCTGACGCTCCCGCACCCGCGGGCGCACGAGCGGGCGTTCGTGCTCATCCCGTGGCTCGAGCTCGACCTCGAGGGCGAGATCCCCGGCAAGGGTTACGTCGTCGACCTCGCGCAGGGCCTCGACACGTCCGGGGTCAAGCGGCGCGAGGACCTCGAGATCCTCCTCTGACGTCGATGGCACGCCGCCCGCTGCGCCGGTCGTCGGCCGTCCAGCTCGCCGTCCTCGGGGTCGTCGGCCTCGCGGTCGGGCGTGCTGTGCGGCCGTTCCTCGAGTGGCGTGACGCCCTCGTCCCGACCGTGTCGTGGGTCGCGGCGGGAACCATGCTGTTCCTCGCTGGCATCCTGACGTTCCTCGCGTGGACGACCTTCCAGTCGCTGCACCGCGAGCACCGCACGATGCACGCGGCGCGCGCCCTGCGACTGCTCGCGCTCGCCAAGGCGTCGGCGATCGTGACCGCGCTGATCGCCGGCTACTACGTCGGTTTCGCGCTGTCGTTCGCCGGCGACATGGAGCTCGCGCTGCCCCGCGAACGCGTCATCAGGTCGGCTGCCGCGGCGGTCGCCGCCCTGCTCGCGCTGGGTGCTGCGCTCGCCCTCGAGCGCGCCTGCGAGGTGCCGAACGACGACGACGACAACGACGCTCCGGCGAAGGCCTGAGGCAGCCGAAAAGCGGCAGGTGTCGGTCTCCGGAGACGGCGGAGCCGTAGCGTACTGTTCTGCCCATGTCGAATGATCGCCGCCGTCAGCGCTCCACGCGCATCCTCGCCGCCAGCCTCTTGCTGGCGGCTTCTGCTGTGTTCGTCGTCATCGCCGTGGTGGCTGCATCGCAGGGGGTGCTGGTCGCGGCGGCGATCACCGCGGTGGTCGTCGGGGCGGCGGCGGCGCGGATCGTCGCCGACGAGGTGATGGCGACCCGCCGCGAGTGGTACAAGGACCGTGCCGAGCAGGCCCAGGCCTACCGCGACATGACCGTCGACCGGACCCGGGAGAACATGGAGTTCGTCGAGGCGGTCAACGAGACGCTCTCGATCACGACCAAGCGCATCACCGAGCTCAACGGCACCCTCCGTCTCGCCGAGGCCCGCGCCGAGGAGACCGACGCGCAGCGCAAGCTGCTGCAGCGCGAGGTCGAGGCGCTGCGGGGCGAGCTCGAGGAGCCGGCTCCCTCCACGATGACGCTGTGGGACGGTGCCGACGTGCCGACCATCGTCGACCTGCTGAGCTGGGAGGCGACGGCCGCCGCGCGTGCGCAGGCGGCCGAGGAGGCTGCGGAGGAGGCGGCCGCCGAGGCGGAGGACGCCGACGAGGAGTCGCTGCCAGAGGCCAAGGAGGCCTGACTCAGGCCGGTGCGGTCACCCGCACCGACCGGCGCAGTGCCGCGTGCAGCGACTCGGGCGTGAGCACGCCGAGCAGGCGGCCGTCGTCGTCGAGCACCGCCACCCAGCCCGCGTCGTAGCGCAGCATCACGGCCCAGGCGTCCTTGAGCGTCGCGGTGCGGTGCAGCGACGCCTCCATCGGCCGAACCCGCAGGGTGCTCGCGCTCGCGAGGTGCTCCGCCGGGGCCCAGCCGACCAGGCGGTCCGCGTCGTCGACGACGATCGCGGACGAGGTCCCGGCCGCCTCGGCGACCCGGCGCGCGTCCTCCACGGACGCGTCCTCGCGCACCGTGGGAGCCTCCTCGAGGTCCTCGACCTCGATCGGTGTGACCGCGAGCCGGCGCAGCCCTCGGTCCGCGCCGACGAACTCGGCGACGAAGTCGTCAGCGGGGGAGCCGAGGACCGCGGCGGGGGAGTCGTACTGGCGCAGGTCGCCGCCGTTGGCGAGGACGGCCACCCGGTCGCCCAGGCGCACCGCCTCGTCGATGTCGTGGGTGACGAAGAGGACCGTCTTGCCGAGCTCGTGCTGCAGGCGCAGGAACTCGTCCTGGAGGCGCTCGCGGACGATCGGGTCCACCGCACCGAACGGCTCGTCCATCAGGAGCACCGGGGGGTCCGCCGCGAGAGCGCGCGCCACGCCGACGCGCTGACGCTGGCCTCCGGACAGCTGGTGCGGGTAGCGGGTCGCGTACGTCGCGGGCTCGAGCCCGACGAGCTCGAGCAGCTCGTCGGCGCGCGACCGTGCTCTCTTGCGGTCCCAGTGCAGCAGCGTCGGGACGGTCGCGACGTTCTCGCGGATCGTCTGGTGCGGGAAGAGCCCCACCTGCTGGATCACGTAGCCGATGCCCCGCCTCAGGACCACCGGGTCGGCCTTCATCACGTCGTCGCCGTCGAGCAGGATGCGGCCCGAGGTCGGCTCGATCAGCCGGTTGACCATCTTGAGCGTGGTCGACTTGCCGCATCCCGACGGCCCGACCAGGGCCACCAGGGCTCCTCGCGGGACGGTGAGGGAGAGGTCGCGCACGGCGACGGACCCGTCGGCGTACCGCTTGCCGACACCCTCCAGCACGATCATCGCGTCCTCGGTAGGTTGCATGTCGTGAGCCTAGCCGCCGGTACGACCTCGTACGCGGCCCTCGGCGCGGCCGATCTCGGCTCGGTCAGCGCGGCGGACGCCCCGTGCTACTCCCGCTCGGTCAACGCGTGGGTGTGCCCGGAGTACGTGAGCCGCTACGCCCCCGAGCTCTGGGACGCCACGGTGCAGCACATCCTGCTGACCGTGGCCTCGGTGGTGCTGGGGCTGGTGCTGGCGGTCGCCCTGGCGCTGCTGGCGCGCAACCGTCCGCGGGCGCGCTCGTTCCTGCTCGGCAGCACGACCCTGGTCTACACGATCCCGTCCCTCGCGATGTTCTCGATCCTCGCCCAGGCGACCGGGCTGAGCCCGACGACGGTGGTCATCGGCCTCGCGCTCTACTCGCTGTCGATCCTGGTCCGCAACGTGCTCGCGGGCCTGGACGGTGTGCCCGACGAGGTCGTCGAGGCGGCGACCGGTCTCGGCTACGGTCGGCTGCGGCTCCTGACGCGGGTCGAGGCTCCGCTGGCGCTGCCCGTCGTGATGGCGGGGCTGCGGGTCGCCACCGTCTCGACCGTCGCCCTGGTCACGCTCGGCACGATCGTGGCGTATGGCGGGCTCGGCAACATGCTGGCGAACGGCATCGACGACAGCTTCAAGGCCCAGGTGCTGACGACGAGCGTGCTGTGCGTGCTGCTCGCCGTCGTGCTCGACCTCCTGATCGTCGGCTTCACCCGCCTGGTGACGCCGTGGACGAGGGGGGCGGCGGCATGAACGAGCTGGGTGGCGCGATCGAGTTCCTCCTCGACCCCGACAGCTGGACCGGTCCGGACGGGCTGTGGACCCAGCTCACCGAGCAGGTGCTGCTCACGGTGACGGCGCTGCTGCTCGTCCTGGTGGTCGGCCTCCCGCTGGGGCTGTGGCTAGGACACCGGGGCAAGGGCGGCACCTTCGCGATCAACGTGTCGAACGTCGGCCGTGCGATCCCCGTCTTCGCCGTGCTCGGCCTGCTCTCGCTGGGCCCGGTCGGCACCGGCACCTTCGGGCCGTACGGGCGCGCCGGCCTGGCCACGCTGATCGCGCTCGTGCTGTTCGGGCTGCCGCCGGTGATCACCAACGCGTACGTCGGGGTTCGCGAGGTCGACCCGGAGATCGTGGAGGCTGCGCGGGGGACCGGGATGAGCGAGTGGCAGGTGTTCCGCCGTGTCGAGCTGCCGCTCGCGTCGCGACTGGTCGCCAACGGCGTACGGCTCGCCCTCGTGCAGCTCTGGGCGACGGCCACGATCGCCGCGCTCGTGGCCGGCCCGGGGCTCGGCAACACGATCACCTACGGCTTCAGCAACAGCTCCTACCAGTACGTCATCGGCGGCGCGATCCTCGTCGCCGCGGGCGCCCTGGTGCTCGAGGGCCTGGCCGCGCTCGTCGAACGGCGTGTCGACCCGATGCGCCGTGTCACCGGCAGCCGACATGATGGTCTGGTCCAGACACCGCAGATCACAGCACCATCGACAGACAGCGCGGCCACCGGGTCGTGACGGAAGGAAGCCCGATGAACAGCACGACACTGCGGCCCCGCCTGACGACCCTGCGGCGCGGGGCTGCCGCGATCGCCTGCGCGGTCGCCCTTGTGGCGCTGCCTGCCTGCGGCGGCGGCGACGACGGCGACGACTCGGGCGGTGGTGGCGAGTCCAAGGGGTCGGTCACGCTGTCCGGCCAGAACTTCACCGAGATGCAGATCCTCGCCGAGCTCTACGCCCAGGTGCTCGACAACGAGGGCTACGACGTGACCCAGAAGCTCGTCGACACCCGTGACATCTACATGGCACAGCTGAGCGACAACAACGTGCAGGTCGTCCCCGAGTACCTCTCGGGCATCGGCGACTTCCTCAACGACCAGGCCAACGGTGCGGGCTCCACGCCGGTCACCAGCAATAACGTCGAGGAGACGCTCGACAAGGTGAGCGTGCTCGCCGAGGCGGCCGGCGTCACGCTGCTCGAGCCGGCCGAGGCGACCGACCAGAACGCGTACGCCGTCACCAAGGAGTTCGCCGACAAGAACTCCCTCACGACGCTCTCCGACCTCGGGACGAGCGGTCTCGCGGTCAAGCTCGCCGCGGCGCCCGACTGCAAGGATCGCCAGGACTGCGCCAAGGGCCTCAAGGAGGTCTACGGGATCGACATCACCCAGGTCCTCCCGCTCGGCTTCGGCAGCCGCGAGGGCAAGGACGCGGCGACGAGCGGCGAGGTCCAGCTGGTGCAGGTCGCCACGACCGACGGCGCCCTCGACGACGACGGCCTCGTGCTGCTCGAGGACGACAAGGGCCTGCAGCCCGCCCAGAACCTCATCCCCGCCGTCAACACCGAGTGGCTCGCCGACAACGACGACGCGGCGACCGCGCTCAACGCGCTGTCCGCCAAGCTGACGACCGACAAGCTCGCCGAGATGAACGTCGCGGTGGACGTCGACCGTGAGAAGCCGGCGGAGGTCGCCAAGCAGTTCCTGGAGGACGAGGGCCTGCTCGATTAGCAGGTCACCCGCGGATCAGGTCTCGCCGAGCTGCACCAGCTGGCACGGCCCACCGAGATAGATCCCGCCGTCGATGTCGAGGACGAGCCCGTCCGCGTAGAGCACGGGCTCGTCCTCGGGCGTCACGGAGCCGCCTCGGATGAGCGCGCCGATGGTGTGGCCGTGGACGATCCTGCTCCCACCGAGGGTCTCGAGGACCTGACGCGCGGTGTCGACCCCGTCCTCCCGCGCGAACGCGTACCGCGACGTCAGCCGCCGCCACATCTCCCACCACGTGTCGAGATCGGGCATCTGGAGCTCGGCGCGGACGGCGGCGTTGATCTCGTCCACGGTGTCGCCCCAGAGCAGGTATGCCGTGGTGTCGGAGTGCAGCAGCAGGTGGTCGGCGGCGAAGCCGAGCGCCGGCCGCGTCGTCAGCCAGTCGAGGCGCTCCTCGTCGAGGCGCTCGATGTCGCTCACGACGCCGCCGTTGCCGACCCAGTTCGCCTCGAAGCTGTAGCGCCCGTCGCTCGGCACCGGCATCGGTCCGTAGCGGTGCATCCCGAGCATGAGGATCTCGTGGTTGCCCAGCAGGGCCGTCGCGGTCCCGCCTGCGCCTGCCGCCTCCTGCTCGAGACGGCGGGCGAGGTCGATCACCCCGATGCCGTCGGGGCCCCGGTCGACGTAGTCGCCGAGGAACCACAGGTGCGCGTCCCCGCCCGACCAGTGCTCGTTCTCGTCGAGGAGGCCGGCCGTCTGCAGGGCCTGGACGAGGACGTCGCGATGCCCGTGGATGTCGCTCACCGCCCACACGTCGCCCACGCCCCGACCCTAGAGCCAACGGGCGGGATGGGCTTGTTGAAGCGTCGCGGCCCGCCTCCGCCACGCCGCCGACGGTGAGCTGGTCAGGTCCCGCCGGGGGCGACGTCGTCGACCCCTGCCCTCACTTGTCGATGTCCCCGACGACGAAGAACATCGACCCGAGGATCGCGATCAGGTCGGCGACCACGCATCCCCGGACCACCTCCGGCAGGACCGCGATGTTGTTGAACGAGGCCGACCGCAGCTTGAGGCGCCACGGGGTCTTGTCGCCGCGCGAGACCAGGTAGTAGCCGTTGATCCCCAGCGGGTTCTCGGTCCACGTGTACGTCGAGCCCTCCGGGACCTTCAGGATCTTGGGCAGCTTCACGTTCACCGGTCCCTGCGGCAGGTCCCGCATCCGGGCGAGGCAGGCGTCGGCGAGGTCGAGCGACACCCGCACCTGCTCGATCAGGCAGGCGAACCGTGCATAGCTGTCGCCCTCCTGCCGCGTGACCACCCGCAGGGTCTTGTCCGCCGCCAGCTCGCCGTACGCGAGGTAGGGCTCGTCGCGTCGCAGGTCGAAGTCGAGTCCCGACGCCCGGGCGATCGGTCCGGAGACGCCGTACGCCTGGGCGAGCGCTGGGGACAGCACGCCGACCCCCCGGGTTCGCGCGATGAAGATCTCGTTGTCGAGCAGCATGTCCTCGATCTGCCCGAGGCGGCTGCGCACCGCGGCCGTCGCGGCGGCCACCCGGTCGAGCCAGCCCGCCGGGAGGTCCTCCTTGAGGCCGCCCACGCGGTTGAACATGTAGTGCATGCGGCCGCCGGAGACCTCCTCCATCACCTCCTGGATCGTCTCCCGCTCGCGGAAGGCGTAGAAGATCGGCGTGATGGCGCCGATCTCCAGCGGGTACGAGCCGAGGAACATGAGGTGGTTGAGCACCCGGTTGAGCTCGGAGAGGAGCGTACGGGCCCAGGTCGCGCGCTCGGGCACCTCGAGCCCGAGCATCCGCTCCACGCCGAGCACGACCCCGACCTCGGACGAGAACGCCGAGAGCCAGTCGTGGCGGTTCGCGAGCACGATGATCTGGCGGTAGTCGCGGACCTCGAAGAGCTTCTCGACGCCGCGGTGCATGTAGCCGACGATCGGCTCGCAGTGGACGATGCGCTCGCCGTCGAGCGTGAGGCGCAGCCGGAGGACACCGTGCGTCGCCGGGTGCTGCGGACCGACGTTGAGGACCATGTCGGTGGTGTCGATGTCGACGCCGCCGCCGCGCTCGTGGCCGAAGCCGGCCGAGCCCGCGCCCACGCCGACGGTGAGCGTGCGGGGCGGGGTGGTGTCGTCGCTCGACATGGCGATCAGCCTAGCGGCGCACGCGCCGGAGGCGAGGCCGGAAGGTGCTGACCCAACGCATGACACAATGGCCGGGCGTTCGGGGGGACGCACCCTACATCTATCGGGAGAGATCGTGCTGACCCTTGCACACAACGCTTCACGGCGCCTGGTCGCCGTGCTCGTCGCGGCCCTGCTGGCCGTCGGCGTCCTTGCCGCCGCACCGTCCGCCCTGGCTGCCGACACCGTCCTGCACTTCTCGGAGGTCGACCCGCGGGTGAGCGCGGACGACCAGTGGTACGTGCAGACCTGGGTCGACGGCCCTGAAGAGGACGGCGACGTCACGGTGACCATTGCCGGG
Source organism: Mumia spirodelae (assembly GCF_050632745.1). Lineage (NCBI taxonomy): Bacteria > Bacillati > Actinomycetota > Actinomycetes > Propionibacteriales > Nocardioidaceae > Mumia > Mumia spirodelae. The sequence continues at coordinate 914,974 of NZ_JBODSD010000002.1, read as the reverse complement.
CGCACCGTCACGACGCAGCAGGATGCCGCCTACCCGCACCAGTACAACGTCACGTGGCCCGTCCGGCTCCCGCAGGGCAGCTACCCGGTCACGGCGACGTTCGTCAGCGCGTCCGGCACCTACACGGCGACGACGACCACGACGCTCACGGTCTACGCGCCGCTCCACTACGCCGCGCCGGGTTCGACCTTCGTGTGGGGAGTCGACCCGCTGCGTGCGACGGTGTTCGGCGAGGGCGGGGCCGTGTCGTTGTCGTCCGGTGCCTCCCTGGACCCTGCAGACGCGACCAAGGTCCGCTTCCCGATCACCGACTTCGCCAAGGGCGTCGGACACGTCCAGGGCGGCGGTGTGGCGCGTCTGGCCAGCGCGAAGCGCGACGTCACGCTGTCGGATCTGCAGTGGGTCCGCGCTGGCGACGGCGGCTCACTGCGGGCGAACGCGACCTACCGTCACCCCGGTCAGCCCGTGCGCACCGAGCGCGGTGTCGTACTCGCGACGGCGCCCGTGATCTACGGCGCCGGCGATCCGTACAGCTTCATGAGCTCCGTCGATCTCGTGGCCACGGCAGCAGGCGCTCGCGTCCTCGCAGTGACCACGGGAGCAAGTGTGGGCAGGCTGACGTGGCGGGTCACGCTGGCGGAGAAGCCCGCGCCCGCCACCACCCGGATCGCGGTGAGCCCGACGAGCACGACGTACGGCCGGACCGCGCGAGTCGCCGCGTCAGTCGCCCGCAGCGGGACGTATGCGTCGGGCACCGTCACCTTCCGTGCGGGCTCGCGCACGCTCGGCACCGTCCGCCTGTCCCGCGGTGCGGCCGCGGTCACCGTCCCGGCCGGCATCGCCGTCGGCACCCACGCGGTGACCGCGTCGTACAAGGCGGACTACACGCCGACGACCGCCTCCGCACGGGCGAACCTCCGGATCGTCAAGGCAGGCACCGTCACCAAGGCCCGCCTGGCGAAGAAGAAGGTGACCCGCGCGCAGCGCGCGAAGGTCACCGTCACCGTCGCCGGCCGCGGGACGACGATCCGGCCCACCGGCACCGTCACCGTCTTCGACGGCAAGAAGCGCGTCGGCAAGGCGACGCTGACCGTGTCCAAGCGCGGCACAGTGACCGTGAAGCTGCCGCGCCTGAAGAAGCGCGGCAAGCACACGCTGCGGATCACCTACGGCGGATCGTCGGCCTTCGGCGGATCGTCCACCCGCGTGGTGCTGCGCGTCCGCTGACGCCGCACACCTGCGCAAGAACGCGAGAAGACTCGCAGCTGCGACCCGAGAACGGTCGCAGCTGCGAGTCTTCGTCGTGTACGGCGCGCTTGCTCAGCAGGTCTCGAGCGGCGTGCCCTCGGCGATGCGGTACTCGTGCCGCTCGTCGAAGATCAGCGGCACGAGAGCCCGGTTCGGCTGAGCCAGGCTGACGACCCGACCGGCGGCGTTGCGGGTCGCCGTCAGGTCGTGAAGCCGCAGCGTCTGGCGGAGCGACTGGAAGGTCGCCTCGCTGATCTGGTAGCCGCACATCGGCTCGGGCTCCACCTCGTCGGAGCTGGTCGGCAGCATGTCGTCCTGCCCCGCGAAGTAGACGACACCGCCCTGGGAGGCGCCGAGCTCGGTCTGGCGCTCGGCGGCCGCCGCCGTCTCGCGAGCCAGCGTCTCCCGGTTCTCGGCGACCATCTGCGTCGAGCCGAGCGCGCTCGCGTAGTTGGTGTCGACGCGGCGGTTGTTGAGGACGCGGACGTCGGCCGCCTCCTCGTCGTTGAGCGGACGGGTGGCCGTCTCGCTGAGCATCCCCACGACGTTGACGAGACCGGCGTAGTTGCGCAGGATCCGAACCTGCTCGTCGCCCGCCACCTGCAGGAACGGCTCACCGTTCTTCACGTACTGGCCGTAGATCCCGGCGGTGAAGCCCTCGCTGCGCGCCTGCGCGGCCGAGTACTCCTCGCTCATCTCCTGGCTGAGGGCGTGGATCTGGTCGTCCGCGTTGCGGTTGCGGGGCCAGAGGTGCAGAAGGTCGGTCCGGTAGTACTGGCTCGGACCGTACTCGTGGAGGTCGTTGAGGACGTCGGGGTTCCAGTCGCGGATCACCTTCGTGACGGCGCGGCCCTCGGGCGTGGCGAGCTCGAGGTAGTCGCGGTTGACGTCGACGCCGTCGGCGTTGCCGCGGGTGTTGGCGACCCAGCCGTCGGGGTTGGCGTTGATGAGGATCACCGTGGTGCGCGCGAGGAAGCGCGTCACCGTGGCGTCGGTGCTGGTCGCGAGGTCGCGTGCCAGCTTCATGCACGCCTCACGGCCGGACGGCTCGTTGCCGTGCACCGAGCAGACGAACATCGCGACCGAGCCGTCGGCCGCCTCGGCCTGCGACTTCGGTGCCGGTGAGCCGATCGAGACGAGCTGCAGCGGTCGCCCCTGCGTCGTACGACCGACGTTGCTGACCGCGACGCGCTCGCTGGCCTGGTCGAGCTGACGGTAGAACGTGAGGGACTGCGGATGGGTCGTCCAGGTCGCACCACCGTTCTTCTCGAACGGCGTCTGGAGCGCGGCCGGCGCGTCGTCGGCCGCTGCGGCCAACGCCTTCTCGAGGGCGTCGTCGCGCTGGCCGGCGCCGGCCGACGTCCCGCTCGCGACGAGGACGGACCCCGCGAGCGCGGCACCGGCCGCCAACGCGAGGACCTTGGACATGGGTGTGAAGCGTGTCGAGCGCAAGGTGTTCCTTTCGCCGGTGGCCGCCGCCCCGAGCGATCCCGGGCCCCCACGGCAGCACACATGAGGTTTCCGTCACATTCCCGGCTCGAGGAGTTTCATGCAACCTGAACTCATGCAATTCCCAGACAGAGCCGAAGTCCGAGTGGTATAAGCCGCGCCTTGCCCTCCGATGAGATCGAGGCTGGTCGAGTCTGCGTCGCTCCGGCACACTGTGTGGCCCAGGGCACATCCGTCGGAGGTTCCGAATGCGCAGCACCATGCAGGACGTCCCGCTCAGCCTCGGCAGGCTGATGCAGTACGGCACCACCGCGTACGCCGACGCGACCGTCGTCACCGCCACGGCGGACGGGACGCGCACCCGGACGTACGGCGAGGTGGGCCGTCGAGCGGCTCGGCTGGCGCACGTGCTGCGGGGCCTCGGCGTGACCGGCGACGAGCGCGTCGGCACGTTCATGTGGAACAACGCCGAGCACCTCGAGGCGTACCTCGCGATCCCGTCGATGGGCGCCGTCCTGCACACCATCAACATCCGGCTGTTCCCCGAGCAGGTCGTCTACGTCGTCAACCACGCCGAGGACCGGGTGGTGATCGTCGACGCCTCCCTGGTCACCCCGTTCGCCGCGATGCTGCCGCAGATGGAGACGGTCACGCACGTCCTCGTGGCAGGGCCGGAGGCGGGCGACACCGATCTCGGTCCGCTGGAGGCGGCCGGCAAGACGGTCCTGCGGTACGACGACGCGCTCGCCGACGCGTCCGACGACGACTTCCCGTGGGCCGAGGTGGACGAGCGCGACGCCGCCGCGATGTGCTACACCAGCGGCACCACCGGCAACCCCAAAGGCGTGGTCTACAGCCACCGCTCGGCCTACCTGCACTCGATGTCGGTCGCGATGGGCGACAACGCCGGCCTCGGCCCAGAAGACCGCGTCCTGCCGATCGTCCCGATGTTCCACGCCAACGCGTGGGGCCTGCCGTACGCCGCGGTGCTCGTCGGCGCCTCGCTGGTCATGCCGGACCGCTGGCTGCAGGCGGAGCCGCTCGTCGCGCTGATCGAGGCGACCCGTCCCACCGTCGCCGGCGGCGTGCCGACGATCTTCAACGACGTGCTCGGGTGGATCGACGAGCACCCGGCCGACCTGACCTCCCTGCGCACCGTCCTGTGCGGCGGGTCCGCGGTCCCGGAGTCGCTCCAGCGGGCGCTGTGGGACCGGCACGGGGTCCGGATCCAGCAAGCCTGGGGGATGACCGAGACCTCGCCCGTGGCCACCTCCGGCAAGCCGCCGGTCGGGGTCGGCGAGGAGGAGGCGTGGCGCTACCGGGCGGGTCAGGGGCGTCTGCTCGGCGGCGTCGAGGCCCGGCTCGTCGGAGGCGCGGGCGAGGAGCTGCCGCACGACGGCGAGGCGGTGGGCGAGGTCGAGGTGCGGGGGCCCTGGATCACCGGCGCCTACTACCGCGACGACGACCCGGAGAAGTTCCGCGACGGCTGGCTGCGCACGGGTGACGTCGGCACGATCGACCCCCGCGGCTACATCACCCTGACCGACCGCGCGAAGGACGTGATCAAGTCCGGCGGCGAGTGGATCTCCTCCGTCGAGCTCGAGAACGCGCTCATGGCGCACCCGGACGTGATCGAGGCGGCCGTGGTCGGCATCCCCGACGAGAAGTGGCAGGAGCGCCCGCTCGCCACGGTCGTGGTCCGCGCCGGTGCCACGGTCACCCCGGAGGAGCTGCGCGACCACCTCGCGGGCTCCTTCGCGAAGTGGCAGCTCCCCGACGCGTGGACGTTCGTGGAGGCGGTGCCGCGGACCTCGGTCGGGAAGTTCGACAAGAAGGTGCTGCGCAAGGCGTACGCCGAGGGCGAGCTGGACGTGCGCCGCTGAGCGCAGCGACGAGAAGAGGAGGGGTCCGATGCCGGGACGCAACCCGCTGGAGGAGTACTTCCGGCGCAACACGGGTCGGCAGATCCACAAGTGGCCGCACTACTTCGACGTCTACGACCGCCACTTCCAGCGGTTCCGCGGCCGGCCGGTCACGGTGCTGGAGTTCGGCGTCCAGTACGGCGGCTCCCTGCAGATGTGGCAGGACTACTTCGGGCCGCAGGCCAGGTTCTTCGGGGTGGACATCGATCCGCGCTGCCGAGCGTGGGAGGACGAGCAGACCACCATCCTGATCGGCGACCAGGCCGATCGCGGCTTCCTCGCCGAGGTCGCCGCGATCACCGGGACCGTCGACGTCCTGATCGAGGACGGCGGCCACTTCCCGGCGCAGCAGATCGCCACGTTCGAGGAGCTCTACCCGTTGATGGCGCCGGACGGGGTGTTCCTGATCGAGGACCTCCACACCAGCTACTGGCCGAGCCACGAGGGGAGACGTGGGGGGCCGGACACGTTCATGGAGTACGCGAAGAACCTCACGGACCAGCTGAACGCCTTCCACAGTCGCGAGCCCGGCTTCGAGGTGGACGACTTCACACGGACGACGCGGTCGATGCACTTCTACGACAGCATCATCGTCTTCGAGCGCGGACCCGTGGAGCCCCCGCGCAACAAGAAGACCGGTCTGGCGAGCTGGGACCCGGCCGAGCACGCCGCCCGGGCTCGGGAGCAGCAGGTGTCGCAGCCCCACGACCTGCGCGGGCGGATCAGCGCGATCGTCCCGGGGCCGGTCCACGACGCCTACTGGGCGACCCGACGTCGGGTGCGCCGCGCCTGGAGGCAGGCGCGGCGCCGGATCAGCCGATCTCGCTGACGACCCACCAGAAGTCGCCGAGCCCTCCGGACGCGGTCAGCTCGGCCGCCTCGGAGGCCGCCGCGAGCGCGGCGAGGTACGCCCGCGGGTCGGAGGACGCGAGCGCGAGCGGTGGGCGGGTGCCGTCCACGCCCAGGTCGCGCAGCGCCTCGCGCTGACGCAGCACCGTGCCGCCCACGGCGTCCGCCACCGCGTCCACGGCGACGTGCGCGGTGACGTCGCACGAACCGTCGGGGACCACGTCGACCTCCGCGCCGTCGCGGTAGGCCCGCAGGCTGCCGAAGGGCGGCCGGTCGCCGGCGCGGTGGCCGTAGTCGATCGCGATCGCCGCGCCTCGCGTCACGTGAGCCACCGCGTCGCGCCACCACGTGTCACGCGGCAGCCCGACCTCGGCGCGCTCCCCGGGCACGCTGCACGGCCACCACCGGGCGAGCCACGCCAGCGTCGCGGGATCGCGTACGGGCGGTCCGAGCCCCTCCGCGCCGCTCGCCGGGTCGACCCGCACGTGCCGGAGATCGCCGTCCTCGGCGCGCTCGACCACGTCGCACGGGATGTCGTCGAGCAGCTCGTTGGCGATCAGCAGCCCGTCGATGCCGTCGGGGACCTCGGCGCTCCACCCGATCTCGGCCGGGAGGTCGTCCGGACGCGCACGGACGTCGACGCCGTGGAGCTCCAGCTCGCCGGGCGCGGCCGTCGCCAGCGCCCGCAGGAGCTCGCCGCGCCCGGCACCGACGTCGACGACGGCGCGCAGGCCGGTCCGGCGGGCGTACGCGAGGACCGCTCGCGCGAAGGCGTCGGAGGCGTGGACCGAGGTCCGGAAGTGGTCGGCAGGGTGCTCGCGGCGGTAGAAGCCGTCCCGCCCGTACAGCGCCTCCGTCCAGGCCTCCCGCCACGCGATCACGCCGCGACGCTAGCAGGGAGGGCTCCGCATGGTGTTCGATGTGCTGTGCGCATGAATCGACTCAGACCCTCCCGGTGGCGCGGTCGTTCGTCCGCCTCCGCCGACGGCGAGACCGTGGAGGAGCTCCGGACCCGGCTCAAGCGGACGCGGCGCAGGCTGCGGCGGACCGAGCGTGAGCTCGTCGAGGTACGTGCCCAGCTCGACGCCGCCCGAGACGGGCTCCTCGTTCCCGACGAGGTCGAGAAGGTCGTCGCCGGCGTGCGGCGGGAGGACCTCAGCTACCTCAGCCCCACGTACCTGCGGACCCTGGCGCTGGCCGTGCTCGAGGCAGAGCGCTCCGGGCTGGAGGGTGCCGTGGTCGAGGCGGGCACGGCGCGCGGGGGATCGGCCATCGTGATGGCGGCGGCGAAGGACCCGGGCCGGCCGATGTTCGTCTACGACGTGTTCGGCATGATCCCGCCGCCATCGGACCAGGACGGCAGCGACGTCCACCGGCGGTACGAGAAGATCACCGCCGGCGGGGCCACCGGGGTCGGGGGATCGACGTACTACGGCTACCGCGACGACCTGTACGACGAGGTGCGCGACTCCTTCGCGCGCCACGGCGTGCCGGTCGAGACGTCGTCCGTGGCGCTCGTCAAGGGTCTGTTCTCCGACACGATCGACCTCGACGAGCCGGTCGTCGTCGCCCACCTCGACGGCGACTGGTACGAGTCGACGATGACGTGCCTGGAGCGCCTGGCGCCGTTGGTGGTGCCAGGAGGGCGGATCGTGCTCGACGACTACTACGCCTGGTCCGGCTGCCGGAAGGCCGTCGACGAGTACTTCGCGGGCCGCCCGGGCTGGCGGCGCGAGGAGCGCGCGAAGCTGCACCTGGTCCGCGAGGAGACCTGACCGGCCACGCCCGAGCGGATCAGAGCGGATCAGAGCGACCCGGGCGCCCGCAGGTCGGCGACCCGCGCGGACGCGAGGTCGAACAGCTGCGCCGAGTTCTGCCAGACCACGACGAGCCGTGCCCGGACGACCTGCTCGCCGAACGCCTCGCGCAGCGCCGCCACCGGCACTGCTCCTCGGACGCGCACGCCGTCGCGGGTCGCCGACACCTCCACCGGCGTGCTGAGGACCTCGCCGGTGGCGTCGTCGACCACGTCCAGCGACGCGTCGACCGTCCGTGGCCCGGGGCGCGGGCCGGTCCCGGCGACTCGGACCGTCGCGTCGAGCCGGAGGTCCTCGCGCCCACGCAGCAGCGACCGTCGTACGGCGAGCTCGGCCCGGGTGAGGGCGGAGTCGGTGATCACCGTCCGGGACGCGGCCTGGTCGCGGACGCGGGTGAAGGCGGCCGCCCAGTCCCCGAGCACGCGCTCCGGAGCGTGGTCCGCCGCACGACGCCGGGCCGCGCCGCTCATCCGCTCGAGGAGCGCGGGGTCGCCCGCGAGGGTCAGCATCCGGTCGGCGAGACCCTCGACGTCGCCCTCCGCGAGGAGGAAGCCGTTCTCGCCGTCGGAGACCTGCTCCCGCATCCCGTACCGGACGTCGTACCCGATCACCGGGCAACCGCGGCTCATCGCCTCCAGCGTGGCGAGCGGGTATCCCTCGTGGCTGCTCGTCACCAGCAGCGCGGTCGCGGTCCGCAGGCGCTCGCGAGCGCCTGGGTCGTGACCGTGGAAGGTGACGCAGTGGTCGACGCCGATCGTGCGGGCGTGCTCCTCGAGCATCGAGCGGCGGCTGCCCTCGCCGTACACGTCCAGCGTCACCGTGCTGTCCGAGCGGCGCGCGACGGCCAGCGCGTCGAGCGCGTGGGTGACGCGCTTCTGCGCCTCGAGCCGTCCGAGCACGACGAAGCGCGCCCGGTCCCGCTCGCCGCCCCGACCGTCGTCGGCGACCGGCCAGACCGGGTTGGGCACGGTGAGCAGGTTGGTGGTCGCGCCGAAGCGAAGGGCCACGTCATGACGTTGCCGCTCGGTGAGCAGCACCAGGCCGTCCAGCTCGGCGAGACGGTCGAGCACGCCGCGGAACGTCGGCTGGACCGGCCGGTCCCACCGGTAGTCGGGCACGGTGTGGGGGTTGTGCACCACCTCGAGGACGTGGAAGCGCCGCGAGCGCAGCCCCAGGAGCATCCGGACCGTGAAGCGGCTGTCCGTGACGGCGAAGACCGGCCCGGACGGGGCCAGCCCGCGCAGCCACGAGCGGACCATCCCCGGCCGTCGCCGCCAGCTCCGGACGACGCGCCCGGCGTGGTCGACCAGGCTGAACTCGGCCCTGTCATGGTCGACGGCCTCTCGCAGGAAGACCGAGCCGTCGGGCCGGCGGTGGTCGACCGCGACGACGGCGCCGTCCTCGTCGACGTGGCTCCAGGTGCCGGGCGTCCCGTCGGCGCGGTCGTTCGCACGCGCCCGCGTGCCGGCGAGGAGGGGCAGCGGCGCGGTCCCCGCCCCCAGCGCCTCCGGTGAGCGGGAGCGGTAGTCCTCGAAGAGGTTCACGAGACGCGACGGCGTCTCGAGCACCCCGCGTGCCACCAGCGCGTCACGGACCTCGTCGTAGTCCGGATAGGCGTCGTACGTCGCCACCAGAGATCGCCGGCCCCCGAGCTCACCGAGGATGCGCGCCCGCATCAGCAGGGCGGCGGTGCGTCCGCCCTTGCCCAGCCGGATGCCGCGGGCGACGGAGAGATAGGTCCCGGCGGGGAGCGCGGAACTCGGCGGGCCGGCCTGCGCCTCCGCGTCTCGAGCCACGCGTCATGGTAGCCCGCGCGGACCGAGATGACGGGGATCGGATCACGTCGACCGTTTCTCGCGCGTCGTCGAAGAGGCGTCATCTACGCTTCTCCAGGCCCTACCCGAGGAGAACTGATGTCCAGCACGCCGCGGCGCTCGTCGCTCCGCCGCCTGACCGACCCCTTGCGCGCTGCCCTGGGCCGCCGCAGCGGGGGTTCGCGGCCGGCGAAGCCCGCCCCGTCGCCGCCGCCCGCCCCGTCCCCGGCACCCGATGCCGCTGCGCCGCAGGCGCCGCCCTCGCCCGAGCGGCTGCGCGCCGCGAGCGCGGTCGAGGCGTACGAGGCGGGTCTCGCCGATCTGGCGTGGGACCGCTTCCAGGGGCTGCCGCGGCTGGTGTGGGCGCGGCACGCGATGGCGGCGTACGTCCGGTCCGGGCTGACGCACGACCGGCCGCGCGTCCTCGAGGAGCTGCGCGTCCTCGCCGAGGACCCGGAGGTGCACCTGCGGCCGCGCAGCTGGTACGAGGCGCTCGGGCCGGTCTTCGGCCTCGGCGAGAGCGACCTCGCGCGTGCGCTGTTCGCCCGGCTCGACGAGGAGGTCTCGTCGCGCGAGGTCGTCGGGCAGCGCGTGCGCGACGCCCGCGACTGGATGCGGAGGTGGATCGACCGCGAGCCGACCTCGCCCAGCGCGCCCGCCGTCCCCGACGGTGCCGTGTCCTTCGCCGTCCTGGCGTACGGCCACCCGGGCCGTCGCCGCGCCTCCGCCAACATCGGCGACCACGTCCAGAGCGTCGCCTCGCTCGGTCACCTGGTGCGCCACTCCGGGGTCACCTTCGGAGGCGACAAGGAGCTCGCCGAGGCGCTCACGGAGCTGCAGGACCGCGTGCCGCAGCGGCTGCGCGTGGAGGGCGGGACGACCCGTGTGGAGCTCGTCACCGCCGACCGCGACGCCTCGTCGTACGCCGAGATCCCGCCGAACACGTGGACGCTGGCGTTCGGGTGGTACATGCACGCGCTGTTCGACGTGCGCTACGGCTTCCCGTTCCACACCAACCTGCTGCCGCTGTTCGTGTCGTTCCACTGCAACAAGCGCGACCTCCTGACGCCGGAGGCCGCCGAGTACCTGCGTCGGCACGGTCCGATCGGCTGCCGCGACTGGACGACGGTCGACATCCTGCTCTCGATGGGGGTGCCGGCCTTCTTCTCAGGGTGCCTGACGACGACCGTCAGCACCGTCTTCCCGGACCTGGGGACGCGGCCCGGGCCGAAGTCGCCCCCGGCGTACGTCGACGTGCCGGCCGACGACGTCCCGAAGCGTGCCGTGGTCTACAAGCACAGCAACGACGCGATCCGGACCCGGTCGTTCGTGCACAACCTGCGGGACGCGGTGACCCTCCTCGACACCTACCGGGAGACGCACCAGTCGCTCGTGACCACGCGGCTGCACGCGTACCTGCCCGCGCGCTCCCTCGGTCTCGACGTCGACTTCGTCCCCTCGAACCCGTCCGACCCCCGGTTCGAGGGGCTGGCCGGGATCGACGACGCGGGGTTCGAGGCGATCCGCACGGGCATCCTCGACCTCCTGGAGCAGATGACGACCGCGATCCTGTCGGGTGCCAAGCCCGCCGAGGTCTACGCGTTGTGGCGGACGCTCACGACGGAGCGGGTGCTGGAGGCGGAGCGTCGGCGCCTCGCGCCGAGCGAGGTCGGCGGCATCGCGGCGATCCCCTCGGTCGTCGGCGTCGACCCGGCCGAGGGTTTGCAGTCCGGCGCGGGGGACGAGGGGGCGCACGTCGGGGACCTCGTGGTGCCGGTCGCGGCGGGCACCGGGGCGGCCGCGACCGAGCAGGTGCGCGCCCTCCTGACGTCCCTTACGCAGCACGCCGAGCACCCGCTCCGGGTGACGCTGCTGGGTGCCGGGGCGGGAGAGGTCGACCTCGGGCCGCTCCGCCCGCTGACGTCGGCGACGCTCGCGCTGCGGGCCGTCACGACCGACGGGACGGCCGTGCAGGACGTGCTGGCGCTCGGCGAGCTGCTCCCGGACGTCGACCGTGCCGTGCTGCTCCCGCCGGGAGCCGTCGTCCGCCAGGATCCGGCCACGCTCCTCGGGCTCGAGCTCGTCGGGCACCTCTTCGCCGCGCCCACCGCGATGAAGAAGGGCCGCACCAGCGGCTTCGGGGTCATCGAGGGTGCGGCGCTGCGCCTGCGGTCCGACAGGCAGCGGTCGACCGAGCTGCGCCGCGTCGCGTTCCAGGCCCACGCGTTCGACTTCGACGCGTTCGAGGTCGACGTCCTCGTCCTGGACGTCCACGCGATGCGGGAGACCGGGTTCGCAGCGACCGCGCTGGAGCAGGCGGCGGCCTTCGGGCTCGGGCTGCGGGAGACGCTCCACCTGTACGCCGGGCTGGACCGCGGCGTCGTCCCGGCGGAGTGGGCCGTGGACACGCGCCTCCGTCCGGCCGAGGGAGCCGCGCTCACCTACGGCGGGTGAGCGCGGCCGCCGGTCAGGACAGGTAGGCGTCGAGGGAGACGGCGACCGGGGTCGGGACGAAGCCGGTCGCCTCGATCTTGGCGAGGTCGAGGACGGAGTGCGCGGGCCGGGGCGCGAGCGCCTTGCCCTCGCCGTACGCCGCGGTCGAGGTCGGGCTCACGTCGTCCGGGTCGCGTCCGCAGCGGGCGAAGACCGCGCGCGCGACGTCGTACCAGGACGTCGCGGGGCCCGCGCCGGTCAGGTCGTACGTGCCGTACGGCGGTCGCGTACGGAGGAGGTGCTCGATCCCACGGGCCAGCTCGTCGGTGAAGGTGAGGCGCCCGACCTGGTCGTCGACGACGGCCGGGCTGACGCCCTCGCGGGCCAGCCGCGCCATCGTCCGCACGAAGTTGGGTCCGTCGCCGATCACCCAGCTCGTCCGGACGACGTAGTGACGCTCGAGGGTCGCGACGACGGCGTCGCCCGCCGCCTTCGACTGGCCGTACACCCCGAGCGGGGAGAAGGGCTCGTCCTCGTCGTGGACCTCGCGCGTGCCGTCGAAGACGTAGTCCGACGACACGTGCACGACGGTCAGGCGGTGCCGCCGGGCGACCTGGGCGAGATGGGTCAGCGCCGTCGCGTTCACCGCCCAGGCGGTGCGGCGGCCGTCCTCGGTCTCGGCCGCGTCGACGGCCGTGTACGCGGCAGCGTTCACCACCGTGTCGTACTCCGCCCAGGGGAACGACGCGTACGCCGCGGGATCGGTCACGTCGAACGCGTCCGAGGCCCGCACGTCCGCCGCCGGCAGGGCCGCGGCGAGCGCCCGCCCGAGCTGGCCCCCGCCCCCGAGCACCAGCGTGCGGCGCGGCGCCATCGGCGTCACCTCGGCGAGCGACGGGTTGGCGCGGTCCTTCGCGGAGACCTCCGCCTGGTCCAGCGGGATCGGCCAGGCGATCGCGACCTCCGGGTCGTCCAGCGCGACCGCAGTGTAGGCGACGTCGGGGCGCCAGTGGTCGTTGACGAGGTAGGAGTAGGCGGTGCCGTCCTCGAGCGCCTGGTACGAGTTGCCGACCCCGCGGGGCACGAACACCGCCACCCCCGGGTGCAGGTCGACCGTGACCGTCGTCCCGAACCCGTCGCCGGGCCGCAGGTCGACCCAGGCGCCGAACGCGCGGCCCGTCACGAGCGAGACGAGCTTGTCCCACGGCTCGGCGTGGATGCCACGGGTCGCGCCCGCGGTGGCGTTGTACGAGACGTTCTGCTGGACGGGCTCGAAGTCGGGAAGCCCGAGCGCGAGCATCTTCTCGCGCTGCCAGCCCTCCTTGAACCAGCCGCGGCTGTCCCCGTGCACCGGCAGGTCGAGGACGAGCAGCCCGGCGATCGCGGTGGTGCGGACCTGCAGGTCCGTCACTGGCCCGCCTCGGCGTACCGCGCCTCGACGGTCTCCTTGTGCGGACGCCACCACGCCTCGTTGTCGCGGTACCAGTCGATCGTCGCCGCCAGGCCGGACCGGAAGTCGGTGAAGCGCGGCTCCCACCCGAGCTCCGCGCGGAGCTTGCTCGAGTCGATCGCGTAGCGGAGGTCGTGCCCGGGACGGTCCGTCACGAGGTCGTACGCGTCGCTGGGCTGACCCATCAGCTCCAGCAGGGTCTCGACGACGTCGCGGTTGCTCTCCTCGCCGTCGGCGCCGATCAGGTAGGTCTCGCCGACCCGGCCCCGCTCGAGGATGGTCAGCACGGCGCTGGAGTGGTCCGCGGTGTGGATCCAGTCGCGCACGTTGGTGCCCTGGCCGTACAGGCGGGGGCGGCGCCCGTCGAGGACGTTGGTGATCTGGCGCGGGATGAACTTCTCGATGTGCTGGAAAGGCCCGTAGTTGTTGGAGCAGTTGCTGATCGTCGCCGCCACGCCGAAGGAGCGGACCCAGGCGCGGACGAGCAGGTCAGAGCCCGCCTTGGTCGACGAGTACGGGCTGGACGGGTTGTAGGGCGTCGTCTCGGTGAACCGCTGCGGGTCGTCCAGCGCGAGGTCGCCGTAGACCTCGTCGGTGGAGACGTGATGGAAGCGGGTGCCGTGGCGCCGGACCGCCTCGAGGAGCGTGAAGGTGCCGACGAGGTTGGTCTGCACGAACGGGCTCGGGTCGTCCAGGGAGTTGTCGTTGTGCGACTCCGCGGCGAAGTGGACGACCGCGTCCGCCTCGGCCACGAGCGGGTCGACCACGTCGGCGTCGGCGATGTCACCCACGACGAGCGTGACGCGCTCGGCCGGGAGCACGTCGAGCGCCTCCCGGCTCGCGGCGTAGGTGAGCTTGTCGAGCACCGTCACGTCGGCGTCGGTGCGCTCGACGAGGTGGTGGACGAAGTTCGACCCGATGAAGCCGGCGCCGCCGGTGACGAGGATCTTGGACACTCGAGGAGTCTAGCGAGCAGCGACCTCGTCGGGATCGAGACGAAGGAGCCCGTCGGCGGTGCTCCCGCTGCCGAGCGGCATCTGCCAGGCGGCGTTGTGCCACGCCACCATCAGGCGCACGCGCACCGGCTGGTCGCCGAGCACCTCGGCCGTACGACGGGGGTCGAGCGTCGCGTCGAGGGCGAGCCCGTCCACACGTGGCGACAGGCGCGCGGGGGTGAACGCGACGGGGAACGAGACGACGTCCCCGGTCGACTCGCCGACGACGTCGACGGTGATCGTGGCCGTGTCCGGCGTCGGGGAACCGCCCGAGACCCGCATCCGCAGCCGTCCCTTGAGCCGGTCCCCGCGCAACCCCGGGCCGTGCAGCCGTGCGCCGTGGATGCGGACCCGGGTGGCGGCCTGGTCCTTCACGGCGCGGAAGACCTGCACCCAGTCCTCCACGAACCGGGCGGGCGAGTGCGCCGCGGCCTTCTCGTACGCCGCCGCGCTCATCCGTGCGGCCCGCTCGGGGTCCGACGTGATCGCGAGGATCCGGTCGGCGAACGTCCTGACGTCGCCGTCGGGCACCAGGAAGCCGTCGACGCCCTCGCTGATCTGCTCGCGCGGGCCGAACTTGATGTCGTAGCTGATGACCGGGCACCCGCGGCTCATCGCCTCGAGGGTGGCGAGCGGGTATCCCTCGTACCGGCTGGTGACCAGGAACGCGGACGCGGTCAGCAGCCGGTCGCGCGCGCCGGGGTCGTACCCGTGGAACGTGACGGCGTGCGCGATCCCCAGCTCGCCCGCGGTGCGCTCCAGACCGGCGCGCCCCGGACCGTCGCCGTACACGTCGAGGCGCAGCTCCGGGTCGGTGTCGAGCGCGACCTGCAGGGCACGCAGCGTGTGGGCGACCCGCTTCTGGGCCTCGAGACGGGCGACGGCGACCAGGCGCTTCGGGTCCCGCGCGGGACGCGGGTCGGGCAGCGTCGGCGGCACGACCGGGTTGGCGGCGACGAACAGGTTCTCGGTGCGGCCGAGCCGCAGCGCGATCTCCTCACGCTGCCGCTCGGTGAGCAGCACCAGGCCGTCGAGCGACGCGAGGTTGTCGAGGACCGGGACGTACGGACCCTTCAGCGGCGCGTCCCAGCGTCCCGCCTGCTCGGTGTGGGGGTTGTGGAACGCGGCGACCAGGTGCATCCGCGGGTCGTCGAACGACAGCAGCGAGGGCACCATCTTGCGCGAGTCGGTGATGAGGAACCCGTCGCCGTCGCCCACGAGCTCACCGAGCCAGTGGTGGAGGAGCCGCGACCGGCTCCGGTGGTGCCGGACGACCCGGCCGTCCGGGGCGACGACGTCGTACGCCGTGCGGCCGTCGTGACGGGTGGTGCGCAGGAAGACCGACCCGTCGTCGCGCTGGTGGTCGACGACGACCGGATCGGCGTCGGCCGCGGAGCCGCCAGGACGGTACGTCGTGCGGTAGGGCAGCCCGCCCGCGCCGGTCTCGACCGTCGGGACCAGGCCGGACGGGACGGGCGCGAGCGCGTGCTCGCCCCCGTCGAGGGCGTGCGTCCGCTGCCGGTAGTCCTCGAAGACGTTGACGAGGGAGACGTGCTCGTTGAGGTCGCCGCGGGCGGTCAGCTCGGCCCGCGTCTCGGCGAGGTCCGGCACGTCGGCGACGGTCGCGATGATCGAGCGCGCACCGGCGAGCTCGCCGAGCATCCGTGCCCGCATGAGGATGACCGCCGTGCGTCCACCCTTGTTGAGCCGGACCGCGTTGGCGACGGAGACGTAGGTGCCCGCAGGGAGGCGGACCGGCAGCGCGCACACGACGCACAGGCTACCTGTCGGCGTTTTCCGCTCGTCGTGCGCAGAAGGTCAGCGGATGGCGCGTCGCAGCGCCTTGCGGTGCCGGCGGAGGTCGAAGGAGAAGTCGTCGGCGAAGACCGTCTTGCGCTTGCGGGGATCCTGGGCCGCCTTGTGGGTGCGGCCCCAGAAGTAGTGCACCTCGCTGCCGTTGACCGCCGCGATCAGTGCCTCGTTCTGCGCGACGTAGCCGTCCCCGGAGATGATGACGACCTTCGCGCGCGGCGCGTGCATCATCGTGAAGAGCCCGCTGCCGCCGTACCCGGCGACGACCCGGGCCTGCTCGAAGAGGCGCACCTGCTCGCCGTACGAGTAGTGCTCGGGACGCACGACGGCGAACCCGCGCCGGGCGAAGAACCGCTCGACCTGCGGCGCCTGCAGGCACGCCCGCCGGCCCCCGCGCGAGACGAACACCTTCTCGGCGCGCAGGGGCGAGGTGACGGCGCCGAGACCGTCGCTGATGCGGCGCCAGGTGTCGGCGAGCGCCAGGTCGGCGTACCGCGGGTTCTCGAACTGGGGGTCGGCGGCGAGCAGGAGCGGCACCTCCAGCGCCTCGTCGCCGGACTGGACGACCAACGACTCCGGGTCGATCCCGTACGCCGCGAGGATCTCGAGCTCGAAGGCCGGCACGTCGGTCTGGCCGGGCCGCAGGCTCACCAGGGGCCGGAGGTCGGGATGGGCCGCGCGGGCCTCGTCCCAGGCCCACAGCCGGGACACGACCTCGGTCGTCACGTGCCCGAAGTGGCCCGCGAACTCGCTGTCGAGGTAGAACAGCGGCTCGCCCTCCCAGCGACGGCGTCCCGGCGGACGCCACCGCGGGCGCATGAAGGTCAGGGCGTCGCCGGAGGGCACCAGCCCGTGATGGCGCAGGCGCGGCGCGTGCTGGTGGCGGAAGGTGTCGGGCAGCCAGAACTCCCGCTGCCTCGCGAGCTGACGCGGGTAGGTGACGACGTCCTCGTACGCCCGCAGCGCGCGGGGCGGGACCGACAGCTCACCGCCCAGCACGCGCGGTCCCTCGCCCTCGCTGGTGAGGGTGGCCTGGGACGTGTAGCGGTACGCGGGGCGGGAGGCCAGCGTCGCGACCGGGGCGTCCTCGCCGTACCGGGCGCGCAGGAGCGTCTCCGTCTCGCCCGCCCGCAGCATGCGCAGCATGGCCTCGTTCTTCGTGAGGAGCGCGAGGTCGCCGTCGTAGGCGACCGACGTCAAAGTCCGCGCGACGGTGTCCTGCCACGTGGTCCACCCGCGCTTGGGGAGCCGTCGCGCCGATCGCTCGACCGCGTCCTCGATCACCGCGCGCACGGAAGCGCCGTCGGGGCTCTGCGTCCGGTCGCCCGGGGCACGGTCGATCCCCTCGACCGCGTAGACGCCGCCGGCGCGCACGTAGCCGTGCATCTGGCGCAGCGCGGTCACCTTGGGGGCGGTCTCGGTCCAGAAGGACTCGACGAGCAGGTGCGGTCGCGGCAGGACGGCGAGGAGGTCACGCCGCTCGGCGGCGTCGGCGAACGTGTGGGCGTGCAGGTTGCCTGGCCGATCGTGGGCCCCGGTGCCGGCCGGACCGGTCCCGGGGGAGTGCAGGAGGTGCACCTCGGCGTCCGGATACCGCTCGGCCAACGTGCCCGCGGTGGCGAGGACCTGGTCCCTCAGCACAAGGACGACGACGGGTCGCGGGCCGGCCGCCGCCAGCACCGCCTCGTACGCGCGCAGGTAGTCGCCTCGCCCCGCCATGAGGCCCATCGTGCCGCCTCATCAGGTCGTTCGAAGGTCGACGTGCCAGGCGCGGCCCTACCATGTGCGGATGCGCGGCATCATCCTGGCCGGGGGGACCGGCTCGCGGCTGCACCCGATCACGCTCGGGACCAGCAAGCAGCTCGTCCCCGTCTACGACAAGCCGATGATCTACTACCCGTTGTCCACCCTGATCCTGGCCGGCATCCGGGACATCCTCGTGATCACGACGCCCGAGGACGCCCCGCAGTTCCAGCGCCTGCTGGGTGACGGCTCGCAGTTCGGCGTCGCCCTGTCGTACGTCGTGCAGCCACGCCCGGAAGGCCTGGCGCAGGCCTTCGTCCTCGGTGCGGACCATGTCGGCGGCGACCGCGTGTCCCTGGTGCTCGGCGACAACATCTTCTACGGCGCCGGGCTCGGGACCCAGCTGTCGCGCTTCCACGACCTCGACGGCGCGGCCGTGTTCGGCTACCAGGTCCGGGACCCCAGCGCGTACGGCGTCGTCGAGTTCGACGCCCACGGACGGGCGCTTTCGCTGGAGGAGAAGCCGGAGAAGCCGAAGAGCAGCTACGCCGTCCCGGGGCTCTACTTCTACGACTCCGACGTGGTGGAGATCGCCCGCGGGCTGCGCCCCTCGGCCCGGGGGGAGCTGGAGATCACCGACCTCAACCGGGTCTACCTCGAGCGCGGCACGCTCCAGGTCGAAATCCTCCCTCGCGGGACCGCCTGGCTCGACACCGGGACCTTCGACTCCCTCAACGACGCGAGCAACTACGTCCGCACGATCGAGAGCCGGCAGGGACTCAAGATCGGGTGCCCCGAGGAGGTCGCCTGGCGGGTCGGCTTCCTCGACGACGACGCGCTGCGCGAGCGGGCGGAGCCGCTGGTCAAGAGCGGCTACGGCGAGTACCTGCTTCGACTGCTGGAGCACAGGTCGCGGTGAACAGTCTTCTCCGCCGCGCAGCCTCACGGCTGCGCCGGTCTGCGCCTGCCGCGCCGCCCCGCGCAGACGCCGACGCCGTGGTCGTGCTGGAGCGGGCGTCCTGGGCGCAGACAGGGACGCTCGCTGT
Organism: Mumia spirodelae; assembly: GCF_050632745.1. Taxonomy (NCBI): domain Bacteria; kingdom Bacillati; phylum Actinomycetota; class Actinomycetes; order Propionibacteriales; family Nocardioidaceae; genus Mumia; species Mumia spirodelae. The sequence continues at coordinate 896,396 of NZ_JBODSD010000002.1, read as the reverse complement.
TCGTGGCTGGGCCTACCTCGAGGGCGGGGACGCTCTCGCAGTGAGGTCCATCGTCGCGGTCGGTGTCGGTGGTGAGGTGGTCGCCGACGCATCCGTGACCCGCGTCCACGACGAGATCGCCGACCTCCATCCCGGGGACAAGCGGGCGTCCCATGCAGACGCCGTCTTCGAGGCCGAGCTGGACCTCGCGGCGTGGCGGGGTGGACGGGTCGTCGTCGACGTCGTCTCGCGTGACGGGGACCGGCTGGTACGCCGCCCGTTCGCCGTCCGTCCGCCTGGCGCGCCCGCACGACACCTTCGCGCGTCGGGGGCAGAAGGCGGCAGAAACACGCGGCTCAGCTGGTCCGAGACCGACGGCCTGGTGCTCACTCGCGCTGCCGTCCTCGCAACCCTGTCGCGCGTCGAGGCGGATGGCGCAGCGCTGGTTGTCGAGGTCGAGGCGCGGTCCGCTGACGGTCTCGCGCTGGTGGGGGAGGCGCCTGGGGCTGAACCGCGGCGGATCGAGTCGGTCGTCGAGAGGGGTACGGTGCGTGCCCGGCTCACGTGCGACGACGCCCCGTCGGCACGTCACGTGGTGGTGGCGACGCTGGCCGATGGGTCGGTCGCCCGTGTTCTCGTGCGTGCCCACCAGCCCGCCACCGCGGTTGCCGGAACGGGGCTGCGGCTCCTGTCGAAGGCCTCGGGAGTCCTTGAGGTCAGGAGCGGGGGCGTCCTGGCGGTATCCGCGCTCGAGGTCACGGCATCTCAGATCACGGTCGTCGGCCGGGCCGAGGGTCTGCCGGCGGGCGCGGTGCTGGAGGTGCGCGGACCTCGCGGCCGGGTCCAGGTCGACCTCGGCCCCCGGAGTGGAGGGATCGTCCTCACGATCCCGACGTCCGTGCAGGGTTGGTACGGCGGAAGCGTCCCGCTCCCGGCCGGACGCTACGAGGTCTGGGTGGTCTCGGGGAAGGAGGAGGCGCCCGTCGAGCTCGCGGAGGACCTCGTCGACCCGATCGGAGTGTGGGCCCGGTCCGACAGCCTTCACGTCCGGGTGCTGCGCGGACAGGGTGGCCGCATGCTGGTCGAGTCGGCGGCCCCGCTGGCGGACGACGAGCGTGGTGACCGAGCGCAAGCGCTGCTGGAGTACCGCTACGCGAGCTCTCCCCCACACGCCGGACCGATCGCCTACTTCGAGTGCTACTACGGGACCAGCGCCACCGACAGCGCACGGGCCGTCCACGACGAGCTGCGCCGGCGCGGTTCGGACATGGATCTCGTCTGGGGCGTCGCCGACCTGTCGGTCGTCGTCCCCGAGGGGGGCCGGGCGGTCGTCCGAGGGTCACGCGAGTGGTGGGACGTCCTCGCCCGTGCGCGGTTCCTCACGTTCAACGCCGGACTCCCCTACGGGCTGCGAAGGCGCCGCGGTCAGACGGTGGTCCAGACCTGGCACGGGACGCCGTTCAAGCGGCTCGGCAGCGACCGCCCCGGCTTGGACCAGAGAGGGCACGGGAGTGCGGCCACCGCGGCGAGCGTCGCGCGCTGGGACGCGCTGCTCGCCGGCAACCCGCACAGCGCCGAGGTCTTCGGGCGGGTCTGGGGCTACGAGGGACCCATCCTCCAGCTCGGTTACCCGCGCAACGACGCCCTCGCGCGCGCCGGCGAGGCTGAGGTGGCCCGCGCACGGCGCACGCTCGGCATCGAGGACGACCGTCTCGTCGTGCTCTACGTCCCCACGTGGCGGGACGGCAATCGCGTGATGGACCAGCTGCTAGACACCGACGAGGTCGTGCGCGGCGCCGGACGCGACGTGACCGTTCTCGTCCGCGGCCACATGAACATCTCGGGGTGGGCGTCGCGGGTCGGTGGCCGCGACGTCCTCGACGTGACTGGGTACCCCGAGATCAACGACCTCTTCCTGGCTGCCGACGTCGCCGTGACCGACTACTCCTCGATCATGTTCGACTACTCCGTGACGGGGAAGCCGCTGATCTTCCTCGTCCCGGACCTCGACGACTACCGTGACCGCCGGCGTGGGACCTACCTCGACCTGGGAGAGTCGGGTCCCGGGCCGGTCGTCCAGACCACGGGGGAGATCGTCGACGTGCTGCGCGATCTCGACGCGACCCGGGCGGACTACGCGGAGCGGTACGCGGCGTGGCGGGCGGCGTACAACCCGCTCGACGACGGGCACGCGGCGTCTCGTGTGGTCGACGCCTTGTACGACGTCCGTTGAGGCGCCACCTATCATCGACGAGAATGCCCGCACCCCCGACGAAACCCTGAGGTACGAACGACGTGAGCAGCAGGTCGCTGGTCGAGCGCTCCCCGCGGGCGCGCGACGAGCGTGCAGCGTCGGGGACCCGTGCCGACATCCAGGCGTTGCGCGCTGTCGCCGTCTCCCTCGTCCTGATCTACCACCTGTGGCCGAACCGACTCACCGGTGGTTTCACCGGGGTGGACGTCTTCTTCGTCATCTCCGGCTTCCTCATCACCTCACACCTGCTCGGCAAGCCCCCCCGAAGCGGGCGTGACCTCGCAGGGTTCTGGTCACGACGGATCCGCCGCCTGCTTCCGGCATCCCTGCTCGTCCTGGCAGTCACGCTCGTGGCGTCCCGGCTGGTCGCGCCGGAGACGCAGTGGGCCGCGACCGCCAAGCAGGCCGGAGCGGCGGCGCTCTACGTCGTCAACTGGGTCCTTGCCTCGGACGCCGTCGACTACCTGGCTGCGGAGAACTCGCCGACCCCCGTGCAGCACTTCTGGTCGCTGTCCGTCGAGGAGCAGTTCTACATCGGGTGGCCGCTCCTGATCCTGGTGCTCGTGACGCTCTCGGCCCGCGTACGCCGTTCTCCGACCACCGTCGTGGCGGCCGGCCTGGGTGCTGTGGTCGTCGCCTCCTTCGCCTACTCGATCCACGAGACCGTCACCGAACCGGCCAGGGCCTACTTCGTGACACCGACGCGGGTGTGGGAGCTCGGAGTGGGTGGCCTGCTGGCCGTCCTCATCGGAAGGCACGGCTACGGTCGAGGGCGCGCCGTCGAAGCGGTCGCGTGGTCGCCTGCGGCGAGGGCGGTCCTCGCCTGGATCGGTCTTCTCGCGATCGTCTGGACGGGCTTCACCTACACGGGAGCGACCCCGTTCCCAGGGTGGCAGGCCGCAGTCCCCGTTCTGGGTGCTGCTGCTGTGATCGCCGCCAACGCTCCGACTGCGCCCGGCTCTCCTGCGGCGGTGATGGCTACCAGGCCGGTCCAGTGGCTGGGCGATGTGTCCTACTCGGTCTATCTCTGGCACTGGCCGCTCATCGTCCTCCTGCCGTATGCGACAGGATCGGATCTCGGGCTGCTCGACAAGCTGGCGATCCTGGCAGCCTCCCTGGTCCTCGCTGCGCTCACGAAGCACTACGTCGAGGATCCGTTCCGCAGTCCCCGATGGGGAAGGCCGCTTCTTAAGCCGTACGCGCTGGGTGTCGTCGGAATGGCGGTCGTCGTCGCGATGGCCGCAGTCCAGCTCGCCGAGGTCGATCGCAAGGAGACAGCCGCACGCGCGGCCTTGGCGTCGGCCCTCGCCGATGACGACCCGTGCTTCGGTGCCGCCGCGCTCGCTCCTGGTGCCGACTGCCCGCGCACCACTGACGGCCAGGTCGTCCCCGCGCCTGCTCAGGCGCTCAAGGACAAGTCCGACGCGTACGAGGAGGTGTCCGGAGGGAAGGACTGCTGGGCGAGCGCCCCACGATTCCCCGTGACGGTGTGCGAGTTCGGCGATCCGGACGCGAAGACCTCGATCGCCTTGACCGGCAACTCCCACGCGGGACAGTGGCTGCCGGCGCTCCAGGAGATCGCCCGGACGCGGGGTTGGCGCATCACGACCTATCTGGCATCCCAGTGCGGCATGGCCGAGACTCGGCAGCAGTTCGACACGACGGACAAGTCCGCCCGGTGCTCGGCCTGGGTCGAGCGGGTCACGCGGCGGATCGCCTCCGGCGGCTTCGACATGGTGGTCTACACCAACCGGATCTCGGTCCCTGCTGTCGGGAAGGACATCGCCGGAAGCCAGGACGACTACCGCCGGGGCTACGAGAAGGTCCTGTCGAAGGTGAGGGCCGCAGGAGTGCCGGTCATGGTCATCCGAGACACCCCCGCACCTGGCACGATCATCCCGGACTGCCTCGCGGCGAACGCTGCCGACCTGACCCGGTGCTCCGCGCCGCGCCGCGACTGGGAACCTTCCGAGCCCGTCGTGGACGCGGTCCACGACCTGGACGACCGCGGCATCGTTCTCGCGGACCTCAACGACCGGATCTGCCGGCCGGACCGTTGCGACGGCGCGGTCGGGGGTGTCGTCGTCTACTTCGACGGCTCGCACCTCACAGCGACGTACGCGCGGACGCTCGCGCCGGCGCTCGAGCGGCCGCTGACCAGGGCGCTCGCCCGCGGCTGATCGTCTTGTCGTCCGCCGATCTGCACCCGAGCGCTGCCCGAGGGCGGAGATGACGTCGGGACCGTGCCGCTAGGGTGGCGTCCGTGGACCTGCGAACGACGAGCGGACCTCCAGCCCGCCGGGACCCGGCGAGGTGGCGCCAACCCGTTCACGACTACCCGTCGATCGAGGCGCTGTTGGGGGATCCGCACCCGCCGGCCGGCATCCTGGCGGTGCGGACGGCCGACACCGTCATCGACCTGCTCTACGACCCGCGTGGCGCAGCCACCACGATCGTCAACTTCCACGCCGCCATCACGACAAGCGGCGTCACCTTGCCGTACTTCACCGGCGGCAGCCTCCACGGGGACACACCTGTCAACAGGGTCCTCGTCGCCGATCCTGCGCTCTACCGTGACGAGACACTGACCCTTGCCTGGTACGCCGGAACGGACACGCTCGACCTCCAGCACGGGCTTCCCCGACTCATCGATCACCTCCACCGCGCGGCCGGCGGAAGCCGCCGCCTGTACTTCGGCGGTTCGGGCGGAGGATTCGCCGCTCTCTTCTACGGCGCACCGCACGACGACGTGCTCTCGGTCGCCGTCAACCCGCAGACGATCATCGCGAACTACACGCGCGCCCATGTCGAGCGGTACGCACGCACATGCTGGGGTGCGAACGACGATGCCGGGATCTCCGACGCCCTCGAGCGGTTCTCGTCCGATCTTCGACCCGTGTACCGCGAGGCTCGCAACCACGTGCTGTACATCCAGAACACGGGCGACGACCACCGCGTCAAGCACATGGAACCCTTCATGGACTCAGCGCTGGACCGACAGCGCATCTGGACGATCGAGCGGCGTTGGGGTTCGGGTCACGTGGCGGTCCCTGCCGATGAGCTACGCAGGATCGTCTCGACGATCGTGGCGAGACCGGGCGACTGGGCCTCCGTGTTGGGGGCCCTGGAGGTCAGGCCCGCCCGCTGGTGGCGCAAGGGCGCCGATCCGGCAGGCCTCGGAGTGACGTCAGGCGTTCGCTGGGAGGCGTGAGCGGGTGGTGCAGGGTCTGGACCGTCGGCGTTTCGAACGCTACGTTCCTCAGATGCCGAGCACAGGAAGAGTCCAGGCCCTGCGCCGTCAGGCGGCGGCTGCCGTTGCAGACCGACTTCCGCCGCCTCGTGACGAGGCCGCGCGGGCGCTGATGAGATCGACGATGGATCTGGTCCTCGGCCGTCGACCGGCCCAGCCCCGGAAGGCCGTCGATCCGCCCCGACCGAAGCAGCCACCTCCGGAACCACCCAACGAGTCAGGGGCGCCTCTGTTCGTCCCGCCCGGGCACTACTACTCGCCCATCGTCGACGTCCGGCAGCTGCGCGGACGGGGCAGCGACGTCGAAGGGCGCGCAGACATCCCTGGCGTCGAGCTCGACCTCCGTGCTCAGGCCGAGGTATGGAGCACCTGGTTGCCGCACGTGCGTCGGTGGAGAGCGGGAGAAGGCAGCGAGACCCGTCGCTTTCACGCGAACTCGATGTTCGGAACCCAGAGCGCACGTCTGCTGGCGGGAGCGATCGGTGCAGCGAGCCCGCGCCGCTACATCGAGATCGGATCCGGGTTCAGCTCGGCGGTTCTGCTGGACGTCAACGACGAGTGGCGTCGTGACGACCCGATCGAGCTGACCTTCATCGATCCGTATCCCGAGAGGCTGGAGTCGATCCTGCGCGACGACGACCGCGCGAACTGCACCATCATCCCGAAGCAGGTCCAGGCCGTCGATCTCCGGGTGTTCGACCAGCTTCGCCCGGGCGACGTGCTCTTCATCGACTCGACACACCTGGCGAAGAGCGGCAGTGACGTCCTCACCGAGATCTTCGAGATCCTTCCGCGCGTGGCGGTCGGTGTGAAGATCCATCTGCACGACATCCCTTATCCGTTCGACTACCCGGTCAGCTGGCTCGTGGAGCAGAACCGCTCGTGGAACGAGGCCTACTTCCTGCGTGCCTTCCTGATGTACAACGCGCAGTTCGCGGTGCACCTGTGGACCGACTTCGTGGCACGTTTCGCCGGGGAGCTCGAGGGGGTCGAGTCGATCGACCTGATCGGTCCGGGGACCTCGTCGATCTGGCTCACGCGGGTCGCGGACTCAGCCGGCGCCTGACCCAGAACACTGCCGGCCGCCGCGGCGCCTACCCCTCGTCGAGCAGGACGGCAGCTGCTCGCGCGGCCGCTCGCCCGTCGGCGAGCGCGTTGAACGTCGCGTTGACGCGCTCGACCGCGGTGGCGTACTCGGCGACGATTCCGGAGGGGTCCTTGAGGGCGTCGGCGACCTCCCCCGTGGTCGTCACCACCGGACCGGTCTCGGTCGCCTGCCACCCGTCGAGCGGGGGGTGGAGCGCGGTGTACGCCTCACGGTCGGGCTGGTGGAGGACGAGCGGTCGGCCGGTGAGCGCCCACGCCAGCCGCAGCGGCGTGTAGTCGAGGACGGCGGCGTCCGCGGCGAGGAGGAGCTCGGCCTCCTCGGGATAGTCGGTCACGTCGAGCACGCCGGGGACGCCGAGGACGCGTTCGCCTCCCTGGGCGACCGCGTCGCCGCCCCGGACGAGGACCACGGCGGACGGCCCCAGGGAGGTCTGGAGCTCGCGCACGTCGAGCAGGCGCGTGAGCCGGGCAGTGCGTGCCCCGGTCGCGCGGTCGGGGCGGTCGGCCGGCGCGTACAGCACGACGAACGCGTCGTGGTCCAGGCCGAGCCGGTCGCGCACCCGGCGCGCGACCGCGTCGTCGGCAGTCACCAGCAGGTCGGTCGACGGGTCACCGACGACGGCGATCTCGCCCCCGAAGCCCACGTCCGCGTCGATCACGGCCTTCGCGCGCTCGCTCGCGGCGGCCGTCACCGCCCAGCGCGCGAGCCGGCGCTGCTCCTCGTGCACGTGCGCGGCCGACCATCCCGCGGCCGTCCACCGGGCGCGACCCTGCGACGTGAGCGGTTGGACCGGGGCGAGATTCATCCAGCGCCGGTCGGGCGGCGCCAGCAGGACGTCGAGGGGGCCGTCGGCCACGACGAGCCGCGACCGTCGGACCTCGTGCGCCCACTCCGCGCTCCCGACGACCACCTGCCGTGCGCCGTCGGGCACGACGACCGAGCGGTCGACCGTGGACCACACGAGCGGGAGGTCGGGCCGCAGCTCGGCGACGGCCCGGGCGACCGCCGCCGGCGCGCCGCCGCCGGACAGCCCACCCCGTGAGTGGACGAGGAGCTGCTCGACCGCGGGCGCGTCCGAACGCTCGAAGGAGTGGACCACCTGTCTGCGGGCCCAGCGGCTGCGCTCGACCGGTCCGAGCCCGGACATCACGGTCAACCGGATCTCACCCGACCGGGCGAAGGTCCACCGGACGGCGCCGTCCTCCGTCGTCTGCTCCAACGGAAGGCGGGCGCGGAACGCCGGGGTGGCGCCGACGGGCGTGGAGTCAGCGAGGCGCAGCGCGTACGAACCGGACGGGAGCGCGCGCACAGGGCCGCCGAGCACCGCAGCCCGCAGCGGGACGACGACCTCGCCGCGGGGGTCGGCGTCCGCGGCACCCTCCGACGCGACCGAGAGGCGTTCGCCGACGAGCACGACCCCCGCCGAACCCTCGGGGAGACCGACCAGCGTGACCGCGAGCGATCCGTCGGCGGTCCGGGCATCGGTGACGGCAGGGCCTTCAGGAGCGGCCTCCGCGCCCTCCGCCCGAGGCATCGGTGCGACTTCCAGGACGAACCCGTCGCGTGCCTCCCATGCGGGGGTGACGCGGTGCCGGTCCGTGTCGGCGTGCGTGAGCGACTGCGATGCGGCCGATCCGCCGCCGACCGGTCCGGAGAACACGCCCCGCCGGGTCACGCCGTCGATCGCGACCTCGGCCTCGAGGACCCAGCGGTCGGTCGCGCGGCTTCCCGCCTCGTCGCGGAGCAGACGTCCCACCGGGACGACGACCTCGAACCCCGCCGGTGCGTGGTCGGCCTCCGGCTCGGCGATCGTGGCGTTCGCCCGCGGCTCCTCGACGGGGACGGGTGAGAGGACGACGGTCTCCGCTCCGTCCGCCCGCCGCAGCGAGAGGGTCAGCCGGTGCGCAGGACCGCCGTGGCCGACGGCGCGCACGGTGGCCCAGCCGCGCAGCCGCAGGTGCGTGGGGTCGTCCCACGAGGCGCGCAGGAGCCGTGCGTCGAGCGCGGTCTCGCTGTCGGACAGCTCGAAGAGCTCGTGCGGCGTATCGGGGTCCAGGGCGGCCGCGATCTCGAGGTCGGCGACGACGGACCCCCCGCGGACGGCCGCTCGCGGAGGTCGCCCGTAGTCGCGCACCTGCTGCTGGATCACCTCTACGACGTCCCACCGCCCCATCGCGGCGTGCCAGGCCCGCAGCTTGTGGAAGACGCGGACCGACCGCCACGCGTGGGGAGTCGCCATGGCGATGTGGCGGCGGTACGCGGCGGACAGGACCTCGCGGTACTCGTCGTCGGCGATCAGGGCGTGCTTGACGTACGGCGGGAGGTCCAGGTCCAGGACGCGCCCGAGCCAGGTGGAGAAGACCGTCTCCGACGCCTCGCTCTCCAGCAGCTCCTGCGCCTCCGCCTTGACGGCGACCCGGTCGCGCAGGTTGGCCAGCTGGTGCTTCTGCTGACCGGTGGAGGTGCGGTTCTCCCGCACGCGCCAGTAGTAGGTGACCCGCTTGAGCACGTCGAAGCGCCGCGCCCGGACGTACGCGGCGACCATCGGGACGTGGTCCTCGTACGCCCCGCGGCCCTCGAAGCCCCCGACCTTCTCCACCCAGAACCGCCGCCGGAAGACCCGGTTGCACGCGATGACGTCCTGGAGGGCGTCGGGGAAGTCGTCGATCGTGATGCCGAGACGGTCGCGCTCGTGCACCACGTCGGCCCACGGCGGCGCCGAGCGGGAGTCGTTGCGGACGCGCTGCACCTCGCCGACGGCGAAGTCGGAGCCCGTGCGTCGCAGCGTCTGCACGGCGTGCTGGTAGGCCGTCGGGGGGAGCGTGTCGTCGGCGTCGAGGAAGGTCAGGAAGGTGCCGCGGGCGAGCGCGACACCACGGTTGCGCGCCGGGCCCTGGCCCGCGTTGTCCTGGCGGACCACGGTGAGCCGGGCGTCGCGGCGTGCGTAGCGCTCCAGGATCTCGCTCGACCCGTCGGTCGACCCGTCGTCGACCGCGATGACCTCGATCTCGCGCAGCCGTTGCCCCAGCACGCTCTCGAGGCACTCCTCGAGGTACGGCGCGACGTTGTAGACGGGGACCACCACGCTGAGCACCGGCGTACGGCGACGAGCCCGCGCCCGTGCCGCCCGGGCGAGCCGGCGGACGGGGGCCACCGCACGGGCGCGTCGGGCGCTCAGAGCAGGTCCTCGCGGCCCGCGTCCCGCCAGTGGTCGACGAGCGCCTTCACCTGCTGGGCCCGGGCCATGGTCGTCACGAGCAGCGCATCAGGGGTGTCGACCACGACGACGTCGTCGATCCCGAGCACCGAGACGGTCCGTCCCGACGTCACCACGATCCCGCTGCCGTCGACGGCCGCGACCGCTTGCGGGTCGCCGACGATCCCGAGGCCGCCCTTGCCGCCGAGCACCGCCTCGGCGACGGCGGCGAAGTCGCCGATGTCGCTCCAGCCGAACGACGCAGGCACGACCGCGACGCCCCCGGCTGCGGCCACCGGCTCGGCGATGGCGTGGTCGATGGCGATCTTGGTGAGGGTGGGCCACAGCTCGGCGAGGACCTGGTCGCGGTGCGGGCCGTCCCAGGCCTCGGCGATCGCGAGCACGCCCGCGTGCAGCCGAGGCTGCTCGCGGCCGAGGTGGTCGAGGAGCACGTCGGCCCGCACGACGAACATCCCTGCGTTCCACCGGTAGCGCCCGCTGTCGACGTACTCCCGAGCGACGTCGGCAGGAGGCTTCTCGACGAAACGGCGGACGGCGAGCACGTCCGGAGCCCCCGCGATGTCCTCCAGGTGCTCGGCGGCCTCGATGTAGCCGTACGCGGTCGACGGCTCGTCGGGGTCGATGCCGATCGTCACGAGGTAGCCCGCGCGGGCCACCTCGGTCGCCTGGCGTACGGCGTCGTGGAAGGTGTCGACGTCCTCGACCAGGTGGTCGCTGGCGAAGGACGCCACCACGGCCTCGGCGTCACGGCGGTGGACCAGGGCGGTCATCAGCGCGATCGCGGGCATCGAGTCGCGGGGAGAGGGCTCGGCGACGACGTGGTCGGCCGGCAGGTCCGGAAGCTGGGTGCGGACGGCCTCCGCGTGGCGGACGCCGGTGATGACGTGGAGCCCGTCGGTGCCGACCAGTGGCAGGAGCCGGTCGTAGGTCTGCTGGAGGAGGCTGCGGCCGGCTCCGGTGAGGTCGAGGAGGAACTTCGGGTGGCCCGCCCGCGAGACCGGCCACAGCCGGGTCCCGGCGCCGCCGGCGGGGATGATGGCATGCAGCGACGGCACGATTGCTTCCACCGTGGCCTTCCTCCTCAGCATCCTCGACGAGTGCGGGTCCAGCGTAGTCGTCCGCCGATGTACGATCGCCCGTGGTGTGACATCGGCCGCCCGACGATGCGGGCTCGGCGCGATCCACGATCGACGAAGAGGCGCTTGCACGCATGGACCGCACGTCCCACGCCGAACCGAGGACGGTGGCAGTCTTCGGCAGCTGCATCACGCGGGACTGCTTCAACTCGCGGTTCAACCCTGGATACAAGGAAACGTATCGGTGCGAGCTGCTGCAGAACCAGATGTCCCTCCTCAGCCTCATGTCGGATCCGGTCCTCGAGGAGTGGGAACCAACCAGGGTCATGTCGGAGTACGACCTCTGGAACGTCCGCACGGAGTTCAGCAAGGAGTTCCTCGACGAGGTCGTTCGGCTGCAACCGGAGTATCTCATCGTCGACTTCTTCGGTGACGCCCACTTCGGCTGCGTCCGGCTCCCCGACGGTCGCTACGTGACTGACAACCGTTGGAAGGTCAGGCACACCAGCATCTACGAGCGGCTCCATGAGGCGGGGCAGCTCGAGCAGGTGCGGGGCCGCGAGGACCCGGATCACTACTTCGCCCTGTGGTCGGAGGCGCTGGACCGGTTCGCCGTGTTCGTGCGCGAGCACCTGCCATCGTCGAAGGTCATCGTCCACCACGGCCACCACACCGGTTGGCTGGAGCTCCCCGACGAGTCGCGGCCCGTCCCCCTGAGCGGCGTGCATCGCAAGGCACGACGACTTCACAGGATCGATGTCGAAGCCGCGAACGCGCTGTGGAGGCGCATGGACGCACGCGCCGTCGAGGTTCTCGGGGCGGTCTCCATCGATCTCACCGCTGACGTGTTCCCGACCTACGACGAGCATCCGTGGGGTCCGTTCTACGTGCACTATCCCGCTGACTACTACCGGCGTTTCCTCGCCGAGCTGCACAAGATCGTCGTCGCAGACGAGGGAATCGCCTCGGCGCAGATGGTGGGGGAGATCGAGACGGGTGCACGGTCCACCCTCGAGCGCGACCTCCGTGCTCGATCGGTCCAGCTCGACGAGGCGGAGCGAAGGCTCGAGGCACGCGACGAGGAGATCGTGCAGCTGCGGGCGCGCGTCGCCCGGCTGGAGCGGACCCCGTGGCGCCGGGTCGCCTCACGACTGCGCCGCAGCCGCCTGTTTCGCGCACGGCGACCGTAACCTGCGACGCCCGGCGATCCCGGGATCCGCCTCGGGGACCCCCTTATCGGAGGGGGATCGGAAGAGTTAGCATCGTCGGCGATGTCGTCGACCGTCCAGAGCCGCCGAGCTCGCGCCGCGGTCGGGTCCTCGACGTCCGAAGCCACCCGTGTGCGCCCCGAGATCCAGGGTCTGCGCGCCATCGCGGTCGGGCTCGTCGTCGTGTTCCACCTCTGGCCCAACCGGCTCCCGGGCGGCTACCTGGGCGTGGACGTCTTCTTCGTCATCTCCGGCTACCTCATCACCGCGCACATCCTGCGCGAGTCCGACCGGACGGGCACGATCGCACTCGGCGCCTTCTGGGCGCGCCGGGCCAGACGTCTCCTGCCCGCGGCGTACCTGGTTCTCGCCGCGTCGCTCGTCGCGGTCTTCCTCTGGGTGCCGCGCATGCTCTGGCAGCAGTTCGTCCGCGAGATCGGCGCCGCCGCCCTGTACGTCGAGAACTGGGCCCTGGCCGCTGACGCCGTCGACTACCTCGCCGCGGACAACGTGGCCTCCCCGGCGCAGCACTACTGGACCCTGTCGGCCGAGGAGCAGTTCTACCTCGTCTGGCCGCTCCTCGTCGTCGCCGGGCTGTGGCTCGCGCCGGTCCTCTCGCCGCGCCTCGGCCTGCGCCGGCGGGCCCGCCTCGCAGTCGGCGGGGTGCTCGCGTCCGTGACGCTGCTGTCGTTCGCCTACTCGCTCTACCTCACGGCGACCGATCCCGCACGCTCCTACTTCGTGACGACGACCCGGGCCTGGGAGTTCGGCGCGGGCGCGATGCTCGCGTTCGTCCCTGTCCTTGTCGGGCACCGGCACGTGCGGGCGCTCGTCTCGTGGGCGGGGCTGGTCGTGCTGGCGGCGTGCGCACTGCGGATGACCGAGGACACGCCGATGCCGGGGACGGCGGCGGTGTGGGTCGTGGCCGGCACGGCGGCGCTGCTCTGGGCGGGCCACCCCGCCGTCGCGTGGTCGCCGACCCGGGCGCTCGCCTGGCGCCCCGCCCAGTTCGTCGGCGACATCTCGTACTCGATCTACCTGTGGCACTGGCCGCTGATCGTGATCCTCCCGTACGCGACCGGCTCCACCCTCGGCACGCTCGACAAGCTGACGATCGGCGTGACGACGCTGGTCCTCGCCTGGGCAACGAAGCGCTGGGTCGAGGACCCGGTGCGGACCGGGCGGCGCTTCGGGCTCCGCCGGTCGACGGTGACCTTCGGTCTCACCGCGGCAAGCGCCGGTCTCCTCGTCGCCGGGTGCTTCGCGGGCTGGTCGGTCGTCGACCGGGACAACGCGGCGCGAGCCGCGGCCGCCGAGGCGCTGCTGACCCAGCACGGACAGTGCTTCGGAGCCGCGTCGCGCGATCCTGCGAAGGCCGACACCTGCCCCGACCCGGCGCTGGCCGGCGCGATCATCCCGGACCCGTCTGAGATCAAGGCCGACCACGCGACGTACGAGCGGTGCGCCGCCCACCTGCGGGGCAAGACGTTCGAGGGCTGTCCCTTCGGGACCCCGCGCCGAGGCGTCCCGCACGTGGCGGTCGTCGGCGACTCGCACGCCCGGGCGCTGATGCCGATGGTCGAGATCCTCGTCGAGCAGGGTGTGCTCACCGCCGAGATGTTCTCGTCGCCGGGCTGCGCCTGGTCCACGGTCCCGCCCGCGGCCGGCAACACGCAGACCCGCAAGGACGCGTGCGCCGCGCTCAAGGCGAACCTCGACGGCCTGCTCCAGGACGACGCGGACCGCTTCGACTTTATCGTCACCACCAACCGCGCCTCCAGCCAGCGTGCGAGCGACGAGGACAGGGTCCAGGGCCTCCTCGACGTGTGGAGGCCGGCGCTGGACGCCGCAGTCCCGATCGTCGCGATCCGCGACAACCCCGAGGGTGGTCGTCTGCCCGAGGACGACCCCAACATCTGCCTCGGAGAGGTCGGCGCCGCCGGAGCAGAGACGTGCGCGCTGTCGCGCAAGACGGCCGTGACCGACAGCTTCGACCCGTACGAGCCGGCCGTCGAGAAGGTCGTCAAGGAGCGGGGTCGTGGCCGCGCGGTGTACCTCGACATGACCCGGTGGTACTGCGACGACACCACCTGCCCCGCGGTCGTCGGGGGCGCGAACGTCTACCGCGACAGCAACCACGTCTCGATCACGTACGCGCGGACGATGGCGCCGTACTACCGCCAGGCCCTCGCGAAGGCCGGCCTCCTCGAGGACTGACGCGGCTCGTGTGAGGCGCGCCACAGGCTCGTTACAGCCAGGTTTCGCGCACGTAGACTGAAAGCGTCCGTTTGTCTGGTACCCCGCCCGGGGACTGGAACGAAAGGCACTTCGATGAAGTCCCTCCACGCCGTAGGCGTGGTCGGTGCAGGTCGCGTCGGAGCGGTGCTCGCCGCCCGGCTGCGCGAGGCCGGCCACGAGATCGTCGCCGCGAGCGGCCGGTCCGCCGCCTCCCGCACCCGCATCGACACCCTTCTTCCCGGTGTCCCGCTGCTGACGCCTGCCGAGGTCGCGGCCCGTGCCGACGTCCTCCTCCTCGCCGTTCCCGACGACGCGCTCGCGGCCCTCGTCGCCGAGCTCGCGCTCGACGGCCACCTCCGCCCCGGCCAGGTCGTCGTGCACACCAGCGGCCGCCACGGGCTCGGCGTGCTCGCGGCCGCCGCGCACGTCGGTGCACGCCCCGTCGCGCTGCACCCCGCGATGACGTTCACCGGCACCGACGTCGACCTCACCCGGCTCGGCGGCTGCGTCTTCGGCCTGACCGCGGGCGCCGACGACCGTGCGATCGCCGAGTCCCTCGTCGCCGACCTGGGCGGGCGGCCGATGTGGATTCGCGACGAGGACCGGACGACGTACCACGCCGCGCTGGCCCACGGCTCCAACCACCTCGTCACCCTCGTGTCGCAGGCCATGCAGATCCTGCGCCGTACCGGGGCCGAGGACCCGGCCGCGGTCCTGCGCCCGCTCCTGACCGCGGCCCTCGACAACGCCCTCCTGTACGAGGACGCCGCGCTCACCGGGCCGGTCGTGCGTGGGGACGTGGAGACCGTCCAGGCCCACCTCGCCGCCCTCGAGGAGCAGCCCGTCCCCACCATGGACGCGTACGTCGCGATGGCGCGCGCCACGTCGGTCCACGCGGTCGCCGACGGACGCCTCGACGAGAAGCGCGCCCGGGCGATCCGCCAGGTCCTGCGCGAGTCCGAGTGGGACGTCCTCGCCACCCTGGTCGCCGACGAGGACTCGCGGACCGACGCATGAGCCGACCCGCGGTCGCCACGACGCGCGAGGCGCTCGACGCCGCGCTCGGTCCTGCCCGCGTCGCGGGTCGGACCGTCGGTCTCGTCCCGACGATGGGGGCGCTCCACGAGGGCCACCTCGCCCTCGTCGCCCGCGCGCGTGAGCGGAGCGACCTCGTCGTGGTCTCGATCTTCGTCAACCCCACGCAGTTCGGTGCCGGCGAGGACCTCGACCGCTACCCCCGGACGTTCGAGGCCGACCTCGAGAAGCTGTCCGCCGCCGGGGTGGACGTCGTCTTCCATCCCGAGGTCGTGGAGATGTATCCCGACGGCACCGACGCCGTCGGCGTCACCGTCGATCCCGGCCCGCTCGGCTCCGAGCTGGAGGGGACCGTACGACCGACCCACTTCCGCGGGGTCCTGACCGTGGTCGCGAAGCTCTTCGGGCTCGTCCGCCCGGACGTGGCCGTCTTCGGCGAGAAGGACTACCAGCAGCTGGTGCTCATCCGGCAGATGGCGCGCGCCCTCTGCCTGCCGGTCGTCGTGGAGGGGTGCCCGACGGTCCGCGAGGACGACGGGCTGGCCTTGTCCTCGCGCAACCGCTACCTCGACACGACCCAGCGCACGCTCGCCGCGTCGCTCTCCCGTGCACTGCGGGCCGGGGCGGACGCCGGCGCCTCGGGCGCGACCGCCGTGCTGGGGGCGGCCGGGAAGGCGCTCGCGGAGGCCGACGGCGTGGACGTCGACTACCTCACGCTGCGCGCACCCGACCTGTCAGAGCCGGTTCCCGGACGCGAGGCGCGGCTGCTGGTCGCGGCGCGCCTCGGGTCGACCCGCCTGATCGACAACGTCGCCGTCCCGCTCGGCGCGGAAGAGGACTCCTGATGCTGCGGACCATGATGAAGTCCAAGATCCACCGGGCGACGGTGACGCAGGCCGACCTGCACTACGTCGGCTCCGTGACGGTCGACGCCGACCTGCTGGACGCCGCCGACATCCTGCCCGGCGAGCTCGTGCACATCGTCGACATCGACAACGGCGCGCGGCTCGAGACCTACACGATCGAGGGCGAGCGCGGCTCCGGCGTGATCGGCATCAACGGCGCCGCCGCCCGGCTGGTCCACCCTGGCGACCTGGTCATCCTCATCGCGTACGCGCAGGTGACCGACACCGAGGCGCGCGCGCTCGAGCCCCGGGTGGTGTTCGTCGACACCGAGAACCGCATCGTCGGCACCGGGTCGGACCCCGCGGAGCCCGTGCCCGGCACCGCGACGGTGCGAGGAGATGTCACGGCCGCTCCGTCCGCCTGAGCATCCGCTGCGCCATGATGGGGCAGTGACCCTGCTCTGTCTCGACGTGCGCAACAGCCAGACGGTCGTCGGCGTCTTCGACGGTGACGAGCTGACCGCGAGCTGGCGGGTGGCGTCGCTCGACACCCGCACCGCGGACGAGTGGCACCTGCTCATCGAGGGTCTGCTGGCACAGCACGCGGCCGGCCCGGTCGAGGCCGTCGCGCTCGCCTGCACGGTCCCCGCGATCCTGCACGAGATGCGGCTGCTGCTCGAGCACCACTACGCCCGCTGCGCCGTCTCGATCGTCGAGCCGGGGACCCGTACCGGTGTCTCGATCCTCATGGACAACCCGCGCGAGGTCGGGGCGGACCGGATCGTCAACGCGGCCGCCGCAGGGGTCCTCTACGCCGGCCGGCCGTGCATCGTCGTCGACCTCGGCACGGCGACCACCTTCGACGTCGTCGACGCGCAGGGCCGCTACGTCGGCGGCGCGATCTCCGCCGGCATCGGCATCTCGCTGGACGCCCTCGCGCGGCGCGGTGCGCAGCTGCGCTCGGTGGAGCTCGTCCGCCCCCGTGGCGTGGTCGCCAAGAACACGGTCGAGGCCATCCAGTCCGGGATGGTCTTCGGGTTCGCAGGCCTGGTCGACGGCATCGTCACCCGGATGGTCGCCGCGCTCGGCGCCGAGGACGTCGCGGTCGTCGCGACCGGGAGCAACGCCGACGTCGTCCTGGGCGAGTGCACGACGGTCACCGCGCACGTGCCCGACCTGACGCTGATCGGGCTGCGCATCGTGGCCGAACGCAACTCCTGACGCCTCGCGGGCCCCTACTACCCTGGTGGGCATGACCGACGCCGTCCTCCCGCAGCCCGCCGACGACCTCCCGGAGCAGATGCGCGTCCGGCTCGAGAAGCGTCAGCGCATGATCGACTCCGGCGTCGCCCCGTACCCCCTGACCGTCCCGTTCACCCACACGATCAGCGAGATCGTCGGGGCGTACGACGCCGAGGAGCTCGGCCCCGACGCGCACACCGGCGTGGAGGTCGCCACCGCGGGCCGTGTGATCTTCCTGCGCAACACGGGCAAGCTGTGCTTCGTCCGGCTCCGCGAGGGCAACGGCAGCGAGATCCAGGCGATGCTCTCGCTCGCCGACATCGGCGAGGAGTCCCTGGCGGAGTTCAAGGCGCTCGTCGACCTCGGCGACCACCTGGCCGTCGAGGGCGAGGTGATCACGAGCCGTCGTGGAGAGCTGTCGGTCCAGGTACGCCGCTGGCGGATCGCCGCGAAGACGGTCCGGCCGCTCCCCAACGAGCACAACCCGCTGTCGGACGACCTGCGCGCGACGATGCGCTACGTCGACCTCGTGGTCCGGGCGGAGGCGCGCGAGGTCGTGCGCGCCAAGGCCAAGATCCTCCAGTCCCTGCGACGCACCCTCGACGGCAAGGGCTTCGTCGAGGTCGACACCCCGGTGCTGCAGTTCACCAACGGCGGCGCCGCGGCGCGCCCGTTCAAGACGCACATGAACGCGTTCGACCAGGAGATGCTGCTGCGCATCGCGCTCGAGCTGCACCTCAAGCGCGCCCTCGTCGGGGGCGTCGACCGCGTGTACGAGATCGCGAAGACGTTCCGCAACGAGGGCGTCGACAACACGCACAACGTGGAGTTCGCGATGCTCGAGGCCTACCAGGCGTACGGCGACTACCACGCGATGGCCGACCTGCTGCGCGATCTCGTCCGCGATGCCGCGCGCGCGGTCGGACGCACCGTCGTGCCGGGGCGCGACGGGTCCCAGATCGACCTCGAGGCCGAGTGGCGCTGGGCGACCATCCACGAGCTCGTCGGCGAGGCCGTCGGCGCCGAGGTCGACACCGACACGGATGTGGACACGCTGACCAAGCTCGCCGCCCAGCACGACGTCGCCCTGCGCGACGGGTGGGGCGCCGGCGAGATCGTGCTCGAGCTCTTCGAGAAGCTGGTCGAGCACACGCTGGTCCAGCCGACCTTCGTCGCCGACTACCCCCAGTCGGTCCGCCCGCTCGCGAAGCCGCACCGCAGCAAGCCGGGGCTCGCCGAGGCCTTCGACCTCATCATCAACGGCGTCGAGCTCGCGCCGGCCTACTCCGAGCTCAACGACCCCGTCCTTCAGCGCGAGCTTCTCGTCGAGCAGGCCGAGCTCGCCGCCGCGGGCGACCCCGAGGCGATGGAGGTCGACGAGGACTTCCTGCGTGCCCTCGAGTTCGGGATGCCGCCGGCCGGAGGAATGGGCCTGGGGGTGGACCGGTTGGTCATGCTCCTGATGGGCGTCGGAATTCGTGAGGCAATTCTTTTCCCGTCCTCGCGCGAGGTGTGAATTTCCTTTTGCGTGGCGGAATTGTCCGCCGCGCAATTTCGGGCGTATATTCCGGCTCATGGCACAAAAGATTCAGGTGATCCTGGTCGACGACATCGACGGCGGCGACGCGGAGGAAACCATTTCCTTCGCCCTCGACGGCGTTTCGTACGAGATCGATCTTTCGGCGAAGAATGCGAAGAAGCTGAGGGACGCGCTGGCGCCGTACGTCGCGGAGGCGCGCAAGGCCCGAGGCAGCCGTCGCCGTCCCGGGGGAGGGGGCGGCGCCGGACGTCGGCGTGGAGGTGCGGCGTCGTCGGCGTCGGAGATCCGCGAGTGGGCCCGCGAGAACGGCTACGAGGTCTCGGAGCGTGGCCGCGTGTCGGAGGAGGTGCGCGCCGCCTACGAGGCTGCGCACTGACGTTCGCCTGCGCCGCGTTCTGCGGCGCAGGCGAACGGTGGGCCTGTCAGGCGCGGCTCGCCGCCACCCGGGTTGGGACGAGCAGGACGTCCGTCGTCTTTGTGATGCCCGGGATGTCCACGGGCGCGCCATGGAGGTCCTGAGGTCGGTAGCCGAGTGAGATCAGCTCGTCGAACACCGCGAGCTCCAGGTCCCACTGCGGATGGGTATCGCCCCAGCCGATCTCGCACAGGATCACGGGAAGCGTCTCCCAAGCACGCAGCGCCGGGAGAAGTCCGCGCAGGACGAGATACTCGGCACCCTCGACGTCGATCTTCACGAAGTCCGGCGCGTCCTCGATCCCGGTCCCGCTGAAGGCGCGGATCGCGATCGGGGTCTTGGTCATCTCCGGTTGGGTCTTGTCTGCGATCAGGGTGTTCCAGCCGAGGTTCCCGTCGGCGGCGACGAAGATCTCGGTGGTCTCGTCCTGTGCCCCGAGGCCGTACGCGTGCACGACCGCCGTGTACTCCTTGCCGGACAGGTTCTCCTCGCACAGGTCGGCGAGATTGCGCAGCGGCTCGAACAGGTGGACGGTGCCGCGGAACCCGACCGTGTCAGCCAGGACCTCGGTGAAGAACCCGATGTTGCCACCGATGTCGAACACGACTCCGTCGACCGGCACGTGAGGTCGCACCGCTTCCGCCAGCCGTTCGTAGGTCGGTCGCCGCCGTTCGAACCAGGCACGCGCCGTCGTTGCGTCGACAGTGGTGCCCGACGGACGAGTCGCCGGCGGGGACGGCTGGGCACGGGCGGGGCGGGTGGGCGCCTTGGGCGGCTTGGGCGCCGGGGCGCCACCGAGCCGTCTCAGCCGCTGCCAGGCCTTGTCGCCCACGATCGGTTTGACGAACCTTGCCGCGGTCCGCTTCATGGTCGAGCTCACGAGGACTCCGTCCCAAGAGGCTTATGGGTCGGATCACACTATCGATCGAGCGCGGGGCGGGGAAGGACCCTGCTCGGCGTCAGTCGAGAAGATCGACGACGTCGCGGGCGATGCGCTCACCGGCGCGGCCGTCCCACAGCGGGGGAACGGGCCACGTGGCGGGACGGCCTGCAGCGAGAGCCTTCGCGGCTGTCGCGGGCAGCGACTCCGCGGTCACGAGCTGGTTGGTCCCGTCGGTGATGGTGACCGGCCGCTCGGTGTTCGGGCGGAGGGTGAGGCACGGCACCCCGAGGACGGTGGTCTCCTCCTGGATGCCGCCGGAGTCGGTGACGACGAGGGCTGACTCAGCGACCAGGCCGAGGAACTCGGTGTACCCGACCGGATCGGTGGCGTGGATACCTGGATGGGCCAGGAGGCCTGACTGCTCCAGCCGAGCGGCACCGCGCGGGTGGACCGGGAGGACGATGTCGACTTCGTCGGCTACGGCCGAGAGTGCCTGGACGAGCGGCGCCAGGGCGGCCGGATCGTCGACGTTTCCCGGGCGATGGAGAGTCGCGACCGCGTAGTTGTCGGTGAGGCCGAGGTCGTCGCGGACGCGGGAGCCGTCGAACCGGTCCCGGTGCGCCAGGAGCGTGTCGATCATCGGGTTGCCCACGAGCCGGATCTTGTCGGCGTGGACGCCCTCGTTGCCGAGGTGTGCGACGGCGTCGGCACTCGTCGCGTAGAGCCGGTCGGCGAGCCGGTCCGTGACGACCCTGTTGATCTCCTCGGGCATCGTCCAGTCGAAGGACCGAAGACCTGCCTCGACATGAGCGATCGCGATGCCCAGCTTCGATGCCACCAGCGCGGCAGCGAGCGTGGAGTTGACGTCGCCGTAGACCATGACGAGGGCGGGACGATCCTCGAGGACCACTGTCTCGAGCGCGGTCATGATCGCCGCGGTCTGCGATGCGTGGGATCCCGACCCGACCCCGAGGTTGATGTCGGGGTGGGGGAGGCCGAGCTCGCGGAAGAAGACGGCGGACATGTTGTCGTCGTAGTGCTGGCCGGTGTGGACGAGCTTCTGCGCGACGCCACGGTCGGTGAGAGCGGCGACGACAGGAGCAGCCTTAGGGAAGTTCGGCCGCGCACCGGTGATGTGCATGACGAGGTCGGACATGGTTCCTTCTGGGCTGGACGTGCGGACAGGGTGGAGCCCTGTGTCAGACTTGGGCGCGATACAGGGAATGAGGTTTGAGTTGACCACTCTAGTCATCGTGGGCATGGGCTATGTCGGCCTGCCCCTTGCACAGCAGGCCGTGCGCAAGGGGTTGGACGTCATCGGCCTCGATACGTCGGACCGAGTCGTCGGTGGTCTGAGCGCCGGTGTCTCGCACGTCGACGACCTGAGCGATGCCGAGATCTCCGAGATGCTCGACGGCGGCTTCCGCGCGACGACGGACAGCTCCGTCGTGGCGACCGCCGACACGGTGGTCATCTGCGTCCCCACGCCTCTGGGACCGGCGGGTGGACCCGATCTCGGTGCCGTCCTCGCCGCAGGACGCTCGATCGCCCAGCACCTCACCCCCGGCACGCTCGTGGTCCTCGAGTCGACGACCTACCCGGGCACGACCGACGAGGTCCTACGTCCGGTCCTCGAGGAGGGGTCGGGTCTGACTGCCGGTGAGGACTTCGCTCTCGCCTTCTCGCCCGAGCGTGTCGACCCGGGCAACCAGACCTTCACCATCGCCAACACCCCGAAGGTCGTGGGCGGGCTCACAGAGCGGTGCGGCAAGCAGGCGGCGGAGTTCTACGGCCAGCTCGTCGAACGCGTGGTCCCCGCACGGGGAACCCGGGAGGCAGAGATGGCGAAGCTGCTGGAGAACACCTACCGCCACGTCAACATCGCGCTCGTCAACGAGATGGTGCGGTTCTCCCACGAGCTCGGGATCGACTTCTGGAACGTGATCGACCTGGCCGAGACCAAGCCGTTCGGGTTCCAGGCCTTCCGGCCCGGACCGGGCGTCGGGGGTCACTGCATCCCGATCGACCCGAACTACCTGTCGCACCGAGTCAAGGAGCAGCTCGGCTACCCGTTCCGGTTCGTCGAGCTCGCCCAGGAGATCAACGCGGGGATGCCGCGGTACGTCGTGCAGCGCATCCAGACCTTGCTCAACGAGGACGCGGTCGCTCTGCGAGGAGCTGAGGTGCTCCTCCTCGGCATCACCTACAAGCCGGACATCGCCGATCAGCGCGAGACTCCCGCGAAGCCGCTCGCGGAGCAGCTTCTCGCCCAGGGTGCGTCGGTGAGCTACCACGACCTCTACGTCGACGACTGGGAGGTGGAGGGGGCGCGTCCGGTCGGGAGTGGAGCCGTCCTGGAGGCTGCACGGGCCGCAGACGTGGTGGTGCTCGTGCAGAGGCACTCCGGCTTCGATCTCCCCGCACTGTCGGGAGCGGCTCGCCGGTTCCTCGACCTGCGTGGCGCGCTGGACGAGCCGGGCGTCGAGCGGCTCTGACAGCCGCGCGCGCCCGCTGGTGACGGTGGGCTTCGCTGCTGCCAGTGCTGGGGCGGCTCGCCGGGGTCGGTATCCTCGACACTCGTCCGGCCCGGCGCCGGTCGCCCCACTGAAATCCGATGGAAGGTCTTGTCCGAGTGGCCGAATCACCGCGACCACGGTTCTCGATCGTCTCTGCCGCCTTCAACGTGGCACGTTACCTCCCCGAGTTCATCGACTCCGTCGAGGTGCAGATGGAGGAGAACCCCGGCCTGCTCGAGGTCGTCATGGTCGACGACGGGTCGACCGACGAGACCCTCGCGGAGCTGCGGGCCTGGGCGGATCGACGTGCGGGAACGGTGCGG
The DNA here is from genome assembly GCF_050632745.1 of Mumia spirodelae. Lineage (NCBI taxonomy): Bacteria > Bacillati > Actinomycetota > Actinomycetes > Propionibacteriales > Nocardioidaceae > Mumia > Mumia spirodelae. The sequence goes on along the minus strand of NZ_JBODSD010000002.1, from coordinate 873,267 downwards.
GTCCTGACCCAGCCGAACGCCGGTCAGGGCGCTGCGCGCAACGCGGGCCTCGAGGTCGCGGTCGGCGAGTGGGTCACGTTCCCCGACCCTGACGACATCCTCGAGCCCGGATACCTCAGCAGCGTCGTCGAGTTCCTCGACGGGCGCGACGACATCGACATGGTGGCGACGAACCGCCTTCTGCTGAACGACTCCACGAAGGCGCTCACGGACAAGCATCCGCTGCGCCGCCATTTCGCGGCGGGCGATCGCGCGCGCCCGCTGACGACGTTCCCGGACCACTTCCACGGGAGTGCGCCGGCGGCCTTCTACCGCGTCGACCGGATCCGAAAGCACGAGCTCCGGTTCGACCACCGCATCCGACCCAATTTCGAAGACGGCCACTTCAGCAGCCGCTACCTGCTGCTGGCGCCGGATCCGAAGGTGGCGTTCGTGGCAACGGCCCGCTACCAGTACCGCAAGCGCAGCGACCAGAGCTCGACCTTGCAGGGGTCGTACCGGCATCCTGGACGGTTCACGGCGGTTCTCCGCCATGGCTATCTCGACGTGCTCGAGACAGCCGAGCGTGAGCTCGGACACGTACCAGAGTGGCTGCAGAACTTCGTCCTGTACGAGCTCAGCTACTACTTCGCTGCCGAGGACTCGGGCTCGAAGGTGGTCGCCCCGGCACCCGAGGCCGACGAGTTCCACGCCTTGATGCGACAGATCGTCCGCCACCTCGATCCCGAGGTGGTGGCTTCGTTCTCGGTCGTTCCGCTGAAGGGTGCTGCGCGAGACGTTCTCCTGCACGCCTACCGAGACGAGCCCTGGGTCTCGTCGTACGCCCTCGCCGAGCGTCTGGACTCCCGACAGGGTCTTGTCCGGATCGTCTACCGGTTCACCGGCGACGCCCCCGAGGACCAGATCTTCTCGGGCGGCGACGTCATCCCTCCGGCCTACACGAAGGTGCGCGCCCTCTACTTCCACGGTCGCCCGCTGCTGCGCGAGCGCATCCACTGGGTGCCGGCATCGCGTGCCCTGCGCCTGGTTGTCGACGGACGCGTCCGCGAGCTGAGATTCGCGCAGCCTCCGGTCCCCGCAAGGACTCTCTCGCCCGCACGTCTTCGCCAGGCGCTGCAACCCCGACGAAAGGCCGCGGCCGCAGGCACCATCGGGTGGCGCGACCGTCTCCTCCTCCGCGTGGCCAGAAGCCGCCCGGTCAGTCGCCGGTTGCGGCGTTCGTGGGTGCTGATGGACCGTATCCACAACGCCGACGACAGCGCCGAGCACCTCTTCCAGTACTTGCGGGAGAACCGCCAGGACATCGACGCGCACTTCGTCGTCCAGCGAGGAACGCCGGACTGGAAGCGACTTCGGAAGGCGTACGGGCGCAGGGTCGTGGCGCACGGGTCCCTCCCGTGGAAGATCTTGATGCTCAACTGCCAGCACCTGGTTTCTTCGCACGCCGACATCGCCGTGTGCCGGCCCCCCGCGATCACCTCGCTCGCGTCGCCTGCCTATCGCTTCACCTTCCTGCAGCACGGAGTGATCAAGGACGACCTCTCCAGCTGGCTCAATCATCGACCGCTCGACGTCTTCGTCACGAGCACTCAGCAGGAGCACGCCTCGATCGTCGCTGATGACACGCCGTACATCTACACCGACCGTGAGACGAAGCTGACGGGTCTCCCGCGCTTCGACCTGCTGTTCGAGCAGGGGCAACGCTTCGGTCCGGATCGGCGCGACCTGGTGCTGGTCTGCCCGACGTGGCGCGTGTGGTTGGTGCCTCCGCTGAAGCGCGGGTCCCAGCGGCGCGAGCTCGTCGAGGGAATCGAGGAGACCGACTACGTCCGTGAATGGCTCGACGTGCTGCGCTCCAAGGAGCTCGCCGACGCCGCGGCACGGCACGGCCTCAAGGTGGCGTTCCTGCCCCACCCCAACATGGATGTGCTCGCGGGCAAGCTCGACCTTCCCTCGCACGTCGAGGTCATGAGCTTCGAAGGCCGCGACGTGCGTGAGCTGTTCGCGCGATCGGCCGTCCTGATCACGGACTACTCGTCGGTCGCCTTCAATGCCGCCTACCTCGACCGGCCAGTCGTGTACTTCCAGTTCGATCGCGAGCGCATGACGCAAGGCGGTCACGTCGGTCGCGCCGGCTACTTCGACTACGGCCGCGACGGGTTCGGCCCGGTCACCGAGACCGCCGATGACGCGGTGGCCGCCGCTGTCGGCATCGTCGACCGCGGACCTACGCCGGACCCTGTCTATCTCGATCGCATCGCGGCGACGTTCCCCCTGCGCGACGGACGGTGCCGTGAGCGCGTGGTCGACGCGATCGAGAACTCGACACGGAAGTACCGTACGTCCGCCGCAGACGAGTAAGGGCGGGCTGACCTCGCTACTGGCGGCCCGGCCCGTCGAGCCCGCGATCTGCGAGCATGCGGCGCACCTCGGCGACGGCGGCAGACGAGTCGCCGAGCGGTGAGCGGTACGCCGTCGGCATCGTCGACAGGATGCTGCCCTCCTCGACGATCGCCCACACGTCGCTGCCGCTCCCTGCGTAGTCGGACCACTTCGACGGCAGGAAGGGATTCACGTCGTAGTGATCGCGCGTCCTGGCGTCGTTCACGAGAAGAACGTCCATGCGCGTGGTCAGCTCGAGGAACGCGAAGTATGAGACGTAAGGGTTGGCGACCACGACGTCCGTCAGACCGTGAACGGCAAGCTCCTTCGCCAGCGTCTCCGGATCGCCCGTGAAGACGTGGAGCCGAACCCTGGCGCGTTGACCGGGCTCGAGCGCCTTCAGTGCCTCCACGACCTCGGTGAGGCCGCGAGTGGCATAGAAGGCGCCGAAGTACGCGATGTTGAGCACGTCCGGCTCGAGCTCGTACTCGCCTTCGACCCGGTGGTAGAAGGTCTCTGGCAAGGTCGGGTGGTGGGAGACCACCGACCGGTCCATCACGCGCTCGACGAGCTGCTGCTCGGGTAGGTAGTCGAGCATGAAGGTGCGTTGGTGCTCATTCGTGAAGACGATCTCGTCAGCCAGCGCGTACGCGAGGAGCTCCACGAGATGCGGAATGTTGCGATCGGCGGGGGCTTCGATCCCGGCGGCTGCCAGCCCGTCGGCCAGCTCGCGCCACAGCCCATCCTCCTTCGCCCGCCCGACACGGCGCTGCCCGTAGGCGTTGAAGAGCTGCGGGTCCGAGAACTCCGCGATCCAGCGGAGGTCGGGGCGACGGAGCTTCAGGACGGCTGCGACGAGATTCGAGCCGGGCCACATCGTCCGGCTGTAGACACTGCCGTAGGGGCCCTTCTCGTTCTCCCACTCGGCAACCTTGGCCAGTGCTCGGCGGGTGAACGCCTTCAGCGGCCCCCACTCGAAGGCCGCCGTTCGGGCGCTGACCTCAAACGTCCGGTCCAGCTGCTCGCGTGCGATCACGCCCGCGGCCCAGTCGGTGGGCTTGTCCGCGCCCATCGTGTTGGACACGACGTCCACGACGACTCCGCGGTCGCGGATGCGGCGCGCGGCGACGAGCGCGCTGGTGTCGGCGTAGGGCAGGAACGAGTAGAGGATGCCGAGGTCGCGAGCGAGACCCTCGTTGAGGCGACGCCAGGGGATCGCATCCTCCAGGCCACGGGCGTGAACGTCCGCGACGACCCGCGGGTGGTCGGCCGGGTCGAGACGCAGGTGGGCGTTCACGAGTGAGATCTGACCGGCGGTGAACGACGCGCGGAGCTTGCGGCTGCGCGGATCCACGGCCTGGCGCGACCAGAGCCGTTCGATGACATCGAGGCGCTGGGTGACCGAGAAGTCGTAGGAGGCTGCCTGTCGCGAGACGGAGTTCGCGACGATGTGGCGCAGATAGACCCCGTCGGCGTCGAGGGCGACCGGCTTGATGCGGAACGGAGCTGCCTCGAAGACGTCGAACCAGTAGAGGACGTCCTCCCCGCTGCGGAGCGAGGTGTCGAAGCGACCGGCCCGGGCCACCGCCGTCGGGATGATCTTGCCCGCCACGAATCCCAACGAGGAGGGGATCGTCGTGGGATCGGTGACCTCAGCGGCGTGAGAGACCAAGCGGTTCGACAGGTAGTTGTCGAACGAGGGCGCTGCCCTTTCGGCGGTGACGTCCGCAACCGACGCGACGGGGACGACACCGGGCTCGGTGTGGTCGAGCAGCACCTTCAGATAGCCCGGTGTGACCTCGTCATCAGCGTCCACGAACGTCACGAAGCGGCCGGCCGCGGCGTCCAGACCCAGGTTGCGCGCGTGTCCGGCGCCCGCCACCGGGGACGACACGATGCGCACACGCAGCGCCGGGCTGGCGGTGCGGATGTCGTCGATGACGCGTCGAGACTCGTCCTCTGGTCCGTTGAGGACCACGACTACCTCGAAGGTGCGCGGATCGAGAGTCTGCCGGGCGAGGGATCCGAGACTGGTCGGAAGCACCTTGGCCCCGAGATAGCTCGGGACGATGACGGAGACCGTCGGCTGGTGACTGACGTCGTGCTGAGGCAAGAATTCCCCCGGGCTTTCGAGGCAGGGCCGGTAAGGCCCGCGTCGGAGCCCGTGCAATGCTATCCGAGGCCTGGTTGAGGCCAGCACATCGGCGACGAGGAGGACCCGTGGAGGGGAGAAGCGGCATCCACGTCCGGGGACGGTTGGTCCTGGTCTCGGATGAGCCGGGCACGACCATTCGCGATCTTCGCGACAGCTGCGAGGACGTCGTCGTCGCCGATGGCGAGATCCCGGGAAGCGTCGGAGTCGAGGCGCAGATCCTGCTGTCGGGGAATCTGGCCTCCGACCTCGTCGGGCACGCGGTCGCCCGCGCCGTCGACGACCCGGAGGTCCGGCTCTTCGTCGATGCGTCCCGTCTCGACAGGAACCTGCGTTCGTTCGCCCCCCTCGGTGTCGATGACGTCGGATGGCTGGGCGACGTGCCGGTCGTGGCCCTGTCGGTCCGATCGGATCGCTCGGCGAGCGAGGTCGATGATCTGTGGGCGACGCTGCTGGTGAGTGATCCTCGCCGTGCGACAGGCCGTGAGCCCGATGCCGTGGCGAAGCTGCGCGCGGTCGTCGCAGATCTGAGCAACTCTCTCGAAGAGAAGAACGAACGCCTCGCGGCCCAGCGTGAGCGCGTCCAGCGGATCCGCGAACGCCTCAAGCGGGAGAAGGTGGCTCGTGCCAGGGCGGAGCGTCGGCGTGAGGGGGTCGAGCGCTCCCGTGGCGTCCGCCTCTCGCGCGCGCTCGGGACTGTCTCCAGGCGTGTGGGAGGTCGTCGGGGCGTCGCCGTGGCCGGCGCGCTGGCCTTCGTCCTCGCTGCGATCGTGGTGGGTTGGCTTGCTGCCGTCGGTGGTGTCGGCGCCGGTGTCCTGGCCTCGCTGGCGTTCGTCGGAGCCGTCGTCGCGCTCGGTCTCGTCCTGTGGGCCGTCCGGCGGACAGGGGTCGCCGCCGGAGGCCACCGCCGTTCGGTTCAGAAGGCGCTCGAGAACCTCGTCGAACGGCACCGGGAGCTCGCCGACGAGCTGGAGGTCGAGCGCGCTCGGCACGCGGAGGAGTGGCAGGAGATTCGTGTTGCGGTGCGACGGCTGGAGGCGGGGCAGACCCGCACCGCGACGGCTGTCCGAGCGCTCGACACCGGACTGAGCAAGGACGTCAGCAGAAGGACGGTCGAGAACTCGGCGCAGCTCGCCCAGATCCAGTCGACGATCCATCTCTTCTCGCTGCTCCCCGCGGAGGGGAGGATCCCGCCCATGGGCGGTTGGGCTGCCTCGCCGGATCTCGTCGAGGTGGTGGTCGACGAGCTGGTCTCGCGGCGACCCTCGCTGGTGGTGGAGTGCGGCAGCGGTGTCTCGACGCTCTGGTTCGGTCTCGCGATCCGTCACTTCGGGCTGGACTGCAAGGTGGTCGCGCTCGAGCACCACGAGGGCTTCGCGGAGCAGACTCGTGCGGTCCTCGCCCGGCATGGCCTCGGAGACGTCGCGGAGGTACGCCTCGCACCGTTGACGGAGGTCGAGGTCGGCGGCTACCGCGGCCGGTGGTACGACCCTGACGCGCTCACGACGCTGACAGATGTCGGGTTGCTCCTGGTCGACGGGCCGCCAGCCGCTACTGGCGTTCACGCCCGGTTCCCGGCCGTGCCGATGCTTCGCGAGAAGTTCGCCGATCGCGTCTCCGTCGTGCTCGACGACATGATCCGCAACGACGAGCAAGAAGTCGCTCGGATGTGGGAGGACCTTCTGCCGGGCTTTTCGCGCGAGGACCTGCGGTTGCAGAAGCGCGCGACCATCTTCCGGCGCGGCTGAACGCGGTGTCAGACCGGACACGGCGTTGTGGCACAGTTGGCCGTCGTGTCCCAAGCCTTGCGCGTCCCCTCCCTCCCGACCGCTTCTGAGGTGACACGAGACCCTTACCTCGACAACGTCAAGGGCGCGTTGATCGTCCTCGTTGTCGTCGGTCACGGGCTGGGTCAGGTTCTCGGGGCCCCTGGCGCGTGGGACGTCTACTTCGCGATCTACCTGTTCCACATGCCCGCCTTCGTCCTGGTGTGCGGCATGCTTGCGGGCCGTACCCTCGATGGACGACGGGCCAGCGGCCTCTTCCGCAGCATCGTCATCCCCTACGTCGTGTTCCAGCTCCTGTACCTGGTGTCGTTCCGCGCACTCGGTGACGACAGCGTCGACTACTCGGCCAACCAGCTTCTGACCCCGCTCTATCAGCTGTGGTTCCTCCTGTCGTTGCTGGCGTGGCGCCTCTTGGCTCCGGTGTTCGCCCAGCTCCGCCCTTCGGTCGCGATCGGGATCTCGCTGGTGATCTCCGTCGTGGGCGGCGCCGCGTCGGACCTGGGGCTCCTGCTGTCGCTCAACCGGACGTTCGGGATGCTGCCGTTCTTCGTCATCGGTCTGTGCCTGGGGCGAGGCGCACCGAACCGGATCCCACCGCGAGCCGGTAGGGTCGCCGGCGCCTCAGTGCTCGTCCTTCTGCTCGTACCGCTCGCGTTGTTCGCGCGAGAGCAGGGGATGATCGGGTGGCTGGCCTACATCGCGCCGTACTCCGCCTTCGACATCGCGATCGGAGAGGCCACGCTGACTCGTCTCATCGTCATCGGGGTCGGGCTGGGCCTCGCCGCAGCATTTGTCGCGGTCCTTCCCCGCCGTGCGACGCCCGTCCTCACCGCGGTCGGTGCTGCGTCGATGTACCCGTTCCTCGTGCACGGACTCGTCCTGAGGATCTTCTCTGCTACCCCGCTCAACGAGCGCGTCGACAACCTGCTGGGCCTGCTCCTCGTCGTCGCTGGATGCGTTCTGCTCACGGTCGTCCTCGCCTCCCGGCCGCTGCGTGCGTGCCTTCGCCCGTTTGTCGAGCCTCGCTGTGACTGGCTGTTCCGGGGGCGCGATGCAAGCGCCGAGCACGTGCAGGCGGTCCGCACGCGCTAGACCCGGCGATCTCGGCACGGCTCCTGCGCCGGCGCCGCTCAGGTGTCGGTGGCGTCGTCGCCGAAGACCGCGTCGAGCACGCGCTCGGAGGCGTGGCCGTCGTCGAGCGGTGCGAACCGCGCGCGGAACTCCTCGCGGGCGGCCGCGTAGCCGTCGTCACCCGCGAGCGCCCGCACGAGCGCGTCGGCGACCGCGTCGGTCGTACGGACGAGTGGACCCGGTGCCTGCTCCTCGAACGGGAAGTAGAACCCGCGCAGCTCGTCGCGGTAGTGGTCGAGGTCGTAGGTGAAGAACACCATCGGCCGGTCCAGCGTCGCGAAGTCGAACATCACCGACGAGTAGTCCGTCACCAGCACGTCGGCCGCGAGCAGGAGCTCCTGCGTGTCCGGGTAGCGCGAGACGTCCCGCGCGAAGTCCCGGAGCTCCTCCGGGACCGGCGGCCGGCCCCTGACGACGGAGTGCATGCGCAGCAGGACGACGACGGAGTCGCCGAGCCGGTCGTGGAGCAGCGCGAGGTCGAGCTCGGCCTGCGGCGCGAACCGTCCGCCGCTCGTCCGGTCGTCGCGGAACGTCGGCGCGTACAGCACGACCCGGGTGCCGGCGGGGACGCCGAGGCGCCGACGGACCAGGGCGGCGTGCTCGTCGACGTCGGGGCGGTGGAGCACGTCGTTGCGCGGGTACCCGGTCTCGAGCACCCGACCGGCGTAGCGGAACGCGCTGCGGAAGGCGCCCGTCGCGTACGGGCTGGGGGACACGAGGTCGTCCCAGTAGCCCGTCATCTTCGCGACGCGCTCGAGGTAGCCCTCGGACCTGCCGTGGACGTGCTCGAGGTCGTGCTGCATCTTCTTCAGCGGCGTCCCGTGCCACGTCTGCACGTAGCGGGTTCCCCGCGCCGGCCGCAGGTAGTGCGGGAAGTTCTGGTTGTTGATCCAGTGGCTGGCGCGACCGAGCAACCAGAAGTAGCGCGGCGTCAGGCGACGGACCTTGCGCGTGGTCGGGTCGGGCAGGCGGACCGTCGAGTCGTCGACCCAGACCAGCGTCTTGTCCGTGCCACGCTCGAGGAGCTTCTCGTACAGGTAGCGGGGACTGTCGCCGTACTGCTTCCCGTTCGCGCTCTCGAAGACGACGAGGTCGCGCCGCGGGAGGAGCTTCGCCGCCCGGTAGAGCGCGCGCATCGTCGGGAGGTACGGCCGGCTGTGCCGGAACCGGTTGAACAGGGCTCGGGACGGCGCTGCGCTGCGCAGCCGCAGCAACGGCGTCAGGGGTGACCAGGCCCGGCGCACCTCCTCGTAGATCCGGGCGTTGTTGTCGCGGTCGCGGTGCTCGAGGAAGGCGTCGGCGCGCTCGCGGTTGCGCGCGGAGATCCTCATCCGGTCGCCGATCACCGCGTCGAGACGGTCGAGGACCTCGTCCTGCGTCGTCGCGACATCGCCGGGCAGGTGCGCGTCGAGGTCCAGGTGCGACCCGCGTGCCCCGAGGAAGCGCGCGCGGTCGAACTGGAAGTAGATGACCGGTCGGTGCAGGAAGCTGAAGTCGAACCCGACGCTCGAGTAGTCGGTGATCATGACCGCGCTGCGCTTCATGAGCTCCTGCACGGGAGCGTCGCCCTGCTGGAGGACGAGGACCCCCGGCGCGTGGAAGCGCTCGGCGTAGTCGCGCATGTTCGGGTGGAGGATGAAGCGGACGGTCAGGTCGTGGCGGCGGACCGTCTCCTGGAACCGCGGGGAGTTCAGGAGGCCGTCCCACTGCTCGAAGAACGCGCTCTCCGCGAAGTCGCGAGGCCGCAGCCAGTCCCGCCACGTCGGGATGATCAGGAGCGACCGCTCCACGGGGACGTCGTCGGCGAGCAGCGTGTCGAAGCGCGAGAGGCCGGTGACGCGGACCTGGCTGGGGAAGAACTCGAAGTCGTCGACCACCATCTCGCGCTCGCGCTCGGAGCTGACGAGGAAGAGGTCGGTCCGGAAGTCCGACGAGGCGCGGCGGCCGTAGTTGCCCGTCATGTTCTTGGTGCCCATCACGCCGTGCTGCAGGAACACCCGCACGCCCCGGCACCACCGGACGAAGCGCGGGTTGCGCGAGGCGAGGAGGTACTCGGCGTGGTGCGAACCGACGAGGCGGGAGGCCAGCAACGAGTAGAGGATGTGGCGGCGCGACCGGTGGAGGACGACGTTCCCGAACGGCTCGACGTTGGCCCGCTCGGGAGAGTCGCGCTCGATGACGTAGTACGCGCGGCGTCGTGGGTGGTTCAGGCGGACCCAGCGGAAGAAGTGGAAGCCGGTGTCCTGGGCCTTGTACGGGAGCTCGCCGACGAGCCAGATGCGCGCGAAGGGTCGGGCCACCTCGAACGCCCACGCGAACCGCAGCACGCGGCGCAGGTAGGCGAGGTCGGCGGCGGCGTACGTCTCGATGCGCAGGCAGAGGCGCTGTGCCTTGAAGGTGAAGTACGGCGTGACGAGGTGTCCGACCGGACCGTCGGACACCTCGGTCGCCCGCAGTCGTCGCCGGATCCGGTACGGCGGGATCCTGACGCCGCGCTCGACCGGCTCGTCGAAGCCGTCGAGGGTGAGCACGAGGGTGAGGTCGACGATGTCGCTGTCGTGCTCGCCGCTGCGCGGGAGCGAGAGGACGGGGAGGTCGGCGGCGACCCGGTAGCGCAGAAGACCGTGGACGCGTCGCGTCTCGTCGGCGAGCAGGCGCAGCGCGACGGGGACCTCGGTGCTCGCCCCGCTCTCGCGCGAGGTCACGGTGAGGACGGCGGAGGCGGCGGCGACGTTGTGGGTGACGACGTCGGTGGCGAAGCGGATGCGTCCGTCCCGCAGGGTGATGTCGCGCGTCCACAGCGCGACCTCGCGGGAGCGCTCGGCCTGCACCCGGATGCTGACGTTGCCCTTGTGCGTGATGTGGACCGTGGCCGTGCGCCCGTCCACCTGGACGGGCGTGACGGCGTGCGTCCGCTCGGTCGAGGCGAAGCTTCCGGCGCGTCGTGGTGCGTCCTCGCCCTCGAGCACCATCCAGAGGTCGATCCACTCGCACGACGGGTCGGCCCGTACGACGGCCGGCACGTCGAGGGCGAGGTGAGCAGTGCCGCCGGTGCGACGGTCCGGGGCGAGAGCGGTCTCCTGCGGGGTGTCGCGGTAGCGCAGGAGCAACGTCTGGACCCTCTTCCCCTCCCCGGGGGTGAGGTCCAGGCACAGCCGGTCGCCGTCCAGCCGGAGTTCGACCGAGCTCCTCGGGGAGGGCGGGCTCACGACGCGATGCTGTCCGGCCAGACGGCGTCGACGACCCGGGAGGTCGCGCCGCCGTCGTCCATCGGGACGAAGCGCTCCTGCCACGCGGTGTACGCGGCGCGGTAGTCCTCGCGCAGCGCGGGCAGGTCGGCGAGGGCGTCGGCGACGTCCTCGCTCGAGCGCAGGACCGGCCCTGGGGCGACCTCCTCGAGCGGAAAGTAGAAGCCACGGAGGTCGCCGCCGTAGTCGTCGAGGTCGGGGGTGAAGAAGACGATCGGCCGTCCGGTCACCGCGAAGTCGAACATCAACGACGAGTAGTCGGTCACGAGGGCGTCGGCGACGAGGAACAGCTCGGAGACGTCGGGGTAGAGCGTCACGTCGAGCACGTGCGGACCCTCGATGCGTCGGTCCTTGCGGATGTTCTCCGCGTGCCCCCGGACGAGGAGGGTCATCGCCCCCATCCGTGCGACGAGCGTCTCCGGGTCGGGAGGGCGCGGCGTACGACGCTCGTCGTCCTCGCGCCAGGTCGGGGCGTAGAGGACGACCGGGGCGTCGTCGGCGAGGCCGAGCCGGCGACGGACGCGGCGCGCGCGGTCCACTGCGTCGGCCGCGGTCAGGATGTCGTTGCGCGGGTAGCCGACCTCGAGGATCGGCCCGTCGTACCCGTACGCGCTGCGCAGGGCCCCGGTCATGAACGCGCTCTGGCTGACCAGGACGTCCCACCGCGCAGCCTCTTCGCGGACCAGCCGCCGGTAGTCCGGGTCCAGGCCACGCGGGCGACGGTCCAGCGCCAGCCTCTTCAGCGGCGTCCCGTGCCAGGTCTGGACGTAGGTCTGGAAGGCGCGGTGCTCGAAGCGCCGGAGCCAGTCGTTGGTCACCACGTACCGGGCCGACCCGCGGGCGTCACGCCAGGCGCGCGTCCCGATCACGACCTTCTCGTCGCCGGGCGGCACGGGGACGGAGCTCTCGAACACTCCCCAGACGCGTCGGAGGTCCGGGCGCCGCCGGGCCAGCTCGTTGCGGATCGCCAGCGGGTTGCACGCGGCTCGCTTGCCCAGGAAGCTTTCGAAGAACACCGCGTCCTCGGGTGCGTACGTCCGCGTCCGGTACGCCTCGTCCTCGCGGCGCTGGCCGAGCTCGCTCCACTCCTCGGGCGCACGGGGCGGTGCCAGCCGGACCTCGAGCCGACCTCGCGCACCGCGCTCGGGACGGACCGCGAGCTCGGGCCCGAACGTCCACCGGCCGCAGGAGCGGTCGACCGCCTCCTGGGCGAGCCGCACGTGGAGGACCTCCCCGTCCGGGGTGGTCGCCTCGCTGCGGTACGTGCCGATCGGCAGCGGGAGAGGGTCGCTCGACCAGAGGTCCGACGCTGCGCACAGCGGGACCCGCACCTCGAAGCGTCCCCCGACCACCTGGACCTGGACGGCGCTGTCCGTCCGCGGTCCGACGAGGTCGAGGCTGAACCCGTGCAGGTGCGAGGGCGCCCGTCCGCGCAGGTGCAGGCCGGGCTGTGCTTCGAGGTCGACGGCGACGTCGTCGACGACGACCTCGTCGTCCGGATGGGTGAGCCGCAGCTTGCCGGACGGTGTCACGACGACGGTGACCGCCGATGACGGCGGCGGACCGTCCTGCTCGGACCAGTGCACCGGTCGACGGGTCCCGCCGGCCAGACTGACGTGAGGTTCCCAGTCGCCGCTGCGCGCGGTCGGCAGGGGGAACCGGAGGCGCGCCCTCCAGGCGCCCTCGTCCTTCTCGGCGTCGAGCACCTCGCCGCCGAGCACGGCGCCACCCGCCCCGACCAGGTGCGCCTCGACCGGACGGCGTCCGGTCACGGTGGCCTCGAGCGTCCACCGGTCCCCGTCGACGGACGCGGACCGGGCGGTGACCTGGCGCCGGACGACGCGGAGGACGAGGCCGCGCTCCGGCAACCACGTCGGGACGACCTGGGCGCCCCCGGGGAGGAGACGCCGGGCGATCCAGCCGGCCGTGCCGCGCCGGAAGAGCCCGGTCAACGGACCGGACCACTGGCGCTCGCCGACCTGGAGCTCGACGCGGACGTCCCAGTCGCTCCCGGGCGCCCCGTCCGGCACGGGCAGGTCGGCCTCGAACGCGCCGGCCGCGTAGTCGTGGTCCGGGTCGGCGGCGACGTGGTTGACCTCCGGGTCGCGTCGGCCGGCGGTCGGTGCCTCGACCGTGGCACCGGTCGCCGCGTCGACGAGGAGGAGACGCACCGCGGTCGGGACGGTCGCGGTGTCGACGCCCTCGACGTACGCCCAGCCACCGACCGTGAGGCCACCTGCGGGCGACCAGCGCGCGGACCGCAGCGCGGCGGCCCACGCCGACGGAGGTGGCGGCGGAGCAGACGGCCTGCGCGCTCGCAGTCCCCGGGAGAGCGCACGCGAGCGCTCGAGCACCCATCTCACCCGTACGACCTCCCCCCGCGGAAGCCTCTCGTCGGTAGCCAGCGAGTCTATCCTGAGTCTCGTTCGGTCTCGGGTTGTCGACGTGGCGGGTGGTTGACGGTGGTCGGGGCGGGTTGGTCGGGGTGGGTACGGCGTCGGTTGCCGTGGGCTGGTCCGCGGGTTTCGGTGGTGGTGCCGGTGTTCGATCCGGGTCCGAACGTGGTGCCGTTGTTGGCGTCGTTGGATGCGCAGTCGTTGGGGCGGCGTGGTGTGGAGCTGGTGTTCGTCGACGACGGGTCGCGTGATCCGCAGACGTTGGTGTGGTTGCGGGCGCGGGCGGCGGAGCGTTCGAACATGGTGGTGGTGTCGATCCCGAACTCGGGGTGGCCGGGGCGTCCGCGCAACGTGGGGTTGGAGCGGGCGCGGGGGGAGTATGTGTTCTTCTCCGATCAGGACGACGAGCTGTTTCCTGAGGCGTTGGAGCGGATGGTGGCGATGGCGGATCGTCATGGTTCGGACGTGGTGGCGGGGAAGGTGGTTCGGGTCGGTGGGGGGACGCCGTACTGGAACTTGGCGGGGCGTGATGTCGGGTGTGCGGATCTGGTGGCTGACGGGGTGATGCAGTCGCGGACGGTGCACAAGCTGTTTCGGCGGTCGTTCTTGCTGGAGCGGGGGATCCGGTTTCCTGAGGGTCGGGTGCGGTTGGAGGACCACCACTTCATGGGGCAGGTGTTCGGGTCGTCGCCGGTGGTGTCGGTGCTGGCGTCGTACCCCTGCTACCGCTGGATCGACCGTCGCGACGGGTCCAACACCTCGGCCGCCGCCGTCACCCACGCGGCGTACTGGGACTACTTCTCGCGGGCCGTCGACGCGGTCGACCGGCCCGGCGCGGATCCCGCCGTGGTCACGGGCCTGCGGACGGTCGGTGCGGCGCAGGCGATGGGGCGCGCCGCGGTCTCCGGGTTCGACCGGCTCCCCGCGTCGACCGCCGAGGAGGTCTTCGCGGCGGTGTCCGGCTTCGTGCGTCGCTCCGTCCCCGAGTCGGTCGACCCCCACCTGCCGGTCTGGCGTCGCTCGGAGGTCCGCGCCCTGCGTCGCGGTGACGCTGACGCCCTCGTCGCCGTGCGGCGCGCGGCACGCGCGAGCACCGTCGAGACCGAGCTGCTCGACGCCGGCTGGGAGAAGGACGCGCTGCGTCTGCGCATCCTCGTCCGGCTTCGGACCCACGACCTCGGGACCGTCCGCACGGTCGCGGGCGACGGTCCGGACGGCGTCGGCGGCATCGTCGTGCCGTCCGTCTCCGACGCCGTCCTGCCGGTCGGGGCTCCGGACGCCGGGCACGCCGAGGTGACGATCCGCGAGCAGACGTCCGGGATCGAGTGGCCGGTCGAGACCGTGGCGTGCACCGTGGTCTCACCACCGGACGGCGACACGCTGCAGGTGGCCACGGTCGAGGCGCGCCTCCCCGTCGCGCGCGGCGTGCTCGGGCAGGAGATCCACGCCGGGCGGTGGGTCGTGCAGGTCCGCTCGCGCCTGCTCGGTCGCGGCGCCCTGCGGCAGGTCACGATCCCGCCGGGACATCCGGCGCTCGAGGGACGGGCGCGCGTCCGTTCCGACGGCGTCCTCCGCCGAGCACGGGTGCGCCGGGCCCGGGGAGGCGCGCTCGTCCTCGCCCTGCGTGACGGTGACGCCGGTCGTCCTCGTGGTGACCACAGCCGCCGGGTTGTCGACGTGGCGGGTGGTTGACGGTGGTCGGGGCGGGTTGGTCGGGGTGGGTACGGCGTCGGTTGCCGTGGGCTGGTCCGCGGGTTTCGGTGGTGGTGCCGGTGTTCGATCCGGGTCCGAACGTGGTGCCGTTGTTGGCGTCGTTGGATGCGCAGTCGTTGGGGCGGCGTGGTGTGGAGCTGGTGTTCGTCGACGACGGGTCGCGTGATCCGCAGACGTTGGTGTGGTTGCGGGCGCGGGCGGCGGAGCGTTCGAACATGGTGGTGGTGTCGATCCCGAACTCGGGGTGGCCGGGGCGTCCGCGCAACGTGGGGTTGGAGCGGGCGCGGGGGGAGTATGTGTTCTTCTCCGATCAGGACGACGAGCTGTTTCCTGAGGCGTTGGAGCGGATGGTGGCGATGGCGGATCGTCATGGTTCGGACGTGGTGGCGGGGAAGGTGGTTCGGGTCGGTGGGGGGACGCCGTACTGGAACTTGGCGGGGCGTGATGTCGGGTGTGCGGATCTGGTGGCTGACGGGGTGATGCAGTCGCGGACGGTGCACAAGCTGTTTCGGCGGTCGTTCTTGCTGGAGCGGGGGATCCGGTTTCCTGAGGGTCGGGTGCGGTTGGAGGACCACCACTTCATGGGGCAGGTGTTCGGGTCGTCGCCGGTGGTGTCGGTGCTGGCGTCGTACCCCTGCTACCGCTGGGTCCGGCGCCAGGACGGCACGAACAGCTCGAGCAAGAAGGTCGATCCCGTGGCGTACTGGGACTACTACACCGGCGCTCTCGACGTCGCCGACCGCCGCGGCATCGACCCGGCGGTCAGGCGGGAGCTGCGGGTCGAGGGAGCCCGGCAGTGCTTCAGCCGTGTCTTCATCAACAACTTCGACCGGCGTCCGCCCGCGACACGGCACGAGTACTTCGCCGCCACGGCGGCGTTCGTCACCCGGACCTTCGGCGAGGAGGTCGACGACGAGCTGCCGCTGCTGAAGCGGCTGCGGTTCCAGGCGCTGCGCGCGGGTGACGAGCCGGTGTTCCTCGCCGTGAGCCGGGCACTGCGCAGCCTCGAGCGGAGCGTCGACGTGACGGAGGTGGGCTGGGTCGGTGACACCCTCCGGCTCCGGGTCACGGTGCGGGTGGCGAGCCGTGACGGGCTGGTCGCGCGGACCTCGACACCGGACGCGCTCGCGGTGACGGTCGGTGAGTCGGTGCTCAGCACCTCGATGACGGCCCACGACCGTGCGGTCGGCTCCTTCTCGGTCCGCAGCGTCCAGTCGGGGGTCGAGTGGCCGGTCGTCTCGCGGGCGTCGGCCGTCGAGCCCGGCCCGGACGACCCCTGGCTGCAGGCGGTCGATCTCGAGGCAGAGGTACGCCCGTTCGCCGGATACTTCGGGCCCGTGCTCGAGCCCGGAACCTGGCGTCTGCAGATCCGGACGTGGTTCCTCGGCGAGCGCGCGGTCAACGCCGTGCCGCTCGACCCGGAGCGGCGTGCGCCGGTGCTCGAGCAGGTGGTCAGGAAGAAGGGTCCCGACGAGGTCCTGCGCGCCCGGCTCGCCGTCTCGCCGGCGGGGTCGGCGATGCTCCGCGTCCGGCGGAAGGTGCTGACGCCCTAGCGGTCAGCCGCCGGTCGGCAGCCCGCGCAGCCGGTCCCACAGGTCGTCGAGGTCGGCCCCGACGTCCTCGCGTCGCTTGGCGAGCTCGTGCCAGACGTCGAGCTCCACCAGGCGGGAGGCGTCGACCGCCGACGAGCGGTCGAGGTAGTCCTGCGGGACCACTTGCGGGTCCGCGGCCAGGCAGAAGGCGAGCTCCGCCTCGTACACGGCGTCCATCACCGCCGAGGCCGGGTCGAGACCTGCCACCACGACCGTCCCGGTCGGCTCGGTGTTGACCAGCAGCGTCACGAGATCCGGCCGGTTCCGGCGCAGCACCTCGGCGACCTTGTAGACGTCGCCGGCCCACTGCGACGTGCGGCGTTCGCGCGACGCCTCGAGCGCGTTGCGCGGGAGCATGTCGTCGAGCACCGCGATCCCCGTGGGTGCCATCAGGCGCTCGGTGTTGAGGAAGTCGCGCAGGGCGTACTCCGACAGGTGCATGCCGTCGATGAAGGCGAGGTCGACCGGGCGGCCGCCCAGGTGGGCGAGTGGGGCCTCGCGGGCGAAGAAGTCGTCGCTGGTCGAGCGCACGAGCTGGACGTCGCACTCGAGCTCGTGGTCCACCCGGAAGGCGGGGTCCACACCGATCGACGGAACCCGCGACAGCGCCAGGCTCGCGCCGGTGT
Source organism: Mumia spirodelae (assembly GCF_050632745.1). Lineage (NCBI taxonomy): Bacteria > Bacillati > Actinomycetota > Actinomycetes > Propionibacteriales > Nocardioidaceae > Mumia > Mumia spirodelae. Next base: position 856,240 of record NZ_JBODSD010000002.1, on the reverse strand, counting down.
TGACGCCGATCTCGAGGTACGTGCGCGGCGTCAGCCTCGCGTGGAGCTCGGCGAGCAGCTGGTGGCGTGACATCGTCGGGGCGGGATGCGGGACGAACGGGTCGGACGGCAGCCAGCGGGAGCGCGGCTTCGGCGTCGAGGGACGCGCCTGCGGGGGGCGCCTCTTCTTCGGCGGTCTCGGGGCGGGTTCGGGGGCCAGGGCCGTGGCCAGCCGGCGGCGTGCCTTCCGCTCCGAGCGCGCCAGCGCTCGGGTGCGCTCCTCGCCGATGACCTTGTCGAGCCCGTTGCGGACGTTGCGCCGGATCCCCATCTGTCTCTCCTCGTCTGACGAGAGGTGCCGCGAGTGCCGGACACGCTATCAGTCCCGGTCGTGTTCGCTCAGGGTGAACACGGCCCGGCGTGGTGTTCGCCCTGCGTGAACACGGGAAGCCCAAACCGCCCGGATCCCTTGTAATCAGGCGTAACCGCAGGTGTCGGGCGGTCCCCCGGCGTTGGTGGTCACGTCTAGCATGGAGTGGACAGAGACCCGACTTGTTCACTGGTCTCGGATCAAGGGGAGTTGCATGTTCGAGAGGTTCACCGACCGCGCCCGTCGTGTTGTCGTGCTCGCCCAGGAAGAGGCGCGCATGCTCAGCCACAACTACATCGGCACCGAGCACATCCTTCTTGGTCTCATCCACGAGGGTGAGGGAGTCGCTGCCAAGGCGCTCGAGAACCTCGGCATCTCGCTCGAGGCGGTCCGCGAGCAGGTCGAGGAGATCATCGGCCAGGGGCAGCAGGCACCGAGCGGCCACATCCCGTTCACCCCGCGCGCCAAGAAGGTCCTCGAGCTCAGCCTCCGCGAGGCGCTGCAGCTCGGCCACAGCTACATCGGCACGGAGCACATCCTGCTCGGCCTGATCCGCGAGGGCGAAGGCGTCGCCGCGCAGGTCCTGGTCAAGCTCGGCGCCGATCTCAACCGCGTCCGTCAGCAGGTCATCCAGCTGCTGAGCGGCTACCAGGGCAAGGAGACCGCGGCGGCCGGAGCGCCGGCGGGGGAGTCCGCCCCGAGCAGCTCGCTGGTCCTCGACCAGTTCGGTCGCAACCTCACGCAGGCTGCCCGCGAGGGCAAGCTCGACCCGGTCATCGGGCGTGAGAAGGAGATCGAGCGCGTGATGCAGGTGCTCTCGCGCCGCACCAAGAACAACCCGGTCCTCATCGGCGAGCCCGGCGTCGGCAAGACGACGGTCGTCGAGGGCCTGGCCCAGGACATCGTCCGGGGCGACGTCCCGGAGACGCTGCGCGACAAGCAGATCTACACGCTGGACCTCGGCGCGCTCGTCGCCGGGTCCCGCTACCGCGGCGACTTCGAGGAGCGCCTCAAGAAGGTGCTCAAGGAGATCCGCACCCGCGGCGACATCGTGCTGTTCATCGACGAGATCCACACGCTCGTCGGTGCCGGCGCGGCCGAGGGCGCGATCGACGCCGCGAGCATCCTCAAGCCGATGCTGGCCCGTGGCGAGCTGCAGACGATCGGTGCGACCACGCTCGACGAGTACCGCAAGCACTTCGAGAAGGACGCGGCGCTCGAGCGGCGCTTCCAGCCGATCCAGGTCGCCGAGCCGTCGATCGCGCACACGATCGAGATGCTCAAGGGCCTGCGCGACCGCTACGAGGCGCACCACCGGGTGACGATCACCGACGAGGCCCTGGTCTCGGCGGCGACGCTCGCCGACCGCTACATCTCCGACCGGTTCCTCCCGGACAAGGCCATCGACCTCGTCGACGAGGCGGGATCGCGGCTGCGGATCCGTCGCATGACGGCGCCGCCGGACCTGCGCGACTTCGACGAGAAGATCGTCGACGTCCGCCGCCGCAAGGAGAACGCGATCGACGTCCAGGACTTCGAGTCCGCGGCGTCCCTGCGCAACGAGGAGCGCGAGCTCCTGACCGCCAAGACCGACCGCGAGAAGCAGTGGCGCGCGGGTGACATGGACGAGGTCGCCGAGGTCGACGAGGAGCTCATCGCCGAGGTCCTCGCGCTGGCGACGGGCATCCCGATCGTCAAGCTGTCCGAGGACGAGTCGGCGCGTCTGCTCAACATGGAGCAGGAGCTGCACAAGCGCGTCATCGGCCAGGACGAGGCGATCAAGGCGCTCTCGCGGGCCATCCGCCGCACGCGTGCGGGCCTGAAGGATCCGCGCCGTCCCGGTGGGTCGTTCATCTTCGCCGGCCCGTCGGGCGTCGGCAAGACGTGGCTGTCCAAGGCGCTCGCCAACTTCCTCTTCGGCGACGACGACGCGCTCATCCAGCTCGACATGAGCGAGTTCTCGGAGAAGCACACCGTCTCGCGGCTGTTCGGTTCGCCTCCGGGCTACGTCGGCTACGAAGAGGGTGGCCAGCTCACCGAGAAGGTCCGGCGCAAGCCGTTCTCGGTGGTCCTCTTCGACGAGGTCGAGAAGGCGCACCCGGACATCTTCAACTCGCTGTTGCAGATCCTCGAGGAAGGTCGCCTGACCGACTCGCAGGGCCGGGTGGTCGACTTCAAGAACACGGTCATCATCATGACGACCAACCTGGGCACGCGTGACATCGCGAAGGGCGTCAACCTCGGCTTCAGCCAGGCCAGCGACGTCCAGGGCTCGTACGACAAGATGAAGGCCAAGGTGTCGGAGGAGCTCAAGCAGCACTTCCGCCCCGAGTTCCTCAACCGTGTCGACGAGATCGTGGTGTTCCCGCCGCTCACGCAGGACGAGATCATCGACATGGTCGACATGATGCTCGACTCGGTCGAGAAGCGGCTCAAGGACAAGGACATGGCGCTGGAGCTCACGCCCGCCGCCAAGAACCTTCTCGCGAGCCGCGGGTTCGACCCGGTCCTCGGTGCCCGGCCGCTGCGCCGCACGGTGCAGCGCGAGATCGAGGACACGCTGGCCGAGAAGCTGCTCTTCGGCGAGGTCCGCCCCGGCCAGATCGTCCTGGTCGACGTCGAGGGCGAGGGTCCGTCCGCGACCTTCACCTTCAAGGGCGAGCCGAAGGCCGAGCTCCCGGACTCGCCGCTCGAGGCGGCTGCCGGCTCCGGCAACGGAGGCACCAACGGCGGGACGACCGCCGCGAGCTGATCCGGTCTCGCACCACCACGAAGGGCCCGCGACCTGCGTCGCGGGCCCTTCGTCGTTCCGCGCGCATCCTTTCGCGCACGATCGGGAACGTCGGTCGTCCGTGCGCGACAGCTGCGATCACGGGCGTCGTACGCGTCCCGACGCCTGAGGATCCTCACAGGCCCGGGTGCTAACGTGGCGGCCAGCCGACCGTCCGCGCGCCCGGTGCGCGGCGCCCGTCCCCGTCCTTGCCGAGGTCCTCGCTGATGCCTTCTTCTCCTGCCCGCTCCGACTCTCGTCTCGTGATCCTCCTGGGTCCAGGACGCAGCGGCACGAGCTCGATGGCAGGAACGCTGGCCCACCTCGGCCTCCTCGTCCCCAAGCCCGAGGTCGCGCCCAACAAGAGCAACCCGCGGGGCTTCTTCGAGCCGCAGTGGGTCGTCGACTTCCACAAGGAGGTCCTCGACGAGGCCGGTGTCCGGACCCTCGACCTGGCTCCGGACGCTCCGGCGCGCGTCGACGAGCTGATCCGGGAGGGCGACTACGCCGACCGTCTGCGCACCTGGCTCTCCGACGCGCTGGGGCAGTCGCCGCAGATCATCGTGAAGGACCCGCGCACGGTCCTGCTGTCGCGCCTGTGGGTCGACACCGCGCGGGAGCTCGGCGTGGAGCCCGGGTTCGTGACGATGATGCGCCACCCGGCCGAGGTGTCGGCGAGCCGGCAGATGCACTACACGAAGTCGGCCGACGAGGACCGCAAGCGCGCGCTCGCCGTCCGGCAGATCGGCGGCTGGATCAACATCGCGCTGGAGTCCGAGCGGGTGACGCGGGGGTCCCGTCGCGTCGTCGTCCGCTACCCCGACCTGCTCGCCGACTGGCGCGCGCAGGCCGCACGTGTCCGCGACGGTCTCGACCTGGCTTACGACCCTGACCTGTCCGTGGATCCGCACCCCGTGGACGACTTCCTCGACGTCGGTCTGCGCCGCAACGTCGTGGACTGGTCGGCGATGGAGCTGCCCGAGAGCCTCGTGGCGCTCGGCGAGGGCGTCTGGCAGGCGTACGCCGAGCTCGCCGAGATGAGCGGCGACGCTGCAGCCGACGCCGACCTCGAGGCGACCTTCGACCGCCTGACGGAGACCTACGCGGCCCAGCACGAGGAGGCTGTGGCGTTCGCGGCCGACTACTACCGCCGCGACCGCGATGCGGCGCTGGCGCGGGTGCGTGCCCGCATGCCGCGTCCGGGCGCGCTGCGCTCGGTGGCGCGTCGCATCCGGCCGCAGCGCTCCAGCTGACCCCGGGTCAGCCCGGCAAGGCGTACGTGTCGGGGCCTGCCGTCACGACCAGCCCGTCGTCCAGCAGCCCGTCGAGCGCGCGCTCGCGCTGGGTCGCGTCGTCCCACACGGCGCGCAAGGCCGAACCCGGGACCGCGCCCTCCGCGTCGCGCAGGACCGCGAGGAGACGACCGCGGCACTGACGGTCGGTGCCGGCGTAGCTCTGCCCCCGCCGAGCGGGTCCGTCGTACGCCGGTCGTCCGGCGGAGTGCCACCGGCACCACCGGCGTACGGGGCAGGTGCCGCACGACGGCGCGCGGGCCGTGCAGACGAGAGCGCCCAGCTCCATCAGGCCGATCGACCACACCGCCGCCGTCTCCTCGTCGGGAGGAAGGACGGAGGCCGCGAGCACGCGCTCGGGAGCGGTGAGCGTCGCCGCGGGCAGCGCGACGCCTTCGAGCACACGCGCCAGCACCCGGCGGACGTTGGTGTCGAGAACGGCGTGCCGGCGGCCGTGGGCGAAGACGGCGACGGCGGCAGCGGTGTACTCCCCGACCCCCGGGAGGGCCCGCAGGTCTTCGAGATCGTCCGGGACGACGCCACCGTGGCGCTCGCACACCGCGACCGCGGCGGCGTGCAGCCGGAGGGCGCGCCGCGGGTAGCCGAGGCGGCCCCACGCGCGCACCGCCTCGCCGCTCGGCTCCGCCGCCAGCGCAGCGGGGGTCGGCCACCGCGCGATCCAGGCCTCGTAGACCGGCGTGACGCGCTCGACCGGGGTCTGCTGGAGCATCACCTCCGACACCAGGACGTGCCACGCGGTCGTCGTGTCGCGGCGCCACGGGAGTGGGCGGGCGTGCGCCGCGTACCAGGTGGTGACGGCGTCGTGCAGGGCTTCGGGCTCCGGGACGGCCGGGTGCGGCGAGGAGGTGGGAGAGACCATGGCGAGTCGATCCTGCCACGGCTCGCGCGACGGTTAGTTTGGTGGGCGTGAGCTCGGTGATGCGCCCCTCGGGCAAGCTGCCTCCCGGTGTCTACTGGCGCCGGCGGCTGGTCGTCCTGACGGTGGTGCTCCTGCTGGTCTGGCTCTTCCTGCGCGTCGTGGGTGGGGGTGACGACCAGAAGGCCGGCGGCGAACCATCGGCGGGCGAGACGACGCCGACCGCCACACCGCCCCCGTCCGCCACGGCCTCCCCGACGGCGACCCGCGCGCCGAAGCCTCGCAAGGCCAAGGACGTCGAGGTCAACGTCCGCCTCGCCGTCGTCGACGGCGCGTGCCCGCCCGACTCCGTCTTCGTGACGCCGTCGGTCGCCGCGGGAGCGTACGCCGGTCGCGCCGTCCCGATCACGCTGCGGGTCACCAGCACCGCGGCCGATCCGTGCACGGTGCGGATCGACCCCTCGACGTTCGTGCTCGGGGTGAAGGCGAAGGACGGCCCGGTGTGGGACACGCAGTCGTGCGGCGGGATCAAGGGACGGACGGTCGACGTCCACCCGACGTGGGCCACCGTGATCGACGTGACCTGGGACGGCCGGGCGAGCGCCGACTCGTGCGACGACAAGGGTGCCTTCGTGAAGGCGGGCTCCTACAGCGCCCAGGCGGCGCTCCTCGGCGGTGAGCCGGCGGTGCGTGAGTTCACGCTGACGACCGCCCCGACCCCGACCCCGACGCCGCCCGCGAGCCCGTCGGTGGCACCGAAGCCCGGCAGCACTGCGTCGGCGTCGCCCACGCCGTCGAGCGCGCCGACCACCGCGGCCACGCCCTGAGCGGCGAGCGCCGGTCAGACGTAGCGCTCGAGGATGCTCGACTCCGCGAGCCGGGACAGCCCCTCGCGCACGCTCCGGGCCCGCAGCTCGCCGACGCCCTCGACCGTCTGGAGGTCCTCGATGCTGGCCGCGAGCAGCTTCTGCAGCGTGCCGAAGTGCTCGACCAGGCGCTCGATGACGCTGTTGGGCAGGCGCGGAACCTTGGCGAGCAACCGGTATCCCCGGGGCGAGACCGCCGACTCGAGGTGCTCCCCGGCGCCGAGGCCGAGCGAGCGGGCCACGGCGGCGAGGTCGACCAGCTCGCCCGAGACGATCTGGGAGAGGTCCTCGAGGACCTCGGCCGGAGGCTTGCCCCGACGGCCGCCCGGGGCGTAGTCGCGCACGATCAGCTCGCGCTCGCTCTCCACACCGGTGACCAGCTCGTCGAGCTGAAGGGTCAGCAGGCGTCCGTCCGTGCCGAGCTCGAGCACGTAGTCCTCGATCTCGGCGGCGATGCGGGTGACCATCTCGAGCCGCTGCGCGACCGCGGCGACGTCGCGGACGGTCACCAGGTCCTCGATCTCCAGCGCCGAGAGAGCGCCGGACACCTCGTCGAGACGGAGCTTGTAGCGCTCGAGCGTGGCCAGCGCCTGGTTGGCGCGACCGAGGATGGCGCCCGCCTCCTCCAGAACACGGCGCGTCCCGTCGACGTACAGGGCGATGATGTGCATCGAGGCCGACACGGAGATGACCGGCACGTTGGTCTGGCGCGCGACGCGGTCGGCCGTCCGGTGACGGGTGCCGGTCTCGTGCGTGGGGATCGAGGGGTCGGGCATCAGGTGGACGCCGGCCTGCAGGATCCGGGTCGCGCCCTTGTCGAGGATGATGGCGCCGTCCATCTTGGCCAGCTCGCGCAGAGCGGTCGGGGTGAACGGGACGTCGAGGACGAAGCCGCCGGTCGAGAGGGCCTCGATGTCCTTGTCCTGGCCGAGGACGATCAGGGCGCCCGTCCGGCCGCGCAGGATCCGCTCGAGACCCTCGCGCAGCGCGGTCCCGGGCGCGACGGAGGCGAGCGTCGCCCGGAGGATCGAGGGCGTCCCGCTCGCGCGATCGTTGATCGACACCTGTTCCCCCGCGAGATTCGGTTCAATGGCTGCGATCAGTGTAGTGGCTGGCACGCGACGCCGAGGGCGCCGCGCGTCAACCCCGGTGGCCGACACCGAGGACGCGAAGCGCGCCGGCGAGGTCGTCGACGGGGAGCACCTCGAGGCCGGGGACGTCGGTGCTGCCTGGAGTCACGTCCGCGCCGTCGCGCGGGACGACGGCGCGACGGAACCCGAGCCGTGCGGCTTCGCGCAGCCGTTGGCCCAGGTGGGTGACGCGCCGGACCTCGCCCGCCAGCCCGACCTCGCCGAGCGCGACCAGGTCGGTCGGCACCACGGTGTCGGTGGCGGCGGACGCGACGGCGACCGCAGCGGCGAGGTCGACCGAGGGCTCGCCGAGCCGTGCTCCGCCGACGGTCGCGGCGTACACGTCGGCACGCGCGAGGGCGAGTCCGCACCGCCGCGAGAGGACGGCGAGGATCATGGCCATCCGCGAGCCGTCGAGCCCGCTGGTCGCGCGTCGCGGCTGGGGGAGCTCGGTCTGCGACACGAGCGCCTGCACCTCCGCCAGCAGCGGGCGTCGCCCCTCCATCGTCACCGTGATGCAGGTGCCGGAGACCGGCTGGTGGTGGCGGGAGACGAACAGCCCGGTCGGGTCGGGGACCTCGACGATGCCCGACTCGGAGAGGTCGAAGCACCCGATCTCGTCGACGGGGCCGAACCGGTTCTTCACCGCCCGGACGAGGCGCAGTCGAGAGTTGCGGTCACCCTCGAACTGCAGCACGACGTCGACGAGGTGCTCCAGCACGCGGGGGCCGGCGATCGAGCCCTCCTTGGTGACGTGACCGACGAGGATGGTCGGGATGTCGCGGGACTTCGCGACCTGCACGAGCGTCGACGTCACCTCGCGGACCTGGGTCACGCCGCCGGGCGTCCCCTCGACCGACGACGAGCCGATCGTCTGGACGGAGTCGACGACCAGCAGCGACGGCTTGACGTCGTCGATGTGCGCGAGGACCGCGCCGAGGTCGGTCTCGCTGGCGAGGTAGAGGCTGTCGTGGACCGCGTGCGTCCGGTCGGCGCGCAGCCGCACCTGGGCGACCGACTCCTCGCCGGAGACGTACAGGGTCGTGGCGAGGCCGCGCGCCCAGCGCGCGGCGACCTCGAGGAGGAGCGTCGACTTGCCGACACCGGGCTCCCCGGCGAGCAGGACCACGGCGCCGGGGACGAAGCCGCCGCCCAGCACACGGTCGAGCTCGGCGATGCCGGTCGGCTGCGAGCGGGAGGTCTCGACGTCGATCTGACCGATCGGCCGGGCGCTGCGCGTGACCGCCGTGGGGGCGGTCCGCGTCGCCGGGGAGGGGGCTCCGACCTCGTCGACCGTGCCCCAGGCCTGGCACTCGCCGCAGCGGCCGACCCACTTGGCGCTGGTCCATCCGCACTCGGAGCACCGGAAGGTCGTCGTGGTCCTCGCCATGACGCACACGCTAGGCGAGCGGACCGACACTCCTGCGGTGGCGCGCCCGGGGCTGGGGACGGGACGTGGCGGTGGATCAGATGCGCAGGTGGATCAGATCCGGCCGCGCCACGACCGTGCGGCTGCGTCCTCGCGGCGCGACTCGAGATGCGCGCGTACGGCCGCGTAGATCGGCACCCAGGTGCTCGGGAGCAGCAGGACGAGCGCACCGACGAGAGGGGAGACGGCGCCCTCGGCTGCGCGGGTCCCGCCCTCGCTCAGCAGGAGGCCGGTGGCGAGGACGGCGACCAGCCCCGGCAGGTAGCCCCACAGGGCGGGACGCAGCCGACCGGTCAGCCGCATCAGCGCGAGCGCGCCGGCGAAGCAGCTGAACGCGACGAGCCCTGACATCACCGCCGCCGCCTCGAACCCGGCGGCGTCGGCGTTCTGCAGGACGAGGATGTTCGCTCCGACGGCGCCGAGCACCGCCGTCACTCCCATGCACGCCACGACGGTGGTCGCGTCGCCCAGGTGTCCGGGGATCCGCAGAACACTGCTCATACGTCCAGGGTGCGGGGCTGGACTGCCTCCGACATCCGCTGTAGTACTCAGTTCAACTAGTCGGCGTCGGCAACGACCTCGACCCGCGGACCGGAGGCGAGCGGTGTCAGACGCGGACCTCGCCGTCGGCCGTCCCGAACGTCGCCGCCACGATGCCCGGCAGCCCGTTCGGCGCGACCCAACGGACGTCCACGTCGGTCAGCGCACCGAGCACCGACTCGCCGAGGTACTGCGTGACGCGGTCGGGCGACCCGGCGATCTCGAGCGAGAGGAGCGCCACGGTGGCCGGACCGGAGCGCGAGGGGTGCTCGTCGTCCGGGACATCCCACTGGACCACGAACGGCAGCTGCGGGTCGGCCTGCGTGCCGCGGACGCCGATCTGCTTCCACTCGAGGTTGAAACCGTCCGGACGACGACGGTTGCCCGGCACCGCGTGGCGGCCCATGCGGTGCTCCACCGGCTCCATGTCGTCCACCCGCACGACCCACCCGAGCCAGCCGCCGCCGAGCTCGCTGCGGGCGCGGACGGCCTGTCCGAACGGGGCCTTGTCCGACGCCGGGTGGTCGAGGACCGTCACGACCTCCACGTACTGGTCGCCGACCAGCGGGAGGATCATGTTGCGGGTCCCGAAACGAGGATGGTTGCCGCCGTCCACGAAGGACGCCCCGAGAAGCTCGCTCAGCCGTGCGGTCGTGGCGGCCAGGCCGTCAGGTCCGGCGGCGAACGAGAGATGGTCCAGTCGCATGTGCGTCATTGTGACCTGCAGCACATCGGCGGCCGGTCACCGGGGTGCACGGCGAGGGGTCAGGCTCCCGGGTCCGCGCGGTGACGCGTACGCCGGTGGTCGCCGGCGAGGTGGTCCTCGCACAGTGCGACGAGCTCGGCGTACGCCTTCGGCCCCATCAGCGCCGTGAGCTCGTCGGCGTTCGAGACGTAGACCGGCTCCAGGCCGACATGCGCCTCGGTGTTGGCCGAGCAGTACCAGTCGAGGTCGTGGCCTCCGGGACCCCACCCCGCGCGGGTGTACTCGCCGATCGCCACCTCGGTGTACGAGGTGCCGTCGCCGCGCTCGACCTCGCGGAACTGACGGCGGATCGGGAGCTGCCAGCACACGTCGGGCTTGGTCTCGACGGGGGAGACGTCGTGCTCGAGCGCCCACTTGTGGAGCGCGCACCCGACGCCCCCGGCGAACCCCTCGCGGTTGTGGAAGATGCAGGCACCCTCGTACGCCCGCGTCTTGAGCTCGCCGTCCTCGTCGGTCTCGGTCCAGCCGTGCTTCTTGCCCTCGGCGCGGTGCTGCCAGTCCTCGGGCCCGAGCTTCTTGACGTACTTCTTCACCCGCCGGTAGTCGTCGTCGTCGGCGAAGTGCGCGCCCAGCGTGCAGCACCCCACGTCGGGCGCGTCGGCGTAGATGCCCCGGCAGCCGCGGCCGAAGATGCAGGTCCAGCGCGACGTGAGCCACGTGAGGTCGCAGCGGAACACCTGGGAGTCGTCGGCAGGGTCAGGGAACTCCGCCCACGCACGGGGAAAGTCGAGCATGACCTCGGGCACGTCCTCACTCTAGTCCGGCCCGTCGCTCCTGGTCGGTACGCTCGAAGCATGCGGATCGGCGTTCTGGACATCGGCTCGAACACCGGGCACCTGCTGGTGGTCGACGCCTACCGGGGTGCCCCGCCGCTCCCCGCGTTCACCTACAAGGAGCCGCTCCGGCTCGCGGAGCACCTCGACGACGACGGCGCCGTCGAGCCGCGCGGCATCAAGGCGCTGGTCCGCTTCGTCGACGAGGCGCGGGCGGTGGCGGCCGACAAGGGCTGCTCCGAGGTGATCGCGTTCGCGACCTCGGCGGTCCGCGACGCGGTCAACGCCGACGCGGTGCTCGCCAAGGTCGAGTCCCAGACCGGGGTGGCGCTCGACGTGCTGCCCGGCGACGAGGAGGCACGGCTGACGTTCCTCGCCGTACGCCGCTGGTTCGGCTGGTCGTCGGGGCGCCTGGGTGTCTTCGACATCGGCGGCGGGTCGCTCGAGATCGCCGCCGGCCGCGACGAGACGCCGGACGTGTGCACGTCGCTCCCGCTCGGCGCGGGCCGGCTGACGCGCGAGTGGTTCCCCGACGGGGTGCCGACCGACGCGCAGTACGACGCGCTGCGGCTCTTCGTGCGCCAGCAGATCGCCGACAGCGTCGGAGCGCTGCGGCGCGGCGGCGGCTTCGACCACGTGGTCGCGACCAGCAAGACCTTCCGCTCCCTCGCACGCCTGTGCGGGGCGGCGCCGTCGGAGGCCGGGCCGTACGTCCGCCGCGTCCTGCCCCGCGACCTCCTCGTCGCCCACCTCGACGAGCTGCGGGTCGCCTCCGTGGACGAGATCGCTCAGCGTCCCGGGGTCTCCCCGACCCGGGCGCACCAGATGGTCGCCGGTGCGGTCGTCGCCGACGCCGTGATGGACCTCTTCGACCTGCCGGAGCTCGAGATCTGCCCGTGGGCCCTCCGCGAGGGCGTGCTGCTCGAGCGCCATGACCACATGTGAGACGACCTCCTTCCGTCCACGGGTCGTCGCGCGCGGCGCGTAACCTGGAGCCGTGCCCGACGACGCCGCTCGCCCCGTCTCCGTGCCCGCCGCACGGGTGACCCTGTCGACCTCGTCGGTCTATCCCGAGTCGACCGAGGTCGGCTTCGAGATCGCCAAGCGCCTGGGCTACGACGGCGTGGAGGTGATGGTCGGGACGGACGCGACGAGCGCGGACATCGACGCGATCGTCGCCCTCCAGGAGTTCCACGAGATCCCGGTTCTCTCGGTCCACGCGCCCTGCCTCCTCATCACGCAGCGGGTGTGGGGCACCGACCACTGGGTCAAGCTGGAGAAGAGCGCCGAGATGGCGCGAGCCTGCGGTGCGGGGCTCGTCGTCGTGCACCCGCCCTTCCGCTGGCAGCGCGAGTACGCCCGCGCGTTCGAGGAGGGCGTCGCGAAGCTCGAGGAGAACACCGGGATCGTGTTCGCGGTCGAGAACATGTATCCGTGGCGCACGGGCCGGCGCGAGTTCCAGGCGTACGCGCCGGGGTGGGACCCGGTCGTCTTCGGCTACGAGCACGTGACGCTCGACGTGTCGCACTGCGCGACGTCCGGCAGCGACCCGCTGGAGATGGCCAGCGAGCTCGGTCACCGGCTCTCCCACGTCCACCTCGGCGACGGCACCGGCTCGCCGCGCGACGAGCACCTGGTGCCCGGGCGCGGCCACCAGCCGGTCGGCGAGCTCCTCGGTGTGCTGGCCGAGCGCGGCTACGCGGGCGACGTCGCCGTCGAGGTCACCACGCGCAAGGCGGCCGACCGCGCGCAGCGCGAGGCCGACCTCGCGGAGGCGCTCGCGTTCACGCGCCTGCACCTCGCGTCGGCGGTGCCGTCGCCCGAGGCGTGACCCTTCTTCCTCATCGCTGTCGGCGAGCATGCACAACTGCCGGTGCGAAGCCTCCGACGGTCGTACGCTGCCGCCATGGCAGGCAGGCGTCCGGGCGCACCCGACACCCGGGGTGAGATCGTCGCAGCGGCGCGGGCCGAGCTCGCGCAGCGGGGCTACGACGGGACGTCGATCCGCGCGGTCGCTCGGCGCGCGAGCGTCGACCCGGCGCTGGTGCACCACTACTTCAAGGACAAGCAGCGGCTGGTGAACGCCGCGCTGGCCCTCCCGGCCGACCCGGTGGCCGTCATGGAGCCCGTCCTCGCGGCACCCTCGGACCAGGCGGGAGAGGCGTTCGTGCGGGCGCTGGTGACCACGTGGGACGACCCCGCCAACCGGGAGTCCGTGATCGCGACGACGCGCAGCGGCCTCGGCAACGCCGAGCAGGGCTCGATGATCACCGAGTTCATCCTGCGCGGGCCGATCGCGGCGGTCGTGGACCGGCACCGGCCGGACGCCCCGGCGGCGGTCTCGGCGATGCTGCTCGCGCAGATGACCGGGCTGGTGGTGACCCGCTACCTGCTGGCCGTCGAGCCGTTGGCGTCGATGTCGGTCGACGAGGTCGTCGCCCTCGTCGGGCCGGAGGTGCAGGACGTGCTCGACCTCGACGCCACGCGCGCACCGGCGTAGCCTGGCGCCGATGGTGAGCACCCCCGGACCCGCGATCGAGGTCGCGCACCTGCACGTCGTCCGCGGCGGTCGCGAGGTGATCCCCGACCTCTCCTGCACGGTGCCGCAGGGCCGCGTGACCGGCCTTCTCGGACCGTCCGGCTCCGGCAAGTCGACGCTGATCCGCTCGATCGTCGGGGTCCAGACGGTGGCCGGCGGCTCGGTCCGTGTCCTCGGCGTGCCCGCCGGGTCGGCCTCGCTGCGCGACCGGGTCGGCTACGTGACGCAGACGCCGAGCGTGTACGCCGGTCTCACGGTGGGGGAGAACCTCCGCTTCTTCGCCCGGGTGCTGGGCGCGCCGTCGGAGGACGTCGACCGCGTGCTCGACGTCGTGGACCTCGCGCGCTACGCCGGCACGCTGGTCGACCGGCTCTCCGGTGGCGAGCGGAGCCGCGTCTCGCTGGCGGCGGCGCTGCTCGGCTCCCCGGAGCTGCTGGTGCTCGACGAGCCGACCGTCGGTCTCGACCCGGTGCTGCGGGTGCGGCTGTGGGACCTCTTCGCCGACCTGGCCCGCCGCGGCATCACGCTGCTCGTCTCCAGCCACGTGATGGACGAGGCCGAGCGCTGCGACAGCCTCCTGCTGCTGCGTGACGGTGCCCTCCTCGCGCAGGGCACGCCGAGCGCCCTGCTCGAACGCACGCGGACCTCCGACGTCGAGGCCGCGTTCCTCGCGCTCATCGAGGAGAGCACGGCGTGACCGGGCGGATCACGGGCGCGATCGCCGCGCGGGTGCTCGGCCAGCTGCGCCACGACCACCGCACGATGGCGCTGATGCTGGTCGTGCCCTGCGTGCTGATCGCGCTCCTGTGGTGGGTCTACTCCGACGCCGGCACGCTCTTCGACCGGATCGGACCGCAGCTGCTCGGCATCTTCGGCTTCGTCGTGATGTTCCTCGTCACGTCGATCACGACGCTCGCCGAGCGCACGTCGGGCACGCTGGAGCGCCTCTTCACGCTGCCGATGGGCAAGCTCGACTTCCTGGTCGGCTACGGACTCGCCTTCGGAGCCGTGGCGCTGGTCCAGGGCTTCCTCGCCGCCGGGCTCTCCGTCTGGGTCCTGGGACTGGACGTGGAGGGCGGCATCGGACGTCTCGTCCTCGTGGCGGTGCTGTCCGGCATCCTCGGCACGGCGCTCGGGCTGTTCGTGTCGGCGTTCGCGCGGACGGAGTTCCAGGCCGTGCAGTTCATGCCCGCGTTCGTGCTGCCGCAGCTCCTGGTCTGCGGGCTCCTCGTCCCGCGCGACCAGCTGCCGACCGTGCTCGAGTGGATCTCGTACGTCACCCCGCTGTCGTACGCGGTGGACGCGACCAGCGAGGTCGCGGCGTACCCGGACTGGACGGCCGAGCTGACGTGGGACGTGCTGGCCCTGGTCGCGTTCACCGTCGGCGCGCTGCTGCTCGGCTCGGCGACGCTGCGCCGTCGCACGGCCTGACGGTCGGCCTCCCCTATCCTCGGAGCCATGACGAACGTGGCTGTGGTCGGCGCCGGCGCGATGGGCGAGGCGATCGTCTCGGGCATGCTGCAGAACGGCTGGGACCCCGCCGACGTGGTCCTCGCCGTCCGTCGCGAGGACCACGCCGCGGCGCTGCGCGAGCGCTACGGCGTCGAGGTGACCGACGCCGTCACCGCCGCGGCCCGCGGCGACGTCGTCCTGATCGGCGTGAAGCCGTACGACGTCGCGGGCGTCCTCGCCGAGATCGGTCCGCACCTGCGGCCCTCCGCGCTCGTCGCGTCCCTCGCCGTCGGTCTCAGCACGTCGGTCCTCGAGAGCGCGCTCCCCGACGGCACCGCGGTCGCGCGGGTCATGCCCAACACCCCCGCGCAGGTCGGTGCCGGGGTGTCGGTGATCTCCGCCGGGTCGCACTGCGACGAGGAGCAGGCCGGCCGCATCGAGGCGATCATGGGTTCGGTCGGGACGGTGGTGCGGGTCCCCGAGTCGCTGCAGGACGCCGCGGGAGCGATCTCCGGGTCGGGACCGGCGTACGTCTTCCTCGTCGTCGAGGCGCTCGTCGAGGCGGGCGTGCACCTCGGCCTTCCTCGTACCACGTCGACCGAGCTCGTGGTCCAGACTCTCCTGGGGTCGGCTCAGCTCGCCGCGCAGACCGGCGACCACCCGGCCGTGCTCCGCGAGCGGGTCACCTCGCCGGGCGGGACCACGGCCGCAGGGCTGCGCGCGCTGGAGGACCGGGGGGTCCGGGCAGCGTTCCTCGCCGCCGCGGAGGCCGCCCGCGACCGGTCGCGGGCGATCGGCGGCTGACCTCCGCCCCGCCCCGGTGCAGGCACGAGACGCGCATCACCCTCGGGCTACGCTGGGTGGCATGGATCACGGACCGACTCCCGCGAGCGTCGTCTGCGACGACCGGCTGACCGGGTACGACTTCGGTCCCTCGCACCCGATGGCGCCGATCCGCGTCGACCTCGCGATGGAGCTCGCCGGCGAGCTCGGGGTGGTCGGCACGGACCTGCTCCGGGTGCCGGCCGCTCCCGCCGACGACGACCTGCTCGCGACCGTGCACACGCCCGCCTACATCGAGGCCGTGCGCGCGGTCAGCGCGGACCCGTCGGTCCCCAACCTGGCGGCCGGGCTCGGCACCGAGGACAACCCGACCTTCGCCGACATGCACGCGGCGAGCTCGCTGATCGTCGGGGCCTCCGTCGAGGCCGCGCGACGGGTGTGGACGGGGGAGAGCCTCCACGCGGTCAACGTCTGCGGCGGCCTGCACCACGCGATGCCCGACCGCGCGAGCGGCTTCTGCATCTACAACGACGTCGCGGTCGCGATCCGCTGGCTGCTCGACCAGGGCGCGCAGCGCGTCGCCTACGTCGACGTCGACGCGCACCACGGCGACGGCGTCCAGCAGGTGTTCTACGACGACCCGCGGGTCCTCACCATCTCGCTGCACGAGACGCCCCAGACGCTCTTCCCCGGCACCGGCCTCGCCTCCGAGATCGGCACCGGCGACGGGGTCGGCAGCGCCGTCAACGTCGCCCTGCCCCCGGGGACCTCCGACGCCGGCTGGCTGCGGGCCTACCACGCGGTCGTCCCGCAGCTGGTCCGCGAGTTCAAGCCCGACGTGCTCGTCACCCAGCAGGGCTGCGACTCCCACATGGACGACCCGCTGACCAACCTCATGCTGAGCGTCGACGGCCAACGCGCGTCGTACCTCGCGCTCCGCGACCTCGCGCAGGAGGTCTGCGGCGGTCGTTGGGTGGCGTACGGCGGTGGCGGCTACGCGGTCCTCGACGTGGTCCCCCGGGCGTGGGCGCACCTGATGGCCATCGTCGCCGGGCACCCGATCGACCCCGAGACCCCGACGCCCGCGCACTGGCGCGAGCACGTCTCGGCACTGAAGAGCGGTGGCTCGGCCCCGCTGCGGATGACCGACGGGCGCTCCCCGTCGTACCGCGACTGGCGCGAGGGCTACGACCCGGCCAGCTGGCTGGACCGGCAGATCCTCGCCACGCGCAACGCGCTCTTCCCGCTGTACGGCCTCGACCCGATGCCCTGAGCGGCTCCTCGGTCGGGGCCGGATTCCGGGTCGGTTCACGTCGACGCCCGCCCAGCCCGTACGCTTGGCGGGGGTCGTCCCACGTCCGGGGCCGCCACTTGTCACAGACTGTGTGAAGCAGAGAAGGTGAACCGTGGGTTCTGTCATCAAGAAGCGCCGCAAGCGCATGTCGAAGAAGAAGCACCGCAAGCTCCTCAAGCGCACGCGCGTCCAGCGTCGTCGTCTCGGCAAGTAGCCGCACGAGCCACCAGATGGGCCGCGTCGTCCTGGTGACCGGCGTAGCGCGCGACCTCGGTTCGAGGCTCGCGCGTCGCCTCGCGGTCACGCCGGGCGTGGACAAGGTGGTCGGGCTCGACGTCCAGCCGCCGACCGGTGACATGCACGGCATCAAGTACGTGCGCGCCGACATCCGTACGCCCGTCGTCGGCAAGGTCCTCGCGGTCGAGGACGTCGACACGGTGGTGCACATGAACGTCGCCGCGCCGCAGCGCCAGCTCGGCTCGCGCAGCGCGGTCAAGGAGATCAACGTCATCGGCACGATGCAGCTCCTCGCCGCGTGCCAGAACTCGCGGACGGTGGAGCGGCTCGTCGTCCAGTCGTCCACCGCCGTGTACGGCACGTCCGCCCGCAACCCGGCGATGTTCACCGAGCAGACGCCGGCCCGGGCGGGCACGACGAGCGGCTTCCCGAAGGACGCGGTCGACGTCGAGGCGTACGTCCGTGGCTTCGGGCGGCGCCGGCCCGACGTCGCCATCGCGACGTTCCGGCTCGGCAACGTGCTCGCGGCCGACGTGCTGACGCCGTTCAGCGAGTACCTCAAGCTGCCGGTCCTGCCGGCGATCCTCGGCTACGACCCGAGGCTGCAGTTCCTCCACCCGTACGACGCGCTCAACGTGCTCGCGCTCGCCGCGACCGGCGACGTCACGGGCACGTACAACGTCGTCGGCCCGCACGTGGTCACGCTCAGCCAGGCCGCACGCCGGCTCGGGCGCCCGATGCTGCGGCTGCCGTCGCTCGGGTTCAACGGCGTCACCCAGCGGATGGTGCGGCTGATGAGCTCCGACTTCACCCCTGAGCTCACGCGGCTGTTCATGCACGGCCGGGTGTGCGACGGGTCCAAGCTCGAGCGGGAGCTGGGGTACGAGGTGCTGTACTCGACCCCGCAGACCCTCGACTCGTTCGCCGAGGCCGCCGAGCCCGGTCTGCTGTCCGCGCTGGGAGGCACGCGTGGCTGACGCGCCGCACGAGGAGTCGCCGATCGGGACCCGAGGGCGACCGGGCCGGGGCACCGGGAGCGCGACGCCGTCGTCGGCGGCGCGCTCGCTCGCGGGGACCCCGGCGAAGAAGGCGGCGGCGAAGAAGGCCGCGCCCGCGAAGAAGGCGCCCGTGAAGAAGGCCGCACCCGCGAAGAAGGCCGCGGCCAAGAAGGCAGCGGCGGTTCCTCCCGAGACCGCGACGCCCGTCCCGCCGGAGCCCGAGGCGCCCGCGGTCCAGATCGCCCCGAAGATCGACGTGCCGACGATCGGCAACCCGGTCGAGGTCATCACGGTGACGCCCGGCTCGGTCGAGGCGGAGGTGGACCCGTCCGAGCTCGTCGGGGCGACCGGCGAGTCCGAGGCGGCGCAGGCACCCGCGTCCGAGGAGCCGACCGACGCTCCGGTCGACGAGCCGCACGAGCGGCCGGCGTTCTCGCTGATCGTGAACGACGACCCGGAGGCCTCCGACGACGGTTCGTCCCCTCAGGGGATCCCGCTCGCCGACTGGATCTCCGCGCTGACCCACGGTGCTCGGACCGTTCTCGGCGAGGACTGGGAGGCGAAGGCCGCCGAGCTCCTCGCCCTGGTACGCCGTCGGATCACCGGGGACTACGAGATCGACGAGTTCGGGCTGGACCCGCAGCTCCACGCGATCGGGATGGCGGCGCTGCGTCCGCTGGCCGAGAAGTGGTTCCGGATCGAGGTGCGCGGCGCCGAGCACATCCCGTCCGACGGTGGCGCCCTCGTCGTCGCGAACCACTCGGGCACCATCCCCGTCGACGCCGCCATGACCACGCTGATCGTCAACGACCACGCGGGTCGTGCGCTCCGGCTGCTCGGCGCCGACCTCGTGTTCGAGCTGCCCTTCATCGGGGAGCTCGCGCGCAAGATGGGGGCGACGCTCGCGTGCAACGAGGACGCGGAGCGGCTCCTTGCCGAGGGGCACATCGTCGGTGTCTGGCCGGAGGGCTTCAAGGGCATCGGCAAGCCGTACAGCGAGCGCTACAAGCTCCAGCGCTTCGGCCGCGGCGGGTTCGTGTCGGCGGCGATGCGGGCCGGGGTGCCGATCGTCCCGGTCTCGATCGTCGGTGCCGAGGAGATCTATCCGCTGGTCGGCAACGTCCCGTCGCTGGCCCGGCTGCTCGGCATCCCGTACGTGCCGATCACGCCGTTCTTCCCCTGGCTCGGCCCGCTGGGGATGATCCCGCTGCCCAGCAAGTGGATCGTCGAGTTCGGGGAGCCGGTGCGCACCGACGCGTACCCCGTCGAGGCGGCCGACGACCCCATGCTCGTCTTCAACGTCACCGACCAGGTGCGGGAGACGATCCAGCAGACGCTGTACGCGCTGCTCGTGGACCGCGGCCACCCTTTCGTCTAGCGAGAGAGCCGCCGCAGAAGGTGGCTCGCGAGGTCAGCGACGACGTGCGCGGGCAGCTCCCAGCGCAGCCCCGGTGACCGCGCCGGCGACCGCGGCCCCCATCAGGCCGGCCTTCGCCGCCTTGCGGCCCGTGCGGTAGTCGACGATCGCCCAGCCGTGCTTGCGGGCGTGGTAGCGCAGGTGCGAGTCGGGGTTGACGGCGCACGGGTGCCCGACCAGCGACAGCATCGGCAGGTCGTTGAAGGAGTCGGAGTAGGCCGAGCAGCGCTCGAGGTCGAGACCCTCCTCGCGAGCCAGCGCCAGCACCGCGTCCGCCTTGGCGGGACCGTGCAGCATGTCGCCGACGAGACGGCCGGTGTAGACGCCGTCGACGGACTCCGCGACCGTGCCGAGCGCGCCCGTCAGCCCGAGGCGCCGCGCGATGATGCGGGCGATCTCGACCGGCGCCGCCGTCACCAGCCACACCCGCTGGCCTTCGTCGAGGTGGCGCTGTGCGATCGCCCGCGTGCCGGGCCAGATGCGACTCGCCATCGTCTCGTCGAAGATCTCGTTGCCGACCAGCTCGAGCTCGCTGACCGCGTGGCCGGCGATGAACGCGAGCGCCGAGGCACGCGCCGACTCCACGTGCTCGGGGTCCTCGACCCCGGCGAAGCGGAAGTAGGCCTGCTTCCACGCGGCACCGGCGATCTCGCGGGTGGTGAAGAACTTGCGCTTGTAGAGGCCGCGCGCGAGGTGGAACAGGGACGCGCCCTGCATGATCGTGTTGTCCACGTCGAAGAACGCCGCCGCTGTGGGGTCGGGCGGCACGGCGAAGCTCGACTCGACCTCGGCGGCGGCCGCGGAGGCCTCGCCGGCGAGCATCGAGCGGGCTCGGAGGTTGCGCGGTCGTCGGTACCCGTTCGCGTCCACGGCACGAGCCTACCGATCAGGCCACCGGCGCACGGACCTCGTGCTGTGCGAGACTCGACGCCATGACGGTGAACGTCGCGGAGCTCGTCCGGCAGCAGGCGGAGCAGGATCCGGACGGCACGGCGCTCGTCGAGGGCTACGGCCAGGGTCGCTCTCTCACGTGGGGGGCGCTCGACGACCAGGTCTCCCGGGTCGCCGCCTGGATCTCCGCCCAAGGTCTCGTGGCCGGGCAGCGGGTCGCCCTCGTCCTGACGAACCGCGTCGAGCTGCCCGTCACCTACTTCGCCGCGCTGCGCCTGGGGCTCGTCGTCGTCCCGGTCAACCCGCGGGCACCGCAGGACGAGGCGACGGCGCTGTGCGCGACCACCGGCGTACGCCTCGTGGTGTGCGACCCCGACTGGGCCTCGGTGTTCGCCCGCGCCGGGCTGCCGACCGTGGTGGCGGGGGAGAGCGACCCGGACCCCAGCGTCAGGCCGTTCGCGGACCTCCTCCAGGTCCGTCCGGGACCGCGGGGCCTCCCGCCGTTCCCGCCGGACCCGGAGACCATCGCGCTCCTGATGTCGACGTCCGGCACGTCGACCGAGCAGCGCATCGTCGCGCTGAGCCACCGAGCCCTGCTGACCAACCTCGACCAGGTCGCCGCGGTCGAGCCGGCAGCGGTCCGCGGCGACGACGTGGTCGTCGTGATGTTGCCGCTGTTCCACGTCTTCGCGCTCAACGCGGTGCTCGGTCAGGCGGTGCGGCAGGGCGCGACGACCGTGCTTCTCGACCGCTTCGACCCCGAGCGGACGCTGGAGGCGATCGTCCGCCACGGCGTCACGGTCGTCCCTGTGGCCCCGCCCGTGGTCGCGGCGTGGAGCGGCCGCCCCGGCGTCCAGGCGGCGCTCGCCGGTGTGCGCGTCGTGCTCAGCGGAGCCGCACCGATCGAGGCCGACCTCGTCGAGGAGTTCGGCGTCACCTCGGGGCACCCGCTCCAGCAGGGCTACGGTCTCACCGAGGCCGCGCCGGTCGTCACGACGACGCTCGGGCGACCCGACGACAAGCCGTGGTCGGTGGGGTCGCCCCTCCAGGGCCTCGAGCTCCGCCTGGTCGACAAGGACGGCGCCGACGCCGAGCTCGGCGACCCCGGCGAGATCTGGCTGCGCGGACCGAACCTGCTGACCGGGTTCTGGCCGGACATGTCGGGCGGCCCGGACGAGGCGGGATGGTTCGCGACCGGCGACGTCGGCATCCTGGACGCCGACGGAGACCTCACGCTGGTCGACCGGCTCCGCGAGCTGGTGATCGTCTCCGGCTTCAACGTCTTCCCGCGCGAGGTCGAGGAGGCGCTCGGGGACGCCCCGGGTGTCGCCGAGGTCGCCGTCGTCGGGGTGGAGGACCGCGAGACCGGCGAGGCGGTGCGTGCGTACGTCGTCCCCTCCCGCCCGGTCGGCGACGAGGAGACGTTCGCCGAGGGCCTGCGCGAGTTCACCCGAGGGCGCCTGGCCCGCTTCAAGGTGCCGCGTGAGATCGTGGTGACGGAGTCGCTCCCGCACACGACGACGGGCGAGATCTCCAAGAGCCGCCTGCGGGCGGCTGAGGCGAGACGAGGGGTTCTGGGACTGCAGGATGAGCGCTGACCCGACGGAGACGGCTCGGGTGGTCGTCTACGCGAAGCCCGGCTGCCACCTGTGCGAGGACGCGGTCGCGGTGGTCGCGCAGGTGTGCGCCGACGCCGGCGAGACGTGGCGCGAGGTCGACATCAGCGGTGACGAGGACCTGATGCGCTCCTACGGCGAGCAGATCCCCGTGACCTTCGTCGACGGCCGTCAGCACGACTTCTGGCGGGTCGACGCGGCGCGCCTCCAAGCGGCCCTGGCGCGCTGACCTCGCAGGACGGTCGGGGCGGTACGGCGGGGGGTGACCCGAGTCACCCTCGCGGGGCGCCGCTCGATTTTGTTCTCACGTTCACAAGCTCTTACAGTGGATCCGCCGGTGTTCACCGGCGTTAACCCGCCGGCAACATCCGGAATCCGTACCGCGGTGCCAGGAGCGATGTGAACCAGCTGCGAGCGCAGGCCAACGGCCGCCCCGTCTCGTCGGGGATCCCCGAGGCGACGGTGGCGCGGCTCCCGGTGTATCTGCGTGCGCTGACCGCTCTCGGTGAGTCCGGCCTGCGGACGGTGTCGTCCGAGCAGCTCGCGACCGCCGCGGGCGTCAACTCCGCGAAGCTCCGCAAGGACCTGTCGTACCTGGGATCCTATGGCACCCGTGGTGTGGGCTACGACGTGGAGTACCTCCGCTACCAGATCGCCCGTGAGATCGGCGTCAACCAGGACTGGACCGTCGTCATCGTCGGCATCGGCAACCTGGGCCAGGCGCTGTCCAACTACGGCGGCTTCCGGTCCCGCGGGTTCCGCATCGTCGCCCTCGTCGACGGCGACCGCTCGCGGGTCGGCGAGGTGCACGGCGAGCTCGCGATCGCGCACATCGACGACCTCGCCGACGTGGTCGCCGAGCACGGTTGCTCCATCGGCGTCATCGCGACCCCGGGCGAGGCAGCCCAAGAGGTCGCGGACCAGCTCGTGGCCGTCGGCGTCACGAGCATCCTGAACTTCGCGCCCGCCGTCCTCGTCGTCCCCGACGGCGTCGACGTGCGCAAGGTGGACCTGTCGATCGAGCTGCAGATCCTGGCCTACCACGAGCAGCGCAAGCGGGTGCCCAGCGCGGAGCGCGAAAGTGTGCCCAGCGAGGAGCCGAGCCAGGAGGTCGAGGCATGAGCGTCCTGGTCGTCGGCGTCTCCCACCGCAGCGCCCCGGTCTCCGTCCTCGAGCGCGTCGCCCTGGACGGCGACTCGGTGGTCAAGGTCGCCCAGCAGGCCCTCGAGGCCCAGCACGTCACCGAGTCGCTCGTCGTCTCGACCTGCAACCGCGTCGAGATCTACGTGGAGGCGGAGCGGTTCCACGGCTCGGTCGAGGACATCTCGGACCTGCTCGTCGAGCACTCGGGCGTGACGCGCAACGACCTGCTCCGGCACATCTACGTCCACTACGACGACGCCGCGGTCGCGCACCTGTTCTCCGTCGCGTCCGGGCTGGACTCGATGGTCGTGGGCGAGAGCCAGATCCTCGGTCAGGTCAGGACCGCGCTCCAGCGCGGCCAGGACGACGCGACCGTCGGCCCGGCGCTCAACGTCCTCTTCCAGCAGGCCCTGCGCATCGCCAAGCGCGGCCACGCCGAGACCGACATCGACCGGGCCGGACCGTCGCTCGTCGCGGCGTCGCTCGAGCTCGTCGCCAAGGCCGGCCATCGTCTCGAGGACATGCGGGTCCTCGTGGTCGGGGCCGGCGCGATGGCAGCGCTCGCGGCGACGACGGCGGCGCGCCGCGGTGTCGCGAGCGTGACGGTCGCCAACCGGACGCACGCCAGCGCGCAGCGGCTCGCCACGACGGTCGACGGCACCGCCGTCCCGTGGTCCGCGCTCGACGCCGCTCTCGCGGAGGCCGACCTCGTCGTCTCGTGCACCGGAGCGACGGGCTCCGTGATCGGCGTGGACCAGGTCCGCGACGCGACCGCGGGCCGGACCACCCCGTACGTCCTCATCGACCTGGCGCTGCCGCGCGACATCGACGAGGAGGTCGCCGACCTGCCGGGTGTGATGATGCTCGGCCTCGGTGAGCTGCAGGAGCAGCTCGCCGACGAGAAGGGCGCCGCCGACGTCGAGGCGGTGCGCCGCATCGTCTCCGGCGAGGTGTCCGCCTTCCTCTCCGCCCGCCACGCCGCCAAGGTGACCCCGACCGTCGTCGCGCTGCGCTCGATGGCCACCGCTGTCGTCGAGGCCGAGCTGGAGCGGCTCGAGGGACGTGTCCGTGACGTCGACCCGCAGGTCGTCGAGGAGCTCCGCCAGACGGTGCGCCGCGTCGCGGACAAGCTCCTGCACCAGCCCACGGTCCGCATCAAGGAGATGGCCGGCCGTCCGGACGCGCTGACGTACGCCAACGCGCTCGCCGACCTGTTCGCGCTGGACCCGGCGGCGATCGAGGCGGTCAGCACCGTGGACCCGTCACGTACC
This sequence comes from Mumia spirodelae, assembly GCF_050632745.1. Taxonomy (NCBI): domain Bacteria; kingdom Bacillati; phylum Actinomycetota; class Actinomycetes; order Propionibacteriales; family Nocardioidaceae; genus Mumia; species Mumia spirodelae. Next base: position 831,807 of record NZ_JBODSD010000002.1, on the reverse strand, counting down.
CAGGGAGGTGGACCGGCATGACGCTTCGTGTCGGCACCCGTGCGAGTGCGCTCGCGACCACGCAGTCGGCCCAGGTCGCCGAGCGGCTCAGCGAGCTGACCGGGATCGAGACCGAGCTCGTGACCGTCTCGACCGAGGGCGACCGCACCTCGCGCCCGCTCGCCGAGCTCGGCGGCACCGGCGTCTTCGTGTCCGCGCTGCGCGACGCGCTGCTCGCCGGCGAGGTCGACATCGCCGTCCACTCGCTCAAGGACATCCCGACGACACCCGCGGAGGGGATCGCCCTGGCGGCCGTCCCGCCGCGCGTCGACCCGCGGGACGCCGTCGTCGCCCGCGACGGGATGACGCTCGGCGAGCTTCCTCCGGGCTCCCGGGTCGGGACCGGGTCGCCGCGCCGTGCGGCCCAGATCAACGCGCTCGGGCTCGGCATCGAGGTCGTCGGCCTGCGCGGCAACGTCGACACGCGGATCGGCAAGGTCCGCTCCGGCGAGCTGGACGCCGTCGTCCTCGCCGCCGCCGGTTTGCGTCGACTCGGCAGGATCGAAGAGGCGACGGAGCTGCTCGACCCGCTCCAGGTCCTTCCCGCACCCGGCCAGGGTGCCCTGGCGTGCGAGTGCCGCGCCGACGACCACGAGGTCGCCGGTCTGCTCGCCCGACTCGACGACGACGCGACCCGCGCCGCCGTCACCGCAGAACGCAGCCTGCTCGCCTCGCTCGAGGCGGGTTGCTCGGCCCCCGTGGGGGCGTGGGCCGAGGTCGTCGACGACGACGGCACCCCCCAGCTGTGGCTGCGTGCCTTTGCCGGAGACCCCTCCGGCGCACCGTCCATCCGACTGTCCTCGACCGGATCCGTGCAGGACCCGGTCGGGATCGGTGAGCGTCTCGCTGCCGAGATGCTCGCCGAGGGCGCCGACTCGCTGATGCGGGCCGCCACCCCATGACCACCGACCCCCGTGGGCCAGTCAACCCAGAGGCAGACGAGGAATGAGAACCGTGAGCACCACCACCGCCACCCGCAAGACCAAGGCGACCGAGCCGGAGAAGGCCGCCCCCGCCGCGGTCGCCGACGCGGCCTCCGACGAGACCGTGCCGAGCGCCGCCAAGCGCCCAGTCGGGCACGTGAGCTTCGTCGGCGCCGGTCCGGGTGATGCCAGCCTGCTCACGCTCCGCGCCAAGGAGCTGCTGGACGCCGCCGACGTCGTCATCACCGAGTCGGCCGACCAGGCCGCGCTCGCGCCCGAGGGCGCCGAGGTGGTCGACGGCGGCCACGGCGAGGACGGCGGTGTCCTGACCCCGTCGGCCCGCGGCCGGCTGGTCGTCAAGCACGCCAAGGGCGGCAAGAACGTCGTCCGCCTCCTGGTCGGCGACCCCTTCACCTTCGCGACCGGGCCCGAGGAGGCCCAGGCGTGCGACAAGGCCAACATCTCCTTCGAGATCGTCCCCGGCGTCTCGTCGGCGTCGGCCGTCCCGGCGTACGCCGGCGTGCCGCTGACGAACCGGACGCACCGCGAGGTCTCGGTGATCCGGATGGGCGAGACCAAGATCGACTGGGCGCCGTACGCCGGTGACCAGACGGTCGTGCTGCTGAGCGCGGTCAACACCATCAAGGACGTCGCCAACGGCCTCATCGAGGCCGGCCGGTCCCCGGAGACGCCGGTCGCGATGACCCGCGTCGGCACGACGACCGAGCAGTCCACGATCGTCTCCACGCTGGAGAAGATCGCCGCCGACGCCAAGGCCGCCAAGATGGCCCCGCCCGCGGTGACGGTCGTCGGCGACGTCGTCGACCTCCGCGAGACGCTGTCGTGGTTCGAGACCAAGCCGCTGTTCGGCTGGCGCGTGCTGGTGCCCCGCACCAAGGAGCAGGCCGCCACCCTCGCGAACCGGCTCCGCGGCTACGGCGCCGTGTCCGAGGAGGTCCCCACGATCTCCGTCGAGCCGCCCCGCAACCCGCAGCAGATGGACAAGGCCGTCCGTGGCCTCGTCGAGGGCCGCTACGAGTGGGTGGCGTTCACCAGCGTGAACGCGGTGAAGGCCGTGCGCGAGAAGTTCGACGAGTACGGCCTCGACGCCCGCGCGTTCTCCGGCCTGAAGGTCGCCGCGGTCGGCGAGAAGACCGCTGAGGCGATCGCCGCCTGGGGCATCCGCCCCGACCTCGTCCCGAGCGGCGAGCAGTCCGCCCGCGGCCTGCTGGAGGACTGGCCGCCGTTCGACGAGCTGCTCGACCCGATCAACCGCGTCTTCCTCCCGCGCGCCGACATCGCGACCGAGCAGCTGGTCGCCGGGCTGATCGACCTCGGCTGGGAGGTCGACGACGTGACCGCCTACCGCACCGTGCGCGCGGCGCCGCCGCCGGCGCCGACCCGCGAGGCGATCAAGACCGGCAAGTTCGACGCCGTCGTCTTCACGTCGAGCTCGACGGTCCGCAACCTGGTGGGCATCGCCGGCAAGCCGCACGCGACGACGATCATCGCGTGCATCGGCCCCGCCACCGCGCAGACCGCGGAGGAGCACGGCCTGCGCGTCGACGTGGTCGCGCCGACCCCGTCGGCCGAGGTCCTCGCGGACGCGCTCGCCGACTTCGGCGCGAAGCGCCGTCAGGCGATGGTGGACGCCGGCGACCCGGTCACGAAGCCGTCGCAGCGCACCAAGGGCTCGCGCCGCAGGAGCTGACGATGACCCGCAGCGACGGTTCGTTCCCCGACGTCAGGCCGCGACGTCTCCGGACCACCCCGGCGATGCGCCGGATGGTGTCGGAGACGTCGGTCGAGCCGCGCCAGCTGGTGCTGCCGATGTTCGTCGCCGAGGGTCTCTCGGAGCCCCGGGAGATCTCGAGCATGCCGGGCGTCGTCCAGCACACGCGCGACTCGGCGCGCAAGGCGGTCGCGGAGGCCGCGGAGCTCGGGCTCGGCGGCGTCATGCTGTTCGGTGTCCCCGAGCGCAAGGACGCCACCGGCTCGGGCGCGCTGGCCGAGGACGGGATCCTCAACGTCGCGATCCGCGATGCCCGTGCCGAGGTCGGCGACGCGATCGTGGTGATGTCGGACCTCTGCCTCGACGAGTTCACCGACCACGGTCACTGTGGCGTCCTCAACGCCGACGGCCGGGTCGACAACGACGCGACCCTCGAGATCTACGCCGAGATGGGGCTGGCCCAGGCGCGAGCCGGCGCGCACCTCCTCGGCCCGAGCGGGATGATGGACGGCCAGGTCGGCGTGATCCGGCGTGCGCTGGACGCCGAGGGGTTCACCGACACCGGCGTGCTCGCCTACGCCGCGAAGTACGCGTCCGCCTTCTACGGCCCGTTCCGCGAGGCCGTCGCCTCCACGCTGCAGGGCGACCGGCGGACGTACCAGCAGGACCCTGCGAACGGCCGCGAGGCGTTGCGCGAGGTCGCGCTGGACGTCGCCGAGGGCGCGGACATGGTCATGGTCAAGCCCGCGATGGGCTTCCTCGACGTGGTCGCGTCGGTCCGCGCTGCGGTGGACGTGCCGGTAGCGGCGTACAACATCTCCGGCGAGTACGCGATGGTCGAGGCCGCCGCGGCGAAGGGCTGGATCGACCGCGACGCCGCGATCGCCGAGACCCTGCTCTCCATCCGTCGCGCGGGGGCCGACATCGTCCTGACGTACTGGGCCAGCGAGTACGCCGCGCGCCTCGCGCGCTGAGCAGGTTCCGCAGCCGCTAGGCTCGCGCCGTGACGGTGCGTGAGATCGGTTGGTTGCTCTTCGGTCTAGGAGTCGGTCTCGGCGGTGCGGCCGCCGTGAGCATGCTGACGACGGGCTACCGGGTCGACGAGGAGGGCACGGGCACATGGCCCCCCGAGACCGCGATCCAGCTCGCCGGCGCGGCCATCGCCCTCGTGCTGTTCACGATCGGGTTCGTGATCGTGGTGCGCCGACGGCGCGTGGAGCCGGAGCGCGTCTGACGTCGCTCGGCGTCGTCGCTCAGGCCGCAGCGGCGCGGGCGGCGTCCTGTGCCGCCGCCTCGCCGTTCGGGTACGCCGCGACGTAGGCGTCGACGCACGTCGCGCGGACCTCGTCGCTGACGTCCAGCCCGGCGCAGAACGCCTGTGCCTTCTCCTGGGCGGTCGGCTCCTGTGCGGCGGGCTCGCTCGGGGCGGTCTCCGACGGTGCCGTCTCGCTCGGCGGCGTGGTGGCCGGCGGGTCGGTCGGCGTCGAGGGCTCGGTCGGTGTGGTCGGGTCGGTCGGCGTCGTCGGGTCGGTCGGCGTCGTCGGGTCGGTCGGCGTCGTCGGGTCCGTGGGATCTGTCGGATCCGTGGGGTCCGTCGGGTCGGTCGGATCCGTGGGGTCCGTCGGATCCGTGGGATCGGTCGGGTCCGTCGGCTTGGTGGGCTTGCCCGGCGTCGGCTTCGACGGCGGCGTCAGCACGCCTCCCGGCGACGGGGGCTTCGGCGTCGCCGGCTTGTCGACGCCGATCAGCACGTACATCGGAGTCGGCTGCGACCCGCCGGCGCCCGGGCCACCGGGGAAGGTCGCGGTCGGCGGCTGCGGCGTGACCGGGCCGAGGGGAGCGACCGGGCTGGTCGGGAACGGGAAGTTCGGGAGCAGCGAGAGCGGGTTGGTCGACGCGTACGCGCGGGCGATCGCGAGGACTTGGTCGGCGTAGGCCGTCGAGCGGTTGTAGGACATGAGAGCCGCGCGTGCACCCGCGTCGGTGCTCAGGTCGTGGCCGCCGACGCAGAGGTAGACGGCCGCGCCGAGCGCGGCGTCGTTGATGTTGTTGGGGTCGGCCTTGCCGTCGCCGTCCGCGTCGACCCCGACCGAGGCCCAGGTGGACGGGATGAACTGCATGGGCCCGACCGCGCGGTCCCACTTCGCGTCGCCGTCCCAGGCGCCCTTGTCGGTGTCGGGGATGCTCGCGGTGTTGTTGGTGCCGTCGAGGGGGATGCCGATGATGGCGCGGGTCGTCGCGCCGGTGCTGGTGACGGTGGCGCCGCCGAACTGGCCGTGGTTGGACTCGACCCGCCCGATCGCGGCGAGGAGCTCCCACGACAGCTTGCACTCCGGCTTGGTCGCGGCCATCACGTTGGCAGCCCGCTGGTAGGCGGCGAGCGCCGGCGCGGGGATGTCGGACGGCGCCGCGGTGAGCCCGGCCGGGGCGAGGTTGCTGGTCGACTGCTGCTGCACCGGGTCCTGGAGCGGTGTGACCTGGAGGTCGGGGCCGGAGACCGGCACCTCGGGAGACTGCTCGGTGTAGGCGGAGTAGGCGGCGCTGTCGACCGTGCCCGGCTGCTTGGGCAGCGCGACCGCGGCACCCCAGGCTCCCGCGATCATCGCGCAGGGGAGGAGCGCAGCCGTGGTCTGCCACCAGCTGGTGCGCCTGCCGCCCGGTCTGCGGCTTCCGCGTGCCCCCATGCCGTCGATCACTCCTTCGCGAGCCCGAACTCTCGTGGACGTGCTGTGACACCGCGCGTCCACCGCTCACCCTAGGTGAGGGTGGCGTGTTGTGGCCACCGTCTCAGGACTTCCTTAGGCTCCACCCTAGACGCGATGCCGGCTCAGCGGGTTTCCTCGGGCGAAGTTCACCGACTCTTCATACGTCCGTACATACGTCGTACCGTCGCCCCCTTCGTCCCGATCTCGGGGCGACTTGGGTCGTCAGGGACAATGGCGGGGTGCCTGGATCCGAGATCTCCCAGCAGCTCTTCGACCGCGCTCGTGCCGTCTCGCCGGGTGGCGTGAACTCCCCGGTCCGCGCCTTCCGCGCCGTGGGCGGCACCCCGCGGTTCATGCGTGAGGGCCGCGGCGCGACGCTCACCGACGTCGACGGCAACACGTACGTCGACCTGGTCGCGTCGTGGGGTCCGATGCTGCTCGGGCACGCCCGTCCGGAGGTGATCGAGGCCGTCCGTGAGGCGGCGAGCCGCGGCACCTCCTTCGGGACGCCGAGCGAGCCGGAGGTCGCCCTCGCCGAGGAGATCGTCGCGCGCACCCCGGTCGACCTGGTCCGCATGGTCTCGTCGGGCACCGAAGCGACGATGTCGGCGATCCGGCTCGCCCGGGGGTGGACCGGCCGCGACCTCGTGGTGAAGTTCGCCGGCTGCTACCACGGTCACGTCGACGCCCTCCTGGTCGAGGCGGGGTCGGGCGTGGTGACGTTCGGCCTGCCGGGCACACCCGGCATCCCGTCGGCGTCGACCTCCCAGACGCTCGTCCTCCCCTACAACGACCGCGACGCCGTGGCGGCGGCGTTCGCCGAGCACGGCGCCCAGATCGCCTGCGTCATCACCGAGGCCGCGCCGGGCAACATGGGTGCCGTCCCGCCGCTGCCGGGCTTCAACGCGTTCCTGGCCGAGACCTGCCGCGAGCACGGGGCGCTGTTCGTCTCCGACGAGGTCATGACCGGCTTCCGCGTCAGCCGCAGCGGCCACTGGGGCCTCGACGGCGCGCAGGAGGGCTGGGCGCCCGACCTCATGACGTTCGGCAAGGTGATGGGCGGCGGCTTCCCGGCGGCTGCCTTCGGCGGGCGCGAGGAGATCATGCGCCAGCTGGCGCCCGAGGGCCCGGTCTACCAGGCCGGGACCCTGTCGGGGAACCCTGTCGCGACCACCGCCGGCCTGACCACCCTCCGGCTCGCGACCGACGAGGTCTACGCCCACCTCGACGCCGTCTCGACCAGCGTCCAGGGACTCGCCACGAAGGCGCTCGACGCGGCGGGGGTCCCCCACGTCGTCCAGGCCGCCGGCAACCTGTTCAGCGTGTTCCTGGGCCGCTCGGAGCCGGTCGTCGACTTCGCCGACGCGCAGGCGCAGAGCCAGCCGGCGTACAAGGCGTTCTTCCACGCGATGCTCGACCACGGCGTCTACCTCCCGCCGAGCGCGTTCGAGGCGTGGTTCGTCTCCGACGCGCTCGACGACGACGCGCTCGACGCCGTCGAGCGGGCACTCCGGCCGGCGGCTGCGGCCGCGGCGGAGGCGCTGAAGGCCTGACCACCCGACCAGATCCCCGAACGACCGGCGAGAATGACCCCATGACCACCCAGGACCGCACCACCGTCCACCTGATGCGGCACGGCGAGGTGCACAACCCCGCCGGCGTCCTCTACGGACGTCTCCCCGACTACCACCTCTCCGACCTGGGTCGCCAGATGGCCGAGCGCGGTGCGGAGTACTTCGAGGGCACCGACGTCACGCACCTCGTCGCCTCCCCGCTGGAACGCGCGCAGGAGACGATGGAGCCGATCGCCAAGACGCTCGGGCTCGAGGTCACCACCGACCCCCGCGTGATCGAGGCCGGCAACCAGTTCGAGGGCAGGACCTTCGGCGTGGGCGACGGCTCCCTGCGTCACCCGAGCGTGTGGTGGATGCTGCGCAACCCCACCACGCCGTCGTGGGGTGAGCCGTACAAGCAGATCGCGGCCCGCATGCTCGCCGCGATGGCCGATGCCCGCGACGCCGCGCGCGGCCACGAGGCCGTGATCGTCTCGCACCAGCTGCCGATCTGGGTCGCGCGGCTGACCGTCGAGCGACGCCGCTACCTCCACGACCCGCGCAAGCGCCAGTGCTCCCTCGCCAGCGTCACCTCGGTCACGTACGAGGGCGACGTCCCCGTGGCGGTCGCGTACAACGAGCCCGCCGGCGACCTGATCCCCGCCAAGCTCCGCAAGAAGTTCGTCGGCGGCGCATGACCTCCCGAACCCCCCGTCAGCTCGCCGGCCGTCTGCTCGCCTCCGTCGCCGCGGTGGCCCTGCTCGCCGGCTGCTCGTCGGCGACCCAGGCGGACGAGACCACGGGGGGATTCGTCGCCGGTGACGGCAGCATTACCGTCCCGGCGGCGTCCGAGCGGGAGCCGGCCCCGGAGCTGTCGGGGGAGACCCTCGAGGGCGAGCAGGTCGCGCTGGCGGACTTCGCCGGCAAGACCGTGGTCGTCAACGTCTGGGGATCGTGGTGCGCCGACTGCCGCGTCGAGGCGCCGGCGTTCGCGGCGCTCGACGCCGAGACCGGCGACGACGTGCAGTTCCTCGGCATCAACATCCGCGACTCGCGCGAGGCCGCGCTGGCCTACGACGAGAACTTCGGCATCACCTACCCGTCGATCTACGACCGGACCGGTCAGGCCGTGCTCGGGTTCCGTGACAGCCTCCCGTCGATGGCGGTCCCCACGACCTGGGTGATCGCGCCCGACGGGACCGTCGCCGCACGCGTGCTCGGCTCGATCTCGGAGTCGACGCTGCGCGGGCTGATCGAGGACGCGGGGGCCGCCTGATGGGTGGGTGGGCGACCGACGCGGTCATGTCCGGCTCGTTGCTCGTCGCCACGTGCGTCGCGCTCCTGGCCGGGCTCGTGTCGTTCTTCTCGCCCTGCGTCGTGCCGCTGCTGCCCGGATACCTCTCCTACGTCTCCGGGATGACGGCGGCGGAGGTGGCCGCGGAGGAGAAGTCGGTCCGGCAGCGTGGGCGGCTGGTCGCCGGCGCCGCGCTCTTCGTCCTCGGATTCAGTGCCGTCTTCGTCTCCTACGGCGTCCTGTTCGGCTCGATCGGCTACGAGCTGCGGGAGTACGAGCGGCCGATCTCGATCGTCATGGGCATCGTCGTCATCCTGCTCGGCCTCGGGTTCATGGGGTTCGTCCCGTGGCTCCAGCGAGACGTCCGCGTCCACGCGGTGCCGTCGGTCGGGCTGGCGGTCGCCCCGCTGCTGGGCGTGCTCTTCGCGATCGGCTGGACGCCGTGCATCGGCCCGGCCCTCGGCGCCGTCCTCAGCCTCGCGTATGGCGAGGGGACCGCGGGACGCGGTGCCTTCCTCACCTTCGTGTACTGCCTCGGCCTCGGCATCCCGTTCCTGCTCGCGGCGCTGGCGTTCAGCCGGTTCGCGCGGGCCACCCAGTGGGTGCGCCGGCACCAGCGGACGATCTCGCTGGTCGGCGGCGGGCTGCTCGTGGCCGTCGGCGTCCTCCTCGTGACAGGGCTGTGGGGGCAGCTGATGACCGAGCTGACCTCGTGGGTCGGCAGCTTCAGGCCGGTGGTGTGATGGCGGACGATCGACGGGCTCCGACCAAGAAGGGCCGCGGCGGCGCAGCACCGGCGCTCTCGTTCGTCGAGACGCTGCGGTGGGCGTGGCGCCAGCTCACGTCGATGCGCACGGCGCTCTTCCTGCTGCTCCTCCTCGCGCTCGCAGCCGTCCCGGGCTCGATCGTCCCGCAGCGCTCGGTCGACGCCCGCGCCGTCCAGGCCTACTTCGAGCGCCACCCCGACCTCGCCCCCGTGCTCGACAAGCTCGGCGCGTTCCACGTCTACACGTCGGTGTGGTTCAGCGCGATCTACATCCTCCTGATGGTGTCGCTGGTCGGGTGCATCGTCCCGCGGATCAGCGTCTACGCGAAGGCCCTTCGCGCTCGGCCGCCCCGCGCCCCGCGCAACTTCTCCCGCCTGCCGGCCTCGGCGACGTACGAGACCACGGCGGACGTCGAGACCGTCCTCGCCGACGCGGCGAAGGCCATCGGTCGGGCCCGCAAGGACACCGTCTCCGAGACCGACGACGCCGGCTCCGTCGTCGCGGGCGAGGTACGCGCGGAGACCGGCTACCTGCGCGAGCTCGGCAACCTCGTCTTCCACGTGAGCCTGGTCGTCGTGCTCGTCGGCGTGGCCTCGATGAGCCTGCTGGGCTACCGCGGCAACGCGATCGTCTCCGAGGGCAGCGGCTTCTCCAACACGCTCACCCAGTTCGACGAGTTCACCGCCGGCGGGCTCTTCGACACTGACGACCTCCCGCCGTTCTCGCTCACCCTCGACGACTTCGAGGCGAAGTTCGAGCTCGAAGGGCCGCAGCGCGGCGCGCCGCGCAGCTTCGTCGCCACCGGCACGGTCACCGACGCGCCGGGGGACGAGCCACGGCCGTACGAGCTGAAGGTCAACCACCCGCTGCGCGTCGACGGCGCGTCGGTCTACCTGGTCGGCCAGGGGTACGCCCCGGTGATCCGGGTGACCGACGGCAAGGGCCGCGTCGTGTTCGAGGACGCGGTGCCGTTCCTCCCGGCCGACGCGACGTACACGTCCAACGGCGTCGTGAAGGTCCCCGACGCACGCCCCGAGCAGCTCGGCTTCCAGGGGTTCTTCCTGCCGACCGCGGTCTCGACCGGCGAGGAGGAGATCCCGGTGTCGGCGCACCCGGCCGCGGCCAACCCGCTGCTCGGCCTGTTCGCCTACTACGGCGACCTCGGGCTGGACGACGGTGAGTCGCAGTCGGTCTACGTCCTCGACAAGGACGGGCTGACCCAGTTCATGGGCGACGACGGCAAGCCGCTGCGGATCATGCTCACGCCGGGCGAGAGCGTCTCGCTGCCGGACGGGGCCGGGACGATCGAGTTCGTGGAGCTGCGGCAGTTCGCGCGGTTCCAGTTCAGCGCGCAGCCCGGTGTGATGGTGCCGCTGTGGGGCGTCTCGATCGGCGTGATCGGGCTGATCCTGTCGCTGACGGTGCGCCCGCGGCGGACGTGGGTGCGCGCCCGGCGGCGTGAGGACGGCGTGACCGTCGTCGAGATCGCGGCGCTGGACCGCGTGCCGCGCAGCGACGTCGCGCAGAGCGTCGACGACCTCGCCGAGCGGCTCGCCGGACGCACGGGGCATACTGGCACGGACTACGACGCGGCGTCGGAGACGGGTGGCGCTGCGCAGCGCACGGCCGGCGCGAGCCGCACGAGCGAGGACGAGGGATGACACTCGAGGACTGGGCCAACTTCTCCAACTACGCGATCGCGTCCGCGACGGCGGTCCTGGCCCTGGCGTGGCTGGCGTCGGTGGCGCAGTGGGCCTTCGGCTCCCGGGCCGTACGCGCCCAGCGCTCCGTCGCCGAGCCGGCGCTCGTCGGTGCCGGCGGCAAGGTCGCGACGGGGACCCCGGACGCCGGCGCCGAGACCGGGACGGCGGACGCCGAGCTCGCTGAGGAGCGCTCGGACCTCTTCGGCCGGATCGCCTTCTCGCTGACGGTCCTGGGCTTCCTCGTGCTGCTGGCCGGGGTCGTCGCCCGCGGCCTGGCCGCCGAGCGCGTGCCGTGGGGCAACATGTACGAGTTCGCGACCACCGGCATCGCCGTCGTGCTCGCGGGCTACCTCGTGATGGTCGGGCTCCTGAAGGTCCAGTGGCTCGCGCCGATCGTCCTCGGCTTCTCCGTGATCGTGCTCGGCCTCTCGATGACGGTCTACGTCCCGGCCGGCCCGCTGGTGCCCGCGCTCAACTCGTACTGGCTCGTCATCCACGTCATCTCCGCGATGGTCGCCGGCGCCGGGTTCCTCGTCGGGGCCGGCGCCTCCGTGCTCTACCTGCTGCGGACCCGCGCCGACGCGAAGGGCGGGGCCAAGGGCTACCTGAGCCGGCTCCCCAGCGCCGCGTCGATGGACCAGCTCGCCTACCGCGTCACCGCGTTCTCGTTCCCGGTGTGGACGTTCGCGGCGCTGATCTCCGGGCCGATCTGGGCCGAGCACGCCTGGGGCCGCCCGTGGGGCTGGGACCCCAAGGAGGTCTGGGCCTTCATCACGTGGGTCGCCTACGCGGGCTACCTGCACGCGCGGGCCACGGCGGGGTGGAAGGGCAAGGCCGCCGCGATCCTGGCGCTGATCGCCTTCGCGACGTTCGTGTTCAACTTCGTCGGCGTGAACCTGTTCTTCCCCGGCCTGCACTCGTACGCGAAGTAGCAGGCGGAGGGCCGCCGGGTCAGAGCCCGCGCAGGAAGTCCGGGTCGTCGTCGGGCCCGCGCGCGATCGGGCGCTGCGGGCGCGGGGGACCGGCCGGCTTGGTCCGCACCTTGCCGAACACCAGCCACGTCACGACGCCGAGCGCAGGCACCAGCGCGACGATCGCCCAGAGCGGCTTCGGCAGGTAGCGGACCCGGTCACGCGGCGTGGCGATCACGTCGAACAGTGCGTACACCGCGAACGCGATGACGATGATGATCGGAATCGCCTTCCCCATGCCGCCAGCCTACCCGCGCGGTCGAGCCGTAGTCAGAGCAACCGGCGACCTACGCTGGCTGCATGACTGCCGACTCCCCGCTCGTCTCCCTCGCCGACCTCCGAGCCGCCGCCGAGCGCATCGCGGGCACCTGCCTGCGGACGCCGGTCGTGCCGCTGGTGGCCCCCGACGGGAGGGTCCCGTTCGCGGTGAAGGCCGAGGGTCTCCAGCCCACGGGAGCCTTCAAGCTGCGCGGTGCGACGAACGCGGTGGCCCTCCTCGACGACGAGCAGCGGCGCGCCGGTGTGGTCACCCACTCGTCGGGCAACCACGCCCAGGCCGTCGCGTACGCCGCTCACGCGGCCGGCGTGCGCGCCACGATCGTCATCCCCGAGACGGCGCCCGCGATCAAGGTCGCCGCGACCCGGCGGTGGGGTGCCGAGATCGTGATGGTCGCGCCCTCGGAGCGGCACGCCCGGGCGGAGAAGATCGCCGCGGAGACCGGGGCCGAGCTGATCCCCCCGTACGACGACGCGCGCGTGATCGCCGGGCAGGGCACGGTCGGCCTCGAGGTCGTCGAGCAGGTGCCCGACCTCGGCACCGTCGTCGTACCGGTGAGCGGGGGAGGGCTCGTGAGCGGGATCGCGGCCGCAGTGAAGGCCCTGCGTCCCGACGTCCGCGTCGTCGCGGTCGAGCCGGAGCTCGCGGGGGACCTCGCCGAGGGCTGGGCCGCCGGCGAGCGGCGGGTCTGGTCGGTCGAGGACACCTCGCGGACCGTCGCCGACGGCCTGCGCACGGACTCGGTGGGGGTGCTCAACTGGGAGCACATCACCGCATACGTCGACGACGTGGTCACGGTGTCGGAGGAGGAGATCCTCGCCGCGGTCGGCGTGGTGGTGCGCGGGGCGCGGCTGGTCGTCGAGCCCAGCGGAGCGGTCGCGGCCGCCGCGGTGCTCGCGGGGCGGGTCGGCGGCGGGGCAGGGACGACCGTCGCGATCGCCTCGGGGGCCAACATCGATCCCTCGCTGCTCGCGGCGCTGGTGGGGACGCAGGATCAGACCGTGGTCTGATGGGTGGGCGGCGGACGGCGCCTACCCTGGCGGGGTGAGGAACCCGACGTCGTGGACGCGCGCGCACCCGTTCGCGGTGGACGCGATCCTGACGGGCCTGCTCGCCCTCCCGCTCGTGCCGTTCGCACTGGGCGAGACGGGCGTCGGCCGCGTCGACGCGGCGTACCAGATCCTGATCTTCCTGCCGCTGGCGTGGCGGCGGACCGCGCCGGTCGCCTCCTTCGCCGCGGTCGCCGTGCTGCTGGCCGGGCAGCTGTTCCTGACGGACCTCCCGTACTACGCCGACGTCGCCCTGCTGCTGTCGCTCTACGCGATCGCCGCCTACGGGCCGTCGTGGGCGCGGCGGGCGGGCCTCGGGGTCGGCTTCCTGGGCGCCCTCCTGTCCACAGCCGACTGGTACCGCGACTCCCCGGAGGCGAGCGCGGTCGCGACCGTCGTGATGATGAGCCTGGTCGTCGTCGCGCCGTGGGCGCTGGGCGCGTACATGCGCACCCGTCGCGAGTACGTCGCCGGCCTCGAGGAGCGCGCCCGGCAGCTCGAGCGCGACGCGGCCCAGCAGGCGCAGATCGCGGCGGCCGCCGAGCGCGCCCGGATCGCGCGGGAGATGCACGACGTCGTCGCACACAGCCTGTCGGTGATCGTGGTGCAGGCCGACGGCGCGCTCTACGCCTCCCGGACCCGCCCCGAGACGGCGGTCGAGACCCTGGAGACGATCTCGCGCACCTCGCGCCAGTCCCTCGCCGAGATGCGGCGGCTCCTCGGGCTGCTGCGCGAGGAGGACGACGCCGAGGCGACGCAGCGGGCGCCGATGCCGACCGCGACGGACGTGCCGACGCTGATCGCGCAGGTCCGCAAGAGCGGGCTCGACGTCCGTACGGAGCTGCACGGCGACCCGTCGGTCGTGGACGGAGCCGCCGGTCTGACCGTCTACCGCGTGGTCCAGGAAGCCCTCACCAACACGCTCAAACACGCCGGACCGGGGGTCCGCGCGCGCGTCCAGGTGACCGTCGCCGGCGACCACGTCCTGGTCCGGGTCGAGGACGACGGCGGGACACAGCCGGTTCCGGCCGGGACCACGACCGGGGGCGGCCACGGCATCCGCGGCATCCGCGAGCGCATCGCGATCCACGACGGCACCGTCGTCGCCGGGCCGCTGCTCGGAGGCGGGTTCCGGGTCGAGGCGCGCATCCCGTACGAGACCGGCGCCGACGAGACCAGCCCGTACGAGAAGGAGACCTCGTGACCGCATCCCCCGACGACGGAGCCGCGACACGCCCGCTGCGGGTGTTCCTCGTCGACGACCAGCAGCTCGTCCGGGCTGGCTTCCGGATGCTGGTCGAGTCGCAGCCGGACATGGACGTGGTCGGCGAGGCGGCCGACGGCCTGGAGGCGGTCGAGCGGCTGTCGGTGACCGGTGCCGACGTCGTGCTGATGGACGTCCGCATGCCGCGGCTCGACGGCGTGGCCGCGACCCGGGTCCTCACCGAGCGGGGGACGGCGGCGCGCATCGTGGTGCTCACGACGTTCGACCTCGACGAGTACGTCTACAGCGGCCTGCGCGCGGGCGCGTCGGCGTTCCTGCTGAAGGACGCACCGCCCGAGGTCCTGCTGAGCGCGATCCGCGACGTGCACCGCGGCGAGGCCGTGGTGGCTCCCAGCGCGACCCGGCGGATGCTCGAGCGGTTCGCCGACCACCTGCCCGACGGGGAGGCGGTCCCGGACCCGCGGCTGGAGTCGCTGACCGAGCGCGAGCAGGAGGTGCTGCTCCTGGTGGCACAGGGCCTGACCAACACCGAGATCGCGACCCGCCTGGTGGTGGCGGAGCCGACGGTCAAGACGCACATCGGGCGTCTGCTCTCCAAGACCGGCAGCCGCGACCGGGTGCAGCTGGTGGTCCTCGCCTACGACACCGGTCTCGTCCGCCCCGCGACCTGACCTCGGTCGCGACGGCGTACGACCGCGGTATGACCCGCCGCGGGCGCGGACGGACCTGCGGACCGACGCGCCAGGGGCTGCCGGATTCCTAGCGTGGTCGGCATGCCAACGATCCCTGTCACCGCACCCACCCGGACGGCCGCGCGCGCCCGCGACCTCGTCAAGACCTACGGCCGAGGCCAGGCGCAGGTCCGGGCGCTCGACGGCGTCGACCTCGACGTCGAGCGCGCCCGCCTCACCGCGATCATGGGCCCGTCCGGCTCCGGCAAGTCGACCCTGATGCACTGCCTCGCCGGTCTCGACACCCCGACGTCGGGCGACGTCGAGGTCGCGGGCGTGGAGCTCGGGGACCTCGATGACAACGCCCTCACGCGCTTCCGCCGCGAGCACGTCGGCTTCGTCTTCCAGGCGTTCAACCTGCTCCCGACGCTCACCGCACGGCAGAACATCCTGCTCCCGCTCGACCTCGCCGGGCGCCAGCCGGACCTGCAGCGGCTCGACACCCTCGTCGAGGTCCTCGGCCTGGGCGACCGCCTCTCGCACCGCCCGTCGGAGCTGTCCGGCGGCCAGCAGCAGCGGGTCGCGATCGCGCGAGCCCTGCTGCCGTCGCCGGACGTGGTGTTCGCCGACGAGCCGACCGGCAACCTCGACAGCCGCTCGAGCGCCGAGGTCCTCGGCTTCCTCCGTCGCTCCGTGGACGAGCTGGGGCAGACGGTGGTCATGGTGACGCACGAGCCGACGGCGGCCGCGCACGCCGACCGTGCGGTGCTGCTCCGCGACGGGCGGCTCGCCGGGACGCTCGAGAGCCCGAGCGCCGAGGACGTCGTCGCCGCGATCGCCGGGCTGGGGGCCTGATGCGCACCGTGCTCTGGGGGTCGCTGCGGGCCCACGCACGCCGGTACGTGACGGCCGCTGCCGCCATCGTCATGTCCGTCGCCTTCATGGTCGCGGTGAACGCGCTCAGCGGAGCCGCGCGCGACGGCCTCCGGGCGGACGTCGTCGCCCAGTACGCCGGCGCCGACGTCGTCGTCGACGCGTCGGACGACGACTCGCGCACGGCCGAGGCGCTGGCGAGGACGATCCGAGGGGCCGACGGGGTGGAGGCGGCGGTCGCGAACCGGACCGGCTTCCTCGCGGTGGAGGCCGGATCGGTACGCCGGCTGATGAGCGTGGGCACCGTCGCGACCGACGACGGTCTGCGCTGGCAGGAGATCACCGAGGGGGAGGCGCCGCAGCGGCCCCGCGAGGGACTGATCGCGGCCTCGAGCGCCGAGCGGTACGGCGTGGCGCTGGGCGACACCGTCACGGTCGAGGGGGAGCGCGGCCCGTCGGAGGTCGTGGTCACCGGCTTCACGACCAGCCCGGGCGGCACGCTGGGGGCGTCCCTCTACGTCTCGGAGCCCGTCGCCGCCCGGCTCGGGGACATGCTCACGGTGAGCGACGTGTCGGTGCGCGCAGCCTCGGGCGCCGGCGTCGCGCGGGCGACGGACGCGGTGCGTGCCGCCGTCGACGCCGACGGCATCCACCCGGTCCTCGCGCGGGACGCATGGGTGGACGCCAAGGTGACCGAGGCGACGAAGGACGTGGACGTGCTCCAGCGGCTCGTGCTGGTCTTCGCGGCGATCGCCGCGTTCGTGGGCACGCTGGTCATCGCCAACACGGTCACGATCGTCCTCGCCCAGCGCCGCCGCGAGCTCGCGCTGCTGCGCTGCGTGGGGGCGACGCGGCGCCAGATCGTCCGCTCGCTCCGTCTGGAGTCGCTCGCGCTCGGCGTGGCGGCGGCCACGGTGGGCGTCCTCCTCGGCTGGGGCCTCGGCGGTGCCGCGGTCGCCGCGCTGGGGGCCTGGACCACCGGTCTCGCGCTCGGAGCGGTCTCGCTGAGCCCGCTCGGCGTCGGGCTGCCGTTCGCGATCGGCGTCGTGGCCGCGGTCGGGGCGACCGTGCTCCCGGCCCGCAGGGTCGCGCGCCTCGCGCCGCTCGAGGCGCTGCGCCCGCACGAGACGACCGGCCTGAGCGGGGGAGCGGGCTGGGTACGCGTCGCGCTGGGCGTCGCTCTCCTCGGCATCGGTGCCGCGGGTCTCGCGGTCGGCACTGGCGACCTCCTCCCGGTCGGCCTGGCCGGGGGCATGGCGTCGTTCCTCGGCGTCGTCGTCCTCGCACCGCTCCTGGTGCCGGGCGTCCTGCGGCTCGTCGGGCCGCTGGTCGCGCGGACGGGCGTGGCCGGGCGCCTCGCGTCCGGCAACGTGGTCCGCAACCCGCGCCGTACGGCGTCGACGTCGACAGCGCTGCTCGTGGGCGTCACGCTGATCACGATGGTGGTGATCGGGACCGCCTCGCTGCGCGGGACCGTGGACCGCGAGCTCGACGCCGAGTACGCCCTCGACGTGGGTGTGGTCGCGACCGGCGGCCCGCTGGCCGACGGGACGGAGGCGCGCGTCGCCGACGTCGAGGGGGTCGCGTCCACGACGACGCTGCCAGGTGCGGAGCTCGAGATGGACGGTCGCCGCGTCCTGGCGCTCGAGGTGGGTCCCGAGGCGGCGCGCACCCTGCACGGTGACGCCGTCGCACCCAGGACGGGCGAGCTGGTGGTCGGCGAGGAGCTCTCCGAGGCGCTGGACCTGTCGTACGGCGAGACCGCGCGGCTGCGGACCGTCTCCGGAAGCCTCGATCTCCGTCCACGCGGTGGCGGCTCTCTCGGCGAGGTGGTGCTCGTGGCTCCCGGCGTGCTCGACACGCTCGGCCTGGCCCCCCAGCCGCGCGCGGTGTGGGCCCGCGGGGCCGACGGTGCCCCCGCCGAACAGGTCATGGCCGACACTGCCACCGTGGCTGCCTCCCGTGGCGCCGACGTCGCGGGGAGCATGGCGCAGCGCGCATGGATCGACGTCCAGCTCGACGTGATCCTCGCGGTCACCGTCGGCCTGCTGGCCGTCGCCGTCCTGATCGCGGTGGTCGGGATGGCGGGGACACTGAGCCTGTCGGTCCTCGAGCGCTCGCGGGAGAACGCCGTCCTCCGCGCGCTCGGGCTCAGCCGCCGCGGGCTGCGCCGTACGCTCGCCGGCGAGGCGCTGCTGATGGCGGGCGTGGGGGCGGTCCTCGGCACCACGCTCGGCGGGGCGTACGCCTGGCTCGGCGTGCGGGGGCTCACCGAAGGCCTGATCGACGACGTGACCTTCTCCGTGCCGTGGGCGCAGGTGGCGATCGTCCTCGGCGTGGCGACGGCGACCGGGCTCCTCGCCTCCGTCGTACCGGCGCGGCGTGCGACGCGGGTGTCGCCGGCGGAGGGGATCGCGATGCTCTGACCGGGCGGGCCGCGTGTCGGCTTTTAGCCTCCTGCGCCGCGACCCCCCACAATGGAGGGGGCCGCGTCGCGGGACGCCGGCCGACGACCAGGAGAGGTGGGGCGCCCGTCGATGTCGGAGCCGGTGAACGACCGGGTCGGCGAGCTCGTCGACGGGCGCTACCGCCTGTCGGCGCTCGTCGGACGTGGCGGCATGGCGGACGTCTACCGTGCCCGCGACGAGCTGCTCGGTCGTGTGGTGGCCGTGAAGCTGATGCGCGCGGAGGCCGGGGTCGAGGTCGAGGACGCCCTGCGGCGGCACGAGATGGAGGCCAAGATCGGGGCGGGCGTCTCCCACCCGGGTCTGGTGACCGTCTTCGACGTGCAGGCGCACGGCGACACCCCCTATCTGGTGATGGAGTTCGTCGCCGGCAAGACGCTCAGCCGCGTGCTGGTCGACGGCCCGCTGGACCCGACCACGGCTGCCGACGTGGGGGCGCAGCTCGGTGACGCCTTGGGCGCCATCCACGACAACGGCGTGATCCACCGCGACATCAAGCCGTCGAACGTGATGCTGGTCGAGCGCGAGGACGGGTCGTACGAGGTCAAGCTCACCGACTTCGGGGTCTCGCGCTACCTCGAGGGCACGCGCCTGACGTCGCCCGACCTCCTGGTCGGCACCGCGCGCTACCTCAGCCCCGAGCAGGCGGTGCTCGACGAGGTGGGCCCGCGCGCCGACGTGTACGCGCTCGGGCTGGTGCTGCTCGAGGCGCTGACCGGTGAGGAGCCGTTCCCCGGGTCACGGGTCGAGACCCTCTCGGCGCGGCTGCACCGTCCTCCGCGGATCCCGGAGTCGCTGGGGCCGGACTGGGGCATGGCGCTGGGCGCGATGACGCGGCGCGACCCCGCCGAGCGGCCGGACGCACGCGGTGCGGCGGCAGCCCTGCGGGCGGTGCGCGACGGCGGTGACGTCGCAGCCGTCCTGGCGGCGGCGGGCGTGGCGGTCGCCGATCCCGAGGGTGAGGCCACCGTCGTCGGCGGGACCCCCGTGGACGACGACCCCACGGAGGCGGCGGCGACGGCGCTCGGACCTGCTGCCGCCGCGGCCGGCGGTGCCGCTGCGGGTGCCGCGCTGGGGGCCGGAGCCGCGGCGGCGGACGGAGCGACGAGAGCGCAGGACGCGGTCGCCGCGCAGGAGGAGGCGGCGGGGCCCGCGACCCCGGCCGCGGGGGAGACGGCCGTCGGTCAGACGGCAGCCGACGGTCCGGCCACCGACGGGGCGGCCACCGACGGTACGGCCGTGGGCGAGGCCGGTCGTACGCCCGAGGAGCCCTCGCCCTGGGCCCGGCGGGCACCCTGGATCGTGGTCGCGCTGGTCGTGGTCGCGGCGGTCGCCGCGGTCTGGCTCGTCCTCGCCAGCGCCGACGACCCGGCGGACCCGACGGACACGCCCACGCCGACGGAGACGACCCCGACGCAGACCGCGACCACCACGCCGACGGACACGGGTCGGACGACCCCGACCGAGACTACGCCGACCGAGACCACGCCGACGGAGACGACGCCGACGGAGACGACGCCGACGGAGACCCAGACGACGCCGACCCCGACCCAGACGACCACGACGACACCGCCGACGACCACGCCCACGACGGTGCCGACGACCCCGGCGCCCACCACGACCGCGCCGACGACCCAGCCGACCGACGACGGAGAGGCGCTCCCGACCCCGGGCAGCACGACGCCGCCGGCCGATCCGACGGACGGGTGACGCCACGACCCAGGTACGCTCGAACGGTGAGTGCGTTCGTCCGTTACACCCTCGCGCGACTGGGGTTCTTCGCCGTCGCGTTCGTCGTCGTCGGTCTCGTGTCCTCGATCTGGCTCGAGGTCAGCGACGTCACGGTGCTCTGGGTGGCGCTGATCTCGCTGGCGATCTCCGCCGTCGCGTCGTTCTTCCTGCTCGGCCGCATGCGCGAGGAGGTGGCCGTCTCGCTCAAGGCCCGTGCCGACAAGATGCACGACCGCTTCGAGGCGGCGCGCAGCGCCGAGGACGTGGACTGACCTCCCGTGCCCCGCTCGTCCCCGCAGCGCCGCGCGTGGGTCGACGAGGCGGTCCGGCGGGTCGACGCCGACGCCAACCGCAGCGCTGACACCCACCTGCACGTCTTCCCGCTCCCCGGCTGGTCGGGCATCGAGCTCTACCTCAAGGACGAGTCCGTCCACCCGACCGGCTCGCTGAAGCACCGCCTCGCGCGATCGCTGTTCCTCTACGCCCTCTGCAACGGCTGGATCGGACCCGACACGACGATCGTGGAGGCGTCCAGCGGGTCGACCGCGGTCAGCGAGGCCTACTTCGCCCGGCTGATCGGCGTCCCCTTCGTCGCCGTCATGCCGCGCACCACGAGCGCGCGCAAGATCGCGCTCATCGAGTGGTATGGCGGCCGGTGCCACTTCGTCGACCGTCCTCCCGACATGTACGCCGAGGCGGCCCGGCTCGCGCGCGACTGCGGCGGGCACTACATGGACCAGTTCACCTTCGCCGAGCGCGCGACGGACTGGCGGGGCAACAACAACATCGCGCAGTCGATCTTCGCGCAGATGGCGCAGGAGCGGCACCCGGTGCCGTCGTGGGTCGTCGTGAGCGCCGGGACCGGCGGGACCTCGGCCACCATCGGGCGCTACGTCCGCTACTGCCGTCACGCCACGCAGGTGATGGTGGTCGACCCCGAGAACTCCGCCTTCCTCGACGGCTGGGACCTCGACACGTCCGACTACACGACCGGGAGGTCGTCGCGGATCGAGGGCATCGGGCGTCCCCGGGTCGAGCCGTCGTTCGTCGGCGGCGTCATCGACGACATGATGCGCGTCCCCGACGCCGCGTCGATCGCCGCGATGCGCTGGTGCACCCAGCGCCTCGGCCGCAGCGTGGGCGGTTCGACCGGCACGAACCTCTGGGGCGCGCTGACCGTCATCGAGCGGATGCGTGCGGCGGGGGAGTCGGGGAGCGTCGTGACGCTGCTCTGCGACTCCGGGGACCGCTACACCTCGACCTACTACGACGACGCGTGGCTGCGCG
This sequence comes from Mumia spirodelae, assembly GCF_050632745.1. Lineage (NCBI taxonomy): Bacteria > Bacillati > Actinomycetota > Actinomycetes > Propionibacteriales > Nocardioidaceae > Mumia > Mumia spirodelae. The sequence goes on along the minus strand of NZ_JBODSD010000002.1, from coordinate 810,542 downwards.
ACCACGGTCTGGACCTGACGCCGTACGAGGACGTGCTGACGGAGTACGAGGAGACCGGGCGGTTCCGCGGCGCCTCGGGCTGAGCGGCCTCACGGCAGCAGGCGCTGCTCCTTCGCGACCGCGACCGCACCCGCGCGGGTGTCGACCTCGAGCTTGGCGTAGATCCGGCCGAGGTGCGTCTTGACCGTGGCCTCGCTGATGAACAGGGCTCGGGCGATCTCCCGGTTGCCGACGCCGCGGGCCAGCTGGGCGAGGATGTCGCGCTCGCGATCGGTGAGCCCGGGACGAGGGCGGCGCATCCGGGCCACCACACGGTCGGCGACCGGGGGCGACAGGGTGGTCCGGCCCTCCGCCGCGGCACGGACGGCGTCGAAGAGGTCCGCCGGACGCTCGGCCTTGAGGAGGTAGCCGGTCGCGCCGGCCCCGATCGCTCGCGTCACGTCGGCGTCGGTGTCGTAGGTGGTGAGCACCAGCACCCGGGGCCCGTCACCACTGCCGACCAGACGTCGGGTCGCCTCGACCCCGTCGATGCCGGCGCCGAGCTGGAGGTCCATGAGGACCACGTCGGGGGCGAGCTTCGCCGCCAGGGCGAGCGCCTCCTCGCCGCTGCCCGCCTCGCCGACCACCTCGATGCCCTCGGCGCTGTCGAGCAGCGCGAGGAGGCCCGCACGCACCACCGCGTGGTCGTCGCAGACGAGGAGGCGCACGTGCTCGCTCATGGCGCTCCTGTGAGGGGGACCGCGGCCGAGACGACGGTGCCGTCACCGGGTGCGGACTCGATGGTCAGCGTGCCGCCGACCCGGCGGGCCCGCGCCCGCATGGCGGGGAGTCCGTGGCCTCTCCCGTCCGGTCCGGCGGACCCGCGCGCGGCCGTGGCCTCGAACCCGTGGCCGTCGTCGGCGACGTCCAGCACGGCCTGGTCGTCGCCGAGCGTGAGCGTCAGGGCGGCCGTACGCGCGTCCGCGTGCTCGCGCACGTTCGCCAGGGCGCCCTGCGCGATCCGCAGCAGCGCGGACTGCACCGGCAGCGGCAGGTCGCCGGCCCCGTCGCCGTCGACGTGGAGCCGGACGGCCAGACCGGACCGGGTCTCCCGCTCGGCGAGCGCGCGCAGCGCGTCGTCCAGCCCGGTGTCCGCGGTCAGGTCCGCCGGTGCGAGACCGTCGACCAGGCGCCGCGCCTCCAGCAGGTTGTGGGCGGTCACCGACGCGGCGGTCCTGACGTGGGTGCGGGCCTTGGCGGGGTCGGACTCCCACACCCGCTCGGCCGCCTGCAGCAGCATCTGCTGGCTGGAGAGCCCCTGGGTGAGCGTGTCGTGGAGCTCCATCGCCAGCCGCTGCCGCTCCGCGAGCGTGCCCGCGCGGCGCTCGAGGGCCCGCTGACGCGCCGACTGGCGGTCGATCTGGACGTACACCGCGGTGGCGAGCGCGGCGACCGCCGGCGGCGCGAGGAGGAGGTTCGGGTCGAAGGAGTCCGCGAGCCGCACCTGGGCGGCGACCACGAAGGTGGTCAGGACGGCCACGAGGACCACGGCAGCGCGGGTCGGGAGGGTCCGCAGACCGGTGAAGAAGAGCGGGACGGCGCACCAGGCGAAGCTCGGCGCGAGCACGACGAGCACCATCCACACCGCGACCACGAGGCCCAACCAGGCCAGCAGACGAGGGGAGCGCGCCCCCGCACGGCCGAGGACCGGCCCCACGACGTACAGAGCTGCGAGGACCCCCGAGAGGACGACGACCCACGGTGTGCTCGCCTCGCCGGGGTGGCGGAGCAGGAAACGGACCAGGGCGCCGCCGAGCAGGAGGAAGAACGCCGCGTGCACGACGGCGGCGAGCCACCGGCTCTCGCGCTGGTCCATCGGGCACCCCTCTCCTCGGCTCGCCGCCCGGCCCCGTCAATTCTCCCCGGTCGCCGCAACGGCGGGGTCAACCGATCGGACGACACCGGTGTCCGCCGCCGGTCGCCGCGGGACGAGCCGTCGCGCGGACCCGTCAGGCCTGTCGCGGCGCGGAGGCTGGAGGTCGTCCGAACAACCGAGCCAGGAGTGACCATGACCGTCTCCATCCGTACCTGCGTCGCCGGCGGCGCCGCTGCCCTCGCCGTCGTCGCCGCTGCCTTCGGTGCCGTGTCCGCGAACGCGTCGACCCCGGCGGCGACCGCGTCCCGTGCGACCGTCGCGCCGGGCCTGCACACCACCACCTCGACGCACCTCACGGTCGACAGCGCCGCGAAGGCCGCGCAGGCCGCGCTCGACGCCGCCGAGAAGGACGGTCAGCGCGTCACCGTGGCCGTGGTCGACCGGAACGGGACCACCGTCGTGACCCTGAGGGGCGACGGCGCGGGCCCGCAGTCGTACGAGTCCGCCGAGAAGAAGGCGTTCACCGCCGTCGCCTGGAACGCGCCCACCTCCGCGCTCGTCGAGCGGCTCGCGCAGGCGCCGACGCTCAAGGACATCCCGGGGACGCTCTTCCTCGCCGGCGCCGTGCCGGTGGCCGTGAAGGGCGCTCCCGTCGCCGGCATCGGTGTCGCCGGTGCTCCGTCGGGCGCGATGGACGAGGACTACGCCCGCGCGGGGCTGGCGGCTCTCACCCGCTGACCCGCCCGGTCACACGTCGAGGGCCGCGCGGGCTGCCGGGAGGGCGGCCTCGCGGTCCTCGGCGACGAGCCCGATGCGGGTACGCCGGTCGAGCAGGTCGTCGACGTCGAGCGCACCCTCGTGGCGCACCGCGAACCGCAGCTCGGCCGGCGTCGTGGGGATGTGCGCAGCGATCGGCTCGAGCAGGCGCGGGTCGCCCTCGGCGGCGGCGACCACGGCCATCGCCTCGGTCCCGTAGCGGGCGACGAGACGCCGCGGCGCCGAGATCCCGGCGAGCGTGACGCGGTCGGCTGCGCCGACGAGAGGCAGGTGCCGGGTCTGCGTCGGACCGGCGCTGCGTCGGGAGGCGGTGAGGGCCGCGTCGACGGCGTCCTCGGCCATCCGTCGGTACGTCGTGAGCTTGCCGCCGACCACGGTGACCAGCCCGTCGGGTTCCGTGCGCACGGCGTGCTTGCGGGAGAGGTCGGACGTGACGCCGTCCCCGACGTCGAGGAGCGGACGCAGGCCGGCGAACGTGGCGACGACGTCGTCGCGGGTGACGGGGCGCCGCAGCACGGGCGAGATGGTGTCGAGCAGGAAGTCGATCTCGTCCTCGCTCGCCGTCGGGACGTCCGGGATGTCGCCGTGCACCTCCTCGTCGGTGAGCCCGACGTACACGCGGTCGTCGCCGGTGGGGAGCACGAGCAGGAACCGGGTCGTCTCGCCGGGCACCGGCACGGTGAGGCCGGCGGTCAGGTCGCCGAAGGTCTCGGCGCGCAGCACGAGGTGCGTGCCGCGGCTCGGGCGCATCGCGATGCCCTTGGCGAGGGTGCCGGCCCACACGCCCGCGGCGTTGACGACCATCCGCGCGTCGACCGGGAAGGTCGCTCCGGTGCGCTCGTCGCACAGCAGCGCACCCGTGCCGGTCGCCTCCACCGCCGTCGTACGGGTGAGGACGCGCGCCCCGAGCGACGCGGCCGTCCGGGCGAGGCCGACGACCAGGCGCGCGTCGTCGACGAGCTGCCCGTCCCAGAACACGAGTCCGCCCCGCAGGCCGTCCGCGCGCACCGTGGGGGCGTACCGGCGCACCTCGAGGCCGGAGATGCGGCGCGACCGCGGCAGCGTACGGGCCGACGTGCCCGCCGCCCTCCGCATCGCGTCGCCGGCGAGGTGTCCCGCACGGACCAGCGCCGCGGTGCGGTGGCTGACGGTGTCGAGCAGCGGGAGCACGGTGGGGAGGGGCTGCACGAGGTGCGGCGCGGTCCGCTCGATGAGGACGTGGCGCTCGACGGCGCTCTCGTAGGCGACGCCGACGTCGCCCGTGCCGAGGTAGCGCAGACCGCCGTGGACCAGCTTGGAGCTCCACCGGCTCGTCCCGAAGGCGAGGTCGTGCTTCTCGACCAGGGCCACGGACAGCCCGCGCGACGCCGCGTCGAGCGCGACGCCGGTGCCGGTGACGCCGCCGCCCACCACGAGGAGGTCGACCGGTCCGCCCGTGGCCAGGTCGTCGAGCTCTCGCGACCGTCGTGCGGCGTCGAGCGAGGAGGAGGGAGCAGCCATCGGGTCAGTCCTTCGGGGACTCGGGAGCGAGGTAGCGGTCGAGGGCCTCGGTGAGCTGGGCGTCGAGCGCCTCGAGAGCCGCGCCGGAGCCGGTCGTGGAGCCGGTCACAGCAGGGGCTGTCACGGCAAAGGACCACGCGAGCAGGAGGACCGTGCGGGCCTGGAGGGCGATCTCGAGCCGGCGTACCGACCCGTCCTCGTGGCCCTGGACGAGCCCCTCCTCGAGCACCCGGAGCATGTGCGCGCTGCTGCGGCCCATCCGCTGGAAGACGTAGGGCACGAGGAACTCGGGGTCGGACTCGACGATCGCCCGGTGCAGCGGGTGGGCCCGGATCGTCGCGATCGTGCTCACGACGCCGGCGACGAGGCGCGCGCGACCGGTGCCCGGCGGGCCGGTGGTGGGGTCGGTGGCCCCGGTGGCGACGGCCGACCACTCGCGGGTGAGCAGGGCCGCGACCACCGAGCGGACGTTCTCCCAGCGGCGGTAGAGGGTCGCGCGGGCGACGCCGGCCCGCGTCGCGATGTCGGCCATCGTGACGCGCTCGAGGCCGTGGGCGAGCAGCGCGTCGGCGGCCGCGTCGAGGATGCGGTCCTCCGGGATCGCCTTGCCGGACTCGGCCGGGCGTGCGCGGAGGCGCTCCAGCTCGGATCCCGCGGTGTTCGCTCCAGGATTGAAACGCTTGGGCATGATGTGTTCAACTTAGCACGACATCGTCAGTGTCGAGATCGGAGAGCGTCATGTCGGAGCTGGACCTGCCGGTGGTGGAATTCGCCCCGGACCGCTGGGGCAACCCCGCGCACGCGATCGCGCTGCCGGCGGGGACGCAGGCCGCGCTCGACGCGCTCGGCATCCAGCCCCGCAACGCACCGGTCGCGCCCGAGGACGTCGTGCTGCCCGGTCCGGCCGTGCCCGACGCGGTCCGTACGGCGCTGGAGGCCGCGGTCGGCGCGGCGCACGTCGGCGACGGCGACATGGACCGGCTCCGCCACACCCGCGGCTGGTCCACGCCGGACATCCTCCGGATGCGCGCCGGCGACACGGCCGACACGCCGGACCTCGTCGTCCGTCCCGGGTCCCACGACGAGGTCGTCGCGGTCCTCCGGGCGTGCTCCGACGGCGGCGTCGCCGTCGTTCCCTACTCGGGTGGGACGTCGGTCGTCGGCGGTCTCGCACCCGACCGTGCAGGCTTCGCCGGGGTCGTCGCGCTGGACCTCGGGCGGCTCGACGCCCTGGTCGCGGTGGACCCGGTGTCGCGGACGGCCACGCTGGAGGCCGGGATGCGCGGGCCACGGGTCGAGGAGCTGCTGCTCGCGGAGGGCCTCACGCTCGGACACTTCCCCCAGTCGTACGAGGGCGCCTCGATCGGCGGCTACGCCGCGGCGCGGTCGGCCGGTCAGTCCTCGGCGGGCTACGGACGCTTCGACGACATGGTGGTCGGCCTCGTCCTCGCCACCCCCCGCGGCACGCTGACCCTCGGCACCGCGCCCAAGTCGGCCGCCGGGCCGGACCTCCGCCAGCTCGTGCTGGGGTCGGAGGGCACCCTCGGGGTGATCACCTCCGTCACCGTCCGTGTCCGCCCGGTCCCGCAGGAGCGGGTCTTCGAGGGCTGGCGGTTCCCGTCGTTCGAGGCGGGCACCGAGGCCGTCCGGCGGCTCGCGCAGGACGGCCCGCTCCCGACGGTGCTGCGGCTCTCCGACGAGGCCGAGACCGCGATCAACCTCGCCGACCCGTCGGGTGGCCCGACGGACGCGCCGGGCGGCTGCCTCGCCATCACCGGCTACGAAGGGGAGCCGGACGAGGTTGCGGCCCGCCGGGCGCGGGCCACCGCGGTGATCGAGCAGTGCGGGGGTGAGCCGGCCGGGACCGACGCCGGCGAGGCATGGCGTCGCGGCCGGTTCCACGGGCCGTACCTGCGCGACCCGCTGCTGGATGCCGGGGCGCTCGTGGAGACCCTGGAGACCGTCACCTTCTGGTCCAACGTCCCGCGTCTCAAGGCCGCCGTCACGGAGGCGGTCCAGGGCGCGCTCGGCGAGCAGGGGACGCCGGCGATCGTCCTGTGCCACGTGTCGCACGTGTACGAGACGGGGGCGTCGCTCTACTTCACGATCGCCTGCGCCCAGTCCGACGACCCGCTCGCGCAGTGGGCCCGCGCCAAGGAGGCGGCGAACGCCGCGATCCGCGCCTCCGATGCCGCGATCAGCCACCACCACGGGGTCGGCACCGACCACCGCGCGACCTACGCCGAGGAGATCGGGCCGCTCGGCGTCGACGTCCTCCGCGCCGTCAAGGCGACGCTCGACCCGGCCGGGATCCTCAACCCCGGCGTCCTGGTCTCGCGATGAGCACGCACCCGATCACCGCCCTGGTCAACCCGATCTCGGGCCGGCGCACAGCGCAGCAGGCCTGGGAGCCGGTGGCCGAGCGTCTCCGTGCGGCCGGCGCCGACGTCGAGACCGTGGTCACCACCAGCGCACGGCACGCCACCGACGCGGCGGCGGAGGCGGCGCGCGCGGGCCGGGTGGCCGTCGCGGTCGGGGGCGACGGGATGGTGCGGGACGTCGCCGCAGGCGTGCTCGCGGGCGACGGCACGATGGCGGTCGTCCCCGGCGGACGCGGCAACGACTTCGCCCACAAGCTCGGCGTCCCGGACGACCCCGACGCACTCGCCGCGATGCTGCTGTCGGCCCGGGTCCGGGCGATCGACGTCCTCGACGCCGACGGCGAGATCGTCCCGGGCAACCTCTACGTCGGGGTCGACTCGCGCGCGACCCGGCTGATCAACCGGATGCGCCGCATCCCGGCGATCGTGGCCTACCGCGCGGGCGGGCCGCTGGCGATGATCACCTGGCGCCCGCCGACGTTCACCCTGACCACCGACGACGGGACGCGCTCGGTGCGTGCGCACAGCGTGATCGCGGCGAACTCCGGCTGGTACGGCCACGGGCTCAAGATCGTCCCGTCGGCCGAGGTCGACGACGGCTACATCGACCTGATGGTGGCCCGCGCCGACGGGCTCGGGCGCCGCAACATGGCGGCGTACATGGCGGAGGCCAAGCACGGCACCCACGTCGAGCGGGACGCCGTCGAGGTGGTCCGGACCCGCAGCGTCACGATCGCGGCCGACCGGGCGGTGCCGCTGTGCATCGACGGCGACGAGATCGGCTCCCTGCCCGTGACGGTGCGCGTGATGCCGGGTGCGTTGCGGATGCTGCTGCCAGACTGAGCCGCATGCGGTCCGAGCGCGGCCTCGACCGGCTGCTCGCCTTCAGCGACGCAGTCGTCGCGATCGCGCTCACGCTCCTCGTGCTGCCGCTGGTCGAGGTCGTCTCCGGGGCGGGCGATGCGGACAGCGTGCTCGACCTGGTCGCCGACGACGGCGACGCCTTCCTGAGCTTCGCCATCAGCTTCCTGGTGATCTGGGTGCTGTGGGGCAACCACCACGCGATGATGGAGCACTTCAGCTCCTATGACGGCGTGGTCGTCGGGCTGCACTTCGTGTGGCTGCTCACGATCGTGCTGCTGCCGTTCACGACCCAGCTGCTCGACGCCCCCGACGGCGGGATCGACGGTGCGGCTCCGACGTACGTCGCGACGCTGCTGGTCTCGATCGGCGCGCTCGTGGCCCTCGGGACGTGGGGGCGTCGGCACCCGGGGCTGCTGCGCGACGGCGACGAGACCGCGGCGTGGACCGCTGCGCCGACCGGGCTGGCGACGGTCGCCCTGCTCCTGCTGGCGCTGGTCGTCACGATCGCCGTCCCGGCGGTCGGGGTCCTGGCACTGTTCCTCCTGTTCCTCACCGGGCCGCTGGAGCGCCTTCTCGCCTCGCGCCGCCGACGGCGCTCCGTGGCGGGCTGAGCCGTCGCCCCGACGGACCGCTCAGCGCAGGTGCGTGTCGAGCCCGAGCGCCTCGTGGACGAGGACCACCCCCGGCCAGGGGCCGGGGGTGGTCGGTTCGGCGAGGTAGCCCCGCAGGCGACGAGACGTGTCGGGGACTCCGGTGCGGCTCAGGTCGACCTCGGGCATGCCCGCCAGCTAGGGCTACCGGCGGTGCGGCAACAGGGTCTTCTGGAACAGTGCGCCACCCTCGACGTCGCGCAGCGTGACCGTCAGCGCCGCGGTGTCGCCGTCGATCTCGACCTCCCCGAAGAACTGGAAGCCCTCGGCCGGCGACGTGTTGGCCCGCGGCGGCGCCGCGACGAACTCCGCCCGCGGCCCGAAGGTCGCGTCGAGCGCGTTCGGGCCGAACGCCCCGGCGTTGAGCGGCCCCGAGACGAACTCCCAGAACGGGTCGAAGTCCTGGTGTGCCGCGCGGTCGGGCGAGTAGTGGTGCGCGGCCGTGTAGTGGACGTCGGCGGTGAGCCACACGTGGTTGCGGATGCCCGCCCGCTGGAGGGCGGTGAGCACGGGCGCGATGTCGAGCTCGCGGCCGAGCGGAGCGCCCGGGTCGCCCTGGGCGAGGCCCTCCTGCTCGGTCCCGTCCGGCACCACGAGGCCGATCGGGAGGTCCGCCGCGATCACCTTCCACGTCGCGCGGGACTTCTCGAGCTCTCGGATCAGCCAGCGGGTCTGCTCCGCGCCGAGCACGCCGCCGTCGCGCTCGGTCTCCTTGTCGGCGGTGTTGCGGTCCTTGTGGGTGCGCATGTCGAGCACGAACAGGTCGAGCAGCGGGCCGAGGTGCAGCACCCGGTACACGCGACCCTCGGGATCGGGAGAGATCGGGGCCACCGGGACGTACTCGTGGAACGCCTGCCGTCCGCGCTCGGCCAGCACGTCGACGCGCTTCTCGGTGTAGCGGGCGTCGGCCAGGATCTCGCCGGGGTACCAGTTGTTGGTCACCTCGTGGTCGTCCCACTGCGTCACCTGCGGCGTCTCGGCGAGGAAGCGGCGCCAGTTGTCCGCGAGCAGGTTGTACTTGAACTGGCCGCGGAACTCGTCGAGCGTCTCGGCGACCTTCGTCTTCTCCTCGATGACGAGGTTGTTCCAGAGGGTGCCGTCGGGCAGCGTGACGGTCTCGGCGACCGGGCCGTCGGCATAGACGTTGTCGCCGCTGCTGAGGAAGAAGTCCGGTCGGCGGCGCGCCATCGCGTCGACGATGCGGAACCCTCCGTACGAGGGGTTGACGCCCCATCCCTGGCCGGCGATGTCGCCGGACCACAGGAAGCGGACGTCGTCGGGCCGCTGCGACGCCGTCCGCAGGCGCCCGACCTCGGGGGCGCTGGACCGCCGCGGGTCCCGGAGGTCGACGGCGCGGACCCGGTAGAAGAGGTCGGCGCCGGCCGGGAGCCCGCGCACGGTGAAGCGGCCGGTGAGGTCGGTGTCCGGTGTGACGACCGGTCCCTTGACGGTCACGGCCTTGCGGGACGAGCGGTCGCGGGCGATCTCCGCGACCAGACGGGCGGGTCGGTCGGCGCGCGACCAGAGCGTCGCCTGGCGCGTCAGCACGTCGCCGGCCTGGACGCCGTGGGTGAGGGAGGGACGGCCGCCGCGGACGAACGCGGGGGCGGAGCCGGAGGGCGTACGCGCGGTGGTGGCGGCGGAGGCGGCTCCGGAGCCGAGGACGACGGCTCCGGCACCGACGACGGCCGCACCCCGCAGGAGGGTGCGGCGGCCGAGCTGCGGTGGTTCGGGCTGGGTCTGGGTCATGCCAAGAACGGTCCCGAGCCCGGGAGAACACGAGGTGATCTCACGGTGAGCGTCAGGCATCGGGCTCGCAACCGGCGCGCGGCCGGGCAGCGCCGTACGTTGGCCGCATGCCTACCTCTGCCATCGACCTCGGACGTCCCGTCTCCGGCGACGTGATCGACCTCATCCTCGACGACCACCGCCGGTTCGAGGACCTGCTGCGGCAGCTCCGCGACGCCAGCTCCGACCGCGACGCCGTCCGGCGGGCGTTCGCGACGCTGCACGTGGCGCACGCGGAGGCGGAGGAGAAGGAGGTCTACCCGACGCTGCGCCACCGCGACGCGATCGACGCCCACGAGGAGGAGCACGGCGAGGAGGAGCACGCGGAGGGCAACCAGGCGCTCCTGGCGGTGCTGGAGCTCAAGGGGACCGACACCCAGACGTTCGACGACGCGGTCGAGGAGCTGGCGCGGGTCGTCAACCACCACCTCACAGAAGAGGAGCTGACCATCCTCAACCCCGCCCGCGAGGGGGTCGCGGAGCGCGCGCGGCACGAGCTGGGTGAGGCGTTCGCCCGTGAGCGCAACGCCCAGGTCGACGCCGACTGCGGCCGGCTCGAGAACGTCCGGGCGATCGTCGAGCGGGACCGGAAGAAGGGTCTCCTCGACGAGGAGGAGTGACGTGCGGGCGGCGCGGTCCGCTCAGACGCCGATCGCCAGACCGACGGCGACGCCGAGCGCGTAGACGAGCTCCGCGAGGCCGGTGTCGCGCAGCGTGGGGACCAGGGCGAGGCCGCGCTCGCCGCGGGCGACGGGGGTCGCCGCCCGGAGCGCGAGCGGGAAGGCGAGCAACCCGAGCAGCGCCGGCGGCGTGTACGACGCGAGCCACCACACGGTGAGCAGGGCGACCACCAGCAGGACGACGTAGAAGACGCGCGAGCCGCGGTCGCCCAGGACCACGGCCAGCGTGCGCTTGCCGCTGGCGGTGTCGGTGGGGATGTCGCGCAGGTTGTTGGCGACGAGGATCGCGCAGGCGAGCGACCCGACCCCGATCGCGGCGGCGAGGGCCGGCCACGTGAACGCCCCGACCTGGACGTACGTCGTGCCGAGGACCGCGACGAGACCGAAGAACACGAACACGCTGACCTCGCCGAGCGCGTGGTAGCCGTACGGCCGCGAACCCCCGGTGTAGAACCAGGCGGCGGCGATCGCGGCCACGCCGACGAGCAGCAGCCACCACCCGGACGTGGCGGCGAGGACCAGCCCGAGGAGCCCGCCGATGCCGAAGCAGACGAACGCGGCTCGCTTCACCGCCGCGGCGCTGGCGGCGCCGGAGCCGACCAGGCGCAGCGGGCCGACCCGGTCGTCGTCGGTGCCCTTGATGCCGTCGGAGTAGTCGTTGGCGTAGTTCACGCCGACCTGCAGCGCCAGCGAGAGCAGGAGGCAGAGGGCGGCCTTCCACCACACCGCCTCGTCGGCGTACAGCGCGGCGCCGGTCCCGGCCACGACGGGGGAGACCGCCGCCGGGAGCGTGCGAGGTCGGGCGCCTTCGATCCACTGCGATGCTGTTGCCACGGCTGCTCATCCTTCCACCTGCGGGCGTGGGCGCAGTCGGCGGGACCGGTGGTCGGCGGCGCCGCGCACGCTTCGGCGGGGGTGTCGGTGGCGGGCCCTAGCGTGGTCGTATGACGTCGACCGGCGCGTTCGATCCGGGCCACCTCGCGGAGGTGGCCCGGCGTCGTGCTGCCGCGGAGGCGGCGGAGACCCGGGCGCTGCTCGCGGCCGACGACGCCGCTCACCGCGAGGCGGCGGCTGAGGCGTCGGGCCTGCGACGACAGCTCCACGTGCGTGCCGCGCGGGTGGACATCGCCGTCGCGGCCGGGTTCTCGGAGGGTCAGCTGCGGGCGCGGCTGACCGAGGCGCGGGCGGTGCGCGAGCGGCTGCCGCGGGTGTGGGCCGCAGCGGGAGAGGGGTCGCTCGACGGCTACCGCGTGCACCTGATCGCCGAGACGCTCGGACGCCTGGGCGAGGACGCATCCGTGGAGCGCCTCGACGAGCGGGTCGTGCCCTACGCGGCGTGCCACACGACGGTCGAGCTGAAGGCGTGGCTGCGCCGCTTCGTCGCCCGCGCCGAGCCCGACGCCGACGCGGAGCGCGCCGCGCGCGCTCGCGCCGACCGTCAGGTGAGCGTCCGGCACGGCGACGACGGCATGTCGGAGCTGTGGGCCCTCCTCCCGACGCTGCAGGCGGCGACGCTCGACGCGCGGCTCCGCCGGGAGGCCCAGCGGCTGCCCGACGACGGCCGCACCCTCGCTCAGAAGCGCGCCGATCTCCTGGCGGCGTGGGCGACCGGACCTGCGGCAACCGCCGATCAGACGCCGTCCGTACGCCCCTCGGTGGACGTGGCCGTCCTCGTGACGGCCGAGGCGCTGGCGGGAGCGTCCGACGAGCCCGTCGTCTCCTCCGACGGCGCGTGGGTGGTTCCCGTGCGCGAGCTGCGGGACCTCATCGGTGCCGGCCGGGCCGACAACGTCTTCTGGCACCGGCTCCTCACCGACCCGGTGGGGAGGACGCTCGACCACACCTACCTCGGGCGCTTCGCTCCCGACCTGCTGGCGCGGGCGATCCGGTTCCGTGACGGCGTGTGTCAGGCCCCGGGTTGCACGGTGCCCGCCGAGCGGTGCGACCTCGACCACCGCCGTCCGTGGCCGGACGGCAGGACCCGAGGGGACGACCTCTGGCCGCTGTGCCGCCGTCACCACGTCCTCAAGTCCCACGGCTACCTCGTTCCGGTGTCCCGCGAGGGTCCGGTCGGTGACGGCGGGTCGTACGAGTTCGGCTGGCGTCTTCCGTCGGGCCAGCAGGTGTGGGCGGAGCGTGTGGCGGCGGAGCGGGTGCGGGACGAGCGGGTGGCGCCCGCGCACCCCGCCTCCCGGGTCGAGGCCTACCTCACGCGAATCCTGCGCGACCACGCAGCGGCTCCCGGGTGACGCGGGTCGCCGACTAGCGTGGACGCGTGACCCGTGCTCAGGAGACGACGAGGTGGGCGACGCTGCGCCCGGTGACGGGGACGCCGCGCGAGGTTGACGCGGCGCTGCAGGAGTGGCTCGCCGCCGACGAGGAGCCGCCCGCGCTCGCGATCCGCACCTCGGGGTCGACGGGGCGGCCCAAGGACGTGCTGCTGTCGCGCCGGGCCGTCACCGCGTCCGCGCGCGCCACCCACGCGCGGCTCGGCGGCCCGGGCCAGTGGCTGCTCGACCTCCCGGCGCACTACGTCGCCGGCGTCCAGGTCGTCGCGCGGTCGCTGCTCGCGGCCACGTCGCCGGTGGTGGCGTCGGAGCACGCCGGCCTCGAGGAAGCGGTGGAGGCGATGACCGGCGAGCGGCGCTACGCCTCGCTGGTCCCGACCCAGCTGCACCGCCTCGCCGAGTCAGGACGGCTGGCGGCCCTCGCGGCCCTCGACGCCGTGCTCGTCGGCGGGGCCGCGCTCGACCCGGAGCTGCGGGCGCGGGCGACCCGCGCCGGAGTGAGGATCGTGCGGACCTACGGGATGAGCGAGACCGCCGGCGGCTGCGTGTACGACGGCGTGCCGCTCGACGGTGTGGCCCTCCGGCTCGACGCCGAGCAACGGGTGTGGATCGCAGGACCGGTCCTCTTCGACGGGTACGCCGGCGACGACGCCGCGACGGCCGACGCGCTGCGCGACGGCTGGCTGCGGACCCAGGACCTCGGGCGGCTCGACGAGGACGGCCGCCTGCAGGTGCTCGGGCGGACCGACGACGCGATCATCTCGGGTGGTGTCAACGTCTCCGCGCCCCGCGTCGCGCTCGCCCTGCGCGGTCTGGACGGTGTCGCCGACGCGGTCGTCGTCGGCGTCGACGACCCGGAGTGGGGGCAGACGGTGGTCGCGGTCGTGGTCGGCGAGCCAGGCCGTCCGGTCTCTCTGGACGCGCTGCGTGACGGCGTCGAGGCGGCCGGGCTCGCGCGCTCGTGGGCGCCGCGCCGTGTCGTGGTCGTCGACGCGATCCCGCTCCTGGAGCACGGCAAGGTCGACCGTCTGCGGGTGCGCGCGATCGCCGCCGAGGAGCGCTGACCCGGCTCGAAGGCTGGCCGGGTCGTTGGGTGGCCGGGCTAGGATGGCACCGAAGCTGAGGTTCAGAAGCGTGCCCAGCCGCGACTTTGGCGCGCCGCCGTCGCCCACGCGACGAAGGCTGGGAGAACCGCATGACCAGTGTTTCCGACCCCGTTGAACGCTCGGCCGTCGACACCACCGACCCCGAGATCGCACGCGAGGTCCTCGACGAGGCGTACGGCAGCACCCTGCGGCTCACCGGCGACCTGCACCACGTGAGCTTCGCTCGCGCGGACGCCGGTGCCTTCGCCGTCGACCACGTCGACCTCGGGACCGAGCTCACCTACGACTGCGACCCGCTCGGCTACCTCACCATCCTCGAGGGCCGACGTGGCTGGGCGGAGTACACGCGTGCGGGCGTCACCGACCAGGCCGGGCCAGGGGAGCTCGTCGCCATCGCCGGCCCGGGCGACGCCTACTCGGGTCGTTCGGACAACCTCACCGTCCGGGGGATCAGCCTGGGGTGGGAGCTCGTCGAGGACGCCGTGCGCGACCTCCGGGGAGACCGTCCGAGCGCGCCGGTCCGGTTCCGTCGCTACCAGCCGGCCGACCGTGCGTCGCTGCTCCACTGGGGCAACCTGGTGGACTACGTCGAGGAGCTGCTCGCGGGCCCGGAGCCGGTGTCGCCCCGAGCCCTCGACGCCGTCGGCCGCCTCCTCGCGCGGACGGCCCTGGTGACCTTCGGCACCGACGCCGCCGAGCACTCCGTGGGCGAGGACAACCGCGACCGCCGCGACGCGGCGAGCGACGCCGTACGCCGTGCCGTGGCCCACATCGAGGCGAGCGCCGACGTCGAGCTGAGCCTCGCGGAGCTCGCCGATGCCGCCCGGGTCGCGCCACGGTCCCTCCAGCTGGCCTTCCGGCGGCACCTGGGGACGACGCCGATGGCGTACGCCCGTCGTGTGCGACTCGATCAAGCCCGTCGCCACCTGCTCGCCGCGGTCGACGGCGAGACCGTCACGTCGATCGCCTCGCGCTGGGGGTTCTACAACCACGGCCGCTTCGCCGCGGAGTACCGCGAGGCCTACGGGGAGAACCCCGGGGACACCCTCGCCCGCTGAGAGCCTGGTCACGCCCTGGTCGTTTATCGGCCGGTGCCGGTGCGTTCTGCGGCTGTCGGCCGCGCGCGACAGCAGCCCACACTCAGGTGTGAGTATCAATCGGCCGACGAGCCTCCTCCGTGATATGGCGGTGGCGGCGCGCAGCATCTCCGCGGCCGACACCCTCGAAGCAGCAGCCGAGCAGTCGGTGCAGTTCGTCGCCGCGCACATCGACGGCTGCGCGGCGGCCGGCATCTCGATCGCGAGAAGTGCGGCGATCGAGACGTTCGCCGCGAGCGACGCCCTGGCGCGCAGCGGCGACCAGCTCCAGGCGGACCTCGACGAGGGTCCGGCGCTCGATGCCGTCGTCGAGACGCCCACCGTGTACGCCCCTGACCTGGCGAGCGACCCGCGGTGGCCGCAGTGGGCCCCGCGCGCGGTCGCCGACCTCGGGATCCTGAGCATGGTCAGCTACCGGCTGTTCGCCAGCGACGAGACGATCGGTGCGCTGAACCTCTACGGCAAGGTGCCCGACGCCTTCGACGACGACTCCCGCGAGCTCGGGTACGTCGCGGCCACCCAGATCGCGGTCGTCCTGACCACCCAGCGCAAGGAGCAGAACCTCCGCTCGGCGCTCGTGACACGGTCGGCGATCGGCCAGGCCACGGGCATCCTGATGGAGCGGTTCGACCTCGAGGCGCACCAGGCGTTCAACGTCCTCCGGAGGTCCTCGATGACGCGCAACATCCCGCTGCGCGACGTGGCCGAGGAGCTCGTGACCACCCGACGGATGCCGGGGATCAAGGCGCCCGAGCGGCGCACGGCGGAGCCACGGGTGTGACCGGGGGCCACGGGATACCGTGGCGTGCGTGAACGACCCCGCTCTCGACTGGCTCCCCTACTCCACCCCGATGCGCACCCGCTTCCGCGGGATCACCGTGCGCGACGGCCTGCTCGCCCGTGGTGAGACCGGCTGGGTGGAGCTCAGCCCGTTCTGGGACTACGACGCCCCGGCCTCGCGGCCCTGGTACGACGCCGCCGTGGCCGCCGCGACCCGGGCATGGCCGCGGCCGCAGCGTGACGTGGTGCCGGTCAACTGCACCGTCCCCGCGGTGGATGCGGACGCCGCCCAGCGGATCGTGACGGCGGGCCACGGCTGCCGTACGGCGAAGGTGAAGGTCGCCGAGCCGGGCCAGACGCTGGCCGACGACGAGGCGAGGGTGGCCGCGGTGCGTGACGCGCTCGGGCCGGGCGGCGCGGTGCGGGTCGACGCCAACGGTGCGTGGACCGTCGACGCGGCGGCCGAGGCGCTGGCGGTGCTCGACCGCGCCGGCGGTGGCCTGGAGTACGCCGAGCAGCCGTGCCGCACGGTCGAGGAGCTCGCCGAGCTGCGACGGCGTACTCACGTGCCGATCGCCGCGGACGAGTCGATCCGGCGCGCCGAGGACCCCTACCGCGTCGCGGAGCTCGAGGCGGCCGACGTCGCCGTGCTCAAGGTCCAGCCGCTCGGCGGGGTCGAGGCGTGCCTGGAGATCGCCGAGCGCATCGGGCTCCCGGTCGTGGTGTCCAGCGCCCTCGAGACCTCGATCGGGATCGCGGCCGGGGTGGCGCTGGCCGCCGCGCTGCCGGACCTGCCGTACGCCTGCGGGCTGGGGACGGTCACGCTGCTCGAGCGCGACGTCGTGGACGACCCCCTCGTGCCCCGCGACGGGGTGCTCCCGGTCGTGCGCCCAGAGCCGTCGGCCGCCTTCCTGGCGAGCGAGCCGGACGCAGACCTGGCCGCGCGCTGGGCCGCGCGGCTCGACGCGCTGCGCGCCGTCCCGGCGGTGGTCCGGTGAACCCGTCGACCGCGCTCGGGCGCGTCCTCGTCGACGAGCTCGTGCGCTCCGGGGTCCGGGAGGTCGTGCTGTCTCCGGGATCGCGGTCGGCCGCGCTCGCGCTCGCCCTGCACGCCGCCGACGCCCGGGGCGACCTGCGGCTGCACGTCCGCATCGACGAGCGGAGCGCGGCATTCCTGGCCCTGGGCCTCGCGAAGGGCGCCCACCGCCCCGTCGCCGTCGTGACCACGTCCGGCACCGCCGCCGCCAACCTCCATCCCGCGGTCCTCGAGGCGAGCCACGCCCGCGTCCCGCTGATCGCGATCACCGCCGACCGTCCCGCCGAGCTGCGCGGCACGGAGGCGAACCAGACGACCGACCAGGTGAAGCTGTTCGGCGACGCGGTCCGCGCGTACGTCGAGGTCGCCGCGCCGGAGGTCGTCCCGCCCAGCGCGGCGGGCTGGCGGGCGGTCGTCGCCCGGGTCGTCGCCGCGGCGGTCGGCCCGACGGGCGAGGGACCCATGGCGCGGCCGCAAGGCGGCCCGGTGCACCTGAACGTCGCGTTCCGCGAGCCGCTGGTGCCCGGCCCCGACGACGTCCAGGGCGGTCTGCCGGGCGGGCTCGCGGGTCGCCCGGACGGCGCGCCGTGGCGTCGCCCCGCCCCCGTCACGCCCGAGCCGGCGTCGACGCTGCCGCTCGGGCCCCGGACGGTCGTCGTCGCCGGTGACGACGCCGGACCGGCCGCACGCCTGCTCGCCGAGGAGGCCGGATGGCCCCTGCTCGCGGAGCCGACCTCGGGCGCGCGCAACGGGACGCAGCCCATCGCGACCTACCGGCTGCTCCTCGGGCTGCCCGAGCTCGCCGACCGGATCGAGCGGGTCGTCGTCTTCGGGCACCCCACCCTGTCGCGTCCGATCACTCGTCTGCTGACGCGCGACGACGTCGAGATCGTCGGTGTGGGCGCGGCGCCGTTGACCGATCCCGGCAACCGGGTCGCAGCCTCGTACCCGTCCGTGCGGGTGGAGGGGAGCGACGATCCCGGGTGGTTCGAGGCGTGGAAGCGCGCCGACGTCGCGACCCTGGCGGCGGTGGAGGAGATCGTGCTCGACCCGGTTCCAGGTCAGGGCACGACTCTCGGGCACCCCGTCTTCCGTCCGCCGCTGAACCCGTGGCAGGTCGCCCGAACGGTCTCGCTGGCCGTCGGACCGGGGGATCTGCTCGTGGTCGGGTCGTCGAACCCCGTACGCGACCTCGACCTGATGTCGGTGCCGTACCAGGTCGGGCAGCGCCGGATGATCACCGCCAACCGCGGACTCGCCGGCATCGACGGTGTGGTGTCGACGGCGGTCGGGGCGGCGCTCGGGCGACGGTCGAACGATGCGTACGCGCTGATGGGCGACCTGACCTTCCTGCACGACAGCAACGGTCTCGTGATCGGCCCGGACGAGCCGCGACCCGACCTCACGATCGTGGTCGCGTCGGACGACGGCGGCAGCATCTTCTCGACGCTGGAGCAGGGTGACACCCCGTACGCCGCTGCATTCGAGCGGGTCTTCGGCACACCGACGCGCGTCGACCTCGGGCAGCTGTGCGCGTCGATGGGGATCGACCACGCGGTCGTGGAGGACGCGGAGACGCTCGAGGAGTGGCTCGTCGAGGGGATGCAGGAGGGTATCGAGGTGATCGAGGCCCGCGTCGACCGCACGAACCGGCGGGAGATCGACCTCAAGATCCGCGAAGCGGCACGGTTGCATTAAGACATCGACGATGTAACATAGGGCCCGTCACGTCATTGGAGACTGGAGGGCACCATGACCGCCGCCACCGCGTTCCGTGAGCGCACGACCATCGACGACGTCACTGCTCGTCTCCTCGCCTCGTCCGCCGAGCTGTCGTACGACCCGCAGACCGAGGTCGCGTGGGACCAGCCGATCCCCGAGGACCACTACGGCCTCAACCCGGAGTGGAGCACGCTCTACGGCACGCGGCTGTGGTCGGAGATGAGCGAGGAGCAGCGCGTCCTGCTCACCCGTCACGAGGTCGGTTCGATCATGCAGACCGGCATCTGGTTCGAGATGATGCTGCAGCAGCTGATCCTGCGCGACCAGTACGCCAAGAACCCCGCCGACAGCGAGTTCCGGTTCGCCCTGACCGAGATCGCCGACGAGTGCCGCCACTCGCTCATGTTCGCCCGCACCTGCGACGTCCTCGGCATCCCGAAGTACCTTCCGCCGCGCCTGACCGTCGAGCTCGCGCGGCTCCTCAAGTCGACCGCGCGTGCCGAGCAGGCGTACGGGCCGATCCTCATCGCCGAGGAGATCCTCGACGTCATGCAGCGCGACTGGATGCGCGGCGAGAACGTCGTCCACATCGTGCGGACCACCAGCAAGATCCACGTGGTGGAGGAGGCGCGGCACATGAAGTTCGCGCGCGCCGAGATCATCGACGGACTGGAGCACGCGAGCCGCTTCCGGCGCGAGCGCTCGGCGATGCTGTTCGCGGGTGCGGCCTACTTCATCGTGCGGGCGATGGTCAGCCCCGAGGTCTACACCAACGTCGGGCTCGACCGGCAGCGTGCCCTCGAGGAGGTTCGGACCAACCAGCACCGCAAGGCGATGATGCGCCTGTCGTGCGTGCACCTGATGGACTTCCTGGCCGACGCCGGCCTGCTGACGCGCCGCGCGATGCGGGTCTACCAGTCCGTCGACATGATCTGAGCGAGGACCTCGATGGCATACGCGGTCACGCAGAGCTGCTGCAACGACGCCACCTGCGTGTCGGTCTGCCCGGTCAACTGCATCCACCCCACCCCTGAGGAGCGCGCCGCCGGCGCCGCCGGCGACAGCGCCTCCGAGATGGTCTTCATCGACCCGCAGAGCTGCATCGACTGCGGCGCCTGCGCGGACGCGTGCCCGACGGGCGCGATCGTCCCGGTCGACCTGCTGCGCGGTCCGGACACCGTGTTCGCCGACCTCAACCGGGAGTACTACGAGGCGCACCCGGAGTCCGCGACCTGGGACGCGCTCACCTTCCCCGAGACGGTTCCGCAGGGCTTCGGGACGTTCCGCGTCGCGATCGTCGGCACAGGCCCGTCGGCGGCGTACGCGGCACGGGCACTGCTGACCACGTCGCCGGCGACCGTCACGATGGTCGACCGGCTGCCCGTCGCGGGAGGGCTCCTGCGCTCCGGGGTCGCGCCCGACCACCCCGACACCAAGCGGATCGAGGACACCTTCGCCTGGACGTACGGTCACCCGCGCGTCTCGGTGCAGCTCAACGTCGAGGTCGGCAAGGACGTCACGCACGAGGAGCTCCTCGCGCACCACCACGCCGTCGTGTACGCCGTCGGTGCCGCACGCGACAAGGTTCTCGGCGTCCCGGGCGAGGACCTCCCCGGCAGCGTGGCGGCGAGCGACCTCGTCGCCTGGTACAACGCCCGACCGGACCGCGAGCAGATCGACGTCGACCTCTCCAGCGAGCGCGTCGTCGTGGTCGGCAACGGCAACGTCGCGCTCGACGTCGCCCGAGTGCTCCTCACCGATCCCGACACGCTGGCCCGGACCGACATCGCCGACCACGCGCTCGCGGCGCTGCGGCAGAGCAGGGTGCGCGAGGTCGTCGTGCTCGGGCGCCGGGGGCCCGAGCATGCCGCGTACACGCGGGCGGAGCTGGTCGGGATGCGCACCATCCGGGACGTCGACCTCGTCGTCGCTGACCACCCCGAGACCGCCGCCACCATCGACGAGGCGCCGGTCGGCAGCACGGCAGCCCTGCTGCGCGACCTGCCCAGGGTCGCCATCGACTGGGAGACGGCGCCCGAGCCGGGCAAGCGCGTGGTGCTCGCCTTCGGCGTGGCTCCGACGGCGTTCGAGGGCGGCGACGCGGTCGACGGAGTCCGGGTGACCGGCAGCGTCGAGACAACGATCGCCACCCGGACCGTGATCCGCTCGATCGGCTACCGCGGTACGCCGATCCCCGGCCTGCCGTTCGACCAGGCCCGCGAGAGCGTCCCCAACGCCCAGGGGCGCGTGCTCGGCCGCGACGGCGAGCCCCTGCCCGGGGCGTACGTCGTGGGCTGGGCGAAGCGTGGCTCCACCGGCGGCATCGGGGCCAACCGCTCCTGCGCCCAGGAGACGGTCGCCGCGATCGTGGCGGACGCGACCGCGCGGCGCCTGCCGGAGCCGTCGGGCACGGCCAGCGACTTCCGCGCGCTGCTGCGCTGGAGGAGCAGCGACGTCGTGGGGTTGCGCCGGATGCGGGCGATCGACCTCGCCGAGCGCCGCAACGGTGCGCTGCAGGGACGGCCACGACGCAAGTTCGCGACCGTCCCCGAGCTGCTGGCCGTCTCCGTCCCCGAGCGCTGGGTCGGTCGCCGGCGCTGAGAGCGGGAGGGCGGCGGCCGTCGGTCAGTTGACCTGACGCTGCTGGCCCTCCCAGTACGGCGCCCGCAGCTTGAACTTCTGCAGCTTGCCGGTCGCGGTGCGGGCGAGCTCGTCGCGGAACTCGATGCGCTTCGGGCACTTGTAGCCCGCGAGGTGCTGCCGGGTGTGCGTGATGAGGTCCTCGGCGGTCACCTCGCCGGCCTCCGGGTCGAGGACGACCAGCGCCGTCACGAGCTCGCCCCACTTCTCGTCCGGGATGCCGATCACCGCGACCTCGCGCACCGCCGGGTGGAGCATGAGCGCGTCCTCGACCTCGATCGACGTGACGTTCTCCCCACCGGAGATGATCACGTCCTTCTTGCGGTCGGCGATCGTGAGGTAGCCGTCCTCGAAGGTGCCCCCGTCCCCGGTGTGGAACCAGCCACCCTCCTGCGCGACCGCCGTGGCGTCGGGGTTGTCCCAGTAGGCGTCGAGGTTGTGGTTGGACTGCGCCAGCACCTCGCCGGTGTCGTCGACCATGATCCGGACGCCGACGGCGGGAGCCCCGGCGCGGCCGAGCAGGCGGGCCTGCTCCAGCGGCTCGAGGTCCTCCCACTCCTCGCGCATCCGGCTCATCGTCAGCAGCGGCGAGGTCTCGGTGAGGCCGTAGATCTGGATGAACTCCCAGCCGAGCTCGCTGCGGACCCGCTCGATCGTGCGGGTCGGCGGCGGGGCCCCGGCGACGATGATGCGGACGCGGTCGCGGCCCGGGATCTCGCCGTCCCACGTCTTCGCCGCGTCCAGCACCGCGGCCACGACCGCCGGCGCGGCGCACATGAAGGTGACACCGTGGCGCTCGACGCGGCGCAGGATCTCGGCACCGTCGATCTTGCGGATCACGACGTGGCGCCCACCCATGCCCGTCACCGCGTACGGCATGCCCCACCCGTTGGCGTGGAACATCGGCAGCGTGTGGAGGTAGACGTCGCGGTCGCTGACCGACCCCTGCCAGCCGAAGATGCTCGCGTTCGTCCACAGGTTGCGGTGGGTCAGCTGGACGCCCTTCGGGCGGGCCGTCGTACCCGACGTGTAGTTGATCGTCGCCGTCGCGTTCTCGTCGGGCTCCTCCCACGGTTGCGGGTCGCCGTGCGTGGACCACATCGGCTCGTCGTCCTCACCGATGACGAAGACGTGCTTGGCGCTGACGGAGTCCAGGAGCGAGCGCACCTCGGGATCGACTAGGAGCACCTCCGCGCCGCTGTGCTCGACGATGTACTCGACCTCGGCGGGCGCGAGCCGGAAGTTCACCGGGACCAGGATGCGCCCCCACCCGGAGACCCCGAAGAAGGAGGTCAGGAGCCGTGCCGCGTTCTGGGACACGATCGCGACCCGGCCGCCGCGCGGCACCCCGAGGTCGTCGAGGAACGCCGCCTGCGAGCGGGCCCGGCGGCCCAGCTCCGCGTACGTGATCTCGCCCCAGGAGGCGGCGGGCTGGTCGGGCTCGTCGACGACTGCGATCCGGTCCGGGTAGACGGTCGTCGCGCGGTCGAGGAAGTCGCGGACGGTCAGCGGGAAGAACATCGAGCACCTCGTAGGTCGACGGCCTGGACGCGGGTCGGGTGACCCTGCTCACGTCCTATCACGCGATCCCCGCCGACGGGACCCGGCGATCGACGAACGGCACGCGCTGCGCGCTCGGCGGTCCGCGGCTAGCGTCGGCCGCGTGGACCTCGTCATCGGCCTCGTGCCCGCGGTCGCCTGGGGTCTGCTCCCGATCCTCGCCAGCCTGCACGGCGGGCGGCCGGTCAACCAGATCGTGGGGACGACGGCCGGGACGGCGCTGGTCGCGACGGTCGTCCTCTTTGCCCGCGACCCGCTGATCTCGCCGCGGGTGTTCCTCTTCAGCTTCCTGTCCGGCGCGTGCTGGGCGGTCGGTCAGCTGCTGCAGTACGCCGCGTACCCGCGCATCGGCGTCTCCCACGCCCTCCCGGTCTCGACCGCGTTCCAGCTGATCGGGACGTCGCTCTACGGCGTGGTCGTGCTCGGGGAGTGGGCGAGCGTGGGCGACAAGGTCGTCGGGTTCTCCGCCCTGGTGGTGATCGTGCTCGGCGTGCTGCTCACCTCGGTACGCGACCCCGCGTCGCGGGAGGCGCCGCGGCCGCCCCGCGACATCAAGGTCGGCGTGCTCATGCTGCTCGTCGGCTCGCTGGGGTACGTCGGCTACTCGGCGCTGCCGCGCGTGGCCGACGCGGAGGGCTGGGCGGCCTTCTTCCCGCAGGCCGGCGGCATGCTCGCGCTGGCGGTCGTGGCGGCGCTCGTCCTCGACCGCGGCAGGCCGCTGGTCCAGCCGGCCTCGTGGCAGAACCTCGGGGTCGGGGTGGTCTTCGCGGTGGGCGCGCTGGCGTACCTGATCTCGGCACAGGTCAACGGCATCGCGACCGGGTTCACCCTCACGCAGATGAGCGTGGTGCTGTCGACGCTCGGCGGCATCTTCGTCCTCAAGGAACGGAGGACGCCGCGCGAGATGGCGGCGACGGTGGTCGGTCTCGTGCTCGTGGTCGGCGGCGGGATCGCGATCGGCAGGCTCTGAGCTAGCCGATCTCCGCGATGACGTCGCCCTCCTGGACGATCTGCCCCTCCGCGACCTTGAGGCGGACCGTGCCCGCCTCGCCGGCGTGCACCGGGATCTCCATCTTCATCGTCTCGAGCACCGCCACGAGGTCGCCCGCAGCGACGTGGTCGCCCTCCTGGGCGACCACGCGCCAGACGTTGCCCACGATCTCGGCCTTAGCGGCGTACATCCGCACCGTCCTCGTAGCCGAGCGTCGCCATCGCGTCGACCAGGCGGTCGCGCGTCTCCTCGGGGAGGATCACGTCGTCGACGATGCCGGCCTCGGCGGCGACGTACGGGCGTGCCACGTTCTCGCGGTACTCGGCGGCGAGCTCGTCGCGGGTCGCGACCGGGTCCTCCGCGTCGCGGAGCGTCCGCCGGTGCAGGAGCGCCACCGCCCCTCCGGGACCCATGACGGCGATCTCGGCGCCCGACCAGGCCCACGAGTAGTCGGCGCCCAGCGAGCGCGACCCCATGGCGATGTAGGCGCCGCCGTACGCCTTGCGGACCACGACGGTCAGCAGCGGCGACGTCGTCTCGACGTAGGCCTTGAGGAGCTTCGCGCCGTGCGTGATCACGCCGCGGCCCTCCTCGACGGTGCCGGGCAGGAATCCGGGGACGTCCACGAACGTCACGACCGGGAGGTTGAAGCGCCCGCAGAACTCGATGAAGCGGGCGGCCTTGACCGACGACTTCGCGTCGAGCACGCCGCCGCGCGAGGCGGGCTGGTTGGCGAGCACGCCGACCGGACGGCCGTCGAGGTGGCCGAACAGCGTCAGGACGCTCGGCGCGTGGGCGGGCATCAGCTCCAGGCGCGGGCCGGCGTCGAGGACACCGTCGAGCACCTTGTTCATGTCGAAGACGACGCTGGCCTTGTCCGGCACCACGTACGGGAGGCGCTCCGCGGCCACCGGGTCCGGCCTGCGGGGCGCGACGAGCGGCATCGGCGCGCCGACGTGCGAGGGCAGGAACGAGAGCAGGAGACGCGTCGCGTGGAACGCCTCGCCCTCGTTGGTCACCTCGAGGTGGGCGACGCCGCTGGTCTCGGTGTGCATCTGCGAGCCGCCGATGTCCTCGGCGCTCGCGTCCTCACCGGTGGTCGCCTTGACGATGTCCGGGCCGGTGAGGAACATCTGTCCCTGCTCGCGGACCATGATCGTCCAGTCGGTCAGGGCGGGGGAGTACGCCGCCGCGCCCGCGCAGGGGCCGAGGATCAGGGAGATCTGCGGGACCCGCTTCTGCGCCTTGACGTTGAGCGCGAAGATCTCGCCACAGCCGTGCAGCGCGAGGATGCCGTCGTGGATCCGGGCGCCGCCGGAGTCGTTGATGTAGACGATCGGGTAGCCCTTGTCGATCGCGAAGCGCTGGGCCTTCTGGATCGTCTCGGCCATCACGGCGCCGATCGCTCCGGAGGCGACCGCGGCGTCGTGGCTCGCGATCACGACGCCACGTCCGTCGACACGGCCCCATCCGATGACCACGCCGGCACCGTTGCCGTTGCCGTCGACGCGCATCGGGGTCATCTCGACGAACGAGCCGGCGTCGACGAGCATCTCGGCCCGCTCGCGGGCGGTGTACTCGCGGCGCCCGCGCGGCTCGACGTGGCGGAACCGCTCCTGGCGGCGGCGGGCGAGGCGTGCGCGATGGTCGGAGGTTGCGGTCTCCGTGTTGATCGTGGTCAACTCGGTCTCCTAAAACATGAGGGAAGCCTCAGGACTGCTTACAAAGATGAGGGGTGCCTCATGTTCTTGTCAACCCGAGACCCGGCGTGTCCTGGGTCTCAGTGGCAGATCAGCGGGTGAGCCGAACCCGGTCTACGGTGGCCGCACATCACGCAGATCCCCCGAGACGGCACCCTCCCGAGCCCACCGGCCCGGCGTCGGGCCTGCTCGCGGGCCGACAGCAGGAGGGCACAACCTCATGGTCAGCTCGGCAACACCACCCCCATCTCGTCCCCGGTCCCGGCGACCGCTCGCGGCAGCCGCGCTCTGCGGCATCGGCCTCGTCGCCACCGCTCTGACCGCAGGGCCCGCCGCTGCGGGAGCCTCCGCGGCGGCCCCCACGGCCGCGGCACCGGCCTCGGTCGCCGCCGCGACGCCGGTGGCCGACGGCGTGCTGATGAGCTACGTCGTCAACAGCAAGGCCAACCCGGGCCAGACCCGTCTCGCCGAGCGGGCGGTGCGCGACGCCGGCGGCACGGTCGTGCAGTCCTGGCCCCAGATCGGTGTCGTCGTCGCCCACGCGACCACGGCGTCGTTCCGCGAGGACGTCGTGGCCGTCGCCAAGGGCCACGCGGTCGAGTCGGTCGGCGCGACCCGTACGGCGGCCGTCAAGACCCCGGACGACGCGGCGCCGCAGGCACGCTCGCTCGCGCGCAGCACCGAGACCCGGTCCGCCTTCGAGATCCGCCAGGGCGTCACCGAGACCGAGGCCGTCGCCGCCGACCCGCTCGAGGCACAGCAGTGGGACATGACCCAGATCAAGGCCGACGTGGCCAGCGACGGCAGCCGTGACGTCACCGTCGGCGTCCTCGACAGCGGCATCGACGACACCCACCCCGACCTCGCCCCGAACCTCGACGCGAAGAACTCGGTCGGCTGCACCTCGTACGGGGTCCCGGACACCAGCCGCGCCGCGTGGATCCCGACGACCAGCGACCACGGCACCCACGTCGCGGGCACGATCGCCGCGGCCAAGAACGGCGTCGGCATCGTCGGCGTCGCCCCGAACTCGCTGATGACCTCGATCAAGGTCGTCGACGACGACGGGTTCATCTACCCCGAGTACGCGATCTGCGGCTTCGTGTGGGCCGCCGAGCACGGGGTCGACGTGACCAACAACAGCTACTACGTCGACCCGTGGATGTTCTGGTGCAGCAACGACCCGGACCAGGCTGCCGCCAAGGAGGCCGTGCGCCGCGCGGTCGCGTACTCCGAGCGCAACGGCGTCGTCAGCGCCGCCGCTGCCGGCAACTCGAACTACGACCTGGCCAACAAGACGACGGACACGACCAGCCCGAACGACACGACGCCGGTGACCCGTCCGATCAACGCCGAGTGCGAGGACATCCCGGCCGAGCTGCCGGGGGTCGTGACGGTCGCGTCGAACGACCAGGCCGGCGCCAAGTCGAGCTTCTCCAACTACGGTGACGGGGTCATCGACGTCACGGCGCCGGGCACCCGGATCCTGTCGACGGTCCTCCGTGGCGGCTACGGGCTGAAGTCCGGCACCTCGATGGCGTCCCCGCACGTCGCGGGCGTGCTGGCCCTGCTGAAGGCCTCGCACCCCGACGCGTCGCCGAGCGAGCTCGCGGCGCTGGTCCGGGCGCAGGCCGACGACAAGCCGTGCCCGACGGACGTCCGCTGCACCGGCACCGCCGCGTACAACGGCTTCTTCGGTGACGGGCTCGTCGACGCCCTCGACGCCACCGCAGGCAGCTGATCAGACACGGCAAGGGCGCGGCACGACCTCGTACGGGGTCGTGCCGCGTCGACGTCCTGCCGCAACTCGCGTTTGCATTCGTCGCCGCGCTTGCCGACAACGGAACCTACGCCTCGGTAGGGTTGGGGGCGTGAACGGGACCGTGGAGATCCTCGAGCCGCGGCGCAGGCCGACGCAGGAGCGGAGTCAGAAGAAGTTCGACCTGATCCTGCAGACCTCGCGCGACCTGCTGCTGGAGGCCGGGTTCGAGTCGTTCACGCTCGAGGAGGTCGCCAACCGGGCCGGTATCCCGATCGGCACCATCTACCAGTTCTTCCAGAACAAGTACGTCGTCGTCTGCGAGCTCGACCGGCAGGACGTCGTCGCGGTGCGGGCCGAGCTCGCCCGTCTCGCCGCGGAGCTCCCGACGCTGGACTGGCTCCGCCTCCTCGACCAGCTCGTCGACCACATCGCGGCACTGTGGGTCACCGACCCGTCGCGCCGCGCCGTCTGGCACGCGGTGCAGTCGACGCCCGCGACGCGCGCCACGGCGGCCGTGACCGAGCGCGAGCTCGCGGCGGACGTTGCGCACGTGCTGGCGCCGCTGACGCCGCGTACCCCCCGAGGGCGACGCAAGATCATGGCCGAGGTGCTCGTCCACGTGGCCTACTCGATGCTCAACTTCTCCATCCGCGACGGCCAGGAGCACGCCGAGGCCGTGATCGAGCTCAAGCGGCTGCTCGTGTCGTACCTGCTCGCCTCCGAGCAGTCCGGCTGACCGCGGGGCGACGCACGCCGTTGGCGTGGCAAACCGTGCCGGCGGCGGGTCAGCCGGTGAGGACGACGTACGCGATCGCGTAGTCGCCGTCGTGCGACAGCGACAGGTGGATCGCCGACGCGTCCAGGTGCTCCCGCACGGGGGAGTGCAGCACGATCCGCGGACGGCCCCAAAGGTCCTTGACGACCTCGATCGCGGCCAGCGCCTTCGTCTCCTCCACCACCGGCGGGGAGCCGTGGAGCGAGGCCGACCAGGCCTTCACGACCGCCTCCTTCGCCGCCCACCGCGCAGCGAGGTGACGCGAGCGGTCGGCAGAGCCGTCCGACGCGTCACCTCGCTCGCCGGGGGTGAACAGCTGGTCGAACCGGCTTCCCGGCTGAGCCAGCTGCTCGGCGAACGACGGGACGTGGACCAGGTCCACGCCCACCCCGAGCACGCTCACGGCGTGCTCGGCGTGCCGTCCCCCGCGCCCGGTGCGGACGTTCCCCCAGCGGACGCGGCGTTCCCAACCCCCACCGCGTACGTGCCGTCCGCACCGAGACGTGCCTGCGGGTCGAGGAGGATCGAGGCCTCCCGCTCCCGCACGCCGGAGTCGCCGAGACGGCGTCCGACGGGTCGCTGGTACGGCGCGGGGCCGCCGTACATCGCGCGCACGAGCCGCAGCCGGCCCGAGACCTCACGAGCCCGCGCCGCCCGCTCGTACTCCTCGCGCTCGCTCGCGTCGAGCGTGGCGAGGAACGCCTCCGGGTGGGCGATCGCGACGAGCGCCGCGACGTGGCCGAAGCCGAGGCTCGTGACCAGGCCCGCGCGGATCGGCGCAGGCGCGGCCAGCGGCTCGCGCAGCCACACCAGGTGCGGGTTCTCGTCGAGCGCGTCGTCGACGCAGTCCAGGCTCCGGTTCGGCGGCAGCACCTGGGTGCTCAGGACCTGGCAGAGCCCGATCATCTGGAACGCGGCCGCACCGCCCTTCGAGTGGCCGGTCAGCGTCTTCTGCGACACGACGAACAGCGGGTTGCCGTCGGTACGGCCCAGCGACGCCGCGATCCGCTCGTGCAGCTCGGACTCGTTGGGGTCGTTCGCCGCGGTGGAGGTGTCGTGCTTCGACACGACCGCCACGTCGTCGGCCCCGAGCCCGAGGGCGGCGAGCCCGCGGCCCAGCGGCGACTGGGCGCCGCCACGGGCCGAGGCCAGCGCGCCGAGCCCCGGGGCGGGGATCGACGTGTGCACGCCGTCGGCGAAGGAGCCCGCGTACGCGACCACGCCGAGGACCGGCAGCCCCATCCGCAGCGCGACGTCGCCGCGTGCGAGGAGGATCGTGCCGCCGCCCTGGCTCTCGACGAACCCGCCGCGCCGCCGGTCGTTCGCCCGGCTGACGTAGCGCGGGTCGATGCCCTTGGCGAGCATCACGCCCGAGTCGGCCGTCGCGGACATGTCGGCGAACCCGACGATGCCCTCGGTCGACAGGTCGTCGAAGCCGCCGGCGACCACGAAGTCGGCCTTGCCGAGGCGGATCTTGTCCGCACCCTCCTCGACCGACACCGCGCTCGTCGCGCAGGCGGCGACCGGGTGGATCATCGCGCCGTAGCCACCGACGTACGACTGCATGACGTGCGCCGCGATGACGTTGGGCAGCGCCTCCTGGAGGATGTCGTTCTGCTTGGCCTCGCCGAGGAGCGTGTCCACGTAGAGCGAGCGCATCGACGTCATGCCGCCCATGCCGGTGCCCTGCGTGCTGGCGACCGCGGCCGGGTGGACCCAGCGCATGAGCTCGGCCGGGCTGAAGCCCGACGACAGGAACGCGTCGACGGTGCAGACGAGGTTCCAGACGGCCACCCGGTCCAGCGACTCGAGCATCTCGGCCGGGACGCCCCACACGGCGGGGTCGAAGCCGGTCGGGATCTGGCCGCCGATCGTGCGGGTCAGCGCGAGGCGCCGCGGGACGCGGATCTCGGTGCCGGCCTTGCGGGTCACCGTCCAGTCGCCGTCGGGCCCCGGTGCGATGACCGTACGCTCCGGGTCGGCGTCGTACATCGCCCGCGCGGCCGCCTCGGTCCCGACGGAGAACGTGATGTCCTCGTCCAGGTAGGCCCGCGCCAGCAGCGGCGTCGAGGTGTCGACCAGCGCGCCGTCGTCGGCGTAGCGACGGATGCCGCACCGCTCGACCACGGCGTCGTGGTAGCGCTCGTGCAGCTCGGACTCCGCGACGGGCTCGCCCGACTCCACGTCGTACCAGCCGCCGTTGTCCCACGCCACGAGGCCGGTGGACCACGCGAGCTCGAGGACGCCGGCCGCGGACAGCTCCGCGGACACCTCGTACTCGAAGCGCGTGCGCGCCGAGCCGTACGGCCCGAGCTCGCCGGCGCCGACGATCACCACGAGGTCCTCGGGCCGTGCCGAGATGCTCG
Organism: Mumia spirodelae; assembly: GCF_050632745.1. Classification (NCBI taxonomy): domain Bacteria; kingdom Bacillati; phylum Actinomycetota; class Actinomycetes; order Propionibacteriales; family Nocardioidaceae; genus Mumia; species Mumia spirodelae. Next base: position 780,224 of record NZ_JBODSD010000002.1, on the reverse strand, counting down.
GCCACGAGACCGTCGGGCGGGCCGGCAGCTGCGCCGGGGACGGGGCGAGCGCGGCGATCGTCGCCACGGCCTCGTCGGCGGAGCGGGTGCTGCCGGTTGCGGTCGCCGACGCCTCGCGGGCGAGCGCCCCGAGGTCGAGGTCGGCCTCGCCGAGCCCACCCGTCAGATCAGCAGTGACGGGGGCGGTCCGGGCCTGTGCCCGGACGTCGGCTGTCGCCCGCTCGAGCAGCGCGTCGGCCATCTCGTCGGTGGACCACGTGCGGACCCCGGCGCGCTCGACGGCCTCGACCAGCGGGTCGTTGCCGCCCATCAGCCCGGTCCCGCGGACCCAGCCGATGATCGCGTGCACGAGCGTGACGCGCTCGCTCCAGGTCGCCTCCGAGGACCACTTGGCCGTGATCGCGTCGAGGGCCGCCTTCGCCTCGCCGTACGCCCCGTCGCCCCCGAAGGTGCCCCGGTTCGGGGAGCCCGGCAGGACGACGTGCAGCGAGGACGCGAGGTCGTGGGCCCGGCCCGTGGTGGCCAGGGCGGCGACCAGCCGCTCGACCGACCAGAGCAGGATCCGCATGTCGACCTCGGAGCGCGACCCGACCTCGGTGAGGTCGCCTGCCACGCGGCCGGCCGCGAACGGGAACAGCAGCGTCGGCGTCAGCGCGGGCTTCGTCACCGTCGTGGTGCCTCCCGAGGTCGTCGTCTGCTCCTCGGTCACCCAGGAGGCGAGGGCGTCGACGTCGGCGAACGACGCGAGGTTCGCGGGGACCACCCAGAGGCGGGCACCGGCGCGGGCGTGCGTCCGGTAGAGCTCCTTGAACGCGCGCAGCTTGGACTGGTCGAGGCGCGACGTGGTCGCGACCACCGTGGCGCCGCCGGCGAGCAGCCGGCCGACGACCGACGCGGCGATCGAGCCCGTGCTCGCGCCGGTGACGACGGCGACGTCGTCCGACCAGGTGCCCGGAGTCGTGTCCAGGGCCGCCTCGGCGAGGGAGGTGAGCCGGTCGGCGAGGACGGTGTCCTCGGTACGCTCCGCCCACCAGCGCGCCTGCGACGCGACGTCCTCGCCGGTGCCGGCGAAGGTCTCGACCGTGGCGACGACCGGCTCGCCGGACGCGAGCCGCGCGACGTCCTCGCGGGCGCTGGCCCACCGGTCGTCGAGCAGGAGCGCACGCCGGGCGTCGAACGCCGGGGCCGTCAGGCGGGCCCAGTCGTTGCCCAGCTCCGCCTCGACCTGGGCGAGGACGGCGGCGTCGGCCGCGTCCTGGTCGCTGGAGACGGCCGTGGCCTCCGACAGCCCCAGGGTCTTCAGGAGGTGGCGCGCCGTCGACGCGAGCACCCCGTCGGGCCCGGTGATCCCGGCGGTGATCTCGCCCAGCGCGGCGGCGTCGACAGTCACGTCGCCCCCACCGGCGCTCGGCATCGCGACCGCGACGCCGTGGCGGGCGCCGACGGTCTGCACCGCGGCGTCGATCGCGGCGTCGAGCTCTGCGGCGCTGGTGGGCGCACCGAGCTCGCCGAACGCGCCGCCGCGCACGCTGCTGCCCTCACGGGTGGCGAGCGCGAGCTCGGCCGTCACGTGGCTGGCCCAGCCGGGGCCGAGCTGCCACACGCCGGTGACGCGGTCGGTGATCGCCGACGGGCGCTTGCCCGTCGGACCGAGGATCTTGGCGAGGTGGTCGCCGAGGGCGCTGGAGAGGACCGGGCCGAACGGCTTGTACGCCCGTGCGAGGCCCTTGACCTGGCCCGACAGCGTCGGCAGGTCGGCGTCGGCGGCACCGTCGATCGCGCCCAGGGCGAGCTCCCCGCCGAGGTCGACGAGCAGCTGGTTGCGCCGCGAGGACGCGCCGTCGCAGAGGGACTCGATCGAGTCGGCGGCGCCGATCTGGTCGAGGCGCATCTTGGTCCACCAGGCGAGCAGGACCGTCGTCGCGTCCGCGGCGTCGAAGCCGAGGTCGGCGGTGGAAGCTGATGCTGCAGCGGAGGAGGGAACCGTTGCAGCATCAGCCGACTTGGGTGGGGTTGCACCGGCGCTCGGAGGAGCGGTCTCGGCCGCCGGGGCCTCCACCGGCTCGTCCGCCGCCGGCTCGGGGTCGGTGTCGGTCGCGAAGACGACGGACGCCTCGCGCTCGATGTTGACGACCTCGATCGGGCGGTCGGGGGACGTCGGCAGCTTCAGCGTCGCCGACGCGAGGTTCGCCACCGTCGGCGCGTTGGCCACGCCGACCTCGACGAAGCGCTCGACACCGAGGTCGCCGAACATCAGGTCCTGCGTCTCGATCCAGCGGACCGGGCTGGCGAACTGCCACGCGAGCAGCTCGACGAGCAGGCGGCGCGCGAGGCGGCCCGGGGTCGCGGCCCACGCGTCGTAGTCGGCGAGGACCTCCTCCAGCGGCGCGGACGGCACCGTCTCGGCGATCTCCGCGACGAACGCGCGGTCGAGCGTGAACGGCCGCGGCACGAGGTTCGGGACGTAGCGGCCGAGCAGGATCGACGGGTCGATCGTCTCCGGCAGCAGCTCCTCGAGGCGGTGGCGGAAGTCCGGCACGCCTCCGCGCAGGACGCGGGAGTGGAACGGCACGTCGATGCCCGGGACGAGGATGAACGCGGCCTTGCCGCCGAACTCCGCCCGGCGCTTCGCGATGTCGGCCTCGAGCGCCTCGAGACCCTTCACCGTGCCGGCGATCGCGTACTGCGAGCCGCGCAGGTTGTAGTTGGCGATCTCCAGGAACTCGCCGGTCTCCTCCGAGATCCGGGCGACGTACGCCGTGACCTCGTCGTCGGCCAGACCGATCTGGCTCGGCCGGATCGCTGCGAGGCGGTAGTCGCTGCGGCCCTCGGCATCACGGGGGACCAGCGTGTGCATGACCGAGCCGCGCTGGAAGACGACCTCGATCACGGCCTCCAGGCTGATGACGCCCGAGACGGCCGACAGCGCGTTGTACTCACCGACCGAGTGGCCCGCCAGCACCGCGTCGTCGACGAACGCGCCGGCCTCGCGCAGCTCCGCGATCTGCGCCGAGCCGAGCACGGCCATCGCGACCTGCGTGAACTGGGTGAGGAACAGGACGCCGTCGGGGTGCTTGTGCGTGACGCCGTTGGCGACGACCACCGTCGGGTTGTCCTGGACGACGGTGAGGATGGAGAAGCCGAGGACCTTGCGCGTGTGCGCGTCGGCCCGGTCCCAGATCTCGCGGGCGGCCTTGCTCCGGCGGTAGCCCGCCATGCCCATCCCGGCGTGCTGGATGCCCTGGCCCGGGAACGCGTACGCCGTCCGCGGCGGAGCGATCCGCGCCGTGGCGGCGAGCACGAGCTCGCCCTCGCTGCGGGCGGTGACCTCGAGGATCTCCGCACCGGCGTCGAGGCCCGTGCGGACCGCCTTCAGCTCCACCGTCGCGCCGGGGCGGACCGGCGCGAGGAAGCGCGTCGTCCACCCGTCGACGTGCCGGTCGCCGAGCATCTGCTGGGCGGTCGCCGACAGCCACATGCCGTGGACGATCGGGTCGCCCAGGCCGGCGAGGCGCGCGGCGGCGACGCTGGTGTGGATCGGGTTGTGGTCCCCGGTGACCGCGGCGAACGCCCGCAGGTCGGTCGGCGCCGCGAGGGTCTTCTCGGCCCGCGTACGGCGCGGGGTGTCGGCCACCGGGCCACGTGCCGCGCCGCCGGCGACCGCGGGGTCGCTCAGGTCGGCGGCGCCGTTGCGGCCGCGGATCGCGAAGCGCTCGCGCAGCGTCGCCAGGTCGTCGCCGGACTCCGTGCGGACGTTGACGTCGATGGTGACGACGCGGCCGACGCCGGAGTCCTCGACGCCGGCGAGCCGCGCCTCGACCGACAGCGTGGTCGGCTCGGCCGGGAGGTCGGTCGCGAGACGGATCGCGTGGTCGAGGTGGACGAGGTCGAGCATGCCCTCGACGACCTGGACGTCGGAGCCCGGGACGCGGGCCTCGCCGAGGACGGCGAAGACCGAGGGCCAGGCCAGACCGACGAGGGCGTCGGGCGCCGGACGGCTGCCGCGGACGACGGCGCCGTCGGTGACCGCGGCGTGGTCGGATCCGAGGTCGCCCGACCAGGTGACGGTGGCGCGCGCGGTGCCGTCGTGGGTGGCCGGCAGCGACCCGCCCGCGGCGACGCCGACGAGGCTGCGCATCGCGGACACGGCGCTGGTCGCGCTCACGACCGGCGCGCCGCCGTCGGCGGCGTCGGCGACCTCGATCCGGACCGACAGCGACCGGTCGCCGCCGAGCGGCACCTCGAGCACCGCGTCGGGGCCGTCGGTGAACAGCACGGCACCGGTCTCGGGGTGCTCGGCCCGCGAGGGCTCGACGATGACCCAGTCGACGCCGAGGCGGTGGACCGGGTTGCGGACCGTGCGGCCCGCCCAGGCGACGTCCGGAGCGGCGAGCACGAGCCCGAGCACGTCGTCGGCCGCGTCGACCCGGCGGCGTCCCACCACGCGCGAGGTCAGCGCCCCGGCGGTGAGCACGTCGTCGACGGTCTCGTCCTCGAAGCGGCGCAGCAGGTCCGCGACGGGCTCGTCGACGCGGGTGATCCCGCCGACCGCGACCGGGCCGGGGATGATGCAGACGGCGTCGGCGGGGTAGCGGGCGTCGTGCGCCTGCCAGAGGGAGTCCGAGCGGTACCAGCGGCGCACGTCGGCGTCGAGGACCGGCACGAACGGCACCGGCTTGCCCGGGCGACGGCACACCTCGACGAAGAACGCGACGTCGGCCGGGTGCAGGGTGACCTCCGTGGCCTGCGGGTACGCGGCGAGCAGCGCGCCGATCGCGGCGTGCGGGTCGTTCACGGCGTCCGCGTCGGCGAACAGCGTCGCGATGTCCCCGTGGTCGGCGTCGGCGAGGCGGGCCTCGGCACGCTGGACCATCGCGTGGAACCGGTCGCGCAGCGTGACGTCGAGCCAGTTCTCCGCGCCGGCGCCGGTGATCTCGTTCTCGCCCGGCTCCGCGCCCGCCAGCTCGGCGTAGCGCGCCAGCCAGGCGGCGTACGTCATCGTCGTGACGTCGCCGAAGTAGGGCTTGGCGGTCGGGGCGATCGCGGCGATGATCTCGTCGCGCCGTGCGGCGACGGCCTCGGCGTCCCCGGCGACCTCGTCGAGGATGCGGCCGGCGCGCGAGGCGGCGTTGTCGATCTCGTGGATGTCGGCGCCGAGCTGGCTGCGTCCGGAGGCCATCCCGGCCTCGGCGCGACCGGCGCCGACCCACTCCGGGGTGCCGGGCGTGGCGACCAGCATCTCCTTGACCTGCGGCGAGGTGGTGGCCTCGAGCGTCGCCATCGCGGCGGTGCCGACCAGGATGCCGTCGAGCGGCATCGCGGGGTAGCCGTGGCGGCGTGCCCAGGCGCCCGTGAGGTACTCCGAGGCCGCCTGCGGCGTGCCGATGCCGCCACCGACGCAGACCACGACGTTGTCCTGGGCGCGCAGCTGGGCGTACGTGGTGAGGAGGAGGTCGTCCAGGTCCTCCCACGAGTGGTGCCCGCCGGCCTTGCCGCCCTCGACGTGGACGACGATCGGGACCGGCGCGGCCTCGCGGGCGATCGCGAGCACCTCGCGGATCTGCTTGACGGTGCCGGGCTTGAAGACGACGTACGAGATCCCGGCCTCGCGGAGCTCCTCGACCAGCGCGACGGCGTCGGGCAGCTCGGGGATGCCGGCGCTGACGACGACCGCGTCCACCGCGGCGCCGTTGGCCCGCGCGCGCTGGACCAGGCGCTGCTGGCCGAGCTGCATCTTCCACAGGTACGGGTCGAGGTAGAGAGCGTTGAACGCGAACGTGCGTCCGGGCTCGAGGAGCCCGGTGAGCTCGTCGACCCGGTCGGCGAAGATGCCCTCGGTGACCTGACCACCACCCGCGAGCTCGGCCCAGAAGCCGGCGTTCGCGGCAGCGGCGACGATGCCCGCGTCCACGGTCGTGGGCGTCATGCCCGCGAGCAGGATGGGCGAGCGGCCCGTGAGGCGGGTGAACCGCGTCTCGACGACGGTGCGGCCGTCGGGGAGCGTGACGGGCTTCGGCGCGTACGCGGACCACGGGAGGGGGCGGCGCGGGGCGGCGCCGGGGGTGGTGAGGATGCGCTGGCCCTGGCGGGTCGCGGGGGCCACGAGCCCGACGCCGCGGGCGGTCGCCTCGTAGTCGGCGAGGAGCGACGCGAGGTTGCCGGGGCCGAGGTCGAGGATCCACTCCGCGCCGGTGTCGAGGGCCGACTCGAGGTCGCGGACCCAGTCCCCGGGGGCGATGACGGCCCGCGTCGCGACGTCGCGCGCCCAGGCAGGGTCGATGCCGCAGGCGGAGGCCCAGTCGGCGACCAGGTCCCCGGCCTCGGTGAGTCCGTGGTGGTGGAACGCCGCGCGCGGCTCCAGCGTCTCGAAGACCGGCGAGAACGGGGTTCCTCCGGTGACCTTGCGCTCGCGCAGCGCGGCCTGGGTCTGCGCCTCGCGCTCGAGGTGGCGCTGGACGGTGACGAGGTCGTCCGCGGGCCCGCTGAGCACGACCGTACGACGGCCGTTGCGGAGGGCGAGATCGACGTCGACGCCCTCCACCTCGGCCAGGAGACGCTCGACCTCCGCCGGATCGACGCGGCGGACCGCCAGCATCGTGTCGCCGAGCAGTCCCCTGCGCTGCGCGGTGAGCTGGATGGCGGCGCCGACGAGGCGGGCGACGGCCAGGACCTCGGAGGAGTCGTGCCCGGCCAGGGCCTCGGCGGCCAGCACGCCCTGCGAGTGGCTCACGACCGCGGTGGGGGTGCTGGTGGTCGGGTCGAGACCCTGCAGGCGCAGCGCCTCGATGCCGGCGAGCTGGGCGAGCAGGATGCCCGGGACGGACACGGCCGGCTGCGTGAGCAGGTCGGTGTCCGGCGCCGCGGGAGCCTCGTCGCTGGCCGCCGACTCCGCGACCGCGAGCGCGTCGGCCCACGCCAGCGGCGTGAACGGCAGCGGGATGCGGGCGAGGTCCCCGGCGACGGGCGACAGCCGGTGCTCGGCCTCGGCGCAGAGCGCGTGCAGCTGCGGACCCAGCGCGTAGGTTCGCAGGAGGTCGCTCAGCGGCTCCAGCCACGGGCTGCCCTGACCTCCGAACGCGATCGCGTACGGGGTCGCGTCGTTCAAGGCGTCGACCAGCCGCGTGCGGTGGTCGTGCGTCGTCGTCCGGGTGGTCGGGGTGTCGATGATCGTCACGAGTCCCTCGAGCTTCCTGGTGGTACACGGTCGTGGCCGTCATCATCATGGCGCAAACATGAGGGATGCCTCAACATTTACCTGAGGCAAGCCTCATGTTTCATCGGCCGTGGAAGACGCCGCGATCCCTGTTGTCGTCGGGTCGAGCACGGCCTCTCCCGGCCCTCTATGAGGTGTGTCACACTGCGGCATGACGTCGTACGACTACGTGGTGGTGGGCGCCGGGAGCGCGGGCGCGGTGGTGGCGGCACGACTGACCGAGGACCCCTCCGTGAGGGTGCTGCTCCTCGAGGCGGGGCCAGCGGCGGACGCCGACGAGGTGACGATCCCGGCAGCGTTCTCGAGCCTCTTCAAGACCCGCTGGGACTGGAACTACACGACCACCGAGCAGAAGCAGCTCCACGGCCGACGCGCGTACTGGCCGCGGATGAAGGCCCTCGGCGGGTGCTCGTCGATGAACGCGATGATCTACATCCGCGGCAACGCGCTGGACTACGACACCTGGCGCGACGGCTACGGCGCGACCGGCTGGGGCTACGAGGACGTCCTTCCCTACTTCGTCCGCGCGGAGGGCAACACGCGGCTCGCCGGGCCGTACCACGGGTCGGACGGCCCGCTGCGCGTCGAGGACCGCGTCTTCACCCACGAGCTGAGCCAGGCGTGGGTCGACTCCGCGGTGGCCTCGGGCTTCGCGCGCACCGACGACTTCAACGGCGCCGCGCAGGAGGGCGCGGGGCTCTACCAGGTCACCTGCCGCAAGGGACGCCGCTGGTCGGTCGCCGACGCCTACCTCGCTCCCGCGCTCGACCGGCCCAACCTCACCGTCCTCACCGGGGCGCTCGCGACCCGCGTCGTCGTCGAGGGTGGTCGGGCGACGGGCGTCGCGTACGCCCTCGGCGGGGGCGAGCAGGTCGCGCACGCCGACGCGGAGGTCGTCCTCGCCGGCGGTGCGGTCAACAGCCCGCAGCTGCTGATGCTCTCGGGCATCGGGCCCGCCTCGCACCTGCGCGAGCACGGCATCGACGTGGTCGCCGACCTTCCGGGGGTCGGGTCCAACCTGCACGACCACCCGGCGCTGCCGCTGATCTGGACCACCCGCGGGACGACGGACCTCGCGCAGGCGAGCAACCTCGTCAACCTGCTGCGCTGGAAGGCGACCGGCACCGGGCCGCTGGCGTCCAACATCGGCGAGGCCGGTGCGTTCTTCGCCAGCCGGGACGGTCTGCCCGCCCCCGACCTGCAGGTGCACGTCGCTCCGAGCGGCTTCTACGACAACGGGCTCCACGAGCCGCAGGCGCAGATGTTCACCGCCGCTCCGACCCTCGTCAACGTCGCCAGCCGCGGCACGCTGCGCCTGCGCTCGGCCGACCCGACGTGGCACCCGGAGATCGACGCGGCGTACTACGACGACCAGACCGACCTCGACGCGATGCTCGCCGGCGTGCGGCGGGTGCTCGAGACGGTCACGTCGGGGCCGCTGGCGCGCTTCCTCGTCGACCTCTGGATGCCGAGGACGCGCGGCGCGGTGCCCACCGACAGCGAGCTCGTCGAGCACATCCGGGCGCAGAGCCAGACGCTCTACCACCCGGTCGGCACGTGCGCGATGGGCTCGGGCGAGTCTGCCGTGGTCGACCCGGAGCTGCGGGTGCGGGGCGTGGAGGGGCTGCGCGTCGCGGACGCCTCAGTGATGCCGATGGTGCCGCGCGGCAACACGAACGCCCCGACGATCATGGTGGGCGAGAAGGCCGCCGACCTGCTGCGCGGGCGCACGCTGCCGCCGACCCGCGTCGCGGTTGCAGCCGCGGGTGCACGCAGCGGCGGCTAGCTCACGCGAAGAAGTCCGCGAGCACGGGGGCGAGGACCGCGGGGTCGACGTCGTGGGTCTGGTCGGGCAGCGAGCGGTACGCCGCAGCCCGCACCATGCACGCGACGATCCGTGACGGTCGGCGCAGCAGCTCGGGGCTCGCGGCGCCGTCGAGCACGAGCGTGGGCACGTCGACCGCCTCGAGCCGCCGGCGCGGCACGATCCCGTCGTCGAGCACCGCCAGGTCGTACGCCAGGGTCGGCGCGAGCGCCTCGTACTCGCGCCACACCGGCGTGTGCCGCACCAGCGTGACCATCTCCCTCGGCATCCCCGCCAGCGTCATCAGGCTCGCCACCGCGTCGCCGAACCGGGCAGGTCCCCGCTCGTCGTCGGCCAGGATCGCCTCGAGCTCCTTGCGGGAGCGTCGTACGTCGGCCGCCCCGACGACCTCGCCGGTGAACGGGGGCTCGTAGACGGCGAGACGGCGGACCGGGACTCCCGCCGCGACGGCGCGCAGGGAGAGGACGGCGCCGGCCGACATCCCGAACACGCAGACCCCCGGACCCGCCGCGGACGCGACCGCCGCCAGGTCCTCGACCTCCCGCTCCGGGGCGTACGGCGGGGTGTCCGTGCTGCCGCCGCGTCCGCGCCGGTCGTAGTCGAGCACCGTGAACCGGCTCGCGAGGGCGACGGCGAGTCCGCGGTCGGGGTCGGTCCGCCCGCACGCGAGCGCGCCGTCGACCAGCACGACCGGCGGACCGGAGCCGCGACGGGTGACGGCGATCGAGGTGCCGTCCGCGGACGTGACGTGTCCGCGCGCCGCAGGAGGAGCGCTCATGCCGGTACGACCGGGCGTGCGCGCCGAACTCATCGCGCGGCGCTGACGCCGTCCTCGACGATGTGAATCCCGACTAACAAAGCGGGTCTGTGATCTCCCGCTACCGAGCAGTAGGCTGCGTACAGCACGTGCCGTACCTCACAGCCCGGAGGACCCCCATGACCACCACCAGCGAGACCCCGAAGCGCGGACGAGCGCGCAAGGCCGACAAGACCGCGTCCGAGGCGGTGCCGGCTCCCACGACCTTCGACTCGCTGGACCCGGCGACCGGCGACGTCGTCGGCACCTACCCGCTGACCACGCGCGAGGAGGTCGACGCCGCGGTCGAGCGCGCGCGCCTCGCCTCGCAGTGGTGGGCGGAGATCGGGTTCGACGGGCGCAAGGACGTGCTCGGCCGCTGGAAGGGCGTGATCACGCGCCGCATCCACCAGCTCGCCGACGTCGTGCACGCCGAGACCGGCAAGCCGCACAGCGACGCGGTGCTCGAGATCGGCCTCGCGATCGACCACATCGCGTGGGCCTCGGGTCATGCCAAGAAGCTGCTCGGCCGCCGGACGGTCAACCCGGGCCTGCTCATGGTCAACCAGAAGGCCACCGTCGAGTACAAGCCGCTCGGCGTCATCGGGGTCATCGGCCCGTGGAACTACCCGGTCTTCACCCCGATGGGCTCGATCGCGTACGCCCTGGCGGCCGGCAACGCGGTCGTGTTCAAGCCGTCGGAGTACACGCCGGGCGTCGGGAAGTGGCTCGTCGACTCCTTCGCGGAGGTCGTGTCCGACTACCCGGTGCTGCAGCTCGTGACCGGGCTCGGCGAGACGGGCGCCGCGCTCGCCTCGTCCGGCGTCGACAAGGTCGCGTTCACCGGCTCTCCGGGGACCGGTCGCAAGGTGATGGAGGCCGCCGCCAAGAACCTCACGCCCGTCGTCATCGAGGCCGGGGGCAAGGACGCACTGATCGTCGACGAGGACGCCGACATCGAGGCGGCGGCCGACGCGGCGCTGTGGGGCGGCATGTCCAACGCCGGCCAGACCTGCATCGGGACCGAGCGCGTGTACGTCCACGAGAAGGTCTTCGACGCGTTCGTCAGCGAGATCACGGCCAAGGCCGCCGACGTCCGGGCGGGCTCGGACCCGGAGGCGAAGTTCGGGCCGATCACCATGCCCGGCCAGCTCCCCATCATCAAGCGCCACGTCGAGGACGCGGTCGCGCGCGGCGGCAAGGCGGTCGTGGGCGGACCCGACGCGGTCGGCGAGCGGTTCGTGCAGCCGACGATCCTCACCGACGTGCCCGAGGACGCGCCCGCCGTGACGGAGGAGACCTTCGGGCCGACCCTCGTCGTCAACCCGGTGCCGTCGATGGACGAGGCGGTGCGCCGCACCAACGCGACGTCGTACGGGCTCGGGGGAGCGGTGTTCGGCAAGAAGCGTGCGGCGGAGATCGCGCACCGGATCCGCTCGGGGATGACCTCGGTCAACTCGGTGACGTCGTTCGCCGGCGTCCCGGCCCTCCCGTTCGGCGGCGTGGGCGAGTCCGGCTTCGGCAGGATCCACGGCGAGGACGGGCTGAAGGAGTTCACCTACGCCCACGCCGTGACCGTGCCGCGCTTCAAGCCGGCGATGGTGCTGACGAGCTTCGGCCGGACGGCGAAGCAGGACAAGTCGTTCGTGTCGCTGCTCACCGTGCTGCACGGCGGCAAGGCGCTGGACGCGAAGCGGCTCAAGAAGGAGAGCTGAGGCGCTGCTGCGCCTGGATCGCGGTGATGGCCACGGTGTTGACGATGTCGCGCACCGTGGCCCCCCGTGAGAGGTCGTTGACCGGCTTGCGCAGTCCTTGGAGGACGGGGCCGACCGCGACCGCGCTCGCGGAGCGCTGAACCGCCTTGTAGGTGTTGTTGCCCGTGTTGAGGTCGGGGAAGACGAACACGGTCGCCCGACCCGCCACCTCGGACTCGGGCAGCTTCGTCCGGGCGACCGCGAGGTCGATCGCGGCGTCGTACTGGATCGGGCCCTCGATCATCAGCTCCGGCGCGCGCTCCTGCGCGAGCCCGGTCGCGTTGAGGACCTTCTCGACGTCGGCGCCGCTCCCGGAGCTGCCCGTCGAGTACGAGAGCATCGCGACCCGCGGCTCGATCCCGAACGCCGCCGCGGTCCGGGCCGAGGAGATCGCGATATCGGCGAGCTGGGCGGCGTCGGGGTCGACGACGACCGCGCAGTCGCCGTAGACCAGCACCTGGTTCTCGAGGCACATGAAGAAGACCGACGACACGGTCGAGACGCCCGGGACCGTCTTGACCACCTCGAGCGCGGGGCGGATCGTGTGCGCCGTCGTGTGGACCGCACCCGAGACCATCCCGTCGGCGAACCCGAGCTCGACCATCATCGTGCCGAAGTACGACACGTCGGTGACCGTGGTCCGCGCGTCCTCGAGGTCGACACCACGGTGCTTGCGCCGCCGGTAGTACTCCTGCGCGAAGTGCTCGAGGTCGTCGGAGGTGCGGGGGTCGGTGATCCGCGCCGCGGACAGGTCGACCCCGAGGCTCGCGGCCCGCGCCGCCACCGTGATCGGGTCCCCGAGGAGGGTGAGGTCGGCGACGCCGCGCCGGAGCAGGATGTCGGCGGCCTTCAGGATGCGCTCGTCCTCGCCCTCCGGCAGCACGATGTGCTTGCGGTCGGCCGTGGCGCGGTCCAGCACCGTGTGCTCGAACATCAGCGGCGTCACCGCCGTCGTCCGCGACACCTCGAGCCGGTCGAGGAGCGCGTCGCCGTCGACGTGCGCACCGAAGAGGGCGAGCGCGGTGGCGATCTTGCGCGGCGAGTCGCGGGTGAGGCGGCCGCGCTGCCCGGTCAGCGCCTCGGAGGTCGCGTGGGTGCCGAGCGACGTCGCGATGATCGGCATCCGGGTTCCGAGCCCGCGGAGCAGGCGGTCGACCTGCTCGGGCAGCTCGAGCCCGCCGTTGAGCACGATCCCGGCGATCTGGGGGAACTCGGTCGACAGGTGGGCGGTGAGCACGCCGAGCACGATCTCGGGCCGGTCGCCCGGCGTGATGACGACGGCGCTCTCGAACAGCCGGTCCAGCACGTTCGGCAGGGTCATCGCCGCGACCACGTAGCCGCTCGCCTCGCGGCCGAGCAGTCCTTCGTCGCCGCGGACCAGATGCCCGTCGCACGCCGCCATCAGGTCGGCGATCGTCGGCGCGGACAGCAGCGGCTCGTCCGGGATCGCGTACACCAGCACGTCGCGCTCGACGAGCGTCGCGACGTCCCGAGCGATCGCGGCGTCCGTCACCCGGTTGACGACCACCGCGAAGAGCTCGGCGTGGTTGGCCTCGAGCTCGGTGACCGCGACGTCGGAGACGCCGGCCACCTCCGCCCGCGAGCGGTCGGCACCGTTGAGGACGAGCAGCACCGGCGCCGCGAGGTTGGCCGCGATCCGCGCGTTGTAGGCGAACTCGGTCGGCGCGGCGACGTCGGTGTAGTCGGTGCCGACCACGACGACCACGTCGCTGGCCGCCGCGACGGCCGCGTGCCGGTCGATGATGCGCTCCATCGCGGCCACCGGGTCGGTGTGGATCTCGTCGTAGGAGACACCGACGGCGTCGTCGTACGCGGTGGTGACCGCCTCGTGCGCGACGAGCATGTCGAGCACGTAGTCGCGGCCTCCGGTCGCGTCCGCGTCCGCGCGCACGACCGGCCGGAAGACTCCGACCCGCCGGACGCGGCGCGACAGCTGCTCGACAACGCCGAGCGCGACCGTCGACTTGCCGGTGAACCCCTCGACAGAGGCGATGTAGACGCTGGTCCCCACGCACCCGAGCGTAGGGGGGCGCCGCGTCATGCGCCCGCCCGCTCATCCTTCGATGAATCTTCGCGCCGTCGCCGCGTCCTGTTCACCTCCTGCTTGCTGGCGCCGAAAGGCTTCGGATGATTCGTCCCTCTTGACTACGACCTGGGAGAGAAAACCGATGCTGCGAAGACTGTCCAGTCTCGCTGCGGCAGCGGCCATCGGCCTGGGATCGCTGACCGCGATCACTGCGCCGCCGGCCCACGCCGCTGCCGTCCCGACGGCCGACGTCCTCGACGTCGACTTCCGCGACGGCACCACGACCGATGCCGCCCAGGGGCTCGCGCCCGTCACCCACGGCGAGCCGACCCTGACCTCCGACCTCGGCCTCGGCCGGCCCGTGATGGCCTTCGACGGCACCGACGACGCCCTCGGCTACCCGTTCGCCGACCAGTACGCGAAGATCGCGGGCTCGGTCAGCCTCGAGTGCAGCTTCCGGTACGACGGTGAGCGCACCTCCTCCAGCGCCGAGGGTGCCCTGTGCTCCAACAAGGAGTCGGGCGGCCTGGCGACGGTGATGAGCGGCACCAACGTCACGTTCATGATCCACGTCGGCGGCGCGTACAAGAGCGTCAGCTTCCCGGCTCCGACCGGTCGCTGGTACCACACGGTCGCGGTCTGGGACGGCAGCACGGTGAAGCTGTACGTCGACGGCGACCTCGTCCGCGAGACCCCAGCCACCGGCGCGTTCAAGATCCCGACCGGCAACGCCACCTCGATGATGCTCGGCGCTGACAGCAACCCTTCGAACGCCGGCCAGTTCTTCGGCAGGACCACGCTGCGCACGGCCCGCGTCTACAGCAAGGCCCTGAGTGCCGACGAGGTCGTCGCGCTCGAGGCGGCCGACCTCGCCGCACCGACCGCGCCGGCGGCAGACGTGGTCGACGTCGACTTCGCCGACGGGACCCCGGCCGACCGCGCGCAGAACCTCCCGGCCGAGACCTGGGGCAGCCCGGTCGTGGCGGACTACACGCCGCTGGGCAAGAAGGTCGCCACGATGGACGGGTCCTCGGCCTACAGCTACCCGTTCACCGACCAGTACGCGAAGCTGCAGAACGGCTTCGCGGTCGAGTGCGTCTTCAAGTACGACGACGACTTCGAGCCCGGGACGAGCGAGACGCGCGGCAACCTGTGCGCCAACAAGGAGGCCGGCGGCTTCTCGATCACGCTCTACGGCGACTCGCTGTCCTTCAACCCCTACATCGGCGGCTCCTACCGCAACACCGGCACGAAGATCCAGAGCGGCCGCTGGTACCACGCCGTCGGCACCTGGGACGGCAGCACGGTCACCCTCTACGTCAACGGCGTCGCGGCCGCCAGGACCCCCGCGTCCGGTGCGCTCGGTCTCCCCGCCGCGGGGGCCCGCAACTTCACCGTCGGTGCCGACAGTGCTGTGAACCGCCCGCAGTACTACGCGCCCGCGACGATCAGCGCGGCCCGCGTCTACGGCCGGCCTCTGGCGCTGGACCAGGTGCTGGCGCTCGGCCGTGCTGCGCTCGGGCAGCACGCCGGGGCGCACCCGGTGTCGCTCACGTCCTCGGTCCCCGCTGCGGGCGACCGCCTCACGCGCGCGGTCCGCTACCAGGCGGCGTTCGCCAACGGCGAGGCGCTGAGCCGCGACGTCGTCCACACCCTCGACGGAGAGGAGATCGCCCCCGGCGAGACGATCGGCGCCGGTCTGAGGTCCGGCGACCACGTCATCGAGATCAGCGGCACCGACGTGTTCGGTGCCCCGGTCGAGGTGTCGATCCCGTTCACCTCGGGCAACATCCCGACCGGCGGCGGCACAGACACCTCGCAGGGCGACGGCAAGGTCCGGCTGTCCGCCATCGCGACCAACCCCGGTGGCGGCGACGTGACCACCACCTTCTCTGCGGCCGACATCGTCGTGGCGGACAGCGGCGTGCAGGGCGTCGTCGACGACCTCCCGACCACCCGCGCGTTCGACTACTCCGAGGGTGCGCCCATCACGGAGGCGATGCAGCCCGACGACAAGCGTCTCGACAGCGTGTCCAGCGCGAAGATCCCGTTCCAGCAGTTCGACGTGCCGGTCTCGGAGGCCGACGGGCAGCGCCTGGTCTGGACCGGGGCCCTCGACCCGAGCCGCTCGGCCGTGCTGCGGCTGTGGAACGGCGAGGAGTGGGAGAAGGCGGGTGAGGTCCGCGGCAACGCCGAGGGCGACGTCACGATCAGCGCCGACGTCGCGACGCGCCACCACCACGGCGGCGTGGTCCCGGTCCTCGTCACCGGCGAGGACCCGTTCGCCGACGACCTCGAGAACCCGGTCCGCGACGCGTTCGAGGACCCTGCGGACTACGACTTCGCGATCGCTCACCTGACCGACACCCAGTACCTCTCCGAGGGTGCCGTCGAGCAGGAGACCGAGGAGGAGCGCTCGGTGTGGCGCCAGGCCTACACCGACATCACGCAGTGGATCGCCGAGAACAAGACGGACCGCAAGATCGCGTTCGCCGCGCACACCGGCGACATCATCGAGAACTACCACAACGCGCCGGCCTCGGAGGCGTACGTCGCCAACGCCCGCAAGGAGTTCGAGGTCGCCTCGGTGGCGCAGAAGATCCTCGAGGACGCCGGCGTCGTCAACACGGTGCTGCCCGGCAACCACGACAACCTCTACGGCGTGGACACGGGGGAGCAGGCCCTCTACAACGACTACTTCGGGCCGGAGCGGTACGACGCGCAGGCGGCGACGCCGGCGTGGCAGGCCGAGCAGGCGGAGTACCACCCGTGGAAGCCGGGCGACAACAGCAACAACTACGTGCTGTTCTCCGCGGCGGGCCTCGACTTCGCCGTCGTCTCGCTCGGGTTCGGCGTGACCGCCGAGGAGACCGCCTGGGCGGACGAGGTCCTCAAGCAGTACGCCGACCGCAACGCGATCCTGCTGACGCACGCGTACACGACGCCCAGCGTGAACCCGAACGGGCGCGGTGCCGGCTGGTCGTACGACGGCAAGCGCGTCTTCGACAGCGTCGTGAAGAAGAACGAGAACGTGTTCCTGGTGCTGTCCGGCCACGAGCACGGCGTCGACATCGAGGTGCGTCGCAACGTCGGCAAGCAGGGCAACCACGTGGTCGACCTGCTGGCGGACTACCAGTTCTACAAGGTCACGGCCGAGGAGCTGGGCCTCACCGAGGTGGGCGGCTACACGCCTGAGACGCCGCTGCAGTTCGGCTCCAGCTTCTTCCGGATGCTGCAGTTCGACGTGGACTCCTCGGAGATGGCGGTCGACACCTTCTCGCCGCTGCTGGAGAACTTCGGGGCGACGGAGTACGACGACCGCAAGCGCTACGACGGCACGGAGGACGACACGCGCCTCCCCGTCCAGCTCGAGACGCGCCGGACCAGCTTCGGGACCAACGCGCTGGTGGTGGCCGACCCGACCGACGAGGTCATCGGCACCGTGACCACCCGCTCGGGGTGGCCCGCGACCGTGACGTGGGACGGGCTGGAGGCCGGCACGACCTACGCGTGGCACGCCACCAGCGTCGACGCCACCTCGGGCGAGGAGCTGGCGGCCGGCGAGGTCGGGCAGATCTCGATGTTCACCGCGACATCGTCCGGCACGGACCTCACGGCCCCGGTGCTCACCGTCCCGGCGACGACGCGCGTCGAGCTCGGAGCCGAGTTCGACCCGCTCGCGGGCGTCTCGGCGGTCGACGACACCGACGGCGACGTCCTCGCCTCGGTCGTCGTGGTCGGCAGCGTCGACACCGAGAAGCCGGGCGCGTACGCCCTGTCGTACGTGGTCCGGGACCGCAACGGCAACCAGGCGGTCGCCTCGCGGGTCGTCCAGGTCGAGCACGCTCCGGCGCCGGTCAACACGAAGGCGCCGAAGATCTCCGGGACGGCCAAGGTCGGCGGGGTCCTCGCGGTCGACGCAGGCACCTGGGAGAACATCGACGCCGCGGAGCTCACGGTCCAGTGGCTGCGCAACGGGGCGCCGATCAGCGGCGCGAAGGGCGCGTCGTACCGCCCGGTGGCCGCCGACTCCGGCAGCCGCATCTCGGCGCGGGTGACGGCGACGGTCGCGGGCCGCGCGCCGGTCTCCGCGACGTCGTCCGCGGTGACGATCGGCAAGGCCAGGCCGAAGGTCACGGCGACGCTGGCCAAGAAGTCGATCAAGGTCGGCACGAAGGCCAGGGTCACGGTCCGCGTCTCGGCGCCGGGCGTGAGGGCCGCGGGTGTCGTCCGGATCAAGGTCGACGGACGGGTCGTGCGTACGGTCCGGCTGAACGCCGCCGGTACCGCGAAGGTCACGCTGCCGAAGCTCAAGCGCGGCGCCCACCGCGTGGTGGCGACCTATGCGGGCTCGAGCCAGGTGGCCGGGGCCAGCTCCACGGCCAAGAAGGTGGTGGTACGCCGGTAGCCGGCCGCGACCGCGACCGCACCTTCCCTCCATGAGCGGTGAGTCCGGTCCCACCACGAGCAGCGTGCGTGGGACCGGACTCACCGCTCCGGGGGTCAGAGCGGCAGCAGCATGGTGACGTCGTCGCGGTCGTCGTCGGGCGCGACCCGGATCGCCCCGGGGACGCGGCCGACCTCCTTGTAGCCGCAGCGGGCGTAGAAGTCCTCCAGCCCGTGACCGCCTCGCAAGGTCAGCCGGATCGACTCGATGCCGGGCATGCTCCGCGCCAGGCCGGCGACCGCGAGCATGAGCGCGAAGCCCGCCCCACGTCCCTGCGCATCGGGGTGCACCATCACGGTCTTGGCCCACACCCAGTGCTGCATGAGGCGGTGGGTGTTGCGTTCGATGAACGCGGCGGCGCGGACCTCCTCCCCGTCGAGCCCGACCACCAGCCGCATGCGTCCGCGCTGCACGGCCGCGAGCTGCAGGTCGAGCTGGTGCTCGACGTCCTCCTCCGTGACCGGGGGGACGAATCCGATCGCGCCCCCGGCGTTGGACCCGTCTGTCCAGGTCCGCAGGAGACCCCCGCGCAGCGTCGGTGTGAGGTCGGGATCGGAGACGAAGAAGAGAGCCACGGGGAGCACCGTACGAGGTGCCTCGTGGCCTCAGACGGTGGCGTCGGTCTGAGGGCCCACGTCCGTGATCTGCACGACGGCCTCGCCCGCCTCGTCCGACGCGTCGAGGTGCACCGTCGCGAAGATCGCCCAGTCGCGGTCGCCCTCGGGATCGTCCAGGATCTGGCGCACGTGCCAGACACGGGACTCGGCGCCCTCGGGATCGGTGTCGACCACGAGCATCGCCGGACCACGGGCGTCGGGACCGGTGCCGAGCGTGTCGTACTCGGCGAAGTAGTCCTCGACGGCCTCCCGCCACACCTCGGCGGTCCACCCCGCGGCCTCGTCCATGGCTCCGAGGTCGATCCAGCGCCGCAGCGCCATCAGCTCCACCCGCCGGAACAGCGCGTTGCGGACGAGCACACGGAACGCCCGCTCGTTGGCCGTCACCGGAGGCGGCCCCGTGTCGACGGCGTCGTGCTGCGCGATCACCACGTCGACCGACCCGCCCTCGCCGGCCGCGAGCGCCTCCCACTCGTCGAGGAGACTCGAGTCGGTCTGGCGGACGACCTCGCCGAGCCAGTCGGTGATGTCGTCGATCTCGTCGGTCGCAAAGCTGTCGGGGACGGTGTGGCGCAGGGTGCGGTAGACGTCGGAGAGGTAGCGCAGCACGAGCCCCTCCGAACGCGCGAGCTGGTAGAGGCTCACGTACTCGGCGAACGTCATCGACCGCTCCCACATCTCGCGGGCGACCGACTTCGGCTTCAGCTCGTGGTCGGCGACCCACGGGTGCCCGGTTCGGTACGCGGCGTACGCGACCTCGAGCTCGTCGCGCAGCGGCTGCGGGTGCTCGACCTCCTCGAGGAGCTCCATCCGCTCCTCGTACTCCAGCCCCTCGGCCTTCATCTCGGCGACCGCCTCGCCCTTGGCCCGGTTGCGCTGGGCGCTGATGATCGGGCGCGGGTCCTCGAGGATCGCCTCGAACACCGACACGACCTCGAGCGCGTACGTCGGTGAGTCGGGGTCGAGGATCTCCAGCGCCGCCACCGCGAACGGGGCGAGCGGCTGGTTGAGCGCGAAGTCCTCCTGGAGGTCGACGGTCAGCCGCACGGTCCGGCCCTCGGCGTCGGGCTCGGCGAGCTCCTCGACGACGCCCCCGTCGATCAGGGTCTGGAAGATCGCGTCGGCCTCGGCGAGCATCCGTTCCTGGTCGGCCTCCGTCGCGTGGGAGTCGGTGACGAGCGAGCGTACGGCGGCCCGGGCGTCACCGGGACGCGCGACGAGGTTGAGCACCATCGCGTGGGTCGTCCGCATCCGCGACGCGAGCGGCTCGGGCTGGCCGGTCGAGAGCTTGTCGAACGTGCGGTCCGACCAGTTGACGAAGCCCTCCGGCGGCTTCTTGCGCTGGATCTTGCGCAGCTTCTTGGGGTCGTCGCCGGCCTTGCGGACCATCTTGGCGTTCTCGACCTCGTGCTCGGGCGCCTGGACGACGACCCGTCCGATCGTGTCGTAGCCCGCCCGGCCGGCGCGCCCGGCGATCTGCTGGAACTCGCGCACGTGCAGGTGCCGCTGCCGGACCCCGTCGTACTTGGACAAGCCAGAGAACAGCACGGTGCGGATCGGGACGTTGATGCCGACGCCGAGCGTGTCGGTGCCGCAGACGACCTTGAGCAGGCCCTTCTGGGTGAGCCGCTCGACGAGCCTCCGGTAGCGCGGCAGCATCCCGGCGTGGTGCACGCCGATGCCCATCCGGACCAGCCGCGACAGGGTCTTGCCGAAGCCCGTCTGGAACTTGAAGTCGCCGATCTCCGCGGCGATCGTGTCCTTCTCGGCGCGGGTCGTCACGTTGATGCTCGACAGCGCCTGTGCCCGCTCGATCGCCGAGGCCTGCGTGAAGTGGACGACGTAGATCGGCGCCTGCCCGGTCGCGAGCAGCTCCTCGACGGTCTCGTGGACCGGTGTCGTCACGTACTCGTGGACGAGCGGGACCGGTCGCTCCGTGCCCGCGACGAGCGTGGTCTCGCGGCCGGTGCGTTCGGTCAGGTCCTTCTCGAACCGGCCGGTGTCGCCGAGCGTCGCCGACATCAGCAGGAACTGCGCGTGCGGCAGCTCGAGCAGCGGCACCTCCCACGCCCAGCCGCGGTCGGGCTCGGAGTAGAAGTGGAACTCGTCCATCACGACGAGGCCGACGTCGGCGGCGGCACCCTCGCGCAGCGCCTTGTTGGCGAGGATCTCGGCGGTGGCGGCGATGATCGGGGCGTCGGCGTTTACCGAGGCGTCGCCGGTCATCATCCCGACCTTGTCGGCGCCGAACATGTCGACGAGCGCGAAGAACTTCTCCGAGACCAGCGCCTTGATCGGCGCGGTGTAGAAGCTGCGACGGCCCTTCGCCAGCGCCGCGAACTGGGCTCCCGCGGCGACGAGGCTCTTGCCGGACCCGGTGGGCGTGGCGAGGATGACGTTCGACCCGGACACCAGCTCGATGAGCGCGTCCTCCTGGGCGGGGTAGAGGGTCAGGCCCTCGCCCTCGGCCCAGGTGCTGAACGCGTCGAACACGACGTCGGCGTCGTCGGACTCCTCGGCGGCGGGGAGGTGGTCGACGAGGCGCATGATGCCTCCATCCTCCCACGCGGGACCAGGGCGCCGGCCGGTCGCGCTAGCGTCGTACGCGCACCTTCCCGCGGACGGAGCTGCCGAGGACGTTCGCGTCGCCCGAGTAGGTCGCGGTCAGCCGGTGGAGACCGACCTTCTTCCTGACCCGGACGGTGACCGTCACGCGCCCTCCGGCGCTCGCCGGCAGCTTCTTGGTGGCCAGCACGGTCTTGCCGGCTCGCAGGGTCACGGTGCCGGTCGGCCGGCCGCCCGGGGCGGTGACGGCCACGCGGTACGTGACCTTCGCCCCGCGTCGTACCGTCCGGGTCGCCGGCGCCACCCGGACCCGCGAGGCCGCCCGGGCGACGACGACCGTGACCGGCGCCGTCCGCGAGGTGACCCACTTCGTCCCCGCCTTGGGGGAGTACACCGCCACCAGCCGGTGCGTGCCGGCGGCGAGCGTGGCGGGAAGGGCGTACGAGGCGGTGCCGGACGAGCTCACCGGGATCCCGGTGCGCAGCACCCGCGACCCGTCGACAAGGCTGACCGTGCCGGCGGGCCGGGCGGCGTTCTTCACCGCGGCCACGGTCACCGCGAGACGCACCGGGGTCGCGGAGCCGTACGTCTGGCGCGTCGCGCTGGCCCGCAGGCTGGTCGTCGTGGCGTTGCCGCAGAGGCTCGTGGAGTCGATGCGCGGCTCGGCCGGGTCGCCGTTGACGCACTCGCGCCCGAGCGGGGTGAGCGGCGACTGGGCGAGGAAGTCGCGCGGCACGAGCTGGAAGCCCTGCCAGTGGACCGGCATCGGGCTCTGGTCCTCGTCGCGGACGACGTGGTGGAAGCCGACGTTGACCCAGGCGACCGGGTCGGTGATCGTCCGGTCGCCGCCGTACGCAGCCTTGACGTAGTCGACGACGCTGGCCCCGCACGTGGTGTCGGGGTTCTTCGACGGGTACTGCTGGCACTCGTCGTGCTGGGTGAAGGTGATCTCGTTCTGGGTGACCGGGTTCGCCTCGAACGGGTCGTTCTTGTCGAACGCGACCTCGTACGAGCGGGGGTGGCCGTCGGCGTTCAGGCTGGACGGCGCGAGCACGCGGTACCAGCGCCGCTTGGCCGACGTCACCGACCTCGCCGTCGTGATCGCCGTGCGGGTCGCGGCGACGATCGGCGCGGACGTGCCCTGCGCCCCGGTCGGAGCGTGGTCGTACTGCTCGACCCGCTGCGTCGCGGCCTGGTCGATGCCGAAGTCGACCCGCCAGATGGCGTTGTGGTGGTGCGACGCGGCGTGGTCGGTCGAGCCCTCGCCGACCGGCCACCCGTACGCCTCGCCGACGAAGTCGTGCGGGGAGATGTCGCCGGTCGCGCCGAGCCGGGGCGTGATCGTGCCGTTGTCGGAGAAGCGGTACTGGGTCTCGTACTCGTACCAGTCGACCTTCGCGACCGCCGACACCACGAGCTCGGTGCCCTGCGCGGTGAACAGCATCTTGTCCTCGACCGAGCCCCACGCCTGCTCGTGCGCGCGGTAGGCGAGGTCGGAGTCCTGCTCCTGGACGCAGATCGCCGGGACCGTCCGCTGGACGAACCTCGTGCCCTGCTGCCAGCTCTGGGCGACGTCGAGGAGCGTGCCGCCGGGGCACTCGGTCTTGGCGAGCTTCTGCAGGTACTGGTTGCCGAACCCGTACGAGGTGATGTCGTCGTACTGGTGCTGGCCCGAGTCGTACGGGACGTTGAGCTGGCCGAGCGCGATCGAGTCGAGGACCTTGCGGTAGGTCGTCTCCGTCTTGGCCTTGAACCAGACCGACTCCAGCACGAGGCCCTTGTTGCTGTGGACGTTCCAGCACATCCGCCAGGCGGAGCCGGACTCGAGCGTCTTGGCTATCGTGCCGCGCGCGGAGCAGGGGAGGGCCGGCGGGGCGGCCTGCGCGGCCGGCGGGGCGGTCGCGGGGACCAGGGCGAGACCGGCCACGAGCGCGGCGGCGGCGAGGAAGGACCGGAGGGTCATCGTCAGTGCTCCTCGTGGTCGTGGTCGGGGGTCTCGACCGGGAGCACCGCCCCGTCCGAGAGATCGACGACGAGCCCGCTCGCGGCGAGGTAGTCGCCACCGGGGACCCGGATCTGGAGCTCGATGCAGCGGTGGCGCCCCGCGCACTCGACGACGCCGCCCGACGGCATCAGCGTGCCCGGGTCGAGCTCCTCACCGGTGGCCAGGAGGTAGTCGGCACGGAGGTGCTCACCGACGATGGACTCCAGCACGAGGTCGAGGGCGTGCTCGATCTCCCCGGGGCTCGGCGGCGGCTGGCTGCGGAGACGGTCGGTGCCGGTGACCTCGCCGGCGTCCAGGTCCACGGTCTGCACGACGACCTGGTCGCGCGCGTAGTCGTAGAGGACCACGTCCACGAGGCGGCGGCGCGTACCGTCGTCCATGGTCGCGAGGTCGACGGCGAGCAGCTCGGCCTGCGGCTGCCCGAGCACGTCGCGGACCCCGTCCGGCATCGACGGGTCGGTCTCCGCGAGGTGCTTGGCGTAGCCGATCTCGGCGAGGCTCAGCGGGTCGCGCGGCTCGCCGATCGTGCCAGGTCGCGCGGTCGGCAGGGCGGCGCGCGTGGTGAGGGTGCCCTCGGGCTTCTTGGGCGCGGCGTCGACGTCGTCGGCGAGACGGATCGTGACGACCACGGCGAGCGCGAGCACGACCGCGACGACGAGCGCCACCAGGGCGCGAGAAGGCAAGGCGCGAACGGGCATACGGAGCGTCCCTCATCCGGGGTACGAGACCTAGCGCACACTAGGGCACCGCCCGAGCCTACGAGATGCGCGGTTCCTTCGAGGGCCGATGTAACAATCGGGGTCATGGCTAGCGAACCCGTGTACCACCGCTACGTCGCGCTCGGCGACTCGTTCACCGAGGGTGTCGGTGACCCCGACAAGTCCCGGCCGAACGGGCTGCGCGGGTGGGCCGACCGGGTCGCGGAGGTGCTGGCGACGAAGGCGGAGGACTTCGGCTACGCCAACCTCGCGGTGCGCGGCCGGCTGCTCAAGCCGATCATCGCCGAGCAGCTCGAGCCGGCGCTGAAGCTGTCGCCGGACCTCGTGACCGTCTACGCCGGCGGCAACGACATCCTCCGGCCGAAGGTCGACCTCGACCTCCTCGGGGAGCTGTACGACGCCGCGATCGGTCGCCTGGCAGTCAGCGGCGGGCGCGTGGTGCTGTTCACCGGCTTCGACCTCGGGTATGCGCCGGTCTTCGGCAAGCTCCGCGGCCGGGTCGCGGTCTACAACGAGATCGTGCGGGAGATCGCCGACAACCACGGCGCGACCGTCGTGGACTTCTGGCGGTTCCGGGAGTACCGCGACGACCGCTACTGGGACACCGACCGCCTGCACATGTCGAGCCAGGGCCACCAGCAGATGGCGATCCACGTGCTCGACACCCTCGGGATCTCCCACGAGCTGAAGAAGCCGCGGCTGACGAAGGCGACGCCGCTGAGCAAGAAGGCCAAGCGCGACGCCGACCTGCAGTGGGCCAAGGAGTTCGCGGTCCCGTGGGTCCAGCGCCGGATCAACGGCACGTCCTCCGGCGACGCGGTCAAGCCGAAGCGGCCCACGCTCGAGCGCATCTGACGGCAGCGGCCGCGCCAGGACCCGTGACTTCGTCGTCCACAGCCGCGCGATCTGCGCGGGCGGCGGACTCGCCGTAGCGTCGACGGATGGACGTGAGGCGCATCACCACGACCCTGGCCGCCGCCGCGTTGGGCCTGTCCGTGCTGGTCGGCACGAGTCCGGCCGAGGCGCACAGACCCGCGCCGCCGCTGCAACCGACACCCACGTCGTACGGCACGGGCGGCGCGGTCGCCTCGGTGGACGCGACCGCGAGCAAGGTCGGTCGCGACGTGCTCGCGCGGGGCGGGAACGCCGCCGACGCCGCGGTCGCGATGGCGGCGACCCTCGGCGTGACCGAGCCCTACAGCGCGGGGATCGGAGGCGGCGGCTACTTCGTCTACTACGACGCGAAGAAGCGCAAGGTCTCCACGATCGACGGACGCGAGACCGCCCCCGCCGGCATCACGCCCGACGCGTTCATCGACGACGCGACGGGGCAGCCGTACCGGTTCACCCCCGAGCTCGTCACCTCCGGCGTGGCCGTCGGCGTGCCGGGCACCCTCGCGACCTGGGACGCAGCGCTGAAGCGCTTCGGGACGCGGTCGCTCGCGCGCTCCCTCGCACCGGCGATCGGCGTCGCGGCGAAGGGCTTCCCGGTCGACCAGACGTTCCGCAACCAGACGCTGGACAACAAGGCCCGGTTCGCCGCGTTCCCGGACACCGCGGCGCTGTTCCTGCCCGGCGGCGACGCCCCGCAGGTCGGCACGACGTTCCGCAACCCCGACCTCGCACGGACCTACGCCGAGATCGCGCGGCGCGGCCCCAGCGCCTTCTACCGCGGTTCCCTCGCCGAGGAGATCGCGGCGACCGTGCAGGAGCCGCCGAAGGACCCCGCCTCGACGCTTCCCGCGCCGGCCGGCACGATGACCGCCGACGACATCGCGGCGTACCGGGTGCGGCACCAGGCACCGACCAAGGTCCGCTACCGCGGGCACGAGGTCTACTCGATGGCACCCTCGAGCTCCGGTGGCACCACGGTCGGTGAGGCGCTGAACATCCTGGAGAACTACCGGCTGCGCGGCGGCTCGGGCACGGCGCAGAGTCTGCACCTCTTCCTCGAGGCGAGCGCCCACGCGTTCGCCGACCGCAACGCGTACGTCGGTGACCCGGCGTTCGTCGACGTGCCGACGGAGACGCTGCTGAGCCAGCGCTTCGCCGACTCGCGCGCGTGCGTGATCGACCCGGCGACGGCGGCGATCCGGCCCGTGGCGCCGGGTGCGCTCGACGGCAGCGGCTGCGGCGCGGCGGCGCGGAGCGAGAAGCCCGACACCGAGAACGTCTCGACGACGCACCTGTCGGTCGTGGACAGGTGGGGCAACGCGGTCGCGTACACCCTCACGATCGAGCAGACCGGCGGCTCCGGCATCACCGTGCCCGGTCGCGGCTTCCTGCTCAACAACGAGCTGACCGACTTCACCGCCGTGTACGACGAGGACGACCCGAACCGGATCGAGCCCGGCAAGCGACCGCGCTCCTCGATGTCGCCGACGATCGTGCTCGACCACGGCAAGGTGAAGTACGTCGTGGGCTCGCCGGGTGGCGCGACCATCATCACGACGGTGCTGCAGATCCTGATGAACCGCATCGACCTCGGCATGACGCTGCCGGAGGCGGTCGCGGCCCCGCGCGCCTCGAGCCGCAACGCGCCGACGACCCCGGCGGAGCCGGCGTTCATCGACGCGTACGGCGCCGCGCTCGCGCCGTACCAGCAGCGGCTGGTGCCGTCGGGCGACGCCTTCACCTCCGCCGCCGAGATCGGCGCAGCGGCGACGATCGAGGTCGGGCGACGCGGCACGATGATCGCGGCCGCGGAGCCGGTCCGACGCGGCGGCGGCACGGGACTGGTCGTACGCCCGCGCCGGCACTGATCCGGCGGGCGGTCAGCGGCGGAGGAGCCGTCCCCGCTGTGAAGGCTTGCGGTTGGTCTCCGGCACCTGGAACCAACCCGAACCCTTCACAACGGGGACGCCGCTGAACACCGGCGCGCCGCGGAGCACGGTGCCGGTCACGCGACCGCGCAGCGTGAGCCCGTCGTACGGGGACAGCTTGTTCTTGTGGGCGAGCGCGTCGGCGTGCACCGCGTACGACTCGCCGGGCGCCCAGAGCACGAGGTCCGCGTCGTGGCCGACGGCGATGGCGCCCTTGCCCCGGATCCCGGCGATCTCGGCGGGGGCCGCGGACATCCACCGGCCGACCGCGTCGATGCCGATCCCGCGCCGCAGCGCCGCGTCCGCGACGGTGGCGAACCCGACCTGGAGCCCCGCGATGCCGCCCCAGGCCTGCTGGAGGTCGCCGTGGCCGCGCGACTTCTCCGCTGCCGTGGAGGGGGAGTGGTCGGAGACGACGCAGTCGATCACGCCGTCGACGAGCGCGTCCCACAGCGCGTCCTGGTTGCCGCGGTCGCGGATCGGCGGGCAGCACTTGAACTCGGCGGCGCCGTCGGGCACCGAGGCCGCGTCGAGCACGAGGTAGTGCGGGCACGTCTCGACGGTGAGCGGCAGGCCCTCGGCCCGGGCGTCGGCGATCAGGTCCAGCGCGCGGGCCGACGAGAGGTGCAGGAGGTGGGTGCGGGTGCCGTGCTCGCGTACGGCGTCGATGACGGTCGCGATCGCGTCGACCTCGGCGGCGTCCGGGCGCGAGGCGAGGAAGTCCGCGTACGCACGGCTCGGCGGCGCGGGCGCGGCGGCGATGACGCCGGGGTCCTCGGCGTGCACGATCAGCAGCCCCCCGAACCCGCCGACCTCGCGCATCGCGCGGTGCAGCTGCGCCGTGTCGAGGGGAGCGAACTCCGGCACCCCGGAGTCCAGCAGGAAGCACTTGAACCCGAAAACGCCCTCATCCCACAGCGCCTCCAGCGAGCCGAGGCTCTCCGGGACCGCTCCTCCCCAGAAGCCGGTGTCGACCCGGACCTGGCCTTCGGCGCGCTCGCGCTTGCGGGCCAGCGCCTCGGGCGTGGTCGTGGCCGGGATGCTGTTGAGCGGCATGTCGACGATGGTCGTCACGCCCCCGCGCGCGGCGGCCTCCGTCGCGGTCGCGAAGCCCTCCCACGCGGTGCGGCCCGGCTCGTTCACGTGCACGTGGGTGTCGACGATCCCGGGGAGCACGTCGGTGCCGGCGTCGACGGTCATGTCGGCGCTGGGGTCGAAGCCGTCGGCGACCGCGGTGATCCGACCGTCGTCCACGGTGATCGTCACCGGCGCCAGCCTTCCCTCGACGAGGGCCCGCTGTGCGCTCAGGCGGTAGGTGCCCATCGCGTTCAGCAGAAGCCGCCGACCGACGCCCACACCGCATCGGCCGGCTCCGCGTCCTCGCGCAGGACCGCGGCCTCGATCAGGCCGTACGGGCGGTCCGCGGCGTAGAAGACCTCGCCCGGGTTCTCGAGCCCGAACGGCGCGAGGTCGACGAGGAAGTGGTGCTTGTTGGGCATCGAGAACCGGACCTCGACGACCTCCGGCACGGCGTCGAGCACCGCCGACCCCATCGCGTACAGCGTCTGCTGGAGCGCCTTCGAGTGCGTGCTCGCGAACGCGTCGAGCATCGCCGTGCGCGCAGCGGCGTACGCGACGTCGTACGCCTCGTCGTCGTACGACCCCGCGACCGCGGTCGCGTACCGCCAGCGCGCCGTCACCGACGTGGCGAGGATGCGGTCGGTCTCCTCGGGCAGCGTCGTGTAGGAGTCGCGGGGAAAGCCGACGAACTCCGACCCGGTGGACTTGAGCACGACCAGGTCCTTCAGTCCCGCGAGCACCGTCGTCGCGTCGCCGTCGCGGACCACCGCCGCCGTGCGTGTCTCGCCGCCGTCGCGCGAGAAGGCGTGGTCGTGGCCCTGCGGCCTCGAGGCGGTGGGGATCCGGGACCAGGCGTACTGCTCGGCCGTCCAGCGCCCGCCGCTCACCCAGGCGAACGTGCCCGTGAAGTGGTCGGCGAGACGCAGGAGGAACGTCTCCGCAGCGCCGACGCCGTCGCGGGCGAACGCGTACACCGTGTTCTTCTGGGTGTCCGTCGCCACCACGTGGGAGTTGTCGCCCTCGACGTGGGCCCCGGCGAAGTCGCCGACCAGCTGGCTCGTCACCGAGAGGTCGGTGAGCACGTGCCGAGGTGAGACGCGGTCCACGCGGACCAGCCGGACCTCGGCCTTGCCGTACTGGTTGGGCCCGAGCCGGTACGCGGCGGACGACGGGACGGGCATGTCAGCTCCCTCGATAGGTGGAGTAGGCGAACGGGCTCAGCAGCAGCGGGACGTGGTAGTGCTCGTCGAGCGTCGTGACCGTGAACGTGAGCTCGACGGTCGGGAAGAAGGTCGGCCGGTCGTCCCGGGCGAAGTAGGCGCCGGTGTCGAACGTGAGGCGGTAGGTCCCGGCGGGGAGGTGCTTCGGCCCGAGGTCGCCGAGGCGCCCGTCGTCGTCGGTGGTGCCGACGGCCATCGGCTCGACCACGCGCTCGTCGACGAGGCTCAACGTGACGGAGACGCCGGCGGCGGGGCGGCCCAGCGTGGTGTCGAGGACGTGGGTGGTGACGTGGCTGGTCATGCTCCATCCTGGCCGCTCATGCCGGCTCCTCGCCGGTCGACACGATCTCCCGGAGGCGCAGCAGCGCGATCTCGCGCAGCTGCCCCCTGACCACCTCGCGCTCGGTCGCGTCGTCGTTGCCGAGCCGCTGCTCGAGCAGCGCGAGGATCTCCTCGGCGTCGCGCCCGGCCGCGCGGACCAGGAACACCCGGTCGAACCGCTCCTCGTACGCCGCGTTGCCCGCACGCAGGCGCTCGGCGACGTCGGCGTCGGTGGAGACCCCGGACTGCTCGCGCGCCGACATCGCGGCCTCGCTCGCCGGTCGCTGCGAGCGCTCGCCGATCCGCGGGTGCTGGGCGAGGGCGCGGTCGACCTCGTCGTCGGTCCAGGTCCGTGCCGTGCTGTCCGCGTGCGCGAGCAGGGCGTCGACCGACGCGTACGGCCGCGCGTCGACGACCGCGCTCACCCAGCGGGGGACGTCGGCGCAGGTGGTCAACGCCGCCGCGAGGTCCTCCGGCGGGAGCGCGTTGACGGCTGCGAGGTCCATGGTCGTGAAGTTATTCCTTAACGGACGGTGAGGTGTTTCTTCTCGGTGAACGCTGTGTAAGAACGCGCGAGGCGGCACCCGGCCGGCCCGTTCGTGCCTACACTCACGCAGCATGACGCTCGAACCCGCGGCCCCGGAAGCCCCTGGTGGCGACGCCGCACATCTTCCCGTCGGGCCCCGCCTGCGCGAGCTGCGCGAGGCGAGCGGGGTGTCGATGCGGGCCCTGGCGACCCAGCTCGGGATCTCGCCCAGCGCCCTGTCGCAGATCGAGCGCGGTGTCATGCAGCCGTCGGTCAACCGGC
Organism: Mumia spirodelae; assembly: GCF_050632745.1. NCBI lineage: Bacteria > Bacillati > Actinomycetota > Actinomycetes > Propionibacteriales > Nocardioidaceae > Mumia > Mumia spirodelae. The sequence goes on along the minus strand of NZ_JBODSD010000002.1, from coordinate 749,985 downwards.
TCGTCGAGATCGTGACCGCGCTCGACGTCCCGCTCGCGTCGGTGTTCGACGCGTCGGCGTCGGCCAACGGGGGAGCGGTCGTCGCCCGGGCCGGCCAGACCGGACCGGTCGAGCTCGCCGACGGCGTGACCTACCGGCGCCTGTCGCCGGTGCCGATCACCGGCGCCGAGGTGTTCGAGTCGACGTACCCGCCCGGAGCGGCGTCGAGCCAGCACGACCGCATGCTCGTGCACCGTGGGCGAGAGGTCGGCAGCGTGACCGCGGGTGAGCTGACGGTCGTGGTCGGGGGAGAGCGGTACGTCCTCGGGGTCGGCGACTCGATCACCTTCGCGGCGACCACCCCGCACCGCGTCTCCAACGACGGCGACGTGGTCGCGGTCGCGTTCTGGCTGACGCTGCACGACGTGTGAGCGGCTCCCGCAGATCGCGAGCGGGGAAGATCCGCGCCTTCGGTGACACCAGACTTCCCCGGTCACCGGCCTGTGGACGGCGCCCGCGCGGCTCGGTCCGCCTGCGCCACGCTGCCCGGGTGGACGCGATCACCGACCTGCTCGCCGCGCAGTGCGGCGTGGTTGCACGGCGGCAGCTCCGCGCTCTCGGTCTCGCGCCGCACGAGATCAGGCGACGGGTCCGGCGGCACACGCTGACGCCGCTGTTCCCCGGCGTCTACGTGAATCACACCGGGGCACCGACGTGGATCCAACGGGCATGGGGCGCCGTCCTGTACGCCTGGCCCGCGGCGCTCTCGGGGGCATCGGCGCTGCGAGCCGCCGAACGGCGCGGGCTCGACAGCACCGCCGAGGACACCGTCGAGGTCGCCATCGACCACCGTCGCAAGGTCGTCGCGGTCGATCGCGTGGCGATCCGTCGACGACGTCGCCTCGACGACCTCGTCCAGTGGAACCTCTCGCCCCCGCGTCTGCGGTACGAGGAAGCGGTGGTCGACGAGGCCGTCGACGCCGAGGACGAGCTGGACGCCATCGCCGCCCTCGCCCGCGCCTGCGGGTCACGTCGTACGACGGCAGCACGGCTCGCTGCCGCCCTCGCGCGCCGGTCGCGGGTCACGGACCGCCGGTGGCTCCAGGCGGTGCTGCGTGACGTCGCGGAGGGGACCCAGTCGGTCCTCGAGCATGGCTACCTCACGCGCGTCGAACGCCCGCACCGCCTGCCTCGCGGTCGCCGCCAGCTCGTCGCGAAGACCGTCGAGGGCACCGCGTACCGTGACGTCCAGCACGGCACGGTGGTGGTCGAGCTCGACGGCCGGATCTACCACGAGAGTGCGTCGAAGCGAGACGACGACCTCGAACGCGACCTCGACGTGCTCGTCGAAGGAAGGCCCACCGCTCGGCTCGGCTGGGGTCAGGTGTTCCGGCGGCCGTGCACCACCGCCGTCAAGCTCGCGAGGCTCTTCCAGGCCCACGGCTGGCACGAGGAGCCGACCGCGTGCTCCCCGGACTGCGCAGTGGGGAATTCTGGCGCCACCCGGTGACACCAGACTTCCCCGGTCACGGGGCCAGCGCCACCGCCAGCACCGCCGCCGCGAACGCGTCGATCGCGAGCGCCACGTCGTCGAGCCGCACCGCCTCGTCGGGATGGTGCGAGATGCCGTCGTGGCACCGGACGAACTGCATCGCGACCGGCGTCACCGCGGCGACCGCCATCGCGTCGTGGCCGGCCCTGCTGAACAGCACCCTCGGCTCCTCGCCGGTCGTGGTGCGGATGCCGGCTGCGACGGCCTCGCGGAGCGCACCGTCCATCGCGACCGCCGGAGCGCGGTGCGTCTCGACGACCTCGAAGGTCAGTCCTCGCTCCGCGCACCGCTTCTCCACCGCGTCTGCGATCAGCTCCCAGGCTCGGTCGCGGTCGGCGTCGTGCTCCGCCCGCAGGTCGAGCGTGAGGTCCACCCGGCCGGGGACCACGTTCACCGCGCCGGGGTGCACGTGCAGCGACCCGACGGTGGCGATCACACCCTCGTCCCGCGCGATCCGCTCGACGTCGACGACGGCGTGGCTCGCGCCGACCAGGGCGTCACGGCGCCGCTCGTACGGGGTGCCGCCGGCGTGCCGCGCCTCCCCGACGACGCGCAGCGCGAACCGGCGCGCCCCGGCGATGCTGCTCACCACCCCGAGAGGGAGGTCCTCCTGCTCGAGGGACGGGCCCTGCTCGATGTGGGACTCCAGGTAGCCCACCAGCGACGCCGGGTCACGCGCCGCGTCGCCGACCGCGGCGGGGTCGAGCCCGAACTCGGCGAACGCCTCGCGCAGCGTGACGCCGTCGTCGTCGCGCTGGTCCCACCACCCGTCGTCCCAGGTCCCGGCCAGTCCGCAGCTGCCCATCAGGGCCGAGCCGAAGCGGGTGCCCTCCTCGTCGGAGAACCCGACGACCTCGAGCGCGAACGGCAGCGACGGCATCCGGTCGCGCAACCGCTCGGCGACCGCGATCGCGAGCACGACGCCGAGCGGACCGTCGTACCGGCCCGCGTCGGGGACGGTGTCGAGGTGCGAGCCGAGGAGCAGGCTGGGGAGGCCGGGCGTCGCACCCTCGAGGCGTCCGCAGACGTTGCCGACGGCGTCGGTCCACGTGTCCATCCCCGCCGCCTGCATCCACGACCCCGCCAGCGCGTTGGCCGCGGCGTGCTCCGCAGTCAGGTAGAAACGGTCGATCCGGCCTTCCCGGGCGCTCAGGGCCGCGAGGGCGTCGCACCGCTCCAGCGCCGTACGGGCGTCGGCGAACGCGTCGGTCGCGCTCACGCGGCGTACACCTCCTTGGCGGCAGCCACGCCCGCACCGGGGGTCGGTGCCGTCCCGGCCGCCCGCAGGACCTGCTCGAGCGCGGCCAGCGTGGACAGGACCGCGTCGTGCCGCGCGTTCCAGCCCATCGTGCCGATCCGCCAGACCTTGCCGTGCAGGGGACCGAACGAGGTCCCGATCTCGATGCCGAAGTCGCTCAGCATCGCCGCCCGGGCCGCGTCGCCGTCGACGCCGTCGGGGATCTCGACCGCGACGACGTTGTTCATCTTGTGCGCCTGGTCGCCGAACAGCGCGAGCCCGAGCGCTGCGGCGCCGGCCGTCATCGCGGCACCGTGCAACCGGTGCCGCTCGACCGCCGCGTCCATCCCCTCCTCCACCAGCAGGCGGGCGCACTCGCGCGCGCCGTAGAGCATCGTGGTCGCCTCGGTGTGGTGGTTCAGCCGTCGCGGTCCCCAGTAGTCGAGGATCATCGCGAGGTCGAAGTAGTTGGACCGGATCCGCTCGCCGCGGTCGTCGTCGGACGCCTCGCGGATCCCCGCCTCGACGTGCCGCCGTCCGTCCACGACCTCGACGGCCGCCTCGGACAGGCTGATCGGTGCGCTGCCCGAGGGACCGCCGAGGCACTTCTGCAGACCCGCCGTCGCGACGTCGAGCTGCCAGTCGTCCATCGCGAACGTGTTGCCGGCCAGCGACGCGGTCACGTCGACGTACGTCAGCACGCCGAGCTCGCGGCACGCGGGACCGAGCGCGGACAGCGGCTGGCACATCGTCGTGGAGGTGTCTCCCTGGACGGTCGCGAGCAGCTTCGGGCGCACCCGGCGAACCGCCTCCACGATCTCCTCCTCGTCGAAGACCGTGCCCCACGCGGTCTCGATCGTGTGCACCTCCGCGCCGCAGCGCTCGGCGATCTCGCGGAGCAGGTGCCCGAACCGCCCGAGGACCGGGACGACCACCCGGTCGCCTGGCTCGAGCAGCGACACGAGCGCCGCCTCGATCCCGGCGCGCGAGGTGCCGTCGACCAGCAGCGTCGCCTCGTTGTCAGTCCGGAACACCTCCCGGTAGAGCGCCATCGTCTCGTTCATCGACGCCGTCATCCACGGGTCGTACTGGCCGACCAGCTGCGCCGACATCGCCCGCAGCACCCTCGGGTCGGCGTTCACGGGACCCGGTCCCATCAGCAGGCGCGGGGGCGGGTCGATCGGCGCTACGGGCACGGGCTCCTCCTCGTACGGGGTCGTGGGCGACGGTAGGTGCGCGATGTGTCTGCCTTGTTAACTCTGGCATCGCCGGGCGGGAATCGGCGTCCGAAAAGGTAGGTTGACCGCACCCACCGACAGGAGCGCCCGTGATCGACCAGCCGATCCTGCACCGCGGTACGGGGCCGGTGACCGGCGACCTGTACCTCCCCGCCGAGCGCGGGACGACCCTCTGGGGACGCCTGCCGTGCGCGCGCGACGCCGCCGTGATGCGTGTCGACCCCGGTGCCACGGTGACGATCGACACGATCAGCCACGAGGGGATCCTGGAGGACCAGGGGCGCGATCCTCGCCGGTTCTTCGCCGCACACGGCGTCGCGCCCGACCGGGTCCTCGACGACGCCGTCGAGCTCGCCCGCTCCGAGCACCCGCACACCATGGCGAGCGACGGTCCGCACGTCGTCACCGGCCCGATCGAGGTCCGCGGAGCGGAGCCGGGGGACCTGCTCAAGATGACGGTGCTCGAGACGACGCGGCGCGTGCCGTACGGGGTGGTGTCCAACCGGCACGGCAGGGGTGCGCTCCCGGGGGAGTTCCCGCTCACGCCGGGGACGTTCTCCGCGTTCGCGGCCGTCGAGGACGTCGACGGCATCCCGTGCGGGACGATGCCGCTCACGCCCGGCGGCGAGCCTTCGGTCGCGTTCCCGCTGGCGCCGTTCCTCGGCATCATGGGCGTCGCGGTGTCCGGTGACGAGCGGCCGGACTCCGTGCCGCCGGGACCGTTCGGCGGCAACATCGACCTCAACATGGCGACCGTCGGAGCCGCGATGTACATCCCGGTCCAGGTGCCCGGCGCCCTCGCGTACGTCGGGGACCCGCACTTCGCGATGGGCGGCGGCGAGGTCGCGCTCACCGCCATGGAGGCGTCGCTGCGGGTGACGCTGCGCTTCGACGTGGTGGCGCGCGAGGACGCGGCGCGGATGTTCGGCGACCTCGTGACCCCGCTCGTCGAGACCGCCGAGCACCTCGTGCCGACCGGGCTCGACGAGGACCTCGACGTGGCGCTCCAGAACTGCGTCCGCGCCGCGATCGGGGTCCTCGGTGCCCGCTACGGGATGCACCCGCAGCAGGCCCTCGCGTACCTGTCGGCCGCGACCGACTTCGAGGTCTCGCAGGTCGTCGACGTCGTGAAGGGCGTGCACGCCAAGATCCGGACGGCCGACTTCGAGCGGATGGGGCGGCGCCGGTGAGCGAGGCGGCTGCGCCCGAGGCGCCTGCGCCCGAGGGGCTGCTCGAGGCGTTCTGGGCGTACGAGCGGGCGCTGATGGACGACGACGTGGCGGCCCTCGACGGGCTGTTCGAGCCTGGGCCGGCGACGCTGCGCGGCGACGCGGGCGGGGTGCTCGTCGGGCACGAGACGATCGGCGCGTTCCGCCGGGTCCGCGGCGGTGCGCCGGCACGCACGGTGGAGGCCGTCCACGTCGTCGAGGCCGGTCCCGACGCCGCGGTCGTCGTCAACGCGTTCGCGGCGGCGTCCGGGGGACGCGGGCAGCAGACCCAGCTGTGGCGGCGCGGCGACGACGGGCGGTGGCGTGTGGCCGTGGCGCACGTCGCGGCGCCGCCCTCGACGTACGACCGCACGGTCTGGCGCGTCGTCGGCGACCCACTCGTGCCGCCGACCGGGAGCGGCGTCCTCGACGGGGAGTCGGTCGCGGTGAAGGACCTGTTCGCCGTGCGCGGCTTCGGTGTGGGGGCCGGGGTGCCGGCGTACCTGGCCGAGCAGCCTCCCGCCCCGGCGCACGCCGGCGCGCTCGAGCGGCTGCTCGCGGCCGGGGCGTCGGTCCGCGGCATCGCCCGCACCGACCAGCTCGCGTACTCCATCTCCGGCACCAACGACCCCTACGGCGCCCCGGTCAACGCGGTCGTCCCGGGGGCGCTGCCGGGCGGGTCGTCGAGCGGCACCGCGACCGCCGTCGCCCTCGGCGTCGCGACCCTCGGGCTCGCGACGGACACCGCGGGATCGGTCCGGGTCCCCGCGTCGTACCAAGGGCTGTGGGGTCTGCGGACGACGCACGGCTCGGTCGACGTCGCCGGTCTCGTGCCGCTCGCGCCGTCGTTCGACACCGTCGGGCTGCTCACCCGGACGCCGGCGCGGCTGCGGGCGGTGGCGGCCGTCGCGCGCGGGCCCGAGGCGGTGGACGTCCCCGCGGAGGGCGGCTGGGCCGTCGCGCCGGCGCTCCTGGCGGTCTGCGAGCCGGAGGTCGCGGAGGCGTTCGGGGCGTGGACGGGGTCGCTCGGCGAGCGGGTGACCGAGGTCGCGGTGCCCGACGTGCACGCGGTGTACGAGGCGTTCCGCGTCCTCCAGGCGTACGAGGCGTGGCAGTCGCACGGCGACTGGATCGACGCCCACCCGGGTGCGCTCGTCGGGGCGGCGGCCCAGCGGTTCGAGGTCGCCGCCTGGGTGAGCCCGGCCGAGGCACTGGCGGCGGCGGAGGCCCTGAGCGGCTTCCGTGCGGAGCTCGAGGCGACGCTCGGCGACCGTACGCTCCTCCTGCCGTCGGCCTCGTCGACCGCGCCGCTGGTGTGGGCCGACCCGGCCGAGATCGACCGCGTCCGCGCGGCGACGCTGGCCCTGGGCGCGGTCGCCGGCGTGCTCGGCCGCCCGGCGGTGTCGGCGCCGCTGCTCTCGCTCGCCGGGGGGCCGGTCGGGGTGTGCCTCGTGGGGCCGCGCGACTCCGACCTGGCCCTGGTCGACCGTGCGGCCGCGCTCGCCGCGGTCCGGTCGGCGTGACGCGGATCCTGTGGACGGCGCCGCTGTCGGGACGTCGCTGTGGAGAGCCCGGGGAGCGTCGGCGCCGCCGCCTACTCTGGACAGGTGCTGACCCTCGCCGATCTCGCTGACGAGGCCCTGCTGCGTCTGCACATGGACGAGGGCACGATCGCCCGCGGCAGGGCCTACGCGCGCGACGGCTACGTCATCGACCTCGACATCGCGCGCAACCGCGACGGCTACCTCCTCCAGAGCAGCGTCGCCGGCAGCGGCGCGGGCAGCTACCAGACCGTCGTCTCCGCCCGCAGCGAGCCGGGGCAGCCGGTCGAGCTCTACACGGCGTGCTCGTGCCCGGTGGCGCACCGCTGCAAGCACGCGGTGGCGACCGTGCTGGTCGCCCGCGACCGCGAGGCGCGTCCGGGAGCCGGTTCCGGGGCGACCCCTGGTGCAGGCTGGGAGCGGGTCCTCGACGACCTCGTCGCCGACGTCGGGGACGACGCCGCGCCGCCGGGCCGGGTGCCGGGCCGCGAGGGTCAGGAGCTCGCGCTCCGCCTCGAGGTCGGCCCCCGGAGGCAGACCGAGTGGCGGTTCGGGCAGGGCACGAGCGACACCACGCGCCCGCCGCTGCGCCTGCGGCCCGTCACGCGCGGGCGCCGCGGCAGCTGGGTCAAGACCGGCGTCGGCTGGCGTGACCTCGTGGTCGCCGACCCCCGCGACGGCAGGTTCGTCCCCGAGCACGTCGACGTGCTGCGCGCGATCCACGGCACCCACCGGGCCCGGTTCTCCTACGGGTTCGGGTCCGAGGACACGCTCCCGCTCACCGCGCTCGGCGCGTCGCTGTGGCGGCTGCTGCGGGAGGCCACCGAGGTCGGCCTGCCCCTGGTCACGTCGGGGTTCGCCGAGGTCCGGCTCGCGTCCCAGCCCGCTCGCCTAGCGATGGACCTGCAGGCCGACGGTGCCGGCGGTGCTTTCCTGGTCGCGGGCGCGGAGGTGGGCGGTGCGTGGGCCGCCGCGGAGGACGTGACCTTCCTCGGGACACCGGAGCACGGCGTCGCGCTGTGGGAAGGGTCCGGCGAGGACGCGGTCGCGACGCTCGCCCCGCTCGACCGTGCCCCGACCGCCGCGGTCAAGGAGCTGTTCACCACCGGCCGTCGGGTCGCCGTCCCCCGCGACGGCATGGACGACCTGCTCCACACCTACCTGCCCCGGGTCCGCCGGCTCGTCGACGTGACGTCGCGCGACGACTCCGTGCCGGTCCCGGACCCGCCCGCTCCGCACCTGGTGCTGGCCCTGACCTGGGTCGGAGGCCACGAGGCGCACCTGTCGTGGTCGTGGCACTACCGCAGCCCCGCGACGGGCCAGACGGTGCGTGTCTTCGCGCTCGACGACGAGCCCGCCCCGTACGGGATGCGCGACCTCGGGCTCGAGCGCGTCGCGCTCGACCGGCTCGCCCTCGACGACGACGCGGCCACGCTGCTGCTCCGCACGGGCGCCGCCACGCCGACCCCCTACCCGTCGCTCGTCCTCCGTGAGATGGACGCGGTCAGGTTCGCCCAGGACGTGCTGCCCGGCCTCCGGCGCAACCCCGCCTTCGAGGTCCAGGTCGACGGCCACCAGCCCGAGTTCCGCGAGGTCCTGGGCAAGCCGGAGATCCAGTTCACCACCGCGCCGACCCCGTCGGGCCGCACCGACTGGCTGGATCTCGAGGTCGTCGTCACGATCGGCGGCCGCCAGGTCGGCCTGGCGACGATCATCGAGGCGATCGCCACCGGGCAGGACAAGATCCTGCTGCACCAGACCGAGCGCAAGGGCACCTACCTCTACGTCAGCGTCGACCATCCCGAGCTGGACGCGCTGGCGCGGATGCTCGAGGACGCGCGCGCCCTGAGCGACCAGCCCCGCGACGCCGCGACGATGAGCGTCGCGACGCAGGCGTTCGACCTGTGGGACGAGCTCGACGAGCTCGGGGTGGTCGACGTCCAGGCCGCGCGATGGGTGGCCATGGCGCGCCGCCTCGCGGGGGAGGAGGGCGTGCCGGACGTCGCGGCTCCCACCGGGCTCAAGGCGACGCTGCGCCCGTACCAGCAGAAGGGGTTCTCGTGGCTGGCGTTCCTGGCCGACCACGGGCTCGGCGGGATCCTCGCCGACGACATGGGGCTGGGCAAGACCCTGCAGACGCTCGCCCTGGTGGTCCGTGCCCGCGAGACCGACCCGCAGGCGGCGCCGTTCCTCGTGGTCGCGCCGACCAGCGTCGTCGGCACGTGGGCGCACGAGGCCGCCGAGTTCGCCCCTGACCTCGTCGTCCGCACGGTCACCGAGTCGGCCGCCCGGCGCAAGGAGTCGTTGAGGGAGGTGGCCGCCGGCGCCGACCTCGTGGTCACCTCCTACACGCTGCTGCGGCTCGAGGCCGACGACTACGCCGACCTCGCCTGGTCCGGGCGCATCCTCGACGAGGCGCAGGCGGTGAAGAACCACCGCGGCAAGACCTACCAGGCCGTCCGACGCGTCGACGCGCCCTTCTCGCTCGCGATCACCGGCACGCCGGTCGAGAACGACCTCATGGAGCTTTGGTCGCTCCTCTCGCTCACGGCACCGGGCCTGTTCCCCTACCCGACTCACTTCGCGAAGGACGTCGCCAACCCGATCGAGAAGGGCGGCGACGCCGACCTGCTCGCGCTTCTGCGCCGGCGCATCCGCCCGATCATGCTCCGCCGGACCAAGGAGCTGGTCGCCGCCGACCTCCCGCCGAAGCAGGAGCAGGTGCTCGAGGTCACTCTCTCGGCGCGGCACCGCAAGATCTACGACACCCACCTGCAGCGCGAGCGTCAGCGCATCCTCGGGCTGCTCGAGGAGGCGGGCGACGACGAGGTGGCCCTGCGTCGCCACCGCATCACCATCTTCGCGGCGCTGACCCGGCTGCGTCAGCTCAGCCTCGACCCGGGCCTGGTCGACCCGCGCTACGACGCCGTCGGGTCGGCCAAGGTCGACCTCCTCGTCGAGCAGGTGCTCGAGCTCGCGGCCGAGGGACACCGTGCGCTCGTGTTCAGCCAGTTCACGACGTTCCTGCGGCGGGTCCAGGACCGGCTCGAGCGCGAGGGCGTGGCGACCTCCTACCTCGACGGCAGCACGCGGGACCGACCCGCGGTCATCGACGGGTTCAAGGCGGGCGACCAGCCGGTCTTCCTGATCAGCCTCAAGGCAGGCGGGGTCGGGCTGACGCTCACCGAGGCCGACTACGTCTTCGTCCTCGACCCGTGGTGGAACCCCGCCGTCGAGGCCCAGGCGGTCGACCGGGCGCACCGCATCGGGCAGGACTCGCCCGTGATGGTGTACCGGCTCGTCTCCGCAGGCACGATCGAGGAGAAGGTCGTCGAGCTGAAGGCGCGCAAGGCCGAGCTGGTGGCGAGCGTCCTGGACGACGAGGCGACCGCCTCGGGCGAGCTCACCGCCGACGACCTCGCGGGGCTGTTCTCCTAGCCGGCGGCCTGCTCGGTCCTCCTGTGCGTTTCCCCTCGCCAGTACCGTTGAGGGAGGTCCCTCGCCATGGCAGGGTGCCGCCCGTCGCCTGCCCAGGAATCCTCCATGCCTGCTTCCTCCGCTGCCCCTGCCCCGCCAGCCGTTGCGACGGTGTCCGCACGCGCGCAGGCGTTCGTCGCCCGAGCCCACGGGCTGATCGACCGACTCGAGGCGTGGGCACACGGCAAACGGAGCCGTCGGCTGATCTCCAAGGTTTTCGTCTCGGTCGTCGGCCCTCTCGTGGTGCTGATCGGGTTGGCGATGACGGTTCTTCCCGGGCCGGGCCTGGTGGTCGCGGGTGTCGGCATGGCGCTGCTGGCGCTGGAGTACGCCTGGGCGAGGTCCGCACTGAGCTTCGCCGGGCGGGCGTTGGCCTGGGCGCGAGAAATCGTGTTCCCCAAGAACGGCTCGGGCCTTCGGCGGATCGCCGGTCTCGCCGCCGCCGGCGCGTTCGTCGTCCTCACCACCGCGCTCACCGGTGCGGTCACGACGTTCCTGGGTGCCCAGGCGCTGCTGTAGCCCTCGGCGGCATCGAGCCTCAGTCCGCGGTGAGCGCGTCGCGGACCGGCACGAGCTTGGCCTGCGACTCGGCGCGCTCCGCCTCCGGGTCCGAGTCGGCGACGATCCCGCAGCCTGCGAACAGGCGCACGCGCGACCCGTCGTACTCGGCGGAGCGCAGCGCGATGCCCCACTCGCCGTCGCCGTCGGCGTCGATCCATCCGACCGGTCCGGCGTAGCGGCCGCGGTCCATCTGCTCGATCTCGGCGATCAGCTCGAGCGCGACCGACCGGGGCGTCCCGCCGACCGCCGCCGACGGGTGCAGTGCCGCCGCCAGGTCGAGCGCGGTCGCGGACTCGTGCGCGCCGTCGACGACACCGGCGACATCGGTGGCGAGATGCATCACGTTGGGCAGGTGGAGCACGAACGGGGCCTCGGGGACGTTCGTCGAGGAGCAGTACGGCTCGAGCGCGTCGGCCACCGACCGCACCGCGTACTCGTGCTCCTCGAGGTCCTTGCTGGAGCGCGCGAGCGATCCGGCGAGCGCGAGGTCGCGGGCGTCGTCGCCGGTGCGGCGGATCGTGCCGGCGAGGACGCGCGACGTCACCAGTCCGCGCTCGCGGCGCACCAGCATCTCGGGCGTCGCTCCGAAGAGGTGGTCGACGTGGAAGGTCCAGCAGTTCGGGTAGGCCTCGGCGAGCCGTCGCAGCGGAGCCCGCACGTCGAGCGGCTCGGCGAGGTCGGCGACCAGGTCGCGGGCGAGGACGACCTTGTCGAGCAGTCCCGCCTCGATGCGCCGCACCGCCTCGGACACGATCGACTCCCACTGGGCGCCCGAGGTCGAGCCGTCGGTGAAGACGACGCCCTCGGGAGCTGCCGGCTCGTCGGTGGGACCCACCTCGGCCGACGGTGCGAGCGCGGCGTCGCGGATGGTGGTCACCCAGGTGGTGGTGCCGCGCCGTCCGACGACCACCCGCGGCACGACGAGGACGGAGCTGCCGGGCTCGCGGCCGCGGGTGCGACCTGAGTCGTCGCCGAACGCGAAGGAGCCGAAGGCCACGAGACCGCTGCCCGGGACGTCGACCTTGTCGCGGACGACGGCGTGCGCCGAGATCTCGCGCCACCACGCGCTCGCATCGGCGAACCGGTCCGGTCCGGTGGTCTCGACGCGGGCCGCCTCGCCCCAGGCGACGATGCCGTCGCCGTCGCGCACCCACGCCAGCGCGCTGTCGGTGGGGAGCAGATGGGTGAGGGGCACGCCCTCGAGCGCCGTGGGGTCGAGAAGGACCGACTGCGCCACGAGCCGGAGGGGTCCACGCAGAGGGACGACGGTGTCGGTCACGTCTGCCAGGGTACGACCCGTGCCGTGGAGGGTCGCGCGGTGCGTGACACAGTAGGCGCGTGAGCCGAGCGAGCCTGGACAAGCAGCCCCACGAGGTCGCGTCGATGTTCGACGCCGTCGCGAGGCGCTACGACCTCACGAACGACGTGCTGTCGCTGGGCCAGGACCGGCAGTGGCGACGTCGGGTCCGCAGGCTCGTCGCGGCGGGCCCGGGCGACCGCGTCCTCGACCTCGCCGCCGGCACCGGCACGTCGTCGGTCCCGTTCGCCGAGGACGGTGCGTACGTCGTCCCGTGCGACTTCAGCATCGGGATGCTCCGCGAGGGCAAGCGTCACCACCAGACGCTGCCGTTCACCGCGGGCGACGGGATGCGGCTGCCCTTCGCCGACGACACCTTCGACGCCGTGACGATCTCCTTCGGGCTGCGCAACGTGCACGAGCCGGCGGTCGCGCTGGAGGAGATGCTGCGCGTCACGCGGCCGGGCGGGCGTCTCGTCGTGTGCGAGTTCAGCCACCCGACGTTCGCGCCGTTCCGCACGGTCTACCTCGAGTACCTGATGCGGGCGCTCCCGGCGGTCGCGCGTGCGGTCTCGTCGAACCCCGACTCGTACGTGTACCTCGCGGAGTCGATCATGGCCTGGCCCGACCAGCTCGGGCTCGCCAAGGTGATCGCGGCGACCGGCTGGGGACCCGTCCGCTGGGAGAACCTCTCCGGCGGCATCGTCGCGCTCCACACCGCCACCAAGGGCTGACCTCCGCGCCGTACGCCCCGCCGTACGCCCCGCCGAATTACGCAACGCTTCTGGTGCGTAATCGCAGGTCGGACGGCATCTCGGCCATTCTTCTGTGACCTGAGCCACCCCGTGTCGAGCGGGCTCTCGACCCGTGGCATAGTGACGTGAAACACAAGAACTCACTCGACGGTGAGGGCCTGTGGACAGGCTCGTGAAGGTTTTCACGAAGGGAGGATGCGGTGACCGAGTACACCCCGATCTTGGTGCTCGCCGCCATCTCGGGAGCGTTCGCGCTGTTCTCCGTGCTGATCGCCCCGTTGACGGGACCGAAGCGCTACAACCGCGCCAAGCTCGACTCGTACGAGTGCGGCATCGAACCAACCCCGCAGGCGGTGGGCGGTGGACGCGTCCCGGTGAAGTACTTCATCACCGCGATGCTCTTCATCGTCTTCGACGTGGAGATCATCTTCCTCTACCCGTTCGCGGTGGAGTTCGACCTGCTCGGCTGGTTCGGCATCGTCGAGATGCTGCTGTTCATCGCGACGGTCTTCGTCGCGTACGTCTACGTCTGGCGCCGCGGCGGACTGGAGTGGGACTGACATGGGCCTGGAGGAGAAGCTCCCGAGCGGAGTCCTGCTGACGACCGTCGAGGGTCTGGCGGGCTACTTCCGCAAGGCGTCGTTCTGGCCGGCCACCTTCGGCCTGGCGTGCTGCGCGATCGAGATGATGGAGTTCGGCGCCCCGAAGTACGACTCGTCGCGCTTCGGCATGGAGGTCTTCCGCGCCTCGCCGCGCCAGGCCGACCTGATGATCGTCGCCGGCCGCGTCAGCCAGAAGATGGCGCCGGTGCTGCGCCAGATCTACGACCAGATGGCCGCGCCGAAGTACGTCCTCGCGATGGGCGTCTGCGCGAGCTCGGGCGGCATGTTCAACAACTACGCGATCGTGCAGGGCGTCGACCACGTCGTCCCGGTCGACATGTACCTGCCCGGCTGCCCGCCGCGCCCGGAGATGCTCATCGACGCCGTCATGAAGCTGCACACCAAGATCCAGGAGACCAAGCTCGGCGCGCACCGCCAGGCCGAGATCGCCTCCGACGAGAAGATCGCCCTCGAGGCCGTGCCGACGTCGGCGATGAAGGGGCTCCTGCGATGAGCGAGAGCGAGCGCACCGGCACCGGCACCTCGACCGGTGGCACCCAGGACCCGAGCAGCACCGCCGTCGGTGGCGAGGAGGTCGTCCCGTCGGAGGCCCGCACGCTCGAGGTCATCGAGGTCCGCGAGGGCATGTTCGGCGTCCGTGGCTCGGGTGACACCACCGGCTACGGCGGCCTGCAGCGCCCGGTCGCGATGCCCGCCGCGTCGCGTCGCCCGTACGGCGGCTGGTTCGACGAAGTGGCGGACCACCTCGAGCGGGCCCTCGGCGAGACCGTCGGCGACGGCGCTGTCGAGTCCGTCGTCGTCGACCGCGACGAGCTCACGCTGCACGTGCGCCGTGAGCGGATCCGCGAGGTGTGCCAGCACCTGCGCGACGACGCGGGCCTGCGCTACGAGCTGTGCAGCGGGATCTCCGGCGTGCACTACCCGCACGACACCGGGCGCGAGCTCCACGCCGTCTACCACCTGCTGTCGATGACCCACAACCGGCGCATCCGGCTCGAGGTCGCGGCGCCCGAGGAGGACCCGCACATCCCGTCCGTCGTCGCGGTCTACCCGACCGCCGACTGGCACGAGCGCGAGACGTACGACTTCTTCGGGATCGTCTTCGACGGCCACCCGGCCCTGACCCGCATCCTCATGCCGGACGACTGGCCCGGTCACCCGCAGCGCAAGGACTACCCCCTCGGCGGCATCCCCGTCGAGTACAAGGGCGCAACCGTCCCACCGCCGGACGAGCGGAGGTCTTACTCGTGAGCACCACCAGCACCGATTTCCCGCAGGCGGGTGGCGACCCGTACGCCCAGAGCCAGGACACCACGTCCGGCCCGGTCTACACCGTCACCGGCCAGGACTGGGACACCGTCGTCGCCGGCGTCGATCCCGACGCGTCCGAGCGGATCGTCGTCAACATGGGGCCGCAGCACCCGTCCACGCACGGCGTGCTCCGCCTCATCCTCGAGATCGAGGGCGAGTCCGTGACCGAGGCCCGCTGCGGCATCGGCTACCTGCACACGGGCATCGAGAAGAACATGGAGTACCGCACCTGGACGCAGGGCGTCACGTTCTGCACCCGGATGGACTACCTGTCGCCGATGTACAACGAGGCGGCGTACGTCCTGGCGGTCGAGAAGCTCCTCGGGATCACCGACGACATCCCGGAGAAGGCCAACGTCCTGCGCGTGATGATGATGGAGATCAACCGGATCTCCTCGCACCTGGTCGCGATCGCCACCGGCGGCATGGAGATCGGCGCGCTGACGGTGATGACCGTCGGGTTCCGTGAGCGGGAGCTGTGCCTCGACATCTTCGAGATGTTCTCCGGGCTCCGCATGAACTCGGCCTACCTGCGCCCGGGCGGCGTCTCGCTGGACGTCCCCGAGGGTGGGCTCGATGCCGTCGACCGCTTCATCAAGCTCATGCGCAAGCGGCTCCCCGAGCTGGCGGCGCTGTGCAACCAGAACCCCATCTTCAAGGGGCGGCTCCAGGAGGTCGGCTACCTCGACCTCGCCGGCTGCCTCGCGCTCGGGGTCACCGGTCCGCCGCTGCGCGCGACCGGCTATGACTGGGACCTGCGCAAGAAGCAGCCGTACTCCGGCTACGAGACGTACGACTTCGACGTCATCACCCGCGACGAGCCTGACGCGTACGGTCGCTTCCGCATCCGTCTCGACGAGATGGACGAGTCGCTGCGGATCGTCGAGCAGTGCCTCGCGCGGCTGCGCGGGCTCGAGGGCGCGCCGGTGATGGTGGCCGACAAGAAGATCGCGTGGCCGGCGCAGCTCGCGGTCGGCCCCGACGGTCAGGGCAACTCGCTCGACCACATCCGCCACATCATGGGCGAGTCGATGGAGGCGCTGATCCACCACTTCAAGCTGGTGACCGAAGGCTTCCGCGTCCCGGCGGGCCAGGCGTACGCCAGCGTGGAGTCGCCGCGCGGCGAGCTCTCGTGCCACCTCGTCTCCGACGGCGGCACCCGTCCGTACCGTGCGCACTTCCGCGACCCGTCCTTCAGCAACCTGCAGGCCACCGCGGCGATGTCGGAGGGCGGCATGCTCGCCGACGTGATCGTGGCGATCGCCAGCATCGACCCCGTGATGGGAGGGGTGGACCGGTGAGCGGTCTGGACTCCGCACGCGTCCGCGACGACCTGCAGGCGATCATCGCCCGCTACCCGCAGAAGCGCTCGGCGCTGCTGCCGATGCTCCACCTCGTGCAGTCGGTCGAGGGTCGGGTCACGCCCGAGGCGATCGAGCTGTGCGCCGAGCTGCTCGACGTCTCGGCGGCCGAGGTCAACGGCGTTGCGACCTTCTACACGATGTACAAGCGCCGCGAGGTCGGCGACTACCACGTCGGCGTCTGCACCAACACGCTGTGCGCGGTGATGGGCGGCGACGCGATCTTCGCCCGCCTGCGCGAGCACCTCGGCGTCGGCAACGACGAGCGGACCGCCGACGGCAAGGTGACGCTGGAGCACATCGAGTGCAACGCCGCCTGCGACTACGCGCCCGTGATGACGGTCAACTGGGAGTTCTTCGACAACCAGACGCCCGACTCCGCCGTCGAGCTGGTCGACGACCTGCGCTCCGGCAAGCCTCGTACGGCGACCCGAGGCGCGCGCATCACGACCTGGCGCGAGGCCGAGCGGGTCCTCGCCGGGTTCCCCGACGGCCGCGCCGACGAAGGCCCCGCTGCGGGCGACGCCTCGCTGGCGGGGCTCCGGCTCGCGCACGAGCACGGATGGACGGCGCCGGGCGAGGAGGGTGGCCGCGACACGCAGGCTCGCCCCTCCGGCCAGGAGCCCGCCACCGGCCAGGAGCCGCCCACCGGCGGGTCCGCCGAGGCCGCGGTCGCCCAGGCCGACACGCAGCGTGCCGAGTCCGAGACCAAGGTCGACGACAGCACCACCCCGCCCGCGCAGCGCGAGGAAGCCGAGGAGGCCGAATGAGCGTCGCACCCCTCACCCCGGTCCTCACCCGAGGGTGGGACCACGAGCGCGCGTGGACGCTGGACGCGTACGGCGAGTACGCGGCCCTGCGCTCGGCGCTGCGGATGGATCCCGACACGGTCATCGAGACCGTCAAGGACTCCGGCCTGCGGGGCCGCGGCGGTGCCGGCTTCCCGACCGGCATGAAGTGGGGCTTCATCCCGCAGGACCCGAGCCAGCCGGGCGGTGACAAGCCGCACTACCTCGTGGTCAACGCCGACGAGTCCGAGCCGGGCACCTGCAAGGACATCCCGCTCATGATGGCGAGCCCCCACACGCTGGTGGAGGGCGTCGCGATCACCTGCCACGCGATCCGGGCCAAGAAGGCGTTCATCTACGTCCGCGGCGAGGTGCTGCACGTGATCCGGCGGCTGCAGGCCGCGGTCGCGGAGGCGTACGAGGCCGGGTTCCTCGGGACCGACGTCTTCGGCTCCGGCATCGACATCGACGTGGTCGTGCACGCCGGCGCGGGAGCGTACATCTGCGGCGAGGAGACCGCGCTGCTCGACTCGCTCGAGGGCCGGCGCGGCCAGCCGCGGCTGCGTCCGCCGTTCCCCGCCGTCGCCGGCCTGTACGCCGCGCCGACCGTGATCAACAACGTCGAGTCCATCGCCTCGGTGCCGTGCATCGTCGAGCGCGGGGCGGACTGGTTCGGGTCGATGGGCACCGAGAAGTCCAAGGGCATGACGATCTACTCGCTGTCGGGGCACGTGAAGAACCCCGGACAGTACGAGGCTCCGCTCGGCATCACCCTGCGCGAGCTCCTCGACCTGTCGGGCGGGATGCGGGAGGGCTCGGAGCTCAAGTTCTGGACCCCCGGCGGCTCGTCCACGCCGCTGCTGACCGCCGAGCACCTCGACGTCCCGCTGGACTACGAGGGTGTCGCGGGCGCCGGCTCCATGCTCGGCACCAAGGCGCTGCAGCTGTTCGACCAGACGACGTCGGTCGTGCGCTGCGTGCTCCGTTGGACCGAGTTCTACAAGCACGAGTCCTGCGGCAAGTGCACGCCGTGCCGCGAGGGCACCTGGTGGCTCGTCCAGACGCTCGAACGCCTCGAGGCCGGCAAGGGCACCGAGGGCGACATCGAGCTGCTGCTCGACCAGTGCGACAACATCCTGGGTCGCGCGTTCTGCGCGCTCGGCGACGGGGCGACGAGCCCGATCACGTCGGCGATCGAGCACTTCCGCGACGAGTTCGAGGCCGGGATGCACACCCCGGCGTGGGACCTGTTCCCGTACGAGGGCTCGACCGCCTGGGCGAAGCCCACGTCCGGCACGGCGCGGAAGGGAGTCTCGGCATGACCGTCACCCAGGGCAACGACCCGGGCACCGAGCTGGCCGACCAGAACCTCGTCACGCTGACGATCGACGACGTCGAGGTGAGCGTCCCCGAGGGCACGCTGGTGATCCGCGCCGCCGAGCTGATCGGCGTCGAGATCCCGCGCTTCTGCGACCACCCCCTGCTGGCCCCGGTCGGGGCGTGCCGCCAGTGCCTCGTCGACGTCCCCGACGCCGGAAACGGGCGCGGGTTCCCCAAGCCTCAGGCGTCCTGCACGCTGCCGGTGTCCCCGGGCATGGTCGTGAAGACGCAGGTGACCTCGCCGGTCGCCGACAAGGCACAGACCGGGATCATGGAGTTCCTCCTGGTCAACCACCCGCTCGACTGCCCGATGTGCGACAAGGGCGGCGAGTGCCCGCTGCAGAACCAGGCGATGAGCCACGGCCGCGGCGAGTCCCGCTACGTCGAGGCCAAGCGCACCTACCCCAAGCCGCTGAGCATCTCCCCGCAGATCCTGCTCGACCGGGAGCGCTGCATCCTGTGCGCCCGGTGCACGCGCTTCTCGGAGCAGATCGCGGGCGACCCGTTCATCGCGATGGCCGAGCGCGGCGCCCTGCAGCAGGTCGCGATCTACGAGAACGAGCCCTACTCGTCGTACTTCTCCGGCAACGTGATCCAGATCTGCCCGGTCGGTGCGCTCACCAGCAGTGCGTACCGCTTCCGCTCGCGGCCCTTCGACCTCGTGTCGACGCCGTCGGTGGCCGAGCACGACGCCTGCGGGTCCGCGATCCGCGTCGACCACCGTCGCGGCAAGGTCATGCGGCGGATGGCGGGCGACGACCCCGAGGTCAACGAGGAGTGGATCAGCGACAAGGACCGCTTCGCGTTCGCCTACGACCGGCAGCCCGACCGTCTCACCCGGCCGCTCGTCCGCGACCCCGAGACGGGGGCGCTCGAGCCGGCGTCGTGGCCGGCCGCCTTCCTCGCCGCCGCCCGCGGGCTGACGGCAGCGGCGGGAGTCGGCGTCCTCACCGGGGGCCGCCTCACGGTCGAGGACGCGTACGCGTACGCCAAGCTCGCCCGGACCGTCCTCGGCACCAACGACATCGACTTCCGATCACGGCCGCACTCCGAGGAGGAGGCCGCGTTCCTGGCGCACGCGGTGGCGGGCACGGGGGTCGGAGTCACGTTCCGCGACCTCGAGCACGCGAAGAAGGTCGTGCTGGTCGGCCTCGAGCCCGAGGACGAGGCCGCGACGATCTTCCTGCGGCTGCGCAAGGCGTGGCGGCACAACGGCACCGAGGTCGTGGCCCTGGCCAGCCACGCGACGCGCGCGCTGGAGAAGGTCGGCGGCCGGCTGGTCCGCACGGTCCCCGGCGACGAGGCCAAGGCGCTCGGCGAGGCGGGGCTGGAGGCCGGCACGATCGTGCTCCTCGGCGAGCGCCTCGCGACCGTCGAGGGTGCCTTCACCTCGGCGCTCGCGGCGGCTGCCCGCAGCGGAGTCCGCCTCGCGTGGGTCCCGCGCCGTGCCGGTGACCGTGGCGCCGTCGAGGCCGGGTGCCTCCCGGGTCTCCTGCCCGGCGGCCGCCCGGTCGCCGACGCCGAGGCGCGCGCAGACGTGTCCGCCGCCTGGGGAGTCCCGTCCGTCCCGAGCACCGCGGGACGCAGCACCGACGCGATCCTCGCCGCCGCCCGCGCGGGCGAGATCGGTGGACTCCTCGTCGGCGGCGTCGAGGTCGACGACCTCGCCGACCCGCAGGGCGCCCTGGACGCCGTCGAGGCCGCCGGGTTCGTGGTCAGCCTCGAGGTCCGCGCCAGCGCGGTCACCGAGCGCGCCGACGTGGTGCTCCCGGTCGCGGCCGCGATGGAGAAGTCCGGCTCGTACTACACGTGGGAGGGCCGCCGCCGCCCGTTCGGCGCGGTCCTCACCCCGCCGCACGCGCTCCCCGACACGCGCGTCCTCGCCGGGATCGCCGAGGCCGCGGGGCGCGACCTCGGGTTCCGTACGCCCGAGGGGGCGGCCGCGGAGCTGGCCGAGCTCGGCGACTGGGACGGTGCTCGCGCGCCGAAGCCCGAGGTCGTCCCGGGTCGTGCGCCGCGGACCGACCCCAGCGATGTCGTCCTCGACACCTGGCGTCGCCTGATCGACGACGGCCGCGGGCAGGACGGCGACCGGCACTACCAGGCGACGGCGCGCCCGTCGGTGGCGCTGCTGTCGGCCGCCACCGCGCGCGCGACCGGAGTCCGCGAGGGCGACGAGATCGTGCTGCGCACCGACCGCGGAGCCGTGGCCGTGCCGGTGGACGTCGCCGACATCGCCGACGGCGTGGTCTGGACGCCGGCCAACTCCAACGGCCTGTCGCTGCTGCGGATCCTCGGCGCGGCGTACGGCGACGTCGTCACCGTCGAGCGGTCGACCGGCGACGCGTCCGACGCGCTCTCGGGACCGCCGCACCCGCATCCGCACGCTGCGCCGCTCGACGAGCGCGGGCCTGACGAGACGGCGGCCCCGGCGGAGGACGCCGCGCCTGCGGACGAGGAGGAGCTGTGAGCGACATCTTCGGCAACGAGGCCTGGTGGGTGATCATCCTCAAGGCCCTCCTCGTCTTCGTCGTGCTGGTGGTCTTCACCCTCTTCAACATCTGGTTCGAGCGACGCGTCGTCGCGCGGATGCAGCACCGCGTCGGCCCCAACGTCTGGGGTCCGTTCGGTCTGCTCCAGAGCCTCGCGGACGGCGTCAAGCTCGCGCTGAAGGAAGAGATCTTCCCCAAGCACGCGCACAAGGTCGTCTACTTCCTCGCGCCGGTGATCGCGACCATCCCGGCGTTCCTCGCGTGGGCGGTGATCCCGTTCGGCCCGGAGGTCACGATCCCGTTCACCGACACGGTGACCCCGCTGCAGCTCACCGACCTCCCCGTCGCGGTGCTCTACATCCTCGCCGTGACCTCGATCGGCGTGTACGGCATCGTGCTGGGCGGCTGGGCGTCGGGCTCGACGTACGCGCTGCTCGGCGGCGTCCGGTCGTCGGCGCAGATGATCTCGTACGAGGTCGCGATGGGCCTCTCGCTCGTCACGGTCTTCATCTACGCGGGCTCGATGTCGACCTCGGAGATCGTGGCCGCGCAGGCGGAGGACGGCTGGTTCGCGCTGCCGCTCCTGCCGTCGTTCATCATCTACATGATCGCGATGGTCGGCGAGACCAACCGCGCGCCGTTCGACCTCCCGGAGGCCGAGGGCGAGCTCGTCGGCGGCTTCCACACCGAGTACTCCTCGCTGAAGTTCGCCCTGTTCTTCCTCGCCGAGTACATCAACATGGTCACCGTGTCGGCGCTGGCGACGACGATGTTCCTCGGCGGCTGGCGGGCGCCGTGGGGCATCTCGCAGATCGACGGAGCCAACGAGGGCTACTGGCCGTTCCTGTGGTTCATCGGCAAGACCCTGCTGTTCATCTTCGTGTTCATCTGGCTGCGCGGCTCGCTCCCGCGCCTGCGCTACGACCAGTTCATGAAGTTCGGCTGGAAGATCCTCATCCCGGTCTCGCTGGCCTGGATCGTCGTGGTCTGCGTGATGCGTCGCCTCATCACCGACGGTGACCTGGACCCGACGATGATCCTGATCCTCGCCGGCGTGGTCGTGGCCGCGCTGCTGGTCGTGCAGTTCATCCCCGAGCGACGGACGCCCGAGGTCGCCGAACCCGAGCACGACGCGTTCGCCGGCGGCTACCCCGTACCCCCGATGCCGGGCCGGCAGACGTCCTCCACCGGGGCGTCGGCCGGTGGCTCCGGCAAGAAGGAGGCCTGATCGCGATGGCGACGCTGAAGGAGCAGCTCTGGGACCCGATCGCCGGATTCGGCGTGACGTTCCGGACGATGTTCAAGAAGCCGGTCACCGTGCAGTACCCGTTCGAGAAGCGGCCGACCGCGCCGCGGTTCCACGGGCGTCACCAGCTCAACCGGTGGCCGGACGGGCTCGAGAAGTGCATCGGCTGCGAGCTGTGCGCGTGGGCGTGCCCGGCGGACGCGATCCTCGTCGAGGGCGCCTCCAACACCGAGGACGAGCGCTTCTCGCCCGGTGAGCGCTACGGCCGCGTCTACCAGATCAACTACCTGCGCTGCATCCTGTGCGGCCTGTGCATCGAGGCGTGCCCGACGCGTGCGCTGACGATGACGAACGAGTACGAGCTGGCCGACACCAGCCGCGAGTCGTTGATCTACGAGAAGTCCGACCTCCTCGCGCCGCTGCTGCCGGGGATGGAGGCGCCGCCGCACGCGCTGCGCCTGGGCGACACCGAGCGCGACTACTACCGCGGCGACGCGGCTGCACGGGCGGTCGCTGAGGGCGCGGTCGCGGGCGGGCCCGCAGCGGGAGGCGACCAGTGACCGCGTTCTGGCTGCTCGCACCGATCATGGTGCTGGCCGCGCTGGGCGTCGTGCTGTCGCGCAAGGCGGTGCACTCGGCGCTGTGCCTGGCGGTCGTGATGATCTCGCTCGCCATGATGTACGCGATGCAGGACGCGCCGTTCCTCTTCGCGGTGCAGATCATCGTCTACACCGGCGCGATCATGATGCTGTTCCTCTTCGTCCTCATGCTCGTCGGCGTCGACAAGACCGACTCGCTGGTGGAGACGATCCGGGGACAGCGGCTGGTCGCCGTCGTGATCGGCGTCCTCTTCGGCTTCCTCTTCGTCACCGTCGTCGCGCAGACGACGGTCGGCCCCGTGGTCGGGTTGGGCGAGGCCAACGCGGATGGGAACGTGCACGGCCTCGCCCGGCTCCTCTTCAACCGCTACGTGTTCGCCTTCGAGGCGACGAGCGCGCTGCTCATCACGGCGGCGCTCGGCGCGATGGTGCTGGCGCACCGCGAGCGCCTCGAGCCCAAGCCGACGCAGCGCGAGCTGGCCGTCGAGCGGATGCAGCGCTACGCCGAGCACGGCGAGCACCCCGGCAACCTGCCGACCCCGGGCGTCTTCGCGCGTCACAACGCCGTCGACGTGCCGGCGCTGCTGCCCGACGGCACCCCCGCGGAGTCGTCGACGTCGAAGACGCTGCGCGAGCGCGGCGTGGTCCGCGACGGTGCCTTCGCCGGAGACGTCGGCGTCACGCTGCGCCGGCTCGAGGCCGACGGCCCTGAGCGAGGCGTGATCGAGTCCGCGCCGATCTCCGTCGCCGGCCCGCGCGCCCCGGAGCACGAGGACCACCGACCCGGCGGCACGGGCTCGCAGGCGGGCACCGCTCAGGAGGAGGACGAGTGAGCGTCGAACCCTTCATCGGTCTCTCGACCCTGCTGTTCACGATCGGCGCGATCGGGGTCCTCGTCCGCCGCAACGCGATCGTGGTCTTCATGTGCGTCGAGCTGATGCTCAACGCCTGCAACCTCGCGTTCGTCACGTTCGCGCGGGCGCACGGCAACCTCGACGGGCAGATCGCGGCGTTCTTCGTGATGGTGGTCGCCGCCGCCGAGGTCGTGGTGGGCCTCGCGATCATCGTGTCGATCTTCCGTACCCGTCGCTCGGCCTCGGTCGACGACGCCAGTCTGCTGAAGCTCTGAGGGGGCGGGAATGACGAGTATGTCCACCGTCGTGCTGGCGGCGACCGAGCACGCGGACGTCGTGCCGGTCGCCGCCGACGGCGTGTTCTCCTGGCTGTGGCTCGTGGTGGCGATCCCCGCGGTGAGCGCCGCGATCCTCCTCATCGGCGACGGTGCGGGGGACCACGGTCCGCTCGACCGGTTCGGTCACCTCCTCGGCACGCTCGCCTCGATCGCGTCGTTCGTCGTCGGGCTGGTCGCGTTCATCGCGCTGCTCGGCCAGGACGTGTCCGACCGGGCGGTCACGCAGGACCTGTGGACCTGGATCCAGGTCGGTGGCTTCGACGTGACGATGAGCATCTACTACGACCAGCTGGCGGCGCTGTTCGTGCTCCTGATCACCGGCGTCGGGTCGCTGATCCACGTCTACTCGATCGGCTACATGGCGCACGACCCGCGCAAGCGCCGCTTCTTCGGGTTCCTCAACCTCTTCGTCGCGGCGATGCTCGTCCTCGTCCTCGCCGGCGACTACCTGGCGCTCTTCCTCGGCTGGGAGGGCGTCGGCCTGGCGTCGTACCTGCTGATCGGCTTCTGGCAGGAGAAGCGCTCGGCCGCGGTCGCCGCCAAGAAGGCGTTCATCGTGAACCGGGTCGGCGACCTCGGCCTGGCGCTCGGCATCATGCTGATGTTCGCCCAGTTCGGGACGACCAACATCCACGCCGTCGGCCTGAACGTCGCGAACGCCTCCCAGGGCGTGGCGACCGCGCTCGGTCTGCTCCTCCTGCTCGGCGCCTGCGGCAAGTCCGCCCAGGTGCCGCTGCAGAGCTGGCTCCTCGACGCGATGGAGGGCCCGACCCCGGTGTCGGCGCTGATCCACGCGGCGACGATGGTCACCGCGGGCGTCTACCTGGTCGTGCGGTCCGCCGCGATCTACGACCTGTCGGAGGTCGCGCGCACCGCCGTGATCGTGGTCGGCGCCGTCACCTTGCTCTTCGGCGCCTGGATCGGCTGTGCGAAGGACGACATCAAGAAGGCGCTCGCCGGCTCGACCATGAGCCAGATCGGCTACATGATGCTCGCCGCGGGTCTCGGCCCGGCGGGCTACGCGTTCGCGATCTTCCACCTGATCACGCACGGCTTCTTCAAGGCCAACATGTTCCTCGGCGCCGGCTCCGTGATGCACGGCATGGACGACGACGTGAACATGAGGCACTACGGCGCGCTGCGCAAGATGATGCCGCTGACGTTCGTGACCTTCGCGATGGGCTACCTCGCGATCATCGGGTTCCCCGGCTTCTCCGGGTTCTTCTCCAAGGACCGGATCATCGAGACCGCGTTCGCGACCAACTTCTGGGCGGGGCTGGCGGCGCTGCTCGGCGCCGGCGTCACCGCGTTCTACATGACGCGCGTGATGATCTTGACCTTCTTCGGAGAGAAGCGGTGGCGCGAGAACGTGCACCCGCACGAGTCGCCGAAGATCATGACCGTGCCCCTGATCGTGCTGGCGGCACTCTCCGTCGTCGGCGGCGCGCTGACGTTCTCGAACTGGATCGAGGACTGGCTGGCCCCGGTCACGGGGGAGGAGCACCACGAGCTCGCGGTGCCCGCCTGGGTGATCACGCTGATCATCGTCGCCGTGGTCGCGATCGGGATCGCCCTGTCGTACGCGCTCTTCGCCCGGCGGTCGGTCCCAGACACCGCCCCGCAGAAAGTGTCGGTCTTCACCCGGGCCGGACGGGCTGACCTCTACGGCGACGCCGTCAACGAGGCGCTCTTCATGCGGCCCGGCCAGTACCTCACCCGGTCGCTCGTCTACGTGGACGGGAGCGGCATCGACGGTGCGGTCAACGGCACCGCCGAGCTCGTGGGCGACGGCGCACGTGGTCTGCGCCGGCTCCAGACCGGTTTCGTCCGGACGTACGCCGCGGAGATCTTCGGCGGCGCCCTCGTCCTCGTCCTGGCCCTCCTGGCGGTGAACCTCGCGTGAGTGACATGTCCTTCCCCTGGCTGACCGTCCTGATGGTCGTCCCGCTCGTCGGGGCGGTGCTCGTGGCCCTGCTGCCGCGCCGCCGTCCCGAGCTGGCGAAGTGGACGGCTCTCGGGGTCTCCCTGGTCTCGCTCGGCGTCTCCCTCGGCGTGCTGTCCCAGTACGACCTCGACGGGGGCGGCGGCTACCAGCTGACCGAGCAGCACGAGTGGATCGAGCCGCTCGGCGTCCACTACGCGCTCGGCGTCGACGGCATCGGTCTCACGCTGATCCTCATGACGACGATCCTCGTGCCGATCGTCATCGTCGCGGGCTGGAACGACGCCGACGACGCGCGCTGGAGCGTCCGCACCTTCTTCGCGCTCATGCTCGCGCTCGAGGGGCTCGTCATCGGCGTCTTCGCCGCGACGGACGTCTTCCTCTTCTACGTGCTGTTCGAGGCGGCGCTGGTCCCCGCGTACTTCCTCATCGGCGGCTACGGCGGTGCGCGGCGGTCGTACGCGGCCCTGAAGTTCCTCATGTTCTCCCTCGCCGGCGGTCTGCTGATGCTCGCCTCGGTGATCGGGCTGTGGGTCCTCTCCAACGACCAGGGCGACCCGTCGTTCCTGCTCGCCGACATGCAGAACCTGTCGATCGGGACCGTCGAGGGCCGGTGGCTCTTCATGGGGTTCTTCATCGCCTTCGCCGTGAAGGCACCGATGGTGCCGCTGCACACGTGGCTCCCCGACGCCGCGTCCGCCGCGACGCCGGGCACCTCGGTGCTGCTGGTGAGCGTGCTGGACAAGCTGGGCACGTTCGGCATGATCCGCTTCTGCCTGGGACTGTTCCCCGAGGCCTCGGACTGGGCGAGCCCGGTCGTGATCACCCTGGCCGTCATCAGCATCCTGTACGGCGCGCTGCTCGCGATCGGCCAGGACCACATGATGCGCCTGATCGCGTTCACGTCGGTGTCGCACTTCGGCTTCATCGTGCTCGGGATCTTCGCGCTGACGACGCAGTCGGCGTCGGGCTCGACGTTCTACATGTTCAACCACGGTCTCTCGACGGCTGCGTTGTTCCTGATCGCGGGCTTCCTGATCCAGCGGCGCGGTTCGGCCCGGATCTCCGACTTCGGCGGCGTCCAGAAGATCGCTCCGATCACGGCCGGCCTGTTCCTGATCGCCGGTCTCGCGTCGCTGTCGCTGCCGGGGCTCTCGACGTTCGTCGGCGAGTTCCTCGTCCTCGCGGGCACGTTCACCCGCTCGACGACGGCCGCGGTCTTCGCGACCCTCGGCATCGTCCTCGCGGCGCTCTACATCCTGCTGATGTACCAGCGGACGATGACGGGCCCGCTGCGCGAGGACAACCGCGGCGTGACCGACATGGTGCCGCGCGAGATCGTCGCGATCGCGCCGGTCGTCGTGCTGCTCATCGGGTTCGGGCTGTTCCCGCAGCCGATCCTCGACGTGGTCAACCCCGCGGTCGCGGAGACGCTCGACCACGTCCAGATCGGTGATCCCGAGCCCCAGACCCCGTCCTTCCCGACCGCCGAGGGGAGCTCCAAGTGAGTGCCGTGAGCGTGCAGGCCGCCCTCCCGCTGGCCCCGTCGCCGATCGATGCCCCCGACATCGACTACGCCACGCTGTCGCCGCTGCTCATCGTGCTCGGCGCGGCCGTGCTGGGTGTCCTGGTCGAGGCGTTCGTCCCGCGGGCGTACCGGTTCGTCACCCAGGTGGTCGTGGGGGTCGTCGGCGTCGTCGCCGCCTTCGGGGCGACGGTGTGGGTCGGGACCGACCTCGCCCCGGTCGACGGTGACGTGACCGCGCGCGGCGGCCCGACGACCATGGGCGCGCTGAGCGTGGACGGCCCCGCCGTCGTCGCGTGGGGGACGCTGCTCTTCTTCGGCCTCCTCGGGGTCCTCCTGTTCGCCGAGCGTCGCCTCGACGGCGGACTCAGCGCCTTCACGAGCCAGGCGGCGACCCCGCCGGGCAGCGCCGACGAGCGCAAGGCCACGCGACTGCGCATCGAGCACAGCGAGGTCTTCCCCCTCGCGATGTTCGCGCTGGCCGGGATGATGTTCTTCGCCGCGGCCAACGACCTCCTCGCGATGTTCGTCGCGCTCGAGGTGCTGAGCCTCCCGCTGTACCTGATGTGCGGACTGGCGCGTCGTCGCCGGCTGCTCAGCCAGGAGGCGGCGATGAAGTACTTCCTGCTCGGCGCGTTCTCCTCCGCGTTCTTCCTCTACGGCATCGCGATGGTCTACGGCTACGCCGGTTCGTTCGACCTCGGAGCCATCTCCACCGCGGTGACCAACCGCATCGGCGGCGAGACCATGCTGCTGGCCGGGATGGCGCTGATCCTCGTCGGGCTCCTCTTCAAGGTGGCAGCGGTGCCGTTCCACGCGTGGACGCCCGACGTCTACCAGGGCGCCCCGACGCCGGTCACCGCGTTCATGGCGGCCGGCACCAAGGCAGCGGCGTTCATCGCGATGCTGCGGATCTTCTTCGTCGCCTTCGGCGGTGCCCGGTGGGACTGGACGCCGGCCGTCTGGGTGATCGCGATCGTGACGATGCTGTTCGGCGCGGTCGTCTCCATCGCCCAGACCGACGTCAAGCGGATGCTCGCCTACTCGTCGATCGCGCACGCGGGCTTCCTGCTGGTCGGCATGGCGGGCATGACCACCGGCGACGGCGTCACGAGCGTGTCGGCGGTGCTGTTCTACCTGGTCGCGTACGGCGCAGCGGTGATCGGCGCGTTCGCCGTCGTGATGCTGGTACGCGACGCCGGCGGCGAGACGACGCACCTCGGGCGCTGGGCGGGCCTCGGCAAGGAGTCGCCGGTGGTGGCGCTCGCGTTCACGATCTTCCTGCTGTCGTTCGCCGGGATCCCGCTCACGGGCGGGTTCATCAGCAAGTGGTCGGTGTTCGCGGCAGCCTGGGAGGGCGGCGCCTGGCCGCTCGTGGTGGTCGGTGTGGTGGCGTCGGCGATGGCGCTGTTCTTCTACGTCCGCGTCGTCGTGCTGCTCTTCTTCGCGGCTCCGCAGGGCGACGGACCGTCGGTCGCCGTGCCCAGCCCGCTGACCTGGTCGGTCATCGGTGTCGCGGTGGCTGTCACAATCGTGCTGGGAGTTCTTCCTGGTCCGCTGCTCGAGCTCGTGCAGCAGGCCGGGGCGTTCGTCCGTTGACCTGCCGCACGACCGAGGGAGCAGCAGCCGTGGCGTCACACGCCTGGGGCATCGCCGAGTCCGACTCCGAGCTGGAGGAGCGCGTCCGCGTCCGGATGGACGAGGTGGAGAAGCAGCTGAGTGCTGCCGTCCACGACGACGACGGGTTCCTGGGCGAGACGGCGAGCCACCTGCTCGCGGCGGGGGGCAAGCGGTTCCGGCCGCTTGTCGTGATGCTCGCCGCCGAGTTCGGCGACGACCCGGACGCCGACGACGTCGTGCCGTCGGCAGTCGTCATCGAGCTCACGCACCTGGCGACCCTGTACCACGACGACGTGATGGACGAGGCCGCGCTGCGTCGCGGGGCGGTCTCGGCCAACGCCCGCTGGGACAACTCGATCGCGATCCTCACCGGCGACTACCTGTTCGCCGTGGCCTCGCGGGTGGTCGCCGGGCTCGGCACCGACGCCGTACGGATCCAGGCCGAGACCTTCCAGCGGCTCGTCCACGGCCAGATCCACGAGACGATCGGTCCCCGCGACGGCGACGACCCGCTCCAGCACTACCTCGACGTCGTGGCGGACAAGACGGGCTCGCTGATCGCCACCGCGGCCCGCTTCGGCGCGATGATGAGCGGCGCGAACCCTGGTGTGGTGTCGACGCTGACCGAGTTCGGCGAGCGGATCGGCGCGGCCTTCCAGCTCGCCGACGACGTCATCGACATCGCCAGCGAGACCGCCGACTCGGGCAAGACCCCGGGCACGGACCTGCGTGAGGGCGTGCCGACGCTCCCGACCCTGCTCGTGCAGCAGGCGGCGCGTCGGGAGGACGCACGGCTCCTCGACCTGCTGAGCCGTCCGCTGAGCGACGACGCCGAGGTCGAGGAGGCGCTCGCGCTGCTGCGGGCCAACCCCGCGCTCGACGACGCGCGCGTCCTCGTCCGCCGCGAGGCGGACACCGCGCGCGGGCTCCTCGAGCAGCTCCCGGACAGTGCGGCCCGCACCGCGCTGCTCGCGGTCTGCGACCGCGTCGTCACCCGCGTCGGCTGACCGAGCGCGCCGGCGCGACGGCCCAGGCCTCACCCGTCGGCCGCGACTCCGCCCGCTGAGCGACCCTGCCGAGACCTTGACGGCGCATACTGGCATCACGCGGTCGCGGAGGTCGGATGTGAGCAAGCAGAGGTCGTACGTACGCCTGTGGGCGTTCGTCGTGCTCTCGTTGGCGGCTGCGGCCGCCCTGTCGTTCTTCTGGTGGACCGCCGACCTCGGGCCGGACCGGACTCTGCCCTGGGCGTGCCTGCCCGTGCTCGTGATCGCGGTCGCCGCCGCCGAGCACTTCCAGGTCGAGGTCAGGGGGCCGGCCAACCCCGCGCGGTTCACGCTGATGACGTCGACGATCGCGCCGCTGATGTACGGCTACGGAGTGCCGGTCGTCGCCGGGGCCGTGCTGCTCGCGCACGTCCCCGGACTGTTCAACCGCAGCTACCCGCGCCTGCGCGCGTTCGCGCTGATGGCGCGCTGGACCCTCGGCGCCGCGGTGGGCACCGCGGTGGCCGACATCCTGGGCGTGCAGGCGGAGCTCACCGGACCGGTCGTCGGCGTGATCGTCGTCGCGGTCATCGTGGTCACCGCGGTGAACCTCTCCTGGGTCCTCGTCGAGGCGGCGATCACCGATCCCGCGAGCTGGCCGTACGTCGTGCGCAAGCCGGGCTTCCTCGCCGTCGCGGCGCTGATCCACGTGGTCGTCAACACGCTGTTCGGGCTGCTGTTCGTCTTCGCGCTCGCCGGCAGCCCGCTCGGCGTCCTGCTCGTGCCGCTGCCGCTCGTGCTGATCTTCGCGGCGGCCCGGCTGTACTCCGGCGCCTTCGCCGACCGGGCACGGGTCGAGACGCTGAGCGAGACCATCCGCATCCTGTCCGAGCCGGTCGACCCGATGACCGCGATCCGTCCGTTCATCGCCGAGATCCGCGAGCGGTTCGGCGCCCGGACGGTGTCCCTCGTCGTCGTGCGGGAGGACGGGCGCCCGACCGCGTTCCGCTACAACATCGACGGCTCGTACGACGACGACGTGCCGGTCGGGCCGCTGGAGCGTCGCCTCGTCCGTCGCGGCGTCCTGACGCAGGTGTCGGTGGACGACAACTCCGCGCTCGCGCGGCTCCTCCGTGAGGACCACCGACGGTCGTGCCTGTCGGCGCCGATGCAGATCGGCCCCCGCGACGTCGGGGTCATCGCGCTCTTCGACGTGACGCGCTCCAGCATCGCCGTCGCCCGCGACCAGGCCTCGATGATGGAGACGCTCGCCCGTCAGACCGCACACACGCTCACCCGCGGCTGGGCGGTCGCGAAGGTCGTCCAGAACGAGCGGTCGATCGCGGAGATCCTCCAGAGCACGTCGGACGGGATCTTCACCGTCGACGCGACCGGGATCATCACGACATGGAACCCCGCGTGCGAACGCATCACCGGGCTGTCCGCCTCGGAGGCGCTGGGGCGTCGCGACGCGCTGCAGCGCCTGCAGGCCCGCACGGCGAACGGCCGCCCGGTCGATCTCGAGAACTGGCGCGAGTTCCGCGACTTCCCGCGGGAGATGGTCGTCACTGCGACCGACGGCCGGGTCCAGCAGCTGGCGTGCTCGTTCACCCGGGCCGAGGACACCGCGGGCACCCCGCGTCTGGTCGTGATCGCGCGCGACATCACGCCCGCCACGGAGTTCCACGAGCTGCGGGAGCAGTTCAGCCAGCTCGTCGAGATGCAGGCCGCGCAGCGCCTCGTGGTCGACCACCTCCAGCAGGCCGTCGCCCCGGAGCCTCCCGGCATGGAGGGCGTCGACATCGCGGTCGCGTACGTCGCCTCGGACCCGACGGCGCCGACCGGCGGCGACCTCTTCGACTGGCACCGGCTGCCGACCGGCGAGCTGCACGTCGCGGTCGTCGACGTCCTGGGGCACGGCGTCACCGCCACCCGCGACGCGCTGACGGTGATCCACACGCTCCGGTACGTCGCGGTGGAGGGCACGCCGCTGGAGGACCTGGTCCTGCGTGCCGACGAGCTGCTGGGAGCCCAGGACTCCGAGCTCGTGGCGACGGTCGTCGTCGCCCGCTTCAACCCGTGCACGGGCGAGCTCCGCGTGGCCTCCGGCGGTCACCCGCCGGCGATCATCGTCGCGCCCGACGGGACGGTGCGCCAGGTCGCGGGGAGCGGCGGCGCGATCGGATGGCCCGGGGTCGGCAGCAGCGGGGTCGCGGTCACCGTGCTCGAGGAGGGCGAGTCCCTCATCCTCTACACCGACGGCCTCGTGGAGGCGCGCCGCGACATCATCGCCGGGATGGAGCAGCTGGAGCGGATCGCCTCCGAGGTCGCGGACCTCCCGGCGCAGGAGCTGTCCGACGCGCTCGTCGTCCGCTCCCTCGAGGGTGCCGAGCGGCACGACGACGCCCTGGCCCTCGTCGTACGACGGGCGACCAGGCCCGCTCTGTCGCCGCGGGTCCGGTGGGAGCTCGGACCGCAGGCCATGTCGATGATCGGCCACGTCCGGCGGGAGATGCGGGAGTGGATGGGAGCCCACGAGGTGACCAGCGAGGACGCGCTCCTGGTCGCCGACGAGCTCCTCGCCAACGCGCTCACCGCCGCGCGGACCCGGGCTGTCCTGTCGGTCGAGGTCGCCGACGGGTCCCTCGTGATCGAGGCGACCGACGACGGCCGCGGCGATCCGCACCTGAACGAGCACGGCCGTACGCCGCCGCCGGCCGGGCGAGAGCACGGGCGAGGTCTCTACATCGTCCGGAGCCTGAGCCGCGACGTCGAGGCGCTCAGTACCGCCGGGGGATCGGTGGTCCGCGCGCGGGTCGTCACCTCCCGGTCGCCGGCGACGACCCGCGACCTCGTCCCCTGACCCGGACGCCGGCTCACACGACGTTGTCGGCGGCGTCGCGCAGCGTACGCCGGTGGTGCTGGGTCGCCTCGACGGTGATGAGGACCAGGGCCACCCACACGAGCACGAAGCCGACCCACCGCCCGGTCGTCATGGCCTCGTGCATGACGAGCACGCCGAGGAGGAACTGCAGGATCGGCGCGAGGTACTGCAGGAGCCCGAGCGTCGTCAGGCTGAGCCGGGTCGCCGCACCGCCGAAGAGCAGCAGCGGCACCGCGGTGACGACGCCGGTGCTGGCCAGGAGGAGCGCGTGGCCGACGCCCTCGTTCCCGAAGGTCGAGGCGCCGGTCGCCGCCAGGTAGCCGAGGTAGGCGAGCGCGAACGGCGCGACCGCCACCGTCTCGAGGGCGAGGCCCTCCACGGCCCCGATGCCGGCCTTCTTCTTCAGCAGGCCGTAGACGCCGAAGGAGAACGCGAGGGTCAGCGCGATCACGGGCAGGTGGCCGTACTCCCAGGTCAGCTCGAGGATGGCGACGAACGCGAGCGCGAGCGCGCACCACTGCACCGTCCGCAGCCGCTCGTGGAGGAACACGACGCCGAAGGCGATCGTCACCAGCGGGTTGATGAAGTAGCCGAGCGACGCCTCGACGACGCGGTCGGAGTTGACCGCGTAGATGTACGTGCCCCAGTTGAGCGCGACGACGAAGCCGCCCGCGACCACGTACGCGAGCCGGCGCGGGTCACGGGTGACGGCGAGGGCGTGGGACCAGCGGCGTACGGCGAGCAGCAGGACGGCGACGGTCACCAGCGACCAGACCACGCGGTGCGCGAGGACCTCGGTCGCCGATGCGGGCTCGAGCAGCGGCCAGTAGAGGGGGACGAGCCCCCAGAACAGGTACGCGCCGACTCCGAGTGCCAGTCCTTCGGCGGTCTCGGAGCGTCCCCGTCTCAATCCGCCCCGCGTCACCCGGGTAGGTTACGCGCCGATCGTCCAGGTGTCGTTGCCGGTCAGCAGCTGCTGCAGGTCGCCCGCTCCGGAGGTGTCGACCGCGGTGCGGAGCTGCTCGCGGGCCCGGTCGTCGTACGTCGCGTGCTCGACCTGGCGGAAGATGCCGATCGGTGCCCGGTCGAGGTGTCCGGCGTCGGTGAGCCGGCTGATCGCGAACGCGAGCGTCGGGTCCTCGGCGTGGGCGTCGTGGACGATCAGCTGGTCGCGGTTGGCGTCGGTCACCTCGACGGCCTCGACGGCACCGGTGGCCGGGTTGCGGACGAGGCCGTGCTCGCGGTCGGGGCCGTAGGTGATCGGCTCCCCGTGGACGAGCGGGATCACGGCGTGGTCGCGCGTCTCCGGGTCCTTGATGGTGTCGAACGCGCCGTCGTTGAAGATCGGGCAGTTCTGGTAGATCTCGACCAGCGCCGTACCGCGGTGGGCGGCGGCCTCGCGCAGCACCCCGGTGAGGTGGTTGCGGTCGGTGTCGATCGTGCGGGCCACGAAGGTCGCCTCGGCGCCGAGCGCGAGCGAGATCGGGTTGAACGGGTTGTCGAGCGAGCCCATCGGCGTGGACTTGGTGACCTTGCCGATCTCGGAGGTCGGCGAGTACTGGCCCTTGGTGAGGCCGTAGATGCGGTTGTTGAACAGCAGGATCGTCATGTTGACGTTGCGGCGCAGCGCGTGGATCAGGTGGTTGCCGCCGATCGACAGCGCGTCGCCGTCACCGGTGACGACCCACACCGACAGGTCCTCGCGCGAGGTCGCGAGCCCGGTCGCGATCGCCGGGGCACGGCCGTGGATCGAGTGCATGCCGTAGGTGTCCAGGTAGTACGGGAACCGTGACGAGCAGCCGATCCCGGAGACGAACACGATGTTCTCGCGCTTGAGCCCGAGGTCGGGGAGGAAGCCCTGCACGGCCTTGAGGACGGCGTAGTCGCCGCAGCCGGGGCACCAGCGGACCTCCTGGTCGGAGGTGAACTCCTTGCCGGTCTGCTTGGCCTCCGCCGCCGGGATGCCGGTGAGCCCGTCGCGGGCGAGGACCGGAGTCGGCAGGCTGGTCGTGTGGGTGCTCATCGGTCGTTCTCCAGGCGGTGGGTGTCGATGCTCTTGGCGGCCTGCGCGATGACCTCGGCCAGCTCCTCCGACCCGAAGGGCATGCCGGTCACCTTGTCGTATCCCTTGACGTCGACCAGGAACTCGGCGCGCAGCAGCAGGGCGAGCTGGCCGAGGTTCATCTCCGGGACGATCACGTGCTCGTACGCCCGCAGGACCGCGCCGAGGTTGCGCGGGAACGGGTTGACGTGGCGCAGGTGCGCGTGCGCGACGTCGATGCCCTGGGCCCGGGCAGAGCGGACGCCCGCACCGATCGGGCCGTAGGTCGAGCCCCAGCCGAGCACGAGCACGCGCGCCTCGCCGGACGGGTCGTCGACCACGAGGTCGGGGATCGAGTCGGCGACACGGGCGACCTTGGCCGCACGGTTGCGGACCATGCGGTCGTGGTTCGCCGGGTCGTACGAGATGTTGCCCGTGCCGTCGGCCTTCTCGATGCCGCCGACGCGGTGCTCGAGGCCGGCGACGCCCGGAGGCGCCCACGACGGGGCGTGCGTCTCGGGATCGCGTGCGTAGGGGAGGAACTCCTCGCCCTCGGCCGGCGGCGTGGCGAAGGCGGGCTCGATCCTGGGGAGCGACTCCACGGCCGGGATGTTCCACGGCTCGGAGCCGTTGGCCAGGTAGCCGTCCGAGAGCAGCATCACGGGCGTGCGGTAGGTCACGGCGATCCGCGCGGCCTCGAGGGCGGCGTCGAAGCAGTCGGCGGGGGACTGGGGTGCGATCACCGGGAGCGGCGCCTCGCCGTTGCGGCCGAACATCGCCTGCAGGAGGTCGGACTGCTCGGTCTTGGTCGGGAGCCCGGTCGAGGGCCCGCCGCGCTGCACGTCGACGATCACCAGCGGGAGCTCCAGCATGACGGCGAGGCCGATCGTCTCCGACTTCAGCGAGATGCCCGGGCCGGAGGTGGTCGTCACCCCGAGCGCGCCGCCGAAGGAGGCGCCGAGCGCCGCGCCGATGCCGGCGATCTCGTCCTCGGCCTGGAAGGTCGTGACGCCGAAGGCCTTGTGCTTGCTCAGCTCGTGGAGGATGTCGGAGGCCGGCGTGATCGGGTACGCGCCGAGGAACACCGGCAGGCCCGAGCGCTCGCCCGCGGCGACGATGCCGTACGCGAGGGCGGTGTTGCCGGTGATGTTGCGGTAGCGGCCCGTCTCCATCGGCGCCGGCGCGATCTCGTACGAGACGGCGAACGCCTCGGTGGTCTCGCCGAAGAACCAGCCGGCCTTGAACGCGGCGACGTTGGCGTCGCGGATCGCGGGCTTGCCGGCGAACTTCGTCTCGAGGTAGGCCAGCGTCGAGTCCGTCGGGCGGCCGTACATCCAGGACACGAGCCCGAGGGCGAACA
Organism: Mumia spirodelae; assembly: GCF_050632745.1. Classification (NCBI taxonomy): domain Bacteria; kingdom Bacillati; phylum Actinomycetota; class Actinomycetes; order Propionibacteriales; family Nocardioidaceae; genus Mumia; species Mumia spirodelae. Next base: position 713,790 of record NZ_JBODSD010000002.1, on the reverse strand, counting down.
TGTTCTTGGAACGGGCGGCGTCCTTGCGGCCGAGGCCGAACTCGGCGACCGCCTCGACGGTCATGCCCGTGAGGTCCAGCGGGTGGACCTGGAAGTCGGCGAGGGTGTCGTCGTCGAGCGGCGAGACCTCGTAGCCGGCCTTGGCCAGGTTGCGCTTGGTGAAGTCGTGGCTGTCCACGATCACGATGCCGCCGGGGCGGAGCGCGTCGACGTTGGCCGCGAGCGCCGCAGGGTTCATCGCCACCAGGACGTCGGGGCGGTCGCCCGGCGTGAGGATGTCGTGGTCGGCGAAGTGGACCTGGAACGAGCTGACGCCCGGCAGCGTCCCCTGGGGTGCGCGGATCTCCGCGGGGAAGTTCGGCAGCGTGGAGAGATCGTTGCCGAACGCGGCGGTCTCCTGGGTGAAGCGGTCACCGGTGAGCTGCATCCCGTCGCCGGAGTCTCCGGCGAACCGGATGACGACCCGGTCCAGCTTCTCGACCTGCTTGCTCTCGCTCGCCAAGGCCCGGCCCTTCTGTGCGTTGTCTCTGGTGAGTGGTACCCCATCGAGCAGGTTAGCCACACCTTCCAGGGTAAGGGGAGTGAATTTGGAACACTGTTCCAGATCAGAGTTTGGGCATGTCGCGCGGGGTGCCTCCGATGTGCTTCCCGTCCTGGCCACGGACGCAGCAGCGGCTACCGACTCCCGACGCGGCCACCGGAGTCCGGTGGCCGTGTCGGGGCGGTCGGTAGCCGCCGCCGGGCAGGAGCCCGCCTACTGCGTGAAGCGGTCCCGCATCGCGTCCGCGCTCTTGCCCGCACCGTGCGACTTGCCCGGCTTGCGGACCCCGTTGACGGTCGAGGTGTCGAACGCGAACGTGATCGTCGCCGCGGCGACCGCGTCGGAGTTCACGTCGAGCGCGTACTCGTTGACGTTGCCGACCAGCGTGTAGTCCTGCTCGAGCTGGTCGTACAGCGCCACGTTCTGGCCTGCACCGGTGAGGTTGTCGCAGAACGCGTGGTAGCACGGGTCGTACGCCGCGCCGGCGACGCCGCCGTACAGCTCGGCCTCCGCTGCGGTCTTCACGCCCTCCGCGCCGGTGAACAGGCCGCCCGCCGGGATGTCGACCGCGATGAACGGGCCGTAGTCCGACCGACCCGAGAACTCGGTGTCCTGGAACGGGATGCCACGGTCGGCGTAGAACTTCTCGAACACGTCCTCGATCTGCGCCGAGCCCTCCGGGATGAAGCCGGCGGGCGCGGTGCCCCCGGAGTTGTCGCCGTCGTACACGCCGAACATGTAGTTCGGGGAGCCGATCATGTCGAAGTTCAGGTACAGCGCGATGTCCTCCGCCTCGGCGGTGCTCAGGTTCGCGACGTAGTGCTCGGAGCCGAGCAGGCCGGACTCCTCAGCACCCCACCACGCGAAGCGGACGGTGTTGTTCGGCTTCACCTTCTGCATCTGGATCGCGGTCTCGAGCAGCGCTGCGCTGCCTGTGCCGTTGTCGTTGATGCCCGCGCCGCCCTGGACGCTGTCGAGGTGGGCCCCGACCATGACGGTGTTGCTGTCGTCGCCGTGCGCGGTCTCCGCCAGGACGTTGTACGCCGTGCGGGTCTCGGCGACGTAGTCCACCGTGACCGTCACCGTGGCTCCGGGCGTCGCGGCGAGGTTCTCACCAGCGGCGGACGTGGCGAAGACGGCCGGGATGTGCAGGCCGGTCGCGTCGCCGATCATGTTGATGAGACCCGTACGACCGGGCTGGCCCTCGTTCATCACGACCACGCCGGCCGCACCGGCCGCCTGGGCGTTGAGGACCTTCACGTTGAAGCCGCAGGTCCCGCGCTGGACGAGGGCGATGCCGCCGGCGGGGAAGCCGGCGAAGTCGCTCGCCTCGCACCCGCTCGTGTTGCTGTTCGGCGGGAGGCCCGCAGCGGGCACGACGAGGCCCACGGGGACGAGCGGACCGGTCGCGGTGCCCTCGGGGCTTCCGGAGTCGAAGGTGTTGCGGAGGAAGTCGGTCTCGTTCACGAACGTCCGGGGGTTCGGGCTCACCCGGATCAGCTTGCTGTTCTCCTCGAAGTAGTCGAACGCGAAGGGCTGGACGACCGGGTCGTAGCCGGCTCCTTCGAGCTGGTCGACGACGTACGCGACGGAAGCGCCGTACCCGGGTCGGCCGGCGGCGCGGTCGCCGTTCTCGTCGGCGATCTCCTGCAGCGCCTCGAGATGGTCGAGCACGCCCTCGACCGTGACGGCCTTGGTGAGCTTGGTGACGGAGTTGTTGTTGGATGCGGCGTTCGCCGGTACGGCGCCGGCGACGCACAGCGCGGCGATCGCGATCCCGGCGCCGACGGTCTTCGTTGACATTCGTGACACAGGACGAGCCTTCCTCGTGACGCGGCCGGCCCTGGCCCGAGACTGCCGGACCGTCCTGAGACTAGGGGTACGCACGCGCCCGCGCCCGTCCGTTGCGAACAGACCCGTAGCGTGGAGCCATGGCAGCTGATCCCGTGGTCTTCGACATCGGCAACGTGCTCGTCCGCTGGGACCCGGTCCCGGCGGTGGCGGCGGGCGTGGGGGAGGAGCGCGCCCTGGCGTTCCTCGGTGACCCGGCGTTCGACTTCCCGACCTGGAACCACGCGCAGGACGAGGGCCGGTCGTGGGAGGAGGCGGAGCGCACCGCGACGGAGGCGTTCCCGCACTACGCCGAGGAGATCGCGGCCTACCGGGCGAACTTCGACGCGTCGCTCCTCGGGGAGGTCGAGGGATCCGTCGCGATCGTGCACGAGCTGCGTGACGCAGGGGTCCCGCTGGTCGCGCTCACGAACTGGTCGGCCGAGCTCTTCGGGCAGGCACTGGCGCGCTTCGACGTGCTGAAGGCGTTCGACGACATCGTCGTGTCCGGCGTCGAGGGGTGCGCCAAGCCGGACCCGCGCATCTTCGCGGTGCTCGGCGAGCGGCTCGGCCGCCCGCTCGACGGGGTCGTCTTCACCGACGACTCGCCCCGCAACGTGCTCGCGGCGGGTGTCGCCGGTCTGGACGCGATCCCGTTCACCACGCCGGAGGACCTGCGCGTCGAGATGATCGCCCGCGGCCTGCCGCTCGCCCCCGCTGGTTGAGCGAGCGCAGCACGTCGAGACCGCCTACGTTCCTGGCGCCGACGCCCGCACCGTCGTGTCGCCGGCCGCGATGAGCGCCTGGACGTCCACGAGGGCCTCGCGGATCGACGCGCCGTAGCCGTCGTCGGCGAGCACGGCGACCCGTGCCGCGGTGTGGTCCGCGTGGACCGCCGCCTCGTCGAAACGCCCGAGCCGTCGCAGCACGTCCGCGAGGTTGAGGTGCAGCGAGGGGAAGAAGCCGGCGATCGCCAGCGAGGAGTGGTGCTCCTTGGCCCGCTCGTCGGTCGTCTCCAGCGCGGCGGCGAGCGCCCGCCGGTCCCAGGCGAGCTCGTCCTCGGGGTCCTGGGCGACGTCGGCGAGGTAGTGCGCCACGACGCAGCGGTGGAACGGGTCGCCGTCGTCACCGACCTGGTCCCAGATCTCCTGAAGCCCGTCGTGGGCGCCGGCGCGATCGCCCTGGTGGCCGAGGGTCACCGCCTCCATGACGCGCTGAACGACGGGGTCGGGAGTGGTGCTCGCCTCGGTCATGGCCCGAGCGTACGAGAGGGCGGGGACACGATCCGTGTCCCCGCCCTCGGTCGTCGGTGCCCGCTCCGGGCTAGCGCACCAGCAAGGTGACCGGACGCGACGTCGCCCGCTTGAAGGCGGGGTGCTTCGCGACGTACCGGGCGGTGATCTTGTGCTTGCCGCGCTTGAGCTTCGTCGACGACAGCTTGAGCACGGCCTTGCCGTTCTTGACCTTGACGGTCTTGATCTTCTTCTTGCCGTCGCGGAACACGACCTTGCCGCGGATCGGCCCGGCCGCGACCTTGACGACGGCGACGAGCCTGGCGCCGGACCGGCCGTAGGTCGTCTTCCGCGGCTTCACCTTCAGCCGGACGGCGGTGGCGATCTTGGGGACGCGCAGGCCGTTGGAGCTGCGCCACAGCGCGGGCGAGCCGGCACCCTTGCGTCCCGCGACCTGCGACTGGATCAGGGCCCCGCCGTCGGCGGCCGTGACGCGGTACGAGGTGCCGTAAGCGCCGGGGATCGGCCGGCCGTTGCGCAGCCAGCGGTAGCTGTAGGACGTGGCCCCGCTCGTCCACGTGCCGCGGGTCGTGGTGAGGGTGTAGCCGATGCGCGCGTAGCCGCGGGCGACCGGCGACGCCGTGGCCAGCGACAGCTTGGAGACGTCGAGGATGCCACGACCGCAGTCGGCCGGCACGCAGTTCACCCGGCCGTTCGCGACCTGCGGGAACGGCTTGACCGCCCACCGCAGCGCGCCCTCGATCGTCGCGGCGGGGTAGGAGCCGTTGGACGCGATGAGCGCGGCGGCGGCCGCGACGGCCGGGGCCGCCATGCTCGTGCCCGCCTGCTCGGCCCAGCCGGGCGCCGACGGCGTCGTCGTGCCCGTGTTGACCGACGACAGGATCGCGTCGTTCTGGACCAGGTCACCGCCCGCGGCCGAGAGGTCGAGCGTGGTGCCGAAGTTGGAGTAGGGGACCCAGGTCGAGCCCGAGTAGCCGCCGGCGACCTGGCCGAGCCTGTTGGTGGAGCCGACCGTGATCACGCCCGGGCAGTTGGCGGGCGTGTAGAGCGCGGCGTTCATGTCGTCGTTGCCGGCCGCGACGACGACGACGGTGCCGCGGGCGCGTGCCCCCGCGATGGCGTTGCGAAGGGTGGCCGGGCAGATGTCCGAGCGACCCGACAGGGACAGGTTGAGCACCTTGGCCGGTGTCCGGTTGCGCGGCAGCTTCGGCACCTTGCCACCCGAGCCCCAGGTGATCGCGGCGGCGATGTCCGACGTGGAGCCGCCGCAGCGTCCGAGGATGCGCAGGTGCTGGATCCGCACGCCCGGCGCGTTGCCGGCGACGCCCTTGGCGTTGTTGGCGCGGGCGCCGATGATGCCGGCCACGTGCGTGCCGTGCCAGGAGCTCGGGGTCGCTGCGCCGCAACCCTCGGTCCCCGTGACCCAGTCGCCCTCGTCGCGAGGGTTGGAGTCGCGGCCGTGGCCGTCCCGGGCCATCCACGGCGTGGAGATGAAGTCGAAGCCGGCCACCATCTTCCCGTCGAGGTCGGGGTGAGCGCTCTGACCCGTGTCGATCACGCCGACGACGACGCGGCCGGTGCTGACCGGCCACGCGGTGTACGCGTGCGTCCCGTAGGTCCCGTGGATGCTCCACTGGCGGGACCAGTAGGTGTCGTTGAGGACCGGCGCCGCGGCTGCGGTGACAAGCACGTCCGGCTCGACGGAGGCGACGCCCGGGACGCTCTCGAGCTCCGCGGCTGCCTTCTCCGCGGTCGCGAGGCTGGTGGGGGCGTCGAAGGGCAGGGACGCGACCCCGTCGGCGACGGGTGTGGTCCCGGCGACGGTGTCGACGCCGGCCGCCTCGACGGCGTCCCGCGACGCGGCCGTCGACGGCTGCGCCCCCTTCTCGTAGGTGATGATGAGGCCGGCGGCGCGCGCCTTCGGGGGCGCGGCGGCCGGCGTCGTGGCGGTGCCGGAGGTCGCGGCACGGCCGTCAGGATCCCCAGGAGCGGCGGCGGCGGGGGCGACCGCGGCGAGGACGAGGCTGGCCGAGGCGAGCAGGCCGAGAGGCCGGATCAGACGTGGCATGGGCCATAGTGTGCCGGGTCGAGGGGTCGCCGCCGTCCGCGGCCCGAGGCCGTGGCCACGGACCGGCACGCGCCGTCCCGCGCTGCGCACGCGAGGGGCGCGCGACCCCCTAGACTCAGGCGCATGTCCGACTACCCCGGCTACCTCGCGACGTACGCAGCGGTCGCCGCGATCATCGGGGTCGGCGTGGTTCTCGCAGCCGGCATGCTCGGGGTCAACCGGCTGTTCCGCCCCGCGCTGACCGATCCCGTCAAGCTGCTCACGTACGAGTCCGGCGTGGACCCGGTCGGCTCCGGCTGGGCGCAGAGCAACGTGCGCTACTACGTGTACGCGTTCCTCTACGTGATCTTCGCCGTCGACGCGGTGTTCCTCTTTCCCTGGGCGGTCGTCTTCGCGGAGATCGGGTGGGCGGCCGCGATCGAGATGGCGGTGTTCCTCGGCTTCATCGCCGTCGGTCTGGTGTACGCGTGGCGCAAGGGGGTCCTGTCGTGGACGTGAGCAAGGGAGCGGTCGACCTCGGCGTCCCGTCGCTGCAACGTCTCGGCGAGGCCGACCTCGGCGTGGGCTCGGCGCTCGCGCCCCGCCCGGTGCGCTACCTGCTCAACTGGGGGCGCCGCTACTCGCTGTGGGTCTTCAACTTCGGGCTGGCCTGCTGCGCGATCGAGTTCATCGCGTCGTCGATGGCGCGCCACGACTTCATCCGTCTCGGCGTGATCCCGTTCGCGCCCGGTCCCCGCCAGGCGGACCTCATGGTCGTCTCGGGCACGGTCACCGACAAGATGGCGCCCGCGATCGAGCGCCTGTACGCGCAGATGCCCGACCCGAAGTACGTCATCTCCTTCGGCTCCTGCGCAAACTCCGGGGGCCCCTACTGGGACTCCTACTGCGTGACGAAGGGCGTCGACCAGATCATCCCGGTCGACGTCTACGTCCCCGGGTGCCCGCCGCGCCCCGAGGCCCTCCTCCAGGGCATCGTCACGCTCCAGGACAAGATCGCCGGGGAGGACCTCGCCCAGCGCTACGGACGCACCGGCCTGCGGCGGTCGCTGTCCTCGCTGCTGCGGCCCCCTGTCACGCCCGAGCAGGACGGGTAGGCACGGATGGGATGGGCATCTGACGTCCTCGACCTCGGCCGGGTCATCGGCGGCGACCGCGTGTCCGCGTCCGAGGACCTCGGCCAGCTCGCGCTGACGGTCCCGTCGGGATGGTGGCGGCCGATCGTCACCGCACTGCGCGACCGGGCCGGTTGCGGCTACTTCGACTGGCTGAGCGCCGTCGACGAGGCCGGCGGCCCCAGTCCGTACGCGGACGAGCCGGAGCTCGCTGGCGGGCTGCGTGTGGTGTGCCACCTCGCCGCGCTGTCGCCGGGGGTGGGCAGGACGGCCGTGCGCCACGTGCTGGTGCAGACGACGGTGCCGCGGGCGGAGCCGGTCCTCGACTCGCTCGTCGGCGTGTACGCCGGGGCGGCCTGGCACGAGCGCGAGACGCACGAGATGTTCGGCATCGACTTCCGCGACGGCGTCCCGCTCGAGACGCTGCTGCTGCCCGACGCCTTCGAGGGCCACCCGCTGCGCAAGGAGTTCGTGCTGGCTGCCCGCGTCGTGAAGCCGTGGCCGGGTGCCAAGGAGCCGGGGGAGTCCGACCACGACGTGTCGTCGGCGGAGTCGTCGCCGGGACGTCGTCGGATGCGCCCGCCGGGGGTGCCGGACGCCGAGCAGTGGGGGCCGCGCGAGCCGGGCACCCCCGCGCCCGACCCGCTCGCCCACGCGACCGCGGGACCCGCGGCCGGACCGGCCCGCCCGCGTCGTACGCGCCGGGCGGCGCCGCCCCGAGAGGCGCAGGGCGGCGCGGAAGGCGGCAGCGACGCCGGCACCGGCGGCGAGGGGGGCGGCAGCGATGCTGGCTGACGTCCTCGAGGTGGCACTGCGATGCGTGCTGGTGCTCGTCGCGTTCCTCGTGCTGCCGCTGGTGGTCGGCCAGCTGGAGCACAAGACGATGGCGCACATGCAGTCGCGGGTCGGCCCGATGTACGCCGGGGGGTTCCACGGCTGGGCGCAGCTCGTCGCCGACGGCGTGAAGTTCGTCCAGAAGGAGGACGTCACGCCCCGGGCCGCAGACCGACCGGTCTTCGCGCTCGCGCCGGCGGTGGCGCTGGTCCCGTACCTGATCGTGCTGTTCGTGATCCCGCTCGGTCCGAGCGCGGTCGGGGCCGACCTCGACCTCGGCCTCTTCTTCGCGCTCGCGGTGATGAGCGTCGGTGTCCTCGGCACCCTCATGGGCGGCTGGGCGAGCGCCAACAAGTACTCGCTGCTCGGCGGCCTGCGGACGGCGTCCCAGCTGATGAGCTACGAGCTTCCGATGGTGCTCGCCGCGGTGTCGGTCGCGATGATGGCCGGGTCCTTGTCGCTGGTCGGGATCGCCCAGGCGTGGGAGTGGTCGTGGCTGCTGTGGCAGCTGCCCGCGCTGGTGGTCTTCGTGGTGGCGGGGCTGGCCGAGCTCCAGCGTCCGCCGTTCGACATGCCGATCGCCGACGCCGAGCTCGTGCTCGGCCCCTACACCGAGTACGGCGGCATGCGCTTCGCGATGTTCCTGCTCGCCGAGTACGCGGGCATCGTGGTGCTGGCCGCGCTCACCACGGCGCTGTTCCTCGGCGGATGGCGCGGCCCGTCCTCGGACGACGTGGGCTGGCTGTGGGTCCTCCTCAAGACGATGGCGGTGGCGTTCCTCGTGGTGTGGTTCCGGGTGGCGTGGCCACGGATGCGTGAGGACCAGCTCAACGCCCTCGCCTGGAAGGTCCTCGTGCCGGTCGCCCTCGGGCAGCTGGCCCTGACGACGGTGGTGGTGCTGGCATGAGCAGGCTCGGACGCGCGGTCAAGGGCAGCGGACTCGTCAAGGGTCTGCGGGTGACGTGGCACAACCTCACCCATCGGGCCGTCACCCAGCAGTACCCCGACGTCCTCCCCGACCTCCCCCCGCGCAGCCGCGGCGTGATCGCGCTGCAGGAGGAGAACTGCACCTCGTGCATGCTCTGCGCGCGCGAGTGCCCGGCGTGGTGCATCTACATCGACTCGCACAAGGAGACGGCGCCCCCGGTCACCGAGGGCGGGCGTGAGCGCTCGTTCAACGTGCTCGACCGCTTCGACATCGACTACTCGCTCTGCATGTACTGCGGGATCTGCATCGAGGTCTGCCCGTTCGACGCGCTGCACTGGTCGCCGGAGTTCGAGTACGCCGAGCTCGACATCCGTGAGCTGACCCACGACAAGGAGCGGCTGCGCGAGTGGATGTGGACGGTCCCGCCCCCGCAGCCGCTCGACCCGGCGGCGGAGGACCCCAAGGAGATCGGGGTGGCGGAGAAGGCTGCCCAACGAGAGGCGGAGAAGGCGGCGCGTCCCCCGGAGCCCGACGCATGACGGCCGTCACCGTGGTGTTCGCCGCGCTCGGCCTGGTCGCGCTCGTGTCGGCGTTCCTGGTGGTCACCAGCGACCAGATCGTCCACGCCGCCCTGTGGCTGGTGCTGACGCTGGGGGCGGTGGCCGGGCTGTACGTGCTGCTCGCCGCGGAGCTCGTCGCGTGGGTCCAGGTGCTCATCTACATCGGCTCCGTCGTCGTGCTGCTGCTCTTCGCGCTGATGCTCACGCGGGCGCCCACCGGACCGGGCTCGGCGACGGCGACGCGCAACCAGCCGCTCGCGGCGCTGGTCGCCGCCGCCGTCACGGTCGCCCTCGGTGCCGTCATGTGGGCGGGCTTCGGAGGCGAGGTCATCGACGAGGACGAGATCCGCATCGGCACGGCCGAGCGCCTCGGCGGTGCGATCTTCCGGACCTGGGTGCTCCCCTTCGAGGTGCTCTCGGTGGTGCTGCTCGCCGCGCTGGTCGGCGCGATCGTCCTCACGCGCAGAGGTGAGCGCTGATGCCCCTGATGCTCCCCCTCACGGTCTCGTGCGGCCTCTTCGGGCTCGGCCTGTACGCCGTCCTCGCGCGCCGGCACGCGGTGATGGTGCTGCTCGGGGTGGAGCTGATGCTCAACGCGGTCAGCCTCAACCTGGTCGCGTTCGACACCTGGTGGGCCGACACGCTGCACACGGGGCAGTCCCTGACCCTCTTCGTGATCGCGCTCGCCGCGGCGGAGATCGGGCTGGGACTGGCGATCGTCCTCGCGCTCTTCCGGACGGTGGGCAACGCCGACGTCGACGCCCAGGAGGCGCCGACGACGCTGCTCGCCGAGGGAGGTGACGAGCTGTGAGCCGCCGCTACTCGACGTCGGCCGTCGGCATCACCGCGGTCCTGGCGCTGTGCGCGGCGATCGTCGCGTTCCCGAGGCTCGGCGACGACACGGGCCCGTACGGCGAGCCGGCCGGCAGGGTCACGACGCTGGTCGACGGCGGCGACCTGCTGGGTGTCTCGCTGACGTTCTACGTCGACCACCTGAGCGCGGTGATGCTGCTGCTCGCCGCCGTGGTCGGGCTCATGGTGCAGACCTACTCCGTCGCCTACCTCGCCGGCGACGCCCGCTACCGCTCCTACACGACGATCATCCAGCTCTTCCTCGTCGCCATGGCGACGGTCGTCGTCGCCGACAACCTGTGGATGCTGCTGGTCGGGTGGGAGGTCATGGGCCTCTGCTCGTACCTGCTGATCAGCCACCACTGGGAGCTCGCCCCCGCCCGCGCCGGTGCCGTGAAGGCGTTCCTGCTGACCCGCATCGGCGACCTGGGCCTGCTGGTCGGCATCTTCGCGATCGGGCAGACGTTCGGGACGTACGAGATCAGCGAGGTGTTGACCGCGATGGCCTCGCCGGACGCGCCGGAGGGCCTCACCGCGATCGGGCTGCTCATCGTCGTCGCCGTGGTCGGCAAGTCGGCCCAGTTCCCGCTGCACACCTGGCTGGCGGACGCGATGCCCGGTCCGACCCCGATCAGCGCCCTGATCCACGCCGCGACCATGGTGGCGGCCGGCGTGTTCCTCGTCGCCCGGCTCTACCCGGTCCTGGCGGAGTCGGCCGTGACGATGACGGTGCTCGCGGCGATCGCGTGCGTGACCATGCTGCTCGCCGCCCTGCTCGCGCTGACCTCCGGCGACCTCAAGCGGGTGCTTGCCTGGTCGACGGTGAGCCAGCTCGCGTACATGTTCGCGGCGCTGTCGGTCGGCGGCTATGACGCCGGGATCGAGCACCTGGTCTCCCACGGGGCGTTCAAGGCGTTGCTGTTCCTGGTCGCCGGCTCCGTGGCGCACGCGATCGGCTCGACGGCGCTGCGCGACATGGGCGGCCTGCGCGCGGCCATGCCGTGGACCTTCGTCACCGGGACCATCGGGTTCGCCGCGCTCGCAGGCGTCGTGCCGACCGTGGGGTTCTTCAGCAAGGACGCCGTGCTCGAGGCGGCGTGGCACGCGATCGGCCACGACGCGCCGGTCGCGCCCGTGGTCGCGGTCGTGGTCCTGGTGGTCGGGCTCGTGACCGCCGCGGTGACGGTCGTGTACGCCTTCCGTGCCTGGTTCATGGCGTTCGTGGGGGAGGGCGCCCCGGTCCGCGCCTCGGTCGCGGTCCACGAGGCCCCGCCGCTCATGGTCGGCCCCCTCGCGGTCCTCGCGGCGGCGACGGTGCTGCTGAGCGTCTTCATGCCGTTCGACCTGCTCATGGGCCTGGTCACGACCGCGATCGTGGTCGCGGCCGGCTGGCTCGCCTGGAGGACCACCGCGGCGGGCCGTGACCCGGCCGACCTGCTCGGGCCCGCCCGCCCGGCGTTCACCCGCGAGCTCGGCTGGGACCTCGCGTACGACGGTGCCGCCGTGGCCGCGCGGGAGGCGGGTGACGTCGTGGTGGCGACCGACCGCGACGTGATCGGCTTCTACCCGCGTGCGGCCGCCTGGGTGAGCCTCGCCGTCTCCCGCGGACTGGCGCGGGCGCAGACGGGCAACGCCCAGACGTACGTCACCGTGCTCGCCGTCGGCGTGCTCCTCGGGACCGTCCTGGTGGTGGTCCGGTGAACGGCCTCCTGGTCGCGCTGGCCCTGCCGGCCGTCGCGGCGCTCCTGCTCGTCGTGGCGCGCAGCCTGGTCACCGACCGGGTCGCGGCGCGCATCGGTGTGACGACGTCGCTGCTGGTCGCGGCGCTGCTGCTGGTCACGTGGATCGCCGACGACGGCGACGGCGGCGGGTACGTCGCGGAGATCGACGTCGTGTGGGTCCGGTCGCTCGGGGTGCACCTGCACCTCGGGATGGACGGCATCTCCTTCCCGCTGCTCCTCATGACCGCGCTGCTCTCGGCGCTGGTGTGCTGGGCGCTCGTCGACGACCCGCCGAAGGGCGACAACGCGACGCCTGGCCTGGTCGGGCTGGTGATGGTGGTGCTGACCGCGGCGGTCGGCGTCTTCGCCGCGCTCGACCTGCTGCTGTTCTTCGTGTTCTTCGAGCTGGCGCTCATCCCGATGTGGTTCGTGATCGCCCGCTGGGGCGACCCGCACGACCCGGTCGGACGGCGGACGGCCGCGACACGGTTCCTCCTCTACACGGTCGTCGGCTCGGCGTTCATGCTCGTCGGCTTCGTCACCGTGTGGGCGCTGACCGGCACGCTGCAGATCCCGGAGCTGGCCGAGCGGGGCGACGCGCTGACCGGTGGCTGGCCCCTCTTCGCCGCCTGCATGATCGCCGTCGGGCTGGCGGTGAAGACGCCGGTCTGGCCGCTCCACCTCTGGCTGCCGGACGCGCACGCGAAGGCGCCCACCGTGGGATCGGTCCTGCTGGCGGCCGTCTTCCTCAAGCTCGGGACGTACGGGCTCCTCCGCGTCCTGGTCTCGGTCCTTCCCGACCCGGCCCGCGAGCTGGCGCCCTGGCTGGGTGCGCTCGGCGTGATCGGCATCGTCGTCGCGGCGCTCGCGTGCCTGCGCCAGACCGACCTCAAACGCCTGATCGCCTACTCGAGCGTCGGCCACATGGGCTTCGTCGTCCTCGGCATCGCGACGCTCACCGACATCGGCGTCGCCGCAGCGGTGTTCGCGAGCGTCGCGCACGGCGTGGTCACGGGGCTGCTGTTCTTCAACGCGGGCTCGCTCAAGCGCCGGTTCGGCACGGCGGAGGTCGCGGTCCTCGGGCGCGGCCTGTACGCGCGGATGCCGGCGTTGGCGGTCGTGCTCGCCTTCGCCTCCTTCGCGAGCCTGGGGCTCCCCGGTCTCGCCGGGTTCTGGGGCGAGATGATGGCGCTGCGCGGGACGTACGAGGCGTCTGCCGGCGCCGTGGACGCGGGGCTCGTGCCGGCGCTCGCCGCCGTGCTGCTCGTCGCGGCGCTGATCGGTGTGCTGCTCACGTCCGCCTACTTCCTGCGGATGATCCGCCGCACGCTCCAGGGCGTGCCGACGCCGCACGAGCACGACCTCGACCTCGACGGCTCCGAGCGCGGCATCGCCGCGGTCCTCGTGGTCGCCGTGCTCCTGCTCGGGCTGGCGCCCGGCATCGTCATGGGCGTGGTCGAGCCGAGCATCCCGGCGATCCTGGGAGGCACCCGATGAACGTCTCCGACGTGGTCGACTGGTCGTCGGCCGGGGTCCCGCTGCTGGTCGCGGTCGGAGCCATCGCCGCCCTGGTCGTCGACGCGTTCTGGCCCGCCGGGGGCTGGCGCCGCAGCGGGACCATCGCGGTCGCGTCGTTGGTCGCGGCCGGCGCGTGGCTCGCCGACTCCGGGTCCACCGGCCCGGTCGTCGCCGGCTTCTCCTGGGTGATCCTGCTGTCCGCGCTGGCCGTCGTGCTGCTCGCGCAGGTGCTCGAGGACGACGCGCGGATGCCGGCGGGGGAGTCGGTCTTCCTCATGCTGTCGGCCACCGCGGGGGCGCTGACCCTCGCGGCCGCGAGCGACTTCGTGACGCTCGCTGTCGCCCTGGAGCTGCTGTCGCTGCCCTCGATCGCCCTGGTCGCGATGCGTCGCGACCAGCCCGCGGCCGTGTCTTCGGCATGGACCTTCTTCCTCGCCTCCGCGACCGCCACGGCCGTCACCCTCATGGGCCTCTCGCTGCTGTACGGGCTCACGGGCACGCTCACCTACGAAGGCGTCCTCGTGGGCCTGCAGGCCGAGCGGGCGCCGGTGCGCGTCGTGACCGCCGTCGTGGTCCTCGTCCTGATCGGCCTGGTGTTCAAGCTCGGCGCGGTGCCGTTCCACCTGTGGATCCCCGACGCCTACCGGGGGGCGTCGGTCCCGGTGGCGGCGTTCCTCTCGGTGGTCTCGAAGGGAGGCGCGCTCGCCGCCCTCCTTGTGGTGCTGGCGTACCCGTTCGTGGCACTGCAGTCGCGGTGGGACCTCTTCGTCGCGGTCGTCGCCGCACTGACGATGACGGTCGGCAACCTGGGTGCGCTCGCGCAGCGCGACGTCGTCGGCATGCTGGCCTGGTCGTCGATCGCCCAGAGCGGCTTCGTCCTGGCGCCGCTGGTGGCCGTCGCCGTCCGTACGGAGGACGTCCTGACCGCCCCGCTGCGCTACCTCGCGGTGTACGCGATCGCGAACCTGACCGTCTTCGCCGTCGCCGCCGTCGGCGTACGCCGGTTCGGCGGCACCTCGTACGCGCACTACGCGGGTGTCGCCCGACGCGACCCGCTCGTCGGTGTCGCGCTCCTGATGGGCCTGCTCGCGCTCGCCGGGTTCCCGCCTGCGGTCATCGGCCTGATCGCGAAGTACGTCGTGCTGCAGCCGGTCGTCACCGGCGGGTACGGCTGGCTGGCCGCGGTCATGGCGGTCAACGTGGCGCTCGGGCTCGTGTACTACCTGCGCCTCGTCGTCGTGGCGTTCGCCCCCGCGGCCCGGGCCCCCGAGGCGGAGGCGGAGGCCACCGGAGCGGCCACCCGCAGCGCCGCGACGCGCAGCGGGCGAGGCGCCGCGATCGCGTACGCGGTGGTCGTCGCGGGCCTGGTCGTGCTCGTCGCGACGTCGGTCTACCCGACGCTCCTGCTGGGTCCGCTGCCCTGACCGACCCGGCGCCGGCAGAGGGGTCGGCGCGACTAGGGTTCCTGGTGTGCCCGACGACCCGATCGTGACCATCCACACCGACGGCGCCTGCCTGGGCAACCCGGGTCCGGGCGGATGGGGCGCGGTGCTGCGCTACGGCGAGCACGTCGCCGAGCTCCACGGCGGAGACCCGGCCACGACCAACAATCGGATGGAGCTGATGGCGGCCATCCAGGCCCTCGAGGCGCTCACCCGACCGGTCGTCGTGGACCTGCACACCGACAGCAGCTACGTCCGCAACGGGATCCTGTCCTGGGTCACGAAGTGGAAGGCCAACGGGTGGCGCACCTCCGCCAAGCAGCCGGTCAAGAACGAGGACCTGTGGCGCCGCCTGGACGAGGCCGCCGCGCGCCACGAGGTGCGGTGGCACTGGGTGAAGGGGCACGCCGGCGACCCGGGCAACGAGCGCGCCGACCAGCTCGCCGGCCGAGGCGCGCTCGAGGCGAGGGCCGGCACGCCCCGGTCGGCCGCGAGGCGTGCCGCGCCGCCGTCTCAGCGGTAGTTGACGAACTGAACCGCGAAGTCGAGGTCGGCGCCCTTCACCAGCGCGATCACGGCCTGGAGGTCGTCGCGCTTCTTGCTCGTGACCCGCAGCTCCTCGCCCTGGACCTGGACCTTGACGCCCTTGGGGCCCTCGTCGCGGATGAGCTTGGACACCTTCTTGGCCTGCTCCTGGGTGATGCCCTCGGAGAAGGTGCCGTTGATCACCGACTCCTTGCCGGACTGCTTGGGGTCGCTCGACTCGAGGGTCTTCAGCGAGACGCCGCGCTTGACGAGCTTCTCCTTGAGCACGTCGAGGACGGCGAGCGCCCGCTCGTCGGCGTTGGCCTTGATGACCAGGCCGGTCGGGCCGCTCTTCTCGATCGACGCGCCGGTGTTCTTGAAGTCGTACCGCGTCGAGATCTCGCGCGCCGCCTGGTTGATGGCGTTGTCGATCTCCGCGTGGTCGAGCTTGCTCACGATGTCGAACGACGAGTCGGCGGCCATGATGATCCTCTCGGTCGGGACCCGAACCCGGTTTCGGGCGGGCTGGAGTGCTGCGCTAAAGTCGTGCTGTTGCTCGGACAGAGTAACGACCCCCCGGCAGGTTGCCCGAGCGGCCAAAGGGAGCTGACTGTAAATCAGCCGGCACAGCCTACAGAGGTTCGAATCCTCTACCTGCCACGTCACGAGCCCGGTCCCGCGAGGGGCCGGGCTCGTCTCGTTCCGGCACCGGTCAGCGCAGCGTGGCGAGGACGTCCGTGGTGAAGTCGCCGGGCGACAGGGCGTCCGGGTCCTGCGGCGCCGACCCCATCCGTACCGCGACGAGGCCCTCGGACGGGACGACGGCCACGATCTGCTTGCCGAGCCCGAGCGCCCAGAAGGCGTCGGCCGGGACGCCCGGAGCGAGACGTCGTACGCCGCCGGTCCCGGTGTCGGCGGTGTTCCCGCCGGTGGCCGCGAGAGCCCCGAGGACCGGGCCCTTGCGGTTGACCCACCAGAGCAGCCCGTACGCCGCGTTGAGCCGCGACGAAGACCTCCCGACGGCCTGCGCGACGTAGTCCGCCGAGACCACCTGGTCCCCGCCCCAGCTCCCGCCCCGCAACATCAGCAGGCCGAGGCGCGCAAGGTCGAGGCAGGAGGCGTTGACGCCGGAGAACGTCGTGGTGTTGCCGGACGGATCCTCTCCCCAGTACGTGCGCGACATCTGCAGCGGCTCCAGCAGCCGGGTCCGGGCGTACTCCCGCGGCGTCGTCCCGGTCGCCTTCGTCAGGACCTCGTCGAGGGTCTGGATGGCGGCGTTGTTGTAGCGCCAGACGGTCCCCGGACGGGCGTCCTGCGGCAGGCCGATCGCGTACGCGGTCTTGTCGCGGGCCGCGATCGCCATCTGCTGGTAGTCCGTGCTGAAGTCCCAGTGCCGGCCCGAGACGTTCGCGAGGAGGTCCCGGACGGTGATCGTCGCGGCGGCGGTGCCCTTCCACGCCGGGATGTAGTCGGAGGCCCGGTCGTCGAGGTCGAGCAGCCCTTCGTCGGCGGCGATCCCGACGAGCACCGAGGTGAACGACTTCGTCACCGAGAACGCCGCGCCCATCGCCTCCTCGTCGCTGCCGCCGAAGTACGCCTCGTGGACGACCTCGCCGTCGCGCGTGACCACGAAGCACGACGACCCCTGGCGGTCCAGGCGGCGGTCGAGGGCGCGGAGCGCGGCCGCGTCGAACCCGGCCGCGCCTGCGTCGGTGCGCTCCCAGTCGGCGCCGGGGACGGTCGGGCCGGTCGTCGCGGCGTCGCTGGTGGGGGCGGGCGACGGGGTGCCCGTCCGCTCGGACGTCGCGGCGCCGCCCCCGCCGCTGCACGCGGCCAGGAACGCTGCCGCGGCGAGCACGGCAGCCGCACGTCGGAGGGCCATGTGCCCATTGTGTCCGCCGCCCCCAGGAAGGCTCAGCCCTTCCGTCGTACCGGCCAGCACCGCGCCGTGACGCCGATGGCGTTCCAGGCGTTGATGCTGACGAGGAGTGCCAGGAGCGCCGCGGTCCCTTCCTCGCCCCACGCCGCCGTCGCCTCGGCCACGACCTCGTCGGGCACGTGCGTCTCCGACAGGCGGGTCACGGACTCGGTCAGCGCGAGCGCGGCCCGCTCCGCGGCTGTGAAGAGGCCGGAGTCGGGCCAGATGGCGACCGCGTGCACGAGCTGCGCGGGAACGCCGGCCTCGCCCGCGGCGCGGCTGTGCAGGTCCACGCAGTACGCGCAGCCGTTGATCTGAGAGGCGCGCAGGCGCACGAGCTCGCGCAGGCCGGCCGGGATGCCGGCACGGTCGAGCTCGGCCGTCGCGGCGTCGTCGAGGGCGGTGACGGCGCGGGAGAACGCGGGGACGAGTCCGTCGAAGTCGAGGCGGACGGGGATGAGGGGGAGGGTCTCGGTCGAGGTCATGCCTCGACGCTACGGATCCCATGGCGCAGGTTCATGGTCCAATCAGAGGGTGCGAACCTGGGCCATCGGCGATCTCGACCTGCACGTCCGGCTGTCGCCGACGCGGCCGACCCGGTCGCTCGCGCAGGCGATCCGCGAGGCGGTCGTCGACGGACGGCTGCGACCGGGCACGCGGCTGCCCGCGTCCCGCCGGCTCGCCCAGGACCTCGGCATCGCCCGCAACAGCGTCGCCGACGCGTACGGCCTGCTGGTGGCCGAGGGGTGGCTCGAGGCCCGCGCCGGCGCCGGGACGTGGGTGGGCGAGCGGGTCGGGGGCGGCCCTGCCCCGAGCCCCGCACCGCCGGTGCCGGCACCGTCCCTGGACCTCCGCGCGGGCATCCCGGACGCCTCCACCTTCCCGCGAGCGGAGTGGGCTGCGGCCGTCGGCCGCGCGCTCGAGGCGGCTCCGGACACAGACCTCGGCTACACCGACGTCCAGGGCACGAGGGCGCTGCGCGAGGCGCTCGCGGACTACCTCGGGCGTGCGCGCGGGGTGCGGACCGACGCCGACCGCCTCGTCGTCGGGAACGGCTTCGGCGACCTTCTCGGGATGCTGTGCCGGGTCCTCGCCGCGCGCGGCGCACGGCGGTTCGCGGTCGAGGAGTACGGCCACGAGGCGCACAGACGGATCGTCGCGGCCGCGGGGCTGGAGGTCGTCGCCGTGCCGGTCGATGGCGAGGGCATCGACGTCGAGGCCTTGGCGCGGCTCGACGTCGCAGGCGTGCTGGTGACGGCGGCGCACCAGTTCCCCACCGGGGTCCCGCTGTCGGCGCGCCGGCGCGTCGCGCTCACCCGGTGGGCCGAGAGAACGGAGGCGCTGGTCGTCGAGGACGACTACGACGGTGAGTTCCGCTACGACCGTCGGGCGATCGGCGCGCTGCAGGCGCTGGCGCCGGACCACGTCGCCTACGTCGGGACGGCGAGCAAGGCGCTCGCGCCGGCTGTCGCGCTCGGGTGGGCCGCCGTCCCGGCCGGCGCCGTCGCGGAGGTGAGGGCGCTGCGGTCGGACGAGGGGCGGCGCCCGGCCGCCGTCCACGAGCTGACGCTCGCCCAGCTCCTCCGCGACTACGGGTACGACCGCAACGTCCGCCGGCTGCGCCAGCACTACCGCCGCCGCAGGGAGGCCCTCGATGCCGCCCTGCGTGCCGGTGCTCCCGGGTGCGCGCTGGTCGGCCTCTCGGCCGGGCTGCAGGTCGTCGTCGCCCTCGCCGACGGTGCGGACGAGGACGCGGTGGTCGCCCAGGCCCGCCTGCGCGGCGTACGGGTCGAGGGGCTCGCGCACTACGCTGCGGGCGCCGCCGTCCGCGGCAGCGCCGGTGCGCGAGCACCGGCCGTCGTGGTCGGGTACGGGGCTGCGTCGCCGAGCCGCTTCGATGCCGCGATCGCCGCTCTGGTCGACGCGATCACGGCCGCGCGGCCCGGCTCCGCGGGCGCGTGAGCGTGACGCAGGTCATCGAGGGGACCCCGGATTTCGGTTCCCGCGGCGCGCCATGTATCTTTACTTCTCGGTTCGCCGATCGCCCCTTTAGCTCAGTCGGCAGAGCGTCTCCATGGTAAGGAGAAGGTCTACGGTTCGATTCCGTAAAGGGGCTCTGAGTCTCACCCGCTCCCTCCGCCTCTGTCATCAGCACAGCACCGGCAGGGTGCGGGCGGACGTATGGCGGGGTAGCTCAGGTGGTTAGAGCACACGGCTCATAATCGTGGTGTCGCGGGTTCGAGTCCCGCCCCCGCTACAAAGACGACAGAAGCAGTTCCAGCGAAGAAGAGGCAGACTCGTGGCCAGCAAGAGCTCTGACATCCGCCCCAAGGTCACCTTGGCGTGCACCGAGTGCAAGCGGCGCAACTACATCACCAAGAAGAACCGCCGCAACGACCCCGATCGTCTCGAGCTCAAGAAGTTCTGCCCGCACGAGCGTCGTCACACGGTCCACCGCGAGACCCGCTGACCTCGCTTCGCGTCACACACTCCACTGGGGTCCCGCCGTCTCGGCGCGGACCCCGGTGTCATGTTGGGAGCTCCCTCGATGCGTGACCTGAACGTCCTCGCCCCGCTGACCACGCTGCGGATCGGCGGGCCGGCGCGCGACATCGTCGAGGTGGACAGCGTCGAGGACCTCGTCGACACCGTGCGCGAGCTCGACGACGCCGGCGAGCCCCTCCTGCTGCTCGGCGGCGGCAGCAACGTGGTCGTCGCCGACGAGGGGTTCGACGGGACCGTCGTCGTCGTCCGGACCCAGGGGCTCGTGGCCGACGTCTCGTCCTGCAGCGGGGCGACCCTGACCGTCGCGGCCGGCGAGGTCTGGGACGACTTCGTGGCGCACGCCGTCGCGCAGGAGTGGACGGGCGTCGAGGCGCTCTCCGGCATCCCCGGCCGGGTCGGCGCGACGCCGATCCAGAACGTCGGCGCCTACGGGCAGGAGGTCTCGCAGACCATCGCCCGGGTCCAGACCTACGACCGGGTCACGCAGCGCATCGTCACCTACAGCGCCGACGACTGCGGCTTCGGCTACCGCACCAGCCGCTTCAAGCAGGAGCCCGGACGCCACGTCGTCCTCGAGGTGACGTTCCAGCTGCGGCTGGGGTCCCTCGGCGCCCCCGTCCGGTACGCCGAGCTGGCGCGCACCCTCGGCATCGAGGTGGGGGAGCGGGTCCCGTCGTCCGACGTCCGCGAGGCCGTGCTCGCGCTGCGGGCCGGCAAGGGCATGGTGCTCGACCCGGACGACCACGACACCTGGAGCGCCGGGTCGTTCTTCACCAACCCGATCCTCCCTGCCGACGCGGCCGCCTCGCTGCCCGCGGACGCCCCGCGCTTCGCCCAGCCCGACGGGCGGGTCAAGACCAGCGCCGCGTGGCTGATCGAGCACGCGGGCTACGGCAAGGGCTACGGCACCACCGCCGCCCGGGTCTCGAGCAAGCACAGCCTGGCCCTCACCAACCGCGGCGGGGCCACCGGCTACGAGCTGCTGGCCCTCGCGCGCGAGATCCGTGACGGCGTCGAGGCGAAGTTCGGGGTGCGGCTGGAGAACGAGCCGGTCCTGGTCGGCGCCGCGCTCTGACGGCCACCCCTGCCACCGCCGTACGGCCGCCCACGCCGTACTCACCCACTCAGCGACGCTCCGACCAACTCGGCGACGCCCCCCGCCGCCGCCGAGTAGTCCCAGCCGTCGCTGAGTGCGGGCGTGCCGGACCTCGCCAGAGCTCACCGAGTGCCGAAGGTCCGTGCCGACCGCGCGAGGTCCCGCTTGATCCGTGCGGCCGTCCGAGCCTGGTTCGCCTCCGTCAGATCGGCCCACGTCAGGCGCGTGACGCCGTAGCCGAGGTCGCGGATCTCCCGCTCGCGGCGCTTCTCGGCGAGGATCTTGTCCCGCGCGGTCATGCCCTGCGCGGGGTCGTCCTCGTACTTCATCGCCCCGTCGAACTCGAGGACGTGGCGAACCGACGGCCACCCGAAGTCGGCCTCAGCGTGCCGTCCGCCCGGCAGGGCGATGACGTACTGGGGTTCGGGTCGCGGGATGTCGAACCGCCAGCACAGGACGAGCACCCGGACCTCGGCCGGACTGTCGCACCGTGCGTCGGTGATCTCGACGGCGTCCTTGGCGTCCCTCGTCCCGGGGCGCTTGCCGAAGCCGACAAGGACCTCGCGTAGCTCTGCCTTCGCAGCCTCCTGCGAGAACTCCTCCGGCATCCCGCCGAGCAGGGCTGCGCTCCGGCGACTGGCGAGCCAGGCCCACGCCACGATCGCGGCGTCGTCGAGCGACGACGTGCACATCACCTGCGCGGTCGCCCTCGGCGCTCGAACGACACGGATCTCGTCGACGACCACGACGTCGGCGGCACCGAGCGCGTCGCGGTGCCGGTGGATCCCGTTGCGCCGCCGACTCGTCGTCCCACCGACACGGGCGACGTGGACCACGTCGGTGTCGAGGTCGTCGAGCATGACGCCGTGCACCACCAGCGCGGAGTCGTGGCTCGCGGCGTACTCCGGTCCCAGGGCAGCCAGGACGCTGCGGATCACGACGAGCTGCTGCTCACGCGGTGACGCTGCTGCCTGCGTCGAGGCAGGAGCGTAGACCCCGCGCCGCAGCTTGACCCACCCTCCGTCCGCGACCTGGCGTGCGAGGTCGTTGGAGCCGTAGCCGAGGTCCTTGGCCTGGCGGCGCGTGGCGTACCCGCGGTTCCGGCGGGCCACCTTCTCGAGTCGTTCCATGGCGGACAACCCTGGCCCAACAGCGCTGACACCTGCGGGAGCGCCTGTGGATAACCCACGGCGTCCCTACTCGGCGACGCATCGCCCTACTCGGCGACGCATCCCGGCGGCGCTGCGTTGTCGCGACCGTCGCTGAGTCGCGCGCTGGCGGCCGTCAGTCCGGCGTCGCGGCGAGCCAGGCGTCGATCGCCGCGAGCGCATCGTCGCGCAGCGCGTCGGGGGCGTACGAGCCGCGCAGCGACATGCGTGCCAGCTCGGCGAGCTCCTCGTCGCTGAAGTCCTGCGCGGCGCGCAGCGCGGCGTACTGGCCCGCGAGCCGCGCCCCGAACAGCAGCGGGTCGTCCGCGCCGAGCGCGACGCCCACGCCGGCCTCCATCAGCGTCCGGACCGGCACCTCCTCGAAGGTGTCGTAGACGCCGAGCGCGACGTTCGACGACGGGCACACCTCGAGCGTGATCCCGGCCGCGGCGACGGCTGCGAGGACGGCGGGGTCCTCCACGCAGCGCACCCCGTGCCCGATCCGGTCGGGGTGGAGGTGGTCGAGCACGGCGGCCACGCTGGCGGCCCCGCGCAGCTCGCCGCCGTGGGGCATGCTGTGCAGTCCGGCGCGCCGCGCGATGGCGAACGCGGGGGCGAACGCTGCCGTGTCGCCACGTCGCTCGTCGTTCGAGAGCCCGAAGCCGACCACGCCCCGGCCCTCGTACTGCGCCGCCAGCCGGGCCAGCGTGCGCGCGTCCAGCGGGTGGCGGGTGCGGTTGGAGGCGATGACGACGGCCATCCCGATGCCGTACGCCGCGCTGGCCTGCTCGACGCAGGCGAGGACGAGGTCGGTGAACGCGGTGATGCCGCCGAAGAGCGCTGCGTACCCGGACGGGTCGACCTGGATCTCGGTCCACACCGAGCCGTCGGCCGCGTCGTCCTCCGCGACCTCGTGGACGAGCCGTCGGACGTCGTCGGGGGTCCGCAGCACCGAGCGCGCCGTGTCGTACAGCCGCTGGAAGCGGAACCAGCCCTTCTCGTCGGTCGCGCGCAGCCGCGGCGGCCACTCCTCGACCAGCGCGGGAGGCAGGCGTACGCCGTCGCGCTCGGCGAGCTCGACCAGTGTCCGGTGGCGCATGGACCCGGTGAAGTGGAGGTGGAGATGGGCCTTGGGGAGGCGGTCGAGGGAGCGTGTCACGGGCTCAGTCCCGCCCGTCGCGGGTCCGGTCGGCTACGGCCATGCGGTCATCGTGCCAGCCGGTTCGACTCCGCGCCGGGCCACCCCGTACACTTGACGACCGGTGGAAGTTTCCACTGTGTCGTCATGCCCTCCGGACTGTTCCAGAGGTGCACGGCGCCGCGGCGGGAGCGATCATCGAAGGGCAGTAGCTCAACTGGCAGAGCATCGGTCTCCAAAACCGAAGGTTGGGGGTTCAAGTCCCTCCTGCCCTGCAACACAAGCCCGGTCCGTCCCGACGGCGGACCGATGACGGGCACCACGATCGAAGGGAACGGTCACATGAGTGAGACGTCGAGTGCGTCGACCGAGGGCACACGCTCCGGCCGCACGTCTCCGGTGACCTTCTACCGCCAGGTCGTCGCGGAGCTCCGCAAGGTCGTCTGGCCGACCCGCTCGCAGGTCGCCAACTACTTCGTGGTCGTGCTCTTCTTCGTGCTCGTCATGATGGCCATCGTGGCGGGCCTGGACTACGGCTTCGGCAAGCTGATGTTCTGGGTCTTCGCCTGACCCACGGGTCGAGGAGGCCCTGGGCCGTGAGATCCAAGGGCCGAGAAGAGACGAGGAAAGAGGCGCTGTGACCCAGCCGTACGACGAGAACGAGGGCGACGAGCTCCGCGACCTCATCGGCGAGGACGACCGCGCGCCGCTCGACTTCGACGAGAACGAGCTCGAGGCGCAGGAGTTCGAGGACGGCATCGACGCCGCCGCCGATGCCACCGAGGCCGACGTGCCCCAGACCTTCGAGGCGTACGAGGTGCGTGGCGAGGACGAGGGCGAGCCCGACGTCCCCAGCGCGTCCGAGGCCGCTGAGGCGGAGTTCGAGGGCGAGGCGTCGACCGACCCCGAGACCGAGGACCAGATCGCGGAGACGACCACCGACGGGGCCTACCTGGGCGACGGCGAGGACGTGACCGAGGCGCTCGCCGCCGACGCCGCGATCCAGCGCGGCGAGACCGTCGATCCGGAGGCCGAGGCGCTGGTCGCCGCTGCCGCCTCCGACGACGAGGCCGCCGCTGCCGCGGCCGAGGACGCCGCTGAGGTCGAGGCCGAGATCGAGGACGAGGCCGAGGAGGTCGTCGAGGAGGCGCAGGACATCGCCGACGCCGCCGGTGTCGTCGAGGACGCCCTCGAGGCCGTCGCCGCGGAGTCCGACCCGCTGGCAGAGTTCCGCGAGAAGCTGCACAACCAGTTCGGTGACTGGTACGTCGTCCACACCTACTCCGGCATGGAGAACAGGGTGAAGTCGAACCTCGAGAACCGGACCACCTCCATGCACATGGAGGACTACATCTTCGAGGTCGTCGTGCCGACCGAGGAGGTCGCCGAGATCAAGAACGGTCAGCGCAAGCTCGTCAAGCGCACCGTGCTTCCCGGCTACGTCCTGGTCCGCATGGACCTCACCGACGAGTCCTGGTCGACGGTGCGCAACACGCCGTCGGTCACCGGCTTCGTGGGCAACGCCCACCAGCCCGTCCCGCTGACCCTCGCCGAGGTGGAGAGCATGCTCGCTCCCGCCGTCGAGGCGCAGGTCGCGGTCGAGCAGCCGGCAGCGGCATCGGCGGCGGCGCAGTCGCAGGCGCCGAAGGTCGAGTTCACCGACTTCGCGGTCGGCGACTCGGTCATGGTCGTGGACGGGCCGTTCGCGACCCTGCACGCCACGATCACCGAGATCAACGTCGACGCCCAGCGTGTGCGGGCGCTCGTCGAGATCTTCGGTCGGGAGACCCCGGTCGAGCTGAGCTTCGCGCAGATCCAGCGGGTCTGAGCACCCGGTACGCTCGAACGGGTGCTTCCGAGCACCACCAGTGGGAGGGCCGAGGCAGGCCCACCGTGACCACGATAAGGAAAAGAGATATGCCTCCGAAGAAGAAGATCGCTGCCCTCGTCAAGGTGCAGCTGCAGGCCGGTGCCGCCACGCCGGCCCCGCCGGTCGGTACCGCCCTCGGTCCGCACGGCGTCAACATCATGGAGTTCTGCAAGGCGTACAACGCCGCGACGGAGTCCATGCGTGGCAACATCGTCCCGGTCGAGATCACGATCTACGAGGACCGGTCGTTCACCTTCATCACCAAGACGCCGCCGGCTGCGGAGATGATCAAGAAGGCCGCCGGCCTCCAGAAGGGCTCGTCCGTCCCGCACACGGACAAGGTCGGCTCGATCAGCAAGGACCAGGTCCGCGAGATCGCCCAGACCAAGCTGCCCGACCTGAACGCGAACGACATCGACGCCGCGATGGAGATCATCGCCGGCACCGCCCGTTCCATGGGCGTCACCGTCGACTGACCTCGTCGTCCCGACCGACCGAACTGTGGCAGGGCCAGCTGGGCCCGACGACCACGACTGGTAGAGAGAGAAGAACCAGAATGCCTCAGCACAGCAAGGCGTACGACAACGCCGCCAAGAAGATCGACAAGGACGCGCTGTACGCCCCCCTCCAGGCGATGACGCTCGTCAAGGAGTCGGGGTCGAAGAACTTCGACTCGACCGTCGACGTGTCCATGCGCCTCGGCGTCGACCCCCGCAAGGCCGACCAGATGGTCCGCGGCACCGTCAACCTCCCCAACGGCACCGGCAAGACCGCTCGCGTCCTCGTGTTCGCGACCGGTCCGAACGCCGACGCCGCTCGCGAGGCGGGCGCCGACTACGTGGGCGCCGACGACCTGGTCGAGAAGATCCAGGGCGGCTGGCTCGACTTCGACGCCGTCGTCGCGACGCCGGACATGATGGGCAAGGTGGGTCGCCTGGGTCGCGTGCTCGGCCCCCGCAACCTGATGCCCAACCCGAAGACCGGCACCGTGACGCCCGACGTCGCCAAGGCCGTCTCGGACATCAAGGGCGGCAAGATCGAGTTCCGCATCGACCGTCACGCGAACCTCCACTTCGTGATCGGCAAGGCCTCGTTCAGCGCCGCTGCGCTGGCCGAGAACTACGCCGCCGCGCTCGAGGAGATCCTGCGTCTCAAGCCGTCGAGCTCGAAGGGCCGCTACCTCAAGAAGGTCACCGTCTCCACGACGATGGGCCCGGGTGTCCCGGTCGACCCGAACCGCACCCGCAACGTCGCCTCCGAGGAGGAGTGACGTCCACGCGTCCCGTACGCGTGAGCTGAACGACGCCAGGCGCCGTCTCCCTGAGGGAGGCGGCGCCTGTGCGTTGAGGGGCGGCGCCGCGGGGCGGCACCGCGGGCAGGGGATACACGGTTCGGAGTGGTCGGTCGACGGGGTAGCGTGGAGGCATGCGCACGCGAACCCTGACGACCGCCCTGGCGGCCCTCGCCCTCGCCCTGACCGCCGGCTGCGGGAGCAGCGCGGACGTGGCAGGGGACGACGGTGGCAGCACCTCCTCCTCCTCCTCCTCAGGCTCGACGACGAGCGGCGGCGGAGGCGACGAGGGCGCGACGGTCCTCACCTCGGAGAACTTCGCGTCGGTGGTCTCCGGTGCGCAGCTGAAGGCGCAGACGGCGCACATGACCTTGACGATGAACGTCGCGGGCCAGAACGTGAAGGCCGAGGCCGACGTCAAGACCGACAGCGACCCCACCAAGGGCGCCATGCACATGACGATGGACGTCGCCGGTCAGTCGGTCGACATGATCATGGTCGACGGCGTGATCTACATGAAGGCGCCGGGGATGCCCGACGGCAAGTGGATGTCGATCGACCTCGACGAGGCGGCGGGTGCCGCGGGTGCCTCCTTCGAGCAGATGCGGGAGTCGATGGACCCCTCCCAGAGCATCAAGAACCTCGAGGACGCGATGAGCTCGCTGAAGGACACCGGCGAGACCGCGACCATCGACGGTGTCGAGGCCCGGCGCTACGACGCCGTCCTCGACACCAGCAAGATCGCCGGGATGGAGGGCGGCGCCGCCGCGCAGATCCCGGACCAGATCACGTACCAGTACTGGGTCGGTCCGGACCAGCTCCCGCGCAAGATCGTCGTCGACCTCGCCGCGACGCCGATGGAGATGACGTTCACCAAGTGGGGCGAGGACGTCGACGTGCAGGCTCCGCCGGCAGCGGACGTGGTCGACGGCTCCTCGATGATGGACGGCCTCCCGACCCCCTGACGGGCCCGCATCCCGACGATTTGGATCTGCGCGGGTCGGTCACGTACGCTGGACGACGCCGAAGACCGCCGGTCGTCCGCGACAGCCCCGCAAGGGAGTGTCACGGATCGAAGGTCCCGCGATTGCGGGCGGCCCGCGCAGGTTCACAGAGTTTCTCGCACTCAACCGTGCGACACGCCCCGTGCCCTGCGCCGGGGCGTTCGTCGTTTTCCGGGCCGGATGCGCCGGTGGCCTTCGTACGAACCAGGTGCTCGTCGCACGGCGAGCACGACACGAAGGAGAACCATGGCGCGACCGGACAAGGCCGCAGCGGTTGCCGAGCTGACGGACGAGTTCCGCAGCTCGAACGGCGCTGTGCTGACCGAGTACCGCGGTCTCACCGTGAAGCAGCTGCAGGACCTGCGGCGCTCGCTCGGTGAGAACGTCAACTACGCCGTGGCCAAGAACACGCTGACCAAGATCGCGGCTCGCGAGGCCGGCGTCGACGGCGTCGACGACCTCCTCAACGGCCCGACCGCCATCGCCTTCATCAAGGGCGATCCGGTCGAGGTCGCCAAGGGTCTGCGTGACTTCGCCAAGGCGAACGACAAGCTCGTCATCAAGGGTGGCTTCCTCGAGGGGAAGTCGCTCGACGCTGCCGAGATCACCAAGCTTGCCGACCTCGAGTCGCGCGAGGTCCTCCTCGCCAAGCTCGCCGGCGGCATGAAGGCGAACCTCTCGAAGGCCGCCGCTCTGTTCCAGGCACCGCTCGCCCAGGCGGCGCGTGCTGTGGGTGCCCTGCAGACCAAGGTCGAGCAGGAGACTCCCGCGACCTCGGCTCCCGCCGAGACCGAAGAAGCCCCGGCCGCGGCCGAGGGCTCCGAGGGCTAGGGCCCGATCACGTATCCGACCCCCCCTCGGGGTCCCCAACAGGAAGGACGCCAACCATGGCGAAGCTCAGCACCGAGGACCTGCTCGACGCTTTCAAGGAGATGACCCTTCTTGAGCTCAGCGAGTTCGTGAAGCAGTTCGAGGAGACCTTCGACGTCACCGCTGCCGCTCCGGTCGCGGTCGCCGCGGCCCCGGCCGCCGGCGGCGCTGCCGGTGACGCCGGCGCTGCCGAGGAGAAGGACGAGTTCGACGTCGTCCTCGAGTCGGCCGGCGACAAGAAGATCCAGGTCATCAAGGAGGTCCGTGCGCTCACGAGCCTCGGTCTCAAGGAGGCCAAGGACCTCGTCGAGGGCGCTCCCAAGCCGATCCTCGAGGGTGTCAACAAGGAGGCCGCGGACAAGGCCAAGGAGTCCCTCGAGGCTGCCGGCGCCACCGTCACCCTCAAGTGACGTCAACCTCCTCGTGAGGTAGTCCGCCTCTCTCGAGGCACCGGAGGCAGCTGTCCTCCACGCTCGACGAACGGGCGTCCACCCAGCAGGGTGGGCGCCCGTTCGCGCGTCTCCGGACGATTTCCGACCCGCCCCGCAGCCGGCGTACGGGAGGGGAGTACCGTCGTCCAGCCGTGCCTGTGAGAAGGGTCACCGTGCGTGTGACCGTGTTGTGACCGAATTGCCCCACCTGTGGGTTGTGTCACAGTGCAACTTCTGGTTACAGTCACGGTTATTACCTGGCAGTAGCAAGTGCGCCGCCGGGAGACCATCAGGTTCGCTTGGGAGGGAGAACCGGATGCGCGTCAGCGCCGCCGCAGCACGTCGAGGACTCGGCCTCGTAGCCACCGCAGGACTGGTCTCTGGGGGGATGCTCGTCCTGGCCCCGGTGGCGGCCGCAGAGCAGTCCGCCGAGATCAACCAGGTGGGCTACACCTGCGAGTCGGACAACGCGATCATCAACACCTCGCTGGGCGGCCCGCAGCAGTTCCTCGTCAACGCGCGCACGACGCTGCCCGACTCCGTGCAGCCCGGCGAGACGATCGCGCAGACCGCGGCCGAGCTCGACCTGATCCTGCCTGCGAAGCTCGTGGACCGGATCCGTGACGTCATGGAGGTCACGAAGGTCGGTGGTGCGGCGACGTCGACCGTCCTGCTGCAGGGTGTGGCCCCGGGCGGCGAGGTCGTCGGCACCCTGGAGCCGCAGGTTCGCGGCCTGAGCTCGCCGATGGTCGCCGTGCCGGCGTCGGGCCAGCTCCTGATCCCCGCGGCGGGCACCGTCGACGAGGTCGTCGTCCCCGACCTGCCGGAGGGGTCGAGCGGGCTGATCTACGTCCAGATGCCCAAGACGTTCACCCTCCAGGCCAAGCTCGACCCGCCGGTTCTCGGCGCGATCAGCGAGACAGAGCTCACCTGCGAGCGCAACAAGGACACCGCGGACGCCCGCGTCATCGGCACGATCCCGGTGGGCGACGGCTGCGAGGAGTCCGAGTGCCCCCTGCCGACGGCCGGCGGGACACCGGGCGGGGGCGGCAGCAACAACGGCGGCGGCGGCAGCACGGGCGGGGAGGACCCGCCGGTGATCGACCCGCCGACCGCGAACGCGACCGACGGCTCCGGCGGCTCCGGGTCGGGCGGCAGCGGGGACGACGACGATGACGACGACTCGGACGTCGCCCCGTACACGACCACGGCGCTCCCGGCGACGGGCTCGCCGGTCGGCGTGGGCCTGATCGCCCTCCTCGGCGTCGCCGCCGCGGGTCGCATCGCCCTCGCCGTCCGCACGCGTCGTCGCGCCAAGGCCTGACGAAGCCTGCTGGTCCTTTGTGGCCCCTCGCCGGTCGAGGAGCCCGTCCCCCCGAAGGAGTCCCTCCATGGGAGTCGAGGTACGCGTCGAAGGTCTGACGAAGTCCTTCGGCAAGCAGACGATCTGGCGTGACGTCTCGCTGACCCTGCCCGCCGGGCAGATCAGCGTCATGCTCGGACCGTCCGGCACCGGCAAGTCCGTCTTCTTGAAGGCGCTCATCGGCCTGCTCAAGCCCGACGAGGGTCACATCCTCATCGAGGGCACCGACATCGCCACCTGCAGCGAGCGGGACCTGTACGACATCCGCAAGCTGTTCGGCGTCCTGTTCCAGGACGGGGCCATGTTCGGCTCGATGACCCTGTTCGACAACGTCGCGTTCCCGCTGCGCGAGCACACCCGCAAGTCGGAGACCGAGATCCGCGAGATCGTCATGGAGAAGATGTCGATGGTCGGTCTCGTCGGCGCGGAGGACAAGCTTCCCGGCGAGATCTCCGGAGGGATGCGCAAGCGCGCAGGACTCGCCCGCGCGCTCGTGCTGGAGCCCGAGATCGTCCTCTTCGACGAGCCGGACTCGGGCCTCGACCCGGTCCGCACGGCCTTCATCAACCAGCTGATCGTCGACCTCAACGCCCAGATCGAGGCGACGTTCCTGATCGTCACCCACGACATCAACACCGCCCGCACGGTGCCGGACAACATCGGGCTGCTCTTCCACCGCCACCTGGCGATGTTCGGTCCGCGCGAGATGCTGCTGTCCAGCGAGGAGCCGGCCGTGCGCCAGTTCCTCAACGCCCAGACGGTCGGCCCGATCGGCATGAGCGAGGAGAAGGACGCCGACGAGCTGGCGATGGAGGACCACAGCACCCTGCCGCCGCTCCCGCCGATCCCGCTCCAGCTGCTGCCGAGCGACGGGCGTCCTCGCCCGACGCAGGCGCCTCCGGGGGCGTGGTGCGCCGCCAACGGCGTGACGCCGCCGCCCGGATCGTTCCTCGACGATGCCGTGTCGCTCGGCTCGGTTCCCCCACCCCAGCCGGTCCGGTCCGGCGGTGCGGCGTGAGTGCCGCGACCGTCGTCACCGCACCGCTCGCGACCGCAGGCAAGCTCTTCGCCTTCGGTGCCGACGTCGTGGTGGGCGTCTTCCGGCGTCCGTTCCAGGTCCGTGAGTTCATCCAGCAGGCGTGGTTCATCGCGTCGGTGACGATCATCCCGACCGCGCTGGTCGCGATCCCGTTCGGTGCGGTCATCGCGCTGCAGTCGGGCAGCCTGATCCAGCAGTTCGGGGCGCAGTCCTTCGCGGGCTCGGCCGCCGTGCTGGCGGTGGTGCGCGAGGCTGGTCCGATCGCGACGGCGCTGATGGTCGCCGGAGCGGGTGGCTCGGCGATCGCCGCCGACCTCGGCGCCCGCAAGATCCGCGAAGAGCTCGACGCGATGATGGTGCTCGGCATCGACCCGATCCAGCGCCTCGTCGTGCCGCGCGTCCTCGCCTGCATGCTGGTCGCCGTCTTCCTCAACGGGCTCGTGAGCGTGGTCGGCGTGCTCGGCGGCTACTTCTTCAACGTGATGCTGCAGGACGGCACCCCGGGTGCCTACCTCGCGTCGTTCACGGCGCTCGCGCAGACGGCCGACGTCTACCAGGGCATGGCCAAGGCGCTGGTGTTCGGCTTCATCGCTGCCATCGTCGCCGCCTACAAGGGGATGCACGCCGACGGCGGTCCCCAGGGCGTCGGTCAGGCCGTCATGGAGTCGGTCGTCATCACCTTCCTGCTCCTCTTCATGGCCAACTTCGTCATGAGCGCGCTCTACTTCCAGCTCGTGCCGGCGAAGGCGTTGTGACGTGGCCGACGTCAGAGCGCTCTACCAGCGACCCCTCGGCGGCGTCGACGCCCTGGGGCGGCACCTCGCCTTCTACCTGCGCGTGCTCGCCTGGGTGCCACGCACGCTGGTGCACTACCCGCGCGAGATCCTTCGGCTGCTGACGGAGGTGACGTTCGGCCGCGGCGCCCTCGCGGTGATCGGCGGCACGGTCGGCGTCATCACGGCCATGTCGTTCTTCACCGGCACCGAGGTCGGGCTCCAGGGCTACGCCGCGCTGGAGCAGCTCGACACGAGCGCCTTCGCCGGGTTCTTCTCCGCCTACTTCAACACCCGCGAGATCGCGCCGCTCGTCGCCGGGATCGCGCTCGCCGCCACCGTGGGCTGCGGGTTCACCGCGCAGCTGGGGGCGATGCGGATCTCGGAGGAGGTCGACGCGCTCGAGGTGATGGCGATCCCGTCGCTGCCCTACCTCGTCACCACGCGCGTCATCGCCGGGCTGGTGGCGATCGTCCCGCTGTACGTCGTCGGGCTGATGGCGTCGTACTTCGCCACCCGGCTCACGGTCACCGCGATCTACGGCCAGAGCGCAGGCACGTACGACCACTACTTCTGGCTGTTCCTGCCGCCGGAGGACGTGCTGTGGTCCTTCGCGAAGGTCCTGGTGTTCGCCGTCGTGGTGATCCTCATCCACTGCTACTACGGCTTCTACGCGTCGGGCGGTCCGGTCGGCGTCGGCGTGGCCGTCGGCCGGGCGGTGCGGACGTCGATCGTCATGATCAACGTCGTCGACCTCATGATGTCGATGGCGATCTGGGGGACGACCACGACGGTGAGGTTGGCCGGCTGATGGCACGCACCCCTGCTCTCGACCGTCCCGGGACGGTCCGCACGCTCGGCATCCTCATGCTGGCGCTCCTGCTCGGTGCCGTCTACGTGACCTACGCCGTGTTCACCAAGCAGTTCTCCGGCGACGTGCCGGTGACGATCCGCAGCCAGAGCGTCGGCCTGCAGCTCAACCGCAACGCCGACGTGAAGCTGCGCGGCGTCATCGTGGGGCGGGTCGACGAGATCACCTCCGACGCCGGGCAGGCCACGATCCACCTGATGATCGATCCCGACTACCAGCCCTTGATCCCCTCCGACGTGGAGGCGCTCATCGTGCCCAAGACGCTGTTCGGCGAGAAGTTCGTCGACCTGCAGCCGGTGTCGGCGTCGGCCGGCACCCCCATCGAGGCCGGCGACGTGATCGCCCAGGCCGACCTGCCCGCCGAGGTGGAGAGCCTGCTGATCGACCTCGACCCGATCCTCACCGCGCTCAACCCCGCCGATCTCTCCTACACGCTCAACGCGCTGGCGGAGGCCCTGGACGGGCAGGGCGAGGCGATCGGCGCCTCCCTGGAGACGCTCGAGGGCTACCTGCAGAAGATCACACCGCTCGCGCCGCGGATCGTCGAGGACATCACGCTCCTCGGCGAGACGGCACAGACCTACGCCGACGTGATGCCCGAGGTGGGGGAGACCCTGCGCAACGCCGTGGTCACGGGCAACACGCTGACCGGTCGCAAGGCCCAGCTCCAGGCCCTGTTCGTCGAGACCGCGGCCTTCGCGACCACGGCGGACGCGTTCCTCGACCGCACGGGCGACGACCTCATCACGCTCGCGCGCCAGTCGCGGCCGACCCTCGAGCTGCTCGCCGAGTACGCCCCGACCATCGGGTGCGTGCTCAAGGGCGTCGACCGGCTCAAGCCGCGGATCGACTCCGCCTTCCGCGACAACCGCGCCCACGTCACCATCGAGTTCGCGGCGCGCTCGCCGCGGGCGTACGACGCGGGAGACGCCGCGACCCTCCCGCCGGCCACCGGCGGTGGGAGCGCGCTCGACGCGACCTGCGCGACCCTGCCCAAGACCCCGTACGACGCCACGACGCCGGCACCGGGGATGAGCAACGCGCTGCTGCGCCAGCTCGGCATCACCGGACCGCTCGGCAAGACCAAGCCGCTGGTGGCGCCGACCGCTGCCGTGACGCCGGCCGGGTCGGCGGCCGAGAAGGCGCAGATCGACGCTGTCCTGGCTCCGGCGCTCGGCGTCGCGGCCGACGACGTGCCCGAGGTCGCGCAGGCGCTGGCCGGACCGGTCCTGCGTGGAGCGGAGGTGAGCTTCGGATGACCAAGCGCCGCCGCCGGCTCGACCCCCGCCTCGACCGCCGGACGACCGGTGCGCTCGCGCGCCTGCTCGTCTTCCTGGTCGTCACCGGCACGCTCACCGGCATCCTCGCGGTGGTGATCGGCAACGTGTCGTTCCTGGACACGAAGAAGTACAAGGCGGTCTTCGCCGACGTCACCAGCCTCGTCGAGGGCGACGACGTCAGGATCGCCGGTGTCCGCGTCGGCAACGTGGAGGAGGTCCGGGTGGACTCCGACGCGACCGCCGAGGTCACGTTCAGCGTGTCCTCCGACGTGACGCTGACGCACAGCACCCTCGCGACGCTGCGCTACCGCAACATGATCGGGCAACGCTACCTGTCGCTGACCGAGGGAGCGGAGGGCTCGAGCAGCCGGTTGGAGCCGGGGGAGACGATCCCGCTCGCGCGCACGCAGCCGGCGCTCGACCTCACCGTGCTCTTCGCCGGGTTCAAGCCGCTGTTCCAGGCGCTCTCGCCGGAGGACACCAACCAGCTCGCGTACGAGCTGATCCAGGTCTTCCAGGGCGAGAGCGGCACCGTGGAGTCGCTGCTCGGCCACACGGCGTCGCTGACCCAGACGCTCGCCGACCGCGACGACCTGATCGGCTCGGTGATCACCAACCTGACCAGCGTGCTCAAGTCCTTCAACGCCCGCGACACCGAGCTGTCGAGCACCATCTCGACGCTCCAGCAGCTGATCAGCGGGCTCAAGGACGACCGTGGCGTGCTGACCGGGTCGCTCGACGACATCGCGTCCCTCACGACCGAGACCGCGGGGCTGCTCAGCGCCGTACGCCCCGACCTGACCGCCGACATCGCGCACCTGCGTGAGCTGACCGCGGAGATCGGCACGAAGCGGGCGCGCAAGGCCCTCGACAGCACCCTGCAGATCCTGCCGATCAAGATCGACCGGATCGGCCGGACCGGCCAGTACGGCTCCTTCTTCAACTTCTACGTCTGCGACGTCGGGATCGACGGCAAGCTGCCGTCCCTGAGCGGCGTGCCTGGCTGGGAGACGGCACGTCCGTTCAAGACGACCAAGCGCGTGACCGTGACCGGGGCGGGGGCGAGCCGATGCGCACGATGAAGCCGTTCCGCGAGCGCAACCCCGTCGTCGTCGGGGCGGTCGGGCTGCTCGTGATCGCGCTGTTCCTGGTCGTGGCGAGCCAGGCCGGCAAGCTCCCCTTCATCGGCAGCGGCCCCACGTACGCCGCGGAGTTCACGGAGGTCGGTGGCCTGAAGAAGGGCGACGACGTCCGGCTCGCCGGCGTGCTGGTGGGTGAGGTCGACGACCTGGAGCTGCGTGGGGACAAGGTCCGCGTCACGTTCCGGGTCAAGCGCGAGCGCGACCGCCTCGGCAAGGAGACCGGTGCGTCGGTCCGCATCAAGACGCTGCTCGGCACGATGTACGTCAGCCTCGAGCCGGCGGGTTCGGGCACCCTCGAGACGGGCAGCGTCATCCCGACCACGCGGACCACGCCCCCGTACGACATCGTGCAGGCGTTCTCCGACCTCAGCGAGACGACGCAGGAGATCGACACCGACCAGCTGGCGTACGCGATGCGCACGCTCGGCGAGGTCACCTCGAAGACGCCCGACGAGTTCCAGAAGGCCGTCAAGGGCGTGACCGAGCTGTCGGAGAACCTCGCCGCCCGCGACGCCGAGATCAAGACGCTGCTCAAGAACATCGACGGCATCTCGGGAGTCCTCGCGAACCGCAACACCGAGGTCGTGAAGCTCTTCGAGGACGGGGGAGTGCTGTTCGACGCGCTCACCGCGCGCCGGCAGGCCATCCACGACGTCCTGGTGGGCGTGACCCGCATGTCCGACGAGATCCAGAAGCTCGTCGCCGACACGCGAGCGGAGCTCAAGCCGGCGCTCGACCGCCTGGCGGGGGTCGTCAAGGTCCTGCGCACCAACGAGAAGAACATCGAGTCCGCCCTGAAGCAGCTGCCGGCGTTCTACAGCATGGTCGCCAGCAACAGCGCGAACGGCCCGTGGCTCGACAGCTTCATCTACAACCTGCTGAGCGTCCTGGGCCTGGAGGAGGGACTGTGAGCGCCGACGTCACCCGTGGTCCGCGCGTGCCGCGCCGCGTCGTCGAGGGCGTCGCCGCGGTGCTCGTCCTCGCGCTGGTCGCGGCGCTCGTGGTCGTGCTGCTGCCGCGGTCGGACGAGCAGACGGCCACCGTGGACTTCGACCGGACCGTCTCGCTGTACGAGGGTTCGACGGTCCGCATCCTCGGGGTCGACGTCGGCACGGTCGAGTCGATCACCCCGCGCGGGTCCACCGTCCGCGTGAAGCTCTCGTGGGACGCGAAGTACGCCGTGCCCGAGGACGTCAGGGCGGTGATCGTGTCGCCGTCGGTGGTCGGCGACCGCTTCGTCCAGCTGACCCCGGCGTACGCCGGTGGTGCCAAGCTCGCCGACGGCGCCCACCTCGACCAGACCCGCACCGCGACCCCCACCGAGCTCGACGAGACCTTCGAGGCGCTCGACCGGGTCGCGACGGCACTGGGCCCCGAGGGCGCGAACAAGGACGGGGCGCTCAGCACCCTGCTCGAGACCTCGGCCGAGAACCTCGACGGCAAGGGGGAGGAGATCCGCCGCAGCATCGCCGCGCTCGCGAAGGTGACGACGACCGCCGACGGGTCGAAGGACGAGCTCTTCTCGTCGATGGAGAAGATCGAGCGGTTCGTCTCGGCGCTGGAGCAGAACGACGCCTCGGTGCGGTCGTTCAACTCCAGCCTCGCCTCGGTCTCGGAGGTGCTCGCGGGCGAGCGGGACGACCTGCAGGCCGCGCTCCGCGAGCTGGCGACCGCGCTCGGCACGGTCCAGACGTACGTCGCCGAGAACCGCGCGAGCCTGCGCAAGAACGTGGACGGGCTGGCGGACGTGACGGAGACGCTGGCCGACCAGCGCAAGAACCTCGCGAAGGTGCTCGAGCAGGGGCCGAAGGCACTGTCGAACCTCGCCGCGGCGTACAACCCCACCACCGGGACGCTGGACGCGCGCGGCACGATCAAGGGCAAGCAGGACGGGAAGTTCCGCACGCTCACCGACGCCGCCTACGTCTCCGCCTACTGCGGGCTGGCGGCCAACCAGAACCCGAAGTACGCCGACACCTGCTACGCCCTCGGCGAGGTGATCGCGTGGATGGCGGACCAGGCCAAGAACACCGGCAGCGGCGGGAGCAAGGCCTCGGCGAGGACGGCACCCGACGGCGCTGCCGCCGGCGACGACGAGGCGGGCTCGGCCGACCTCGCAGCCCTGATGGGGGTGGCGTGATGCGCGACGGTACGCAGCGGCGCTCGGCCGCGGCCCTCGCTCTGGCAGCGGGGCTGACCCTGGTCGCCGGGTGCGGTCGCGGCAGCGTCGGGGACCTCCCGCTGCCCGGCGGTGCCGACGTGGGCGACGACCCGTACACGGTGGTCGTGGAGTTCGCCGACGTGCTCGACCTCGTCCCGCAGAGCGCCGTGAAGGTCAACGACGTCTCCGTCGGCCGGGTGACCGCCGTGGCGCTCGACGGCTGGCAGGCCGAGGTCACGCTCACGGTGAACCGCGACGTCGAGCTGCCCGACAACGCTCTCGCGTCGATCCGGCAGACCAGCATCCTCGGCGAGAAGTTCGTCTCGCTCGAGCCGCCGGCGTCGGGGGCGCAGGGCCGGCTGTCCGAGGGCGACCGGATCCCGCTGGCCCGCTCCGGCCACACCCCGGAGGTCGAGCAGGTCCTCGGCGCGCTCTCCCTCGTCCTCAACGGCGGCGCCGTCGACAAGGTGCAGGTGATCGCTCGCGAGCTCAACGCGGCCACCACCGGGAGGGAGGCCAACATGCGGACGCTGCTGCGTCGCCTCGACGAGTTCGTGGGCACCGCGGAGGAGTCCAAGGGCGAGATCGTCGCCGCGATCGAGCAGATCGACAGGCTCGCGAAGGCGACCAAGGGCCAGCAGGCCGCGATCGACGACGCGCTCGACGACCTCCCCTCAGCCCTCCAGACGGTCAACGCCCAGCGCGCGAACCTCGTCCGGATGCTCGGAGCGCTCAGCGAGCTCAGCGCGGTGGGGACCGAGGTCGTCGTGAAGTCGAAGCAGGCGGTCGTCGCCGACCTCAAGGCGCTGAATCCCGTCCTGGACAACCTCGCCTCCGCCGGCGACGCCCTGGTCAGCTCGCTCGAGGTCCTGCCGACGTTCCCCTTCCCGGACAGCCTCCTCGGCGACGACCCGACCCAGGCGGCGGCCTACCAGATGGGCGACTACACCAACGTGTCCCTGGACTTCACCACGGACTTCACCAAGACGATCGGTCTCATGACCGAGGCCGAGCGCGCCTCGCTCAAGCAGGCGCTCCGTGGTGACGACGTGGCGTCGGTGATGGCGCGGACGGTGGTGGCGCCGTGATCACCAGACGCATGCGGGTGCAGCTGATCCTCTTCCTCGTCATCACGCTCGTCGGCGTCGCGTACGTCGGGGCGACCTACGCGCGCCTGGACCGGCTGGTCGGCGGCAGCGGCTACTCGGTGACGGTCCAGCTGGCCGAGTCCGGCGGGATCTTCACCGGCGCCGACGTCACCTACCGCGGCGTGAGCGTCGGCCGGGTCAAGGACATGTGGCTGACCGGAGACGGCGTCGACGTCGAGGTGCGCGTCGACGACGACGCCCCGCAGATCCCGGCCGACACGCAGGTCGTCGTCGCCAACAAGTCCGCCGTCGGCGAGCAGTACCTCGACTTCCAGCCCGAGAGTGCGTCCGGCCCGTTCCTCGGCGCCGACGACGTCGTGGCCCGAGACCGGACCCGCGTCCCGATCGACACCCGGACCCTCGTCACCGACGTCAGCGCGCTCCTCTCCTCGGTCGACGCCGACGACCTGAGCACCGTCATCACCGAGCTCGGCGACGCGTTCGAGGGGTCCGGCCAGGACATCCGGACGACGATCGATGCGACCAGCGGCTTCATCACGAAGGCCGACCAGAAGTACGCCGTCACCGCCGCGCTGATCCGCGAGTCGACGAAGGTGCTCCAGACGCAGGTCGACGGCGAGGACGACATCCGGACGTTCGCGAAGAACCTCCGCGACCTCTCGACCGCGATGAGGACCTCCGACCGGGACCTCCGCACGGTGCTCGACACTGGGGCGCCGACGGCGGCGACGCTGCGGACCGTGATCGCCGAGAACGCCGACGACATCGCCTCGCTGCTCGGCGACGCCATCCGGCTCAACACCGTGGTCAGGGGGCACCTCGACGGGATCCGGGGCGTTCTCGTGATCGCGCCGTACGGCGTCGAGAGCGCGTTCTCGATCATCGCGAAGGACTCGCGGACGGGCCAGTACGCGGCGCGGATGAGCCTCGTCCTGCAGCCCGAGAATGCGCCGTGCGAGGCCGGGTACGCCTCCGGGTCGCAGCAGCGTACGCCGTTCGACCGGACGCCGGCGGAGTGGAAGCGTACGTTCGCCTGCGCCGAGGGGCAGCCCCGCGGGGCAGGGTCGGCGAAGGGCGCGACGAAGGCGTCGTCGACGTCGGGCGACGAGGGCGTGGTCCTCGGTACGTACGATGTGGCGACGGGGCAGGTGGACGTCACCGACCGGACGACGATCCCCGACGCGCCGGATCTCGGGAAGGAGTCGTGGAAGTGGATGCTGCTCGGACCAGCGGTCGCGCGCTGAGCCGTACCCGCCTGCTCGCCCTGGCTCTCGCCCTCGTGGCGGTGGCCGGGCTCGTGGTCGGCGTCGTCGCGGTCGTGCGTGGCCCGCAGATCCCGGCGTACGCCGACGTGGCGTCCCGCCAGGACGTGCGTGCGGCCGCCGAGAAGTTCGCGACCAGCGTCAACACCTACGACGTGAAGGACCTGGACCCGTACGTGGCGCGCGTCGAGCCGCTGCTGACCGACGAGCTGGCGAGCCAGTTCGAGGCGTCGACGAAGGATCTGCTGTCCCAGTTCGCCGACGCCGGGATCGTGTCGAAGGGCACGGTCGAGCAGGTGGCGATCGAGAGCATCGACGACGACAGCGCGGAGCTCCTGGCCGCGATCACGGTGGCGACGGAGCCCGCTGACGTCCAGGTCGGGCAGCCGCGCCTGCGGTGGCGGATCGCGCTGGTGCGCGAGGGTGACCGCTGGCTCGTCGACAGCTTCTCCAACGTGACCGTCGAGTCCGGTGCCACACCGGCGCCGAGCGCGACCCCGAGTGCCGAAGGAGACGGCTCGTGAACGCCCGACGACCCCGGATCGCGGGGGAGCGGCGGCGTCCGTCGTCCCCTGCGGAGGCGGCCGACGCGACCGACGTCGAGGACGCGGGTGTCGACGGCGCCCCGGCCGCGGAGCCGGAGGCAGAGGAGCAGGCGAAGCCGGCAGTGAAGCCGGGGCCGGCGCCCGCGGCGCGCGCTCCCCGTCCTCCGCTGACGCGTCGGGCCCGGGTCGTCCTCGCGGTGCTCGCCTTCCTCGCGCTCGCCGCGGTCGTGTTCGCCGTGGTCGCGACGCTGGCCGTGCGCCAGACGGAGAACGACGCCGAGGCCCGTGTCGACGCGGCCGAGCGCGCCACGTCCGCGGCGTCGACGGCCCTGGAGACCACGTTGAGCTACCGGCACGCGACGGTCGCCGACGACCTCGAGGCCGCGACCGCGCTCATGACGCCGGACTTCGCCGCGGAGTACGAGCAGCTCGCGCCCCAGGTCGCCTCGGCGGCCCAG
Source organism: Mumia spirodelae (assembly GCF_050632745.1). Lineage (NCBI taxonomy): Bacteria > Bacillati > Actinomycetota > Actinomycetes > Propionibacteriales > Nocardioidaceae > Mumia > Mumia spirodelae. The sequence continues at coordinate 673,332 of NZ_JBODSD010000002.1, read as the reverse complement.
CAGCGCAAGATCGACGTGGCGGCGACGGTCCGCGCGATCGCTCCGCTGGAGTGCGGCCAGGAGTGCTCCGACGACAGCGTGCGGCTGCTCGCGTTCGTCGACCAGACCCGGACGATCGACGGCAAGGCCGGCTCGCCCGCCGCGCTGTCGATCGTGGTGCGGATGGAGAAGGTCGACGGCGACTGGCTGGTCGCGGAGATGACCACGACGTAGCCGGCGGTCCGGACGCGCGGGCGGGTACGCCGCCTGCCGACCGTGCCCGCTCAGACGTGGCGGGCGTCGACCAGCGTGCCGAACACGACCGAGCGGTTGTCGGTGTGGAAGATCTCCGAGCACGTGGTCAGCGTCAGGATCGCCTTGGTCGGCTCGGCGCGGCTGTGCTGGCTCTTGGTGCGCTTCGCCTTCTCCGGCACCGGCTGGACGACCCAGATGTCGGTGAAGTCCACGATCGTGTCCGTGCCGGACCCTTCGAGCACGTAGGTGTACACGTGGGTCCGGGTCTCGACGAGGACCTTGTCGCCCGCCTGCAGGTCGGGGAAGTCCTTGAACGGCTGTCCGTTGGTGATCCGGTGGCCCGCGACGGCGAAGTTGCCGAGCTGGCCGGGCCGCTGGGTGTCGGGGAAGTGCCCGACGCCCGAGGTGAGCGCGGAGTCGTCGACGCCTTCGACGACCGGCACCTCGAAGTCCTTGCCGAAGCGCGGGATCCGGAGGACGGCCATCGCCTCGCCGACCCGGAGCTCGTCCGTCGTGGCGTCGCCGCTGCGGTTGCCACGCCAGTCGTCGGCGAGTGCGACCGCCATCTCTCCCTGCCGCTGCTTGGCGACGATGTTGGTCCCGACGTACTTCCACGCGAACCACCCCGCGCCGACGACCAGGACCAGGGACAGGAAGGTCGCGAGCATCCGGGCGGGCCGCAGGTGCGGGGTCGGCTTCAGCTCCGGGCGCTCGCGGCGCGGCGGGGCGGTGTCGACGGGCACGACGGGCTCCTCGGGACTTCTCGGACCGGCTGCGGCGGCCGGCGTAACGCGGGTCACACCCAGGGTGACACACCCCCGGAGGACGCCGTGCGGCGCCGCCGGAACGCGGGCCGCGACACGACGCGTCCACACCGAAATGCTCGACCTGCTTGACCTGAGCGCCGGATGCGTTCATCATCGACGGCGAAGGCTTGACACCCTGGGTTGAAATCTGCCCACTGTGGCGTCTAGACTATTTCTTTGCGCCTCCTGCATCCTGCCCACAGCCCCTTGACCGGGGTCGTTCGGCATGGGTCCCGGACGGTGCCGCAACCGGGAACTGCGAGCCTTCGGAAGGACCCCTCTTGGCTTCCTCGCGCACTGCCGCCACCTCTGCCACCACCAATCCCCGCCGTGTCTCCTTCGCCAAGATCTCTGAGCCTCTCGAGGTGCCGGAGCTGCTGTCGCTCCAGACGGACAGCTTCTCCTGGCTGATCGGGGACGAGAGCTGGAAGGCCTCCGTCGAGCAGCAGCTGGCCGCCGGTCGCACGGACGTCTCCCAGAAGTCCGGTCTGGAGGAGATCTTCGAGGAGATCTCCCCGATCGAGGACTTCTCGGAGACCATGTCGCTGTCGTTCCGCGACCACCGCTTCGAGCCGCCCAAGAACACGGTCGAGGAGTGCAAGGACCGCGACGTCACCTACGCCGCGCCGCTCTTCGTCACGGCCGAGTTCATGAACAACGAGACCGGCGAGATCAAGAGCCAGACCGTCTTCATGGGTGACTTCCCCCTGATGACGGACAAGGGCACCTTCATCATCAACGGCACCGAGCGCGTCGTCGTGTCGCAGCTCGTCCGTTCGCCCGGCGTCTACTTCGAGCGCACGCCCGACAAGACGAGCGACAAGGACATCTACACCGCCAAGGTGATCCCGTCGCGCGGAGCCTGGCTCGAGTTCGAGATCGACAAGCGCGACCAGGTCGGCGTCCGTCTCGACCGCAAGCGCAAGCAGAGCGTGACGGTGCTCCTCAAGGCCCTCGGCATGTCCGAGGCCGAGATCCTCGAGCAGTTCGGCCAGTACGACTCGATCCGCGCCACGCTGGAGAAGGACCACACGTCCGGCCAGGGCGACGCGCTGCTCGACATCTACCGCAAGCTGCGCCCGGGCGAGCCGCCGACGACCGAGGCCGCCCAGCAGCTGCTGGACAACTACTACTTCAACCCGAAGCGCTACGACCTCGCCAAGGTCGGCCGCTACAAGATCAACAAGAAGCTCGGCACCGCCGAGGCCTTCGACCAGCAGACGCTGACCATCGAGGACATCGTCTCGACGATCAAGTACGTGGTCGCGCTGCACGCCGGCGAGACCGAGCTCGAGATGCCGGCCGGCTCGACCTTCGTCGAGGCCGACGACATCGACCACTTCGGCAACCGTCGTCTGCGCAGCGTCGGCGAGCTCATCCAGAACCAGCTCCGCACGGGTCTCGCCCGCATGGAGCGGGTCGTCCGCGAGCGGATGACGACCCAGGACGTCGAGGCGATCACGCCCCAGACCCTGATCAACATCCGTCCCGTCGTGGCGGCGCTGAAGGAGTTCTTCGGCACCTCGCAGCTCAGCCAGTTCATGGACCAGAACAACCCGCTCGCGGGCCTGACGCACAAGCGTCGTCTCTCGGCCCTCGGCCCGGGCGGTCTGTCGCGTGAGCGCGCTGGCTACGAGGTCCGTGACGTCCACCCGTCGCACTACGGCCGCATGTGCCCGATCGAGACCCCCGAGGGTCCCAACATCGGTCTGATCGGCTCGCTGGCGTCGTACGGTCGCATCAACTCCTTCGGGTTCGTCGAGACCCCCTACCGTCGCGTCGACGGCATCCAGGTCACCGACGAGATCGAGTACCTCACCGCGAGCGACGAGGACCGCTTCGTCATCGCGCAGGCCAACTCGCGCCTGAACGACGACGGCACCTTCGCCGAGGAGCGCGTCCTGGTCCGCCAGCGTGGCGGCGAGGCCGAGCTCGTCCCGGCCGAAGAGGTCGACTACATGGACGTCTCGCCGCGCCAGATGGTGTCGGTCGCGACGGCGCTGATCCCGTTCCTGGAGCACGACGACGCCAACCGCGCGCTCATGGGCTCCAACATGCAGCGTCAGTCCGTGCCGCTCATCCGCAACGACGCGCCGCTCGTCGGCACCGGCATGGAGTACCGCGCCGCCGTCGACGCCGGTGACGTGACCGTGGCCAAGGCCCCGGGCGTCGTCACCGAGGTGTGCGCCGACTACGTCGAGGTCATGCAGGACGACGGCGTCTACAAGACCTACCGGATGTCGAAGTTCACCCGCTCCAACCAGGGCACCTGCATCAACCAGCGTCCGCTGGTGAAGGAGGGCGACCGCCTGGAGAAGGGCTCGCCGATCGCCGACGGTCCGTGCACCGACGAGGGCGAGATGGCGCTCGGGTCGAACCTCCTCGTGGCCTTCATGCCGTGGCAGGGCCACAACTACGAGGACGCGATCATCCTGTCGCAGCGGGTCGTCCAGGACGACCTGCTGACCTCGATCCACATCGAGGAGCACGAGGTCGACGCCCGCGACACCAAGCTGGGCCCGGAGGAGATCACCCGCGACATCCCGAACGTCAGCGACGAGATGCTCGCCGACCTCGACGAGCGCGGCATCATCCGGATCGGCGCGGAGGTCTCCAACGGCGACATCCTCGTCGGCAAGGTCACCCCGAAGGGCGAGACCGAGCTGACCCCCGAGGAGCGCCTGCTCCGCGCGATCTTCGGCGAGAAGGCGCGCGAGGTCCGCGACACCTCCCTGAAGGTGCCGCACGGCGAGTCCGGCACGGTCATCGGCGTCCGCGTCTTCGACCGTGAGGAGGGCGACGAGCTGCCGCCGGGCGTGAACCAGCTGGTCCGCGTCTACGTCGCGCAGAAGCGCAAGATCTCCGACGGTGACAAGCTCGCCGGCCGCCACGGCAACAAGGGCGTCATCTCCAAGATCCTCCCGGTCGAGGACATGCCGTTCCTGTCCGACGGCACCGCGGTCGACATCATCCTCAACCCGCTCGGCGTGCCGGGCCGGATGAACGTCGGTCAGGTGCTCGAGACCCACCTCGGGTGGGTCGCGAAGGCCGGCTGGGACATCGGCGACAGCAAGGACGAGTGGGCCGAGCGCCTGCGCCGGATCGGTGCGGACCGCTCGCCGATGGACTCCAACGTCGCCACGCCGGTGTTCGACGGTGCGCGTGAGGACGAGATCCAGGGCCTCCTGGAGTCGACCCTGCCCAACCGCGACGGCGACCGCATGGTCGGGCGCGACGGCAAGGCGCAGCTGTTCGACGGACGTACGGGTGAGCCGTTCCCGGACCCGATCTCGGTCGGCTACATGTACATCCTCAAGCTGCACCACCTCGTCGACGACAAGATCCACGCGCGGTCGACCGGCCCGTACTCGATGATCACGCAGCAGCCGCTCGGCGGTAAGGCGCAGTTCGGTGGACAGCGCTTCGGCGAGATGGAGGTCTGGGCGCTCGAGGCGTACGGCGCCGCGTACGCGCTGCAGGAGCTCCTGACCATCAAGTCGGACGACATCCTGGGCCGCGTCAAGGTCTACGAGGCGATCGTCAAGGGCGAGAACGTCCCCGAGCCGGGAATCCCGGAGTCGTTCAAGGTTCTCGTCAAGGAGATGCAGTCGTTGTGCCTGAACGTCGAGGTCCTCTCGTCCGACGGCACCGCGGTGGAGATGCGTGACGCCGAGGAGGACGTGTTCCGGGCTGCTGAGGAGCTCGGGATCGACCTCTCGCGTCGCGAGCCCGCCAGCGTCGAGGAGGTCTGAGCCGCGGGGGCGCGGCCTCGCCGAGTCCGCGCCCCGCCTCCGACCTCGTTTCACAGATTTTTCATCACGAAGGAAAGAAGACAACGTGCTCGACGTGAACTTCTTCGATCAGCTCAAGATCGGCCTCGCCACCGCCGACGAGATCCGTGCCTGGTCGCACGGTGAGGTCAAGAAGCCCGAGACGATCAACTACCGCACGCTCAAGCCCGAGCGCGACGGTCTGTTCTGCGAGAAGATCTTCGGTCCCACCCGGGACTGGGAGTGCTACTGCGGCAAGTACAAGCGTGTCCGCTTCAAGGGCATCATCTGCGAGCGCTGCGGCGTCGAGGTGACCCGCTCCAAGGTGCGCCGTGAGCGCATGGGCCACATCGAGCTCGCCGCTCCGGTGACCCACATCTGGTACTTCAAGGGCGTGCCCAGCCGTCTGGGCTACCTGCTCGACCTCGCCCCGAAGGACCTCGAGAAGGTCATCTACTTCGCGGCGTACATGATCACGCACGTCGACGAGGACGCGCGTCACCGCGACCTGCCCTCGCTCGAGGCCAAGATCGACGTCGAGCGCAAGAACCTCGAGTCGCGTCGCGACAACAACATCGAGCAGCGCATGACGAAGTTCGAGGAGGACCTCGGCGCGCTGGAGGCCGAGGGCGCCAAGGCCGACGCCAAGCGCAAGGTCAAGGACGCCGCCGAGCGCGAGGTCAAGCAGATCCGTGACCGCGCGCAGCGCGAGATCGACCGTCTCGACGAGGTCTGGAACCGCTTCAAGAACCTCAAGGTCCAGGACCTCGAGGGCGACGAGCTGCTCTACCGCGAGATGACCTACCGCTTCGGCAAGTACTTCGAGGGCTACATGGGCGCGCAGGCGATCCAGAAGCGCCTCCAGGACTTCGACCTCGACGCGGAGGCCGAGAGCCTCAAGGAGACCATCGCGACCGGCAAGGGCCAGCGCAAGACGCGTGCCCTCAAGCGCCTCAAGGTCGTCTCGGCGTTCATGTCCGGCGACAACAAGCCCGCCGGCATGGTCCTCGACGCGGTCCCGGTGATCCCGCCGGAGCTGCGCCCGATGGTCCAGCTCGACGGTGGCCGTTTCGCGACCAGCGACCTCAACGACCTCTACCGTCGCGTCATCAACCGCAACAACCGGCTCAAGCGCCTGCTCGACCTCGGCGCGCCGGAGATCATCGTCAACAACGAGAAGCGGATGCTCCAGGAGGCCGTGGACTCGCTGTTCGACAACGGCCGTCGTGGCCGTCCGGTCACCGGCCCGGGCAACCGCCCGCTGAAGTCGATCTCCGACATGCTCAAGGGCAAGCAGGGTCGCTTCCGTCAGAACCTGCTCGGCAAGCGCGTCGACTACTCGGGCCGTTCGGTCATCGTCGTCGGCCCGCAGCTCAAGCTGCACCAGTGCGGCCTGCCCAAGCAGATGGCGATCGAGCTCTTCAAGCCGTTCGTGATGAAGCGCCTGGTCGACCTGAACCACGCGCAGAACATCAAGTCGGCCAAGCGCATGGTCGAGCGCGGCGCGCGCGCCGAGGTGTGGGACGTCCTCGAAGAGGTCATCGCCGAGCACCCGGTGCTGCTCAACCGTGCACCCACCCTGCACCGTCTGGGCATCCAGGCGTTCGAGCCGCAGCTCATCGAGGGCAAGGCCATCCAGATCCACCCGCTCGTCTGCTCGGCGTTCAACGCCGACTTCGACGGTGACCAGATGGCCGTCCACCTGCCGCTGTCGGCCGAGGCGCAGGCCGAGGCCCGCGTGCTCATGCTGTCGACGAACAACATCCTCAAGCCGGCCGACGGCCGTCCGGTCACCATGCCGACGCAGGACATGGTCATCGGGCTCTACTTCCTCACGCTCGAGCGCGAGGGGCAGCCCGGCGAGGGTCGTGCGTTCGCGTCGGCGGCCGAGGCGCGGATGGCGTTCGACCGTGGCGAGATCTCGCTGCAGAGCAAGGTCCGGATCCGGTTCCCCGAGGTCGTCCCGCCGGCTGGCGTGGAGGTTCCCGAGGGCTGGAGCTACGGCGACCCGCTGACGCTGGAGACGACCCTGGGTCGCGTCCTCTTCAACGAGGCGCTCCCGGTCGACTACGCCTACGTCAACTACCAGGTGGGCAAGAAGCAGCTCGGCACGATCGTCAACGACCTCGCCGAGCGCTACAGCAAGGTCGACGTCGCGGCGTCGCTCGACGCGCTGAAGGACACCGGCTTCCACTGGGCGACCCGGTCCGGCGTCACGATCTCGATCGAGGACGTCGTCACCCCGGAGCGCAAGCAGGAGATCCTCGCCACGTACGAGGACCAGGCGGCCAAGGTCCAGAAGCAGTTCGAGCGCGGCCTGATCACCGACGACGAGCGTCGTAGCGAGCTCATCGAGATCTGGACCCAGGCGACCAACGAGGTCTCCGCCGAGATGGAGAAGACCTTCAGCCAGGACAACCCGATCTGGATGATGATCCAGTCCGGCGCCCGCGGCAACATGATGCAGATGCGTCAGATCGCCGCCATGCGAGGCCTGGTGGCCAACCCGAAGGGCGAGATCATCCCGCGCCCGATCAAGGCGAACTACCGCGAGGGCCTCTCGGTCGTCGAGTACTTCATCGCGACCCACGGTGCTCGCAAGGGTCTGGCCGACACCGCCCTCCGTACGGCGGACTCGGGCTACCTGACCCGTCGTCTGGTCGACGTCAGCCAGGACGTCATCATCCGCGAGGAGGACTGCGGCACCGAGCGCGGTCTGCCCAAGCGGATCGCCGACCGTCTCGAGGACGGCCGCCTCGTGCTCGCGGAGAACGTCGAGACCTCGGCGTACGCCCGCAACGCGGCGACCGAGATCACGCACCCGGAGACCGGCGAGGTCCTCGTCGAGGCCGGTGGCGACCTCGGTGACCCGGAGATCGCCCTGCTGGTCGCGGCCGGCGTGGACGAGATCAAGGTCCGCACCGTCCTGACCTGCGACGCCAAGACCGGCACGTGCGCCAAGTGCTACGGCCGTTCGCTGGCGACCGGCAAGCTCGTCGACATCGGCGAGGCCGTCGGCACCATCGCGGCGCAGTCGATCGGTGAGCCCGGCACCCAGCTGACCATGCGCACGTTCCACACCGGTGGTGTGGCCGGTGACGACATCACGCACGGTCTGCCGCGTGTCGTCGAGCTCTTCGAGGCCCGCCAGCCCAAGGGCCGTGCGCCGATCTCGGACGCGGCCGGACGGGTCCAGATCGACGACAGCGACAAGGCGCGCAAGCTCGTCGTGGTCCCGCACGACGGCTCGGAGCCGCACGAGTACCCCGTCTCCAAGCGTTCGCGTCTCCTGATCGCGGACGGCGAGGAGGTCGAGGTCGGCCAGCAGCTCACGCACGGTACGCCGGACCCGCAGGAGGTCCTGCGCATCCTCGGTGTCCGTCGGGCCCAGGAGCACCTCGTGGACGAGGTCCAGGAGGTCTACCGGAGCCAGGGCGTGGCGATCCACGACAAGCACATCGAGATCATCGTGCGGCAGATGCTGCGTCGCGTCACGGTCATCGACCAGGGCGAGACCACGCTGCTGCCGGGTGACCTGCACGATCGTGCGACGTTCGAGGAGGCCAACCGTCGCGTGGTGGCCGAGGGCGGGCAGCCCGCCTCCGGTCGTCCGGTGCTGATGGGCATCACGAAGGCCTCGCTCGCGGTCGAGTCGTGGCTGAGTGCGGCGTCCTTCCAGGAGACGACCCGCGTCCTCACGGAGGCGGCGATCCAGGGCAAGTCGGACCAGCTCCGCGGCCTGAAGGAGAACATCATCATCGGCAAGCTGATCCCGGCGGGCACCGGCCTCGAGCGGTACCGCAACATCCGGGTGGAGCCCACCGAGGAGGCGCGTCAGGCGGCCTACGCGGTGACCGGTTACGAGTCGTACGACTATGACTTCGGCAACACCGGTGGCCAGTCGGTCGCGCTGGACGACTTCGACTTCGGCAGCTTCTCCGGCTGACCTACGAGGTCCTGACGAGGGCCCTCGGAGCATCCGCTCCGGGGGCCTTCGTGCTGTTCACACGGGGTTTTCAGGGGCTCTCAGGCTGCGCTCAGGAACGGCTGGTTACGTCGAAAGAGATGTCTACGACGCTGATGCAGCCCCGAGCAACGGCCGCCGCCGACACCCACGTCGAGCCGGCGCGACCGAAGGCCCGCGACCCCCTTCTCGACAACGCCCGCTACTGGGTGATGCTCCTGGTCGTCGCCGGGCACGCCCTCCAGTACCTCCTCGACGTTCCGGCGGCACGCGGGACGTACGCGTGGATCTACGCGTTCCACATGCCGGCGTTCGTGCTGATCTCGGGTTACGTGTCGCGGCGGTACGAGGGCTCGCCGAAGCAGACCCGCGCGCTGGTCACCACGCTGGTGCTGCCGTACGTCGCCCTCAACGTCGGTCTCGACGGTTTCCGCGCGCTGCTGGACGGCAAGCCCCTCGACATCAACCTGCTCGACCCGGCCTGGTCGACGTGGTTCCTCATCGCCCTGGTCGCGTGGCGGCTGTCGACGCCGATCTGGCAGGTGCTGCGCGCCCCGGTCCTGGTCGCGATCGTCGTGAGCCTGGTGGCCGGCCTGTGGCAGGTCAGCAACGTCGTGTCGATCCACCGGATCCTCGGGCTCCTGCCGTTCTACGTCGCCGGCATGTACCTCAAGCCCGAGCACTTCGCCCTGCTGCGTCGTCCGGCGGTCCGAGCGGCCTCCGCAGTGGCGCTGGTCGCGACCCTCGGCTGGTGCCTGCTGCGCCACGACCGCTTCTACGTCTCCTGGCTGTACTGGCGCGACGCGTACGCCGACGCGCCCCTCGACGCCGACGCGCTGGGCGGTCTGGCGACCCGGGCCGGTCTGCTGGTGGTCGGGTTCGCGCTGACCGCGGCCGTGCTGTCGGTCGTCCCGCGCCGCGTGGACGCCACGACCGAGCTGGGCAAGCGCACGATGAACGCGTACTTCCTCCACGGGTTCTTCCTGATCGCGCTCGCGCACTTCGGTGCGTTCGACCTGGTGGCGGGCCTCGGCGCCCTCTGCGTCCCGATCGTGGTGGCCGTCTCCGCGCTGCTCGGCACCGCGCTGATGTCGGCCCCGGTCGCTCGGGTGGTCGGGCCGCTGCTCTCGCCGCAGATGGAGTGGGCCTTCCGGCGCGGGGCCGACGAGCCGACCTCGGGTCGGCCCGTCGGGGCCCGTCCGGCTCAGCCGCGCGACGGCGGCGCGTAGAACAGCGCGATGTAGTTGCCGCGGCCGGCCTGCGTGAACGTCGCGGACACGGTCGGGCCGTTGGTGCCGGTCACCGCACGGTAGGTCGTGCTGATCTCGGTCCGGTCCTCGATCACGTCCTGCGTGGGCTCGCCGCCGGTGCTGTACGCGAGGACGTAGCTGCGGGCGATGGCGTCGGCGTTCACGCCGCGCTCCACGAGGATGCTCGCGAACGCCGGCTTGTCGCCGGACAGCAGCAGCGCGGAGTCGTCGCGGAGCCGCCACTTCGGCGCGGCGAGCGTCCCGCCGGTAGAGACGGGGCGTGAGACAGGGAAGTGCGGCCAGGTGGCCTCGACCTCCGGTGCCGCGGGCAGCGGGACGGTCGTCGCGGGGACCTTGGCGGGCTCCGCCAGCTCTGGCCGCTCGCCCTCGGCCGGGGTGTCGGTGTCCTCGTCGAGCGCGTCCCACACCGGGCGCATGTCGGGCGGGTCGGTCGCGACGACCGTGTAGGTCATCACGGGGTCGCCCTGGGACCCGGCCGGGGCCTGCTGGGACTTGAGGCTGCCGGGGTCGACGGTGGCGGCCACGCGCACCCCGACGTCGTCGGTGGTCCGCCCGGTGACGTCGAACGAGCAGCCGGAGTAGACGCCGGCGACCTGGGTGCAGAAGCGCGACCACGCCTCCGGGTCGAGCTCGAGGTCGGGGATCAGCTCGGCGACCTGGCCGAGGACCTCCTGGAAGACCTCGCCGGGGTCGCCGTCGATCCGCAGCAGGGCGGTGGTGGTGTCCGGCTCGGGCGGCTCGCTCAGGAGGGCGAACGTGTCGTCCGTCGGGAGCGGGTTCGGCGGCTCGGTCGGCGTCGGCGTCGTCTCCTCGGGGTTCTCGGCGGCGTCGGCGGCCTCCTCGATCGCCTGGCGCCGTTCAGCCTCGGCGAGCACCGGCTGGTAGGCGGCGACGAGCTGCGGGCTGCGCCGCCGGACGAGCGGGCCGAGCTGCGTCGCGCCGTCGGGAACGGTCAGGGAGTAGGCGATCGGCGTGCCCGAGAAGGTCTCGTGCTGCCCGACGTCGACCTTCAGGCTGCTGTGCGTCGTCTCCGACGGATCAGGCGGTGACGGGGTGAGCGGACTGCACGCACTCAGGCCTCCGACCACGGTCGCCGCGAGCGCAGCGGCCACCACCGACCGATTCATCACGTTCACCTCCACATAAGCCCCCGATCACCCTAGGGCAACGTGGTCGGGTGCCCGACAAGTGCCCGGCACGCCGTATTGTCATCTACGCAACACGCCCCCGTGCACTCTCCGACCCGTCAGGAGCGTCGATGTCGTTCTCCCAGCCGACCACCCCCGAGAGCGTCTTCACCTACGGGTCGCCACGGCTGAAGTTCGGGTCCGGCGCGAGCACGGAGCTGGGCTACGAGCTCGCGTCGCTGGGCGTCCGACGGGCGCTGCTGGTCACCGACCCCGGGCTGGAGGCGACCGGCATCCCGGCGCGGATCGCCGAGCAGGTCGCGGGCGAGGCGGTGGAGCTGGTCGTCTACGGCGACACCCACGTCGAGCCGACCGACGCGAGCCTCACCGACGCGATCGAGTTCGCCCGCGCGCACGGACCGTTCGACGCCGTGGTGGCGCTCGGCGGCGGCTCGAGCATCGACACCGCGAAGGCGGTCAACCTGCTCACCACCAACGAGGGCGAGCTGATGGACTACATCAACGTCCCCGTCGGTGCGGGCCGCGCGCCGGCCAAGGCTCTCCTCCCGCTGATCGCCCTGCCCACCACGACCGGCACCGGCAGCGAGAGCACGACGATCTGCGTCCTCGACGTCCTCGAGCAGCACGTCAAGACGGGCATCAGCCACCCCCGGCTGCGTCCCGAGCTGGCGATCATCGACCCGCAGCTCACGCTGTCGCAGCCGGCCGAGGTCACCGCTGCCAGCGGGATGGACATCCTCTGCCACGCGCTCGAGAGCTACACGGCGCGTCCCTTCACGTCGTACGAGCGCAAGGCGCCCTCCGAGCGGGTCCCGTACTGCGGGGCCAACCCGATCTCGGACGTGTGGGCCGAGAAGTCGATGAGCCTGCTCGCGACGTCGTTCCGCACCGCGGTGCGTGCGGGCGACGACGTCGACGCCCGCGAGCAGATGGCGCTCGCCGCGACCTTCGCGGGCATGGGGTTCGGCAATGCCGGCGTCCACATCCCGCACGCCAACGCGTACCCGATCGCCGGTCAGGTGAAGGGCTTCCGTCCGTCGGGCTACCCGCAGGACGAGGCGATGGTGCCGCACGGCATGGCGGTCTCGCTCACGGCGCCCGAGGCCTTCCGCTACACCTTCGACGCCGCTCCCGAGCGTCATGTGCGTGCCGCCGAGCTGCTCGAGCCCGGGGCGGAGCGGCCGGCCGACCTCGCTGACTTCCTCCCGCAGGTGCTGGTACGCCTGATGCGCGACATCGGCATCCCCGCCGGCATCGGCGCGGTGGGCTTCGAGAAGGACGACATCCCGGCGCTCGTCGAGGGCACGATGAAGCAGCAGCGGCTGCTCGCGACGGCGCCGAAGCCCGTCGACGAGGACGCGGTGACCGGGATCTTCGAGCGGTCGATCAGCCTGTGGTGACGGCGAGCCCTGCGCCGGAGTCGGTCGAGCGCGGGCTCGGCGCGGCGGCGGCGCTGCGGCAGGCCGGTCTCAGCGACGTCGACGACTCGACCCTCGCGCGCGCCCTCTACAGCACCGACGCCTCGCTCTACCGCGTCGTCCCGCAGGTCGTCGTCCGCCCGCGCAGCGTCGAGGAGGTCCTCGCCACGGTCGAGGTCGCTCGGACGACGGCCGTCCCGCTGACCTCGCGAGGGGCGGGCACCTCGATCGCGGGCAACGCGGTCGGTCCCGGGATCGTGGTCGACTTCACGCGGCACCTCAACCGGGTCCTCGAGATCGACGCCGACGGCCGTACGGCGCGGGTCGAGCCGGGCACCGTCCACGCGACGCTGCAGCGCGAGGCGGCGAGGGCCGGCCTGCGCTACGGACCCGACCCGTCGACCCACACCCGCTGCACGATCGGCGGGATGATCGGCAACAACGCCTGCGGGTCGCGCGCGCTCGCGTACGGCCGCTCGGCCGACACCGTGGCGGCGCTCGACGTCGTGACGGTCGGCGGCGAGCGGCTCTCGCTGGTCCGCCCGGCGCGGGGCTCGGCGTCCACCGCGCCGGCGTCGACGACCCTGGACGCGCTGCGCGCCGTCGTGGACGCGGACCTCGCCACGATCCGCACCGAGTTCGGGCGCTTCGGGCGCCAGGTCTCGGGCTACAGCATGGAGCACCTGCTGCCCGAGAACGGCTTCGACGTCGCGACGTTCCTGTCCGGCACCGAGGGCACCCTCGCGGTCACCCTGGGCGCGACCGTCGATCTCGTGTCCGACCCCCGGCACCGGGTGCTGCTCCTCCTGGGGTACCCGACGATGGCCGACGCCGCCGACGACGTGATGGCGATCCTGCCCCACGGGCCGACCGCGTGCGAGGGGCTCGACGCCCGCATCGTCGACGTCGTCCGCGCACAGCGCGGCGCCGGGTCGGTCCCCGAGCTGCCCGCCGGCGCGGGATGGATGTTCGTCGAGCTCTCCGGCGCGTCGCTCGCCGAGCTCGAGGCGCGTGCGGCGGCCGTCGCGGCCGACGTCGGCACCCGGGCGACGCGGCTGGTCACCGACGCCTCCGAGCAGGCGGTGCTGTGGCGCATCCGCGAGGAGGGTGCCGGGCTCGCGGCGCGCTCGCTCTCGCGCCCGGCGTACGCGGGCTGGGAGGACACCGCGGTCCCGCCCGAGCGCCTCGGCACCTACCTGCGCGAGTTCGAGGCGCTGCTGCGGCAGTACGAGCTGGACGGTGTCCCGTACGGCCACTTCGGCGACGGGTGCGTCCACGTCCGCATCGACTTCCCGTTCGCCCAGGCCGAGGGCACGCGGGTGTTCCGTGACTTCCTCCGCGACGCCGCCGTCCTCGTGGCGGGTCACGGCGGGTCGCTGTCGGGGGAGCACGGCGACGGTCGGGCCCGTTCCGAGCTGCTCCCGCTGATGTACAGCCCCGAGGCGATCGCGCTCTTCGGCCGCGTCAAGGCAGCCTTCGATCCCGACGACCTGCTCAACCCCGGCGTGCTGGTCGACCCGGCTCCGCTCGACGCCGACCTGCGAGGCACGGGCGTCGGCCGGGTCCGCGACCGGCTCGCGCTCCGGCTGGTCCACGACGGCGGCGACTTCGGCGCCGCGGTGCACCGCTGCACCGGCGTCGGGAAGTGCATCGCCGACAACACGGGGGCCGGTGGGGTGATGTGCCCCTCGTTCCAGGCGACCCGCGACGAGAAGGACTCGACCCGCGGCCGCGCGCGGGTCCTGCAGGAGATGGTCGACGGCCGTCTGGTCGGCAAGGGGTGGAAGGATCCCGCGGTCCACGACGCGCTGGACCTCTGCCTCTCGTGCAAGGGGTGCGCGCGCGACTGCCCGACCGGCATCGACATGGCGACGTACAAGGCCGAGGTTCTCCACCAGACCTACCGGCGTCGCCTCCGCCCCCGCAACCACTACGCACTCGGGATGCTGCCGCGGTGGGCGCGGCTGTCGGCCCCGGTGGCGCGGCTCGCGAACCGCGTCCTGCGGACGCCCGGCCTGCGCCGGGTCGCGCTCTGGCTGGCGGGGGTCGATCCCCGGCGCAGCATCCCGCGGTTCGCGACCACGACCCTGCGCCGGTGGAGCCGGGGCGAGGGGACGGCCACCCGTACGCGCGACGCGGTCGACGAACCGGCCGGCGCCGCGGACGGGCGTCCCGAGGTGCTGCTGTGGGCGGACTCGTTCACGAACTACTTCCAGACCGCCCCCGGCCAGGCGGCCGTGCGGGTGCTCGAAGGGGCCGGCTACCGGGTCCGCCTGCTCGACGAGTCGGTGTGCTGCGGTCTGACCTGGATCTCCACCGGGCAGCTCGACGGGGCCCGGCGCAACGTCGAGCGGACGGTGGCCGCGCTGCATCCGTACGTGGCGGCAGGCATGCCGGTCGTGGGCCTCGAGCCGTCGTGCCTGTCGGTCCTGCGCTCCGACGCGGTCGAGCTGACCGACGACCCGAGGGCGGCGGAGGTCGCCGGGGGAGTGTTCACGCTGGCCGAGCTGCTGGCCCGCACCGACGGGTGGAGCGCCCCGGACCTGAGCGGGGTCACGATCGTCGCCCAGCCGCACTGCCACCACACCTCGGTGCTCGGATGGCAGGCCGACGCCGCCCTCCTCGCAGGTGCCGGGGCGACGGTGACGCGCCTCGGCGGGTGCTGCGGGCTGGCCGGCAACTTCGGCGTCGAGAGGGGCCACTACGAGGTGTCCGTCGCGGTCGCCGAGCACCAGCTTTTGCCGGCAGTGCGGGAGGCGCCGCACGGCAGCATCGTGCTCGCCGACGGCTTCTCCTGCCGGACCCAGCTCGACGACCTCGCGGGGGTCCGGGCCCTCCATCTCGCCGAGCTCCTGGACCGTCGCGGGAGCGATGCGCCGGACCGTGCCCAGGCGGGCTGAACCCGTTTTGACCCCTCACGGGGCACCCGGTAGTCTTGGACATTGTGCCGTGGACTCGCTGTCCGTGTGCACTGATTCGTGTGTCGCCGCACCGTCGGTCGAGTCGCACGACCGGGTCTCGCGACCGGGGCGTGCGGACGAGGTGCAGCGCCGCGAGCAGCAACACCAACCATCGCACGTCGCGGTGGCGGCACGCCCGAGGCGCGCCGCCCGGACCGACGCCTGTGACGGGGACGAGAGAGCTACACACAAGAGCCGGACAGAAGAAAGAAGCATGTAGTGCCAACGATCCAGCAGTTGGTCCGCAAGGGCCGTCAGGACAAGGTGGCGAAGACCAAGACGCCCGCCCTGAAGGGTTCGCCGCAGCGCCGTGGGGTGTGCACGCGTGTGTACACGACGACGCCGAAGAAGCCGAACTCCGCGCTGCGCAAGGTTGCTCGCGTCCGGCTGAGCAGCGGCATCGAGGTCACGGCCTACATCCCCGGTGAGGGTCACAACCTGCAGGAGCACTCGATCGTGCTCGTCCGCGGTGGCCGTGTGAAGGACCTCCCGGGTGTGCGTTACAAGATCATCCGCGGCGCGCTGGACACCCAGGGTGTCAAGAGCCGCAAGCAGGCTCGCAGCCGTTACGGCGCGAAGAAGGAGAAGAGCTGATGCCGCGCAAGGGCCCCGCACCGAAGCGCCCGATCGAGGCCGACCCGGTCTACTCGAGCCCCCTGGTCACGCAGCTGATCAACAAGGTTCTCGAGGACGGCAAGAAGCAGGTCGCCCAGCGCATCGTCTACAGCGCGCTCGAAGGCACGCGTGAGAAGTCCGGCACCGACCCGGTCATCACGCTCAAGCGCGCGCTCGACAACGTCAAGCCGACCCTTGAGGTCAAGTCCCGCCGTGTCGGCGGTGCGACCTACCAGGTCCCGATCGAGGTCCGCGCCTCCCGCGCGAACACCCTCGCCCTCCGCTGGCTCGTCCGGTTCGCCAGCGAGCGTCGCGAGAAGACCATGGCGGAGCGCCTGATGAACGAGCTCCTCGACGCCAGCAACGGCCTCGGCGGCGCCGTCAAGAAGCGTGAGGACACGCACAAGATGGCCGAGGCCAACAAGGCCTTCGCCCACTACCGCTGGTGACGGTGTGCCGCAGGCTCCGTCCGGAGCCCGCGGCACCCCTCTCCTGATTCGACTCACGACAGCAAGGGAAGTCAGCCAAGGTGGCCGTAGACATCACCACCAACCTCGCCACGGTGCGCAACATCGGCATCATGGCGCACATCGACGCGGGCAAGACGACGACGACCGAGCGCATCCTGTTCTACACCGGCATCACCTACAAGATCGGTGAGGTCCACGAGGGCGCAGCCACGATGGACTGGATGGAGCAGGAGCAGGAGCGCGGCATCACG
Source organism: Mumia spirodelae (assembly GCF_050632745.1). Classification (NCBI taxonomy): domain Bacteria; kingdom Bacillati; phylum Actinomycetota; class Actinomycetes; order Propionibacteriales; family Nocardioidaceae; genus Mumia; species Mumia spirodelae. Next base: position 656,425 of record NZ_JBODSD010000002.1, on the reverse strand, counting down.
ATCACGTCGGCCGCGACGACCTGCTGGTGGAAGAACCACCAGATCAACATCATCGACACGCCGGGTCACGTCGACTTCACCGTCGAGGTGGAGCGGTCGCTTCGCGTGCTCGACGGCGCGGTCGCGGTCTTCGACGGCGTCGCCGGCGTGGAGCCGCAGTCGCAGACCGTCTGGCGTCAGGCCAACAAGTACCGCGTGCCGCGGATGTGCTTCGTCAACAAGCTCGACCGCACCGGCGCCGACTTCTTCTACTGCGTGGACACCATCGTCGAGCGCCTCAACGCCAACCCGGCGGTGCTGCAGCTCCCGATCGGTGCGGAGTCGGACTTCCTCGGCGTCGTCGACCTGGTCGGCATGCGCGCGCTCACGTGGCGCGGCGAGACCGAGATGGGCGAGGACTACACGGTCGAGGAGATCCCGGCCGAGCTCGCCGACAAGGCCGCCGAGTACCGCGAGAAGCTGCTCGACACCGTCGCGACCGCCGACGACGAGCTCATGGAGCTCTACCTCGAGGGCGAGGACATCGACGTCGACACGCTGAAGGCCGCGATCCGTCGCGCCACGCTGGCCGACAAGATCGTCCCGGTCCTGTGCGGCACCGCGTTCAAGAACAAGGGCGTCCAGCCCCTGCTCGACGCGGTCGTCGACTACCTCCCCTCGCCGATCGACGTGGGCTCCGTCGCGGGCCACAAGGTCGGCGACGAGGAGACCGAGCTCGTGCGTCAGCCCACCGAGGAGGAGCCCTTCTCGGCCCTGGCGTTCAAGATCGCGGCCGACCCGCACCTCGGCAAGCTGACCTACATCCGCCTCTACTCGGGGCGCCTCGAGGCCGGCACCCAGGTCCTGAACTCCGTCAAGGGGCGCAAGGAGCGGATCGGCAAGATCTACCAGATGCACGCCAACAAGCGTGAGGAGATCGCGTCGGTCGGCGCCGGTCAGATCGTGGCCGTGATGGGTCTCAAGGACACCACCACCGGCGAGACGCTGTCCGAGCCGGGCAACCCGATCGTGCTCGAGTCGATGACGTTCCCGGCGCCGGTGATCCAGGTCGCCATCGAGCCCAAGACCAAGAGCGACCAGGAGAAGCTCGGCGTCGCGATCCAGCGCCTCGCCGAGGAGGACCCGACGTTCACGGTCCACACCGACGAGGAGACCGGGCAGACCATCATCGCCGGCATGGGCGAGCTGCACCTCGACATCCTCGTGGACCGCATGAAGCGCGAGTTCCGCGTCGAGGCCAACGTCGGCAAGCCGCAGGTCGCGTACCGCGAGACCATCAAGCGCAAGATCGAGAAGGTCTCCTACACCCACAAGAAGCAGACCGGTGGTTCGGGCCAGTTCGCCAAGGTCCTCATCAGCATCGAGCCCACGGGCCCGATCGTTGGTGGCGAGGGCGGCTACGAGTTCGCCAACGAGATCACCGGTGGTCGCGTCCCGCGGGAGTACATCCCCGCCGTCGACGAGGGCGCGCAGGAAGCCATGGAGTTCGGCGTGCTCGCCGGATACCCCATGGTCGACGTCAAGGTGACGCTGACCGACGGTCAGTACCACGACGTCGACTCGTCCGAGCTCGCCTTCAAGATCGCCGGTTCGATGGCGTTCAAGGAGGCGGCACGCAAGGCAGACCCGGTGCTCCTCGAGCCGATGTTCAAGGTCGAGGTCACCACCCCTGAGTCCTACCTGGGCGACGTCATCGGCGACATCAACTCTCGCCGCGGGCAGATCCAGCAGATGACGGAACGGTCCGGTGACCGGGTCGTCGAGGCACTCGTTCCGCTCTCCGAGATGTTCGGGTACGTCGGAGACCTCCGGTCGAAGACGTCGGGGCAGGCGTCGTACTCCATGGAGTTCGACTCCTACGCCGAGGTTCCCAAGAACGTCGCGGAAGAGATCATCAAGAAGGCCAGGGGCGAGTGATCGCTGGCCTGACCTAGGCTTCGATCAGCTCAACCGCACGGCGCAAGCAACATTCAATCGAGGAGGAGCCCCAGTGGCTAAGGCGAAGTTCGAGCGGACTAAGCCGCACATGAACATCGGCACCATCGGTCACATCGACCACGGTAAGACGACGCTCACCGCGGCGATTACCAAGGTGCTGCATGACAAGTACCCGGACCTGAACGAGGCTTCGGCCTTCGATCAGATCGACAAGGCTCCTGAGGAGCGCCAGCGCGGTATCACGATCTCGATCGCTCACGTCGAGTACCAGACCGAGAACCGTCACTACGCGCACGTCGACTGCCCGGGTCACGCCGACTACGTGAAGAACATGATCACGGGTGCGGCGCAGATGGACGGCGCGATCCTTGTGGTCGCCGCCACCGACGGCCCGATGCCGCAGACGCGTGAGCACGTGCTGCTCGCCCGCCAGGTCGGCGTGCCGGCCATGGTCGTCGCGCTCAACAAGTGCGACATGGTCGACGACGACGAGCTCATCGAGCTCGTCGAGCTCGAGGTCCGCGAGCTGCTCAACGAGCAGGAGTTCGACGGCGACAACGTCCCGGTCGTCCGCGTTGCCGCCTTCCCGGCGCTCAACGGCGACGCCAAGTGGGGCGAGTCGATCCTCGAGCTCATGAACGCGGTCGACGAGTACATCCCCGAGCCGGCGCGTGAGACGGACAAGCCGTTCCTCATGCCGGTCGAGGACGTCTTCACGATCACCGGTCGTGGCACCGTCATCACGGGTCGTATCGAGCGCGGCATCGTCAAGCTCAACGACACCGTCGACATCGTCGGCATCCGCGACGAGAAGCAGACCTCCACGGTCACGGGCATCGAGATGTTCCGCAAGCTTCTCGACGAGGGCCAGGCGGGCGAGAACGTCGGCCTCCTGCTTCGTGGCACGAAGCGCGAGGACGTCGAGCGCGGCATGGTCGTCATCGCTCCGGGCACCACGACTCCCCACACGGAGTTCGAGGCGCAGGTCTACATCCTGAGCAAGGAGGAGGGCGGCCGTCACACGCCGTTCTTCAACAACTACCGCCCGCAGTTCTACTTCCGCACCACGGACGTCACCGGCGTCGTCACGCTGCCCGAGGGCACCGAGATGGTCATGCCGGGCGACAACACCGAGATGTCGGTCCAGCTGATCCAGCCGATCGCGATGGAGGACGGCCTCCGCTTCGCGATCCGCGAGGGTGGTCGTACGGTCGGCGCGGGTCGCGTCACCAAGATCAACAAGTGATCGCAGCCCGGGCCTGACCCGGGACCGATCTCTGCACGAGGCCCCGTCCAGCACCTGCTGGGCGGGGCCTCGTCGTACGTCCGGATGCCGACGGTGAGCGCGAGGGCCACGGCCGACGGACGTATCGTGAAGGGGTGGGACACGACCATGCGCACGGCACCCCGTCGGCCCAGCACCGTCCTCGCCTGGCGTTCGTGCTGGCCCTGACGGTGCTGGTCCTCGTGGTCGAGGTGGCCGCCGCGCTGCTGACCGGCAGCCTTGCGCTGCTCGCCGACGCCGGCCACATGCTGAGCGACACCTTCGGCCTCGCGATGGCCTTGGTCGCGGTGACGGTCGCCCAGCGCGTGGGCAGCCCGCGTCGCACGTTCGGCAACCACCGCTCGGAGATCCTCGCCGCCGGGCTCAACGGGCTCGTGCTGCTCGCGGTGTGCGTGGTCGTCGTGGTCTCGGCCGTACGCCGCCTGGGCGACCCGCCGCACGTCGACTCTCCGTGGATGCTCGCCGCCGGCGTCCTCGGTCTCGCGGCCAACATCGTCGGGCTGGTCGTCCTGCGACAGGGCGCGCAGGAGAGCCTGAACGTGAAGGGCGCCTACCTCGAGGTCCTGGGCGACGCGGTGGGCTCGGTCGCGGTCATCGTCGCGGCGGTCGTGATCATGGTGACGGGCTGGGAGGCGGCCGACCCGGTGGCGTCGCTCGCCATCGCCGCGCTCATCCTGCCGCGCGCACTCGGTCTCCTGCGGGAGGTCGCCGACGTCCTCCTCGAGTCGACACCGCGCGGCCTCGACCTCGACGAGCTCCGGGTGCACATGCGGGAGACGCCGGGCGTCCTCGACGTCCACGACCTGCACGTCTGGACGATCACCTCCGGCATGCCGGTGATGTCGGCCCACGTCGTCGTCGACGACGCGGTGCTCGCCCGCGACGGCGGCCACACGGTGCTCGACCACCTCCGCGGATGTCTCGCGGACCACTTCGACGTCGAGCACTCGACGTTCCAGCTCGAGCCCGCCGACCACGCCGCCACCGAGCACCACACGCACCGCTAGCGCGGAGCGTGGATCAGGGCGACGCCGCCGCCCGCCAAACCCGGTCGCGGGACAGCGGAAGGTCGGTGACCCGGACGCCGACCGCGTCACGGACAGCGTTCGCCAGAGCCGCGGCGACCGGGTTGTACGGCGACTCGCTCATCGACTTGGCGCCGTACGGGCCGAGCGTGTCCGACGTCGAGGCGAAGAGGACCTCCGTCACGGGCACGTCGGCGATCTGCGGGACGTGGTAGGTCCGCAGGACCGGCGTGCGGACGACGCCGTCCCCGTCGATCTGGACGTGCTCGTGGAGCGTGGTGCCGATGCCCTGCGCGACGCCGCCCTCGACCTGACCGCGGCACTGCTCGGGGTTGATGACGACCCCGGCGTCGGCCGCCTGGACCGAGCGGAGGATCCGGACCTCTCCGGTGTCGACGTCCACGGCGACCGCGAAGGCGTGCACGTTGAACGCGACAGAGCGCGGTGACCCGGTCGCCGTCCCGGTGCCGACGAGGCCCGCCGTCTCCACTCCCCGCGCGACTGCGTCGGCGAGCTGGCGGGCGAGGTCCTCGGCGGCGTGGGTGAGCGCCTTCCCTGCGACCACCAGGCCCGTCGAGCCGAAGGCACCCGTGTCGTGAGCGACGGCGCGGGTGTCGCCGGACACGAGCCGTACGCGGTCCGTGGTGGTCCCGAGCGCGTGGGCCACCAGCTGCACGTGCGCCGTCGAGGAGCCGTTGCCGAACTCCGCCGTCCCGACCGAAGCCTCGAACGTCCCGTCCGGCATCGCCCGCACCTCCGCGGCCGCGTGGTGTCCGCGCGGGGGGATGGTGTCGATCATGGCCAGGGCCATGCCGGTGCCGCGGCGCCACTGCGCGCCGTCCGGGACCGGCTCCGCGCCGCGGTCGACGGCCTCCCGTGCGAGCGCGAGGCACTCGAGGGCGCCGTGGCTGCCGTACTCGACGTCGTCGGGCTCGGTCGAGTACGCGACCATCGCGTCACCGGGGAGGACGACGTTGCGCGCGCGCAGGTCGTACGGGTCGATCCCGGCCGAGCGCGCGAGCTCGTCGAGGACCTGTTCGATCGCGAACACCAGCTGGCCGAGCCCGTAGCCACGGAAGGCGCCCGACGGGATCGTGTTCGTGTAGACGGTCTCGCCGCGGACGCGCTTGTTGGGGCACCGGTACGCGGCGACGGACTCGTTGCAGCCGTGGAAGAGGACGCCGGGACCGTGGTTGCCGTACGCCCCGGTGTCGGCGAGCACGTCGACGTCGAGGGCGGTGAGGATCCCCTCGGTGTCCACTCCGGCGCGGACCCGGATCCGCATCGGGTGGCGGACGGTGGTGGCGGTGAGCTGCTCGGTCCGGGACAGCTCGAGCTGGACCGGTCGTCCGGTCTGCAGCACCGCGAGCGCGACCAGGTCCTCGACGAGCATCTCCTGCTTGGCCCCGAAGCCGCCGCCGACGCGGTTGGTGAGGACCTCGACCCGCTCGCGGGGCAGGCCGAGGAGGTGGGCGAGCTCGTCGCGGACCAGGTACGGGACCTGGGTGCTGGTCCGTACGACCAGCCGGTCTCCGTCGAGCCAGCCGACCGCACCGTGGGTCTCCAGGTGGGTGGCCTGGACGCGGGCCGTCGTGAAGGTGGCCTCGTAGGTGTGCGCCGCGTCCGCGAGCCCGGCGTCGACCGAGCCGATCTCGGCGTCGATCGCCGCGACCACGTTGCGCTGCGGGTCGGCGATCCCGGCCTGCGGCCCCTTGTCCGCATGCAGGAGCGGGGCCCCGGGCGTACGGGCCTGCTCGGGATCGACGACCGCGGGCAGCACGGCGTACTCCACCTCGACCAGGGGGAGCGCGCGCAGGGCGTCGGCGGCCGACTCGGCGACGACGAGGGCGACGCGCTGGCCGACGAAGCGCACCACGCGGTCGAGCACGCGGGTGTCGCGAGGGTCGTCCTCCCGGGAGTGGTGGCGTGCGGTGGAGAACAGCACGTCGGGGACGTCGTCCGCGGTGAGCACGGCCACCACGCCGGGCGAGGCGAGGGCCGCTGTCGTGTCGACCCGCACCACGCGCGCATGGGCGTGCGGCGAGCGGACGACGGCGGCGTGGAGGGCGTCGGCCGGCGACTCGTCGAGCGTGAAGGGCTGGCGTCCGCGGACGATCGCGCGCCCGGCGAGGGAGGCCACGCTGCGGCCGAGGGCCTGGCCGACACCGTGGGTTTCGACGTTCTGCTTGCCCGCCACCGCGTCGCGGACCGCGCGGTACCCGGTGCACCGGCAGAGGTTGCCCTTCAGCAGCCGGTCGAGGTCGTGCGTCTCGTCGTGGCCGAAGCAGCCGGTCGTGACGACCATCCCCGAGGTGCAGAACCCGCACTGGAACCCCTGGGCGTCGAGGAACCGCTGGGCGGAGTCGCCCGTGGTGTCGCCGGGGGAGAGGCCCGCCGCGGTGACGACGTCGCGGTCGGCCGCGCGCAGCGCCGGGACGAGGCACGAGTGGACAGGTGCGCCGTCGAGCAGCACGCTGCACGCGCCGCAGTCGCCCGCGTCGCACCCCTTGCGGACGTCGGTCGCCCCGGCGTCGCGCAGGTAGGTCCGCAGGCACTGGCCGGGTGCCGGCTCGGCGTCGTACGGGGTGCCGTTGACCGTCGTCCTCATCGGAGTCCTCCCACCGAGCGCAGGGCGTCGAGCCCGAGGAGATGGCTCGCGTGGCGGCGCCAGTCGGCGGCGCCGTGGACGTCGCCGAGCCAGTCGGACGCCGGGACGGACGCGTCGAGGGCGGCGTGCCAGGTCGCCGCGTCGACCGGGGCAGGGAATGTCAGGACGTACGGCCGCGGGGTCGCGCCCGTGACGGTGACCCGCGCGATCTCGGTGCCGTCAGGGCCGACCGTCCGGCGCGCGACCACCACCGCGGCGGAGCGTCCGCGCACCGACAGCGACACACGGCGGAAGGCGACGGGCTCGACGAGGGCGGTGCGCGGGACGAAGAACGACCGGACGACCTCTCCTGCGGCGAGTGCCGTCGTGCCGACACCCGTCACGAGGTCGGCGACGAGCGCCGTCCGTGTCGTCCCGTCCGGCGACCACACGGTCGCGTCGGCGCCGAGGCCGGCGAGGAGCGAGGTCATCGAGCCCGCGGGGAGGGCGAGGCAGACGTTGCCGCCGACCGTGGCGGTGTGCCAGACCTTGAAGGAGGCGACGAGGGCGTCCACGGCGTCGCGCACGATCGGCCCGAACGTCCATGTGTCGGGGAAGGAGACCGTCGCGCGCGCCCGCACCCCGCCTCGGCGCAGCAGCGGGGCGGTGTCGCCGGCGGCGGCGGCGAGGGTGCCGAGCGTGCAGGTCGCGGCGATCTCGAGCCCGTCGTCGTGCACCACGAGCGGCGCCCAGGCGAGCCGCGTCACGTCGACCAGGCGCCGTACGCCCGGCTGCGGCTCCGAGAAGAGGAAGGTCCCCCCGGCCAGCACGGCGTCACCGGCCCTCCAGTCCGCGAGATCCTCGCGCCGCAGGGGGGTCACGACGGACTGCACGTCCACGAGGTCCATCCGGCGCCTCCTCAGTACTCGATCCGCGCGCCGTGGTCGCGCCAGGCCTCGAAGGGAGCGGTGGCCCCGCGGGTCGGGACCGCCGCCACGGGGCGGGGCCAGGTCTCCCTCGGGGCGGCGAGCAGGTCGTAGAACGCCCGGTCGTCGAACCCGCCGCGGGCGGCGTCGTGCCGGTCGGCGGCGAAGAAGACGCCGTCGACGCGGGCCCACATCGACGCGGCGAGGCACATCGGGCACGGCTCGCACGAGCTGTAGAGCACCGCGCCGAGGAGGGCGAAGGTCGACAGCTCCGCGCACGCGCGCCGGATCGCGACGACCTCGGCGTGCGCGGTCGGGTCGTTCGTCGCCGTCACGCGGTTGACCCCGCTCGCGACCACAATCCCGTCCACGACGACGAGCGCGGCGAACGGGCCGCCTCCCGCGGCGACGTTGGCGGTCGCCAAGGAGACGGTCTGCTCGAGGAAGACCGGCTCGGCGGCGACGCCTGGGGCGACTGGCTCGTGGGTGCTCACGTTGACTCCGTCCATCCCCGCAGGGTGGTACGCCTCGGTTACGGGACGAGACCGTGCGGGTAACCCCCAGATTGCCCCGGGCCGGTGTCGCGGGCCGAACGATTTTGCCGTTTGGCCTGGCCCGATAGTGTGGGATACGTCCAGGTGAGAGAGGTCTCGCGCCCCGATTTGGCAATCGGGGGTGGCGTCTGTCAGACTTGGAAAGTTGCTTCGGCGCGTCCTGTCCACTCCCTCCGGGGAAGCGGTGCGGATGCGCCTGGCTCGAGGAAGGGCAGGCACATCCCTCGCGGATGGGCGGCGTCCCCGGGCCCAACCATCAAACTCCAGAGGTGTGACGAACTCGCGCGCGCGACGTGCCCGCGACACGCCCGACCTCGGGGGTCGGAGGGGAGCGACGCTCTTCCTCGATCCCGAGGTGGAGAGACCGAGGCAGTACGAAGAGAAGGACGAAGCGAGAGCATGGCGGGACAGAAGATCCGCATCAGGCTCAAGGCCTATGACCACGAGGTGATCGACACCTCGGCGCGCAAGATCGTCGACACCGTCACGCGTACGGGTGCCACGGTCGCCGGCCCGGTGCCTCTGCCGACGGAGAAGAACGTCTACTGCGTCATTCGTTCGCCGCACAAGTACAAGGACAGCCGCGAACACTTCGAGATGCGCACCCACAAGCGCCTCATCGACATCATCGACCCCACGCCGAAGACCGTCGACTCGCTGATGCGCCTCGACCTCCCCGCAGGCGTCGACATCGAGATCAAGCTCTGAGGAACGATCGCTGATGAGCAACCAGAAGGCACCCGTCGGGCTGCTCGGGCGCAAGCTCGGCATGACCCAGACGTGGGACGAGAACAACCGCGTGGTCCCGGTCACCGTGATCGCTGCCGACACCAACGTCGTCACGCAGATCCGGACCGCCGAGACCGACGGCTACAGCGCCGTCCAGATCGGCTTCGGCGAGATCGACCCGCGCAAGGTGAACAAGCCGCAGGCCGGCCACTTCGAGAAGGCCAGCGTCACCCCGCGCCGCCACCTCGCCGAGATCCGCACCGAGGCGATCGCCGACTACGAGGTCGGCCAGGCCGTCTCCCCGGAGATCTTCGCCGCCGGTGACTTCGTCGACGTGACGGGCACCAGCAAGGGCAAGGGCTTCGCCGGCGTCATGAAGCGTCACGGCTTCGCCGGCGTCAGCGCCTCGCACGGCGCGCACCGCAACCACCGCAAGCCGGGTTCGATCGGCGGCTGCGCCACGCCGGGCCGCGTGTTCAAGGGTCTGCGCATGGCGGGCCACATGGGCACCGACCGCGTCACCGCGCAGAGCCTCACGGTCCACGCCGTCGACGCCGACAAGGGCCTCATCCTGATCAAGGGTGCGGTTCCCGGCCCCAAGGGCGGCATCGTCATGATCCGCACCGGCGCCAAGAAGGGAGCCGTGAAGTGACCGCGAACCTCATCGACGTCGACCTGCCGAAGGACGTCTTCGACGCGCAGGTCAACATCCCCCTGATGCATCAGGTGGTCGTCGCCCAGCTCGCCGCCGCGCGCCAGGGCACCCACGACACCAAGAGCCGCGGCGAGGTCGCCGGCGGCGGCAAGAAGCCGTACCGCCAGAAGGGCACCGGCCGCGCCCGTCAGGGCTCGATCCGCGCACCCCAGTTCACCGGTGGTGGCGTGGTGCACGGCCCGACGCCGCGCAGCTACGACCAGCGCACGCCCAAGAAGATGAAGGCCGCCGCCCTCCGCGGTGCCCTCACCGACCGGGCGCGCAACGGTCGCCTGCACGTGGTCGAGTCCCTCGTCACCGGCGAGACGCCGTCGACGAAGGCCGCTCTGGCCACGCTCCGCGAGATCACCGCGCGTCCCCGCGTGCTGGTCGTGGTGGAGGGCACCGACGAGCTCACGGTCAAGAGCCTGCGCAACGTCGCCGGCACGCACCTGATCGGGCTCGACCAGCTCAACACGTACGACGTGCTGCTCAGCGACGACGTGGTCTTCACCAAGGCCGCGTTCGACGCCTTCGTCGCGCTCCGCTCCAGCGGGGACGCCGAGACGGTCAAGCTGAGCGAGGCCGCGATCACGAAGGACGGTGACAAGTGAGCACGCTGCAGAAGGACCCGCGCGACATCCTGATCGCGCCGGTCGTGAGCGAGAAGAGCTACGGGCTGCTCGACGAGAACAAGTACACGTTCGTCGTCCGTCCCGACGCCAACAAGACCGAGATCAAGATCGCCGTGGAGAAGGTCTTCGGTGTCACGGTCACGGCGGTGAACACGCAGAACCGCAAGGGCAAGACGCGCCGCACGCGCTACGGCACGGGCAAGCGCGCCGACGTCAAGCGCGCGATCGTGAGCGTCGCCCCGGGCCAGAGCATCGACATCTTCTCTGCGCCGGGCGCCTGAACGAACGAGGACTGAGTACGTATGGCAATCCGTAAGTACAAGCCGACCACCCCGGGCCGTCGCGGCTCGTCGGTGGCCGACTTCAGCGAGATCACGCGCTCGACGCCCGAGAAGTCTCTGACGCGTCCGCTGCCCAAGAAGGGCGGCCGCAACAACCAGGGCCGGATCACCACCCGGCACCAGGGCGGCGGTCACAAGCGCGCCTACCGCATCATCGACTTCAAGCGGTACGACAAGGACGGCGTGCCGGCGAAGGTCGCGCACATCGAGTACGACCCCAACCGCACCGCGCGCATCGCGCTGCTGCACTACGCCGACGGTGAGAAGCGCTACATCATCGCGCCGGAGGGTCTGAAGCAGGGCATGACGGTCGAGGCCGGTCCCGGCGCCGACATCAAGCCCGGCAACAACCTGCCGCTGCGCAACATCCCGGTCGGCACCACGGTCCACGCGATCGAGCTCCGTCCCGGTGGCGGCGCCAAGATGGGCCGCTCCGCCGGCGCCAAGGTGCAGCTCGTGGCTCGTGAGGGCAACCGTGCGCAGCTGCGTCTCCCCTCGGGCGAGATGCGCTACGTCGACGTCCGCTGCCGCGCCAGCATCGGCGAGGTCGGCAACGCCGAGCAGTCGAACATCAACTGGGGCAAGGCCGGCCGCAACCGCTGGAAGGGCAAGCGCCCGACCGTCCGTGGCGTGGCGATGAACCCGATCGACCACCCGCACGGTGGTGGCGAGGGCAAGACCTCGGGTGGTCGCAACCCGGTGTCGCCGTGGGGCCAGCCCGAGGGCCGTACCCGCAAGAAGAAGGCCAGCGACAAGCTGATCGTCCGTCGCCGCAAGTCCGGAAAGCGCTGAGGAAGAACCTGACATGCCACGCAGTTTGAAGAAGGGGCCGTTCGTCGACGGACACCTGCTCAAGAAGGTCGAGACTCAGAACGAGGCCGGCACGCACACCGTCATCAAGACGTGGTCGCGCCGCTCGATGATCCTCCCGTCCTTCATCGGTCACACCATCGCCGTCCACGACGGACGCAAGCACGTGCCGGTGTTCGTCACCGACGCGATGGTCGGCCACAAGCTGGGCGAGTTCGCGCCGACGCGTACCTTCCGCGGACACGTCAAGGACGACCGTAAGAGCCGCCGCCGCTGACGCGGGCGACAACCAAGGGAAGAGTTCAGATGAGCACATTGGAGCGTAAGGGCCTCAGCGCCCGGCGCGAGAGCCTGCTCGGCGACGAGCCCGGTGCTTTCGCGGTCGCACGCTTCGTCCGCGTCACGCCGCAGAAGGCGCGCCGGGTCGTCGACATGGTCCGCGGCCTGGACGTGGACGAGGCACTGGCCCTGCTGCGGTTCGCCCCGCAGGGTGCGGCGCAGGACGTCTACAAGCTGGTCGCCAGCGCCGTCGCGAACGCCGAGACCACCGAGGGCCTCGACCGCTCGACGCTGGTCGTCTCGGCCATCCGGGTCGACGAGGGCCCGACGATGAAGCGCTGGCGCCCGCGTGCGCGGGGTGCGGCCAACCGCATCCTCAAGCGCACCAGCCACATCACCGTCGTCGTGCAGCCGGCTGACGCTGTCGCCGACAAGTCGAACAAGAAGGGTGGGAACCGCTAGTGGGACAGAAGATCAACCCGCACGGCTTCCGTCTCGGTATCTCCACCGACCACAAGAGCCGCTGGTACGCCGACAAGCTCTACAAGAGCTACGTCGGCGAGGACATCAAGATCCGTCGCCTGCTCACCAAGGGCATGGACCGCGCCGGCATCAGCCGGGTCGAGATCGAGCGCACCCGTGACCGCGTCCGCGTGGACATCCACACGGCGCGTCCGGGCATCGTGATCGGCCGCCGCGGCGCCGAGGCCGACCGCATCCGCGGTGACCTCGAGAAGCTCACGGGCAAGCAGATCCAGCTCAACATCCTCGAGGTCAAGAACCCCGAGCTCGATGCGCAGCTGGTCGCCCAGGGCGTCGCCGAGCAGCTCGCCGGCCGTGTGCAGTTCCGTCGCGCGATGCGCAAGGCGCTGCAGACGACCATGCGCGCCGGCGCGAAGGGTGTCCGCATCCAGTGCTCCGGCCGTCTCGGCGGTGCCGAGATGTCGCGCTCGGAGTTCTACCGCGAGGGCCGCGTGCCCCTGCACACGCTCCGCGCGGACGTCGACTACGGCTTCTACGAGGCCAAGACGACGTTCGGCCGCATCGGCGTGAAGGTCTGGATCTACAAGGGCGAGGTCGCCGGCACCCGTGCCGAGCGCGAGGCTCAGGCCGCCGCCCGCGCAGCCGCCCCCGGTGGGCGTCAGCGTCCGGGTCGTGGCGGCGGTCGCCGTCCGGCGCGTGACGGTCAGCGCGGCGAGCGTCCCGCACGTCAGCAGGAGCAGGCCGCCGAGTCGGCTCCCGCGAGCAGTGAGGCTGCTGCCGCCCCGGCGGACGCGGCCAACGGAACGGAGAGCTGAACCATGCTGATCCCGCGCAGGGTCAAGCACCGCAAGCAGCACCACCCCAAGCGTCGTGGCGCCGCCAAGGGCGGCACGTCGCTGGCGTTCGGTGACTTCGGCATCCAGGCGGTCGAGGGTCACTACGTGACCAACCGGCAGATCGAGTCGGCTCGTATCGCCATGACCCGTCACATCAAGCGTGGCGGCAAGGTGTGGATCAACATCTACCCGGACCGTCCGCTGACCAAGAAGCCTGCCGAGACCCGCATGGGCTCCGGCAAGGGTTCGCCGGAGTGGTGGATCGCCAACGTCAAGGCCGGCCGCGTCATGTTCGAGCTGTCGGGCGTGTCGGAGCCGGTGGCGCGTGAGGCGCTGCGGCGTGCGATCCACAAGCTCCCGATGAAGTGCAAGATCGTGACCCGCGAGGCAGGTGACCTCTGATGGCGAACGCCACCACCGCCGCCGACCTCCGCGCCCTGAGCGCAGAGGACCTGGCCGCCAAGCTGGGCGAGGCCAAGGAAGAGCTGTTCAACCTCCGCTTCCAGGCCGCGACCGGCCAGCTCGAGAACAACGCGCGGCTGCGTACGGTGCGCAAGGACATCGCGCGCATCTACACCGTCGTCCGCGAGCGCGAGCTCGGCATCATCGAAAGTGAAGAGGCATGAGCACCAGTAACACCGCAGGCGAGCGCAACCGCCGCAAGGTGCGTGAGGGTCTCGTCGTGAGCGACAAGATGGACAAGACCGTCGTCGTCAGCGTCGAGGACCACGTCAAGCACGCGCTCTACGGCAAGGTCATGCGCCGTACGAGCAAGCTCAAGGCTCACGACGAGGCCAACGAGGCCGGCATCGGCGACCGCGTGCTGATCGCGGAGACGCGACCGCTGTCGTCGACCAAGCGTTGGCGCCTCGTCGAGATCCTCGAGAAGGCCAAGTAACCACTCGTTCCGTCAGGCTCACGGAGACCCCGTGAGAACCGGCGAGACAACAGGAGAGAACCGATGATCCAGCAGGAGTCGCGACTCAAGGTCGCCGACAACACCGGTGCGAAGGAGATCCTTTGCATCCGCGTGCTCGGCGGTTCCGGTCGTCGATACGCAGGGATCGGCGACACCATCGTCGCCACCGTCAAGGACGCGATCCCGGGCGGGAACGTCAAGAAGGGCGACGTCGTCAAGGCCGTCGTCGTCCGCACCGCGAAGGAGCGCCGTCGTCCGGACGGCTCCTACATCCGGTTCGACGAGAACGCCGCAGTCATCTTGAAGAACGATGGTGAGCCCCGTGGCACGCGCATCTTCGGCCCCGTGGGCCGCGAGCTGCGCGACAAGCGGTTCATGCGCATCATCTCGCTCGCCCCGGAGGTGCTGTGATGACTGCCAACAAGAAGAGCCTGACCATCAAGAAGGGTGACACGGTCCGCGTCCTCACGGGCAAGGACCGCGGCGTCGAGGGCAAGGTCATCGCCGTGCTCCCCGAGACCGACCGCGTCATCGTCGAGGGCGTGAACCGGATCAAGCGGCACCAGAAGGCGCTGCAGCCGGGCACGACCAGCTCGATCATCACCAAGGAGGCCCCGATCCACGTGTCCAACGTGGCGCTCCTGGTCGAGGTCGACGGCGAGAAGGTCACCACCCGGATCGGCTTCCGTCGTGACGAGGTCACCAAGAAGCGCCCGGACGGCACCAGCTACAGCGCGCACCGCAGCGTGCGCATCGCCAAGCGCACCGGAGAGGAGATCTGATGAGCGCCGAGACCGCAGAGAAGGTCACGCCGCGCGTGAAGACGCGCTACCGCGAGGAGATCCTCCCCGCGCTGCGTGAGCAGTTCGCGTACGAGAACGTCATGCAGGTCCCCGGCCTGACCAAGATCGTCGTCAACATGGGCGTCGGCGAGGCGGCCCGGGACTCGAAGCTGATCGAGGGCGCGATCCGCGACCTGGCCGCGATCACCGGCCAGAAGCCGCAGGTCACCCGGGCCCGCAAGTCCATCGCGCAGTTCAAGCTGCGCGAGGGCATGCCGATCGGTGCGCACGTGACGCTGCGCGGCGACCGCATGTGGGAGTTCCTCGACCGGCTCCTGTCGATCGCGCTCCCGCGTATCCGCGACTTCCGCGGCCTCTCGCCGAAGCAGTTCGACGGGCGCGGCAACTACACCTTCGGTCTCACGGAGCAGGTCATGTTCCACGAGATCGACCAGGACAAGATCGACCGGACCCGTGGCATGGACATCACCATCGTCACCTCGGCGACCAACGACGAGGAGGGGCGCGCGCTCCTCACCAAGCTCGGCTTCCCGTTCAAGGAGAACTGACCATGGCGAAGACCTCGCTCAAGGTGAAGGCCGCGCGCAAGCCGAAGTACGCCGTGCGCGCCTACACCCGCTGCCAGCGCTGTGGCCGTCCGAAGTCCGTCTACCGCAAGTTCGGCCTCTGCCGGATCTGCCTGCGGACGATGGCTCACCGCGGTGAGCTCCCGGGCGTCACGAAGAGCAGCTGGTAATCCCGACTCGACCCTGAACGCCGCAGGTCCGCACCGCCGGTGCGGAAACCGTGGCAGGAAAGTGGAAACACACTCATGACGATGACTGATCCGATCGCGGACATGCTGACGCGTGTCCGCAACGGCAACCAGGCGTTCCACGACGAGGTGAGCATGCCCTACAGCAAGCTCAAGGCCGGCGTCGCGGAGATCCTGAAGCAAGAGGGCTACATCACGGGCTTCTCCGTGGTCGAGCCGACCGGGGACGCCGTGGGCAAGACGCTCACGGTGACCCTCAAGTACGGCCAGCACCGCGAGCGTGCGATCGCCGGCATCCGGCGCATCAGCAAGCCGGGCCTGCGGGTCTACGCGAAGTCGAACAACCTGCCGAAGGTGCTCGGTGGCCTGGGCGTGGCGATCATCTCCACGAGCCAGGGCCTCCTCACCGACAAGCAGGCCAAGCACAAGGGCGTGGGCGGCGAAGTCCTCGCCTACGTCTGGTGACGGGAGGAGACAACACATGTCACGTATTGGCAAGCAGCCGGTGACGGTTCCTTCCGGTGTCGACATCGCGATCGACGGGCAGGTCGTCACGGTCAAGGGCCCGAAGGGCACCCTGTCGCACACCGTGGCCGCACCGATCACCGCGACCAAGGGCGAGGACGGCGCGATCTCGGTCGAGCGTCCCAACGACGAGCGTCAGAACCGCTCGCTCCACGGCCTGACGCGCACGCTGATCAACAACATGGTCATCGGCGTCACGGAGGGCTACGAGAAGAAGCTCGAGCTCGTCGGCGTCGGCTACCGCGTCCTGGCCAAGGGCCCGGCCGCGATCGAGCTCAACCTCGGCTTCAGCCACCCGGTCGCCTTCGAGGCTCCGGAGGGTGTGACCTTCACGGTCGAGTCGCCGACCAAGCTCACCGTCGCCGGGATCGACAAGCAGCGCGTCGGTGAGGTTGCGGCCAACATCCGCAAGCTGCGCAAGCCGGAGCCCTACAAGGGCAAGGGCGTGCGGTACGCCGGCGAGCACGTTCGCCGCAAGGCTGGGAAGGCTGGAAAGTAATGGCTATCGCTCTCAAGCACCGCAAGCACGAGGCTGCGCGTACCGCGGGTCGTCGTCGCCGTCAGGTGCGCGGTCGCAAGCGGGTCGCCGGGACGCAGGAGCGTCCGCGTCTGGTGATCACGCGCTCCAGCCGTCACATCGTCGCGCAGGTCGTCAACGACCTGGAGGGCCGTACGCTTGCGTCGGCGTCGTCGATGGAGGCCGAGCTGCGCTCGCTCGACGGTGACAAGACCGCCAAGGCCCGTCGCGTCGGTGAGCTGATCGCCGACCGCGCGAAGGTCGCCGGGGTCGAGTCGGTCGTGTTCGACCGCGCAGGGAACAAGTACCAGGGGCGCGTCGCCGCCCTGGCCGAGGGCGCCCGCGAGGGCGGCCTGGCCTTCTAGGCCAGACGAGAGAAGAGGACAGTCGAAATGAGCGGAGCCCAGCGCCGCAGTGGCGGCGGGGACCGTCGGGGTCGCGGCCGCGACTCGGCGGACAAGACCGCATACATCGAGAAGGTCGTCGGCATCAACCGCGTGGCCAAGGTCGTCAAGGGCGGACGTCGGTTCAGCTTCACGGCCCTGGTCGTCGTCGGTGACGGCGACGGCATGGTCGGCGTCGGCTACGGCAAGGCGAAGGAGGTGCCGACCGCCATCCAGAAGGGTGTCGAGGAGGCGAAGAAGTCCTTCTTCCGCGTGCCGCGCATCCAGGGCACCATCCCGCACCCCGTGCAGGGTGAGAAGGCCGCCGGCGTCGTCATGCTGCGCCCGGCCGCTCCTGGTACCGGTGTCATCGCCGGTGGCCCGGTCCGCGCCGTGCTCGAGGCCGCAGGCATCCACGACGTGCTGAGCAAGTCGCTCGGCTCGTCGAACGCGATCAACATCGTGCACGCGACCATCCAGGCGCTGCGTGAGCTCGAGGCTCCGGCCGACGTGGCGTCGCGCCGCGGTCTGCCGGTCGAGCACGTCGCCCCGGCCGCGCTGCTCAAGGCCGAGAAGGAGCCGAACCCGGCTCCGGCCCAGGCGGGTGCGTGATGGCGAAGCTGCAGGTGACCCAGGTGCGCTCCGGTATCGGGCGCAAGCAGAACCAGCGCGAGACCCTGCGCACGCTCGGTCTCAAGCGCATCGGCGACGTCGTCGTCAAGGAGGACCGTCCCGAGATCCGCGGGATGATCGCGACGGTTCCTCACCTCGTCGACGTCAAGACTGTGGACTGAGGGGAGGAACTGACATGACGCTCAAGCTGCACCACCTCCGCCCCGCGCCGGGCGCGAAGACCGCGAAGACCCGTGTGGGTCGTGGTGAGGGAAGCAAGGGCAAGACCGCGGGCCGCGGCACCAAGGGCACGAGTGCCCGCTACCAGGTGCCCGTCGGCTTCGAGGGCGGCCAGGTCCCGATCCACATGCGTCTCCCCAAGCTGGGCGGGTTCAAGAGCCCGTTCAAGGTGGAGTACCAGGTCGTGAACCTGACCCGTCTCGGTGAGCTCTTCCCCGAGGGCGGCACGGTCGACGTGGCCGCGCTCGTCGCGAAGGGCGCGGTCCGCAAGGGCCAGCCCGTCAAGGTGCTCGGCAACGGCGAGATCTCGGTCGCGGTCCAGGTGACCGCCGACAAGTTCTCGGCCTCGGCCAAGAGCAAGATCGAAGCGGCTGGCGGCTCGGTCACCGAGCTCTGAGTCGTACCACTCGAATGAGACATGGCGGTCTCTGACAGTCGCTCACCGAGCGGCTGTTAGAGTCGCCATGTTTTTCGCTCCACCCCCATCCGTACCGCTACACGCACGGGACACCGTCGCCGTTGTCCATAGGAGGACCCGGTGCTCAGCGCCTTCGTCAACGCGTTCAAGACGCCTGATCTGCGCAAGAAGATCTTGTTCGTCTTGTTCATCCTCGTGCTGTTCCGGATGGGCTCCGTCCTCCCCGCCCCGGGTGTGGACGTGGAGAACGTCCAGTTCTGTCTCAACGCGGCCACCACCGGTGACAACGCCAACAGCCTGTTCAACCTGCTGAACGTCTTCTCCGGCGGCGCGCTGCTCCAGCTGACGGTGTTCGCGCTCGGCATCATGCCGTACATCACGGCGAGCATCATCCTGCAGCTGCTGACGGTCGTGATCCCCCGACTGGAGACCCTCAAGAAGGAGGGCCAGTCCGGTCAGGCCAAGATCACCCAGTACACCCGCTACCTGACGCTCGGCCTCGCCGTCCTCCAGGGCGCCGGCATCGTGGCGATGGCCCGCTCGGGTGCGCTCTTCGGCAACCAGTGCCAGCGCGACCTGCTGGTCGACACCGACTCGGTCTCGCTCTTCCTGCTGATCGTCCTCGTGATGGTCGCCGGCACCGCGGTGATCATGTGGTTCGGCGAGCTCATCACCGACCGCGGCGTCGGCAACGGCATGTCCCTGCTGATCTTCACGCAGATCGTCGCGACCTTCCCCGGCACGATGTGGCTCATCAAGGAGCAGCGCGGCTGGGGCGTCTTCGCGATCGTCATCGGCGTCGGTCTCGCCGTCATGGCGGCCGTCATCTTCATCGAGCAGGCCCAGCGCCGGATCCCGGTCCAGTACGCGCGCCGCATGGTCGGTCGCAAGATGTTCGGCGGCTCCTCGACCTACATCCCTCTGAAGGTGAACCAGGCCGGCGTCATCCCGGTCATCTTCGCCTCGAGCCTCCTGTACCTGCCGGCGCTCGCCGCCCAGTTCAACCAGGGCAAGCCCTGGGCGAACTGGATCAACGACAACTTCGTGCGCGGTGACCACCCGGTCTACATGCTCACCTTCTTCCTGCTGATCGTGTTCTTCACCTACTTCTACGTGTCGATCACCTTCAACCCGAAGGAGGTCGCCGACAACATGAAGAAGTACGGCGGTTTCATCCCCGGCATCCGCGCCGGGCGTCCGACCGAGCAGTACCTCGGGTACGTGCTCTCGCGTATCACCTTCCCCGGTTCGCTGTACCTCGGTCTGGTGGCGCTCATCCCGCTGCTGGCCTTCATGCTGGTCGACGCCAACCAGAACTTCCCGTTCGGCGGTACGACGCTCCTCATCATCGTGGGCGTCGGCCTCGACACGGTGAAGCAGATCGAGAGCCAGCTGCAGCAGCGCAACTACGAAGGGTTCCTCAAGTGACGCGTCTCCTGTTCATGGGTCCCCCGGGTGCCGGCAAGGGCACCCAGGCGACTCTGCTCGCCGAGAAGCTCGGCATCCCGCACATCTCCACGGGCGACATCTTCCGTGCCAACGTCTCGCAGGGGACGGAGCTCGGTGTGCTGGCGAAGAGCTACATGGACAAGGGTGAGTACGTCCCCGACGAGGTCACCAACGCGATGGTCCGCGACCGTCTCGGTGAGGAGGACGCCCGCACCGGGTTCCTGCTCGACGGCTACCCGCGGACGGTGGACCAGGTCCACACGCTCGACGGGATCCTCGACGACCTGGGTGAGAAGCTCGACGCGGTCGTGGAGCTCGTGGTGGAGCGCGAGGAGCTCATCGCCCGCCTGCTGAAGCGGGCGGAGACCTCGGGCCGCACCGACGACACCGAAGAGGTGATCCGTCACCGCCAGGAGGTCTACGAGCAGACGGCCTCGCTGCTCTCGGTCTACGCCGACCGCGGCCTGCTCGTGCAGGTCGACGGGGTCGGCGGAATCGACGAGGTGCAGAGCCGCATCCTCGCCGCGCTGCCGCAGGCGGGCTAGCACCCCGATGGGCCTCTTCGGCAGCGGCCTCGAGATCAAGAAGCCCGAGCAGGTCGCGGTGATGCGGCAGGCGGGTGTGATCGTCGGCGAGACTCTCGCGCTGCTGCGCGCGTCGGTGCGGGCCGGCATGACCACCGCCGACCTCGATGCGATCGCGGAGGAGCACATCCGCAGCCGCGGCGCCAAGCCCAACTTCAAGGGCTACCACGGGTTCCCCGCGACGATCTGCACGTCGGTCAACGACGAGGTCGTCCACGGGATCCCCGGCGGCCGCGTGATCGAGGAGGGCGACCTCGTCTCGATCGACTGCGGCTGCGTCTTGGACGGGTGGCACTCCGACGCCGCCGTCACCGTGGCGGTGGGCGAGGTCCCGCAGAGCCGGCGTGAGCTGATGCGCGTCTGCGAGGAGTCGATGTGGCGGGGGATCGCTGCCGCTCGACTCGGCGGGCGGGTCAGCGACATCGGTCACGCGGTGGAGTCGTTCGTCCGCAGCCAGCCCGGTGGCGAGTCGTACGGGATCGTCGAGGACTACGTGGGCCACGGGATCGGCAGCGCGATGCACATGCCGCCCAACGTCCCCAACTTCGGCAGCCCCGGCCACGGGCCCAAGCTCGTGAAGGGCCTGGTCCTCGCGGTGGAGCCGATGATCACCGAGGGGACCATCGACACCACGACCCTCGAGGACGACTGGACCGTCGTGACCGACGACGGGGGATGGTCGGCGCACTTCGAGCACACCTTCACGCTGACCGACGGGGGCGCGTGGGTGCTCACCGCCCTCGACGGCGGCCGGGAGAAGCTCGCCGAGCTCGGCGTCCCGTACGGCGGTCCGTCCGAGGGCTGAGCGCCTCCGGGAGCGGATTTGTCCCGCGGTTGCGGTGCACCGTACTATGGACAGTCGGCCGAGGTCTGCGCATCTGCATGCCTTCGGCCGGTCCGAGAGACGTACGACAGATTGCGGAGGACATGCCGAAGAAGGAAGGCGTCATCGAGCTCGAGGGCTCGGTCATCGAGGCCCTGCCGAACGCGATGTTCCGGGTCGAGCTGACCAACGGCCACAAGGTTCTTGCGCACATCAGCGGCAAGATGCGCCAGCACTACATCCGGATCCTCCCCGAGGACCGTGTGGTGGTGGAGCTGTCCCCGTACGACCTCACCCGAGGTCGGATCGTCTACCGGTACAAGTGACCCGCACCGACGGTCGCCCGTGAGGGCGCCGTCGTCGCGTGCCGCCCAGCCATCCGTCCGTTCAAGATAAGAGAGCTCGATGAAGGTTCAACCGAGCGTCAAGCCGATCTGCGACAAGTGCAAGGTCATCCGTCGCCATGGCCGAGTCATGGTGATCTGCGAGAACCCGCGCCACAAGCAGCGGCAGGGCTGACCAGCCCACCACCCACACGTGGCCGCTCACCCCGTCGACGACGAGGTGCTTCCCCCGGACCGGAGGCCGGGGCCTGGCTGAGGCAGCCGGGACGCGCCACGCCCACACCTCCGCAGTGGAAGGAAACCGCCTGATGGCACGCCTCATCGGTGTCGACCTGCCGCGCGACAAGCGCGTGGTGATCGGTCTCACCTACATCTACGGCATCGGCCGTACCCGCAGCCAGCAGCTGCTCGAGCAGACCGGCATCAGCCCCGACCTGCGCGTCCACGAGCTGAGCGAGGACCAGCTGGTCGCGCTCCGTGACGCGATCGAGGGTCAGTACCAGGTCGAGGGCGACCTTCGTCGCGAAGTGGCCGCCGACATCCGTCGCAAGATCGAGATCGGCAGCTACCAGGGCCGCCGTCACCGCGCCGGGCTCCCCGTGCGCGGTCAGCGGACCAAGACGAACGCGCGCACCCGCAAGGGTCCGAAGCGCACCGTTGCCGGCAGCAAGAAGAAGGGTAAGTAATGCCTCCGAAGGGCACGGGCGCCAAGAAGGTGCGCCGCAAGGAGAAGAAGAACGTCGCCGCGGGCCAGGCCCACATCAAGAGCACGTTCAACAACACGATCGTCACGATCACCGACCCGACCGGTGCGGTGATCTCGTGGGCCTCGGCCGGCACCGTCGGCTTCAAGGGCTCGCGCAAGTCCACTCCGTACGCCGCGCAGATGGCCGCCGAGGCCGCCGGGCGTCGGGCGATGGAGCACGGGATGAAGAAGATCGACGTCTTCGTCAAGGGTCCGGGCTCGGGCCGCGAGACGGCGATCCGCTCCCTGGGTGCGGTCGGCCTCGAGGTCGGCACCATCCAGGACGTCACCCCCAGCCCCCACAACGGCGTGCGGCCGCCCAAGCGCCGCCGCGTCTGATCGCCCGGATCGGAGAGGAGAAACACAGATGGCCCGTTACACCGGACCCCTGACCAAGAAGTCTCGCCGCCTGGGCGTCGACCTCGTCGGCGGCGACGCCGCGTTCGAGCGTCGTCCCTACCCGCCCGGCCAGCACGGCCGCGGCCGGGTGAAGGAGAGCGAGTACCGCACGCAGCTCCAGGAGAAGCAGAAGGCGCGCTACACCTACGGCGTCCTGGAGAAGCAGTTCCGCAAGTACTACGAGGAGGCGCACCGTCGTCCCGGCAAGACCGGTGACAACCTGCTCCAGATCCTCGAGTCGCGTCTCGACAACGTCGTGTACCGCGCCGGCTTCGCCCGGACCCGTCGTCACGCTCGCCAGCTCGTGGTCCACGGCCACTTCCTGGTCAACGGCCACAAGACCGACATCCCGTCGTTCCAGGTCAGCCAGTACGACATCATCGACGTGAAGCCGAAGTCCCTCGAGACGACGCCGTTCATCGTCGCTCGCGAGACGTTCGACGCCTCGACGGTTCCCGGATGGCTCACCTCCGTCCCGGAGAAGGGCCGCATCCTGGTCCACCAGCCGCCGGTGCGCGAGCAGATCGTCGTGCCGATCACCGAGCAGCTGATTGTGGAGTACTACTCCAAGATCTGATCGCTCGAAAGGCTGCCCGGGGCGTTCCCGGGCAGCCACCACCACCTCCACAGACCGTGTCCGTCAAATAGCGGGCGACGCGGAAAGGAATCCAGAAAATGCTCATTGCACAGCGGCCCACCCTGTCCGAGGACGTCGTCGACGAGTTCCGTTCGCGGTTCGTCATCGAGCCCCTCGAGCCCGGCTTCGGCTACACCCTCGGTAACTCGCTGCGCCGTACGCTCCTGTCGTCGATCCCGGGTGCAGCCGTCACCTCGATCAAGATCGACGGTGTCCTGCACGAGTTCTCGACGATCCCCGGCGTGACCGAGGACGTCACCGAGATCATCCTGAACCTCAAGAACCTCGTGGTCAGCTCGGAGCACGACGAGCCCGTCGTCATGTACCTGCGCAAGCAGGGCCCCGGCGACGTCACCGCCGCCGACATCGCGCCCCCGGCCGGTGTCGAGGTGCACAACCCGGACCTCAAGATCGCGACCCTGAACGACAAGGGCAAGATCGAGGTGGAGCTGGTGGTCGAGCGCGGACGCGGTTACGTGTCGGCCGTCCAGAACAAGACCGGCGACGAGGAGATCGGGCGCATGCCGGTCGACTCGATCTACAGCCCGGTCCTCAAGGTCACGTACAAGGTCGAGGCGACTCGTGTCGAGCAGCGCACCGACTTCGACAAGCTCATCATCGACGTCGAGACCAAGCGCTCGATCCTGCCGCGCGACGCCATGGCGTCGGCCGGCAAGACGCTGGTCGAGCTGTTCGGTCTGGCGCGCGAGCTGAACGTCGAGGCCGAGGGCATCGACATCGGCCCGTCGCCGGTCGACGAGGCGCTCGCCGCCGACCTGGCCCTTCCGGTGGAGGACCTCCACCTGACGGTGCGCTCGTACAACTGCCTCAAGCGCGAGGGCATCCACACCGTGGGTGAGCTCATCTCGCGCAGCGAGCAGGACCTGCTGGACATCCGCAACTTCGGTTCGAAGTCCATCGACGAGGTGAAGGCCAAGCTCGCAGAGATGGGCCTGGGCCTCAAGGACAGCCCGGCCGGCTTCGACCCGTCCCAGGTGGTCGACAACTACGGCGACGACGACGAGAGCTTCGCGGAGGACGAGCAGTACTGAGCCGACGCTCAGCACTGATCTCCGCAACGACATCCCAGGAGACACAGCAATGCCCACGCCCACCAAGGGTCCGCGGCTCGGCGGGAGCCCGGCGCACCAGCGCCTCATCCTCGCCAACCTCGCACAGAGCCTGTTCGAGCACGGCCGCATCACCACCACCGAGGCGAAGGCCAAGCGCCTTCGTCCGTACGCCGAGTCGCTGATCACGCGCGCCAAGGTCGACACCGTCGCCAACCGGCGCCAGGTCGTCAAGGTGATCCGTGACAAGGAGATCCTGCACGTCCTGTTCACCGAGATCGCGCCGAAGTACACGACGCGCCCCGGTGGCTACACGCGCATCACCAAGATCGGGCCGCGCAAGGGCGACAACGCCCCCATGGCCGTGATCGAGCTCGTCGAGGAGAAGGACTTCTCCGTCACGACGAAGTCGCCGAAGAAGGCCAAGAAGTCTGAGGCCGCCCCGGTGGCCGAGAGCGCCGACGAGGTCAAGGACCAGATCGCCGCCGCCGACGAGGCCGAGACCGAGGCTCCGGCCGACGAGCCGACCGCGGAGGCGACCGCCGCCGACGAGGCTCCCGCCGACGAGGCGAAGGACGACGCCGAGAAGGCCTGACCTTCACGGTTCTGCGACGCAGGCCGGCACCGCCCCGGAGAGGGGTGGGTGCCGGCCTTCGTCGTCTCCACGGCGCGTTCGGCTGCGGCGGGCCGCGTACGGCCCTAGGCTGCGGTCGTGCTCATCATTGCGATCATCCTCTTCGGCATGCTGGTCGGCGCCATCGCGCAGTTCATCCTGGGCCGCGGCGCGTCCGGCATCGACTGGCCGATGGCGTTCGTCTCGGGACTGGTCGGATCGTTCGTCGGCGGGCTGCTCATCAGCCTTCTGTCCGGCGACGGCCTGGAGCTTCGCGCGAGCGGCATCATCGGGTCCATCGTCGGCGCCGTCATCGTGACCCTGGTCTGGCAGTGGCTGCGCCGCCGCTCGGCGAGCACGGCGCACTGACACGCGTCGGCGTGCCCCGGCGACGGGGCTGAGATGGCCCTCGCGGTCTGCCTGCTCTTCGACCCGGCCACCGAGCGGCGGCTGCGGGCGCTGTGGCGGCGGCTCGAGGACGCCGGCATCCACACCCTCGCCTCGCACACGCACGGACGGCACCATCCGCACCTGTCGTACGCGGTCCTGCGCGCCTGGGACCTGGAGGCCGTGCGGGAGGCGGTCGACGCGCTGCCCGACGGCGGGCCGGTCACGCTGCGGTGCCACGGCACCGTGGTCTTCCCGCGCGGACGGGCGGCGCTGGCACCGGCGGTGACCGCCGACGTGTCCCGACGTCAGGAGTCGGTCACCGCGGCGCTCGTCGCGACCGGGGCCGACCTGCACCGGAACTACGCGCCGGGGGCGTGGGTGCCGCACGTCTCCGTGGCCACCCGCGCCCCGGGCGCGAAGCTCCTCGCGGTCGTCGAGGCCGTCGCGGACGTCCTGCCGATGCCGTTGACCGTCGACCGGGCAGCGATCATCGACAGCGGCACCGGCCAGCTCTGGCCGCTCGCCGCGATCCCTTGACCGCGTGCCCGGTCGCGACGCTCAGCCTGCGCTGCCGTTGTGGCCCGTCGTCACGCCCATGCCGTTGGCGGCCTTCTCCACCGAGCGGTGCAGCAGCGCCTCGAGGTCGAGACCGGTGGAGGTCTTGAGCATCTGCAGGGTCTGCACGACGTTGTCGTTGACCTGCTTGGGGAGCGCGCCGGCGCCCTCGGTGGAGATCACGGTCAGCTGGTCGATGGCGCCGATCGGGGCCGCGACCTCCTTCGCGAGCTGCGGGAGCACCTCGATGAGCATCTGCAGCACGGCCGCGTCGTTGTAGCTCGCGAACGCCGCTGCCCGCTTGTCCATCGCCTCGGCCTCGGCCTGACCGACCGCCAGCGTCGCCGCCGCCTCGGCCTCGCCCTCGGCGCGGGTCGCCTCGGCCTCCGCGACACGGCGTGCCTTCTCGGCCTCACCACGCTTCGCGCCCTCGATGGCCTCGGCCTCGGCGAGGGCGGCACGACGCGCCTTCTCGGCCTCACCGGTCAGGCGGGCCTCCTCGGCCTTCGCCTCGGCGGCGGCGATGGTCGAGGCCTTGCGACCCTCGGCGGCCGCGATCTCCGACGTACGGCGCGCCTCGGCCTCCTGCTCCACCTTGTAGCGCTCGGCGTCGGCGGGCTTGCGCACCTGGGTCTCGAGCTGGCGCTCGGTGAGCGCCGCCTGACGCACGGCGACCTTCTCCTGCTCGGCGAGGATCGCCTGGTCGCGGTCGGCCTGGGCGAGGGGTCCCGCGGATGCGGCGTTGGCCGCGGCCGCGTCGGTCTCGGACTTGATCTCGGCCTGCTTGAGCGCCAGGGTCCGCTGCGCGACCGCGATCTCCTCCTCGGCCTTCAGGCTCGCCTGCTCGGCGGCCTGCCGCGCGGCGGCCTCGGCGATCGCCGCCGCCTGACGGATGCGGGCGGCCTCCGGGCGGCCGAGGTCGGACAGGTAGCTGCCGTCGTCGGTGACGTCCTGGATCTGGAACGTGTCGAGGATCAGGCCCTGACCCGTCAGCGAGTTCTCGGACTCGTCGGCGACGCGCTGGGCGAAGGCGGCCCGGTCACGGATGATCTGCTCGACGGTCAGCCCGCCGACGATCGAGCGCAGCGCACCGGCGAGGACCTCCTGGGTGAAGGGCTCGATGTCGGCCTGCTGGGAGAGGAAGCGCTGGGCGGCCAGCCGGATCTGGTCGGCGTTGCCCCCGACCTTGACGATCGCCACGCCCTCGACGTTGAGCTTGATGCCCTGGCCGGACACGGCGCCGCGGATCTGGACCGAGATGCGACGGCTGGAGAGGTCCATCGTCGCGAGCTTCTGGACGAAGGGGATGACGAAGGTGCCGCCGCCCAGGATGACCTTCTGGCCCGAGAGGTCGGTGGTGAGGGCGCCGGTCTCGGGGTTGAGGACGGCCTTGCCCTTGCGGCCGGTGACGATGAACGCCTGGTTGGGGCCGGCGACCTTGTAGCGGCTCGTCACCAGGAGGACGAGCAGCACGACGAGGACGACGATGCCGACGATGGGGATCAGCACGGGGGATGCCTTTCGGAGCGGGTTGAGCAGGGGATCAGGGGAGCTCGTCCCACACCCGGGCGACCCGTACGGCCGTCGGGGAGAGGACGTCGGTGACGTGCACCTCGGTGCCGGCGTCGATCGCCGCGTCGGCCCGTGCGTTGAGCTGGAGCACGTGGCCGCCGACGGCGATGCGCACCGTGCCGAGGCCGTCGTCCGGGATCGCGGTGACCACCCGCCCGCTGCGGCCGATGCTGTCGTCGGTGGCCGGTGTGCCGTCGCTGCCGCCGCCCCGCACCAGGCCGGTGAGCCAGGCCGCGAACCAGCCGACGACGACGCCGCACGCGACCCCGATCGCAAGGGTGCCGAGCAAGGGGAGTCCCGCTGCGTCGCTCGCCGCGGCGCCGAACCCGAAGGCGGACACGAACCCGCCGATGACGGCGGTCGAGAAGACGTCGCCCGGCAGCGCGTCGAAGACGCCGTCGAGCACCTCGCCGACGACGAGAGAGACGACGAGCAGCGCGAGGCCGACGAGGCCGAGGATCAGAAAGACGGTCAAGCCATGCTCCGTGGGGGTCGGGACGGGCCGCCCGCACCTCGGGGAACCGCTGGCCGGATCGTACTCGACGGAGGGTTCGGCTCCGGGCGCGGTCGAAACCCCGTTGACGCCGGGCGGACACTGGAGGGCGTGGGCCACGTCGAGCTGTCCGGGATCCGTTACGACCTTCCTGACGGGAGGGTCCTGCTCGACGACGTCGGGTTCCGCGTCGGCGACGGCGCGGTGGTCGCGCTGGTCGGGGCGAACGGTGCCGGCAAGACGACGCTGCTGAGGATCGTCACGGGCGAGATCACGCCGCACGGCGGCTCGGTCAGCCGCAGCGGCGGGCTCGGCGTGATGCGGCAGATGGTGACCCGGCACCCCGACGGCTCGCACCTGGAGACGGTGCGCGAGCTGATGCTGTCGATCGCTCCCCCTCGCATCCGGACCGCGGCTGCACGTCTGGACGAGGTCGAGCTCCTGCTGATGGAGCGCGACGACGAGCCGACCCAGCTGCGCTACGCCTCCGCGCTCGCCGAGTACGCCGATGCCGGCGGGTACGACCTCGAGGTGGTCTGGGACGCGTGCTGCACGGCGGCACTCGGCATCTCGTACGAGCGCGCGAAGTGGCGGGACCTGTCGACCATGTCGGGCGGGGAGCAGAAGCGGCTCGTGCTCGAAGGACTCCTGCGGGGGCCCGACGAGGTGCTCCTGCTCGACGAGCCGGACAACTACCTCGACGTCCCCGGCAAGCAGTGGCTCGAGGACCAGCTCAACGCCACGCAGAAGACGGTGCTGTACGTCAGCCACGACCGCGCCCTGCTCGCGAACACCGCGACCCGGGTGGTCACGCTCGAGCTCGGCGCGGCGGGGAGCACCGCCTGGACCCACCCCGGGGGGTTCTCCACCTACCACGACGCCCGCGCCGCGCGCTTCGCCAAGCTCGAGGAGCAGCGGCGACGCTGGGACGAGGAGCACCACAAGCTCCGCGAGCTGATGCTCATGTACAAGAACAAGGCCGCGTACAACTCCGACATGGCGGCGCGCTACCGCGCCGCGCAGACGCGCCTGCGCAAGTTCGAGGAGGCCGGCCCCCCGGAGGCGGTGCCGCACGAGCAGAACGTCGCGATGCGGCTCACGGGTGGGCGTACGGGCAAGCGCGCCGTCGTCTGCGAGCGCCTGGAGCTCACCGGCCTGATGCGCCCGTTCGACCTCGAGGTCTGGTACGGCGAGCGGGTCGCGGTCCTCGGGTCCAACGGCTCGGGCAAGTCGCACTTCCTGCGGCTGCTCGCCGCCGGCGGGACGCGACCCGACATCGAGCACGCGCCGGTGGGGGACCAGGTGGTCGCGCCGGTGGCCCACGAGGGCCTCGCGAAGCTGGGGGCGCGGGTCCGCCCGGGCTGGTTCGTGCAGACCCACACCCATCCCGAGCTCGTGGGTCGGACCCTCCTGGAGATCCTGCACCGCGGAGACGTGGACGCGCGGGGCATCGGCCGGCGGGGGATGGGACGCGAGGAGGCCGCCCGCAAGCTGGACCGCTACGGGCTCGCCCGCTCGGCCGAGCAGCCGTTCGACTCGTTGTCGGGCGGCCAGCAGGCGCGGTTCCAGATCCTGCTGCTCGAGCTCTCCGGCGCGACCCTGCTGCTCCTCGACGAGCCCACCGACAACCTTGACGTGGAGTCGGCCGAGGCGCTCGAGGACGGGCTCGAGGCGTTCGACGGGACCGTCCTCGCGGTCACGCACGACCGCTGGTTCGCGCGTCGCTTCGACCGGTTCCTCGTCTTCGGCGCCGACGGCGCCGTGTACGAGAGCGACGAGCCCGTCTGGGACGAGGGGCGGGTCGCGCGCGAGCGGTGAGGCGTGGCGGCCGCGGTGCTAGCTCGCGAGGTCGTCCGGGGCGAACGCGACGAGCTCCGCGTCGGTCGCGAGGTGGATCGTCTCGAGCGGGACGCGCAGGTAGCGCGCCGTCGTCGCGAGCGTGCGGGCCCACGTCCGGTCGGACTCGTCCATGCCGGCACGCCCGGGCCGGCTGAGCAGCAACGCCACGGTAGTCCCGGGCTCGGAGCCGTCGAGGATGTGCCGCCACGTGCCGAGGAAGCCGGCCACCTGCTCGAGGTCGGCGCGGACGGGGACGTCGTCGATCTGCGTCACGTGCGGGACCATGCGGCGGTCGGGGTCGACCAGGGCGCACCACAGGGCGCGACGGGAGAAGCCGAGCTCTCCCATCAGCGCCGCCCAGCGGGCGTGCAGGTCGGCCTGGCTGTGGATGGGCTCGTCGAGTGAGGCCTGGGTGTCGGTCATGACCGAAGACTGCCGGACTTCCCTCCTCCCGCGTCGCGGTCGTCCACAGGCCCGGCGACGGCGCTCGCCGGGCCCGTGGGCTCCTCAGATCCGTCCGAGCGCCTCCGCCGCCGCGTCGGCGAGCTCGTTCTTGCGGATCTTGCCCGTGGCCGTCATCGGGAAGTCCTCGACGACCGAGACGACGGGGACCTTGTAGCCCGCCATGTTGGTCCTCGCCCACGCGGCGAGCTCCGGCGCGGTCACCGGCTCCTTCACGGTGACGAAGGCGACCGGACGCTGCCCGGTCTCGGGGTCGTCGGTCGGGACGACGGCGACGGACTCCACGGCGGGGTGCTGGCTCAGCAGCATCTCGATCTCGGCCGGGAACACGCTCATCCCCTTCACCTTGATCATCTCCTTCGCGCGCCCGAGGTAGTGCAGGCATCCGTCGGCGTCGAACCGTCCGTTGTCGCCGGTCCGGATCCACCCGTCCCGCAGCTGCGCCTCCGTGGCCTCCGGGTTGTTCCAGTAGCCGGTCGTCACCGAGGGGCTGCGCACGATGATCTCGCCCACCTCGCCGACCGGGAGCGGCTCGCCGGTCTCGGTCGACACGACGGCGATGTCCGTGCCCGGCACCGGGATCCCGCAGAAGACGGGCTCGGAGCGGAGGTCGTGGTCGCCCTCGGCGAAGCCGTACGGGACGCAGTCGATGGTGTGGGTCTCCGTCATGCCGTAGGCCGACTCGCGCAGGACGGAGCCCGGAGCGAGCTTCGACCAGCGCTCGCGGACGTCAGGCGTGAGCTTGCGGACGAACGAGACCGCCTGCGGGTCGACCAGAGTGCCGAGGTCGGTGCTTCCGGCATCGGGGTGGTCGAGCAGCTCGAGGTAGTTCTCGACGGTGCCGACCATGATGCTCACGCGGTGGCGCTCGACGGCGTGGAGCACCTTGGTCGCGTCCCAGCGCGGCATCAGCACGACGGTCCCGCCGAGCACGATCGGCAGGAGGATCCCCAGGTCCTCGCCGGCGATCCAGAAGATCGGGAAGTAGCAGAGGCTGACGAACCCCTCGCCCTCCTCGTAGGCCGCCGCCCCCGCTGCGCTCGCCGCGGTGTAGAGCATGTGCCGCTGGGTGTGCTGGCACCCCTTCGGGAGACCGGTCGTCCCGCCGGTGTAGTTCAGCGCGGCGAGCGCGTCCAGGTCGTCGGCGCAGGGCTCGTACGGGGCTGCCGCGAGCGCCTCGGTCCACTGCGGCCCGTCGACGACGAGCAGCGGCACGTCGCCGATGCGGTCGCGCGTCTGCTCGACCACGGCCGCGAGCCCGGTGGTCGTGACGATCAGGGACGGCGTGCTGTCGTTCACCTCGTACGCCAGCTCGGCCGGCTGGAACATCGGGTTCACCGGGACGTGGACGGCCCCCAGCCGCAAGGTGGCGAGGAACGTCACCAGGAACTCGGGCGCGTTGCCGAGGAACAGGGCGACGCGGTCGCCGGGGCCGACCCCCTGAGCGTGCAGCCAGCCCGCGACGCGGCGGTGCGCGTCGTCGAGGTCGGCGTACGTCCACGTGGTGCCCTCGAAGACGATCGCGGGACGCTCCGGAGCGACGCGCGACCAGTGTTCGACGTGCGCCGGCAGCACGGCCTCGCCCAGCGGGTAGCGCACCTCCCGCGGAGTGTCGGCCGGTCGTACGCGGTCCTGTCGCGCCCGCAGGTCGGCGAGGTAGGTCTCCAGGGTCATCCGTTCTCCTTCGTTGTCACCACGTGTCGACGTAGCCGCGTGCCGGCCGGTCGTCGGGGCGGTGGCCGGCCAGCGTCGCCACCACCCATCGACGCGTCTCGGCGGGGTCGATGACGTCGTCGAGCTCTCCCGTCATCGCCGCGTTGATCGCCTTGCCGGCCTCGTACTGCTGCGCCACGAGCTCCTCGTAGCGCTGCTGGCGGGCGGACGGGTCCTCGATCGCGGCCAGCTCGCGTGAGAAGCCGAGGCGGACCGCACCCTCGAGCCCCATGCCCCCGATCTCGCCGGTGGGCCACGCGACGGTCGCTGCGGGGCGGTGGAACCCGCCGCCGGCCATCGCCTGTGCACCGAGGCCGTACGCCTTGCGCAGGACGATCGTCGTGATCGGGACCCGCAGGTGCGCGCCGATGACGAACAGGCGGCTGAAGTGGCGCACCGTCGCGGTGCGCTCGGCGTCGGGGCCCACCATGAAGCCGGGGGTGTCGCACAGCGAGACGATCGGCAGCCCGTGCGCGTCGCAGAGCTGGAGGAACCGCGCCATCTTGTCCGCGCCGTCGGCGTCGATCGCGCCGCCGAGGTGCGTCGGGTCGTTGGCCACCAGCCCGTACGGTCGGCCCTCGATGCGGACGAGCGCCGTGACCAGGCCCGCACCGAACGGCGGACGCAGCTCGAGGACGGAGTCGTGGTCGGCCAGCGTCTCGACCACGCGCCGCACGTCGTACACCCGCAGCCGGTTCTCGCCGATCACGTGGCGCAGCGCGCGCTGGTCCGGTGCGGACCAGCCGGTGACCGGGCCCTGGAAGTACGACAGGTACTTCTTCGCCACGGCCACCGCCTCGGTGTCGTCGTCCACGAGGACGTCGACCACGCCGTTCGGCCCCTGCACCGACATGGGGCCGACCTCCTCGGGGGCGTACGTGCCGAGGCCGCCGCCCTCGATCATCGCCGGCCCGGCCATGCCGAGGGTGGAGTCCTTGGTCGCGATGATGACGTCGCAGCAGCCGAGGAGCGCGGCGTTGCCGGCGAAGCACCGGCCGTTGAGCACGCCCACCGTCGGCACCGAGCCGCTGAGCGCGCCCATGGCGCCGAACGTCTCCACGTCGAGTCCCGCCGTGTGGACGTGGGTCGTGTCGGTGTCCCCGGGGCGACCGCCGCCGCCCTCGGCGAAGAGCACGACGGGTACGCCGAGCTGCGCGGCCACGGACAGCATCCGGTCGGTCTTCTTGTGGCTGAAGTAGCCCTGCGTCCCGGCGAGGACCGTGTAGTCGTAGGCGAGCACCGCGACGCGGCCGGCGTCCTCGCCGTGGTCGGCGGCGTTGATCGTGGCGAGCCCGGTGACGATCCCGTCGGCAGGCGTGCTCGACACGAGGTCGTCGAGGCTGCGACGGGTGCGCTGGGCAGCGACCGGCAGCGCGCCGTACTCGACGAAGGAGCCGTCGTCGCACAGGGCGTCGATGTTCTCGCGCGCGGTGCAGTGACCCCGCGAGTGCCGCTTCTCGACCGCGCTCGGGCGCGCCTCGTCGCGGGTCAGGCGGTGCCGCTCGAGCACCTCGGCGAGGTCGGCGCGGACGTGGTCGAGGTCCAGGTCGGCGTCACCGGCGGGGGCGGCGACCGACACCTCGGCCGGCTCGATGCGGACCAGCGGGGTGCCGTCGACCACCTGGTCCCCGGGGGCGACCGAGACGTCGCGCACCACGCCGCTGGTCGGTGCCGTGACCGGGTGCTCCATCTTCATCGCCTCGACGACCAGGAGCGTGGTCCCCGCGGCGACCTCGTCCCCCGGCGAGACGGCGACGCCCGCGACGGTGCCGGCGAAGCGGGCGACGACCTCGCCGTGCTCCTCGCGCTCGCCGACCGCGACGTCGTCACCGTGCGCGACCTCCGGGTGCCGCGCGAGGAATCCCGTCGTGGCCCGACCCTCGACGACCTCCGGGTGCGCGAGGAGCCGGCGCAGCGTGGGCAGGTTGGTCGCGACACCCTCGACCGCGGTCTCGGCGAGCGCGGCCTCGGCCGCGGCGCAGGCCTCGGCGAACGTGCCCGTCGTCGTCGTGACGACCTTGGCGAGGAGCGGGTCGAAGGTCCCGTCGAGGACCAGCCCAGGCTGCGCGTGGGTGTCGACCCGTACGCCGGGCGCTGCCGGCGCGGTGAACCTCGTGAGGGTGCCGGTCGCCGCGACGACGGTGCCGTCGGGGGTCTGCTGCTCGGCGTTGACGCGGACCTCGATGGCGTACGTCCCCGGGGCCGGGGCGACGTCGCGGTCCAGACCGAGCTCGGCGAGCGTGGCGCCCGCGGCGACGCGCAGCTGGGCCGCCACGAGGTCGACGCCGGTGACCTGCTCGGTCACGGTGTGCTCCACCTGGACGCGCGGGTTGACCTCGAGGAAGACGAAGCGGCCGGGCTCGTCGGCGTCGACCAGGAACTCGACGGTGGCGAGCCCGCGATAGCCCACCGCCTCCGCGATCCTCACCGCGTGCTCGTGCAGGCTCTTGCGGGTGCTCTCGTCGAGCGCGGGGCTGGGGGCGTACTCCACGATCTTCTGGTGGCGCCGCTGGAGGCTGCAGTCGCGCTCGCCCAGGTGGATCACGGCCCCGGTGCCGTCGCCGAGGACCTGCACCTCGAGGTGACGCGCGCGCGGCAGGAGGGCCTCGGCGTAGACCGTGTCGTCGCCGAACCCGCGCAGCGCCTCCGAGCGGCACCGCTCGTACGCCGACGCGATCTGCGTCGCCTCGGTCACGACGCGCATGCCTCGCCCGCCGCCCCCCGACGTCGCCTTGATCATGATGCCGGCGGGGTGCGTGCCGAAGAACCTCGTGATCTCGTCGAGCGACGCACCGGCGTCCGTGGCGTCGAGGACCGGGACGCCGAGGCCGACCGCGTGGTCGCGTGCGCGGGCCTTGTCGCCGAAGAGCTCGAGCGCGTCGGCGCCCGGGCCGACGAACACCAGGCCCGCCTGCGCGCACCGCTGCGCCAGCACGGCGCTCTCGCTGAGGAAGCCGTAGCCGGGGTGGATCGCCCGGCACCCGGTCGCGAGGGCGGCCTCGACGACCGCGACGGCGTCGAGGTAGCCCGACACGCCGTCCCCGGGGAGCTCGTACGCCTCGTCGGCGAGGGTGACGACCAGCGTGCCGGCGTCCTGGGGGACGTGAGCGGCAACGCTCGGCCACCCCAGCGAGGCGAGGGCGCGGTGGACGCGGACGGCGATCTCGCCTCGGTTGGCGATGAGGGTCTTCACGCAGGGCCTCCGGCTGTGACGATCGGCGCGTTGACGTTCGTGTCAACGGATCCAACCCTATACTTCCCGGCGTGGAGGGCAAGGCATGGTCGACGCGGGTCGACGTGGACCGGGCTGACTCCACGCGTCGCAAGGAGCTGCTGGTCGCGGCGCGCGCGGTCTTCGAGCGCCTGGGGTACGGCGCCACGACGGTCAACGACATCACCCGCGAGGCGGGGGTCAGCCGCGCGACGTTCTACGTCTACTTCGCCTCCAAGCAGGAGGTGTTCGCCGTCCTCGCCGAGGAGGTCAGGGACGCGTTCGTCGCGGCGCAGGCGATCGCCGACATCCCGGAGGAGGACGTGGAGCAGGTCTTCCGCACCACCATCGGCGCCTATCTCGACGTCGTCCTGGAGCACCTCGCGCTGATCACCCTGCTCGACCACCAGTCGCTCGCGGACCCGGAGCTCCACGCGCTCTGGTCAGGGATCCAGGCGCGGGCGGTCGACCGCATGGCTCGCTACCTGTCCCGCGTCGAGGACGCGGGGGTCGTCGCTCTCGACCTCGCGGCGCGGCCGGAGTCGGTCGCGCTGATGTCGGGCGGTCAGACCGAGTCGTTCGCGGCGCTGGTCAAGGACGGGACGCTGTCGCGCGACGACGCCGTCGAGGAGATGCTCGCGCTCGTCATGCGCGCGATCGGGCTGCGCTGACCCGCTCGGGGATCCCCAGGGCGTTGACCCACAGCCGCGTGAGCGTCGCCGTGAGCGTGTCGAGGTCGCGCGCGTCGCCGAGGACGTAGGTGTTGTAGGCGGTGCGCGACACCATCATCGACAGGGCGGTCGCCGCGAGGTCGGCATCGACCTCCGGGTCCGCGAGCCCGCGTTCCTGGAGGGCGCGGATGCTGCGGGCGTTGCGCTCGGTGAAGGCGCGCCCGCGCTGCCAGCGCATGTCGGCGAACCGGTCGTCGATCGCCGCGACCTGCTCGAGGAGACGCATCAGCTGCGCGTTGCGGGCGTACGACTCGAGGTAGGCGCGGTTGCCGGCGGCGATCACGGCCACGGGGTCGTCGGTGCGTGAGACGTCGCGGACGTGGGGGTGGAGCATCTCCTCCTTCACCTCCTCGAGGACGGCGGCGAAGATCTCCTCCTTGCTCGTGAAGTAGGTGTAGAAGGACCCCGCGGCGGTCCCGGCCTCGGTCGTGATGTCGGCCAGCCGCGCGTCGAGGTAGCCGTCGCGCTCGAAGACCCGCCGAGCTGCGGTGACGAGACGTGCGCGGGTGCGGGCGCCGCGGGCCGTGCGCGGGGGCTCGCGGGTCGTGGTGCCGTCCGCGGGCGTGCCGTCGGCCGGGCTCGTTCGCGCCATCGTCGTCCTCTCGTGTGCTCGCGTGGCCATTCTGGCGCGGTGGCGTCGCACGGGCCGGGCCAGACCTTGAAGTTGAAATCGACTTCAAGTATACAGGTGCCATCGACCACGAGGAAGGAACCGTGATGGAGCTCGAGGGTGCGGTGGCCGTCGTCACCGGCGGTGGAGGCGGGATCGGAGGCGCGCTGGCGGCGCGCCTGGTGTCGGCCGGAGCACGCGTGATGGTGACCGATCTCGACGCCGCGGCGGCCGAGGCGGTCGTCGCCGCGATCGAGGAGTCGCACCCTGGTCGTGCGGTCGCGTACGGCGCGGACGCCGCCGACCCCGCGCAGATCCGCGAGCTCGTCACCCGCACGGAGGATGCGTTCGGTCCTGTCGACCTGTACGCCGCCAATGCCGGCGTCGGCGGAGCCCCGGGCCTCGGCGGCGAGGTGCAGTGGGACCTCGCGATCGAGGTCAACCTCCGCGCCCACGTCCGGGCCGCCGAGGTGCTCGTCCCCGGCTGGCTCGAGCGCGGGAAGGGCTACTTCGTCAGCACCGCGTCGGCCGCCGGCCTGCTCACGCAGGTGGGCTCCGCGGCGTACGCGGTGACCAAGCACGCCGCGGTCGGCTTCGCCGAGTGGCTGTCGGTCACGTACGGCGATCGCGGCATCGGCGTCAGCTGCCTGTGCCCGATGGGCGTCGAGACGGCGCTGCTGCGCGAGGGCGAGCGCTCCGGCGACCCGCTCGGGGAGGCGGCCACGCGTGCCGTGACCTCGGCAGGCGACGTCCTCACCCCGGAGCAGGTCGCCGACGACGTCCTCCGCGCCGTCGCGGCGGGCGACTTCCTCGTGCTGCCCCATCCGCAGGTGCTCGACATGTACCGCCAGAAGGGCGCCGACTACGACCGCTGGATCCGCGGCATGCGCCGCTACCAAGCGAGCTTGCTCGCGACCTGAGTGCCGAGCGAGCCTGCCCGCTGACCGTCCCTGAACCGAGGAGTGACCATGTTGGAGACCACCGACCGCGGCAAGAAGTACCAGGAGGAGCTCCTGGACTTCATGGACAGCCACGTCTACCCGGCGGAGCCGGTCTACGCCGCCCAGATGCGCGAGGCCGGCGACCCGCACCACCACCCGCAGATCCTGGAGGACCTCAAGGCCGAGGCCAAGCGCCGTGGCCTCTGGAACCTCTTCCACCCGCACCCCGAGTGGGGACCGGGACTGACCAACTTCGAGTACGCGCCGCTCGCCGAGATCATGGGCCGGAGCCCGCACCTCGCCCCGGAGGCGACCAACTGCGCGGCGCCCGACACCGGCAACATGGAGGTGCTGACGCTGTTCGGCACCGACGAGCACAAGAAGACCTACCTCGAGCCGCTCCTCGACGGAACCATCCGGTCCGCCTTCGCGATGACCGAGCCGGCCGTGGCCAGCTCCGACGCCACCAACATCGAGATGCGCATGGAGCGCGACGGGGACGAGTACGTCCTCAACGGGCGCAAGTGGTTCACCTCCAACGCGATGCACCGCAACTGCAAGGTGCTCATCGTCATGGGCAAGACCGATCCCACCGCCGCGCCGCACCGCCAGCAGTCGATGATGGTCGTCCCGCTCGACTCCCCGGGCATCACGGTGCTCCGCAACCTCCCGGTCTTCGGCTACCAGGACCGCGAGGGGCACGCCGAGGTCGTCTTCGAGGACGTCAGGGTGCCGGCGAGCGACGTGCTGGCCGGCGAGGGCGAGGGCTTCGCGATCAGCCAGGCGCGTCTCGGGCCGGGCCGCATCCACCACTGCATGCGGGCGATCGGCATGGCCGAGCGCGCCCTCGAGCTGCTCTGCAAGCGCGCGCTGTCGCGTGAGACCTTCGGTCAGCCGATCGCCGAGCGGTCCAACATCCAGGACTGGATCGCCGAGGCGCGCATCGAGATCGAGAAGTCGCGCCTGCTCACGCTCAAGGCCGCCTGGATGATGGACACCGTCGGCAACAAGGCCGCGCGGATGGAGATCGCGGCCATCAAGGTCGACGCCCCCAACGTGGCGCTGCAGATCGTCGACCGTGCGATCCAGGTCCACGGCGGCGGCGGCGTGACCGACGACTTCCCGCTGGCGTCGTTCTGGGCCCACCTCCGCACGCTGCGTCTCGCCGACGGGCCGGACGAGGTCCACAAGCGCACGCTCGCGCGCCAGGAGCTGCGCAAGTACGCGGGTCAGACCGCATGAGCGAGGCCGCCGTCGAGGAGCCGGCGGGCACGCTCGTCCTCGCCGAGCGTCGTGGGGGAGTGCTCGTGCTGACGCTCAACCGGCCCGAGCGCCTCAACGCGTGGAACGAGGAGATCGAGGCGGCCTACTTCGCGCTGCTCGACGAGGCGGAGGCTGACCCCGAGGTCCGCGCGGTCGTCGTCACGGGGGCCGGCCGCGGCTTCTGCGCGGGGGCCGACATGGAGGTGCTCGCCCAGGTCGGCGGGGACGTGGAGACCGAGGGCATCGCGTCGCAGCGGCCGCGGCACCGCCCGCTGCTCTTCCGCAAGCCGCTGGTCGCGGCGCTCAACGGGGCGGCCGCGGGCCTCGGGCTCGTCGAGGCGCTCTACTGCGACGTCCGGTTCGCCACGGCGGAGGCCAAGCTCACGACGTCGTTCGCCCGCCGTGGGCTGATCGCCGAGTACGGCATCGCCTGGCTGCTGCCGCGCCTGGTCGGGCAGAGCAGGGCGCTCGACCTGCTCCTGTCGGCCCGCGTCGTGCGCGGCGAGGAGGCCCTCGGGATGGGTCTCGTCGACCGGGTCGTCGGACCGGAGGACCTTCTCGAGGCCGCGGTGGCGTACGCCCAGGACCTCGCGGAGGCCTGCTCGCCGATGTCGATGGCCGTGATCAAGTCGCAGGTCCTCCAGGCGCTCGACACCGACTTCGCCACGGCGACGAGCGAGGCGGAGCGCCAGATGCTCGCGTCGTTCCGACGGCCGGACGTCGTGGAGGGCGTGGCCAGCTATCTCGAGGGCCGGCCGCCGGTGTTCGAGGGCCTGGCGCTCGACTGACCGGCACGAGGCGTTCAGGCGGCCGGCCGAAGGACCGGTCGGCCGCCTGCGCGCGTCACCCGCGGTGCACCAGCAGGACGCGGAACCCCTTGGCGCTCGCTGCCTTCTCCGTCGGCCAGCCCTGCTCGGTGAGCCACCGCTGCAGGGAGTCTGCGCCGAGGTTCTTGCCGACCACCAGCCGGGCGACGCCCTCGGGCGCGAGCCGGGGGAGCCACTGCAGCAGAAGCTCGTGCAGGGCGGCCTTGCCGATGCGGATCGGCGGGTTGGACCAGATCTCGTCGAACACGACGCTGGCCGGGACCTCGTCCGGCGCGCCGACGACGACCCGGTCACCGACGCCCGCCCGTTCGGCGTTGACGCGGGTCAGCTCGCGCGCGCGGGTGTTGGTGTCCACCGCGTGGACCGTGGCGCCCGGCACCTCCGACGCCACCGCCACCGCGATCGGCCCCCATCCGCAGCCGAGGTCGAGCACCGTCCGCGCGTGGTCGGGCGGCTCGAAGCTGCGCAGGAGGACGGCGGTCGCCTTGTCGAGGCCGTCGCGGGCGAAGACGCCCGCCGCCGTCGTGAAGGTGTGGTCGACCCCCCAGATCCGTGCGGTGACGTCGCGGCGCTCCTCGGGCCCGGTGGGGTCGCTGTCGAAGTAGTGCTCAGTCATCCTCGGGACCCTCGGCCGGTCCGCGGAAGCGGCGGCTCTCCTGCGCCCGCGCGGCGAGCTGGGAGTCCGCCGGGTAGACGACCTCCTCCAGCGTGAGGCCGTGGGCCGGCATGACCTTCACCCGGGAGTCGCGCGTCCGCGCCTTGAGCACGCGCGCCATCCACGACGGCTCGTGCCGCCCCTCGCCGACCGCGGTCAGCGCCCCCATGAGCGAGCGCACCATCGAGTGGCAGAAGGCGTCGGCGACGACGGTCGTCTCGACGATCCCCGAGTCGGTCCGCCGCGTGGTCAGCTGCATCAGGCTGCGGATGGTGCTCGCGCCCTCGCGGCGACGGCAGAACGCGGCGAAGTCCTGCTCGCCCAGCACGCCGACGGCCGCGTCGTTCATCAACGAGACGTCGAGCGGCCGGTGGTGGTGCACGACGTGGTTGCGGTGCAGCGGGTCGGGCCCGCTCGGGCCGTCCCAGAGGCGGTAGACGTAGCGGCGGCGCAGCGCCGAGAAGCGCGCGTCGAACCCCTCCGGCGCGATCCGGGCCGCGCGGACGACGATGTCGTCGGGGAGCACGCGGTCGAGTCGGCGGAGGAGGTGCGCCTCGTCGGTCTCGAGGTCGTCGGGGAGGTCGACGTGGACGACCTGCCCGCGGGCGTGGACGCCGGTGTCGGTCCGCCCCGCCACGGTCAGCCGCGCGGGCTTCTCGAGCCGGAGCACCAGGGCGATCGCGTCCTCGACCGTCTGCTGCACGGACGGGAGCGCGGGCTGCGACGCCCAGCCGCGGTACGCGCCGCCGTCGTAGGCCAGGTCGAGTCTCCAACGCACCTGCTCAACCTATCGAGCGCGTCAACCCGCCGTGACGCCCCGTCCGTCCTCCTCGAGGGCGAGCACCAGCTTGCCGGTGTTCGTGCCCTCGAAGAGCCCGAGGAGCGTCGAGCCGAACGCGTCGACGCCTCCGGTGACGACGGTCTCCCGGGCGACGACCGACCCGTCGGCGATCCAGCCGGCGATCTTCTCGACCGCCTCCGGGTAGCGGTCCTCGTAGTCGAAGACGACGAACCCGGTCATGGTGGCCCGGAACACCAGCAACGACATGTAGCGCCGGGGGCCGTCCGGGAGGGAGGTCTCGTTGTAGCTCGCGATCGCGCCGCAGATCACCACGCGTGCGCCCCGGCGGAGGTTCGCGAGGCCGGCGTCGAGGATGTCGCCGCCGACGTTGTCGAAGAAGACGTCGATCCCCTTCGGGGCGACCTCGCGCAGGCGCTTGAGGACGTTCTCGGCCTTGTAGTCGATCGCGGCGTCGAAGCCGATCGACGTGAGCCACGCGCACTTCTCCGGGCCGCCGGCGATGCCGACCACGGTGCAGCCCATCGCCTTCGCGACCTGGCCGACCACGCTGCCGACGGCACCCGCGGCCCCGGACACCACGACGGTGTCGCCGGGCTGGACGCGGCCGACGTCGGTCAGCCCGAAGTACGCCGTCATGCCGGGCATGCCGAGGGCACCGAGCCAGGTCGGGGCAGCGGCGACGTCGAGGTCCATCTTCGTGACACCCGAGCCGTCGGACACCGCGTACTCGGTGACGCCGAAGCTCCCCATGACCGCGTCGCCCACGGCGTACGCCGGGTGCTCCGAGGCGACCACGGTGCCGGTCGCGCCGGCGCGCATGACCTCGCCGATCCCGACCGGAGGCAGGTAGGACCGGACGTCGTTGAGCCACCCGCGCATGGCGGGGTCGAGCGAGATGTGGCTGACCCGGACCACGAGCTCACCCGGTCCGGGTGCCGGGACCTGCTCCGTCACCGTCTCCCACGTCGAGTCGTCCGGGTAGCCGACCGGGCGCTCGCGCAGGCGG
This sequence comes from Mumia spirodelae, assembly GCF_050632745.1. Classification (NCBI taxonomy): domain Bacteria; kingdom Bacillati; phylum Actinomycetota; class Actinomycetes; order Propionibacteriales; family Nocardioidaceae; genus Mumia; species Mumia spirodelae. Next base: position 614,398 of record NZ_JBODSD010000002.1, on the reverse strand, counting down.
ACCTGGCGGGTGGTGAACGGCGGGGTCGCGGCGTCGGTCATGGCGTTCCTCCTGTGTCGGCCTCCGGTCACTGTAGGCGGACGTGAGCCGCCACTTGAAACTGGGTTCAAGTTCGACGCCCGCGCGGGTGGCACAGACGCACCGAGGGCCTGCCCGCAGTGCGGACAGGCCCTCGGTGACAGGGCGAGCGGTGCTCGGCCGTCAGGCCCAGCGCTCCTCGCGCGACGGGAACGTGAGGCCACGCCCGCCGGTGTAGATCTGCTTCGGACGCGCGATCTTCTGCTCCGGGTCGTTGACCAGCTCGAGCCACTGCGCCAGCCAGCCGGCCGTGCGCGGGATCGCGAACAGCACGGTGAACATCTCCGGCGGGAACTGCAGCGCCTCGTAGATGAGGCCGGAGTAGAAGTCCACGTTGGGGTAGAGTTTGCGCTTGACGAAGTACTCGTCCTCGAGCGCGATCTTCTCCAGCTCCACGGCGATCTTGAGCAGCGGGTTGACCCCGGTGACCTCGAAGACGTCGTCGGTGGCCTTCTTGATGATCGTGGCGCGCGGGTCGTAGTTCTTGTAGACCCGGTGGCCGAAGCCCATCAGGCGCTCGTTGCCGGCCTTGACGCCCTCGATGAACGCCGGGACGTTGCTGACGTCACCGATGCGGCGCAGCATCTTGAGGACGGCCTCGTTGGCGCCGCCGTGCAGCGGGCCGTAGAGCGCGCCGATGCCGGCCGAGACCGCCGAGTAGGGGTCGACCTGGCTCGAGCCGACCGAGCGCACCGCGTTGGTGGAGCAGTTCTGCTCGTGGTCGGCGTGGAGGATGAAGAGCACCTCGAGCGCCTTGACGAGGCGCGGGTCGGCCTCGTACTTCGCCTCGCTCATCTTGAAGAGCATCGCGAGGAAGTTCTCGGCGTACGACAGGTCGTTGTCCGGGTAGACGTAGGGCTTGCCCTGCGCGTGACGGAACGACCAGGCGCCGAGCGTCGGCATCTTGGCGATCATGCGGACGATCTGGAGGTGCCGGGTGTCCGCGTCGTGGATGTTGCGGGCCTCGGGGTAGAACGTCGAGAGGCCGCCGACCGCCGACAGCAGCATGCCCATCGGGTGCGCGTCGTAGCGGAAGCCCTGCATGAGGGACTTGATGTTCTCGTGCACGAACGTGTGGAACGTGATGTCGTGCACCCACGAGTCGTACTGGTCCTTCGTCGGCAGGTCGCCGTGGATCAGCAGGTAGGCGACCTCGAGGAAGGTGGACTTCTCCGCCAGCTGCTCGATCGGGTAGCCGCGGTACTCCAGGATGCCCTTCTCGCCGTCGATGTAGGTGACGGCCGAGCGGGTGGAGGCGGTGTTGGTGAACCCCGGGTCGTACGAGGCGATGCCGGGTTCGTCGTCGCTGACCCGGATCTTGCCGAGGTCGCTCGCCCGGATCGTCCCGTCGACGATCGGGAGCACGTACTCCTTGCCGGTCCGGTCGTCCCGGACGGTCAAGGTCTGGCCGTCACTCGACGGCGTGGCGTCTGTCACGAGGAGGTCTCCTTGTGCCGTGGCGTGCGCACGCTGGGTCGATGCGCCGCTCGAATCGGGGTCCCCTGGGGTGTTCGGACCCCCTCCAACTTATTGCGTCCGACAAGAGAACGTTCATCCGGGTCCGCTCTCCGGTACGCGAAGTGACCTCCGGGCGCCGGCCCTCTTGGGGTGGCGCGGTAGGATCGAGGCGGTGCGTCAGGCGTACGACGTGCCTTCTGTAGACAGCCCGCGGACGGCCCGTTTTGACCGAGCCCGATGCGGACCGTTATTCTTGTACGTCGTTGTGCCTTGATGCCGATGCGGCTCTGCTGCGTCCGTCTCGGTGCACCATCAGTCCCCATCCATACGAAGGTAGAACTAGCGTGCGCACGTACAGCCCGAAGCCTGGTGACGTCGACCGCAAGTGGCACGTCATCGACGCATCTGACGTGGTGCTTGGGCGTCTCGCCGTCCAGACCGCGACCCTGCTTCGCGGCAAGCACAAGCCGACGTTCGCCCCGCACGTCGACAACGGTGACTTCGTCATCATCGTCAACGCGGAGAAGGTCGCCCTCTCCGGCAACAAGCGCGAGGACAAGCTCGCCTACCGCCACAGCGGCTACCCGGGTGGTCTCAAGCAGGTGGCCTACGGCGACCTGCTCGACAAGGACGCGCGCAAGGCTGTCGAGAAGGCCGTCTGGGGCATGCTCCCCAAGAACCGCCTCGGCCGCGCGCTCATGAAGAAGCTGAAGGTCTACTCCGGCCCCGAGCACCCGCACGCCGCTCAGCAGCCGCAGACCTTCGAGATCACGCAGATCGCCCAGTAGGCCCAGGAAGCAGTGAGGATCAACGTGGCCGAGTCCAGCACCGAGACCGTCGACACGACCGACGAGTACACGACCAACGCCGAGGGCGTTGCCTACACCTCCGAGACCGCCCCGAGCGCGGAGTCGGCGGCTCGTTCGTCGATCATCGCCCCCGCGGCCGCGACCGGCCGTCGCAAGGAGGCCGTCGCACGCGTCCGCATCGTGCCGGGCACCGGCACCTGGACGGTCAACGGGAAGCCGCTCGAGGAGTACCTCCCCAACAAGCTGCACCAGCAGATCGCCAAGGAGGCCTTCGCCTCGACTGGCCTGGGCGAGAGCTTCGACGTCATCGCCCGGGTCACCGGCGGTGGCATGACGGGCCAGGCCGGCGCCCTGCGCCTCGGCGTCGCCCGCGCGCTCAACGCGGTCGACGAGGAGTCGAACCGGCCGACCCTCAAGAAGGCCGGGCTGCTCACGCGCGACGCCCGCGCCAAGGAGCGCAAGAAGGCCGGCCTCAAGAAGGCCCGCAAGGCACCTCAGTACAGCAAGCGCTGACGGCGGAGCCGTGGGTCGGATCTTCGGAACCGACGGCGTCCGCGGGGTCGCCAACGACGACCTCACGGCCGAGCTGGCGGTCGACCTCGCCGTGGCTGCAGCCCACGTGCTGGGGGAGACCGGCGCCTTCGCCGACCAGCGGCCCACCGCAGTCGTGGCCCGCGATCCTCGCGCCTCGGGAGAGTTTCTCGAGGCTGCGGTGGTCGCGGGTCTCGCGTCTGCGGGGGTCGACGTGCACCGTCTCGGTGTCGTCCCCACACCGGGCACCGCGTACCTGACGTCCGCGCTGTCCGCCGACATGGGCGTCATGATCTCCGCGAGCCACAACCCGATGCCCGACAACGGCATCAAGTTCCTCGCGCGGGGCGGTCTCAAGCTCGACGACGCCATCGAGGACGAGATCGAGCACGCCCTCGAGCAGCCGTGGCAGCGGCCGACCGGTGCCTCTGTGGGCCGGATCGGCGACAGCCACACCGCGCTGCGGACGTACGAGCGGCACCTCGTCGCCGCGATCGAGCAGCGGCTCGACGGCATGCGGATCGTGCTGGACTGCGCCAACGGCGCCGCGTCGGAGGTCGGACCGCGCGCGTTCCGCGCCCTCGGCGCCGAGGTCGTCGCGATCCACGCCGAGCCCGACGGGCTCAACATCAACGACGCCTGCGGGTCGACGCACCCCGAGGACCTCCAGCGCGCCGTGCTCGAGCACGGCGCCGACGCCGGCTTCGCCTTCGACGGCGACGCCGACCGCTGCCTCGCCGTCTCCGCCGACGGTGTGATGGTCGACGGTGACCAGATCCTCGCCATCCTCGCGCTCGCGCTGAAGGAGGAGGGCCGCCTCGTCGAGGACACGGTCGTCGCGACCGTCATGTCCAACCTCGGCTTCGTGCAGGCCATGGAGGCGCAGGGCCTGACCGTGGTCCAGACGGCCGTCGGTGACCGCTACGTGCTCGAGGCGATGCGCGACCGCGGGTTCAACCTCGGGGGCGAGCAGTCCGGCCACGTGATCATGAGCGACCACGCGACCACCGGCGACGGCGTCCTCACGGCCCTCGCGGTCGCGAGCCGCATGGTCCGCACGGGGCGCTCGCTGGCCGACCTCGGTGCGGTGATGCGCCGGCTGCCGCAGGTGCTCGTCAACGTCCCCGGCGTGGACAAGTCGCGCGCCGGCACCGATCCGGTGGTCGCGGCGGCCGTCGCCGAGGCGACCGACGAGCTCGGTGCGACGGGACGTGTCCTGCTGCGTCCGTCGGGCACCGAGCCGCTGGTGCGCGTCATGGTCGAGGCGGGGACCAGCGAGCACGCCGAGTCGGTGGCGCACCGTCTGGCCGCCGTGGTCGGCACCGCGCTCGCGCTCTAGCCGCAAAACCCGCGTGCGTCCCGGGCCCCGGTGCTCCTACGGTGACGAGATGCGCATCGAGGAGATCGACGCGGCCGACGACCACGCGCTGGCCGTGTTCCACGAGCACGAGCACCGCGTCGAGTCGGCCCGTCCGTACGGCACGCCGTGGACGCTGACCGAGCTCACGGCAGTGGCACGCACCGTCGACCCGTGGACCGCGCGCACGCTGCTGTGGGCACGCCTCGACGACGGCGAGGTCGTCGCGACCTGCTCGCTCGAGGTGCCGCTGCGCGACAACACCGAGACCGCGTGGGCCGACATCGCCGTCCTGCCCGAGCACCGCAACCACTTCGGCCCGTTCGTCGACCATCTCAAGGAGCGCGTGCGGCTGCTCGGTCGCAGCCGCCTCGAATCCATCGCGAAGTGGGTGCCCGGCGAGGACGAGGGGCCGGACGCCGAGCTCCTGCGCGTGCACGGCTTCCGGCTCGGTCTCGTCGAGGCGCAGCGGGTGCTCGACCTGCCGGCCGACGACGCGCTGCTGGGCCGGCTGGCCGAGTCCGCGGCTGCGCACCACACGGCGTACACCCTGCGCACCTGGCGCGGACCGGTCCCGGAGGACGTCGTCGAGGCGTACGCGGCGATGCGGTCGGTGATGGCGGTCGAGGCGCCGTCGGGAGACATGGGCTGGGAGAAGGAGGACTACCCGCCCGAGCGCGTCCGCACCGAGGAGGCCGAGCTCGCCGCGCAGCAGCGTACGTCGTGGACGACCGTGGCCGTGGCCGACGACGGCACCGCCGCGGGGCACACCCAGATCGTCGTCCCGGCCACCGACCCGGTGAACGCCTTCCAGTGGGACACGATCGTGCTGCCCGGCCACCGCGGTCACCGGCTCGGTCTCGCGATGAAGGTGGCGAACCACCGGGCGGCGGCCGATGAGCTCGCGCCACGGACGCTCCTGCACACCTGGAACGCGGTCGAGAACGCCCCGATGATCGCGGTCAACGAGGCGATGGGGTTCCGGCTCGCCGCGCTGATGGGCGAGTTCCGCTGCGACCTCTGACCCCGCCTCAGACGCCGGCGGCGACGCGGTCGTCGTGGTCGTCACGGCGAACGAGGTAGCGCGTGAGGACGACACCCCATGCCGCCGCGACGAAGAACATGACCAGGCCGTACACCGCGCCCGGGACGGAGATCTCGACCTCGTCGAGCACCTCGACCGCGACGTAGATGGCGAGGGTCGCGTTGTGCACGCCGATCTCGAACGACGACGCGACCGCCTGGCGCTCGGTGACGCCGGCCCACCGCGGGACCAGGAAGCCGACCGCGAGGCTCAGGAGGCAGAACAGCGTCGCGACCGCGCCGACCTTCGCGGCGTACTCGGCGACGTTCTCGCGCTGGTCGACGAGGATGCCGAGGACGAGCACGGCGAGGATGACCGCCGAGGCGATGCGGACCGGCTTGTCCATCCTCGCCGCGAAGGCCGGGCGCGCCGCGCGGACGGCCATGCCGAGCGCCACGGGCAGGAGGACGATCGCGAACACCTCGACAACCTTGGTGAACTGCAGGGACACCGAGCTGTCGGCCTCGAAGTACGCGATGGCGAGGTTGGTGATGAGGGGGAGCGAGACGATCGCGATGATCGAGTTGATCGCGGTCAGCGTCACGTTGAGGGCGACGTCGCCGCGGAAGAGGTGGCTGTAGAGGTTGGCGCTGGTGCCGCCCGGCGACGCCGCGAGCAGCATCATGCCGACCGCCAGCAGCGGCGGGAGGTCGAAGAGCAGGACCAGGCCGAAGCAGAGCGCGGGGAGCAGCAGGAGCTGGCAGCCGAGAGCCACCAGCACGGCTCGAGGGTGTCGTCCGACCCGTCGGAAGTCGTCGACGGTCAGCGAGAGGCCGAGACCGAACATGATGATGCCGAGGGCGATCGGCAGCCCGACCGTGCTGAGCGCGGAGTCCATGGCGCACACCCTAGGGGTGAGGCACCTCACAGCGCGAGAGGGCGGGCCCCGTCACGGGCCCGCCCTCCCCGCGAGCGTTATCCCTTCTTGCCGTTGCCCGTGTTCGTCACGGTCAGGGTGTAGTCGGCGTCGAGGAACGTGAGGTCACCGGTCGGGAGGTTCGACACGATCGTCGCGAAGTCCCGGTTCGGGCCGTTGGCGCACTTCGTGCTGAAGCCGCCCGCGGTGATCTCGTCGCCGTTCAGGCGGTACACGTAGTTGCCGGCACCGTCGGTGAGCTCGCCGGCCGAGGTCGTGCCCGGCGTGAGGTCGCAGCTCGACACCAGCTGAAGCGTCCAGTCGTTGTCCTGGATGCCCGTGGTCTCGAACCAGCCGTCGGCGTCCGACGACAGCGTCGCGTCCGCGCCGTTGACGCGGACGTCGTCGACGAACCAGCCGGTGTCGAGGTACGCGGCGTCGGTCGAGTAGCGCATCCGGACGTCGGTCGTGCCCGCCGGCAGCTGCGCGCTCAGGTGGACGTAGACCGGGTCGTCGACGAAGTACTCGCCGCCGGAGGTTCCCGTCAGCCCGTTGCCCTCGGCGTTGCCGCCGTGCGGGTCGGTGTTCGTCGTGACCACCGTGCCGCTGTCGTCGACGAGCGGGACGGTCTGCCACGTGCCGTCGACCAGGGCCTCGACGAAGCCGTAGTCCCAGCCCTCCTCGATGAAGTACCAGCTCCAGAAGTCCAGCGACGTGACGGCGCCGGAGGTGTCGACGTCCAGGATCTTGTCGCTCTGGCTCTCGTACCCGGCGTACCAGTGGGTCGTCCCGGTGTGCGGCGCGACCTGCGTCTGGTCGTCGCCGTCGAGCGAGACCGACACGTTCGGGCCCGGGTTGCGGAACCGCTCGACCTGCATGCCGAACGGCACCGCCGTCGGGGACTGGCCGTTGGTCCGGTTGCGCCACTTCGGCGCCGGCTGCGCGCCCTGGTTGCTGCCCCGGCCCTCCCAGTAGAGCTCGTCGGCGATGTCGATCGTCCACGAGGTGAACGTCGGGTCCCCGAAGTCGACGGCCTTGATGTCCCACCGCTCGGACGACTCGTCGTCGAGGTACACCGCGACGGACCAGTCCTGGAACAGCTCCCGCGCGCTGCGCAGGTCCGGGCCGGAGGTCTGGGCGTTGAACTGGTCGATCGCCGCCTGGACACCCTCCATGCCGTCGGCCTGGTTCTCGAAGACGAGCTTGATCAGCAGGTCGCCGCCGGCGCCGTCGTAGGTGAGGTCGGGCTCGTACGTCCCGTCGCCGTTGCCGCCCGCCTGCTCCCAGAGGTACTGGAAGTACGTGTAGGCCGCGCCGTAGTTCTCCAGGCCTCCCGCCCAGCGGGTCAGGGAGGTGTCGGCGTAGAAGACCTGCTGGTACGTGAGGTGGGAGCCGCCCACGTCGTAGCCGTTGAGGAAGACCGCGAAGTCCGCCAGGCCCTCGTCGACCCACGACAGCTCGCCGGGGTCGCTGTAGTTGTGGAGGAGGTGCTCGAGCTCGTGCGCCACGACGCCCTCGTAGAGCTCCGGCTGGTCGTTCTCCGGGTCGTCGTCACGCCACTCGGCGTCGTTCGGCCCGAGGCGGTTCGCCCAGTCGAAGGCGTCGATCACGATGACGTTCATGCCGGCCGACTCGATGAAGTCGGGAGCGAAGTAGCCGGCGGTGTAGGTGGTCTCCGCGCAGTCGTAGTAGTTCTCGTCCTGCACGTTGTAGACCATCATCACCAGCGAGTCGCTCGCCGGGTCGGACGGGTCCGCGGCGTCCATCGGCCCGTAGTGCTCCTCGTCGACCGCGACGATCTGGCTCGACAGCTCGTCGCCCAGGGCGTCGATCTGGGCCTGCGTCAGCGTGAAGTCCGCCGCGTCGGCCTCGGAGCAGGGGGTGAAGTCGTCGCCCGGGGTCGGGTCCCACGCGGGATCCAGGCTGGCCACACCGCCCGGGGCGGAGCCGTCGAGCGGCGTGCCCTCCGGGACGTAGATGTAGACGGGGGTGCCGTCGGGGGTCGTGCCGGCGTAGGCGCGGGTGAAGTCCTGGTCGTACGTGCCGCCGGCGGCGCTGTCGTTGATCGGGACGGTGATGGTCGGGTCACCCGGGGAGCCCACGGCCTGGGCGTGGGCGGGGGCCGAGGTGGCGCTGAGCGTCAGCGTGGCCAGCCCGACGGCGGCGGTCACACCGATCACACGGCGCAGGAGTGGTGTGCGCACGTTTCCTCCTTCTGGGACGGACTCCCTCCGCAGGGAGTCCACGGACCAGAGTCGGGGACGTGCTACCCGCTGCGCAACGGATGAAACGTGATCGAGACCGGAGAGCACACGAGTCTTTCCCTCGCGTGCCGGTCCCAGAAGGAGGACGTCCGGCTCAGAGCTTGCGCAGCCGGACCCACCGGACCGAGTGGTCGGCGTCCTTGCGCAGCACCAGGGTGGCGCGGCCGCGCGTCGGCTCGATGTTCTCCTTGAGGTTCGGCCCGTTGATCGAGTCCCACAGCAGCGCCGCCTGCGCGCTCGCCTGCTCGGTGTCCAGCGCGCCGTAGCGGACGAAGTACGAGTCGGGGTCGCGGAACGCGGTCTCGCGCAGCCGCAGGAACCGCTCGACGTACCAGCGCCGGATGTCCTTGCGGGCGGCGTCGACGTACACCGAGAAGTCGAAGAAGTCGCTGATCGCCAGCCCCGGGCGGCCGTCGCCGCGGGTCCGCGCCGGCTGGAGCACGTTCAGGCCCTCGATGAGGACGACGTCCGGCCGGTTGAGGGTGACGACCTGGTCGGTGATGTCGTACTCGAGGTGGGAGTAGACCGGGGCCTCGACCTTCTCGCGCCCGGACTTCACGGCCATCACGAAGCGCAGCAGCGCCTTGCGGTCGTACGACTCCGGGAAGCCTTTGCGCTCGAGCAGCCCCCGCCGCTCCAGCTCGGCGTTGGGGAGCAGGAAGCCGTCGGTCGTCACCAGCGAGACGTTGCTGTGGGCGGGGTTCTTGGCGAGCAGCTCGCGCAGCAGGCGCGCGGTGGTCGACTTGCCGACGGCAACCGACCCGGCGATGCCGATGACGTACGGGGTCCGCTGCGGCTGGGGGCGTCGCAGGAAGGCCTCCGTCGAGCGGTAGAGCTCGCCGGCGTAGCGGATCCGCATGCTGATCAGCTGCGCCAGCGGCACGTAGACCTGGCGCACCTCCTCCAGGTCGAGCTCGTCCCCGAGACCGCGGACCTTGTCGATCTCGGCCTGGGACAAGGGCTGGGGCGCATCACCGGCGAGATCGGCCCAGGCGCTGCGCTCGAGCTCGACGTACGGCGAGGTGTCGCCGGAACCCGGCTGCGTGACCGACATGGACCCCATTGTTGCTGTCAGGCTCTCGGGCGCGGTCGGTACCCTGGTGCTCATGTGTGGAATCGTCGGATACGTCGGTGAACGCTCCGCCCTGGACGTGGTCCTGGGTGGCCTGCGCCGTCTGGAGTACCGGGGCTACGACTCGACGGGGGTCGCCCTCGTGGACGGGGGTGCGATCGCCTCCGCGAAGAAGGTCGGCAAGCTGGCCAACCTGGACAAGGAGCTCGCCGAGCGCCCCTTGCCAGACTCGAGCACCGGCATCGGTCACACCCGTTGGGCCACCCACGGCCCGCCGAACGACAGCAACGCCCACCCGCACGTCTCCCACGAGCGCCGGGTCGCGGTCGTCCACAACGGCATCATCGAGAACTTCGCCGAGCTGCGGGCCGAGCTCGAGGCCGACGGCTACGAGTTCGCCTCCGAGACGGACACCGAGACGGTGACGCACCTCGTCGACCGCGAGCTCCGCGACCACGACGTCGACCTGACCGAGGCCGTCCGCCGCGTCTGCCTGCGGCTCGAGGGCGCCTTCACCCTCGTGGTCGCCGACGGCACCGACCGCGACCGCGTCGTCGGCGCCCGTCGCAACTCCCCGCTCGTCGCCGGGCGCGGAGACGGCGAGAACTTCCTCGCCTCCGACGTGTCCGCCTTCATCGAGTACACCCGGGACGCCGTCGAGCTGGGCCAGGACCAGGTCGTCACCATCACCCGGGACGGCATCGACGTCATCGACTTCCACGGCGACCCGTCGCCGGTCACCGAGTACCACGTCGACTGGGACGCGTCCGCCGCCGAGAAGGGCGGCTACGACTGGTTCATGCTCAAGGAGATCGACGAGCAGCCCAAGGCCGTCGCCGACACCCTCCTCGGCCGGCACGACTCGCAGGGGCGGCTGGTCCTCGACGAGATGCGCCTGTCCGACGACGAGCTGCGCGGTATCGACAAGATCGTGATCATCGGCTGCGGCACCGCGTCGTACGCGGGCATGGTCGCGAAGTACGCGATCGAGCACTGGACCCGCATCCCGTGCGAGGTCGAGCTCGCCTCGGAGTTCCGCTACCGCGACCCGATCGTCGGCCGCTCGACGCTGGTCGTCGCGATCAGCCAGTCCGGCGAGACCGCCGACACCCTCCAGGCCATCCGGCACGCCCGCGTGCAGGGCTCCAAGGTCCTCGCGATCTGCAACACCAACGGCTCGACCATCCCGCGGGAGTCCGACGCCGTCATCTACACCCACGCCGGGCCGGAGATCGCGGTCGCCTCCACCAAGGGCTTCCTCACGCAGCTGGCGGCCTGCTACGTCCTCGGCCTCTACCTCGCGCAGGTCCGCGGGACGAAGTTCGGCGACGAGATCGCCTCGACGGTCGACGAGCTCCAGAAGCTGCCCGCCGGCATCGAGGCGGTGCTCGGGCAGGCCGACGCGGTCCGGGGCCTGGCGCGCGAGCTGTCCGGCCACCGCACCTTCCTCTTCCTGGGGCGCCACGTCGGCTACCCCGTCGCGCTCGAGGGTGCGCTCAAGCTCAAGGAGCTGGCCTACCTGCACGCCGAGGGCTTCGCGGCCGGCGAGCTCAAGCACGGTCCGATCGCCGTGATCGAGCCCGGGCTGCCGGTGTTCGTCGTGGTGCCGCCGAAGGGTCGCGACCAGCTCCACGAGAAGGTCGTGAGCAACATCCAGGAGATCCGGGCCCGCGGCGCCCGCACGGTCGTGCTGGTCGAGGAGGGCGACACCTCCGTCGATCCGTACGCGGACGTCGTCATCCGGCTCCCGAAGGCTCCGACGCTGCTGCAGCCCGTCCTCGCGGTCGTGCCGCTGCAGGTCTTCGCCGCCGAGCTCGCCTCGGTGCTCGGCCACGACGTCGACCAGCCGCGCAACCTCGCGAAGTCCGTCACGGTCGAGTGATCGCCGGGGCCGGCGCCGACGCGTCCGCGGGAGAGGGCTGACAATGCTGCACGCACACACCGTCGCCGACGTCCGCGCTGCCGAGGCGGCGCTGATGGCGCAGGTCCCCCCGGGCTCGCTGATGCGGTGGGCCGCGGCCGGGCTCGCGGCGTACGTCCGCGAGGTCGCGCCCGGGTCGACCCCCGTCGTCTTCCTCGTCGGCACCGGCGACAACGGCGGGGACGCCCTGTACGCCGCCGCGGAGCTGGCCCGCGAGCGCTTCGTCGGCGTCGCGATCGCCGACACGGCCCGGGTCCACGTGGCAGGGGCCCAGGCGGCCCAGGCCGCGGGCTGCCGGCTGGTCGACTCGCCGCGGGGCTTCGCCGTCGTCGTGGACGGCGTGGTCGGGATCGGCGGTGCCCCCGGGCTGCGTCCGCCGGCCGACGGCTGGCGGGCCACGATCGAGGCCGAGCAGCCGTTCGTGATCGCGGTCGACGTCCCCAGCGGCGTCGACGTCGACGGAGCGACGGTCCCGGAGTCGTTCCTCCCCGCCGACGCGACCTGCACCTTCGGGACGTACAAGAACGCGCTCCTCGTCGACCCCGCCGCCCGGTGGGCGGTCCGGGGTGCGCTGCCGCGGCTGGTCGACATCGGTCTTGCCCCGTACCTCCCTGCTCCGTCGGTGGAGGCGCTCGAGGCGGCCGACAACCGCCTCCTGCTGTCGGTCCTCGCGCCGACCCTCGACCAGCGCGGCGAGGCTCCGACGCAGAAGTACGCCCGTGGGGTGGTCGGCGTGGCCGCCGGGTCCGTGACGTACGCCGGTGCCGCTCAGCTCTGCGTCCGCGGCGCTCAGGCCGGGGTGGCGGGGATGGTGCGGTTCGTCGGAGAGCGCGAGCTCGCCGCCCGGGTCGTCGACCGGTGCCCTGAGGTGGTCGCCCACACCGACCCGGCCGAGCGCGGTCGCGTCCAGGCCTGGGTGGTCGGCTCCGGCGGGGGTGACGACGCGGCCGCTCGGCTCGCGATGGCCCTCGAGGACGAGGTGCCCGTCGTCGTCGACGCAGACGCGCTCCAGCACGTCCCGGAGCGCTTCACGGTCCCGGCGCTCCTCACCCCGCACGCGGGCGAGCTGGCGCGGATGCTCGACGTCGACCGGAGCGCCGTCGAGGCCGACCCGCTCGGCCACGCGACCCGGGCCGCCGAGCGCTGGGACGCGGCCGTGCTCCTCAAGGGCGCCCGGACGCTCGTGGCGTACCCCGGCGCGCCGACCCGGGTGAACCTCAGCGGCACCCCCTGGCTCGCCACCGCCGGCGCGGGCGACGTGCTGGCCGGCCTCGCTGGCTCGTTCCTCGCCTCGGGCGCGGAGCCGCGTGACGCCGGCTCGCTGGCCGCCTTCGTCCACGGCGCGGCAGCGGTCGCGGCCTCGGGCGGGGGACCGGTGACCGCCGCGAAGGTCGCTGACGCGGTCCCGGGCGTGATCACCGCCTGGCGCAACGGCGTGCTCGACGAGTCGCAGGTGCGCGACTGGAGGGACCGGTGACGCCGCCCGCGACGCCGCCCTCGGCCGGTCCCGCGGAGGCGCTGGTCGACCTCGACGCGTACCGCGCGAACCTCGCCGTGCTGCGCGAGGCGGCGCCGACCGCGCTCCAGATGGCGGTGGTCAAGGCCGACGCGTACGGGCACGGGTCCGTCGAGGTCGCGGCCTCGGCCCGTGACGCCGGCGCGGAGTGGCTCGGCGTCGCCACGGTCGAGGAGGCGCGGACGCTGCGGCGTGGTGGCGACACCGGCCCCGTCCTCGCCTGGCTCTCGCCGGCCGGGGCGGACCTCGCGCCGGCGATCGACGCCGACGTGGACGTCGCAGCCGGGTCCGTGGCGCAGCTGGACGCCGTGCTGGGCTCGGGGGCGGCGAAGCGTCCCCGCGTCCACCTCAAGGTCGACACCGGCATGGCACGTGGCGGTGTCCGCGGAGCCGAGCTCACCGCGCTCTTCGAGGCCGCGCGCGACGCCCAGCGCGCCGGGCGCCTCGAGGTCGTCGGCGTGTTCTCCCACCTCGCGTGCGCCGACGAGCCGGCGAGCCCCGTCAACGCAGCGCAGGAGCACGCGTTCGCCGACGCCGTCACCGAGCTGGCGGCGCTCGGCGTCGAGCCCGAGCTGCGTCACCTCGCCAACTCGGCCGCGACGCTGACCCGCCCGAGCGTCCACCACGACCTCGTCCGCGTCGGCATCGCGTCGTACGGCCTGAGCCCCGGGCCCCTGCTGGGGACGCCGGCCGACCTCGGCCTGACGCCGGTGATGACGCTGCGGACCGCGCTCGCGCTGGTGCGCCGCGTGCCGCCCGGCACGGGCGTCTCGTACGGGCACACCTACGTCACCAAGCGGGAGACGACCCTCGGGCTGATCCCGGTCGGCTACGGCGACGGCCTCCTGCGCGCGGCGTCGAACACCGCGTCGGCGTGGGTCAACGGGCAGACGGTGGCGATCGCCGGTCGGGTCTGCATGGACCAGGTCGTCCTCGACCTCGGCGACACCCCGGCACGACGCGGCGACGAGGTGGTCCTGTTCGGTCCTGGCGACCGGGGCGAGCCTCTCGCGGAGGACTGGGCGCAGGCGGCCGGCACGATCGGCTACGAGGTCGTCACTAGGCTGGGTGGCAGGATCGTCCGGCGGTACGCCGCGGGGTCGCGACCGGCACAGTGAGGTGCCGGGCGGTCGCGCGGGCACGGGCCGGCGAACGCGCAGAAGGAGCAACGCATGGACTGGCGCAGGCTGGGGACGTACGCCGCGGTGACCGCGGGTGCCCTCGCCGCGGCCGGAGCCACGGCCGCGGCCGCCCGTGTCGCGACGGACCGCCGACGCTCGCGCCGTAGGGCGCGGCGCGGTGACGCGATGGAGTTCGGGACCCTCCACGTCCCCGGTGTGACGGTGCTGGCGACCGACGGCGCACCGCTGCACGTCGAGGTGGAGGAGCCCGACGACGCCGACGCGTACGCCCGTCCCACCATCGTCTTCTGCCACGGCTGGGTCCTCGACCTCGACTGCTGGCACTACCAGCGCGCCGCGCTCCGCGGGCGTGCACGGATGGTGCTGTGGGACCAGCGCGAGCACGGGACCTCCGGCGACAGCACCCCCGAGAGGTGCACGCTCGACCAGCTCGGTGACGACCTCAAGTCGGTGATCGACGCGGTCGCCCCCGAAGGCCCGCTCATCCTCGTCGGGCACTCGATGGGCGCCATGACCGTCATGTCGTTCGCCGCGCAGTACGGCGACCTGGTCCGCGAGCGCGTCGACGGCGTGGTCCTGATGGGCACCAGCGCCGGCGACCTCATCCGGCCCCGTGACCCGGTGGCGCTCCTGCAGCCCTGGCTCCCGCGCTTCGGTCCGCTCGTCGGGGCGGCGCGGCGGCTCGACTCCTACCCCGTCACCCGGGCGTTCGCGGTCGGGCCCGACTCGCCGGCCAAGTACGCGGACATGACCGACGAGATGATCGCCCGGGCCCGCACGCGCGCGCTCTGGGACTTCTCTGCGAACTTCGTCGACCTCGACCTGTACGCCGCCCTGCCTGTGCTGCCCGGTCGGCGCACCCTCGTCATGGGCGGCACGAAGGACCGGCTCACCCCGTTCCGCCACTCGCGCCGGCTGGCCGAGCTGATCGAGGGTTCCGAGCTGGTGGCGTACGAGGGCGCGGGGCACATGATGATGCTCGAGCGCCACGAGGAGGTCACTTCCGCGATCGACGACCTGTGGAGCTCGGCGGAGACCGCCGCGGACCGGCGCGAGGAGGTCGGCGCATGAACGGCTCGACGCTCCCGAACTTCCACGCGCTCAACGTCTTCGACGCACCGCCCGAGCGTGCGGCCGACGTGCTCGCGGTGATCCGTCGCTCGTTCGGCGCCCGGCCCGCCCTCGACCCGCCGTCGACGGCGATGTCGGAGAGCGTGGAGTCGATCCGCGAGGCCCTGGACGAGGGTGGCGGCCTGCTCGTCGAGCGCCGGGGCAAGCCGATCGGGGCGATGCTCTACGACGTGTCGCGTCCGGGGCTGCTCGGGTTCCGCCGCGTGTCGGTCGACCCGGACCACCAGGATCGCGGCGTCGCCTCGGCGATGGTCGGCGTCGCGGAGGACACCGCCGAGGAGCGCGGCCTGGACGGCGTGTGGCTCGACGTCCGCGAGGAGCTGCCCGAGAACGTCACCTTCTGGACGCGCCGGCGCTACTTCCCCGTGCGGCAGCAGGGGACGACGATCGAGTTCGGCAAGACGCTGTGGCTCGCCCGCGAGCTGCCCACGGCCGAGGACGCCCAGGCCTTCGGGGCACGGCTGGCCTCGCTGCTGCGTGCCGGCGACGTGGTCGTGATGTCCGGCGGGCTGGGTGCGGGCAAGACGACGCTCACGCAGGGGATCGGCGAGGGCCTCGGCGTACGCGGTCCGGTCACGTCGCCGACCTTCGTGCTCGCGCGGACGCACCCGAACCTGGTCGGAGGGCCCCTGCTGGTGCACGTCGACGCCTACCGGCTCGGCGGCGCGCTCGAGCTCGACGACCTCGACCTCGACACCGCGACCGAGGAGTCCGTCACGGTCGTCGAGTGGGGCGAGGGCATCGCCGAGGACCTGAGCGACTCGTGGCTCGAGGTGCGGCTCGAGCGACGGGCGGCGACGGTCCTCGACCCTCTGGGTGCCGAGGCGCCTACCCGCGAGGACATCGACGACCACGACGTACGCCTGGTCACCGTCAAGCCGCACGGCGCGCGGTGGGCGCGCGTACCGCTGCGTTCCACCTTGCTCGAGCCCGACGCTCTCGTGCACTCGTTCCAGGCCCGGGGCCTCGACGAGCCGAGGGCCCTGTGAGCCTCCGCACTCCTGGCGTAACCTTGCCCCGATGCTGATCCTCGCCCTCGACACCGCCGCTCCGGCGAGCTCGGTCGCGCTCCACGACGGGGCGACCGTGCTCGCGTCCGAGTCGCGCCCGGGAGCGATGAGCCACGGTGAGCAGCTCGCGCCGGCGATCGCCGCCGTGCTCGAGCGCGCCGGAGCCGGTCTGCGCGAGGTCACCGACGTCGCCGTCGGGGTCGGACCGGGTCCGTTCACCGGCCTGCGGGTCGGGGTGGTGACCGCGCGGACGCTGGCCGTCTCCGTGGGCGCGCGCCTGCACGGCGTGTGCTCGCTCGACGTCGTCGCCGCCGAGGCCGTCGCCGGGGGAGCGGTCGACGAGGCCTTCGTGGTCGCGACCGACGCGCGGCGCAAGGAGGTCTACTGGGCGGAGTTCACGCCGCGCGGCGAGCGGGTCGGCGATGCCGACGTGATGCGTCCCGCCGACCTCGCGGCGCGGCTGCCCGCCAGCATGCCGGTCCTCGGACGTGGCGCCGACCTGTACGCCGACGTCCTCCACCGCGTCGACGGGCCGACCGATCCCGACGCCGGTGTGCTCGCCAGCATGATCGCGGCGGGGACCGCCGTCGAGGTCGGCACCGAGCCGCTCTACCTGCGGCGACCGGACGCGACACCGGCCGCCGAGCGGAAGCGCGCGTCGGCGTGATCCGCCCGGGGTCGCCGGGGGACGTGGACGCGCTGGCCTCGCTGGAGGACGCCGCGTTCGGGGCCGACGCGTGGTCGCCCACGCAGGTCGCCGGCGAGCTCGACGGACCGACGCGGCACGTGGTCGTGGCCGAGGACGACGGTGTGGTCGTCGGCTACGCGAGCCTGATGGTCGTGGGGGACACCGCTGACGTGGCACGCATCGCGGTCGTGCCGCAGCAGCGCAGAACGGGGGTAGGGCGCCGGCTTCTGTCGGCGCTGCTG
Source organism: Mumia spirodelae (assembly GCF_050632745.1). NCBI lineage: Bacteria > Bacillati > Actinomycetota > Actinomycetes > Propionibacteriales > Nocardioidaceae > Mumia > Mumia spirodelae. Next base: position 597,239 of record NZ_JBODSD010000002.1, on the reverse strand, counting down.
GGGGAGTCCGAGCGCCGAGGGGCGGAGCGGGTGCTGCTCGAGGTGGCATCCGACAACGTCGCGGCGATCGGGCTGTACGAGGCTGGAGGCTTCGCCGCGATCGCGACGAGGCCGCACTACTACCGGTCGGGCGCCGACGCCGTCGTGATGGAACGTCGCGTGGCGCCTCGAAGGGATGGCTGATGTACCGGGTCGCGTCGGGAACACCCTGGGAGGAGCGGTACGGCTACGTACGCGCCGTCTCGTACGGGCCGCACGTGGCGATCGCCGGGACGACGGCGACCGTGAACGGCACCGTGATCGGGGTGAACGACCCGTACGTCCAGACGATGGTGGCGTTCGGGATCGCGATGGACGCCCTGCGCCGGTGCGGCCTCGACGCCGAGCACGTGGTGCGGACCCGCATGTACGTCGTCGACATCACCGACGCCGACGAGGTGGGACGTGCGCACCGTGAGCTCTTCGGCGCGACGCCGCCCGCGGCCACCATGCTCGAGGTCAACCGGCTCATGCATCCCGACCACCTGGTCGAGGTGGAGATCGACGCCTACGCCGAGCGTCGCTGACGTCCACCTGCGGGTGGACGGTCGTTCACCGGCTGGCGGAACCTACGTGACCGTAGGTCGGTAGGGTTGCCGGATGCGCGACCTCACGTACCCGCCGATCATCGCGACGGCCAAGACCCTGTTCAAGCTGCGCGGCTGGACGTTCCAGATGACCGGCATCGAGAACATCCCGCTCGAGGGCGGTGCCGTCCTGGCCTCCAACCACATCGGGTTCGCCGACTTCGTGCTCGACGGCTTCCCGGCGGAGCGTCGCAAGCGCCTCGTGAGGTTCATGGCGAAGAAGGAGGCCTTCGACCACCCGGTCGGCGGGCCGGTCCTCCGCTCGATGCACCACATCCCGGTCGACCGCGCGGCGGGTGCGGAGTCGCTGGAGGCCGCGGTCGACTACTGCCGCCGCGGGGAGGTGGTCGGGATCTTCCCGGAGGCCACCATCAGCCGGTCCTTCGAGATCAAGGAGGTCAAGTCCGGCGCGGTGCGGATCGCCGCGCAGGCGGGCGTCCCGCTGATCCCGATGGTCCTCTTCGGCACCCAGCGCATCATGACCAAGGGCCACAAGCTGTCGCTGCCGCGGCGCCTCCCGATCGCGATCAACGTCGGTGAGCCGCTGCACCCGACCGGCGAGGACCCCGCGGCCGAGACCGAGGCACTGCACGACGCGATGAAGGCACTCCTCGACCAGGCGATCGCCGCGTACCCGGATCCGCTCGAGGGCCAGTGGTGGGCTCCGGCGCGCTTCGGCGGCACCGCGCCCACCCTCGAGGAGGCCGCGCGCCTCGACGTCGAGGAGCGGGCCGCCCGTGCCGCACGCAAGGCCGCGAAGGCGCAGAAGGGCTGACACCGGCGCACTCCGCAGCACCGCCGGCGGGGACGGAGCGCCGGTTTCGTGCACTGGGCGACGCGGATACCCGGCGCTTCGTGCACGGAAGCGGCGCTCGGTAAGGGGTCACCGCCGGTAGAGACGCGCCGCGACCTCCCGCTCACGCATGATCCGGGCGGCCGTCCGCTCCCGGTTGTGCGGCAGGAGGTCGGCCCAGGTGATCCGGACGACGTGGTAGCGCAGCCCGCGGATGTCGTCCTCGCGCCGCTTCTCCGCCCAGAGCTTCTGCTTGCCGGAGCGGACGATGCGGCCGTCGGGAGCACGCTCGTCCTCGTCCTTGCCCTTCCCGTCGAACTCCAGCACCAGCCGCACGTCGGGCCAGCAGAAGTCGACCTCCGCCCAGCGATCGTCCGGCAGCGCGATCCAGTACTGGGTCTCGGGTCTCGGGACGGCGTGCAGCCAGCAGGTCAGCAGGACGAGCACCTCGCCGACGCTGTCGCACCGCGCGTCGGCGATCTCCAGCGCGCTCCGCGCCGTCCGCCCTCCCGGGCGGCGCCCGAGCCCGTCGAGCACGGCGGTCAGCTCCGCCTTGTGCGCGGGCTCGTCGAACGCCTCGACCATGCCACGGCGCCGGGCGTCGCTGCGGCAGGAGGCGAGCCAGGACGACGCGACGACTGCTCCGACGGCGAGCGGACGGCAGGTCATGACCTGGGCGACCGCCAGATCGGCACGGACGGTCGCCAGTCCGTCGCGGTCGACGACGTCGCCGGCCTCGAGTGCGTCGCGGTGGGTCTGGATGCGGTTGCGTCGCCGGCTCGTCGTCCCACCGACGCGGCTGACATGGGAGACGTCGAGGTCGAGGCGTCCCTCGGGCAGGTCGAGGCCGTCATTGGCGAGCCGGTGCACGAGCAGGGCGGAGTCGTGGCTGGCGGCGTGGCCCGCACCGAGACGCTCGACGGCGTCGCGGGTCGCGAGCACATGGGCGTCGCGGACCGACAGGGTCCGGTGCTCCGCCGCGATGGCGTACACCCCGCGCCGCAGGCGTACGAGGAGATCGGCCTCGACGAGCTCGCCGAGCTCACGGGACCGGTAGCCGAGGTCGTTCGCAGCACGGGCGGTGAACGATCCGCCGTGGTGCCGCGCGAGCCGCAGGAGCGCTTCCATGGCGCGATCCTGCCGCGCGCGGTCACCTCCGTGCCTCGCGTCCTGTGGACAACGGGGCACGGCACGCTCGGTGCGTGTCGGGCGTCAGCGCGCCGGCGCGAAGGACGTGTACGACCAGCGCTCGGCCGGGCGGATGGCGTCCAGCGCGTCGAGGTCCTCCTCGGTCGGCTCCCACTGCGCCGCCGCGACGTTGGCGCGGACCTGCTCCGGTCGCGTGACGCCCGCGATCACGCTCGCGACCGCAGGCTGGGCCGCGAGTCCGCCGACGGCGACGTCGAGGATGCTCCGCCCGCGCTCACGGGCGTACGACTCCAGCGCTTCGACGCGGTCCCAGTCGGCGTTGGCGAGGCGCGCCGCCTGGCTGTCGAGCGCGAGACGCGATCCCTCCGGCGCGGCCTCGCCACGGGAGTACTTGCCGGTCAGCAGCCCGTACGCGAGCGGGAAGTACGGCAGCAGGCCGACGCCCAGCGACTCGCACGCCGGGACCAGCTCCGCCTCCGCCGCCCGGTTGTAGAGCGAGTACTCGTTCTGGGCGGACACGAACGCGGTCGTGCCGGCGGTGCGGGCCGTCCAGTCGGCGTCCACCAGCTCCCACGCCGTGAAGTTCGAGCAGCCGACGTAGCGGACCTTGCCCTCCCGGACGAAGTCGTCCATCACGCTCAACGTCTCCTCGATCGGCGTGACCCGGTCCGGCGTGTGGAGCTGGTAGAGGTCGACGTAGTCGGTGCCGAGACGTGTCAGGCTCGCCTCCAGCGCCCGGCGAAGGTAGCGCCGCGACGCACGGGCGCCCCAGTCGGGACCGTTGGCGCCGTCCATGTCCATGCCGCCCTTGGTCGCCAGCACGACGTCCTCGCGCCGCGCGCCGAGCGCCCGGCCCAGCAGGACCTCGCTCGCCCCGGTGCCGTACGTGTCGGCGGTGTCGAAGAACGTCACGCCGGCGTCGAGCGCGGCGTGCACGACCTCCTTGGTGCGGGCCTCGTCGATGCGCGCGCCGAACGCGTTGCACCCGATCCCGACCACCGACACCATCAGGCCGCTGCGGCCCAGCGGACGTGTCCGCATCAGTCACCCACCTCTCCGTCGGCGAGCTCCCGGAGGACGTCCAGGTGCCCGTTGTGGCGCGCGGTCTCCTCGACGAGGTGCGCGACGACCCAGCGTACGTTCGGCTGGACGTCGTGCCTCGGCCTGGCGGTCGGGGCGTCGAGGTCCAGGCCCGACAGGATCGCGTCGCTCGCCGCGATCTGCTGGCGGTAGCCGGTCAGGACCTCGTCCATCGTCATCTGCGCGGCGACCTCGAAGTCGACGTCGGGGTTCTCCGCGGTCCACGGCGACCGGTCCTCGCCGCCGGCGACGACGACCTCGACCCAGTAGTGCTCGTTCCAGCGCAGGTGGTTCACCACGCTCGCGACCGACATCAGCGGGGACGTCGGCAGCGGCGTCGCGTGCGCGAGGTCGTCCGGGAGCCCCTCGGCCTTCGCCAGCGCCGTCTCCCGCACGTAGCGCAGGAGCGTCATCGCCGTGGTCCGCTCGTCGAAGCGGGATGGAGTGTCGGTACGAGTCATGGGCCCAGCCTGGCACCATGGGGGAGTGAGCACTGCTGAGCCTCGCACCGACGGTCCCCTGGTCCTGGGGATCGAGTCGTCGTGCGACGAGACCGGGGTCGGGATCGTGCGCGGGACCGAGCTGCTGGCCAACGCGGTCGCCTCCAGCGTCGAGGAGCACGTCCGCTTCGGCGGCGTCGTGCCGGAGGTGGCGAGCCGCGCCCACCTCGAGGCGTTCGTCCCGATGCTCGAGAAGGCGCAGGCCGACGCCGGCGTCTCGGTGGCCGACGTGGACGCGATCGCGGTGACGAGCGGACCCGGGCTCACCGGCGCGCTGCTGGTCGGCATCGCAGCCGCGAAGGCGCTCGCGATCGCGTACGACAAGCCCCTCTACGGCATCAACCACCTCGTCGCCCACGTCTGTGTCGACCGGCTCGAGCACGGCGAGCTCCCCGAGCCGACCGCTGCGCTCCTGGTCTCCGGCGGTCACACCAACCTCCTTCTCGTCGACGACGTGACGAGCTCGGTGCGGATGCTCGGCGAGACGATCGACGACGCGGCGGGAGAGGCGTTCGACAAGGTCGCCCGCCTCCTTGGCCTCCCGTACCCCGGCGGTCCGCAGATCGACAAGGCGGCGCGGGAGGGGGACCCGACCGCGATCGCGTTCCCGCGCGGGCTCACCGCGGCGCGGGACATGCAGAAGCACCGCTACGACTTCTCGTTCTCGGGGCTCAAGAGCGCGGTGGCCCGGCACGTGGAGCACGAGGAGCGCATGGGGCGCGCGATCTCGGTGCCCGACGTCGCGGCGTCGTTCCAGGACGCGGTGTGCGACGTGCTCTCGGCCAAGACGGTGCGGGCGTGCCTGGACCACGGGGCGAAGCACCTCGTGCTGGGAGGCGGGGTCGCCGCCAACCAGCGGCTGCGCCAGTTCGTGCTCGAGCGGGCCGGCGAGGCCGGGATCGACGTCCGCATCCCGCCGCCGGTGCTGTGCACCGACAACGGGGCGATGGTGGCGGCGCTGGGCTCCGCGCTCGTCGCGAAGGGCGTGGCGCCGAGCTCCCTCGACCTGCCGGCGGACTCGTCGATGCCGGTCACGCAGATCGTCGCCTGAGTCAGGCGCGTGGACGCTGCCTGAGTCAGGCGCGTGGACGCTGCCTGAGTCAGGCGCGTGGACGCTGCCTGAGTCAGGCGCGTGGACGCTGCCTGAGTCAGGCGCGTGGACGCTGCCTGAGCCCCTCTCGGTGTGCTCCAGACCACATCTCTTCCGTCCTGCCTATTGCAACTGACGGTTACACCTGCGTAGGTTACTGATCCGTAACACCCAGTTACGGGTGTGGGACAAGGGGCGCCAGTGGGGTGCCCCACGAGATCTGGAGGGGATCCAATTGTCCAAGCTCAGAAACCTGTCCGCGTTCAGGAGTCCGTCGGCCCGAAGGCCGTTGTCGCTCGCTGCCTCCGGTGCCCTGGTCGCCGGCATGGCCGTGAGCGTCACCGCCCTCGGGACCGCGGCAGCCCAGGCGGACGACGTCCAGCTCAACAAGGACTTCACCTACACCTGCAACGTCGTCGCCGCGGGACTCCCGCTCGGTGACCACGCGGTGGGTGTCAACGCCAAGGTCGTCATCCCGGACGTGGTCAGTCCGGGTGAGGAGATCCCGGCGCGCAAGACCCAGATCACGCTGACGCTGCCGGAGACCCTGCGCAACGCCACGTACGGGCTGCTCGGCGCACGTCAGGCGAGCGGCTACTCCAACAACGCGAGCATCTCGATCACCGTCCCCGGGATCACCGACCCGTTCGTGTACCCGATCGCCAACCTGGCGGCTCCCTGGTCGCCGGTCCCCGCGAGCTCCACCCCGCCGTGGCAGATCCCGACGGAGGGTGACGTCCCGGTGATCCCGGTCCCCACGCAGGCCGAGTACCCCGGGCTCAGCCTGCCGACGACCGGCACGATCCACATGCCGCGGGCCTTCAACGTGACCGCGTCCCTGCGCAACGCGGCCGGTGACCTGATCGGCGGCGAGGGCGCGGTGACGATGGCGTGCACCCTGCCCGCGGCCAACGACGACACCTTCGGGACGTTCGCGATCGAGGAGGCGGAGGTCCCCAACACACCTCCGACCGCCGGCAACGTGACGGCCTCCACGGAGTTCGGCACGCCCGTCGACGTGACGCTGACCGGGGCCGACGCCGACGGTGACGAGCTGACCTACACCTACGGCACGCCGGCCAACGGCACGGTCTCCGGCACGGGTAGTGCGGTGACCTACACCCCGAACGCCGGCTTCTCGGGCACCGACACCTTCACCTACACGGTGTCCGACGGCGAGGCGCAGGCCACCGGGACCGTGACGGTCACGGTCGCGGAGCAGCCCAACCGGGCCCCGGTCGCGGTCGACGGCTCGGCGACGACCGACGAGGGGACGCCGGTCGACATCACGCTGTCGGCAACCGACCCCGACGGGGACGACCTGGCCTACAGCTACACGCAGCCTGAGAACGGCTCGGTGTCGGGCGAGGGTCCGGACGTCACGTACACCCCCGACGCCGACTTCGTCGGGTCCGACGCGTTCACCTTCACCGTGGACGACGGCAACGGCGGGACCGACACGGCGACGATCGCAGTGACGGTGAACGACGTGGAGGAGCCCAACACGCCGCCGACCGCCGGTGACGTGACGGCGACGACGGACGAGGGCAAGGCGGTCGATGTCACGCTCAAGGGTGCTGACGCCGACGGCGACGCGCTGACCTACACCTACGCCCAGCCCGCCAACGGCACGGTGACGGGTGAGGGTGACAGCGTCACCTACACGCCTGCTGACGGCTTCGTCGGCCAGGACATCTTCACCTACACCGTCTCCGACGGGACCGACTCGGCGACGGGCACCGTCACCGTGACGGTCAACGACGTGGAGGAGCCGAACACGCCGCCGACCGCCGGTGACGTGACGGCGACGACGGACGAGGACACCGCGGTCGACATCACGCTCAAGGGCGCGGACGCCGACGGCGACGCGCTCACCTACACCTACGGCACGCCGGCCAACGGCGCCGTCGAGGGAGAGGGTGCGGACGTCACGTACACGCCGAAGGCTGGCTTCTTCGGCGAGGACTCGTTCACCTACACCGTCTCCGACGGCACCGACTCGGCGACGGGCACCGTCACCGTGACGGTCAACGAGGTCGAGGAGCCCCCGACCAACACGCCGCCGACCGCGCAGGACGTGACGGCGACGACGGACGAGGGCAAGGCGGTCGATGTCACGCTCAAGGGCGCCGACGCCGACGGCGACACCCTCGCCTACACCTACGCCCAGCCCGCCAACGGCGCGGTGACCGGCACGGGGGCGAACGTCACGTACACGCCGAAGGCCGGGTTCTTCGGTGAGGACTCGTTCACCTACACGGTGGACGACGGCAAGGGTGGTACGGCGTCGGCCAAGGTGACCGTGACGGTGAACGAGGTCGAGGAGCCCCCGACCAACACGCCGCCGACCGCGCAGGACGTGACGGCCACGACGGACCAGGGCAAGGCGGTGGCGATCGTGCTCAAGGGCGCGGACGCCGACGGCGACACCCTCGCCTACTCGTACGGCGCACCCGCCAACGGCGCGGTGACCGGCACGGGGGCGAACGTCACGTACACGCCGAAGGCCGGGTTCTCCGGGACGGACACCTTCACCTACAAGGTGGAGGACGGCAAGGGCGGTACGGCGTCGGCCAAGGTGACGGTGACCGTCAAGAAGGTGGACGAGCCGCCGGTCGACAAGTGCGGCCCGATGCCCAACCCGCTGCGCGAGCCGATCAAGTGGCTCAAGTGGCTCGCCTGCAAGATCCTCGGTCACCTGGGGCGCTGAGCAGGAGTGACCAGCCGCTGAGCGGCTGACACGCACGACCGCCGGTGGCGGGGTTCGTACGGGCCCCGCCATCGGCGCGTCCAGGCTCAGGCGACGGGCTCGACGAGATAGGCCCGGCCCTCGCCCTGGACCCGCGTCAGGATGACGGTCGCCGCGGTCGGGCCGGTGAGCCGGAGCCGCTTCACGAGCACCTCGGGCACGACCGACACGCCGCGCTTCTTCACCGTCAGGGTGCCGACGCCGCGGTCGCGCAGTGCGGCGCGCAGCTGCTTCTCGCGGTACGGCAGCTCCTCGATGACGCGGAGCGCGCGGGCGTACGGCGTCGCGACGTGCTCCTCGCTGGAGACGTAGGCGATGTGGGGGTCCACCAGCCAGCCCCCGGTCAGGGCCGCGACAGCGGTGACGAGCCCCGCGCGGATCACCGCGTCGTCGGGCTCGTACAGCCAGCCGCCGGGTGGTCGTACGGCGACGTCGGCCGGGGCGTCGGTGTCGGTGAGCGTCGCGGTGCCGTGGGCGTCGAGGACGGTGGCACGCCGTGCGGGGCCGGCGTACGCGCGCCCCCACAGGCATGCCTCGACGAGGTCGCCGCGGTCGCTGACCCACTCCGCCTCGACCCCCTCGGGAACGAGGTCGTGGGCGATCCCTGGGAGGACCTTCGCGACCCCGCGGTCGGCGAGCAGCCCGACGACGAACGACCACGGCGGGCTGAACGCCTCGGGGTCGAAGGTCCGGCCGCGCCCGTCCCGCCGCGCGGGATCGACGAACGCGACGTCGTACGGCGCCACGTCGACCGCGGTGACGTCGCCGACCGTGACCGTGCCGTCGAGTGCGAGGGCGGCGAGGTTGGCGCGTGCCATCGCCGCGCGCAGCGGGTCGCGCTCGACGCCGTGGACGGCCAGACCTGCTCGCGCGAACGCCACGAGGTCGGCGCCGATCCCGCACCCGAGGTCGACGAGCGAGCGCGCGCCGGACGCGCGCAGACGCTCGGCGCGGTGCGAGGCGACCGTCCGGCGGGTCGCCTGCTCGAGCGCGTCGGGCGTCACGTAGAGCGCGGATGCCTCCGGGCCCAGCTTCGTCGCTGCACGGCGCCGGAGGGCCACCTGACTGGTGGCCGCCGCGACCAGGTCGGCAGGGTGGCCGGCCCTGCGCAGCCGGGTCCCGAGCGTGAGGTCGTCGACGGAGCCGTACACGGCGTCGGCCTCGTGGAGGACCTGCTGGCCCTCGGGGGCGAGGAGCCGTTCGAACGTCGCGACCTCCATGCCACAAGTCTCGCAGCACCGTCGTCGCCGCGGCCCGGCCGCGTGGGGGAGACTGGCGGCATGGGAGATCCCGAGGACGGAGGGAGCCCCGTCGAGCCGTCCGACGACGTCGCGTGGCTGGAGCGCTACGAGGGCCTCGACGTGTCCGCGATCCTGGTCCTCGCCGCGGAGGAGGACCGGGTCGTGCGGATCATCGGCCCGCACGACGCGGTCACCATGGACTACCGCCCCGACCGGCTCAACCTCGACGTCGACGACGCGCGTGCGCTGCTGCGCGTGTGGGCGGGCTGAGCCCGAGGTCCGGTCGAGCTGGCACTCTGCTTGACCGAGTGCCAGCCCCGTCCTACCGTGGGCGTTAGCACTCTCGTATCCTGGGTGCTAACGGTGCAGTGACGCACGGCTCCCGCGACGGCGTGCGTACGAGCACCTCGATGGACCACAGTCCCAGTCCTGTCGTACGGGTCAAACACCGCGTACGGGGTTACACCGAAAGGGGAGGTCGACAAGTGTCGGTCACCATCAAGCCGCTCGAGGACCGTATCGTCGTCAAGATTCTCGAGGCGGAGCAGACCACCGCCTCGGGTCTCGTCATCCCGGACACCGCCAAGGAGAAGCCCACCGAGGGCTCCGTCCTGGCCGTGGGCCCGGGCCGCTTCAACGAGGACGGCGACGAGCGCATCCCCGTCGACGTCAAGGTCGGCGACACCGTCGTGTTCAGCAAGTACGGCGGCACCGAGGTCAAGTACGACGGTGAGGAGTTCCTCATCCTGTCGGCGCGCGACGTCCTCGCGGTCATCGAGAAGTAACGACGTGCTCGCCCCAGCGGTCCCGGACCGCTGGGGCGTCCGCACGCGTCCGCACCACCCGGGCCCGCGGCGTCTCGACGGGTCCGACACCACAGAGAAGGATCCTCATGCCCAAGATTCTTGAGTTCGACGAGAACGCTCGTCGGTCGCTCGAGCGCGGCGTCGACATCCTGGCCGACACCGTCAAGGTGACCCTCGGACCCAAGGGCCGCTACGTCGTGCTCGACTCGAAGTGGGGCGCGCCGACGATCACCAACGACGGTGTCACCGTCGCCCGTGACGTCGAGCTCGACGACCCGTTCGAGAACCTCGGCGCCCAGCTCGCCAAGGAAGTCGCCACCAAGACCAACGACATCGCCGGCGACGGCACCACCACGGCGACCGTGCTCGCCCAGGCGATGGTCCACGAGGGCCTGCGCGCCGTGGCCGCCGGCACCAACCCGATGGCGCTCAAGCGCGGCATCGACAAGGCCGTCGAGGCCGTCTCGCAGAAGCTCCTCGAGCAGGCGCGCGACGTCGACGACAAGCAGGACATGGCGCACGTCGCCAACATCTCCGCGCGCGACGCCCACATCGGCGGCCTGATCGCCGACGCCTTCGACAAGGTCGGCAAGGACGGTGTCATCACCGTCGAGGAGTCCAACACCATGGGCACCGACCTCGACTTCACCGAGGGCATGCAGTTCGACAAGGGCTACCTGTCGCCCTACATGGTCACCGACACCGAGCGCATGGAGGCCGTCCTCGACGAGCCGTACATCCTCGTGAACCAGGGCAAGATCTCGTCGGTCGCCGACCTCCTCCCGCTGCTGGAGAAGGTCGTCCAGGCCGGCAAGGCCCTGCTGATCATCGCCGAGGACGTCGACGGCGAGGCCCTGTCCACGCTGGTCGTCAACAAGATCCGCGGCACGTTCACCTCGGTGGCCGTCAAGGCTCCGGCGTTCGGCGACCGCCGCAAGGCGATGCTGCAGGACATCGCGGTCCTCACCGGCGCCCAGGTCGTCACGCCCGACCTCGGGCTCAAGCTCGACCAGATCGGGCTCGAGGACCTCGGCACCGCTCGCCGCGTCGTCGTCACCAAGGACGACACCACGATCATCGACGGCGCCGGCGGCGACGACGAGGTCTCGGCGCGCGTCAACCAGATCAAGGCCGAGATCGAGGCCACCGACTCCGACTGGGACCGCGAGAAGCTCCAGGAGCGTCTCGCGAAGCTCGCCGGCGGCGTCTGCGTCATCCAGGTGGGTGCCGCGACCGAGGTGGAGCTCAAGGAGAAGAAGCACCGCATCGAGGACGCCGTCTCCGCGACGCGCGCCGCGATCGAGGAGGGCATCGTCGCCGGCGGCGGCTCGGCCCTCGTCAACGCGGTGTCGGTCCTCGACGGCGAGCTCGGTCTGACCGGCGACGAGGCCGTCGGCGTCTCGATCGTCCGCAAGGCAGCCGTCGAGCCGCTGCGCTGGATCGCCGAGAACGGTGGCGAGAACGGCTACGTCGTGGTGGCCAAGGTCCGCGAGAGCGGCCAGGGCTACAACGCCGCGACCGGCGAGTACGGCGACCTGGTCGCCCAGGGTGTCCTCGACCCGGTGAAGGTGACGCGCTCGGCGCTCGCCAACGCCGGCTCGATCGCCGCGATGCTGCTCACCACCGAGACGCTGGTGGTCGAGAAGCCCGCCGAGGACGACGAGCCGGCAGGCGCCCACGCGCACTGACGACACGCTGCTCGGCAGGTCGGCCCGTCCCCTCTGGGGGCGGGCCGACCTCGTTTTCACGAAGCACTGGCGCGCCGCTCGCCGACGTGGGACGGTGTCATCTGGCACGCGCCGTGCCGCCGTCCTCGATGCTGCTGACCCCCGAAGGATCCAGGATGCTTCCCCGCCATCCGACCGGTGAGCCGGACCTCGCCGAGCTCGCGCTGCGCGCCCTCGGCGACGACGCGGTCATGGATGCCCTGATGCGCGACGTCCGCACGGTGTCGCACCGCTACTGCCGCGCCCGTCTCGGCGGCTACCGCGACGGCGCCCAGCTCGCCGACGACGTGGCGCAGGAGATCTGCATCGCCGTCTTCCAGGCGCTCCCGACGTTCCGGCACCAGGGGTTGCCCTTCGAGGCCTTCGTGTACGCGATCGGCAGCCGCAAGGTGGCCGACGCGCAGCGCAGCGCGTACCGGTCGCGCCACATCCTGGTCGACGTCGTCCCCGAGTCCGGAGAGGCCGCCGCCTCGGCCGAGAGCGAGGTGCTCGGGCGCCTGGAGTCGCAGGACGTCCTCGCCCTGCTCGACGCACTCCCCGAGCGGCTGCGCGAGGTGCTCGTGCTCCGGGTCGCGATGGGCCTGACCGCGCACGAGGTCGGCACCACGATGGGCATGACGCCCGGCGCTGTGCGCATCGCCCAGCACCGGGCGCTCCAGCGGCTCCGCGAGCTGCACCGCAACCGCCAGGTGACGCTGGGGGAGGTGCCGGCATGACCCGCCACGACCCCGTCGCCGAGGACGACCACCTGATCGACGAGCTGCTCGCCGGGCGCGTCGCCGACGACCCGGTCTTCGCCGGGCTCGCCGCCTGGCGCACCGACGTGGCCGACAGCGAGCCCTCGGCGGCTCACGACGACCTGGTCGGCGCCGGGCCTGCCCCGACGGCCGTCGAGCCGCTCGCAGCCGGCGGCCGTACGCTCCCGCACCGTGCCGAGGAACGCGCGACGCGGTCCGCGTCGGCGGCCGGTGCCCGTCGGCACCGTGCGGGCAGGGCCGGCGTGCGCACCCGGCGCCTGGGATCGATCGCCCTCGGCGCCGCCGTCCTGCTGGCGATGGGGGTCGGCCAGGCCGTCGCAGGCAACCCCGTCGCCCCGTTCACCTACGTCGTGGCCCGCGCGGTCGGCTTCGGCGAGGGCGTCGCGACCCCGAGGGCGTCCGGCCCCGGCACGCCGTCCACCGCACCGACCCCGTCGGACGTCCCGCGGGCCCTGCACGGGGGACGCGCCGGCGCCGAGGCCCTGACCTCGACCCGGGACGAGGACCTGGCGACCTCGACCCCGCCGAAGTCCAGCCGTGACCGGTCGGACGCCCCCGGCACCGAGGACCAGCCGCCGGCGTCACCGAGCCCCGCGCCCAGGACCGACCCCACGCCGGCCCCCGGCCCGCGGGGCCCGGCTCCGACGTCGCCGGTGCCCGACCACCCGCGCCCGAGCGACCCCGGTGACGACCACGACCACGACGATCGCGGGCGCTCCGACGACCGCGACTCCGACCGCGACCGCGGCTGGGACCGCCACGACGACGACCACTCCCGGGACCACCGGGTGTGGCGCCCCTGGTACGTCGTCAACTGAGGCGTACGCTCCCGCGCCCCGCCGCGCCCGACGTGACCGCCGCCGCATCCCGCGGGTGGAAGCAGAAGCGCCCGTCCGGCGTTGGAACGGTCCACAGGGGTCCTCGTTAGGATGGGGACGTCGGGTGCACGAGGGAAGGACGTCATGGATCTCAACGCTGCGGGTGTGCCGGAGAAGTTCGCACCTCTGGGTCTCACGTACGACGACGTCCTCCTGCTCCCGGGCGAGACCGACGTCATCCCGAGCGAGGTCGACACCACCTCGCGTCTGAGCCGCGGCATCTCGCTGCGGGTCCCGCTGATCTCGGCGGCGATGGACACCGTGACCGAGGCGCGCATGGCGATCGCCATGGCGCGCGAGGGCGGCATCGGCATCCTCCACCGCAACCTCTCGGTCGAGGACCAGGCCTACCAGGTCGACCTGGTCAAGCGCACCCAGACCGGTGTCATCTCCAACCCGATCACGATCACGCCGAAGGCGACCCTGGAGGAGCTCGACGAGATCTGCGGCCAGTACCGCGTCTCCGGGCTCCCGGTCGTCGACTCCGACGACAAGCTCCTCGGCATCGTGACCAACCGCGACCTGCGCTTCGTCCCCCTCGCCGAGTGGTCCCAGAAGACGGTCGGCGAGGTCATGACGCCGATGCCGCTGATCACCGGCCCGGTCGGCATCGACCGTGAGGAGGCCGCCGAGCTGCTGCGCGCCCACAAGAAGGAGCGCCTCCCGCTCGTCGACGAGACCGGCCACCTCCGCGGGCTCATCACGGTCAAGGACTTCGTGAAGTCCGAGCAGTTCCCCGACGCCAGCAAGGACGCCCAGGGTCGGCTGCTCGTCGGCGCCGCGGTCGGCTTCTTCGGCGACGCGTGGGACCGGGCCACCTCGCTGATCGAGGCCGGGGTCGACGTGCTCGTCGTCGACACCGCGCACGGGCACGCGCGCGCGCTGCTGGAGATGATCGCGCGGCTCAAGGCCGACCCGTCGACCTCCCACGTCCAGATCATCGGCGGCAACGTCGCGACGTACGCCGGTGCCAAGGCGCTCGTGGACGCCGGCGTGGACGCCGTCAAGGTCGGCGTCGGGCCCGGCTCGATCTGCACCACCCGCGTGGTGGCGGGCGTGGGTGTCCCGCAGGTCACCGCGATCTACGAGGCGTCGCGCGCGACCAAGCCCGCGGGCGTCCCGCTGATCGGCGACGGCGGCCTCCAGTACTCCGGCGACATCGCCAAGGCTCTCGTCGCCGGCGCCGACACGGTGATGGTCGGGTCGCTCCTGGCCGGCACCGAGGAGAGCCCGGGCGAGCTCATCTTCGTCAACGGCAAGCAGTACAAGAGCTACCGCGGCATGGGGTCGCTGGGCGCGATGTCCTCGCGCGGCAAGAAGTCCTACTCGAAGGACCGCTACTTCCAGGCCGACGTCACCAGCGACGACCAGCTGGTGCCGGAGGGCATCGAGGGCCAGGTCGCGTACCGCGGCCAGCTCGGCGCCGTCGTCCGCCAGCTCGTCGGCGGTCTGCACCAGTCGATGTTCTACGTCGGTGCCCACACGGTCCCGGAGCTGCAGGAGCGCGGCCAGTTCGTCCGCATCACGTCGGCGGGTCTCAAGGAGAGCCACCCCCACGACATCCAGATGACGGTCGAGGCCCCCAACTACGCCCGGCTGTGACGCCGTCGTCGGTGTCCGCGCGCGCTCACTAGACTTCGGGGCATGGACATCGAGATCGGCGCCGCCAAGCGCGGCCGCAGGGCGTACGCGTTCGACGACATCGCGATCGTTCCCAGCCGCCGGACCCGGGATCCGGAGGAGGTCTCGACCGCCTGGCAGATCGACGCCTACCGGTTCGAGATCCCTGTGGTCGCGGCACCGATGGACTCGGTGATGTCGCCGGAGACCGCCATCATGCTCGGCAAGCTCGGCGGCCTCGGCGTCATCGACCTCGAGGGCCTGTGGACGCGCTACGAGGACCCGCTCCCGCTCCTCGAGGAGGTGGCCGGGCTCGAGCCGCGCGAGGCGACGATCCGCCTGCAGAAGATCTACGACGAGCCCGTCAAGGCCGAGCTCATCCACGAGCGGCTCAAGCAGATCCGCGACGCCGGGGTGACGGTCGCGGGTGCGCTGTCGCCGCAGCGCACCAAGCAGTTCGCGCAGACCGTCGTCGACTCCGGGGTCGACCTCTTCGTCATCCGCGGCACCACGGTGTCCGCCGAGCACGTCTCCGGGCAGACCGAGCCGCTGAACCTCAAGGAGTTCATCTACGAGCTCGACGTCCCGGTAATCGTCGGCGGCTGCGCGACCCACCAGGCGGCGCTCCACCTCATGCGGACCGGCGCGGCGGGCGTCCTGGTCGGGTTCGGCGGAGGCGCGGCGCACACCACGCGCCAGGTCCTCGGCGTCGCCGTCCCGATGGCCAGTGCGGTCGCCGACGTCGCGGCGGCGCGTCGCGACTACCTCGACGAGTCCGGCGGCCGCTACGTCCACGTCATCGCCGACGGCTCGGTCGGCCGCAGCGGCGACCTCGCCAAGGCGATCGCCTGCGGGGCGGACGCCGTGATGGTCGGGTCACCGTTCGCCCGCGCCGAGGAGGCGCCAGGGCGCGGCTTCCACTGGGGCGCCGAGGCGTGGCACTCCGACCTCCCTCGCGGTCAGCGGATCGACCTCGGGACCGTCGGCTCGTTCGAGTCGGTGCTGTTCGGGCCTTCGACGGTCCCTGACGGCACGATGAACCTCGTCGGTGCGCTGCGCCGCGCGATGGCGACCACGGGCTACACCGAGCTCAAGGAGTTCCAGCGCGTCGAGGTCGTCGTCCAGTAGCCGTCGCCTCCGGGCGGTGCTCGGCGGACTCGGCGTGACAGGCCGTCGTGTCGGCGGTTGGATGGGCGCATGACCGACGAGGCGGAGGACGCCCGCAAGGCAGCGGAGGAAGCCGAGAAGGCCGCTGCCGAGGCGCAGGCGCGTGCGGACGAGGCCCGTCGCAAGGCCGACGAGCTCGCGGCGGCCGCGACCACCGACGTACCCGCGAGCGCTCTCGTGACCACGGTCGCCGAGGCGTACGCGTTCGCGGGCCCCGCGCTCCAGATCGGCGCCCTGGTCGACGGCGGGCAGGCGCGTCCCGAGGCCCAGGTCCGCATCCCGCTCGCCATGCTCAACCGCCACGGCCTCGTCGCCGGCGCGACCGGCACGGGCAAGACGAAGACCCTTCAGGTGCTCGCCGAGCAGATCGCGGCGCAGGGCGTCCCCGTCTTCGCCGCGGACATCAAGGGCGACCTCTCGGGCATCGCCGTTCCCGGGACCGCGAGCGAGGCGCTGACCGCGCGCTGCGCCAGCATCGGCCAGGACTGGGTGCCGACCGGCAGCCGTACCGAGTTCTTCAGCCTCGGCGGGGTGGGGGTCGGCGTGCCGGTCCGTGCGACGGTCGAGGAGTTCGGTCCGACGCTGCTCGCGAAGGTGCTCGGCCTCAACGAGACCCAGGAGTCGTCCCTCGGGCTGGTCTTCCACTACGCGCGCAAGCACGAGCTGAGGCTGGTGACCCTCGAGGACCTGCGCGCGGTCGTCCAGCACCTCACCAGCGCCGAGGGCAAGGCGGACCTTGCGGAGCTCGGCGGGCTCTCGAAGGCCACGGCCGGCGTCATCCTGCGCGAGCTCATCGCGTTCGCCGACGCGGGAGCGGACAGCTTCTTCGGGCAGCCGTCGTTCGCGGTCGACGACTTCCTGCGCACCGCCGACGACGGCACGGGCGTCGTCTCGCTCCTGGAGGTCCCCGGGGTCGCCGACAAGCCGGAGCTGTTCTCGACCTTCCTGATGCATCTCCTCACCCGGCTCTTCTCGGCGCTGCCGGAGGTCGGGGACACCGAAAAGCCCAAGCTCGTCTTCTTCTTCGACGAGGCGCACCTGCTGTTCAAGGACGCCTCGGACGACTTCCTGGACACGGTCGTCCAGACCGTACGGCTCATCCGCTCCCGCGGTGTCGGCGTGTTCTTCGTGACGCAGACCCCGAAGGACGTGCCGGGGGACGTCCTCGCGCAGCTCGGCTCGAGGGTCCAGCACCAGCTGCGCGCGCACACGCCGGCCGACGCGAAGGCGCTGAAGGCGACCGTCACGACGTACCCGACCTCCTCGTACGACCTCGCCGAGGTGCTGACGCAGCTCGCGACCGGCGAGGCGATCGTGACGGTGATGGACGAGAAGGGCGCGCCGTCGCCCGTCGCGTGGACCCGCGTGCGCGCGCCCCAGGGGTCGATGGAGCCGATGCCAGCCGAGTCGATGCAGGCCGCGGTCGCTGGATCGGCGCTCCAGGCCACGTACGGGACCGCGACCGCCCCCGACGGCGGCGCCGCGAGCGTGCTCGCGCAGCGGGAGGCGGAGCGTGCCGCGGAGACGGCCGCGGCGACTGCCGAGGCGCCGCCGAAGGAGTCGCGCCGAGGTCAGCCGGGGGAGATGTATCCCGAGGGGTGGGACGAGGCGCCGAAGCCCAGGAGCCGTCGGCGGAGCAGTTCGCGCTCGACCCGGATGTCGCCCCTCGACCGGGCGGTGGGGGAGGCGAGCAGGACGTTCGCGCGCGAGGTCGCCAAACGGATCTTCGGCAAGCGCTGAGCGCCGCCGCCCGTACGACGTCGTGAACGTGCCATCCGCTGTGGCGTATTCGTTACCGCAGGGTAGCAATCGCGTCACACCCCCTCTACAGTGACGGCATGTCACGCCGCGACTCCAGCGCTCCGTCGCACGGTGCCCTTCCTGCCGACCCCGAGCACGACCCGTCGGCCTCCTTCGCCGTCGACCCCGCACTCGTCCGCCGGCTGACCGCGGCACTGCGGGCGACCTCGGGCGAGACCGAGACGACGTACGCGCCCTTCACCGGGCAGCCGATCGCCACGCTCCCGCTCTCCGACACCGGGGACGTCGACGACGCGTTCGCCGCCGCCCGCACCGCTCAGAAGATGTGGGCGCGCACCGAGCTGTCGCACCGCTCGGCGCTCCTGCTCGACCTCCACGACGCCGTGCTGGACCACGCCGACGACCTGATGGACCTCGTCCAGTGGGAGTCCGGCAAGGCGCGCGCGCACGCCTTCGACGAGGTCCTCCACGTCGCCCTGACCGCCCGCTACTACGGGCGGACGCTCGAGAAGCGCCTCAAGACGCGTCGCGTCCCGGGCGTCTACCCGCTGCTCACCCAGGCGCGCATCAACCGCGTGCCCAAGGGCGTCGTCGGCATCATCTCCCCGTGGAACTACCCGCTCACGCTGGCGATCTCCGACGGCCTCCCCGCGATCGCCGCCGGCAACGCGGTGGTCCACAAGCCCGACGCCCAGACGCCGCTGTCGGCGCTGGCCGCGATCGACCTGTTCCGCGAGGTGGGCTTCCCCGCGAGCCTCTGGCAGCTCGTGAACGGTCCGGGGCCGCTCATCGGCGGCGCGATCATCGACCGTGCGGACTACGTCTGCTTCACGGGCTCCACCGCCACGGGCCGCCGGGTCGCGGCGCAGGCCGCCGAACGGCTCGTCTCCTGCTCGCTGGAGCTCGGTGGCAAGAACCCGATGCTGGTCCTCGCCGACGCCAACGTGGACCGTGCCGTCGAGGGGGCGGTCCGTGCCTGCTTCTCGTCGGCCGGGCAGCTCTGCGTGTCGGTCGAGCGGCTGTTCGTCGCGGACGCGATCTACGACCGCTTCGTCAGCAAGCTCGTCAAGCGCGTCGAGCGCATGCGGCTGTCGGCGTCCCTGGCGTACGACGGTGACATGGGGTCGCTCGTGTCGCAGCGCCAGCTCGACACCGTGACGGCCCACGTGGCCGACGCCGTCGCCAAGGGGGCGAAGGTGCTCACGGGCGGCAGCCCGCGGCCCGACGTGGGGCCGTACTTCTTCGAGCCCACCCTGCTCGAGGGCGTCAGCCCCACGATGGAGTGCTTCGCGGAGGAGACCTTCGGGCCGGTCGTGTCGCTCTACCGGTTCGGCAGCGAGAGCGAGGCGATCGACCGCGCCAACGCCGGGTCGTACGGCCTCAACGCCGCCGTCTACACCCGTGACGTCGCCCGTGGCCGGGAGATCGCCCGCCACATCAAGGCCGGCACGGTCAACATCAACGAGGGCTTCGCCGCGACCTTCGGGACGATCGACGCACCCATGGGCGGGATGCGCGAGTCGGGCACCGGACGCCGCCACGGTGCCGAGGGCATCCTCCGCTACACCGAGACCCAGTCGGTCGCCAACCAGCGGCTGCTGCCGTTGACCGCACCACGGTTCGTGAGCGACGCGGCGTACCAGAAGGCAGTCACCGCGGCGCTGCGCGTCCTCAAGAAGAGCGGCAGGGCCTGACATGGCGAGCAGCACCGCGCCGCCCCGCACGGCGCCCACCCACTACGACGTCCTGGTCATCGGCTCCGGGTTTGGGGGCAGCGTGACCGCGCTCCGACTGACCGAGAAGGGCTACCGGGTCGGCGTGCTCGAGGCCGGCGCGCGCTTCCGTGACGAGGACTTCGCGAAGAACTCGTGGGACCTCAAGCGCTACCTGTTCGCGCCCGAGGCCGGCTGCTACGGCATCCAGCGGATCAACGTCCTCAAGGACGTCATGATCCTGTCCGGCGCCGGGGTCGGCGGTGGGTCGCTGGTGTACGCCAACACCCTCTACGAGCCGCTCGAGCCGTTCTACCGCGACCGGGCGTGGGGCCACATCACCGACTGGAAGGCGGAGCTCGCGCCGTACTACGACCAGGCCAAGCGGATGCTGGGCGTGACCACGTACCCGACGGTCTCGCCCGCCGACGAGGTGATGCGCGAGGTCGCCGAGGACATGGGCGTCGGCGACACGTTCCACCCCACGCCTGTCGGGGTCTTCTTCGGCGGCCCGGGGGAGACGGTCGCCGACCCGTTCTTCGGGGGCGCGGGGCCCGAGCGTGCCGGGTGCACCGACTGCGGCGAGTGCATGACGGGCTGCCGCCACAACGCCAAGAACACCTTGGTCAAGAACTACCTCTACCTCGCCGAGCAGGCGGGTGCGCGCGTCCACGAGCTGACCACCGTCACGTCCGTCAGCCCGCTGCCGGGCGGCGGCTACGTCGTCGACACCCGGCGTACGGATCGTCGGCGCAAGGTCGCGCGGCGCTTCACCGCCGACCAGGTCGTGTTCGCGGCAGGGTCGCTCGGCACGCAGAAGCTGCTGCACCGGATGCGCACCCGCGGGGTCCTCCCGCGGATCTCGTCCCGCCTCGGCGTCCTCACCCGCACCAACTCCGAGTCGCTGCTCGGCGCGATCGCCGGCAACCGCGACGTCGACTACTCGAAGGGCGTCGCGATCACGTCGTCGTTCCACCCCGACGAGGTCACGCACATCGAGCCGGTCCGCTACGGCAAGGGCTCCAACGCGATGTCGCTGCTCCAGACCGTGCTCACCGACGGGGACGGGCCCCGGCCGCGCTGGCAGTCGTGGCTCAAGGAGCTGTGGGCGCAGAAGGGCAACGTGCGTGAGCTGTACGACCTCAAGCACTGGTCAGAGCGGGTCATCATCCTGCTCGTCATGCAGTCGGTGGACAACTCGATCACGACGTCGATGAAGCGCAGCCGGCTGACCGGACGCCTGCGGCTGACCTCGGAGCAGGGCCAGGGCGAGCCCAACCCGTCGTGGATCCCGAAGGCCAACGAGGCCGTGCGGCGGACGGCCGAGAAGGTCGACGGCTGGCCCGGAGGCACGATCGGCGAGCCGTTCAACATCCCGCTCACCGCCCACTTCATCGGCGGGTGCGCGATCGGCGACTCGCCGAGCACCGGCGTGATCGACCCGTACCACCGGCTCTACGGCCACGACGGTCTCCACGTCGTCGACGGTGCGGCGATCTCGGCGAACCTCGGGGTCAACCCGTCGCTGACGATCACCGCCCAGGCGGAGCGGGCGATGGCGTTCTGGCCCAACAAGGGCGAGGAGGACACGCGGCCGGCGACGGGGGAGGCGTACGCGCGCCTCCCCGCGGTGGCACCGAAGAACCCCGTCGTGCCCGCCGACGCCCCCGCCGCCCTGCGCCTCCCGATCGTCGGCGTCAGCTGACCCCCGGAGCCCACACCAGGTGGTCGAGTAGCCCGAAGCCGGTGGTCGAGTAGCCCGCAGCAGGTGGTCGAGTAGCCCGGAGCGCTAGCGGAGGGCGTATCGAGACCCACAGCAGATGGTCGAGTAGCCCGGAGCGCTAGCGGAGGGCGTATCGAGACCCGGAGGGCGTATCGAGACCCGGAGGGCGTATCGAGACCCGGAGGGCGTATCGAGACCCGGAGGGCGAATCGAGACCCGGAGGGCGACCGGGCCTCACGCCTTCCTGCGCGACCAGTCCTTCTTTGCGAGCGCCGGAAGCGCGGCGTAGTCACCGCGGATCAGGGCTTCACGCTTGGCCCGCGACCATCGCTGCACGCGCTTCTCCCACCAGAACGCCTCGTCGACACTCTCGAACTCCGCGGCGTACACCAACGCGACGGGCAATCGTCGCCTCGTGTAGGCCGCACCCTCGCCGTCGCTGTGCTGCTTGAGCCGACGGTCGATGTCGCGGGTGCTCCCGACGTAGTAGCTCCCGTCGGCGCACTCGAGGATGTACATCCAAGCCATGCCGAGAGTGTGGCGTCTCGGGTACGACAGCCGCCGCGGCTGTCCACAGGGCGCGGGGTGCCGGGTCTCGATACGCCTCCGCTGGCGCTCCGGGCTACTCGACCACCTGCTCGGGGTCTCGATACGCCTCCGCTAGCGCTCCGGGCTACTCGACCACCTGCTGCGGGCTACTCGACCATCTGCTGCGGGTCTCGGGGCGGCGACGGCGGCTCGATAGGATCGGGGCGTGACCGAGATTCCTGACCACGACCTGGTCCTCGTCGTCGACTTCGGAGCGCAGTACGCGCAGCTCATCGCCCGCCGCGTCCGCGAGGCCAAGGTCTACTCCGAGATCGTGCCGCACACGATGCCGGTCGAGGAGATGCTCGCGAAGAACCCGAAGGCCGTGATCCTGTCGGGCGGCCCCTCGTCGGTGTACGAGGACGGGGCGCCGCGGCTCGACCCGGCGCTGTTCGCGCAGCAGACCCCGGTCTTCGGCATCTGCTACGGGTTCCAGGCGATGGCCCAGGTCCTCGGCGGCACGGTCGCCAACACCGGTCAGCGCGAGTACGGCCGTACGGACGTCGCGGTCGGCGAGCACGGCGTGCTCCTGGCCGGGCTCCCGGACAGCCTGCGGGCCTGGATGTCGCACGGCGACGAGGTCACGATCGCGCCCGAGGGATTCTCCGTCACCGCCTCCTCGCCGCGTGCCACGGTCGCCGCGTTCGAGGACGTCGAGCGCGGGCTGGCCGGGGTCCAGTGGCACCCCGAGGTCCTGCACAGCGAGCACGGCCAGCAGGTCCTCGAGCGGTTCCTCGTCGAGATCGCCGGCTGCCGTCAGACCTGGACGATGGTCAACATCGTCGACGAGCAGGTCGACCGGATCCGCGAGACCGTGGGCGACGCCCGCGTGATCTGCGCCCTGTCCGGCGGTGTCGACTCCTCCGTCGCGGCCGCGCTCGTGCAGCGCGCGATCGGCGACCAGCTCACGTGCGTCTTCGTCGACCACGGGCTGCTGCGCAAGGGGGAGCGCGACCAGGTGGTCCGCGACTACGTGGCTGCCACCGACGTCAACCTCAAGGTCGTCGACGCCAGCGAGCAGTTCCTCGGCCACCTCGCGGGCGTCACCGACCCGGAGGAGAAGCGCAAGATCATCGGGCGCGAGTTCATCCGCACCTTCGAGGCGGCCGAGCGCGAGATCCTGGAGACGCCCGGAGCACCGGTCAAGTTCCTCGTCCAGGGCACGCTCTACCCGGACGTGGTCGAGTCCGGCGGCGGCGAGGGCGCGGCCAACATCAAGAGCCACCACAACGTGGGCGGACTCCCCGAGGACCTCGAGTTCAGCCTGATCGAGCCGCTGCGCACGCTCTTCAAGGACGAGGTCCGCCAGGTCGGCGAGCAGCTCGGACTCCCGGCGGCGATGGTGTGGCGCCACCCGTTCCCCGGACCGGGGCTGGCGATCCGCATCGTCGGCGCGGTCGACTTCGAGCGCCTCGAGATCGTCCGCGAGGCCGACGCGATCGCCCGCGAGGAGCTGACCGCGGCCGGTCTCGACCGCGACGTCTGGCAGTTCCCGGTCGTGCTGCTCGCCGACGTGCGGTCGGTCGGGGTCCAGGGCGACGGTCGCACCTACGGCCACCCGGTCGTGCTGCGTCCGGTCAGCAGCGAGGACGCCATGACGGCCGACTGGAGCCGCCTCCCGTACGAGCTCCTCGAGCGCATCTCGACCCGCATCACCAACGAGGTGCGCGAGGTCAACCGTGTCGTCGTCGACATCACCAGCAAGCCGCCCGGCACGATCGAGTGGGAGTGACGATGCCGATCGTCCCTGACAGCAAGGACTGGACCTGGACGGCGCGGGAGGTGTGCCCGGAGTGCGGGTACGACCCGGCCGCGGTCGACGTCGCCGAGATCGGCGCGCGGGTCCGCGAGTACGCCGCCCCGTGGCCCGCGGTGCTCGCGCGCACGGACGTCCGTGACCGTCCCGACGACAGCACGTGGTCGCCGCTGGAGTACGCGTGCCACGTCCGCGACGTTTTCGCCCTCTACCGCTACCGCCTCGGCCTGATGCTGGACGAGGACGACCCGCTCTACCCGAACTGGGACCAGGACGCGACCGCGGAGGCCGAGCGCTACGGCGAGCAGGACCCTGCCGTCGTCGCGGAGGAGCTCACCCGCGAGGCGGCGCTGGTGGCGGCCGCGTTCGACGCGGTCTCCGGCGACCAGTGGGAGCGTACGGGGCGGCGCAGCGACGGTGCGTCGTTCACCGTGGCGACCTTCGGGCGCTACTTCCTCCACGACGCGGCGCACCACCTGCACGACGTCGGCGCGTAGCCGGTCACCCGCCGAGCGCGTCGAGCCGGCCCTTGAGGAACCGCCGCTGCGCGTCGTCGCCAGCGACGGCGATCGCGCGCCGGTACGCGTCCGCCGCCTCGTCGCGCCGTCCGACGTCGGCGAGCAGCCGCGCCCGTACGGCGGGGAGGTAGGCGTACTCGCGCAGGCTCGGCTCGTCCAGCACGGGCTCCAGCGCCACCAGCGCAGCGTCGGGACCTTCGACGTACGACACCGCGACCGCGCGGTTGAGCCGTACGACGGGGGTCGGCCACTCCTCGACGAGCCGGTCGTAGAGCCGCAGCAGCGCCGGCCAGTCGGTCGTCTCCACGCTGGCGGACTCCGCGTGCACGCCGGCGATCGCGGCCTGCAGGGCGTACCGGCCCGCCCTCCCGTCGCGGGCGAGCGCCCGCTCGAGGGCACGGCTGGTCGCCTCGCGTCCGCCCGCCGTCAGCCGCAGGTCCCACGAGCCGCGGTCCTGTCCGTCGAGCAGGACGACGTCCGCGGCGCGGCGGGCCCGCGTACGCGCCTGTGTGAACAGCACGAGCCCCAGGAGCCCCAGGACCTCCGGCTCGTCGGGGAAGATCTCCGCGAGGCTCGCCGCGAGGGACCGCGACGCCTCCTCGAGCGCGTCGGTCTCGGGATCGCGCGGCCGTTCGTGGGCTGCGGTCGCGACGAGGTGCACCACCTCCAGGACGGTGCCGAGACGCGCAGGGAGGTCGTCCGCGGCCGGGACCGCGTACCGGATCCCCGCGGCGGTGATCTTGTGCTTCGCCCGGGTGATGCGGGCCGCCGCGGTCGACGGACGGAGCAGGAGCAGACCCGCAGCGGTCGGTGTCGGGATGCCGCAGACGACGCGGAGCGTGAGCAGGACCCGGTCGGGCTCCGACAGCGCAGGGTGGCAGCAGGTGAACACCAGGCGCAGCAGGTCGTCGTTCCACCGGGCGGCCGCGTCCTCGGCGTGCCGGCTCTCCTCCCGCTGGGCGAGATCCGGCATCCGCTCGCGCAACGACCCGGCCCTGCGGTGCAGGTCGAGCGCGTGGTTGCGCGCCGTCCGGACCAGCCATGCCACCGGGTTCGGAGGCACCCCGTCGCCCCACGACCCGAGCGCACGCTCGAACGCGTGCTGCGCGCAGTCCTGGGCGGTGTCGATGTCGCCGGCCGTACGGACGGTCGCCGCCACCACGCGGCCCCAGTGCTCCCGGTGCAGCGCGGCGACGGCGTCGTCGACCGTCACGGGCATCGGCTCAGGCGACGTCGACGGTCACTCCCCGCCGATCTCGAGGATCGGCCGCACCTCGACGACCGCGCTCGGGCACTGCTTGGCCAGCGCCAGCGCGGCGTCGAGACCGTCGCACTCGATGACGTAGTAGCCGCCGAACGCCTCCTTGGACTCGACGAACGGTCCGTCGGTGACCACCGGCTCCGGCCCGTTGCGGACGGTGGTCGCGGTCGTGGTCGGCTGGAGGGCCTCACCGCCGTGGTCGACGGCGCCCGCGGCCGCGACCGCCTTCGAGAACCGGTCGTGGGCGGCCATCAGGCGGTCCCACTCCTCCGGCGGAGCATCGACCCAGGTGGCCTCGTCGTCGAACAGGATGAAGAGGTAGCGCTCGCTCATCGGACTCTCCTTCGGTCGGCCCCGCCGGTCGGGGCCTTCACCCAGGTAACGAACAGCATGTCCCGAGATCGACACGGCGCGCCAGGCGTTCGTGACTCGTGCTCCAGCGGGCTACCCCTCCGTACGACGCAGCTGCCACTGCGCGGACACGCTCGCGGTGCGGAAGCCGAGCGCGGTGTTGATCGCGAGCATCGGGGCGTTCTCGGCCGCGTTCCAGGTGTGGATGCGGCGGGCCTGCGGGCGTACGGTCGCGAGCGTCCGCAGCAGAGCGGTCTTGACGAGCATGCCGAGGCGGTGGCCGCGGTGCTCGGACAGCACGAGCGTGTCCGCCTGCATGGCCGCCTCCGGTCGCGCGTCGGTGAACTCGGCGACCGAGTAGCCGGCCAGGCTGCCGGACGGGCGGTGCTCGACGACCGCGATGACAGCCACCCGGCCGCTCGCCCTCCGCCGCGCGGCCGCGTCCCGCAGGCGGGCGACGTCCCAGAGGTCCTCCCCGTGGTCCATCCCGCCGGTGGGGACGGCCGTCGACATCCGCGTCATCAGGACGGCGTACTGCTCCTCCCACCCGGTCGGGATGTCGTCCACCCACACGTGGGTCCGGTAGGTGTCGCCCGCCGCGTCCGCAGCCTCGTGCGCGAGGCGCGAGAGGAGCTCGGGATCGACCGGGAGCGCGAGCGTCGTCTGCTGCTCGACCTGCTCCAGGGTGAACCCGAACCGTCGGGCGAACCGGCTCGACGCATCCAGAGGCACGGCGCCGACGCCGGTCGACGGCGTCAAGGCGTCCTCGCCGGGGCGGGGAGCCTGAGGGTAGGACGTGTCCGCCTGGAGGATGCGACGCCCGGCCTCGCGCACGTACGCGTCGGCCTGCTCGGCGAGCAGCGTCCCGATCCCGCGTCCTCGCCACCGGGGATCGACGCCGACGTCGACGATCGCCACGTCGGTGTCCCCGACCTGGGGGAGGCGGACCGAGGCGTGCCCGACGACGGACTCGGGGGTCCGTGAGTCGTCGAGGACGGCGACCCACCGGTCGAGCGGTCGGTACACGCGGTCGACCATCATCTCCGTCGTCAGCGCGAGATCAGGGGTCAGGTCGGCGTGGCCACGGATCTCGCGCTCGATCGCCTCGCGGACCCGGACAGACCCGCGCAGGGCCCACAGGTCGGGAGAGTCCGGCGCCGTCGCGCGCGAGGGGACCGGGACGCGTTCGAGATGAGGTGGCATGGCCGCGAGTCTCGCCGCGGCCGGCGAGGAGGTCAATCGGGATTCGCCGGGCGCTCGCGGTCCTCGGGCCGCTGGTACACGTCGGGGATGCCGTCGTGGTCGGCGTCGACGCTCTCCGCCTCGTGCACCAGACGGTAGCGCCGGTTGCGCAGGCGCAGCAGCACCGCCGCGAGGAGGGCGGAGAGGACCGACCCCTCGAGGACCCCGATCTTGACGTACGCGTCGCGCGTCGACTCGAGCCCGTACGCGAGGTCGCCGATCAGCAGGGAGACGGTGAAGCCGATCCCGCCCAGCATGCCGACGCCCACCACGTCGATCCAGGCGAGGTCGGGGTCCAGGCGCGCCCGGGTGAACCGCGCCATGAGCCACGTCGCCCCGAAGATGCCGACCGTCTTCCCGACGACGAGGCCGAGCAGGATGCCGTACGTGATGGTGCTGCGGTTGGCCTGGAGGAGCCCGCTGAGGCCACCGACGTCGACCCCGGCGGCGAAGAACGCGAAGACGGGCACCGCGATCCCCGCGGAGATCGGGCGCCAGACGTGCTCGAAGTGCTCGGCGAGACCCGGGCCGGCGTCGGGACCGCCGGCGGCCTCGCTGCGCAGCACCGGGACGGTGAACCCGAGGACGACACCGGCGATGGTGGCGTGGACACCCGACGCGTGCACGAACGCCCAGGCGAGGAACGCGAGCGGGAGCAGGATCCAGGCGGAGCGGACGCGGCGCTGGACGAGCACCGCGAAGAGCGCGATCGGGACCACCGCGGCGGCGAGCCAGCCGATCGCGAGGTGGTCGGTGTAGAAGAACGCGATGACGATGATCGCGAGGAGGTCGTCGACGATCGCGAGCGTCAGGAGGAAGGTCCGCAGCGCGGTCGGGAGGAACGAGCCGAGGACCGCCAGGACGGCGAGGGCGAAGGCGATGTCCGTCGCCGTCGGGATCGCCCACCCGCGCAGGGCCCCGTCACCGGTGCCGAGGTTGACGGCGACGAAGATCAGTGCCGGGACCACCATGCCGCCGACCGCGGCGACCATCGGGATCGCCGCCCGGCGCGGGTCGCGCAGGTCGCCCGCGACCAGCTCGCGCTTGAGCTCGAGGCCCGCGACGAAGAAGAAGATCGCGAGCAGCCCGTCGGCGGCCCAGGCGCCGATCGAGAGGTGCAGGTGCAGTGCCTCGGGGCCGACCTCGAAGTCGCGCAACGTCGCGTACTCCGCGCCAAGCGGCGAGTTGGCGAGGACGATCGCGAGCGCGGCCGCGCCGATGAGCAGGAAGCCGCCGACCGTCTCTTGACGCAGCAGGGCGGCGATGCGCGAGGTCTCGGACCACGAGCCTCTGCCGAGGACGGTGTTCTGCGGCACGGTGCTCCTCCAGGGGTCGTCGAGAATGACGCCGACCAGACTTCCCGGCACACCGTGGGCGAGTCTACCGACGGTGCTCCCACAACGCCGGGGAGACCCACGTCACAGCACCGTCCGGACGGGAGATATTCGGTCGCGGGTCGTCTGAGCGGGTCCTTACGCTTGACCGTTGTGAAGAACCTCCCGCTGGCCGATCCCGGCACCCCAGACCTTCGGTCGTCGGTGCGCTACATGGCGTGGATCCTTCGCGTCCAGGGATGGACCCTGGTGGGCGCGATCGGGTTCGGGATCACCTGGATGGTGGCCCAGGCGACCGTGCCCGCCGTCATCGGTGCGGCGATCGACGCGGTGGTCGACGACGGCTTCGGCCGAGGCCTGCTGCTCTGGTCCGCCCTTCTGCTCCTCGTCGGCGCGATCCAGGCCGCCTCCGGCATCGTCCGCCACCGCCTGTCCGTGCAGATGTGGCTCGACGCCGCCTACCGCACCGTGCAGCTGGTCAGCACCCACTCCGGCCGGCTCGGATCCGAGCTCAACCGCCGCGTCGCACACGGCGAGGTCGTCTCCGTCGGGGCGACGGACATCGCCAACATCGGCAACTCGGTCGACGTGATGGGCCGCTTCGTCGGCTCGATCGTCGCCTACCTCGTCGTCGCGGTCATCCTGCTGCGCTCGTCGCCGACGCTCGGTCTCGTGGTGCTCATCGGCGTCCCAGTCCTGATGCTCGCCACCGGCCCGCTCCTGCGTCACCTCAACCGCCGCAACCAGCACGCGCGTGCGCTCCAGGGCGAGCTCAACACGCTCGCCAGCGACATCGTGGCCGGCCTGCGGGTGCTGCGCGGGATCGGCGGCGAGGCGATGTTCGACCGCCGCTACCGTGCTGCCTCGCAGGACGTGCGCCGGGCCGGTGTCCAGGTGGCGCGGGTGCAGTCCGTGCTGGACGCGCTGCAGGTCCTGCTGCCGGGCGCGTTCGTCGTGCTCGTCGTGTGGCTGGGTGCTCGCTTCGCCGCGTCGGGCCAGATCACCGCGGGCGACCTGGTGGCGTTCTACGGCTACGCGACGTTCCTCATGCTGCCGCTGCGGACGTTCACCGAGGCCGCCAACAAGCTCATCCGCGGCAACGTCTCCGCCCGGCACGTGATCCGGATCCTCGGCATCGTCCCGAGCGTCACCGACCCTGCAGACCCGATCAGCCCGCCCGACGGCGACCTGGTCGACGCACGCACCGGCTTCGTCGCGCGCAAGGGCGTGCTCACCGCGATCGTCAGCGACGACCCGCGCGACGCGGTGGCGCTGGCGGACCGGCTCGGCGGCTACCTCGAGCCCGGTGGCGACGTCGACGACGTGACGTACGGCGACGTGCCGCTGGGGGCGGTCGCCCGCGACGAGCTGCGCCGCAGGATCGTGGTCAACGACACCGGCTCGGCCCTGTTCAGCGGGCGGCTGCGCGACGCGCTCGACGTCCGCCGTGCGACCACCGACGACGAGGTCGCGGCGGCGGTGACGACGGCGTCCGCCGACGACGTCCTCGAGACGCTGGCCGACGGCCTCGACTCCGAGCTGGCCGAGCGCGGTCGCTCGTTGTCGGGCGGGCAGCGCCAGCGTGTCGTGCTCGCTCGCGCTCTGCTGACCGACGCCGACGTCCTCGTCCTCGTCGAGCCGACCTCGGCGGTCGACTCCCACACCGAGGCGCGGATCGCCGGCCGGCTGCGCCGCCACCGCGCGGGGCGGACGACCGTCGTCGTCTCGAGCAGCCCGCTCGTCCTGGACGTCGCCGACGAGGTCGTCTTCGTCGCCGGCGGCCGTGCCGTCGCGAAGGGCGAGCACCACCACCTGATGACCACCGACCGTGCCTACCGCCAGGTCGTGACCCGAGAGGAGGGAGAGGACGTTGCGTGACGCCCTGCCCATCGCCGGCAGCAGCCTCTTCCGCTCCTACCTGCGTCAGGTCGCGCGCGACCACCGCCGCGACCTGCTCGTGATCGTCGTGCTGCACGGTGCGGCGGCCGGAGCGGGACTCGTCGTCCCGTGGCTGATCGGCGACCTCGTCGAGGCGGCGACCGACGGTGGCGGCTACGGCACCATCGACCGCATCGCGCTGTTCGTCGCGGGCTGCCTGCTCGTCCAGACGGTGCTGACGCGGTGGGCCCGTCTGCGGTCGTCGGTCTTCGGCGAGACGGTCCTCGCGCGGCTGCGGGAGGACTTCGTCGACGAGGCGCTGACGCTGCCGATCGGTGTCGTCGAGAGCGCGGGCACGGGCGACCTGCTCACCCGGACCTCGCGCGACGTCGACACGCTCGGATGGTCGGTCCGCTTCGCGGTCCCCGAGACCGTGGTCGCGCTCGTGACCGCGGTGTGCACCGTCGTCGCCGCGCTGCTGGTCGGCGGCTGGGTCGCCGTGCCGCTCGTGCTCGGCGTGCCCGTGCTGTGGGCTGCGACCCGCTGGTACCTCAAGCGCGCCCGCGACGGCTACATCCGCGAGCACGCCTCGTACTCGCGGATCAACGCGACGCTCGCCGAGACCGTCGAGGGTGCGCGCACCGTCGAGGCCCTGGGCCTCGGCTCGCAGCGCCGCGAGCGCATCGACGCCGACATCGCGGAGTCGTACGCAGCCGAGTCCTACACGCGCAACCTCCGCACGGTGTTCTTCCCGGCCGTCGAGATGGGCTACCTCGTGCCGGTCGTCGCGACGCTGGTCTTCGGCGGCTGGCTGCTGTCGCAGGGCTCGATCACGCTCGCGGAGCTGACGGCGGCCGTGCTCTACATCCGGTTCCTCATCGACCCGGTGGACCGCATCCTCAACTGGATGGACACCCTCCAGGTCGGTGCGACCTCGCTCGCGCGGCTGCTCGGCGTGGCCGAGGTCCCCGACGACCGGACGCCGACGGGCCGTACGCCCCAGGGCGAGGAGATCGAGCTCGACGACGTGCGCTTCTCCTACGTCGAGGGACGCGAGGTGCTGCACGGCGTGGACCTGGAGCTGGCGGCCGGGGAGCGGCTCGCCGTCGTCGGGCCGTCGGGTGCCGGCAAGTCGACGATCGGACGCCTGATCGCGGGCATCCAGGGCCCGACCGAAGGTGCGGTCACGGTCGGCGGCGTCGGGGTGACCGAGCTCGAGCTGGACGACCTGCGACGACGGGTCGCGCTGCTGACCCAGGAGCACCACGTGTTCGTCGGGACGGTCCGCGACAACCTCCAGCTCGCGCTGGAGGAGCCCGGCACCGCTGCGGACGACCGCCTGTGGGCGGCGCTGGACGCGGTCGACGCGCGCGAGTGGGTCGAGCACCTGCCGCACGGGCTCGACACGATGGTCGGCTCCGGCGGCCACCGGCTCACCGACGCACAGGCCCAGCACCTCGCGCTCGCGCGGGTGGTGCTGACCGATCCCCACACCCTCGTGCTCGACGAGGCGACGTCGCTCATCGACCCGCGCGCCGCGCGCGCTCTCGAGCGGTCGCTGAGCGCGGTGCTCGAGGGGCGGACCGTGGTCGCGATCGCGCACCGCCTCTACACCGCGCACGACGCCGACCGCGTCGCGGTGGTGGAGGACGGTGAGATCAGCGAGCTCGGGAGCCACGACGAGCTGGTCGCGCGCGGTGGTTCGTACGCGGCGCTGTGGAAGTCCTGGCAGAGCTGACAGGACTGTCGGTGCCGCACGCCATGGTGGACCCATGGAGGCAACGGAGGTCGTGCGTGCTCTCGAGGAGCGGATGGAGTCACGCGACTGGGACGGCGCCGCCGCCCTCGTCGCGCCCGACGCGGTCATCGAGTGGCCGCGGACGGGTGAGCGGTTCAGCGGGGCGTCGTTCGTCGCGATGAACGCGGCCTATCCCGAGGGGTGGTCGATCCGGGTCCGCGAGGTCGTCGGGAGCGGCGAGCGCGTGGCGTCCGACGTCGAGGTGACGCAGGAGGGTGTCGACGGCGTGTTCGTCGCGACGGGGTTCTGGACCGTGCGCGACGGGCGCGTCGTCGAGGGCCGGGAGTACTGGTCGGGCCCCGCGCTCGACGAGGCTCCCGCCTGGCGCGCGCCGTACCAGCTCGGCGACGACGCACCCTAGGCTGGCTGCACACCGTGCCGATGCCGTGAGGAGGACCCGATGGACGATGTCGACCGCCAGATCATCGGGCACCTGATGCGCGACGGACGGGCGACGTACGCCGAGATCGGCTCCGGTGTCGGACTGTCGGCGCCCGCGGTGAAGCGCCGGGTCGACCAGATGCGGGCGCGAGGGCAGATCACCGGGTTCACGGCGCTGACCGATCCCGCGGCGCTCGGCTGGACGACCGAGGCGTACGTCGAGATCTACTACGACGGCAACGTCTCCGTCGCCGAGCTCAAGCGCAACCTCGCGGCGATCCCGCAGATCGTCGGGGCCTGGACGGTGGCGGGCAACGCCGACGCGATCGTCCACGTGATGGCGACGAGCATGACCGAGATCGAGCAGGTGGTCGAGCGGATGCGCGAGCACGCGAAGGTCGAGCGCACCCGCAGCGCGATCGTGATGTCCCGGCTGTTCGAGCGCCCGCGCTCGCGCTGAGCCTCGCCGCCGACCGCGGACTGCCTGCGCGTCCCCGTTTGCGGTGCTCCCACCGAAAGCAACGGGATCCCACCGCACAGGTGCGGTGGGATCCCGGCATCTGCGGTGCGAGCACCGCAAACGGGAGCCGGTCAGATGTCGGTGGGCATCAGGAGCCAGGCGACGAGGTAGACCAGGACCATCGACCCCAGCCCCAGGACCGTGAGGACGACGAAGGCCAGCCGGACCACCGTCGGGTCGACGCCCAGGTAGCGGGCGAGGCCGCCGCACACCCCCGCGATCCACTTGTCGTCGGTGGTGCGGACGAGCTTCTTGGAGCGGGTCATCGTGGGTCCTCTCGGTCGTCGGAGGGCCGGGTGAGGTCCTCCAGGGTGAGTGTGTCCGTCGGGGTGTCGACGGGGTCGGTGGGCGCGTCGGACGTCTCGCGGTCGCTGACGTCGGTGGTGCTGTCGTCGGTCGTGCTGTCGTCCGTCCCAGGCTCGGGGTCCGGCTCGAGGTCCGGCTCGGGGTCCGGCTCCGTACGGGGTGCCGTCGCGCCGGTCGGCGTCGTCGCCGGCGGGGCGACCGCGGTGCGCTGCTCGCGCTGACGGCGACCGGCCTGTCGTGCGGCGATCAGCGTCGCGACGAGGCCGACCGTACCGAGGAGCACGAGCAGGAGCGGTGCGGCGATCGCGAGGGAGACAGGCTCCCAGCCGGCGTACCACATGCCCCACAGGGCCCCCGCGACCAGCACGAAGGTCAGCGCGACCAGGGTCAGGGCGTCGAGCGGATGGCGCTTCACGAGCGGATCACCTCCACGTCACCGACGGTCACGTCGATGTCCAGGATCAGGTCGGGGCGGGCGGTGTGCTCGGCGACCTCGAGCGAGGTCTGCAGACCGCCGCGCTGGAAGCCGAGGGCCGAGATCGAGCCCGCGCCGACGGAGGCGTCGAGATCGATGTCGAGGGTGTCGGGGACGTACACGCGCACCGTCCCGATCCCCGCCTCCAGGTCGAGGCGTCGCCCGTCGAGAGCGGCGGGGTCGGAGATCTCGCGCAGGTCGACGACGACCTCGCCGAAGCCGACCTCGTAGTCGTCGCGCAGCGCGGCCGCCTCGCCCGGCCGGGCCTCGACGCGTCCGGCGTCCCACTGGGGGAAGGCGGTCGTGAAGGCCAGGAGGACGACGGCGAGGATCGCCGGCACGATCAGCGGGCGGGCGTTGCCGAAGACGGTGCCGACCAGCATGCCGACGGCGAGCGTGCCGAGGGCGGTCGCGACGTACACCGACGGCGCGAGCTCACCCTGGGTCGCGACGAGCGTGACCCCGGTGACGATCAGCACCAGCGACAGCGTGATGACGGTCAGGGTGCCGCGGTCGTGGCGCGGGTTCGGGCGCTTCTGCGGCTTCACCGGCGGGGGGCTCGGCGGCACGGGCGGCCCCGGAGGGGCGGGAGGCGTCGGAGGCGTCGGCCCGTACGACCGGGGTGCGGCGGGCGCGGTCGGTGCCGGGGCCCACGGCGGGGGAGCGTACGGAGCGGGCGCGGACGGGGCCGGCGCGTACGAGGCGGACGTCGCGGACGCGTACGGGACGGCGGGCTGACGCGGTGCCGGCGGCGGCGTCCCCGGGCCGTACGGCGGGACGCCCTGCGCGTACGGCGGCTGCGCGGGTCCGTAGGGCGGCTGCGCCGGTCCGTACGGCGGGGGGTTGCCGAAGCTGCGGCGACGCTTGCGCTCCTGGTGCTCGCGGTAGGCGACCCAGGCGATCACGACCACGGCGGCGATCCAGATCGGGCCGACCGGCCATCCCCAGCCCCAGGTCCAGGTCACAGCGACCAGGGCGGCGGCGCCGAGGCCGACCAGGCGGATC
Organism: Mumia spirodelae; assembly: GCF_050632745.1. Lineage (NCBI taxonomy): Bacteria > Bacillati > Actinomycetota > Actinomycetes > Propionibacteriales > Nocardioidaceae > Mumia > Mumia spirodelae. The sequence goes on along the minus strand of NZ_JBODSD010000002.1, from coordinate 562,446 downwards.
TGCGGCTCGTTGTCACCGAGGCCGAGCCAGCGCTTGAGGTAGCTCTCACCGGTCTGCTCGTCGGGCAGCAGGATCCATGCCGCGACGTAGGCGAGGACGCCGCCGAACCCCACGAGCGTGAGGACGGCGAAGAGGATGCGGGGGATGACGGGGTCGATGCCGAGGTAACGGCCGATGCCCGCGCAGACGCCGGCGACCATCCGTCCGTCCTCGGTCCGGCGGATGTCGGTCAGCGTGCCGGCGTTCGGCGAGCGGGGGCCGTCCTGCGGCGCCGCTGCGGGTCCCGCGCCCGCGTCGGCTCCTGCGCCGGCCCCGGACCCGGCCGAGGGGCCCGGTCCTGCGGCGGCGGGACCGCCGAGCGGTGTGGTCGTGTCGTCCATGGCTCCATCCTGCTGCGCGTCCTCTCCTCGGAGTATGGGTGAGACCCCTGATCCGTACCGGGCCGTCAGGGTGCCTCACCAGGGTCGGTCCGGGGTCGATCCGGCTGGTCCGGAGCCCGTGCCGCGTGTGACGATCGGTGTCGTGACCATCAGTGCGACGCCCGTGCGGCGGCTCTACCGCTCCCCGAGCCCGCGGGTCCTCGGTGGCGTGGCCCAGGGGCTCGCCGACCACCTCGGCGTGCCGGTGCTGTGGGTGCGCCTCGCGTTCGTCGTGGGCACGCTGTTCCAGCTGGCCGGCGTCCTCGCGTACGTCGCGTTCTGGATCTTCGTCCCGCTCGGCAGCGCGGAGGCGTCACCGGGCCTGGCCAGCGCCACCCGCCGCGGTCTGCGCACCGGCGACGAGGAGGACAGCGGTCCGGCCTCCAACCGCAGCACGCTGCAGACCGCCGCGCTCGTCGTCCTCGGGATCGGCGTCGTCTGGTTCGTCGTCGGCAGCGACACGGTGTCCAACCTCCTGTTCCCCGCGGTCCTCGCGATCGCCGGGTTCGCGCTGATCTGGCGCCAGGCCGACGACAGCTCGCTGCAGCGCTGGGTGCGGGTGACGTCGGGCTGGCAGGCCGTCCTGCGGATGGCGGCCGGCACGCTGCTCGTGCTCATCGCGTACGGCGTCTTCGTCGCACAGCTCGGCGGCGGCATCGAGTCGGCCGCCCAGCTCCTCGGCGCGATCGTCGTGGCCCTCGCGGGCGCGGGACTGCTGCTCGGCCCCTGGATCGTGCGCCTGGCCAGCGACCTGGCCGCCGAGCGCCGCGAACGCGTCCGGTCGCAGGAGCGCGCCGACGTCGCGGCCCACCTCCACGACTCCGTCCTCCAGACCCTCGCCCTGCTCCAGAAGAACGCCCACGACCCCGCCCAGGTCGCGACGCTCGCCCGTCGGCAGGAGCGGGAGCTCCGCGACTGGCTGTACGGCGAGCCCGCCGACGACGGGACGACCCTGCGGACCGGGCTCGTGGCCGACGCCGCGGAGATCGAGACCACCTACCGGATCCCGATCGAGGTGGTCGGCGTCGGCGACGTCGACCCGGATCCGGACGTCGACGCGCTGCGGGCCGCGGCGCGGGAGGCGATGACGAACGCGGCCAAGCACTCCGGCGCCGACCGCATCGACGTGTACGTCGAGGTCGGCGGTGCGGCGGCGGAGGTGTTCGTGCGCGACCGTGGTGCCGGCTTCGACCCGTCGGACATCCCCGAGGACCGGCTCGGCATCCGGCGCTCGTTGGTGCAGCGGATGGAGCGGCACGGCGGGACGGCCGACGTACGCTCGGCACCGGGTGACGGCACCGAGGTGCGCCTCGCGCTGTCGCTCGTACGGGACAAGCAGCCGAACGGCGGCCGCGAGGGTGCGCCGAACGGCGGACGAGACGATGCGCCGCGAGGCGCCGACGGAGGAGGAGACGCGTGAGCACACCGACGCCCACCGGTGGTTCGAGGGACCTCGCCGTCCTGCTGGTCGACGACCACGCGATGTTCAGGACCGGCGTGCGCGCCGAGCTCGGCAGCACGGTGCGGGTGGTCGCGGAGGCGGGCGACGTCGACGAGGCGGTGCGCGCGGTGGAGGCGTACCGTCCCGACGTCGTGCTGCTCGACGTGCACCTGCCCGGCGGCGGCGGGGCCGAGGTGCTGCGGCGCGTCGCGACCCGCTACCCCGACACGAAGTTCCTCGCGCTGTCGGTGAGCGACGCGGCCGAGGACGTGATCGGCGTGATCCGTGCCGGCGCCCGCGGCTACGTCACCAAGAACATCACCGGCGACGAGCTGGTCGACGCGATCCGGCGGGTCGCCGGCGGCGACGCGGTCTTCTCGCCGCGGCTGGCCGGGTTCGTGCTCGACGCGTTCGCGGGGACGATCGAGGTCGCGCAGGTCGACTCCGACCTTGACCGGCTCACCGAGCGCGAGCGCGAGGTGATGCGCCTGATCGCCCGCGGCTACGCCTACAAGGAGGTCGCGAAGGAGCTCTTCATCTCGGTGAAGACCGTCGAGACCCACGTGTCCTCCGTGCTGCGCAAGCTGCAGCTGTCGAGCCGCCACGAGCTGACCCGCTGGGCGAGCGACCGCCGCCTGATCTGAGTCCCGACCGGTCGCCGGTGTCACCGGTGCGCGGTAGACAGGGTGGATGACGTGCCAGTTCGTCCCTCCGTACCTCCTCGACCGGCTCGCCGAGGCGACCGACGACCCCTACCTGACGGGCTGCTGCGGTCAGACCCGGGCGCTCGACGCGGGGCTGCGCGAGCGCCGGGCCACGGCGCCGCCGTCGATGGCGCAGCCGTCGGACGCCGACGGCACCAAGACGATCTACAGCGCGGGCGGCGCGACGCAGCTGCCCGGTGCGAAGGTCCGCGGCGACGCCGACCCGCCCACGGGCGACCCCGCGGTCGACGAGGCGTACGACAGCAGCGGCATCGTGCACGAGCTCTTCTTCACCGCCTTCGGGCGCAGCGGCATCGACGACGCGGGCAGCACGGTCACGGTGACGGTGCACTATGGCGAGGACTACGACAACGCGTTCTGGGACGGCGAGCAGCTGGTCTTCGGTGACGGCGACGGCCGCGTGTTCGAGCGCTTCACCAAGCCGCCGGACGTCCTGTTCCACGAGTTCGCCCACGGCGTCACGCAGTTCACCGCCGACCTGCGCTACTCGGGCCAGTCCGGTGCGCTCAACGAGTCGATGTCGGACTGCTTCGCGGCCATGGCCCTGCAGCGGATGCTCGACCAGACGGCGGAGGAGGCGCACTGGCTGATCGGCGAGGGCCTGTTCAAGCCGGGGATCCAGGCCGTCGCGCTGCGGTCGATGCGCGAGCCCGGGACGGCGTACGACGACCCGCTGCTCGGCAAGGACCCGCAGGTCGGCTCGATGCAGGACTACGTCGAGACCACCGCCGACAACGGCGGCGTCCACATCAACTCCGGCATCCCCAACAAGGCGTTCGCGCTGGCCGCGCTGCGGCTCGGCGGCTACAGCTGGGAGCGGACGGGCCAGATCTGGTACGCCGCGCTGACCGGGGGAGCGGTCGGGCGCGACACCCGCTTCGCGGGGTTCGCCGCCGCCACGGTCGCCGCCGCGCAGGAGCTGTACGGCGAGGAGGAGGCGGACGACGTCCGTGCGGCGTGGTCGGAGGTGGGCGTCGAGCCGGGACAGGACGCGCCCGTGTCGGGTGAGCTCCCGCCGGCCGAGGGGCGGGTGGTGGTGTCACGGTCTGGAGGGTTCGCCGGGATCGGGCGCGAGGTGACGCTGGACCTCGACGAGGGCCCGCTCGGTGCCGAGGTCGCGGCGCTCCTCGAGCGGACCGACTTCGCGGGGCTGCCGAGCCGGGACGAGGACGATGCCGGTGCGGACCGGTTCGTCTACACGTTCTCCTACGGCGCCCAGCAGGTGACGGTGCCCGAGAGCGCGCTGACGCCGGAGCTGGAGCAGGTCGCGTCGCTCGTCCTCGGGCACGACGGCACGGGGTTGTCGGATACCCCCTAGGGGTATATGGTCAGCGTCATGAGCACGCACGAGCACGATCACGGCAACCACGATCACGGCAGCGGCGCGTCCGGCGTCATGGAGGCGCACGCCGAGCACGCCGCCCACGACATGAGCGCCCACGCGGGGCACGACATGAGCGCCCACGCGGGGCACGGAGGCCACGGTGGTCATGCCGGTCACGGCGACCACGTCGGGCAGTTCCGCCGGCTGTTCTGGATCATGCTCGTCCTCGCGGTGCCCGTGGTCGGGTTCTCCGCCATGTTCGCCTCGATCCTCGGCTACGACCTTCCCGACGCCTCCTGGGTCGCGTGGGTCTCGCCGCTGCTCGGCACGGTGATGTACGCCTGGGGCGGGCGCCCGTTCCTCACCGGTGCCGTGAGCGAGATCCGGTCCCGCAAGCCGGGGATGATGCTGCTCATCGGACTTGCGATCACGGTCGCCTTCGTGTCGTCGTGGGGTGCCAGCCTCGAGATCCTGCACCACGAGCTCGACTTCTGGTGGGAGCTCGCGCTGCTGATCGTGATCATGCTGCTGGGCCACTGGATCGAGATGCGGTCGCTGGCCCAGACCACCTCCGCGCTGGACTCGCTCGCCGCGCTCCTGCCGGACGAGGCCGAGCGGGTCGAGGGGGACCAGGTCGTGACCGTCGCTCCGTCCGACCTGCGGGTCGGCGACCTGGTCGTCGTCCGTCCCGGCGGCAGCGTGCCGGCCGACGGCAGGGTCGTCGAGGGCGCGGCCGACATCGACGAGTCGATGGTGACGGGGGAGTCGCGGCCGGTCCGCCGCGAAGCCGGCGACGACGTCGTGGCCGGCACGGTCGCGACCGACTCCGGCCTGCGGGTCGAGGTCACCGCCGTCGGCAGCGACACCGCGCTCGCGGGCATCCAGCGGCTGGTCGCCGAGGCCCAGAGCTCGTCGTCGCGGGCGCAGCGCCTCGCGGACACCGCAGCCGGGTGGCTGTTCTGGTTCGCGCTCGGAGCGGCACTGATCACGGCCGTGGTGTGGTCGCTGATCGGGCAGCCGGACGAGGCCGTGATCCGCACGATCACCGTCCTCGTGATCGCGTGCCCCCACGCGCTCGGCCTCGCGATCCCGCTGGTCGTGTCGATCGCGACCGAGCGGGCGGCGCGCGGCGGCGTCCTCGTCAAGGACCGGCTCGCGCTCGAGAGCATGCGCACCGTCGATGCCGTGCTGTTCGACAAGACCGGCACGCTGACCAAGGGGGAGCCGGCGGTCACCTCGGTCGCGACCGCGGGCGACCACGCCGAGGACGAGGTCCTGGCGCTCGCCGCCGCTGCCGAGTCCGACAGCGAGCACCCGCTCGCCAAGGCGATCGTCGAGGCGGCCCGCACCAAGGACCTCACCGTCGCGGCCTCCTCGGACTTCCGCTCGTCGCCCGCGGTCGGCGTCACCGCCACCGTCGACGGGCGCCGCGTGCAGGTCGGCGGGCCGGCGCTCCTCGAGCAGGAGCACGCGCACGAGCTGGAGGTCGCGGAGACCTGGCGCGCGACCGGCGCGATCATCCTCCACGTCCTGGTCGACGGGGAGGTGGTCGGTGCGCTCGAGCTCGCCGACGAGGTGCGCGAGGAGTCGCGCCAGGCGGTCGACGCGCTCCACCGCAGGGGCGTGCAGGTCGTGATGATCACCGGCGATGCCGAGGCGGTCGCCCGGTCGGTGGCAGACGAGCTCGGCATCGACCGCGTCTACGCCGGCGTCCGGCCCGAGGACAAGGCCGCGAAGGTCGCCGAGCTGCAGCACGAGGGACGCAAGGTCGCGATGGTCGGTGACGGCGTCAACGACGCACCGGCGCTGGCGCAGGCCGACGTCGGCATCGCCATCGGGGCCGGCACGGACGTCGCGATCGCGTCGGCCGGGGTGATCCTCGCGAGCTCGGACCCACGCTCCGTCCTGTCGGTCATCGAGCTGTCGCGGGCGACGTACCGCAAGATGAAGCAGAACCTCTGGTGGGCCGCGGGCTACAACCTGATCTCGGTCCCGCTCGCGGCGGGCGTCCTCGCGCCGGTCGGGTTCGTCATGCCGATGTCGGTGGGCGCGATCCTCATGTCGGCGTCGACGGTGGTGGTGGCGCTCAACGCGCAGCTCCTGCGGCGGCTCGACCTGAGTCCGGAGGCCTCGGTCCGCGCCGCGGGCTGACGCGCGTACGACGCCGCAGAACGCCGATGCGTCCTGACCCGCGGGTGGTCAGGACGCATCGGCGTTCGCGCAGAGGGACCCTCAGGCGTTCGCCATCGCCTCGCGGGCCGCCTTCTCCGCCTCGCGCTTCTCGCGACGCAGCGCCTTGGACTCGGGCGAGTTGCCGACCTTGTACGGGTCGGAGGGCTTGCGGCCGAGCGCGGCGAGCTGCTGGGCGACGCTGCCGATCTGCTTCGAGAGGCGCCCGGTGTTGTACTTCAGGCCGTACTTCTCGACCAGCCGGTGCACGTCCTTCGCCACCTCCGGGTAGCGGCGCGCCGGGATGTCGGGGAAGAGGTGGTGCTCGATCTGGTACGACAGGTTGCCCGTCATCACGTGGAACACCGGGGTGCCGGTGATGTTGGCCGAGCCGAGCAGCTGACGCAGGTACCACTGGCCGCGGGTCTCGTTCTGCGCCTCCTCCTCGGTGAAGGTCTCCACCTCCGCAGGGAAGTGGCCGCAGAAGATGACGATGAACGTCCAGATGTTGCGGATGATGTTGGCCACGAAGTTCCCGCCGAGAACGGCCAGCGGGACCCACCACGAGGTGAACGGCACCAGCGCCACCGCGAGCAGCGGGTACGCCACGTAGTCCTTGACGACCTGACGGCGGACCTTCTGCCAGGCGCGCTTCTTGCGGGCCTTGAACTCGGACTTGCTCATCCGCCCGCCGAGGTACTCGTCGAGCTCGATGCCGTGGTACATCACGCCCCACTCGAAGAACAGCATGAGCATGAACGCGAGCGGCAGGTTGAACCGGTGGCTCGGGTACCACGGCTGCTCCTCGTCGATCCGGAACAGGTTGTAGCCGATGTCCCGGTCCATGCCGTGGATGTTCGTGTAGGTGTGGTGGATGTAGTTGTGGCCGTGCTTCCAGTCCTGCGCCGGCGCCACGTTGTCCCACTCGTACTTCTTGCCGTCCACGACCGGGTCGTTCATCCAGTCGTACTGACCGTGCATCACGTTGTGCCCGATCTCCATGTTCTCGAGGATCTTGGAGATGGCGAGGCACGCGATGCCCGCGATGAAGACGGGCAGGAAGAACGGCATGAAGATGCCGATGCGGCCGAGCACGTCGAAGACCCGCTGCGCCTTGATGACGCGGCGGATGTAGTCGGCGTCCTTCTGACCGAGGTCGTCGAGGACGCGCTGGCGCACCGCGTCGAGCTCGTCGCCGAACTCCTCGAGCTGCTCGTACGTCATGAGGTCGAGGCCGATGGTCGCGCGGACGCTGGTGTCCTCGCCGACGAGGGGGACCGGCGCCTTGTTGTGGTTGCTGGCGCTCAGCGGCTCGATCGGAGCGCGCTTCTTGCGGTGGTGGGACATGGCGTTCCTCTCAGAGGGCGACGTTGACGTCGCCGACGGGGACCTGGACGCAGATCTTGACGGTCTCGTCGGTGTTCGCGGCCACCTCGCCGGTGATGACGTGGCGGACGGCACCGTGGTTCTTCTTGATGGCGCAGGTGTTGCAGACGCCCATCCGGCAGCCGAAGTCGGGCGTGAGCCCCGCAGCCTCGGCCTGCTCGAGGATCGTGGCGCCGGAGTTGTCGGCCTCGATCCCGCTGTCGTCGAACGTCAGCGTGCCGGTGGCGTCGGCGGCGTCGAGGTCGACCGTCGGGACCTTGAAGTACTCCGCGCGCAGCTGCTCGGCCGCGCCGAGCTCGTCGTACGTGTCCCGCACCGTGGCGATGAGCCCGGCCGGACCGCACACGTAGGAGAGCGTGCTCGCGGCGTCGACGCCCAGGTGCTTGAGGTGCTCGATCGTGAACCGGCCGGCGAGCTCGGATCCGTCCTCGGGCTCGCGGGTGTAGATGCGCACGACGCGGAGGGAGCCCGTCGGGTCGGACTCGGCCACGGCGGCGAGCGCGTCGAGCTCGTCGGAGAACATCTCGTCCTCGCGGCTGCGCGCATAGTGCAGGAACGTGACGCGTCCGGTGTGGCCGTCGTCGCGCAGCGTGCGCAGCATCGACATCACGGGTGTGATCCCGCTGCCGCCCGACAGCAGGAGCAGGTCGTCGGGGACGGCCGCCGGGAGGACGAACTCGCCGTCGGCCTGCGACAGGTGCACGAGGGTCTTCGGGACGAGCTCGTGGTGCAGGTACTGGGACACGTAGCCGTCGGGGTGCGCCTTGACCGAGACGCTGAAGAGCCCGTCCTTGCGCCGCGCCGAGCTGGACACCGAGAAGACCCGGACCCGGCGCTTGCCGTCGACCTCGACGCCGAACTCGACGTGCTGACCGGGAGCGAAGCCCTTCCAGGCGCCGTTGGGGCGCAGGACGACGGTGCTGGCGACACCGGTCTCGTGGATCACCTCGACGACCCGGGCGCGGACGTGGTGGACCGCGAGCATCGGGTGGACCTGGTCGAGGTAGTGGTCGATGGTGTGGGGCGAGGTCAGGGCTGCGATCGGACGCGAGGCGAGCGCCTTGCGGACGATTCCCATAGGGCCTCCGAGGGATTCAGTGAACGGCCGTGCACCCACAACCTACGCAACCGTAGGTTGGGTCGCAAGTCCGAGGCTCTGTGACGCAGGTCACGCGATCGCCCGACGTCCGCCGCCGTGCCCTGCGAGACTCCTGCCATGACGGTGCTCCTGACCACCGCGCGCGTCCGCCTCCGCCAGTTCACCGCGGACGATGCGGACCTGCTGACGGCGCTCGACAACGACCCGGCGGTCATGCACTTCATCAACAACGGTCTCCCCGTCCCGCGGGAGGAGATCGTCGACGAGGTGCTGCCCGCCTTCCTCGCCTGGCACGCACGTCACCCGTTGTACGGCTTCTGGGCCGCCGAGGACCTCGAGACGGGGCGCTTCCTCGGCTGGTTCCACCTGCGTCCGGGCGAGGATGCCGGTCCCCGCGAGCCCGAGCTGGGCTACCGGCTCCAGACGTTCGCGTGGGGGCAGGGCTATGCGACGGAGGTCTCGCAGGCGCTCGTCGACCACGCCTTCGCCTCCTCTGACGTCGAGCGCGTCACGGCCGAGACCATGGCCGTGCACCTCGCGTCGCGCCGGGTGATGGAGAAGGCGGGCATGCGGCTGGTGCGGACGTTCCACGCCGACTGGCCGGTGCGGATCGAGGGGGACGAGCACGGCGACGTCGAGTACGCGATCACCCGCGCCGAGTGGGAGGCGGCGCGCTCCTAGCCGTACCTTCGCCACCGTCGGGATCGCCCGTTGCGGACTACGCTGACGGCATGGAGTCGCAGCCGTACGTCATCGTGCTCTTCGGGGCGACGGGGGACCTCGCGCGGCGCAAGCTGCTCCCGGGGCTGCTGCACCTGTGGCAGGCCGGGCTGCTCCCCAACGCGCGCATCGTCGGCACCTCGCTCGACGACATGGACCTCGACAAGTTCCGTTCGCTCGCGCGTGACGCCGTCGACGAGTTCAGCCACCCGGCGCCGACCGACGAGGCCTGGGCGGACTTCGCCGACATGCTGCGCTGGGCACCGGGCGACGGGGGCGCCGAGGCGCTCGCGTCGACCGTGCACCGCGCCGAGTCGGAGATCGGCGGCGAGCCCCAGCTCCTGCACTACCTCAGCGTCCCCCCGAAGGCCGCGCTCGCGGTGGTCCACGAGATCGAGGAGGCCGGCCTGGCCGCGCGCTCGCGGATCATCATGGAGAAGCCGTTCGGCACCGACCTCGCGTCGGCGCGCCGCCTGAACGCGGCGCTGCACGAGGTCTTCCGCGAGGACCAGATCTTCCGGATCGACCACTTCCTCGGCAAGGAGGCGGCGCAGAACATCCTCGCGTTCCGCTTCGCCAACGGTCTCTTCGAGCCCATCTGGAACCGCAACCACATCGACCACGTGCAGATCGACGTGCCCGAGACGCTGGGTCTTGGCGGGCGGATCGGGTTCTACGAGGAGACCGGTGCCTACAAGGACATGGTGGTCACGCACCTGTTCCAGGTCCTCGGGTTCGTCGCGATGGAGCCGCCGACCGAGCTCGCGCCGTACGCGATCACCGAGGAGAAGAGCAAGGTCTTCCGCTCGATGCTCCCGATCGAGCCGAGCGACGTCGTCCGCGGCCAGTACGCCGGCTACCGCGAGGAGCCCGACGTCGCCGACGACTCCGACACCGAGACGTTCGTCGCGCTGCGGTGCTTCGTCGACAACTGGCGGTGGGCCGGCGTGCCGTTCTATCTGCGCACCGGCAAGCAGCTCGCCGAGGGCGCCCGGATCATCTCCATCGCGTTCCGGGAGCCGCCGAAGAGCATGTTCCCGGAGGGCTCGGGCGTCGGTGCCCAGGGACCGGACCACCTGACGTTCGACCTCGCCGACCACGCGCGGCTGTCGTTGTCCTTCTACGGCAAGCGTCCTGGGCACGGCATGCGGATGGACAAGCTGTCGATGCAGTTCTCGTTCACCGAGACCGACGGCTACGCCGCGCTCGAGGCGTACGAGCGGCTGATCTACGACGCGATGCGCGGCGACCACACCCTGTTCACGACCGCGGAGGGCATCGAGCAGCTGTGGAGCCTGTCGCAGCAGCTGCTCGACCACCCTCCGCCGGTCCGTGTCTATCCGGTGGGCTCGTGGGGGCCGAACGCGATCCATCAGCTGGTCGCGCCCCACGCCTGGCGGCTGCCCTTCGAGCGTCCCTGGCGCGAGCACAAGGACGACTCCAAGAGCCAGCTGCGGCACTAGGCCGTCAGCCGCGTCGCCTCCAGGGCCCGCTGGGCGTCGTCGGCCACCAGGTCGGCGTTGAGGTGCGCTCCGGCGAGCGCGCCTGCGGCGGCTGCCGCGCCGACCTGGGCGGAGAGGTCGGTGACGTTGCCTGCGACCCAGACGCCGGGGACGTCCGTACGCCCCGTGGCGTCGCTCGGCACGTGCTCGCCCATCCCCGACGGGTGCTCGACCGCGCGCAGACCGAGGTCGGACAGGACGCCTGAGCGTGCCCTCATCCGCGCCCCGACCGCGACGACGTCGCGCTCCACCACCCGACCGTCGGTGAGCCGCACCCCGACGATGTGGTCGTCCTCGATCACGAGCGCGGCGACCTCACCCGTGACGACGTCGACGCCGCGGGCCGCGAGCAGCGCGGCCTGGTCCTCGGGAGGGCCTTCGGTCGTGTGCGCGAAGAGCACCACGTCGTCGCTGAGCTGCCGGAAGAGCATCGCCTGGTGGACCGCCGCCGGGCCGCTCGCGAGGATGCCGATCGCCCGGTCGCGCACCTCCCACCCGTGGCAGTACGGGCAGTGCACGACGTCGCGCCCCCAGCGCTCGCGCAGCCCGGCCACGTCCGGGAGCTCGTCGACGAGCCCGGTGGTGACGAGCAGGCGCCTCGCCCACGTCGTACGCCCGTCGGCCAGCGTGACCGCGAACCCGTCGCCGTCCTTGGTCGCCGTCGTGACGTCTCCGTCCACGACCTCCCCGCCGTAGCGGCGTACCTCGGCGCGGCCGCGCCGGAGCAGCTCCGTCGGCGGGAGCCCGTCGTGCCCCAGCAACCCGTGCACACCGTCGGCCGGCGCGTTGCGCGGCGCGCCGGCGTCGATCACCACGACCGACCGTCGTGACCGCGCCAGCATCAGGGCGCCGTTCAGCCCGGCCGCGCCTCCGCCGACCACGACGGCGTCGTACTCGTCCTTCAATCCTTCGGTCACGTCGACCACCTCCGCGGTCCACTGTGCGAGGCGTTCGCGTTGCGAGCAAGGACTCTTGCCAGATGCGCAAGATGCCGTCGGTGCCCGCAGGCGCGCGAATCCGGTGGACGAGGGTGCCAGGATGGAGCTGTGCAGGTGCAGCTCCTCGGTCCCGTCGCGGTCACCGTCGACGGCGAGGCGGTCGATCTCGGTGGTCCGCGCAACCGTGCGCTCGTGGCCAGGCTCGCTCTCGCGGCCCCGCACGCCGTGGCGACCGAGACCTTGGTCGACGACCTGTGGGGAGCGGACCCTCCCCGCCACGCGCACAACGCGCTGCAGTCCGTCGTCTCGCGCACCCGCAGCCGTCTCCCGGCCGGCGTCCTGACGTCGAACGGCGCCGGCTACCGCCTCGCCGTGGCGGCCGACGACGTGGACGCCCACCGTTTCACGCGCCTCGCCGGCGAGGGCCGCCGCCGCGAGGCGCTCGCGGTCTGGACCGGCCGCGCGCTCGAGGGGCTCGACGACGCGCCGTTCGTCCTCCCCGCCATGACCGCGCTCGAGGAGCGGCGGCTCGTCGTCCTCGAGGACAGCCTCGAGAGCGAGATCGCCAGCGGTCGGTACGAGGCGGGCGCCGTCGTCGCCGAGCTCACGGCGCTGGTCGACGAGCACCCCTACCGCGAGCGCCTGTGGGCCGCGCTCATGCGGGTCCTCGCTGCGACCGGCCGCACCGCCGACGCGCTCGCGGCGTACGAGCGTCTCCGCCTCCGGCTCGTCGAGGAGCTCGGGCTCGACCCCGCTCCGGCCACCCAGGAGCTCCACCAGCGGATCCTCAGCGGCGACGTCGGCACCGTGCCGGCAGCGACCGAACGACCCCGCACCAACCTGCGCCTCGCCCTGACGAGCTTCGTCGGCCGCGACGCGACCGTCGCGGAGCTCACCTCCCTGGTCGGCGACAACCGTCTCGTCACCCTGGTCGGTCCGGGCGGCGCCGGCAAGACGCGACTCGCGGTCGAGACCGCCTCGCGCCTCGCGTCGCGATTCCCCGACGGCGTGTGGATCGTCGAGCTCGCCACCGTCACCGATCCCTCCGAGCTCCTCGACGCGATCGTCGGCGCGCTCGACCTGCGCGAGGTGGTCGTGCTGGACCGTCCCAACGAACGACGCACCGACGACCGCACGCGCCTGATCGACGCGCTCGCGGGCCGCCGGACGCTCGTCGTCATGGACAACTGCGAGCACCTCGTCGCCGACGTCGCCGCGGTGACCGAGGACCTGCTCCAGGCAGTGCCCACCCTTCGGGTCGTCGCGACGAGCCGTGAGCCCCTCGACCTCCTCGGTGAGGTGGTCCTACCCGTCGCCTCCCTCGAGGTGCCCGAGGACGGCGCGACCCCGACGGAGGCACTCCGGCGCAGCGCCGTCGACCTCTTCGTCCAGCGGGCCCAGGCGGCCTCGCCAGGCTTCCGGCTCGACGAGACGACGCTGCCGTCGGTGCTCGAGATCTGCCGCCGCCTCGACGGTCAGCCGCTGGCGCTCGAGCTCGCCGCGGCGCGGCTGCGGAGCCTCACCGCACCCCAGGTCGCGGCGCGCCTCGGGGACCGGTTCCGCCTGCTCACCGGCGGCAGCCGCACCGCCCTGCCGCGCCATCGGACGCTGCGCGCGGTGGTCGAGTGGAGCTGGGACCTGCTCGACGACGCCGAGCGTGCGCTCGCCGAGCGCGCGGCCGTGTTCCCGGCCGGCATCTCCGTGCCTGCGGCCGCCGCGGTCGCCGGGACCGACGAGCTCACCGCGCTCGACCTGCTGACGGCGCTCGCCGACAAGTCGCTCCTGGTGCCGGTGACCGACAACCTGGGCGAGCCCCGGTTCCGGATGCTGGAGACGCTGCGCGAGTACGGCGTCGACCAGCTCGTCGAGCGCGGCGAGGCCGACGACGTCCGCCGCGACCACCTCTCCTACTTCCGTCGGCTCGTCCACGAGCTCGAGCCCCGGCTGCGCCGCCGCGACCAGGTCCGGGCCCTCGCCGTGCTCGACGACGAGCGCGGCAACATCCTCGCGGCGATGTCGTACGCGATCGACACCGGTGACGGCGCTTCCGCGGCCTGGATCACCGCCGACCTCGCCTGGTACTTCTCGCTGCGCGGCCAGCACGACGAGATCGCCGATCTCTGCGCCCGCACCCTCGCGATGGGCGTCGCGCTGCCGCCGACCCCGGAGCTGGTGTGCGTGGCGATGCGCTTCGTGGCCGGCCTCGACGATGCCTCGCACGACTCCGGCCGGGCCGCGCTCGTGGAACGGATCACCGCGCTGCGCCAGGACCCCGGCCTCGACCGCGAGGCACCGACCATCACGGTGATCCTCGTCGCGGCGGACCTCTTCTCGACGATGGGGGACGAGGTCGGGCGCCCCGACGTGAGCACCGTCGACCTCTCGGGAGCTCTCCAGCACCCGGATCCATGGGTGAGGTCGGCCGTGCGGTTCGTCCGGCTCGCGTGGCAGGACAACGCGGGAGCCGCGTCGCGCGGCGACGAGGACGACCTCGCCGACGCACTCGAGGGGTTCCGCGAGGTCGGGGACCGGTGGGGGCTGGCGATGGGCGAGTCGACGCTCGCGGCGGCGTACGAGCGCGCGGGTCAGTTCGACACCGCCCGCGACCACCTGCGCTCGGCGCTGGCCCTCCTCACCGAGCTCGGCGCCGACCGCGACGCCGGCCAGCTCCGCGCACGGATCGCCTGGATCGGGATCGGTGACGTCGCGCGCGCCGGCGACGGCGCCGACGTCGCGACGCTGCGCAAGGAGGTGGCCGAGGTCGCCGAGGAGGCCCGGAGATCGGGTTACCGCGACACCGAGGCGTACGCGCTGGTGGCGGCGATCGACCTCGAGCGTTGGGCGGGCGACCCCGAGACCGCACGGCGCCTGGCGTCCGAGCTGGTCGCCGAGCTCGACGGGGACGCGTCGGCGTTCCGGGCGCCGCAGTTCCGCGCGATCGCCCTGAGCGTGTCGGCCCTCGCGCTCCTCCCGTACGACGCCTCCGCCGCGCGGGCCGCGCTGCACCGCGCCGCGGCCGAGTCCCGACGGGCACGGGACATGCCGATCGCCGCGATGGTGGCCACGGCCTCTGCGTCGTACGCGGCGCACGTCGGCGAGCCGGAGCTCGCGGCCCGGCGCCTCGGAGCGGCCCGTCAGATCCGTGGGGCCGAGGACCGCGGCAACGGCGACGGCGTCGTCCTCACCCGTACGCTCCCCGAGGCGCTCGGGCAGGAGCGGTTCGACGCGCTGTTCGCCGAAGGGGCGGCGCTCTCGCGCGGGGACGCCCTCGAGCTCGCCCTCCCGGCGGGGTGATCCACGGTCCATAGCCACCGCGTCGGTGCGCCCGTGGTCACCGCGCCGACGACGGTGACCCCGGGCGCACCGACCGAGGCGCCAGACCGCGCCCCCGGGTGCGAGCCAGACGTCAGGCCTTGCGGCGGTACGCCCGCACCGCCAGCGGGGCGAACACCGCGATGATCGCGCCGGCCATGCCGAGCGTGACGGCCACGTCCGCGGTCTGGACACCGCCGGTGAAGAGGCCCCGGACCGCGTCGGTCAGGTGCGTGACCGGGTTGATGTTGACCCAGCCCTGGAGCCAGCCGGGCATCGTGTCGGGGTCGACGAACATGCTCGACCCGAACGTCAGCGGGAACAGCGCCAGGAAGCCGATGCCCTGCACCGAACCCGACTCGCGCAGCACCATGCCGAGGAAGACCGCGATCCAGCAGAGCGCCCACGCCACCAGGAGCACGAGCAGGCAGCCGGCGACGACCGACCACAGGTTGGTGCTCGCCCGGAACCCGATGACGTACCCGAAGCCGAGGGTCACCACGATCGAGGTCGTGTAGCGGATCCCCTCAGCGGCGACCGCGCCGACCAGGGGTGCCGAGCGGGGGATGGGCAACGACCTGAACCGGTCGAACACGCCCTCCTTGATGTCGGTGTTGAGGTTCACGCCGATCGCGATCGTGCTGAACAGCACGGTCTGCGCCATCAGACCCGGCAGGACGAACTGCAGGTAGTCGTGGGTGGAGCCGGAGATCGCCCCACCGAACAGGTACACGAACGTGACGATGAACAGGATCGGCTGCAGCGTCACGTCGATGAACTGCTCGGGGGTGCGGATCATCTTCTTCACCGACCGGCCGGCCAGCACGAGGGCGTGCCGGACCAGCGGGAGAGGTGCGGCGTCCCCGCGCGTGGGGACGAGGGTCGCGGCGGACATCAGACGAGCTCCTTCTCGGGAGTGGCGGGGGAGGAGGTGGTCTTGCCGGTGAGGGCGAAGAACACCTCGTCGAGGTCGGGCAGGGCGAGCGCGAGCTCGGCGACGGCGATGCCGCGCGCGTCGAGGTCGCGGACGACCGTGCTGAGGACGCGGTCGTCGTCGACCGGGACGGCGACGGTGCCCTTCGTCGGCTGGTCGGCCGGGCGGCCGGCGATGCCGGTGAGCAGCGCGGCGACGTCGCCGAGGTCGCGCGGGTCGCTCGGACGGACCTGCAGGCTGCGGCCACCGACGAGGGACTTGAGCTCGTGCGGGGTGCCCTCGGCGATGACGCGACCGTGGTCGATCACGGTGATCCGGTCGGCGAGGGCGTCGGCCTCCTCGAGGTACTGGGTGGTCAGGAGGACGGTCGTCCCGGCGTCGGTCAGCTCGCGCACCACCGCCCACATGTCGTCGCGCTTGCTCGGGTCCAGGCCGGTGGTCGGCTCGTCGAGGAAGATGACCTGGGGCCGACCGACGAGGCTGGCCGCAAGGTCGAGGCGTCGGCGCATGCCGCCGGAGTACGTCCGCGCACGGCGGTCGGCGGCCTCGGTCAGCCCGAACTGCTCCAGCAGCTCGTCCGCGCGGCGCGCGGCGTCCCGCCGGGAGAGGTCGAGCAGCCGCGCGACGAGCACGAGGTTCTCGCGGCCGGTGAGCTGCTCGTCGACCGCGGCGTACTGGCCGGTGAGGCCGATCGCGCGGCGCACCTCGTCGGGCTGGCGGGCCACGTCGTACCCGGCGACCGTGGCGTGACCGCCGTCGGCCTGCAGGAGCGTCGCGAGGATGCGGACGGCGGTCGTCTTGCCGGCGCCGTTGGGGCCGAGGACGCCCAGCACCGTCCCGGCCGGCACGGCGAGGTCGACGCCGGCGAGAGCCTGGGTGTCTCCGAAGCGCTTGGTGAGCCCTTCGGCGAAGATCACATCGTTCATGCTCCTACCGTCGGCGGGAGCGCTGTCGCGCCGCTGTCAGCGCACGCACCGCGGCGTCGGCCCGCTGACAGCGGCGGCTGTCAGGCCTGCCTCGTACGGTCAGGCCTGGCGGGCCTCACGGCCAGCGGTCCTCGACGAGGCGTACGGCCTCGGTGCGCGCCAGCCCGAGACGGCGCAGCTCGCCGACGTACGCGTCCGCCGCGTCGCCGGCAGCGCGGGCCACGTCCTCGGTGAGCACCGAGGAGCGGATGAACGTGCCGCGGCGCCCGAGCGTCTCCACGACGCCCTCGGTCTCCAGGGCACGGTAGGCCTTGGCGACGGTGTTCACCGCGAGGCCCAGATCCTCGGCGAGCGCACGCACCGTCGGGATGCGGGTGCCCGGGCCCAGGACGCCGTCGGCGGCCTGCGACGCGATCTGCCGCCGTACCTGTTCGTACGGGGGTTCGCTCGCGTCGGGATCGATGACGATGCGCACGTCGGCGCCTCCTTGCTTCGGGGTCGGCCCCCACGTCAAGGGTAGGTCGCGGCTGGTGACGTTCGGGCCGGGTTGTCCCGGTACGTCGGGGGCGAGGTTGTCCGCCGCGACCCGTAGGCTGGGAAGCACGATGAGCCTCTCGTTCCCCGTGCCCTCAGACCGCCTGCCGGGCAGCTCCCGCCCCGGCGACGCCCGCGCCGCCTCCGCGCTCGGCGAGCCCGGTGGCGGCGGTCACGACCGCCCCAGCGACGAGGAGATCGAGGCGCGACGCGCCGCGCAGGCCGAGCGGCTCCTCGAGGGGCTCAACGAGCCGCAGCGCGCGGCCGTCACGCACACCGGCGGCCCGCTCCTGGTCGTCGCCGGCGCCGGCTCGGGCAAGACCCGCGTGCTCACCCGGCGCATCGCCTGGATGATCTCGCAGCACCGCGTCCACCCCGGCTCGATCCTCGCCATCACCTTCACCAACAAGGCGGCGGCGGAGATGAGGGAGCGCGTCGCGGACCTCGTCGGCGGGCGGGCGCGCCTGATGTGGGTGTCGACGTTCCACTCGGCGTGCGTGCGCATCCTCCGCAAGGAGGCGCAGCGCTTCGGCTACTCGTCCACCTTCACGATCTACGACGCCGCCGACTCCAAGCGGCTGATGACGCAGGTCTGCCGCGACCTCGAGCTCGACCCCAAGCGGTTCCCGCCGCGCGGAGTGCTCAACTGGGTCTCCAACCTCAAGAACGAGCTCGTGGACCACGAGCAGGCGGCGTCCAAGGCGCACAACGACACCGAGCGGGCGTACGCGTCGGCCTACTCGGCCTACCAGGAGCGCCTGCGCGCCTCCAACGCCATGGACTTCGACGACCTGATCATGACGACGGTCCACCTGTTCCAGGCCTTCCCGGACGTCGCCGACGTCTACCGCCGCCGGTTCCGTCACGTCCTCGTCGACGAGTACCAGGACACCAACCACGCCCAGTACGTCCTCATCCGCGAGCTGTGCACCGAGCCCGACTCCGACCTTCTCGTGGTGGGCGACTCGGACCAGTCGATCTACGCGTTCCGGGGCGCCAACATCCGCAACATCCTCGAGTTCGAGGCCGACTTCCCGACCGCGACGACGATCCTGCTCGAGCAGAACTACCGCTCGACGCAGTCGATCCTCGACGCGGCCAACGCCGTCATCTCGCGCAACGAGGGCCGCAAGAAGAAGAACCTCTGGTCGGCACAGGGCAAGGGCGAGGCGATCGTCGGCTACGTCGCCGACGACGAGCACGCCGAGGCCCAGTACGTCGCCGACGAGGTTGACCGGCTCACCGACGAGGGTCTCGCCAAGCCGAGCGACGTCGCCGTCTTCTACCGGACCAACGCGCAGTCACGTGTGTTCGAGGAGGTGTTCATCCGCGTCGGCCTGCCCTACCGCGTCGTCGGCGGGGTGCGCTTCTACGAGCGCAAGGAGATCAAGGACGCCATCGCGTACCTCCGCGTGCTGGTCAACCCGGCCGACTCCGTCTCCCTGCGACGTATCCTCAACACGCCCAAGCGCGGCATCGGCGACCGGGCCGAGGCCGTCGTCGGGGCGTACGCCGACCGGCTCCGCATCACGTTCTGGGAGGCGCTCCAGCGGGCCGAGGAGGCGCCCGGCATCGCCACCCGGTCGCTCAAGCAGATCGCGGGCTTCGTGGAGACCATCACCGGCCTGCAGGAGATGGCGGCCTCCGGCGAGCCCGTGGACGTCGTCATTGAGGCGACGCTCGCGCGCTCGGGATACCTCGACGAGCTCGAGAACAGCACCGACCCGCAGGACGAGGCCCGGGTGGAGAACCTCTCCGAGCTCGTCGCCGTCGCCCGCGAGTTCGTCTCCGACGCCGCGACGCTCGCGGCCGACGCCGTCGACACCGAGGACGACGTGCTCGAGCCGGGGTCGGTCGCGGCCTTCCTCGAGCGTGTCTCGCTCGTGGCCGACGCCGACTCCATCCCCGACTCCGGCGACGGCATGGTCACGCTGATGACGCTGCACACCGCCAAGGGCCTCGAGTTCCCGGTCGTGTTCCTCACCGGGCTCGAGGAGTCGGTGTTCCCGCACATGCGGTCGATGGGCGACCCCAAGGAGCTCGAGGAGGAGCGCCGGATCGCCTACGTGGGCCTGACGCGTGCCGAGCAGCGTCTCTACGTCACGCGGGCCCTGGTCCGCTCCGCGTGGGGCGCGCCGTCGCACAACCCGCCGTCGCGGTTCCTCGACGAGATCCCGGACGCGCTGGTCGACTGGAAGCGCACCCAGGCCGACACGACGACGTGGTCGGGTGGCTACCTGCCGCGCCGGACGGCGGCGGCTCCGCTGCGGTCGGCGACGGCCGACAAGGCGAGCAAGACCAAGCGCGACGTCCCGAGCCTCTCGCCGGGCGACCGCGTCTCGCACGACACCTTCGGTCTCGGCACCGTCGTGGCCGTCGAGGGCGCCGGCGACCGGGCCGTGGCGTCGGTCGACTTCGGGTCCGAGGGCGTCAAGCGGCTGCTGCTGCGCTACGCGCCCGTCGAGAAGCTCTGACTCCTCGCCCGCGGGCCGCCGTCTGGCGCTCGTGGGTGACGTCGCTAAGCGGTCCCGTCCGACGCTCGTGAGGTCGTACGAGCAGGTTCACGCCGGCCCTAGCAGCTCGCTCTTGTGGGAAACCGCGGCCACCAGAGGCCAGGAACAGCGAACGGTGGCTCGGGAGTGCGCGCAACATGGCTCGCGGGTGCGCCGAGAGTGGCTCGCGGGGTCAGGGGTTGACGTTGTGCTCGCGCAGCGCGGTCAGTGGGTCGACCGGCGTGTCCGGGGTCGGACGCACCTCGAGGTGGAGGTGCGGGCCGGTGACGTTGCCGGTCGAGCCGACGTAGCCGATCAGCGTGCCGGGCTCGACCGAGTCCCCGACGCTGGCCTTGATGGAGGACTGGTGGCAGTACCAGATCTCCGTGCCGTCCTCGAGCGTGAGCACGGTCTTGTTGCCGTACGCGCCGTCGTAGCCGGTGCTCGTGATCGTGCCGCGGGCGATCGCGACCAGCGGCGTGCCCGACGGGGCGGCGAAGTCGAGACCGGTGTGGACCGTGGACCACAGCGAGCTCGACTGGCCGAAGCGCGCGGTCAGGCGGTAGCCCGTCAGCGGGAGGACCCACTGGTTCTTCTTGATCTCCTTCGAGCGCGCCTCGGTCTTGTCGGCGAGCTGCGCGAGCGCGGAGCTGAGCTGCGCGGCCTGCTGCTCGGCCTGCTTCGCGATCAGGGCGCGGTCGAAGTCACGGGTCACGTCGACGTTGTTGGGGTCGTAGCGCTTCGCCGCCGCGCCGCCGGTGCCGCTCGCATCGGCGGAGAGCGCCTTGAAGTCGGCGGTCTCCATGACGGGCGGCTTCGCCGACGACATCGCGACGGCGCCGAAGCCCGCGACCACGAGGGCGGCCGCACCGATGACGGCCGGCGTCGGGAGGCCGAAGCGGCGATCACGCGTGCGGGTGCGCGAGGAGCGCGAGCCGGGCGGTGTCGCGCGACGCGACGCCCGCAGCTCGCCGGAGCGGCGCTCGGTGATGGTGGTGTGCTCCGAGACCGCGTCGATCGTCGCCGTCGCCTCGGCGGGGATCGGGGGGAGCTCCGCGGCGCGCTTGCCGCGGTAGGACGAGGAGGTGGTGGAGACCGGCGGGGCGCTCTCACGAGGGGCGCTCTCTGCGGCCGGCTCCGCGCGACGCGAGCGGCGGCCGGGGGCCGAGGACTCGGACGGGGCCGAGGGCTTGTGCGGGTCGTGCGAGGCGGTGAACCCGACCGGGGTCGCCGCCTGGGGAAGGGCGGTCAGCGGGGGGCTGACCTCCGTATGCGCCGGGACCTCCGTGTGGACCGCGGTGATCTCGGTGCGGATCAGGGTCGTCTCTGCGGGAGAGGCCGGCATCGGTGTCGGGGTGACCTGCGGGGAGCGTGTCGCTTCACCGGCCGGGGAGGCCGTACGGCCTGCTACTCGGCGCCCGCTCGTGCTGGCGGAGACGTTGGCGGTGGGGGAGTCCGTGGATCGCGAGATGCCCCTCTTGGGCTTCTCGGCGCGGCGCTTGGGCGCGGGGCGCGACGTCACGGACTCAACCTCCAGGTTCGGGTGTCAGCTGTCGACCCTAGCGGAAGCGCCCCCGTTACCGAAGAGTGACAACTGGACCACTGTCCAGCATCTTGGGCAGATGGTCAAGGACGGTGGTCGGATCGCCGCGATTGCAGGAGACGACCACCGTTCCGTGACCTGTGTCTCACTCCGAGGACATGCGGGGGCCCTCTTCACGAGCCGCCCGGGACGGCCCGACGGCGGTCGCCGACACCGTCGCGCGCACCGCCGCGGCCACCTCGTCCGGACGTGTCCAGGGCACCCAGTGGCCGGCGTCCAGCTCGTGCCGCGTGTGGTGCGGGGCGTGGCGTGACAGCCCGTCGTACAGAGAAGGGGAGAGGAAGTCGTCCTTCGTGGGGACGACGAGCGTCACCGGGACCTCCGTGCGCGAGGGGAGTGGCGCGGACGCCGAGCGGAACGCGTTCGCGCGGTACAGGTTGAGGCCGTTCGCCGCGTTGCGCGCGAAGTCCCCCGACCAGTGGTGGTCGGTCAGGCCCTGCGACCGCGTCAGCGTCCGCCGTACGCGAGTCGTCGCCCGGCGGATGACCAGCTCGGGGACGAGGGGCAGCTGGAACGCGAGGATGTACCACGACTTGGTGAGCTGGTCGGCGAGCTGCCTCCAGCGCCGCTCGCGGAGGGCGGTCCGCAGGTAGGCGCCGTACAGACGCAGGTCCGGCCCGCTGATGGAGACGTACGACGCCACCCGGCCCTTCAGGCGGGGATCGTCGCCGGCGGCGAAGACCGCCGCCCACAGCTGCACCGATCCCCAGTCGTGGCCGACCAGGTGGACCGGGCCGCCGTCGGGACGGACCGCGTCGAGCACGGCGACGAGGTCGTCGACGAGTCGCTCCACCCGGTAGCCGGCGCGGTCGCGAGGAGCGGACGAGCCGCCGGTGCCGCGGACGTCGTAGGTGACGACGTCGTGGTCGTCGAGGAGGGGTACGACGCGGTCCCACACGTGGTGGTCGTCGGGATAGCCGTGGACCAGCACGACCGTCGGCCCGTCGGGGTCCCCGCTCCGGTTGGCCGCGAGAGTCACGCCGGAAGAAGGCACACTGAACGCGAGCGCAGGGAAGGACGGGCTGTCGACGTCGGTCATGCGCGGATGGTAGTCCGTGCACCCCGTGAGGCTGTGACCAGGATCACGGGACTACAGTCCAAAAGGTTGTACGGCAGCGTACCTGTACCAAAGGACGGCATCACCGTGGATCTGATGGAGTACCAGGCGAAGGAGCTCTTCGCCAAGCACGGGGTTCCCGTGACGCTCGGCGTCGTGGCGAACACCCCCGAAGAGGCGCAGCAGGGCGCCGAAGACCTGGGTGGCGCAGTCGTCGTCAAGGCCCAGGTCAAGGCCGGCGGCCGTGGCAAGGCGGGCGGCGTCAAGTTCGCCCCGACCCCGGCCGAGGCTCGTGACCGTGCCGCGGACATCCTCGGGATGGAGATCAAGGGACTCACGGTCAACCGGGTCCTGATCGCTCCCGCTGCCAGCATCGAGGACGAGTACTACTTCTCGTTCCTGCTCGACCGCGCGAACCGCCAGTACCTGTGCATCGCCTCGGTCGAGGGCGGCGTCGAGATCGAGGAGGTCGCCAAGACCAACCCCGATGCCGTCAAGCAGATCCCGATCGACCCGGGCACCGGCGTCGACGAGGCGAAGGCTCGTGAGATCGCGACCGAGGCCGCCTTCCCGGAGCCCGTCTTCGAGCAGGCCGTCACGATGATCCAGGCGCTGTGGAAGGTCTTCGTCGAGGAGGACGCCACCCTCGTCGAGGTCAACCCGCTCGCCCGTCTCGCCGGGGACCAGCTCGAGGCCCTCGACGGCAAGGTGTCGCTGGACGACAACGCCGACTTCCGTCACCCCGAGCACGAGGCGTTCGTCGACAAGAGCGCGGAGAACCCGCTCGAGGCGAAGGCCAAGGAGCTCGACCTCAACTACGTCAAGCTCGAGGGCCAGGTCGGCATCATCGGCAACGGTGCAGGTCTCGTGATGTCGACCCTCGACGTCGTCGCGTACGCCGGCGAGGCCCACGGCGGCGTCAAGCCCGCCAACTTCCTCGACATCGGTGGCGGCGCCAACGCCCAGGTGATGGCGAACGGCCTCGACGTGATCCTCGGCGATCCCGACGTCAAGGCGGTCTTCGTCAACGTCTTCGGCGGCATCACGGCGTGCGACGAGGTCGCCAACGGCATCGTGGGCGCTCTCGACCTGCTCGGCGACGCGGCGACCAAGCCGCTCGTGGTCCGCCTCGACGGCAACAACGTCGAGCTCGGCCGGCAGATCTTGAACGAGCGCAACCACCCGCTGGTCACCCTCGTCGACACCATGGACGGCGCGGCCGACAAGGCCGCCGAGCTGGCGAACGCCTGAGAGGGGACGAGGACATGTCCATCTACCTGAACAAGGACTCCAAGATCATCGTCCAGGGCATCACCGGCGGGATGGGTGCCAAGCACACCGCCCTGATGCTCGACGCCGGCTCCAACATCGTCGGCGGCGTCAACGCCCGCAAGGCCGGCACCACGGTGACGCACAAGAAGGACGGCGCGGACGTCGAGCTGCCCGTGTTCGGCACCGTCAAGGAGGCGATGGCCGAGACCGGCGCCGACGTGTCGGTCGTCTTCGTGCCGCCGGCCTTCACCAAGGACGCCTGCGTCGAGGCGATCGACGCCGGCATCGGCCTGCTCGTCGTCATCACCGAGGGTGTGCCGGTCCAGGACACGGCCGAGGTCTGGTCGTACCTGCAGGGCAAGCAGACCCGCATGATCGGCCCGAACTGCCCCGGCATCATCACGCCGGAGGAGTCGCTCGCCGGCATCACGCCGCACACCATCGCGGGCAAGGGCCCGATCGGTCTCGTGTCGAAGTCGGGCACGCTGACCTACCAGATGATGTACGAGCTGTCGGACTACGGCTTCTCGACCGCCATCGGCATCGGCGGCGACCCGGTCATCGGCACGACCCACATCGACGCGCTCGAGGCGTTCGAGAACGACCCCGAGACCAAGGCGATCGTCATGATCGGCGAGATCGGCGGCGACGCCGAGGAGCGGGCCGCGGCCTACATCAAGGCCAACGTCACCAAGCCGGTCGTCGGCTACGTCGCGGGCTTCACCGCCCCGGAGGGCAAGACGATGGGCCACGCGGGCGCGATCGTGTCCGGCTCGTCCGGCACGGCCGAGGCCAAGAAGGAGGCCCTCGAGGCCGCCGGCGTCAAGGTCGGCAAGACGCCGTCCGAGACCGCCGAGCTCATGCGCGAGATCCTCAAGGGTCTCTGACGCAGGACCTCGTACGAGGCGCCCCGACCGCTCGCCGGTCGGGGCGCCTCTGCGTGTGCGGGGTCGGCGCCGTACGGGCTCGCGCCCCGGAGGCCTGCGGTGGGACCAGGCTCACCGCCCGGGGTCGGAGGGGGTCAGCGCCAGTACGCGAGGCGCTGACCGGCGCGGTCGGCGACCTGCACGAACTGCGCGGAGCTGAGGTCCGCGCGCTTCGTCCCGGACTGCGCGACCTCGGTGACCGTGGCACCGCGCACGACCAGCGCGAGGCGGTAGCTGATCACCGACTTGCGGCCGGTCTCGAAGGACATCCGCCACGTCTTGCCGCTGTAGCCCGCTCCCCGGACCGCCTTCCCGGCGACCACCGTGGCCGCCTGGTTGCGGTCCTCGCACTTCGCGATCCGCTTCTCGAGGCCGCGGACGAACGTGCGCGCCTGCGCCGGGGTACGGAACGTGGCGATGGACTGCCCGATGCCGAACGTCCGCGGCGCCGCCTTGTCGTTGGGCACGACGTACAGGCGCCCGCGCGCCTTCGCGACGCCACGCGTGAGGAAGTTGGCCCGGTCGCACATGGTGGCGGCGGGGTTGTCGCTGGGAGCCTTCGGCTCGGTGCCCGCCCAGGGCTGCGTCTGCGCCCCGACCGGGGGGAGGTCGGCGGCGGCGAGGAAGCCGGGGTTGGACGAGGTCCGGGGCAGCGGGGCGCCGACGACCTTCGTCGAGGTCGTGCAGGGGCCGCCCGACGAAGCACAGGCGAGCCGCATGCCGTCGACGAGGGTCTGGCCGAACGCGACGACGGACGGCGCGGCAGTGCCGTCCGTGCGGTGCACGAGCATCGTGTTGACCACGCCGGTCTGCATCAGGCCGATCGTGAGCGTGCGGGTCGGCGAGGTGAGCTCGCGCAGCCGCACGATCGTGACCGGGGACGCCGCGCCGTCGATCGTGGCGGTGCCGGAGGTGATCTGGACGCGCGGCACGGCGCAGTCGGCGTACCACTGCAGCCGGCGCTTGAAGGCCTGCTGCGCCGCCGTGGCGTCGTGCGCGACCTCGAGGACGTGGACCGCCTGCTCGGGCTGCCCGTACGCCTCGAACTCGCGCACGTAGGTCTTGACCGGGTTGCTGGTCGCGAAGCGTCGCGGCGCGCAGGAGGTCAGCGGGTCGCCCTCGGAGGCGCGCGCGCTCTCCGCAGCGGCGGTGTCGGCGGTGGCCGCCTCCTTCTCCTCGTCGCCGCTCGGCTCGTCGGCGGAGGTGGTGACGGTGGTCCAGTCGCGGGCCGGGTTGATCCGGCCGACCTCGGTGGCGTTGAGGAGCGACCGCGCGGTGACCGCGTCGCCGGGGCGGGCGGCCTCGACGGGCCGCTCGCCGACGCGGTTGCGCTCCTGCGCCTGGGCCTGGCTCATCGGCGAGGCCGGCGCGACCGCCAGCCCGGCAGCGACGACGGCGGCAGTGGCCGCGGCGACGGCGCCGAGCGTACGGCGTCGGCTGCGCTTGCGCGCCTTGGCGCGGATCGCGCTCGGGCGGGGGAGCGTGATGCGCTCGGAGATCTCCGAGAGACCGAGGAGCCGGCTCTCGACCTGCCCGATGCTCTGACCGAGGGCCTGCTCGAGGGCGGTGACGGCCTGCTGCGTCTCGGTGACCGCCTCCGCGTCGGTGATGGCCAGGTCACGCGCCGCGGACGACAGGTCGAGCTCGCCGAGGGTCTGGAGGATGATCAGGCGCCGCGTGCGGCTCGGGAGGTCCTGCAGCGCCTCGATGAGCGCCAGGTCGCTGTCGTCCTCGTGCCGCCGGCGCCACGGCCGGGTGCCCCGGGCCAGCCGGGCGTGGCGGAACGCCTCGCCGCGGACGAACGCGAGCGGGTCACGGGAACGCTGCTTGCCCCAGCCCTGCCACGCCTTCTCGTACGCCTCGGTGACCGCTTCCTGGGTGAGGGCGCGGTCTCCGCTCTCGGCGTACGTGAGGTGCGTCACGTACCGGCTGGTGGAGTCGTAGAAGGTGTCGAACTCTTCCACCTTCGGCATGACTCGGATCTCCCTACGGTCGGGGGTACGGTGCTCGGTCTGTCGGGCGGTCCCCCTGGCGGCGCGCGCGGCGTGCCTCCGTCCCGGCGACCCAGGCTACAGGGACGATGGTGATGATGATCCAGACTCTGAGGCCTTCTCCTTCGCTCACCTCCCGAGGGCGCCCCGGCGCGGACGGGAGGCCCGGCTGGGCGGCCGGGGCGACCGGTGCCGTGCTCGCCGCGGCGGTCGGGCTGCTGCTGTGCGGCGGGCTCACCGTCGTCGTGTGGCTGTCGGCCGACACGGGCACCGCAGGAGGTGCGTTGCGCGGTGGCGCGATCGGGTGGCTGGCGGCGCACGGCAGCGGCGTCGCGGTGGGGAACACCGTCATCAACGCCCTGCCGCTGGGGCTGCTCGCCCTGGTCGTGGGGCTGCTGCACGGGGCGGTGGCGCGGCTGGCCGCCGGCTACGGCGTCGCGGACTCGGCGCGCGAGGTGGCGAGCGCGGCTGCGGCCTGCGGGGCGGCGTACGCGGGGATCCTGGCCCTCGTCGCCTGGTGGTCGACGCTGGCGGCGGTGCACGTCGAGCCGTGGCGCGCCGCGATCGCCGGTCTGGTCGTGGGCACGCTCTTCGGGGCGACCGGCTGCGCCCAGGGGACGGGGTTCGCACGACGCCAGTACGAGGCGCTCCCGCCGCTGGGGCGCTCCGCGCTCCAGGGGGCGCTGATCGGAGCCGCGGTGCTGGTCGTCACGGCGGCCCTGCTCGTCCTCGGCGGTCTCGTCGTCCGCCTCGACGCGGCCGGCGCCCTCTGGGACGGGCTGCGGCCGGACCTGCTCGGCGGCCTCGGCCTGCTGCTCCTGTGCCTCCTCGTCCTGCCGAACCTCGTCCTGTGGAACGTCGCCGCCCTCCTCGGCCCGGGGTACGCCGTGGGTGCGGGCACCTCGGTCACGTTGACCTCGAGCACGCTGGGCGCCGTGCCGGGTCTGCCTGTGCTGGCTGCGTTGCCGCCGACGGGTCCGCGGCCGGGATGGCTGATCGCCCTCGCCGCGGTGCCGCTGGTCGCGGGAGCGATCGCCGGGTACGCCGCCGTCACCCCCCGGTCGGGCCGGACGTCGGTGCCCGACCTCAGGACGGCCGTCACCGCGGGAGGCGGCTCCGGAGCCCTGGCGGGATCCGCCGTCGCGGTCGGCCTCCTGCTGTCGGGAGGGGCGATCGGGCCCGGCCGGCTGGGTCACAGCGGCCCTGACGTGGGACTCGCCGTCCCGCTCGCGATCGTCGTCCTCGCCGTGGGCGGCGCGGTCGGGGGCGCGGTGGCGCACTATCGTGGTCGCCGTGGAGCAGACGACGACGCCGCCGCCACCGCGGGCCCAGACACGCCGGACTCCACCCCCGCCGACTGACCGCCCCGCGCGGCTGGTCGTGCTGGTCTCCGGGTCCGGCAGCAACCTCCAGTCGCTCCTCGACGCCTGCGCCGACCCGGCGTACGGGGCCGAGGTCGTCGCGGTTGGCGCCGACCGGGACGGGATCGAGGGGCTGGCGCGCGCCGAGCGTGCCGGTGCGGCGACGTTCGTGCACCGGGTCCGTGACCACGAGGACCGGGCCGGGTGGGACGCCGCGCTGACCGCGAGCGTGGCGTCGTACGAACCGGACCTGGTCGTCTCGGCCGGGTTCCTCAAGCTGGTCGGCGCGGAGTTCCTGGCCGCGTTCGCCGACCGCTACGTCAACACCCACAACTCGCTCCTGCCGAGCTTCGTGGGGATCCACGGCCCGCGCGACGCCCTCGCGTACGGGGTGAAGGTCGCCGGGGCGACGCTGTTCTTCGTCGACGACGGCGTCGACACCGGGCCGATCATCGCCCAGGTCGCCGTCCCCGTGCTCGACGACGACAGCGAGGACACGCTCACCGAGCGCATCAAGGAAGCAGAGCGTCGTCAGCTCGTCGACGCCGTCGGAGCGATGGTCCGCGGAGGGTGGACCATCGCCGGAAGAAAGGTCACCATCGGATGAGCGAGGCCACCCTGGGCGAGGACCGCCGCCCGATCAAGCGGGCCCTGATCTCGGTCTACGACAAGACGGGGCTCGAGGCACTGGCGAACGGCCTGCACGCCGAGGGCGTCGCGATCGTCTCCACCGGCTCCACCGCCGAGCGCATCGCCGATGCGGGCGTGCCCGTGACGAAGGTCGAGGAGCTCACCGGCTTCCCCGAGACGCTCGACGGGCGCGTCAAGACGCTCCACCCGCGCGTGCACGCTGGGATCCTCGCCGACCTCCGGCTCGACAGCCACGTCGAGCAGCTGACCGAGCTCGAGATCGAGCCGTTCGACCTGGTCGTCGTCAACCTCTACCCGTTCCGCCAGACGGTGGCCTCCGGTGCCGCGCCGGACGACGTGGTCGAGCAGATCGACATCGGCGGACCGTCGATGGTGCGGGCGGCCGCCAAGAACCACCCGTCCGTGGCGGTCGTGGTCGACCCGCGGCGCTACGAGACGCTGCTCGAGGCCGTCCGCGGCGGCGGCTTCACGCTTGCGCAGCGCAAGCGCCTCGCCGCCGAGGCGTTCACGCACACCGCGTCGTACGACATCGCGGTCGCCTCGTGGTTCGAGAGCGTCTACGCGCCGCAGTCCGCGCAGCAGTTCCCCGCGTGGATCGGGGGCGACTGGGGCCTCTCGACGGTGCTGCGCTACGGGGAGAACCCGCACCAGGCCGCGGCGCTCTACCACGGCGACCGGGCGGGCATCGCCAACGCGACGCAGCTGCACGGCAAGGAGATGTCGTACAACAACTACGTCGACGCCGACGCGGCGCGCCGGGCCGCGAACGACTTCGACGAGCCGGCGGTCGCGATCATCAAGCACGCCAACCCGTGCGGCATCGCGGTCGGCGACGACATCCTCGACGCCTACACCAAGGCGCACGCGACCGACCCGCTGTCGGCCTACGGGGGAGTGATCGCGGCCAACCGCCCGGTCACCGTCGCGATGGCGGAGAAGGTCGCAGAGGTGTTCACCGAGGTCATCGTGGCTCCGGAGTTCGAGCCGCGTGCGGTCGAGGTGCTGACGCGCAAGAAGAACATCCGCATCCTCGTCGCGCCGCTCGACGAGCACCCGCAGCGCATCGAGCTGCGGCTCATCTCCGGCGGCGCGCTGATGCAGGCCCGCGACCACGTCGACGCGCCGGGCGACGACCCGTCGACCTGGACGCTCGTCGCGGGCGAGCCTGCCGACGAGGCGACGCTCGCGGACCTCGCCTTCGCCTGGAAGGCGTGCCGCACCGTGAAGTCCAACGCGATCCTGCTCGCGAAGGACCGCGCCGCCGTCGGTGTCGGGATGGGGCAGGTCAACCGCGTCGACTCCTGCAAGCTCGCCGTGGAGCGGGCCGGCGAGGAGCGGGCGCGGGGCTCCGTGGCGGCGTCGGACGCGTTCTTCCCCTTCGCCGACGGCCTGCAGGTGCTGATCGACGGCGGCGCCAAGGCCGTCGTGCAGCCGGGCGGGTCCGTCCGCGACGAGGAGGTCATTGCGGCGGCGAACGCGGCCGGCGTGACGATGTACGTCACGGGGTCGCGGCACTTCTTCCACTGACGCACAACCCGACATCAGGACCCGACGTTCCAGCCAGAATCTGGCTGGAACGTCGGGTCCTTTTGTCGGGTCCTGGGTTTCCACAGGGGCTTCAGCGGAGTCGGGCGGACCACGGCAGGATCTGCGGATGCTGGACGACGCGACGCTGCTCCTGGAGACGCAGTGCGGTGTGCTCACCACCGCGCAGGCACTGGCCGTCTTCGGTGAGCGGCTCTTCCGTTCGAACGTCCGTGGCGAGCGATGGCAACAGCCGTACCGCGGTGTCGTCGTCACCCACAACGGCCCGCTGACCGACGCGCAGCGCGAGTGGGCGCACCTGTTGGCCTGTCCACCGGGCACGGTGCTGGGCGGGTTGAGCGCGCTCGAGAAGGATGGGCTGAGCGGATTCCCTCCGAACGCGACGTACGCGGTCGTTCCCGACCACGCACGTCGGCCCGAGCTTGACGGGCTCGTCGTGCACTCCAGCGTCTACCTCGATGAGCGTGACGTCCATCCGCTCCGCACGCCACCGCGGACGCGCACCGCACGGAGCGCGATCGACGCCGCAAGCTGGTCGGACGCGCCGCGTCGAGCGCGTGCGATCATCCTGGCCAGTGCACAGCAGGGACTGATCCGGACGCGCGAGCTGCGCGAGACTCTCCCACGCCGCGGGACCTGCCGGCACCGCGCACTGATCATCGAGTCCTACCTCGACGCCGCCGGCGGGATCCAGTCGTTGCCGGAGCGTGACTTCGACGGTCTCCGTTGCTCGTTGCGTCTGCCGGAGCCGACGCGGCAACGCCCGGTCCGCCGCAAGGACGGCAGGTTCTACCTCGACGTCACCTGGGACGAGTACGACGTCGCCGTCGAGATCCACGGGATCCCGCACATGCGCGTGCTGCAGTGGGACGCGGACCTGCTGCGCGCCAACGAGATCGTCATCGGCGGTCCGAAGCTGCTCATCTTCAGCTCGTACGCGGTCCGCCATGAGCACGCTGTCGTCGCGGACCAGCTCCGCCGTCTCTTCGCAAGCGCCGGCTGGCGGCCCTGACCAACGACCCGACATCACGTCCCGACGTTCTTGTCACCATGTGGCGACAACGTCGGGACGTGATGTCGGGTCCTGCGTCAGAGCGCGTACGGACCGACCTCGGCCCCCGGGAGCGCCGCGAGCAGCGTCCCGGGGACGACCAGCTTCGAGCGGCGCACGCCGGACCCGATCAGCGCCCACTCGATCGCGGCGGCCCGCTCGTCGACGAGGAGGGGCCAGTCCTTCGGGGCGCCGACGGGCGTGATGCCGCCGTACTCCATCGCGCTGGTCCCCGTCGCCCAGTCCATCGGCGCGAACGACAGCTTGCGCACGTCGAGCCGGCGCCGTACTGCGCCGTTGACGTCGGCCCGGGTGTCGGCGCGCACGACGCACGCCGCCGCACGCTCCTCACCGGCGCGCTTGCCGAGCACGACGACGCAGTTCGCCGACGCCTCGAGCGGGACCTCGTACGCCGCGGAGAACGCGGCCGTGTCGGCGAGCCCGGGATCGATCTCGCACACCCAGGCGGTCTCGGCGCCGGATCCGAGGGCGGCCAGCGCGGCGGCGACGGGTTCGGCGAGGAGGTCGGGCCGGTCGAGGGCGGGGACGAGGTCGAGGGTTCCGAGGCGAGGGGTCACCGTCGAATCCTCGCATGGCAGACTTCTCGGAGTGAGCGCACAGATTCTCGACGGCAAGGCGGCCGCCGCCGCGATCAAGGCCGACCTCACCGAGCGCGTCGCCGCACTCGCCGAGCGGGGCGTACGCCCGGGGCTCGGGACGCTGCTCGTCGGCGACGACCCGGGGAGCCAGATCTACGTCGCAGGCAAGCACCGTGACTGCGCGCAGGTCGGCATCGAGTCGATCCGTGTCGACCTCCCCGCCACCGCGACGCAGGCCGAGGTCCTCGAGGCCGTGGCGACGCTCAACGCGGACCCCGCGTGCACGGGCTACATCGTGCAGCTGCCGCTGCCGAAGGGCATCGACGAGAACGCCGTCATCGGCAGCATCGACCCGGCGAAGGACGCCGACGGTCTGCAGCCGACCAACCTCGGGTGGCTCGTCCTCAACGAGCCCGCGCCGCTGCCGTGCACCCCGCGCGGCATCGTCGAGCTGCTCCGCTGGGGCGGCGTCGAGATCGCGGGCGCGCACGTCGTCGTGGTCGGGCGCGGCGTCACGGTCGGCCGCCCGCTCGGGCTGCTCCTGACCCGCCGCTCCGAGAACGCCACCGTCACGCTCTGCCACACGGGCACGCGCGACCTCGCGGCCGAGGTGCGCCGCGCCGACATCGTCGTGGCCGCCGCCGGCGTCCCGTCGATCGTCACCGCCGACATGGTCAAGCCCGGCGCCGCCGTGCTCGACGTGGGAGTGAGCCGCGACGCCGACGGCAAGATCGCCGGCGACGTCGACGCCGGTGTCGCCGAGGTGGCCGGGTGGGTCTCGCCCAACCCCGGCGGCGTCGGCCCGATGACGCGCGCGATGCTCCTGCAGAACGTCGTGGAGGCCGCCGAACGCGCAGCCGGCCTGGCATGACGCGTCCGGAGGGCTTCGTCGCCGGGACGCAGATGTACGTGGCGCTGGTCGGTGCCCTCGTCGTCGGCCTGGTCCTCGTCGCCTTCGGCGCGTGGCGTCAGGGCATCATCCTGCTCGGTGGGGCGCTCGTGGTGGGAGCCGCCGTCCGCGCCGTCCTCCCCGAGACCCGAGCCGGTCTGCTGCGCGTGCGCGGGAGGGTCTTCGACACCGGGTGGATGCTGCTCCTCGGTGCCGCGCTGGTGACTCTCGCGTTCGCCGTCCCCCGCGGAATCGGCGGCTGAGCACGAACGCAGCGCAGGGGGTCGTACGTCGCTAGGCTGCGGCCATGATCCGCCTGCTGATCAACGCTGCCATCGCCCTCGGGTCGAGCGCCGTCGGGATCCTCGTCGCGACGTGGCTGCTGGACGACATGAACGTCGAGGCGAGCGGATTCGTCACCGCCGTCGTCGTGTTCACCCTGGCCCAGGTGATCCTGTCGCCGTTCATCATGAAGGTCGCGGCGCGCAACGCGCCGGCGTTCCTCGGCGGGATCGGGCTGGTCTCCACGCTCGTCGCGCTGATCATCGCCAACGTCTTCACCGACGGGCTCTCGATCTCCGGCGTCGCGACCTGGGTGCTCGCCTCGCTGATCGTGTGGCTCGTGACCGCGGTGGCGGCGTTCTTCCTGCCGATGATCTTCCTCAAGCGCCGCCTCGGCGACGAGCAGGGCCGTCGGCGCGCGGCCTGACGCCGACGCGGGTCCGATGGGAAGGACCAGACGAGAAGGACCCGACGTCCCGGCCCGATGGGCGGCGGGACGACGGGTCCTGTCGTGCGTCAGTGGCTCAGATCAGGCCGAGCTTGGTGACGGCGTCGCGCTCCTCGGCGAGCTCGGCGACCGAGGCGTCGATCTTCGCGCGCGAGAAGTCGTCGATCTCGAGGCCCTGGACGATCTCCCAGTCGCCGTCCTTGGTGACGACGGGGAACGACGAGATGAGGCCCTCGGGCACGCCGTAGGAGCCGTCGGACGAGACGGCCATCGACACCCAGTCGCCGTCGGCGGAGCCGCGCAGCCAGTCACGGGCGGCGTCGATCGTGGCCGACGCGGCCGAGGCGGCCGACGACGCGCCACGTGCCTCGATGATCGCGGCGCCGCGCTTGGCGACGGTCGGGATGAAGTCGTTCTCGATCCAGGCCTGGTCGCCGACGACCTCGGCGGCGTTACGGCCGCCGATCTCGGCGTGGAAGATGTCGGGGTACTGCGTCGCGGAGTGGTTGCCCCAGATCGTCAGCTTGGTGATGTCGCTGACCCTGGCGCCGGTCTTGGCGGCCAGCTGCGAGATCGCGCGGTTGTGGTCGAGACGCGTGAGCGCGGAGAACCGCTCGGCCGGGATGTCGGGCGCGTTGCTCTTGGCGATGAGCGCGTTGGTGTTGGCCGGGTTGCCGGTCACGCCGATGCGGATGTCGTCGGCCGCGTGGTCGTTGAGCGCCTTGCCCTGCGCGGTGAAGATCGCGCCGTTGGCCTCGAGGAGGTCGCCGCGCTCCATGCCCTTGGTCCGGGGACGTGCGCCGACGAGGAGCGCGAGGTTGGCACCGTCGAAGATCGTGTTGGCGTCGTCGCCGATCTCGACCGAGTCGAGCAGCGGGAACGCGCAGTCGTCGAGCTCCATGACGACACCCTCGAGCGCCTTGAGCGCGGGCGTGATCTCGAGCAGACGGAGCTGGACCGGGGTGTCCGGGCCGAGCAGATCGCCGGCGGCGATCCGGAAGAGCAGGCTGTAGCCGATCTGACCGGCGGCGCCGGTCACGGCGACCTTCACGGGTGTTGCGCTCACGACATCTCCTTGGAAGTGCAGGGCGTACGACACGTACGTGCACATGACGCTAGCAAGCCGGGTCCCCACCCCGGTTTGAGGGGTGCGGACCCGGCTGGCGGTGGTCGGGAGGTCGGTCAGGCGGTGGTGTCGCCGACGATGTCAACGTCGGAGCGGTCGACGCCGGTGATGAAGACGAACGTCGCGCCGGCGATGGCCGCCCCGATCAGCGGGGCGACGAAGAAGAGCCACACCTGCGCGAGTGCGTCCGCCCCGGCGAACCACGCCACGCCGAGCGACCGGGCCGGGTTGACCGAGGTGTTGGTGACCGGGATCGAGATGAGGTGGATCAGGGTGAGCCCGAGGCCGATCCCGAGCGGGGCGAACCCGACGGGTGCACGCTTCGAGGTCACGCCCATGATGATGTAGAGGAACATCGCCGTCATCACGACCTCGCACACGAAGCAGGCCCACAGGGCGTACCCGCCGGGTGACCGGTCGTCGTAGCCGTTGGTCGCGAAGCCGCTGTCGACCGCCGAGAAGCCGTCCACGCCGTTGGCGATGACCAGGAGCACGGCCCCTGCGATGCTCGCGCCGACGATCTGGGCCACGGCGTAGGGGAGCACGTCCCGCCACGGGAACCGCTTGGCCACCGCGAGTCCCACGGTGACCGCCGGGTTGAAGTGCGCGCCCGAGATGTGGCCGAGGGCGTACGCGCCGGTCAGCACGGTGAGACCGAACGCGAACGCGACACCGAGGTGCCCGATACCCAGGTTGCCTGCCTCGGGGTTGACGAAGATCGCCCCGAGGACGGCGGCGCCACAGCCGCCCAGCACGAGCCAGAACGAGCCGAGCACCTCGGCGCCGAGTCGAGACCGTAGATCGGGCGTCATCATTCCCCCTACGTTCGCGGCCGTCCCCTGACGGGCCGTCGTCTCGCATTGTGCTCGCCCGGGGCCGCGCCCGCGCGCGACACGCCCGATATGTCTCGGGACGATGAGAATGTCCGACTCGGCCGCTCGGTACGTCGGCGCCGCGGCTCAATCGGCCGGCAGCACCCAGATCGCGGCCGCGGCCCGCAGGCCCAGGTCGGTCGACGACCCGGCGATCTCCAGCGCCAGGGTGCCGGCGAAGTCGTGGCGCTCCAGCAGCGTCAGGGGAGCGTCGAGGAGGACGCCGAGATCGGTGAGGTGGCGCAGGAGGTCGGGATCGGCGTCGGAGACGCGGGCGACGGTGTACGCCGCGGGCTCGTGCGCCTCGCTCAGCCGCACGGCCTCCAGGCCGGGGACGGAGCCGTCCCGCGAGGGGATCGGGTCGCCGTGCGGGTCGCGCGTGGGACGGCCGAGCCGGTCGTCGAGGCGCTCGACGAAGTGGTCCGACACCGCGTGCTCGAGCACCTCCGCCTCGTCGTGCACCTCGTCCCACGCGTAGCCGAGGTAGTCGACGAGGAACGTCTCCAGCAGCCGGTGGCGACGGACCATCTGCACGGCGGCGGCACGACCCGCGTCGCTCAGCGCGATCGTCCCGTACGGCGCGTGGCGCAGGAGGCCTCGGTCGGTGAGGCGGCGCACGGTCTCGGACACCGTCGACGCGGGCTGGCCGAGCTTGGCGCCGAGGGCCTTGGAGGTGACGGGCTCCGTGTCCCACTCCGTCATCGCCCAGATGGCCTTCAGGTAGTCCTGGTGGGCGGGGGAGAGGTCGGACACGGTCACGCCGATCAGCGTAGCGGCGGGGGAGATTTCGGCGTACCGAACTTCTTGCTTCGCCATGGCGTACGATGCCGTCATGGCACCGGAAACCGTACGCCGTGGCGTGACCGGCGTGCTGCGCACCGCGGCGTTCGTCGCGGCGTTCGTCATGGTGGTCGCGGTGCTGTCTGCCTGGCAGGGGTAGCCGCGAGCGGGTGAGCGACTTCACCCTGGAACCACGGGAATTGTTTTCCTCTCCAACTTATTGTGGAAGGGATGCAGCTCACCACCCCCGCACCCCGTCGTACCCGCACGCCGCGCGTCCTCCGCGAGCGGCACGACGGGCGTCCCCACAACCTCGTCCTCGCGCTCCTCGCGCTGGCGCTGGGCGGCTTCGCCATCGGGACCACCGAGTACGTGACCATGGGTCTGCTGCCCGAGATCGCCGACGGCGTCGGGATCTCGATCCCGAGCGCCGGGCACGTCATCTCGGCGTACGCGGTCGGCGTGGTGGTCGGCGCTCCCGTCATCGTGTCGCTCACCGCACGGCTGCCCAAGCACGCGCTCGCGATCGGGCTCGTCGCCGCCCTCGCGCTCGGCAACCTCCTGACCGCGGTCGCACCGTCGTACGAGACGCTGCTCGCGGCGCGGTTCCTGGCGGGGCTGCCCCACGGCGCGTACTTCGGCGTCGCCTCGCTCATCGCGGCCTCGATGGTCTCGCCGCAACGGCGCGGCCGGGCGGTGGCGTCGGTGATGCTCGGCCTGGCCGCCGCGAACCTGATCGGCGTCCCGGCGAGCACGTTCCTCGGTCAGCACCTCGGCTGGCGCTCCGCCTACTGGGTGGTGGTCGGCCTCGCCGTCGTCACGATGGGGTTCATCGGTGCCTTCGTCCCGCAGCAGCAGCGCGACACCTCGGCGACCGTACGGCGCGAGCTGCGCGCCCTGCGCCAGCCCCAGGTCCTGCTGACCGCCGGCGTGGGTGCCGTCGGGTTCGGCGGCCTCTTCGCGGTCTACAGCTACATCGCCCCGATCACGACCGACGTCACCCGCCTCGACGCCGGCTTCGTCCCGTGGGTGCTGCTCGTGTACGGAGTGGGCTCGATCCTCGGCACCGAGCTCGGCGGCCGCCTCGCCGACCACGCGCTGTTCGCGTGGCTCTGCGCCGTGCTGGTGTCGATGGCGCTGCTCCTCGCGCTGTTCGCCTACACCGCTCAGCACGGCATCCTGCTGCTGGTCGGCGTCTTCCTTCTGTCGACGGCCGCGGCGGCTCTCGGTCTGCTGCTCCAGATGCGTCTCATGCAGGTCTCGGGCAGCGCGAAGATGCTCGGTGCCGCGCTCAACCACTCCGCGCTCAACGCGGCGAACGCACTGGGCGCGTGGCTCGGTGGCGCCGCGATCGCCGCCGGGCTCGGCTACCTGTCGACCGCGTGGGTCGGGGTCGGCCTGTCGCTCGCCGGCCTGGCGATCCTCGTCGTGTCGGCGTGGCTCTACCGCGGCGAGCGGCTCTCGCTCTCGCTCGCGCACTGACACACCGCCCGCCCGTCCCCGGACCGGCGACGGGCGGGCGGATGCCAGGCGTCAGGCAGGCACGGGGGCGTGGGCCCCGTTGACGGGTGCTGACTCGCTGAGCCAGACCGTCACGCCCTCCGCGATGCCGCGGTGCAGGGCCTCGTTGCGCGTGAGCTGGACGAGGACCGGATCACCGCCGCCGGTGGGCATGACCTCGAGCCGCACCTCGTACCCGATCCGGGTCCAACGCGACACCGTGCCCGGTACGGCGTCCGGGACGGAAGTCGTGGAGACCTCGATGTCGTGCGGGCGCACGAGGCGGCCACCGAGCGACGTGACCGGACCGAGGAACG
The DNA here is from genome assembly GCF_050632745.1 of Mumia spirodelae. NCBI lineage: Bacteria > Bacillati > Actinomycetota > Actinomycetes > Propionibacteriales > Nocardioidaceae > Mumia > Mumia spirodelae. The sequence continues at coordinate 524,255 of NZ_JBODSD010000002.1, read as the reverse complement.
ACAGCACGAAGTCCGACGAGGGCTGGTCGTAGAGCTCGTCCGGCGTCCCGATCTGCTCGATCCGGCCCTGGTTGATCACCACGATCTGGTCGGCGACCTCCAGGGCCTCCTCCTGGTCGTGGGTCACGAACACGGTGGTCACGTGCACCTCGTCGTGGAGGCGCCGCAGCCAGTCGCGCAGCTCCTTGCGGACCTTGGCGTCCAGGGCGCCGAACGGCTCGTCGAGCAGCAGCACGCTCGGCTCGATCGCGAGCGCACGGGCGAGCGCCATGCGCTGGCGCTGACCACCGGACAGCTGAGCCGGATAGCGGTCGGCGAACTGCTCGAGGTGCACGAGCTCGAGCATCGCGCGCACCCGCTCGGCGACCTGCTCCTTGGACTGCTTGCGGATCTCCAGGCCGAACGCCACGTTGCGCGCGACCGTCATGTGCTTGAACGCGGCGTAGTGCTGGAAGACGAAGCCGACGTTGCGCTTGCGGGCCGGGAGCCGGGTGGCGTCGTTGCCCTCGATCTCGACGGTGCCGGTGTCGGCGTTCTCGAGACCGGCGATGATCCGCAGCAGCGTCGACTTGCCGCCGCCGCTCGGCCCGAGGAGGGCGGTGAGCTGCCCGGTGGGGACCGACAGGTTGATGTCCTCGAGGGCCACGAAGTCGCCGAAGCGACGGCTGACCCCTGCGATCTCGATGCTCATGCTGGGTTCCTTTCGCCTGCGCGGTCCGTCTCGGTGGGCAGGGGTGTGGCGAGCTGCGCTGCCGCGGCTTCGCTGGAGGCGGTGTGGCCGGGCCGGAGGAGCGTGACGACGACCAGGGCCAGGACGGCGGCCGCGGCCAGGACGAACGACGACGCGTACGCGGCGGTCTGCTCGAAGTTCTGGTACTTCTCCTCGACCACGAGCGTGGCCGTCTGGGTCTGGCCGACGACGTTGCCGGACACGATCTTGACCGCGCCGAACTCGCCGAGGGAGCGGGCGAGGCTGAGCACGACCCCGTACACCAGCGCCCACCGCATCGCGGGGAGCGTGATGCGGCGGAAGGTCTGCCACGCGTTTGCCCCGAGGCTGCGGGCGGCCTGCTCCTGCTCCGTCCCGATCTCGGTGAGCACCGGGACGACCTCGCGGATCACCAGCGGCAGCGACACGAAGGCCGTCGCCATGATGATGCCCGGGGTCGCGTAGATGACCTGCAGGCCCGCGTCCTCCAAGGCCGGCCCGAACCAGCCGCTGTTGCCCCCGTAGGCGAGCAGCAGCGCGAGACCCACGACCACCGGCGACACCGACAGCGGCAGGTCGATGAACGCCGACAGGAGCCGGCGCCCCGGGAAGGTGTAGCGGACCAGCAGGATCGAGATGAGGACGCCGAACACGGTGTTGATGACGACGGCCCACGCGGCCACGATCAGCGTCAGCTGGAACGCGTACGCGGTCGTCGGCTCGGTCAGGGCGTCGACGAACGTGCCGAGTCCGTCGGCGAACGCGTTCTTGGCGACCAGGAACACCGGCCACACGATGAGCATCGCCAGGTAGACGAGCACGATCGAGCGCAGGGTGTAGCGGACGAGACGGTTGTCGCTCATCGGCGTGCCACCCTTCGCGCGATGACGTCCAGCACCACGATCGCGATCAGGGCGACCAGGAGAAGCAGCGACGCGACGGAGGCGGCGGCCGCCATGTTGCCGTTCTCGATGTAGGTGAGGATCCGGACCGACGTGACCTCCGTGCGCATCGGCAGGTTGCCCGACAGCAGCACGAGCGAGCCGTACTCGCTGATCGCCCGTGCGAAGGAGAGCGCCGCGCCGGCAGTGATCGCCGGGGTCAGCGCCGGGAGGATGATCCGGCGGAACGTCGTGAACTTGCTGGCGCCGAGCGAGGCTGCGGCCTGCTCGGTCTCTGCGTCGAGCTCGAGCAGGACCGGCTGGACCGTCCGGACCACGAACGGCGTGGTCACGAACAGCAGCGCCAGGTAGACGGCGATGCGGGTGTTGGCGACGTCCACGCCGATCGGGCTGTTGGGCCCGTACAGGCTGAGGAGCACGAGCCCGGCCACGATGGTCGGGAGCGCGAACGGGATGTCGATGATGACCTCGAGGATCCCCTTGCCCCAGAACCGGTCGCGGACGAGGACCCAGGCGATGAGGGTGCCGAAGACGACGTTCGTCAGCGTCACGAGGATCGCCTCGCCGACGGTGAGCTGGATCGCAGCCCACGTCTGCGGCTGGCGGATCGTCTCGACGAACGTGTCCCAGCCACCCTCCGTCGTGGTGAGGACGACGGCCGACAGGGGCAGCAGCACGAGGATGCTGAACCAGATCAGCGCGACGCCCAGCCCGACCCCCGCGGCGGGGGTCAGCGCCGTGGCCGCGCGGGCCCGGCGCCGGGGACCACCCCGGCGCCGAGCCCGCTCGAGAGCGGGAGCCGTCACGACTTGCCCGTCTCCTGCTGGATCTTGGTCACGATGCCGTTGTTCTCGTCGAAGAACTTCTTGTTGATGGCCTCCCAGCCGCCGAGGTCACCGTCGATGGTGAAGAGCTTCGCCGGCGTCGGGAACGGGTTCTCGGGGTCGTTGGCGCCCTCGACGGTGCCGACCTCCACGCTGTCGCTGATCGGGCGGAAGCCCTTCGACACGTACTGCTCCTGGCCCTCGTCGCTGAGGACGAAGTCGAGGAAGTCCTGCGCCTTCGGGTCGGCGTCCTCCAGGACGGCGCCCGGGTTCTCGATGAGCAGGGTCTCGTCCGGGACGACGTACTCGAACTTCTCGCCCTGCTGGCGGGCCAGGATCGCCTCGTTCTCGTACGAGATCAGGACGTCGCCCGTGCCGGCCTGGAAGGCGGCGGTGGCGTCACGGCCCGAGCCCGGGAGTGCGGCCACGTTGTTGAAGAACTTCGTCAGGTACTCGGTGCCGGCGGCATCCCCGCCGTCGTCGGCGGCCTGCTGCCAGCCGGCGAGGATGTTCCAGCGGGCGGCACCCGAGGAGCCCGGGTTGGGCGTGACGATCGAGACGCCCGGCTTCACCAGGTCGTCCCAGGTCTGGATGTTCTTGGGGTTGCCCTCGCGGACGACCAGGACCACGACGGAGTCGGTCACGATGCCCTTGTGCTCGCCGTCGTCCCAGGTGTCGGCGACGAGGCCGGCGTCGACGAGACGGGTGACGTCGGGGCTGATCGAGAAGTGGACGTAGTCGGCCTTGAGGCCGCCGGCGACGGCGCGGCTCTGGTCGCCGGACGCGCCGTACGACTCCTTCCACGTGACGCCCTTGCCCTCGTCGGTCTTCGCGAACTCCTTCTGCGCGGCGTTGTTGCCGGCCTTCGGGACCGCGAACCCGACCAGCGACAGCGTCGTGCTCGAGCTGTCGGCGTCGGCCCCACCGCACGCCGACAGCCCCAGCGCGGCGGCGAGCGCGGTGGTCGCGGCGATCAAGCGGGTGGTCCGCTTACGAGTGAACATGTCGTGCCTTTCGCAGGGGCGCTTGTGCGCTGTTGTGAGTGAGTTACTAATCCCGAGTGGATTACTGGACTATAGCGAGAGAAATCCCCGCTGGCGAGGATTCTCACGATGTGGGCGCGGCTGGAGGAGCCCGAGACGACGGCATCCTGGTGCGCGACGGATCGCGGACCAGGATGCCGGTACAGCGGGCCCTACTGCCGGGTGGCCGTCCAGGGAATCTGGTGGGGCTCGGTCCGGCAGTAGTCGAAGTGGTCCGGATCGGCGTACTCCTCGCTGTAGGAGAAGAGCGCGGAGGCGGCCGAGCCGCCGCGGAACAGCGCCCGGACGTGCGCCCTGCGGTCGTAGTCCGGCTCGTCGTCGGGGAGGTCGACGTACGCCTTCGCCACGCCGTCTGCGCCGATCGCAGCCTCGGGAATCACGACGGTGTCCAGTCGCGCCGGGCGCTGCGTGCCGCCGTCCCACCAGTTCGCGCACACGCCCGGCGCTCGGAGGACCGTGAAGTTGCGCAGCGTCCGCCCGTCGGCGCTCACGGTGAAGCTGATCGGCTCGCCGCCCTCAAGGGTGCCCTTCCAGGTCGTGGCGCGGGGTGCGATCCGGACCTGCGCGGTGCGCGTGCGCGCGGCGCGGGCCTTCGCGGAGAGGGTGAGCGTCCGCGACGCGGTGACGTCGAGACGCACACGGACGAGCACCGTTCGGCTCGTTCCAGGCCGGAGCGCGCCCACGCGCAGCGCGCGCTTGCGGAACGTGAGACCGCTTCGTTTCCCCACCCGTACGCGCACGCCGCGTGCCGTGGCCCGGCTCGCGTTGCGGACCTTCACCTTGATGGTCGCCCAGTGCCCGGGCACGAGGTGACGGTCGCGGTCACGGACGGTCACGCGCGGTCGCGGGCGCGCTCGTGCGCTGCGCTCGCTGACGGCGACCACCGGTGTGCGGACTGCGGGAACGGCGGTCCGTGCCGCCGGTACGGCGGTCGTCGGGGCGGCGGAGGCGTTGGCTGCCTCGACCCCGGGAGCGGCGACGAGGAGCACTGCCGAGGCCAGGGCGGCGAGAAGTCGACGGAAGCTCATCGTGGCACCGTAAGCATGTCGCGGTGTCACGGACCGCTGAATTTTGGCCGGCGGAAGGTCAGGGGAAGACGACCGTACGGGTCCCGTTGAGCAGGACCCGCTGCTCGGCGTGGAGTCCGACCGCGCGCGAGAGCACCCGCGTCTCCACGTCCCGACCCGCCTGGACCAGCGCGGACGGGTCCTGCTGGTGACCGACCCGCGTGACGTCCTGCTCGATGATCGGCCCCTCGTCGAGGTCGGCCGTCACGTAGTGCGCCGTCGCACCGATCAGCTTGACGCCCCGCGCGTGGGCCTGGTGGTACGGGCGGGCGCCCTTGAAGCTCGGCAGGAAGCTGTGGTGGATGTTGATCGCGCGGCCCTCCAGCCGGCGGCACGCGTCGTCGGAAAGGATCTGCATGTAGCGAGCCAGGACCACCAGGTCGATGTCGAGCTCCTCGACGAGGGCGAACATCCGCTCCTCCGCCGCACCCTTGGTGTCTGCCGTGACGGGCACGTGGTGGAACGGCACGTCGTACGACCGGGCGAGCCGCTCGAGCGCGGTGTGGTTCGAGACGACGGCCCCGATCTCGATGTTGAGCGCCCCGATGCTCTGCCGGAACAGCAGGTCGTTGAGGCAGTGTCCCTCCTTCGAGACCATCACCAGCGTCCGGCACGGCGCCTCGGCCACGACCAGGCCCCAGGTCATCGTGTGCCGCTCGGCCACCGGGGCGAAGTCGCTCCGCAGCGCCTCCACCTCGTACGGCTCTCCGACGCTCTCGAAGTGCACGCGCAGGAAGAACCGCCCGCCCGTGGCGTCGGTGAACTGCTGCGCGTCGAGGATGTTGCCTCCGCGGTCGACGATCCACGACGAGATCGCGTGCACCAGACCCGGGCGGTCGGGGCAGGTGAGGGTCAGGACGTACGTGGAGGAGGCGCTGGACATGCCCGCAAGAGTACGGCGCGGCTACCCGGCCGAGACGTCCACCGTCGGCTCCGCGGCCGCCGGGCGGGTCGCGAGGTGCCGCGGCGCCTGGTAGAGCAGCACGGCGACGAGCCCGACCACCAGCACCGCGGCAGGAAGCAGCAGCGACTGGGCCATGGCGGTGCTGAACCCGTCGCGCGCCGCGTCCGGGACAGCACCCGCGGCGCCGGCAGACGCGCCGCCGCTCAGGTGCAGCTCGGCGGTCAGGCGCGCCTCCATGAGAGCTGCGATCGCCGCGCTGCCGAGCACGCCTCCGACCTGCCGCGTCGTGTTGTAGACCCCGGCGCCCGCACCGGCACTGCTCATCGGCAGGTTGCGGGTCGCCGTGGACGCGATCGGTGCCCACATGAAGCCGTTCGCGACGCCGAGCAGCGCGATGGGCAGCAGCACCTGCCAGACGGGGGCGTCGGGGGCGAGCACGACCGCGAGCCAGACCAGCGCGCCGATGAAGGCCGCGAGGCCGGTCCCGGCGAGGATCCGGGGGTGCATCCGGTCGGCGAGACCGCCGACCCACGGCGCCAGGCCGGCGGCGATCACGGCCATGGGGAGCAGGAGCAGGCCGGACTGCGTCGGCGACCAGTCGCGTACGCTCTGGGCCCACAGCATCAGCGGGAACGCCATCGCGGTGATGCCGAAGCCGATCGTGCTGATCGCGAGGTTCGACAGCGAGAAGTTGCGGTCCTTGAAGAGGCTCAGCGGGACCAGCGGCTCGGCGCGGTTGACGGCCTGCCAGACGACGAACGCGACGAGGACCAGCACACCCGCGCCGATGAGCCCCCACACCGTCACGAACCCGGTGATGGTGCCCCAGTCGTACGTCTCGCCCTCCTGGATCCCGTAGACCAGGAGGAACATGCCGACCGCGCTCAGCACGACGCCGAGGATGTCGAACCGGTGCGACAGGGTGGGCAGGTCGGGCACGAGCCGCACGGCGAGCACGAATCCCACGACGCCGACGGGGACGTTGACGAAGAAGATCCACTCCCACCCGAGGGTGTCGACCAGCACGCCGCCGAGGACCGGGCCGACCAGCATCGCGACGCCGGCGACGGCACCCCACAGGCTCATCGCGCGGCCGCGCTTGTCGGCCGGGAAGGTACGGGTGATGACGGCCATCGTCTGCGGCGTCATCATCGACGCGCCGAGGCCTTGGAAGACCCGGGCGACGATGAGCTGCTCGATGGTCCCGGTCAGGCCGCACCACAGCGACGCGGCTGTGAAGAGCACCAGACCGGCGAGGTAGAGCCGCTTCGGGCCGACGCGGTCACCGAGGCGGCCCGTGATGAGGAGCGGCACCGCGTACGCGAGCAGATAGGCGGAGGTGACCCAGACGACCGACGCGACGTCGGCGTCGAAGCTCTCCATGATCGACGGCGTCGCGACCGAGACGATCGTCGAGTCGACGAGGATCATGAAGAACCCGATGACCAGCGCCCACAGGGCGGGCCACGGGGAGCGGGTGGGAGTGTCGGTCACGGCAGGTGAGGCCACGGGAGGTCCTTCGTGCGGAGGCGTTCGAGCAGGGCGTCGATCCAGGCGAGCTCGGAGGCCTGGCGGGTGCGGAGGTAGTCGGCGACGAACCAGTACGCCTCGTGGACGTGGCGTTCTTTGGCCGTCGAGACGACGGTGTCGAGCGCGGCGACCTCGGCGGCGAGGGCGTCGCGGCGTTCGGTCAGCAGCTCGAGGACGGTGTCGAGCGGGAGGTTGTGCGCCTCGCTGAGGGCGAGCGGGAACCGGGGGTACTCGTTGACCGGCACGCGCAGCATCTCGGTGACGGTCTCCCGCAGCGCCGTACGACCCTCGGGCGTCATCGCGTACGTCGTGCGCTCGGGCCGGTTGCCCGCTCGGTCGGTGCCGACGACAGTGACGAGTCCGTCGCGGTGGAGTCGCTCGACCGTGTGGTAGAGCGACCCGGCGCGGACCTTGACGAGCCAGTCGTCACGGCGCTCGAGGAGCAGCTGGTACATCTCGTACGGGTGCATCGGGCGCTCGACGAGGAGCGCGATCGCGGCGAGGCCCAGCGGGGTCAGCGACGACGCCATGGTCGACCCCCTTGTTCCGCACTGATTATTCCGCGTGGAATATACCGCTCCGAGGGTGCAGTGCGCAACCATCGCCACCCGCAAGACGTGCTGTTACGACCACCCTCTGGTCGCAACTGCACGTTCTGACGGCACGTCCTCGGGCGGACGCACGACAGCCCCTCCGCCGTGTCGGCGAAGGGGCTGTCGACGGTGCCGAAACGGCACCGGTGCCTCGGTCAGGCCTGCGCGGAGCCCTCCTGGGCCTGCTGCTCGGCGACCTGGGCGCGGACCTCGTCCATGTCGACCTCGCGCACGGCGTCGATCACCTGGTCGAGCGCCTGCGCGGGCAGGGCGCCCGGCTGGTTGAAGAGGAGGATGCCGTCACGGAAGGCCATCAGCGTCGGGATCGAGGTGATCTGGAGGGCACCGGCGAGGTCCTGCTCGGCCTCGGTGTCCACCTTGGTGAAGCTGATGTCCTCGTTCTTCTCGGCGGCGGCCTCGAAGACGGGAGCGAACTGGCGGCACGGGCCGCACCAGGAGGCCCAGAAGTCCACCAGCACGATGCCGTCGCCGGAGATGGTGTCCATGAAGGTATCGGCGGTCAGGGCAGTGGTTGCCATGTCACGTCCATTTCGATCGGGTACGTCTGGGGTTCTGCCGTGTGTAACGCCGCGGCTCGCCGGGGGATTCCCCGCCGGATCGCTCGGTTCCCGCCAGCGTACGGACCGCCGGGCTCAGGCGTCGGGAGGCGACCCGCCTCCGCTCGGGTACCCGAGCCAGCCTCGTCCGACCCGACCGTGCACGGTCGGGTGAGTGGGGCTTTCCCGGGGTACCCCAGTCGAGGTCAATAAGCGCACGGCGCTCGGCGCGAAAGAAGCGGAGCCTCGTACGCCGTCCACCTGCGATCCGTGCCCGGGTTGCCGCGGCCGGCGCCGAGAAGACGTCCGGGCGAGGGAGGCTACGCGTCCGCGAAGCGGTGAGGGTGGGCCGGATACACGCCCATGACCTGCACCTCGGTCGAGAAGAACGTCAGCTCCTCCAGCGCGCGGGCGAGCGCCGGCTCCTCGGGGTGCCCGTCGACCTCGGCGAGGAACATCGTCGCCGCGAACGTGCCGCCGACCATGTAGCTCTCGAGCTTGGTCATGTTGATCCCGTTGGTCGCGAACCCGCCGAGCGCCTTGTAGAGCGCGGCGGGGATGTTGCGCACGTTGAAGACGAACGTCGTCACCGTCGGCCACTCGCCCGGCGGCGGGACCTCGGGGTGGCGCGAGAGCACGACGAAGCGGGTCGTGTTGTGGTCCTCGTCCTCGACAGTGGTCGCCAGGGTCTCGAGGCCGTACGTCTGGGCCGCGAGCGGCGTCGCGAGCGCCGCCTTCGTCGGGTCGCCCCACTCGGCGACCTCGCGTGCGGCTCCCGCGGTGTCGCCCGCGATCACCGGGGTGAGACCGTGCTCGCGGATGATCCTGCGGCACTGGCCGAGCGCGTGGACGTGGCTGTGGACCTCGCGGATCGTCTCGATCGTCGCGCCGGGGACGGCGAGCAGGTCGAAGTGGATCGGCAGGAAGTACTCGCCGACGATGTGCAGCCCCGACGTCGGGAGGAAGTGGTGGATGTCCGCGACGCGTCCGGCGAGCGTGTTGTCGATCGGGATCATCGCGAGCCCCGCCCGCCCGTCGGTGACCGCGGCGAAGGCGTCCTCGAACGACGCGCAGGCCAGCGGCTCCCAGTCGGGGTAGGCGTCGGCGCACGCGATGTGCGAGTTCGCGCCGGGCTCGCCCTGGTAGGCGATGCGGCGGGGGAGATCGAGGTCCAGGCTCACGGCGCCCATCATCGCACCGGGTGCTTGCGCGTACGGCGAGGGCGGGCCGTCAGGAGACGCGGCGGGCGCCGTCGGCGGGGTCGACGACGAACGTGCGCGGCTCCTTGAACTCGACGCGCGCGAACGCGGCCGCGACCGCCGCGGTCAGGGCGTCGACCCGCTCGGCCTCGACGAGAGCGATCGCGCTGCCGCCGAAGCCGCCGCCGGTCATCCGCGCCCCGAGCGCACCGTGCTCCAGCGCCGTCTCGACGGTCAGGTCGAGCTCCGGCGCGCTCACCGCGTAGTCGTCGCGCAACGACGCGTGCGACGCCGTCATCAACTGGCCGAGCTGCGGCCAGTCACGTGCCGCCAGGGCGCGTACGGCGGAGCGCACCCGCTGCGTCTCGGTGATGACGTGCCGCAGCCGCGCCTTGAGCTCGGGGTCGTCGACCTTCAGGACGGCGTCCGGCGGCGCCTTCGCGAGGACCTCGAGGCCGAGCAGCGTCGCGAGCTCCTCGGTCTGCGCCCGCCGCGCGCCGTACTCGCTGGTCGCCAGGCTGTGCTTCGCCCGCGTGTCGACGACCACCAGCGCGTAGCCGTCCTCGACCCAGTGCGCCGGCACCGGCTTCACGGTCGGCGGGGTCGCGGCGGTCTCGATCAGCAGCGCGTGCCCCTTCTCCCCGCACATCGAGGCGAGCTGGTCCATCGACCCCGTGGGCGCACCGGCGTAGTCGTTCTCGGCCCGCTGGCACAGCAGCGCCATCTCGACCGGGTCGACCTCCCACCCCTCGAGGCCCGCGAGCGCCACCGCGACACCGCACTCGATCGCCGCCGAGCTCGACAGCCCCGCGCCCAGGGGCACGTCGGAGGAGATCACGAGGTCCGCGCCCCCGGTCGTACGGCCCGACTGCGCGAGCGCCCACACCGGCCCCGCGGCGTACCGGCCCCACCCCTCGACGTCCCCCGGGACGGTGTCGGCGCCGAACTCGACCGACCGGTCCGTGATCGACGACCACACGCGGACCCGCCCGTCGGTACGGCGGCGCGCCTTCACCGTGGTCTGCAGGTCGATGGCGATCGGGAGGACGGGGCCGCCGACGTAGTCGAGGTGCTCGCCGATGAGGTTGACCCGCCCGGGAGCCGCCCAGACGCCGATCTCACCGTCGGGGACGGGCTGCGCTGCGGTCATGCGAGCCATCCTTCCGCATGCCGTCTGGCTACGCTGGCAGGGTGGACGAGACCCTGTGGAACGTCGCCCTCGTGCTGGTGTTCATCCTGCTCGGCGGCGTGTTCGCCGCGGCGGAGATGGCTCTGGTCTCGCTGCGCGACTCCCAGCTCCCCGAGATCGCGACCCGCGGCAAGCGCGGGGCGACGGTCGCGCGGCTGGCCTCGGACCCCAACCGCTTCCTGTCCGCGGTGCAGATCGGCGTCACGCTGTCGGGCTTCCTGTCCGCGGCGTTCGGCGGCGCGACCCTCGCGAACGACCTCAGCCCCGTCCTCGAGGACCTCGGCATGTCGTCCGGCGTCGCCTCCGTCGTCGCCCTGATCCTCATCACGGTCGTCATCTCGTACCTGTCGATCGTCTTCTCCGAGCTCACCGCCAAGCGGCTCGCGATGCAGCACGCCGTGACGTTCTCGCTCGCGCTTGCTCCGGGAGTCGACGCGATCGCCCGCTTCGCGACACCGGTGATCTGGCTGCTGTCGGTGTCGACCAACTTCGTCGTGCGGATGCTGGGCGGCGACCCCTCCGCGGCGCGCGAGGAGATCACCGACGTCGAGCTGCGCGGCCTGGTCCAGACGACCCAGGGGCTCTCCGACGAGGAGCGCAGCATCGTGGAGGACGTCTTCGCCGCCGGCGACCTCCAGGTGCGCGAGGTGATGCTGCCGCGCACCGAGGTGGACTTCATGGACGCCTCGCTGCCGGTCTACAAGGCCGTCCAGCTCGCCCGCGAGAAGCCGCACTCCCGCTATCCCGTGATCCGGGGGACCGCCGACGAGATCGAGGGCTTCGTCCACGTCCGCGACCTGTTCGACCCCGGCATGCACGACCGCTCCGTACGCGTCGGCGAGCTCGTGCGCGAGGTCGTGATGATCCCCGGCACGCGTGCCGTACTCGCGGCGATGACCGACATGCGCCGGGCCAAGATCCACCTCGCGATCGTGCTCGACGAGTACGGCGGCACCGACGGCATCGTCACGCTCGAGGACCTCGTCGAGGAGCTCGTCGGCGACATCCGCGACGAGTACGACACGGTCGACGCCGAGACCACCCGCCTCCTCGGGGGCGCGATCGAGGTCGACGGGCTGCTCAACCGGGACGCGTTCGCGGACGAGACCGGCATCGAGCTGCCCGAGGGCCCGTTCGAGACCGTCGCCGGCTACGTCGTGGCGCGGCTGGGCCGGATCCCGGAGGTCGGGTCGTCGGTACGCATCGACGCGCACCGCCTGACCGTGACCGCGATGGACGGGCGGAGGGCCTCGCGGCTGCGGGTCGAGCCGGAGCCCGACGAAACCCGCTCGACCGGGCTGGCAGAATCGGAGCATGCCTGACGCCACCTCCGCCCGCCGTGTCCTCTCCGGGATCCAGCCGACCGCGGCCTCGTTCCACATCGGCAACTACCTCGGGGCACTGCGGCACTGGGTGGCGCTGCAGGACGGCTACGACGCGTTCTACTTCATCCCGGACATGCACGCGATCACGGTCGACGTGGAGCCCGCGGTCGTCCACGACCGGACCTACCGCGCCGCCGCGCAGCTCATCGCGCTCGGCCTCGACCCGCAGCGCAGCACGCTGTTCGTGCAGAGCCACGTCCCCGAGCACGCGGAGCTGGCCTGGGTCCTGAACTGCCTCACCGGCTTCGGTGAGGCGCGCCGCATGACCCAGTTCAAGGACAAGTCGGCCAAGGGCGGCGTCGAGCAGGCCTCCGTCGGTCTCTTCACCTACCCGATCCTGATGGCGGCCGACGTGCTGCTCTACCAGGCGGACGGGGTGCCGGTCGGGGAGGACCAGCGCCAGCACCTGGAGCTGACGCGCGACCTCGCGCAGCGCTTCAACAGCCGCTACGGCGACACGTTCACGGTGCCCGAGCCGTTCATCGTCGCCGACACCGCGAAGATCCTCGACCTGCAGGACCCGACCATCAAGATGAGCAAGTCGGCGTCCTCCCCGAAGGGCATCCTCGAGATCCTCGAGGAGCCGAAGGCCGCCGCGAAGAAGATCCGGTCGGCCGTCACCGACTCCGGGACCGAGGTGCGCTTCGACGCCGCGGAGAAGCCCGGTGTGTCCAACCTGCTCTCGATCTACTCCGCGCTCACCGGCCGCACGGTCGACGACATCGTCGCGCAGTACGCCGGGGGACAGGGCTACGGCGCGTTCAAGGTCGACCTCGGCGAGATCGTCGCCGACTTCGTCGCGCCGCTGCGCGAGAGGACCGACGCGCTGCTCTCCGACAAGGCGGAGCTCGACGCGATCCTGCGCGACGGAGCACAGCGCGCCCGCGAGGTCGCGTCGAAGACTCTCGGCGACGTCTACGACCGCGTGGGCTTCGTCCGCGCCCGCTGAGTCTCGTTCTCCTCGCGCGTCGACCGACGGGGGCGCGCTGGCGCTAGGGTGGGCGCCATGCCCACGATCGGCGTCGCCATCCCCGTCCCCGAACCCTGGGGAAGCGAGCTGCGCGAGCATCGCGCGGACTTCGGCGACACCCAGGCGGCGCTGATCCCGTCGCACGTGACGCTGCTCCCGCCGATGGACGTCCCCGACCACGCGTTGGAGACCGTCTACGCCAAGCTTGCGGTGGACGCGACCAACATCGAGCCGTTCGTGATGCGGCTGCGCGGCACGGGCACCTTCCGCCCGGTGTCGCCGGTGGTGTTCATCGCGGTGAGCGAGGGGATCTCGAGCACCGAGCAGCTCGCCAAGCACGTGCGCGACGGGCTGCTCGACGAGGGCGAGCTCGAGTTCCCGTACCACCCGCACGTGACGGTCGCGCACCACCTGAGCGACGAGGCGCTCGACCGGGCGTACGAGGTCCTCTCCGACTTCGCCTGCGAGTTCGAGGTGCGGGCGTTCGCGGTCTACCGGCACGATGACGAGGCGGGCTGGGTCCCGTACCGGGAGTTCGAGCTGGGCTAGTGCGCAACGCGCGGACGGGGGAGCGTCGTTGGGAAGGCTGATCGCGCGGGGCAAGGAGTGGTTCGCGCGGCTGCGTCGCCGTCGTCCCTTCGTGGACCACGTGGTCCGCACCGTGCAGCACTTCGGGGTCGTCCGCGGCAGCATCCTGTCGGGCGGCATCACCTACTTCGGGTTCCTGTCGGTCTTCCCGATCCTCGCGCTGGCCTTCTTCGTGGTCGGCTACATCGCGGAGTACTTCCCGGGCGCCGAGGACGCGCTCGAGACGGCGATCGACCAGATCCTTCCCGGCATCGTGACCACCGAGGACCCGCCGCCTCCCGGTCAGATCTCGTTCGACCAGATCGCGGCCACCCGCAACATCGCCGGGATCATCGGTTTCCTCGGTGTGCTCTACACGGGCCTCGGGTTCGTCTCGAACCTGCGGACGTCGCTCGAGGCGGCGTTCGACGTGCCGACCACGCGCTCGTACGGGTTCGTCCCCGGCAAGCTGCGCGACCTCGCGACGCTCGTCCTGGTCGGACTCATCCTGCTGCTCTCGGTCGGCATCTCCGGCATTGTCACCCAGTACGCCGGAGACCTCCTCGGTGAGATCGGGGTGGAGAGCCTCCCCGTCTCGATCGCCGTCGGCGTGCTGAGCGTCGCGCTCGGCGTGGCGTCGAGCACCCTGCTGTTCTTCGCGCTCTACAAGCTCCTCCCGCACACCGACGTGCCGGACCGTGCGCTCTGGCAGGGTGCGCTGCTCGCGGCGGTCGGCTTCGAGGCGATCAAGCAGCTCGCCTCCTTCATCCTGGGCGCGGCCGCGGGCGGTGCGTTGGCGTCCCTCGCGCTGTCGGTCACGCTGCTGGTCTGGATCTACTACTTCGCGCAGCTGACGATCTACGGCGCCTCCTGGGCGCTGACGTCGCGCGAGGCCCGCAACCGCGGCACGGTCGTCGTCCCTCACCTCGTCCCGTCGATCGGCGGCAGCGTCAGTCCGGCCGGGCGCTCGCTGCTGCCGGAGGTCCAGACCGAGCGGGACGAGGCGGTGGCCACCTCGCGCACCCTCCTGGTGATCGGCGGGCTGGCCGTGGCAGCGTGGGCCTGGGTACGGCACGACAAGGGGAGGAGCAGGACGTGACGGTACGGCTGCCCGGGCGCGAGCAGATCGAGGCGGCGTACGCACGGGTACGGCCGATGGTGCGGCGCACCCCCGTCGTGGAGGTCGCCGGCGGTGACCTCGGTGTCGCCGGCCGTGTGCTTCTCAAGCTGGAGCTCCTCCAGCACACCGGCTCGTTCAAGGCACGCGGCGCGCTCAACACCGTCCTGTCGATGCCCGACGGGACCACCGGCGCCGTGGCCGCGTCCGGCGGCAACCACGGTGCGGCCGTGGCGTGGGCATGCGGCATCGCGGGGATCGAGGCCGACGTCTTCGTCCCCGCGACGTCTCCGGTGGAGAAGGTGCGGCGCATCGAGCAGTACGGCGCGACGGCGCACGTGGTCGACGGCTACTACGCCGCGGCGTACGAGGCCTCGCAGGAGTGGGCGCAGGGGCGTGCGGTCGTGCCGGTGCACGCCTACGACGCCGGCACGATCGTCGCGGGCGCTGCGGGGGTCGGGATCGAGATCGGCGACCAGGCGCCGTACGCCCGGCGTGTCCTCGTCCCCTGCGGCGGAGGCGGGCTCTACAGCGGCACTGCTCTCGCGCTGCGCGACCAGGTTCCCGTCGTGCCGGTCGAGCCCGAGCGCTGCCCGTCGCTGGCGTCGGCGCTGGACGCGGGCGAGCGCGTGGAGGTCGAGGTGTCGGGCGTCGCCGCGGACTCGCTCGGCGCAGCCGTGATCGGCGAGCACGCGTTCGCCGTGGCGCGCGAGCTCGAGGCGTCGCCGCTGCTGGTCAGCGACGACCAGATCCTCGCGGCGCGGCGCCTCCTGTGGGACGAGTGCCGGGTGCTGGCCGAGCCGGGCGGCGTCACCGCGCTGGCGGCGCTGGTCGCGGGCAAGGTCGACGTGCGCGACGGCGAGACCGTCGTCGTCGTGATCTCCGGCGCCAACCATCCGACGATCCCGGAGGACGTCGTCCGCCCGGTGTCGGGCTGACGTCAGCCGACCAGGTCGACGTCCACGCCGAGGTCTTCGGCCGCGAGACCGTGCAGGTGGTCCACCAGCAGGTCGCGGAACGCGCGGGACGCCAGCGGCAGAGCCTCCGTACGCCGGTGGGCGAGCGCGATCGTCCGGGTCAGCTCGGGCTCGCCGATCGGGGTCGCGCGCAGGGAGGGGCGCGACGCCAGGACCATGCTCGGGACCACCGCGTACCCCAGCCCGGCCTCGACGAACCGCAGGACCGCGTTCATCTCGCCGCCCTCGATCGCCAGCGTCGGTTCGAACCCGGCGTCGAGGCAGGCGCTCATCGTCGTGTCCCGCAGGTCGTACCCCTCGCGGAACATCACCAGGGGTACGCCCTCGAGGTCTCGCACCCTGATCGCTCCGTCGGCGAGGGGGCCGTCGCCGGACCCCGTACCGTCGGCCGGGCCCGCGACGACGAGCCGCTCGCGCAGCAGCGGCGTCGCCACCAGGTCCGGGTCGTCGCTGCGCAGCGGCACGATCACGAGCGCGAGGTCGAGGTCGCCCCGCCCGAGCGCGCGGGTCAGGGTGCGGGACCCGCCTTCGGTCACCTCGAGCTCGATGCCCGGGTACGCCGAGCGGAAGGCGATCAGCGCGTCGGCCATCAGGCCGTCCCACATCGACGGCGTCGCGCCGACCCGGACGCGTCCGCGCTGGAGCCCGGTCACCTCCCGGACCGCCCGCAGACCCTCGTCCATCTCGATGAGGATCTCCTGGGCATGGGGGAGCAGCGCCTCGCCGGCGGGGGTGAGGCGTACGGCCCCGCGCTCCCGCTCGAACAGCGCGGTGCCGAGCGAGTTCTCCAGCACGCGGATCTGCTTGGAGAGGCTGGGCTGGGAGACGCCGCACTCCTCGGCGGCCTGCGTGAAGTGCCGCGTCCGCGCCACGGCGACGAAGTATCCGAGCTGATGGATCTGCACCCCTCCAGTGTTCCATAGCCATTGGCTATGAAAGTGAGCCTCAGTATGACTTGGCGCACTCGCGAGGTCGCGGCCTATCGTGATCGGGTGGCGACAACTGAGATCACCAAGCAGCGGGTGGGCGCACGGCGCTCCACGGTCGCGCTCAAAGCGCTCATGGCGGTCAGCGGCCTCCTCATGGTGCTGTACCTCCTGGTTCACATGTACGGCAACCTCAAGGTCTTCAGCGGCCAGGTCGCCTTCGACGAGTACTCGCACCACCTGAGGACGCTGGGGGAGCCGATCCTCCCGTACGAGGGGGCGCTCTGGATCATCCGCGTGGTGCTCCTCGCCGCGATCCTCGCCCACATCTACTCGGCGGTGGTGCTCACGATCCGCGACCGGAAGGCGACCCGCGTCGGCTCCGGCCCGCGCTACAAGTCGAAGCAGAACAAGCGCGGCTTCCAGCGCTCGTACGCCTCGTTCACCCTGCGGTGGGGCGGCGTCATCATCTTCCTCTTCATCATCTTCCACCTGCTGAACCTGACGACGAACGACATCGCCCCGGGCGGCGCCTCGCCGAGCCCGTACGAGCGGGTCATCAACACGTTCAGCGAGTGGTACATGGTGCTCGTCTACACGATCGCGCTGCTCGCGGTGGGCTTCCACCTGCGTCACGGTGTCTGGGCCGCGGGCATGACCCTCGGTGCCAACACCAGCGCCAAGGCGCGCCGCAACCTCAACGTCCTCGCGTACGCGGTCTCGGGAATCATCACCATCGGGTTCCTGATCCCGCCGTTCGCCATTCTCTTCGGATGGGTGGGCTGACCCCATGACCGTGACCGTCAACGTCGATGAGCGCACCGACGACTTCACCGACATCTACGACCTCGGTGCCGCGATCGCCGACACGAAGGCCCCCGACGTCGCCGTGACCGAGCGCTGGGACACCCGGCGCTTCGAGGCGAAGCTGGTCAACCCGGCCAACCGCCGCAAGCTGCGGGTGATCATCGTCGGCACCGGCCTGGCCGGAGCCTCGGCCGCTGCCACGCTCGGCGAGGCCGGCTACCACGTCACCAGCTTCTGCTACCAGGACAGCCCGCGCCGCGCGCACTCGATCGCCGCGCAGGGTGGCATCAACGCCGCCAAGAACTACCGCAACGACGGCGACTCGATCTACCGCCTGTTCTACGACACGGTGAAGGGCGGCGACTTCCGCAGCCGCGAGTCCAACGTCTACCGCCTGGCGCAGGTCTCGGTCGAGATCATCGACCAGTGCGTCGCGCAGGGCGTGCCGTTCGCCCGCGAGTACGGCGGCCTCCTCGACAACCGCTCCTTCGGCGGCGTCCAGGTCTCCCGCACGTTCTACGCCCGCGGCCAGACCGGTCAGCAGCTGCTGATCGGCGCCTACCAGGCGCTCGAGCGTCAGGTCGCCGCCGGCACGGTCATCAACCACACCCGCCACGAGATGCTCGAGGTCATCGTCGCCGACGGCCGCGCCCGCGGCGTGATCGTCCGCGACATGGTGACCGGCGAGATCGAGACGCACTTCGCCGACGCGGTCGTGCTGGCGACCGGCGGCTACGGCAACGTCTTCTTCCTGTCGACGAACGCGATGGGCTGCAACGTCACCGCCAACTGGCGTGCGCACCGCAAGGGCGCCTACTTCGGCAACCCCTGCTACACGCAGATCCACCCGACCTGCATCCCGGTGTCCGGCGACTACCAGTCCAAGCTGACGCTGATGAGCGAGTCGCTGCGCAACGACGGCCGCATCTGGGTGCCGAAGAAGGCCGGCGACGACCGACCGGCGTCGCAGATCCCGGAGGAGGACCGCGACTACTACCTGGAGCGGCAGTACCCGTCCTTCGGCAACCTCGTGCCGCGCGACATCGCCTCGCGTGCCGCGAAGTACGTCTGCGACGAGGGTCGCGGCGTCGGGCCGGGCGGCCTCGGCGTCTACCTCGACTTCGCCGACGCGATCACGCGGCTCGGGCGCGACACCGTCGAGGCGAAGTACGGCAACCTCTTCGACATGTACGCCCAGATCACCGGCGAGAACCCGTATGAGACCCCGATGCGGATCTACCCGGCGGTGCACTACACGATGGGCGGCCTGTGGGTCGACTACGACCTGCAGAGCTCGATCACGGGTCTGTTCGTGACCGGCGAGGCCAACTTCTCCGACCACGGCGCCAACCGTCTCGGGGCGAGCGCGCTGATGCAGGGCCTGGCCGACGGCTACTTCGTCCTCCCGTACACGCTGGCGAACTACCTCGCCGACGGCCCGTTCGACGCGATCGACGAGACGCACCCCGCGGCCGTCGAGGCGAAGCAGCAGGTCACCGACCGCATCGAGAAGCTGCTGTCGATCAACGGCACGCGCACGGTCGACTCGTTCCACCGCGAGCTCGGCAACATCATGTGGGAGTACTGCGGCATGGCGCGCTCCGAGGGCGGCCTGCTCAAGGCGATCGAGCTCATCCGCGAGCTGCGCACCGAGTTCTGGCGCAACGTGAAGGTGACCGGCGTCAACGAGGACCTCAACCAGACGCTCGAGCGTGCGGGTCGCGTCGCGGACTTCATCGACCTCGGTGAGCTGATGTGCATCGACGCGCTGCACCGTCGCGAGTCGTGCGGAGGCCACTTCCGCGTCGAGAGCCAGACCGAGGACGGCGAGGCGCTGCGTCACGACGACGAGTTCGCCTACGTCGCCGCATGGGAGTTCGGTGGGGACGGCGGCAAGCCGATCCTCCACAAGGAAGCCCTGATCTACCAGAACGTCGAGATGAAGCAGCGGAGCTACAAGTGAAGATCACCGTTCGTGTGTGGCGTCAGGCCAACCCGTCCGACGAGGGCAAGATGGTCGGGTACGACCTCGACGACGTCTCGGAGCACATGTCGTTCCTCGAGATGCTCGACGTGCTCAACGAGCGCCTCACCCTCGAGGGCGAGGAGCCGATCGCGTTCGACAGCGACTGTCGCGAGGGCATCTGCGGCATGTGCGGCCTGGTCATCAACGGCCTGGCGCACGGCCCGGAGCGTACGACGACGTGCCAGCTGCACATGCGCTCGTTCAAGGACGGCGACGTCATCGACATCGAGCCCTGGCGCTCGTCGTCGTTCCCGGTCGTGAAGGACCTGGTCGTCGACCGCGGCGCGTTCGACCGCATCATCCAGGCCGGCGGCTACATCAGTGCGCCCACCGGCTCGGCGCCGGAGGCCAACAACCTCCCGGTCCCGAAGGAGGACGCGGACCACGCGTTCGAGGCGGCGACCTGCATCGGCTGCGGCGCCTGCGTCGCGGCGTGCCCCAACGGCTCGGCCATGCTGTTCACCGCGGCCAAGATCACCCACCTCGGCCTGCTCCCGCAGGGTCAGCCCGAGCGCGCGGCGCGCGTCGTCGGGATGGTCGAGCAGCACGACCACGAGGGCTTCGGCAACTGCACCAACATCGGTGAGTGCACGGCGGCCTGCCCGAAGGGCATCCCGCTCGAGACGATCTCGCGGCTCAACCGCGACCTGCTCGGCGCGCTCGCGAAGGGCAAGGCCTGACGGTCTCCCGTACGACGGCCCGTCCCGGTTCACGCCGGGGCGGGCCGTCGTCGTACCCGTGTCCGGTGCGCACGACTCCCACCGCGCCGGGGTCGTACGACGCCGCCCGGCGTCGTACGACATCACGGCGCCGCGCGCTCGTCGTGCGTCTCGCGGTCCGTCGGCCGGTCAGGCACCGCCCCGCGCGGGCGTTAGCCTGGGGGCATGCCCACGCCCGCGGACCTGGTCGCGGCCGTCGACGCACTCGTGCCCGACCTGCTCGACGTCCGCCGCGACCTCCATGCCCATCCCGAGCTCTCCTGGCAGGAGCAGCGGACGACCGAGGTCGTCGCGGGGTGGCTGGACAAGTTCGGCATCGAGGCGACGCGGTTCGACCCGACCGGGCTGGTGGCCGAGGTGGGCGACTCCGACGGCCCGGTGGTCGCGCTGCGTGCCGACCTCGACGCCCTGCCCGTCGCGGACAAGACCTCCGACCCCTGGCGCTCGACCGTGCCGGGTGTCGCGCACGCGTGCGGCCACGACGTCCACACCACGGCGCTGCTCGGCGCCGCCGGTGCGCTCGCCCGCCACGCCCACGACGGCGGGCTGCCGGTCCGGGTGCGGCTGGTGTTCCAGCCGGCCGAGGAGGTGATGCCGGGCGGAGCGCTGTCGGTGCTCGCGGCGGGAGCGCTGTCCGGCGTCTCGCGCGCCTTCGCCCTGCACTGCGACCCGTCGCTCGACGTCGGGCTGGTCGGGCTCCGTGAGGGCTCGATTACCGGTGCCGCCGACCGCGTGCGCGTCCAGCTCAGCGGCCGCGGGGGGCACACGTCCCGCCCGCACCTCACCCAGGACCTCACCTTCGCCCTCGCGACGCTGTGCACGCAGCTCCCGGCGGCGCTCTCGCGGCGCCTCGACCCCCGCGCCGGCGCGAGCCTGGTCTGGGGCAGCATCAACGCCGGCAGCGCCCCCAACGTCATCCCCGCCACCGGCGAGGTCTCGGGCACGCTCCGCATGCTCGACGCCACGGCCTGGCACGAGGCCGAGCACCTGGTCCGGGCGCTGGTCCGCGAGATCGTCGCCCCGTACGGCGTCGACGCGGAGGTCACCTACACCCAGGGAGTGCCCCCGGTCGTCAACGACGTCGAGTCCACGGAGATCCTGCGCGACGCCGTCGCCGTGGCGCTGGGCCCGAGCGCCGTCACGACGACCAGCCAGAGCCTCGGTGGCGAGGACTTCGCGTGGTTCGTGGAGTCCGTCCCCGGCTCGATGGGGCGGCTCGGCACCAGGACGCCCGGCGGGCCGACGTACGACCTGCACCAAGGCAACCTGCGCATCGACGAGCGGGCGGTGGCGATCGGGGCGAAGGTGCTCGCGATGGCCGCGCTGGCGAGCGCTGCCGCCTGACTCTCGCCGCGAGCGAAGGGTGCCGTCGCGGCATAGTGTCGAGGTGTGCCGATCCCCGCGCCTTCCCCGCGCGAACGAGGCAGCGCAAGCCGTCGTAGCCACTCCGCTGCCCTGGCCGCGGCCGCCCTCCTGACCGCCGGTGTCCTCGGCGCCGCCGTCTCACCCTCCGCCCCAGCGGCCGAGGCGGCCCCCGTCCTCCCCGCCGTCGTGCCGGACCCGACTGCGACCACGGCGGTGGTGAACGTCGACGTGGGCGGCGACCGTGACGGCGACCGGACGTCGGCACCCTCGCCCGTCGGGGCGGTTCTCGTCCTGTTCGCGTCCCAGGACGCGAGTGACCCCATCGTCGGTCCGTGGGCGACCTGCACGTCCGACGCCGACGGCGACTGCAGCTTCGAGGTGCCGATCGGCGAGGGTGGGGTGGCGGCCGGGACCCCGCTCTGGGTCGGCCAGGTCTCAGCGCCGACCGGCTGGTACACCAACCCGGAGCTCCGCACCGGTCCCGGGCAGCGGCTCGTCCGACACCGTCCTGCCGTACCGCTTCCAGACCCCGGGCCTGCAGGCAGCGACGCTCTACCAGTCGGGCACCGACTTCATGGTCGACAACGGCGGCGGCTCCTCCGAGCTCACCGCGTCTGAAGGCGTCTGGCAGCAGTCGCGCGACAACCCGACCCTCCCCGACCAGTGCGGCATCGACGTCGCGCTCCTCCTCGACCTCTCGGCCTCCGTCGGCAGCTCGGGTCTGCCCCAGCTGAAGGCGGCCGCGGACACCTTCGCCGACGCGCTGGTGGGCACGCCGTCGCAGATGGCGGTCTTCTCGTTCGACGCTGACTCGCCCAGCACCTCGGTCGCGCAGGACTTCCCGGACCTGGTGCCGGTGACGACACCGGCCGGTGCCGCCACGTTCAAGGCGCAGTACGCGGGCTGGACGTTGGGCTCGGGGACCAACTGGGACGCCGGCCTGTGGGCGGTCGCCAACGCCGCGCCGGCATACGAGGTCGTCGTCGTGATCACCGACGGCAACCCCACGTCGTACAGCAGCAACCCACCGATCTCGGACGGGTCGGCGACCCGGTTGCGCGAGGTGGAGAACGGAGTGTTCTCCGCGAACGCCGTCAAGGCCGAGGGGGCCCGCGTGCTCGCGGTCGGCGTGGGGCAGGGAGTGCAGGGGCCGACCGGCCTGAACCTGCGGTCGATCTCCGGCCCGGTCCTGTTCGACGGCAGCAACGTCACGGACGCGGACTACTTCCAGACCGCCGACTTCGCCAGCGCCGGGGAGGCGCTGCGCGACCTCGCGCTCGCACACTGCGAGGAGCGGGTCGCGGTCACCAAGATGATCGTGCCGCCGGGCAACGCCGGCGAGGACGTCACGGGCGCGGTCCCCGCGGGACCGGGTTGGCAGTTCGACGCGAGCACGACCACGCCCGGCGTCACGGGTCTGCCCGCGACGGCGACCACGCCCGACGACGGGACGGGCACGGTCGGCTTCGACGTCGGGTTCCCGGCGGGTCTGGAGTCCGCCGACGTCACCGTCGACGAGACCCAGCAGGACGGGCACACGCTGGTGACCCAGGGCGGTGACAACGCCGTCTGCGTGAACCGCACGAGCGCCGACGACCCCGTGCCGATCACCGCCAACGAGGGCGACGGGTTCACGATCGACCTGGCGGCCGGAGCGTTCGTCGCCTGCACCGTCTACAACCGCCCGGCGGCGACGCTGACGCTGGTCAAGGAGGTCGAGGGCGGCGACGCCGTTCCCGGTGACTGGACGCTGGCAGCCGACGGCGCGACCGACCTGAGCGGCACCAGCGGGAGCGCCGACGTGACCGACGTGTCCGTCGCACCGGGCGACTACGACCTCTCGGAGAGCGGCGGCCCGGGCCAGTACGTCGACGGTGACTGGGAGTGCACCGTCGACGGAGGCCCGCTGGCGGTCGAGGACGCGACCGTGACCGTGTCGAGCGGCCAGGCCGTCGTCTGCACCGTCACCAACACCTTCAGCCCAGCCCAGGTCACCGTCGAGAAGCAGTGGGTGATCAACGGGCAGGAGTACGCGCACGACGAGCGCCCCGACGGGTTCGACGCGACCGCGACCCTGACCGGGCCCGACGGCGCCGAGGCGACACCGCAGCCCTGGGACGATCCGAGGGAGGGCTACACGGTGGGCGACGAGGTGAGCGTCGGCGAGTCGGCCGTCACGGTGCCGGAGGAGCGCTGCGAGGAGCCGGTGCCGTCCGTCACCGCGGTGGACGGCGACCCCGTGGCCGAGCCGGCCGCCCTCCCGTACGACGTCACCCTCGCCGGTCCGGCGACGACCGTCACCGTCACCAACACCGTCGAGTGCCACCCGCACCTGACGTTGGTGAAGGTGGTCGACACCACCGGCGGCGGGACCGCGGAGCCGGACGACTGGACCCTGTCCGCCAGCGGCCCGACCGACCTGTCGGGCACCTCGGGCTCGCGGGAGGTCACCGCCGCGACCGTCGACCCCGGCGACTACACCCTCGCCGAGTCCGGCGGCCCCGTCGGCTACGAGGCGTCGGACTGGCAGTGCGAGGCCGACGGCGAGCCCCGCGAGGTCGTCGGTGCGACGGTGGCGATCGCCGACCCGGAGATCGTCGTCTGCACGATCACCAACACGTTCCAGCCCGCGTCGGTCGTGGTCGAGAAGCGCTGGGTCGTCGACGGGACGGCGTACGACCACGCTGACCGCCCGGACGGCCTCGACGCGACCGCCACGCTCACCGGCCCGGGCGCCGCCGGGGCGAGCGCACAGCCGTGGGGCGAGCCGCGGTCGGCCTACGGGGTGGGGGAGACGGTGACGCTCGACGAGGACGCCGCCGTCGACCGCGCCGGATGCACGCTGACCCAGGCGCGGGTCACCGCGGTCGACGGAGAGCAGGCGGACGCGGCGCTGCCGTACACGCAGGAGCTGGCCACTCCCGCGACCGAGATCGTGGTGACGAACACGGTGGAGTGCGAGGAGACGCCGCCCACGACGAGTCCCCCGACGACGTCGCCCACGACCGCGCCGGGCGCCGGCGGGGACGCCGGGGGCGGCGGCACGGGCGGCCTCCCCGCGACGGGTGCCGCCGCCGGTCTGCTCGCTCTGCTCGTCCTCGGCGCAGCGGCCGTGACCGGGGGAGCAGCGCTCCTTCGCGGCGCCGGGCGCCGTCGCCGCGGCACCGCGGACGGCTGAGGAAGGCCTGGATCCCCTCCGCCTACGGCAAGTGCCGACGACTCCGGGCCCGTCACGTCGTCAGCAACTGACGACCCGCGAGGACGACCTGTCTCCCCGGCTCGCTGCACGGGTAACAAGTGAGTATCGGGTCCGGACATCGAGCAGCGTTCATGCACGTGTCAAGGGTTGTCGGGGTTATGGTTCGAAAATCCTCCGGGGCTGGCCCGGACTTGGACGATATTCATGACTGAGGAGTGTCCCCTTGCGTCGAATGGGCAAGATCACCGCGCTGGCCGCGGTGGCCGTGCTGGCTCTGGCCGGCTGCGGCAGCGACGATGACAACGGCGGCGGCGACGACAACAACGCCGGCAGCAGCAACACGCTGGACTGCGACGCCGCCGACGGTGACGGTCCCAAGGTCGGCGTCGCCTACGACGTGGGCGGCCAGGGCGACAAGTCCTTCAACGACGCGGCCGCGGTCGGCGTGAAGAAGGCTGTCGACGAGCTCGGCGCCACCTGCACCGAGGCCGAGGCCCAGGACAGCGAGGCCGAGTCGGCCCGCGAGGACCGCCTCCGCCAGCTCGCCGACGCGGGCCACAACCCGATCATCGCGGTCGGCTTCCTCTACAGCGAGGCCGTCAACAAGGTCGCTCCGGACTACCCGGACGTCAGCTTCGACGTCGTCGACGGGTTCGACCCCGACGACCAGCCGAACGACAACGTCGCCTACCTCGGCTTCGCCGAGAACGAGGGCTCGTTCCTCGTCGGCGCGGCGGCGGCCGAGAAGTCCCAGTCCGACCACGTCGGCTTCGTCGGCGGCGTCAACTCCGACCTCATCAAGAAGTTCGAGGCCGGCTACGTCGCGGGCGCCAAGGCCGTGAACCCCGACATCACCGTCGACGTGAAGTACATCGAGGAGTCCGACCCGAGCGGCTTCAACGATCCTGCCGGTGGCAAGGCCGCCGCGACGGGCATGTTCGACCAGGGCGCCGACGTGGTCTACCACGCCGCCGGTGGTTCGGGCGCGGGCGTCTTCCAGGCCGCGGTCGAGGCCGGTGACGGCATGTGGGCCATCGGCGTCGACTCCGACCAGTGGCAGACCGCCTCGGAGACCGAGCAGCCGCACATCCTGACCTCGATGCTCAAGCGCGTCGACGTCGCGACCTTCGACGCGATCAACGCCGTCAACGACGGCTCGCCGCTGGTCAGCTACCAGGTGTACGACCTCAAGGTCGACGGCGTCGGCTACGCCACCTCCGGTGGGTTCGTCGACGACATCAAGGGCGACCTGGACGGCTACGCCGACCAGATCAAGAGTGGCGAGATCAAGGTCCCCACGGCACCGTGATCGCATGATAGGGACGATGGCCCTATCGTGACCGTCGAGGCGGGGGGGGGGGGGGGGGGCCCCCCCCCCCCCCCCCCCCCCGCCTCGTCTCGGCAAGCACGGCATCCGGAGCCAGAAGGAGCACGATGACGACCTCCGCGGTGGAGCTCCAGGGGATCGAGAAGCGATTCCCCGGCGTGATCGCGAACCACGACGTCAACCTGAGCATCGCCGCCGGCACGATCCACGCCCTCGTGGGCGAGAACGGCGCCGGCAAGTCCACCCTGATGAAGATCCTGTACGGCGTCCAGAAGCCCGATGCCGGCACGATCACCGTCAACGGTCAGGTCGTCGAGTTCTCCAGCCCGTCCGACGCCATCGCCCAGGGCATCGGCATGGTGTTCCAGCACTTCATGCTCGCCGACAACCTCACGGTCCTCGAGAACGTCGTCCTCGGTGCCGAGAAGCTGTACGGCACGGGGCCGAAGGCGCGCGAGCAGGTGCGGACCATCTCGCAGCGCTTCGGCTTCGACCTCGACCCGGACGTGCTCGTCGAGACGCTCGGCGTCGCGGCCCGTCAGCGGCTCGAGATCCTGAAGGTCCTCTACCGCGGGGCCAAGATCATCATCCTCGACGAGCCGACCGCCGTGCTCGTGCCGCAGGAGGTCGAGGCGCTCTTCGCGAACCTCGAAGGGCTCAAGAGCCAGGGCCACACCCTCCTCTTCATCTCCCACAAGCTCGACGAGGTCCTCGCCGTCGCCGACGCGATCACCGTGATGCGCCGCGGCACGACCGTCGGGGACCCCGATCCCTCGAGCGTCACCAAGCGCCAGCTCGCGGAGCTCATGGTCGGCTCCGAGCTGCCGTCGCCGGAGACCGAGGAGTCGACCGTCACCGACGTGGTCGAGCTCTCCGTGAAGGACCTCACGATGGTCGACGCGTTCGGCCGGACCGTCCTCGACGGGATCGACCTCGAGATCCACCGCGGTGAGGTGCTCGGCATCGCCGGTGTGGAGGGCAACGGGCAGACCGAGCTGGTGGAGGGCATCCTCGCGATGCGCCCGACCACCGGCGAGGTGCGTCTGGGCGGCGAGGACATGTCGCGCTGGGGGACGCGCAAGCGGCGCGCGGCCGGCGTCGGCTACATCCCCGAGGACCGCCACCGGCACGGCCTGCTCCTCGACTCGCCGCTCTGGGAGAACCGCATCCTCGGTCACGCGTACGAGGAGGTCGCGGTCAAGCGCGGCTGGGTCAACCGCACGGGAGCGCGGCGCGACTCCGAGCGGATCGTCGAGCAGTACGACGTGCGTACTCCCGGCATCGACACGATGGCGCGCGCCCTGTCCGGCGGCAACCAGCAGAAGTTCATCGTCGGCCGCGAGCTGTCGGGGGAGCCGAGCCTGCTCATCGCCGCCCACCCGACGCGCGGTGTCGACGTCGGGGCCCAGGCCGCGATCTGGGACCAGATCAAGGACGCCCGCCGGGCCGGTCTCGCGGTGCTGCTGATCTCCGCGGACCTCGACGAGCTCATCGGCCTCTCCGACCGGATCGAGGTCATCCTGCGCGGACGCCTCGTCGGCACCTTCAACCCCCGCACCGTCACCCCGCAGGACCTCGGCGAGGCCATGACGGGCGGACAGGAGGAAGCATGAACCGCCTGCGCAACTTCGGCGTGGCGGTCGCCGCGCCCCTCCTCGCGATCGCGTTCTCGCTCGCGGTCACGAGCCTGGTCATCGAGATCTCCGGCGGCTCGGCCTCCGACTTCATCAGCATCATCTTCTCGTGGCCGGCCGACCGGATCCTGGTGAACATCGCCAACCAGGCGTCGCTGATCTACCTCTCGGCGATCGCCGCCGCCGTCGGCTTCCGCATGAACCTCTTCAACATCGGCGTGGAGGGCCAGTACCGCATGGCGGCCTACGCGGGCGCCCTCTTCGCCGGTGCGGCATTCCTGCCCGGTGCGCTCAACGTGCTCGGCGCACTGCTCGTGGCGGTCGCCGCGGGTGCCGCCTGGGCCGGGATCGCCGGCCTGCTGCGCGTGACCCGCGGCGTCAGCGAGGTGATCTCGACGATCATGCTGAACGCGATCGCGGTCACCATCACGGGCTACCTGCTCAACACGTACGGCTTCAAGGCCGGCGACTCGCGGCGTACGACGGTGATCCCGGAGTCCAGCCAGGTCCCGGGCTGGCAGCCGTTCGAGAAGGCCGCGGGCGAGGTGTGGACGCTCGGCCTGCTCGCCGTGATCGTCGGCGTCGCGTTCTGGCTGGTGCTCAACAAGACCCGCTTCGGGTTCGACCTGCGGGCCACCGGTCAGTCGGAGTCGGCGGCGGTCGCCAGCGGCGTCAACAACAAGAAGATGACGATGGCCGCCATGCTCATCTCGGGCGGCATCGCCGGCCTGATCTGGATGCCGTCGTTGTTCGGCAGCGCCCACTACTACGGCACCACGTTCCAGGTCGGGCTCGGCTTCACCGGCATCGCCGTGGCGCTGCTCGGCCGCAACCGGGCCCTGCCGATCGCGTTCGCCGCGCTGCTGTTCGCCTACCTCAACGAGCAGTCGAACCGCCTCACGATCGAGGCGGGCATCTCGGTCGAGGTCATCCAGATCACGCAGGGCATCATCGTCCTCGCCGTCGTCATCGCCTACGAGCTGGTCCGCCGCTACCGCGTCCGCGCGGAGGAACGGCAGGTGGCTCAGGCTCCTCGGCCCGGCGCTACCCCTGAGGAGGTCTCGGCATGAGCACGGTCGTCACCGAGACGGCGCCCCCGCCGCCGCCCCCGAGCCCGTCGGCCTCGCTCGGACGCTCCTACCGCTGGCTCCTGATCACGATCGGGTTCCTCGCGATCGTCTCGTCCGTCCGCGTGATCAGCGGCGCCAACGAGATCGACTCGGTCGGCACGATCCAGGCCGCGCTGATCGCGACCTGCCCGATCCTGCTCGCCGCGCTCGGAGGTCTGTGGGCCGAGCGCGCCGGCGTCGTCAACATCGGCCTCGAGGGGCAGATGATCCTCGGCACCTGGGGCGCGGCCTACTTCACCTACTACTACGGCCCGTGGGTCGGTCTGATCGGCGCCGCGCTCATGGGCGCCGTCGGGGGCATCCTGCACGCGATCGCCACGGTCACGTTCGGCGTCGACCACATCGTCTCCGGCGTCGCGCTCAACATCATCGGCGCGGGCGCGGTGGCGTTCCTCGCCGAGGCCTACTTCCGCGACCTCGAAGGCGGTGGCATCAAGCAGCTGACCGGCCTGGAGACGCCGCCGAGGGTGGACATCCCGTGGCTCGGCGACGCCGCCGCCGATCTCGCGGCCAAGCACTGGTTCATGATCTCCGACCTTGCTGCCGTGGTCGCCGCGCTCACCCGCAACATGTCGATCATGGTCTACCTGGTCGCCGCGCTCGTCTTCTTCACCGCGTGGGTCCTGTGGAAGACGACGTTCGGCCTGCGGCTGCGCTCGTGCGGCGAGAACCCGCAGGCGGCGGAGACGCTCGGGGTGAACGTCTACGTCTTCAAGTACGTCGCGGTGATCATCTCCGGAGTGTTCGCAGGTCTGGGCGGCTACATGCTGGTCCTGGTCTCGTCGAGCGGGTTCGTCACCGGCCAGACCGGAGGCCGTGGCTACATCGGCCTGGCGGCGATGATCTTCGGCAACTGGCGTCCGTTCGGGGCGGCCGGGGCGGCCACGATGTTCGGCTACACCGATGCGATGCAGCTGCGCAACGCCGACGCCGTGCACGCGCTGCTGCTCCTCGTGGCGGTGCTGCTCTTCGTCTTCACCCTGCTGCGTGTGCGCCAGGGCGACCGCAAGAACGCGATCCTGTTCGGCGCCGTCGGCATCGCCTTCCTGGTCTGGTACCTCCTCAGCGACGAGGTCCCGCGCGAGTTCGCCGGCATGACCCCGTACGTCGCCACGCTGCTCGTGCTCGCGCTCGGGACACAACGCCTGAGGATGCCCGCGGCGGACGGCAAGCCGTACCGCAAGGGACAAGCAGGATGACCGGCCAGGCCGCGTCGGGGGCGGCGCAGGACGTCGACTGGGACGCCCTCCGAGAGGCCGCCGTCGACGTCATGCGGCGGGCGTACGCGCCGTACTCGCGCTACCGCGTGGGTGCCGCCGGCCTGGTCGACGACGGCCGGGTGGTCGTCGGGTGCAACGTCGAGAACGCGGCGTACGGCGTGGGTCTGTGCGCCGAGTGCGGGATGGTGTCCGCCCTGCACGCGGGCGGCGGCGGCCGGCTCGTCGCGGTCGTGTGCGTCGACGGCGACGGCAATCCGGTGATGCCGTGCGGGCGGTGCCGCCAGCTCCTCTGGGAGAACGGCGGCCCCTCGATGCTGCTCCGGGCGCCGCGCGGCGTCGTCCCGATGACCGAGGTGCTCCCGGACGCCTTCGACGACGGCGACCTCGCGACCCAGGCCTGAGGCCCGGGAGCGATGATGGACGCGTGAAGACCGACGTCGACCTCAGCGATCCCGGGTTCGTCGCAGACCCGTACCCCGTCCTGGCCGAGCTCCGTGCCACCGGCCCTCTGCTGTGGCACGAGCCGTCCGGACGCTGGCTCGCGACCACGCACGACGCGGTCAGCCAGACGCTGCGCAACCGCCGGCTCGGGCGCCTGTGGCAGGACTGGGAGCCGGTCGAGGACATGGAGCCCTTCAACGCCCTCCACCGCAACCAGATGATGGAGAACGAGCCGCCCGCGCACACCCGGTTGCGCCGCCTGGTCGCCGGCGCGTTCGGGCGCGGGCACGTCGAGCGCATGCGGCCGCGGGTCGAGGTGCTCACGGAGCGCCTCCTCGACGGCCTCGGAGGCACCACCGACATCCTCGGCCAGTACGCCGAGCCGCTGCCCGTCTACGTCATCTGCGACCTGCTCGGCGTCCCCGGGGACGACCACGCCCAGCTGCGCACGTGGTCGCAGGGCATCGTGCACATGTACGAGCAGGGCGTCGACGAGGCGACCAAGCAGGAGGCCATCGCGGCCAGCGTCGCGTTCAGCGCGTACGTCGCGGAGCTGGTCGAGGAGCGCAAGGCGCAGATGCGGCGCGGCATCCGCGGGGAGGACCTGCTCACCGACCTCATCGCCGAGCGCGACACGGCGTCGGGAGGCGCGGCGCGACTCAGCGAGGACGAGCTGGTCGCGACCGTCGTGCTGCTGCTGAACGCCGGCCACGAGGCGTCGGTGAACGTGTTCGGCAACGGGCTGTACGCGCTGCTCTCGCACCCCGAGCAGCGCGACCGCGTCCTCTCGGGCGAGGTGTCGGTGGCGACGGCGCTCGAGGAGCTGATCCGCTACGACGCCCCGCTGCAGCTGTTCGAGCGGACCGCGACCGAGGACGTCGAGGTCGCCGGGACGACGGTGCGTGCCGGCGAGAAGGTCGCGTGCCTGATGGGGTCGGCCAACCGTGACGCAGCCGTGTTCGCCGACCCCGACGCGTTCGACGTCGCGCGCGACCCGAACCCGCACGTCGGGTTCGGGATGGGACTGCACTTCTGTCTCGGGGCGCCGCTGGCGCGGATGGAGCTGGAGATCACGCTCTCCCGGCTCCTCGAGCGGTTCCCGCGGCTGGAGCTGACCGGCGTGGCACCGCGTCGGCCCACGTGGGTCCTGCGAGGGTTCGAGGGCGTTCAGGTCGACCTGGGAGAGGCAGCATGACGGTGGCGAAGCACGACGCGGTCGAGGTGATCGCCGCGAAGCGGGACGGGCACGTCCTCACCGACTCGCAGATCGACTGGGTCGTCGACGGGTTCACCACCGGCGAGGTCGCGGACGTGCAGATGGCGTCGCTGGCGATGGCGATCGTGCTCAACGGCATGGAGTTCGACGAGATCGCGCGCTGGACCGACGCGATGATCCGCAGCGGCGAGCGCATGGACTTCTCCGGCCTCTCGTGGCCGACGGCCGACAAGCACTCGACCGGGGGAGTCGGTGACAAGATCACGTTGCCGCTCGCCCCGCTCGTCGCAGCCTGCGGCGTCGCCGTTCCGCAGCTGTCCGGGCGCGGGCTCGGGCACACCGGGGGCACGCTCGACAAGCTCGAGTCGATCCCGGGCTGGCGGGCGGACCTCTCCAACGAGGAGATGATGACGCAGCTCGAGGAGGTCGGCGCCGTCATCT
This sequence comes from Mumia spirodelae, assembly GCF_050632745.1. Classification (NCBI taxonomy): domain Bacteria; kingdom Bacillati; phylum Actinomycetota; class Actinomycetes; order Propionibacteriales; family Nocardioidaceae; genus Mumia; species Mumia spirodelae. Next base: position 492,271 of record NZ_JBODSD010000002.1, on the reverse strand, counting down.
GCGCCGCGGGCTCCGGGCTCGCGCCGGCCGACAAGAAGCTGTACGCGCTGCGCGACGTCACCGGCACCGTCGAGTCGATCCCGCTGATCGCCAGCTCGATCATGAGCAAGAAGATCGCCGAGGGGACCGGCGCGCTGGTCCTCGACGTCAAGGTCGGGTCGGGCGCGTTCATGAAGGACCTCGGTGCGGCGCGCGAGCTCGCGCGCACCATGGTGGCGCTCGGCAAGGCCGCCGGTGTCGACACGCGCGCACTGGTGACGGACATGGCGACGCCGCTGGGCCTGACCGCGGGCAACGCGCTCGAGGTCCGCGAGTCGGTCGAGGTGCTCGCCGGCGGCGGGCCGGCCGACGTCGTCGAGCTCACCCTGGCCCTCGCGCGGGAGATGCTGTCGGCCGCCGGGCGCGAGGACGTCGATCCCGCGGACGTGCTCGCCTCCGGGCGCGCCATGGACGTGTGGCGCCGCATGATCGCGTCGCAGGGCGGCGACCCCGACGCCGAGCTCCCGCACGCCCGCGACATCCAGGTGGTCGCCGCCGACCGCGACGGCTACGTGACGCGCCTCGACGCGATGGCGGTCGGTCTCGCCGCGTGGCGGCTGGGTGCGGGGCGCTCGCGTCCGGGTGAGTCGGTGCAGGCGGCCGCCGGCGTGGAGCTGCACGTACGACCGGGCGACGCCGTGCGCGCCGGTCAGCCGCTGATGACGCTGCACACCGACACCCCCGAGCGCTTCCCGCGCGCGCTCGCCGCCCTCGACGGCGGGTACGACGTGGAGGACGCCGCACCCGAGCCGCGGACGTCGCCGGTCCTCGAGCGCATCGTCTGACCCGTCCGACCCGCACTAGGCTGTCCCGATGGTTACCGCCGACGACATCGCTCGAGTCCCGAAGGTCCTTCTGCACGACCACCTCGACGGCGGAGTCCGGCCGCGGACCGTCGCGGAGATCGCCGAGCGGACGGGGCACGAGCTGCCGGTCGCCGACCCCGACGCGCTCGGGCAGTGGTTCGCCGACGCCGCGACCTCGGGGAGCCTCGTGCGCTACCTCGAGACGTTCGAGCACACCGTCGGCGTCATGCAGACCACCGAGGACCTGGTGCGCGTCGCCCGCGAGTGCGTCGAGGACCTGGCCGACGACGGCGTGCTCTACGCCGAGGTGCGCTGGGCCCCCGAGCAGCACCTCCGGGAGGGCCTGACGCTGACCGGTGCGGTCGACGCCGTGCGCGAGGGGTTCGCGCAGGGCGCCGCCGAGGCACAGCGTCGGGGGCGCACGATCCACCCCCGGCAGATCCTCACCGCGATGCGGCACCAGGCGCGGTCGCTGGAGATCGCCGAGCTCGCCGTCGCCTACCGCGACCGCGGGGTGGTCGGCTTCGACATCGCCGGTGCCGAGGCCGGCTACCCGCCGACCCGGCACCTCGACGCGTTCGAGTACCTCCACCGCGAGAACGCGCACTTCACGATCCACGCCGGCGAGGCGTTCGGGCTGCCGTCGATCTGGCAGGCCATCCAGTGGTGCGGCGCCGACCGGCTCGGGCACGGCGTCCGCATCATCGACGACATCGACACGAGCGACCCCGAGCGTCCGCGCCTCGGCCGGCTGGCGGCGTACGTCCGCGACAAGCGCATCCCGCTCGAGCTGTGCCCGTCGTCGAACGTGCAGACTGGTGCGGCGGCGTCGATCGCCGAGCACCCGATCGGGACGCTGGCCGCGCTGGGCTTCCGCGTGACGGTCAACACCGACAACCGGCTCATGAGCCAGACGTCCATGTCGCGAGAGATGTCGCTGCTCGTCGACGCGTTCGGATATGATCTCGACGACCTCAGATGGTTCACGGTGAACGCCATGAAGAGTGCGTTCCTCCCGTTCGACGAGCGCTTGGCCTTGATTCAAGATGCGGTCAAGCCGGGCTATGCTATATAGCCCCTTTCGGACTCTGCTACCTTGTGCGCAGTCGTGTGTGAAACATGCCACGAAGTAGGGAGATTGAATGGGCGGGCGTCACGCCGTGGCCAAGGAGTCCGATTCCGGCCGTAAGTGGCAGTACGGCATCGGACTCGTGGTCATCGCCACCATCCTGACCGGGGTGTTCGTCCTCAGGGACGAGGACACCCCGGCTGTTGCGTCGTGCTCCACGACGCACGACATCACGGTCGCTGCAGCACCGGAGATCGCACCGGTCGTCGAGGCCGCCGCGAAGCGCGTCGGCGACGACGCGTGCGCGACGTACACCGTCGAGCCGCAGGCTCCGGCGCTCGTCGCGCAGGCGCTCGCGATCGGTGACGGCGCTCCGGACCTGTGGATCCCGGACTCCTCCCTCTGGGTCGCGCGCGTCCAGTCGCAGCTCGTCGAGGGTGCCCAGGGCCCCGAGACGGTCGCGAAGTCCGTCGCGACGTCGCCGGTCGTCCTGGCACTGCCCAAGGACGGTCCCGGTCGTCCGGACACCTGGCTCGAGGCGATGTCGGACGCGAAGTTCACCACCGGTGACGCGCTCGCGACCACGCCCGCCGCGGTGCCGCTGCTGGCCGCCCAGGCCGAGGCCGCGAAGGGTCTCACGAGCGCCGACACCGTCAGCGCCACGATGGTCACCATCGCGCAGCGCCAGTCGGTCGCGGCTCCGAAGACGAACCCTGCGGAGCTCCTCGCGGACGTCGCCAAGGCCGGCGGCAGCACGGTCGTCAGCGAGCAGGCCTTCGCGTCGGCGCCGCAGAGCAGCGCGTTCGTCGAGGTCGTCCCGCAGACCGGCAGCCTCGTGCTCGACTACCCGATGGCGGCGACGTCCGACAACCCGGGCAACGCCGACGCCGGCAAGGCGCTCGCGACCGCGCTCGGCTCTGCCGACGGCGTCAAGGGTCTCACCGAGGCGGGCTTCCGCTCGCCGACCGGCGAGCCGCTGCCGGAGGGCAAGGGTGTCGGTCAGTTCACGCCGATCGCGATCGACAACCCGCAGCTCGTCGCGCAGACGCTGCGCAAGTGGTCCGTGATCGCGCTCCCGGCGCAGATGCTCTCCGTGGTCGACGTCTCCGGCTCGATGGAGGCGCAGGCCGGCGACTCGACGCGCATGGGCCTGACGGTCGAGGCCGCGCTGACCGGCCTGTCGCTGATGCCGGACTCGTGGGCGGTCGGCTCGTGGGCGTTCTCCCACCAGCTCGACGGCGAGCAGGACTGGAAGAAGCTCGCGCCGATCCGCAAGCTCGGCGCCGTCACCGGCGGCGTCAAGCAGCGCGACCTCGTCGTCCAGAAGACCCGCGAGATGCCGTCGCTGGTCGGTGGCGGCACGGGCCTGTACGACACGACCCTCGCGGCGTGGCGCACGGTCCAGGCGCAGTACGACCCGAAGGCGATCAACTCGGTCGTGATCCTGACCGACGGCAAGAACGAGGACGCCAACAGCCTCTCCTTGTCGGAGCTCCTCGCGACCCTGCAGCGTGAGCGCGACCCGGCGCGTCCGGTGATCGTCATCGCGATCGGCATCACCGAGGACGCCGACGCGTCGGCCCTCGAGAAGATCGCCAAGGCGACCGGCGGGCAGTCCTACATCGCCCGCGAGCCGGCGGAGATCTCCCAGGTGTTCGTCAAGGCACTGGAGTCGCGCGGCTAGCTCACCCGTACGACGCCGCGCCCCGCGGTCCCGTGGGGCGCGGCGTCGTCGACGAGACGCCGCCGGCGCCATCACCAGTCAAGGAGCAGAGATGGGCGGGCGACACGCCGGGGACAAGGACCCGGGTGATCGCGGGGGACTGAAATACGGGATCGGCGTGGTCGCGGTCGCGGCGGTGCTCGCCGGCGTGTTCGTGCTGCGCAACGACGACCGGCCCGCGGCGGCGGACTGCGAGGCGACCGCACCGGTGCGCGTCGCCGTCGCACCGGAGATCGAGGAGATCGTCGCCGACGCGGCACGACGTGCGGGGGCCGACGCGTGCTTCGCGTACGAGGTGGTCGGCGAGGCTCCGGCACTGACCGCGCAGTCGGTGACGATCGGGGACGGCGCACCGGACCTGTGGGTGCCCGACTCGTCGGTGTGGCTGTCGCGCGTCTCGAGCCAGCTGGTGGAGGGAGCGGCGCCGCCGAGGACCGTCGTCCGCTCGGTCGCGACGTCGCCGGTCGTGCTGGCGTGGCCCAAGTCCGACGCGGAGCGGCCGTCCTCCTGGCTCGCCGTCCTCACCGACCCGACGTTCACCGCCGGGGACCCGCTCGCGACGGCGACGGCGACGGCTCCGCTCCTCGCCGCGTACGCCGAGGCCTCCCGCGGTGTCTCGCCCACCACGTTCTCGACCGTCAGTGCCGCCCAGGTCACGCTCGCGCAGCGCCAGTCCGGCAGTCCGCCGCCGGTGGATCCCGCCGCCCTGCTCACGGCCGTCGCGAAGGCGGGCGGGAGCACCGTCGTCAGCGAGCAGGCGTTCAACGCGGCCGCCGGCGCCTCCGCTGCGTTCGACCCGGTGCTGCCCGACTCCGGCAGCCTCGCGCTCGGCTACCCGCTGGTGGCGATCGAGAGCGAGACGAGCAACGACGCAGCCGCGGAGGCGCTCGGCGAGGCGCTGCGGTCGGCGAAGACCCAGTCGGCCTTCGCCGACGCAGGGTTCCGCTCGCCACTCGGCGAGCCCCTTGACGAGGGTCGCAGCGTGGGGGCGTTCGAGGCGATGACGATCAGCGACGACACGATCGTCGCCGACACCATCCGCCGCTGGTCGCTCATCGCGATGCCGGCGCGGGCGCTGGCCGTCGTCGACGTGTCCGCGCCGATGAAGGCGCGCGTGGGCGGCTCGACCAAGATGGCGCTGACCGTCCAGGCCGCGCTCAAGGGTCTCGGTCTGATGCCGAACTCGTGGGCGCTCGGGTCGTGGGTCTTCTCCAAGAAGCTCGACGGCAAGAAGGACTGGAAGGTCCTCGCGCCGATCCGGCCGCTCGACGCGAGGGACGGCGCGGGCACGCAGCGCGACCGGATCGTCCGCGAGACGCAGCGTCTGACCAACAAGGCGGGCGGACGCACCGGCCTCTACGACACGACGCTCGCGGCCTACCGCCAGGTCCAGGCGGAGTACGACCCCAAGGCCGTCAACTCCGTCATCATCCTCACCGGGGGCCGCAACGACGACCCGGGCAGCATCTCGCAGGCGAAGCTGCTCGAGGCGCTCGCGCGTGAGCGCGACCCCGCGCGCCCGGTCGTCGTGATCGCCATCGGCATCACCCAGGACGCCGACGCGTTCGCGCTGCAGAAGATCGCCCAGGCGACCGGCGGGCAGGTCTACCTCGCCCGGGAGCCGGAGCAGATCGCCGACGTGTTCATCAACGCGCTGCAGGCCCGCTACTGAGCCTCCCGGCCTGCTAGCGGGCGCGGGTCGCGGACGCCACCACGGCGACGTGACGCTCGGCCTGCCGCGGCGTCATCGGCCGGCACCCGTGGTCGACGGCCTCCGCGACGACGGCCGGCTCCTCGCGCATGAGGTGCCAGCCGCGACGGAGCAGGACGGGGAGCGGCTTGCGCTTCTCACGCAGGTCCCGGACCAGTCGCAGCACGAAGGTCACCACGCGGTGGTGACGCACGCAGATCGCGTCGGCGAGGAGGCCGCGGCGCGCGAGCTCGGCCACGACGGCGTGCGCGAACAAACCCTCGGCCGCCACCGTCGTCGCGTCCCCGAGCATCAGCGTGTGGGTCCCGGTACGGCGGCTCAGCGCGATGTCGTACACCGGCACCTCGACCGTGCCCGTCGTGCAGAGCACCTCCAGGGCGTCGCACGCGGCGCCGGCGTCCCACGAGCGGACGTCGTCCCAGTCGACCACCTCGGTGTCGCCGAAGGTGATCGTGGGCAGCAGCGGGTCGTCCCCGTCGCGGTAGAAGTCGTCGAGCCGGACGACGGGGAGACCGCTGCGCTCGGCCACGCGGGACTTCCCGGAGCCGGACGGTCCGGTGAGGACCACGACCCCGGTGGCGGCGCGGGCGCTCACACGCCGACGGGGTGCCAGACGGTCTTCGTCTCGAGGAAGGCCGTCATGCGGGCGAGCGACGGCTCTGCCGTCCAGTCGGGGCTGCTCGGGCGTACGACGCGCTTCAGGTTGACCGCGGCCTCGGCCTCGAGCTCGGCCGCGACCGCAGCGTCCTCGATGCCGGTGAGGTCGAGCGCGTTCACGTCGAGGTGGCCCGCGAGCCAGGGTCCCAGCTCGTTCGCGTCCGCGGTGAGGACGTTGACGACGCCACCGGGGAGGTCGGAGGTTGCGAGGACCTCGGAGAGCGTGACCGCCGGCAGCGGACGGGCGTACGAGGTGACGACGACGGCGGTGTTGCCGGAGACGATCACCGGCGCCAGCACGCTCACGAGACCGAGCAGGCTGTCGTCCTCGGGTGCGACCACGGCGACGACGCCGGTCGGCTCGGGCGAGGACAGGTTGAAGAACGGGCCTGCCACCTGGTTGGCGTTGCCGGTCACCTGGGCGAGCTTGTCGGCCCACCCGGCGTACCAGACCCACCGGTCGATCGCGGCGTCGACGACCTTCGCCGCCTGGGCCTTGGTGAGCCCTTCGGCGGCGACCACGTCGGCCGTGAACTGGTCGTGGCGGCCCTCGATCATCTCGGCCACGCGGTAGAGGATCTGCCCGCGGTTGTACGGCGTGCGTCCGCTCCACCCGCCGAACGCCTTGCGGGCCGCCGAGACGGCGTCACGGGCGTCCTTGCGCGAGGCCTTGGCCGCGTTGGCGAGGAAGCGCCCCTGGGTGTCGAGGACCTCGTAGGTGTGACCCGACTCCGAGCGCGGGAAGGCGCCGCCGATGTAGAGCTTGTAGGTCTTGCGGACGTCGAGCCGGCTCACAGGCCCTCACCTTCCTGCAGGTACGCGGCGAGCCCGTGGCGCCCGCCCTCGCGGCCGTAGCCGGACTCCTTGTAGCCGCCGAACGGCGACGCGGGGTCGAACTTGTTGAACGTGTTGGCCCACACGACCCCGGCGCGGAGGCGGTCGGCGATCGCGAGGATGCGCGAGCCCTTCTCGGTCCACACCCCGGCCGACAGGCCGTACGGCGTGTTGTTGGCCTTCGCGACCGCCTCGTCGGGCGTGCGGAAGGTCAGCACGGAGAGCACCGGCCCGAAGATCTCCTCGCGAGCGATGCGGTGCGCCTGCGTGACGCCGGTGAAGACGGTGGGGGCGTACCAGAAGCCGGCGCTCGGCAGCTCGCACGGCGGCGACCAGCGCTCCGCTCCCTCGGCGTCCCCGACCTCGGCGAGCTCGGTGATCCGCTGCAGCTGCTCGCGGGAGTTGATCGCGCCGATGTCGGTGTTCTTGTCGAGCGGGTCGCCGACGCGCAGCGTGCTCATGCGGCGCTTCAGGCGCTCCATCACGTCGTCGTAGACGTTCTCCTGGACCAGCAGCCGCGACCCGGCGCAGCAGACGTGGCCCTGGTTGAAGAAGATGCCCGAGACGATGCCCTCGACGGCCTGGTCCATCGGGGCGTCCTCGAACACGATGTTGGCGGCCTTGCCGCCGAGCTCGAGGGTGAGCTTCTTGTGGGTGCCCGCGACCGAACGTGCGATCTGGCGCCCGACCTCGGTGGAGCCGGTGAACGCGACCTTGTCGACGTCGGGGTGCGACACGAGCGCCTGGCCCGTGGCGCCGGCACCGGTGACGATGTTGACCACGCCCGGCGGCAGGTCGGCCTGCTGGCAGATCTCGGCGAACAGCAGCGCCGTGAGCGGGGTGGTCTCGGCCGGCTTGAGCACGACGGTGTTGCCGGCGGCGAGCGCGGGCGCGATCTTCCAGCTGAGCATCAGCAGCGGGAAGTTCCAGGGGATGACCTGCGCGGCCACGCCGAGCGGGCGGGGGGTCGGGCCGAGCCCGGCGTACGACAGCTTGTCCGCCCAGCCCGCGTAGTAGAAGAACCACTGCGAGACCAGCGGGATGTCGACGTCGCGCGACTCCTTGATCGGCTTGCCGTTGTCGAGCGACTCGAGGACCGCGAGCTCGCGGCTGCGCTCGGCCAGGATGCGGGCGATGCGGTAGAGGTACTTCGCGCGCTCGCGGCCGGGCATCCGCGACCAGGTGCGGAACGCACGGCGGGCGGCGGCCACGGCGAGGTCCACGTCGGCGTCGGTCGCCTCGGTGACCTCCGACAGGACCTCTTCGGTGGCCGGGTTGACGGTCTTGAAGGTACGGCCGTCGGCACCCTCGGTGAACGCGCCGTCGATGAACAGCCCGTACGAGGGCTCGAGGTCGACGATCGCGCGGGACTCGGGTGCGGGGGCGTAGTCGAGGCCGGTGGGAGGTACTGCGGGGGGATCGTTGCGTACAGCCATGTCGTCGCCTCAGTCGATCGTCACGTAGTCGGGGCCGGAGTAGCGGCCGGTCTCGAGCTTCTGGCGCTGCATGAGCAGGTCGTTGAGCAGGCTCGAGGCGCCGAACCGGAACCAGGTCGGCGTCATCCAGTCGAGTCCGGCGGTCTCGTTGACCGTCACGAGGTACTTGATGGCGTCCTTCGTGGTGCGGATCCCGCCGGCGGGCTTCACGCCGACCTGGCGGCCGAACGCGTCGCGGTAGTCGCGGACCGCCTCGAGCATGAGCAGCGTGACCGGCAGGGTCGCCGCGGGGGAGACCTTGCCCGTGCTGGTCTTGATGAAGTCGGCGCCGGCGAGCATCGCCAGCCACGACGCCTTGCGGACGTTGTCGTACGTCGCGAGCTCGCCGGTCTCGAGGATCACCTTGAGGTGGGCGTGCGAGCCGTCGCCGCGCTCGCAGGCGGCCCGGACGGCGACGATCTCCTCGTACACCTTGAGCAGGTCGCCGGCGAGGAAGGCGCCGCGGTCGATGACCATGTCGATCTCGCTCGCGCCGGCCGCGACGGCGTACTCGGTGTCGGTGACCTTCACCTCCAGCGGAGCGCGCCCGGACGGGAACGCGGTCGCGACGCTCGCCACGCCGATCGGCGCGTCACCGAGGGCCTCGCGCGCGGTGCCGACGAGGTCGGGGTAGACGCAGACGGCCGCGACCTGCGGGCACGTCGGGTCCGACGGGTCGGGGCGCAGGGCCTTCGCGGCCAGCGAGCGGACCTTGCCGGGGGTGTCGGCCCCCTCGAGCGTGGTGAGGTCGACCATCGAGATCGCGAGGTCGATCGCCGTGCGCTTGGCGTCCTTCTTGATGGAGCGGGTCGAGAGCGCGGCGGCACGTGCCTCCAGCCCGACCTGGTCGACCCCGGAGAGGTCTCCCAGCACGGACCGGACGTCGGCGGCGCTGCCGAGGTCGGTCGGTGTGATGGTCACTCCGACAGTCTAGGTGGGAAAGGTGGGTTGCCGGACGGGCGTGGCTCAGCCACTGCGGGGAAGGCATGCTGGGGGCATGACTGACGCAAAGGCACCCGTCCTGGTCGGGATCGATGGTTCGGACGACAGCATCCGCGCGCTGCACTGGGGCGTGCGCTACGCACGAGCGGTCGGAGCACCGCTGCACGCGATCGGGGTCATACCCGAGGACCTGGCGCGCTCTGAGGCCGCCGACGACGTCGAGGAGAGCCTCCTCGCGGAGGCGCGCTCGATCCTGGCGGCCGACGGCGCCCCGGAGTCCGTCGTCGACGTCCGCACGGGAAAGCCGGCCGAGCAGCTCGTCCGCTACGCGGCGGACGCGTCGGCGGTCGTCATGGGCAGCCGCGGGCACGGCAGGATCGCCGACCTCGTGGTCGGCTCGGTGAGCCAGCACGTCGCCCGGCAGTCCGCGTGCCCCGTGGTGGTCGTCCGCGAGGCGCAGCGCCCTGAGGCGACGCGGGTCGTGGTGGGCACCGACGGGTCGGAGGAGAGCGGGCACGCGCTGGAGTGGGCCTTCGCCTACGCCGACGCCATGGGCGTGGAGCTCACGGTGATCTACGGGTTCCACACCTCGGCCTCGAGCCCGGCGATCCTCTCGGGCTTCATCCCGACGCAGGTCGGCGACGAGATCGCGGTCGCCGAGGACATGCTGAAGGAGGTCGTGGCGCCGTACGAGGCGCGCTACCCCGACGTCACGGTGCAGCGCGAGGCCATCACCGTGCCGGGCGCTGTCGCGCTCGCCGACGCCTCCGAGACGGCGGCGCTGGTCGTCGTCGGGTCGCGGGGGCGCGGCGCCTTCGAGGGGATGCTGCTCGGTTCGGTGAGCCAGGGCCTGCTGCACCGTGCGCGGTGCAGCGTCGCCGTCGTGCGCTGATCCGCAGCGGGGCCGCGCATCGTGGTTGCGACGTCGACCACGATGCCCGGTCTCCTGCCCACCCCGCGTGTTGCTTGTCCGATTTGGGTTGATATGTACGCTCGTCCAAGTGGAGAGACGGCCGAGCTGGGCCGTGTGTGCTGCACCCCGTCCCCCGACGGGTGCCTGACGGCCGCAGGGCGATGACCCGCTCCTGACATCTGGCGCACCTGCGCCGGCCATGTCGTACGCCGTGACCCCCGGAGCGTACGAGCGCGCACGAGAGCCGAGGAGCCTCGGCGGCTCCTGCCTGCTCTCCCGAGGTTGCGGAACCCCCGCCCTCGGACAGGAGCAGTACATGGGAACCCTCGTTCTCGCCACCACCGCGCGACGCGCCCTCGTCGTCGTGCTCGCCGTGGTCGCCGCACTCGTGGCGGCCTCCCTCGCCTCGGCGGCGCCGGCCTCCGCCGCCATCGACGACTCGGCCCGCAAGGGAGCCGTGCGCGGCATCGACGTGTCGGGTCATCAGCACCCGCGCGGCCGCGCCATCGACTTCGCCAAGGTGCGCAAGTCCGGCTACGGCTTCGCCTTCGTGAAGGCGACGGAGGGACGGACGTTCGTCAACGAGTACGCGAAGGCCGACGGCCGGGCCAGCTCGCGCGCCGGGCTCGCGACCGGGTTCTACCACTTCGCACGCCCCGGGACCTCGGCCCGTGCACAGGCCCGACACTTCGTGACCGAGGTCCGTCGCACCGGCGTCCGGGCGCCCATGCTCGTGCTCGACCTCGAGGACGCCGACGGTCGCTCGGCCGCCCACGTCCGGCGCTGGACGCAGACCTGGCTCCACGTCGTCGAGCGCGCGATGGGGCAGCGTCCGATCATCTACACCGGCCCCGGATTCTGGAAGAGCAACGTCGGCGCGCGGCACACCTTCGCCCGCTACCCGCTGTGGATCGCCCACTACGAGACCAGGCTCCCGACCGTTCCGGCGCCCTGGAACGCCTACGCGATCTGGCAGCACTCCGACTCGGGCCGCGTCCCGGGCGTGCCCGGCCGCGCCGACGTCAACGTGGCTCCGCGCAAGGTCCTGGCCGCGCTGACGGCGTCCGACACGCTTCCCGGCCGGGCCGCGAGCGCTCCGGCCGCGGCCGGTCGGGATGCAGCCCCGTCGGTGAGCCGTGGCGCGGCGCGCCCGGCAGCCGGTGCTTCGGGCACGGCGAAGCCTGCTGCCAAGAAGCCCGCCGCCGAGCCTGCGGCGAAGAAGCCGACCGACGACCAGCAGGAGTTCGTCCGCCGGTCGCCGGTGCCCGACTTCCTCTCGCACGTCGGCCCCCACCTCGGGATCTCGGTGCCCGGTTTCGTCCGCTGAAGCCGGGGACCCGGGCGGCGCGACGCCGGCGGCAACCTCCTCGAACGGCCCCTCACCTCCGGGTGGGGGGCCGTTTGCGTTCCTACCCTCGTCGTAATACTCTGAGTCGAGTAATCGAGATCGAGGGAGGACGCCATGGCCGTGCGACGACCGACCAACGCGTTGGCGCTGGCGGTGCTCTCCCTGCTCTCCGAGCGCCCGATGCACCCCTACGAGATGTCGAGCACGCTCCGACAGCGCCACAAGGAGGAGAGCATCCGACTCAACTATGGGTCGCTCTACTCCGTGGTCGAGTCGCTGCACAAGAAGGGGCTCATCACCGCCCGCGAGACGGTGCGCGAGGGACGGCGTCCCGAGCGGACGGTCTACGAGATCACCCCCGAGGGCGAGGTGATGATGACCGACTGGCTGAGCGAGCTCCTCAGCGAGCCGACGGCTCAGTTCACCGACTTCGAGGCGGCGCTGTCCCTCGTCGCGACGCTGCCGCCGGACGACGTCGTGCCGCTGCTCGAGCGCCGCGTCGCCGAGCTCGCCTTCCAGACCCGGGCGTACGACGCCATCCGCGCCGCGGTGCCCGACGGCTTCCCCCGGCTCTTCGTCGTCGAGAGCGACTACCAGCAGGCGCTCCGCGACGCCGAGCAGGCGTTCGTCACCGAGCTCCTCGACGAGCTGAAGGACGGGACGTTCGGTGGGGTGGCGGTGTGGCGACGCATGCACGAGCTGCGCGACGAAGGCCTCTCGCCGGAGGAGACGCAGCGCAGGCTCGTGGCTGAGTTCCCCGAGCTCGCGGCGCTGATGCCCGAGCCGTGACCCAGACCCCGTACGACCCGCACCCGCGGGCGTACGGACAAAAGAGCGGTCCCCGACCGACTGCCATCGACCGGGGACCGTGACCATCGAGTCCGACGCTGACGCCGAGCCACGACGGCTGCACCTCAAGGCTACGGCACCAGCGGTGGACTCCTCGTCGGAAGGAGAACCCACCGTGCCCAGCACGACACGGTCCGGCCCCGCGATCGCGGTCGCCGGACTCACCAAGACCTACCGCTCCCGAGACCGGGAGGTCCGCGCCCTCGACGGCGTCGACCTCGCCGTCGAGCCGGGGACGGTGCTCGGCCTGCTCGGACCCAACGGCGCCGGAAAGTCGACCACCGTCAAGATCCTGACCACGCTCTCACGGGCGGACTCCGGCACCGCGACCGTGGCCGGGTACGACGTCGCCCGCGACGCCCGGCACGTCCGCCACGCGATCGGGTACGTCTCCCAGAAGCCGGGGTTCGACCCGATCGGGACCGGCGTCGAGAACCTCGTCCTCTCCGCACGCGTCTACGGGATGTCGGCCCGCGCCGCCCGTGAGCGCGCCGACGAGCTCCTGGAGCGCTTCGGTCTCACCGACGCCGGGCGCCGGCTCGCGCGGACGTGGTCCGGCGGGATGCAGCGCAAGCTCGACGTGGCGATGAGCCTGATGCACCGGCCCCAGGTGCTCTTCCTCGACGAGCCCACGACCGGGCTCGACCCCGAGGCGCGGGCCGACCTGTGGGCCGAGATCGCGCGGCTGGCCTCCGACGACGGGCTCACCGTCCTGCTCACGACGCACTACCTCGAGGAGGCCGACCACCTCGCGCAGCGGCTGGTGATCGTCGACCACGGCCGCGTCGTCGTCACCGGGACGCCTGCGGAGCTCAAGCACGGACTCTCCGGCGACGCGATCGCGGTCGAGCTCGCGGACCGTGGCGACGTCGACCGCGCGAGCGTCGTCCTCGCCGGGCTGACACGCGTGCACGAGCTGACCCGCGACCGCGACACGCTGCGGGCGCGGGTGGACGACGGCGCTGCTGTTCTTCCTCAGGTGATGGCGGCGCTCGACGCGGCCGACCTGCGGCTGGCCGCGGTCACGGTGTCGCGGCCGTCGCTCGACGACGTCTACCTGCGCTACGCCGGACGTGCGTTCGCCTCCGCGCAGGCCGCGGCGCCGACCGGGCGCGAGGCCGAGGGGGTGGCGGCATGACGACCACGCTCGTGCACACCCGTCTGCTCACCGAACGGTCGCTGCGGACGCTCGCCCGCCAGCCGGCGTACCTCGCCTTCACGCTCATCCAGCCGCTGGTCTGGCTCCTCCTGTTCGGCCAGCTGTTCCGCAACGTCGTGGAGCTCCCCGGCTTCGGGGGTGAGAGCTACCTGACGTACCTCACCCCGGGGATCGCCGTGATGACCGCGATGTTCTCCGCGGGCTGGGCCGGCACCGGCTTCATCGTCGCGATGGACCGCGGTGTCATGGATCGCGACCTCACCTCGCCGGTCGGGCGCGGGGCGCTGATGGCGAGCTCGCTGGCGTCGCAGTCGGTCACGATCGCGGTCCAGACGGTGATCGTGCTGGCGGTCGGGGTCGTCGCTGGCGCCCGCTTCGACGGCGGTCCGCTCGGCTGGCTCGTCGTGATCGTGGCCGCGGTGCTCCTGGGCTGCGTCTTCGCGGCGCTCTCGAACGCCGTCGCGCTCCTCGTCCGTCAGCAGGAGGCGCTCATCGGCATCTCGCAGTTCCTCACGCTGCCGCTGACGTTCCTCTCGTCGGTGATGCTCGCCCCGGCGCTGATGCCGGAGTGGGTGGCGACCGTGGCGCGGTTCAACCCGGTGGACTGGGCTGCGGTGGCGTCCCGCGAGGCGCTGTCAGCGGCGCCGGACTGGACGGTCGTCGGCACACGGCTCGGTCTCCTGCTCGTGCTCGCGGTGCTGATGGCGTGGCTCGCGACGCGGGCGTTCCGGGCGTACCAGCGCTCGGTCTGATCGGCAGCGGCCGCGTCGCCCCGTCCGTCCCCGATTTGTGCACTGAGGCTCGTTCTCGCGCCCCAAAAGGCTGATCACCTGCACAAATCGGGGACGGGACGGGACGGGCCCTCAGGCGCCGAGCTCCTCGCGCCAGCCGCGGAGGACCTGATGGAGGGCATCGGCGCCGAGGATCTCGGCGGGCGGGGCGGTGAGGTCCGCCGGTGCGAGGAGCACCGCGCGGTCCTGCCATCCGCCCAACCCGCCGTGGCTGCCGACCAGCTCCTCGAACGCGTGCACCGTGCCGGTCGCTGCGTCGCAGGCGCTGATGACGTAGAGGTCCGGAGCCATCGGTCGTTCCGCCGCGGGAAGGAGCCGGTCGCGGGCGCCGTCGCCGTACGCGGCGAGCGGGTCGCAGTCGCCGACCACCGCGCCGGTCCGCAGGGCGTGGATGCCGTCCGGGCCGATCGCCACAGGGCCCTCGGCGACCGTCATCGCGACCACGCACCCGATCGTCGGGTTGTTGACCAGCCCGGGGATGAGCCGCGGCCACCGCTCGTCGATCTCGTGGAGGAGGAGGCGTCGGTCCGTGCGGGCGTGGACGAGGCCGAGGTTGCCCGAGGCGAGCACGATGAGGTCGCTGTCCGACGTCTCGCCGGGGGCGCGTACGCCGGGGGCGCCGCTGCGGGCAGCCGCGCCGTCGCCGTCGGTCTCGGTGCCGGCACGGGTCCGGCGGTCGAGGCGCTCCGCAGTCCGACGAGCCGTGCCGGAGCCCGCTCCGGAGCCGGCCATGTCCTCGGCCAGCGCGCGGAGCCGCGCGTAGTCCTCGCCGGTCGTCTGCACCGCCTCCACCGACCCGGAGGTGAGGGTGGCCACCGCGTCGGCGAGGGTGGCGCCGTCGAGCTGGAGGAACGTGTCGCCCTGGGACTGGCCGTGGTCGCTCACCACCGCGATCCGATAGCGCCGCGGTGCGGACTCCGCGACGGTCGCGAGCGTGGCGAGCACCCCGTCCAGCGCCTCGAGCGCCGCCAGCGACTCCCGCCGGAAGACACCCGCGTGGTGCGCCACCTCGTCGTAGTCGACGTAGTCCACGTACAGGATCGGCGTGCCGCGCAGCATCTCCTGCGCGACGACGGCCGTCGAGAGGTCGCGGATGACACCGTTGGACACCGCGCGCAGCAGCGCGAACGTCCAGTCGCGCACCACCCGGGGCCGCAGGTCGCGGCGGACCTGGCGGGCGGCCTGCGCACGCTCGCGGACGACCTCGCCGATCGCGCGGAACAGGCTCCGCGCGAACCCGTCCGGTCGCAGCACGAACCAGCCGACCGCCTCGCGGGTGATGGTGGTCCCGCGTCCGGTCCGCAGCCGCGACATCACCATCGCCGTACGGTCGGCGCCGCCGCTGAACAGGTTGGAGACCGAGACGCCTCCGTCGGACAGGAGCCCCGGCCCCTCGGCACGCTGCTCGATGATCGCCGCGTCGGCGGGGTGGTTCGCGGTCAGGACGCGACCCAGCTCGCGGTCGTACCAGCGGAACGCGGGGACCCACTCGACGGTGCCGTGGAGGATCCCGAGCTGGCTGGCCGGCGTGGTGCACGGCACCGTGGGACGCCACTCGTGCAGGGTGTGGCTGCCGCCGCGCAGCCAGCGGTCGAGCGTGGGGGTGTTGCCGGCGGCGAGCGCCCAGGTCAGGACGGGGTACGGGACGCCGTCGAGCTGGACGATCAGCAGTCCCTCGGGGAGCGGACCGTCCGGATGTCGGCGCGACCGGCGACCGCGGCGGGCGAGGGAGACGGCGAAGCCCTCGTCGGTGCCCGCCGTCCCGAGCCACGCGAGCACCGAGCCGACCAGCGCCGCGAGCCACGCAGCGACCAGGGGAGCCCACCACGACTCGACCTCGACGCCGGGGACGATCGCGAGCGCGACGCCGATGACGACCGCCTGCCCGACGACGGCGAGAGCGATGACCGCGAGCCATCCGACGCGCGCAGCGACCGCGACCAGGAGCGGGTGAAGGACGAGGCCTACGACGCCGATGACGGCCGCGGCGACCGCCGGTGCCCACCACGTCGTGAACCGGAGCTCGTCGAGGAGCACGTCGACCAGCACCAGCGTGAGCGTCCCGGCCACCCACGCGACGAGGAGCCGCGCGACGTCTCCCCAGCGGACGCGGTAGCTCCTCGGTGCGGTCATGGCGTCATACCCCCAGTGCGCCCGACAGGTCGGTGCGGATCGCGTCCAGCCGTGCCGCCGCCGCGATCCTGGCGGCCTCCACCCCGTCGGGCGTGGGGACCACGACCTCGAGGTAGCACTTGAGCTTCGGCTCGGTCCCGGACGGGCGTACGACGACCCGGGCGCCCTCCGCGAGCACGAACCGCAGCCCGTCGGTCGGCGGCAGCAGGTCGGAACCCTGCTCCAGGTCGTCCACGCGCTCCACCGCGAACCCGCCGAGCCGCGTCGGTGGCGCGTGCCGCAGCCGCGCCATCGCCTCCGCGATCACCGCGAGGTCGTCGACGCGGACCGCGAGCTGCGCGGTCGCGTGGAGCCCGAACCGCTCGGCGATCTCGTCGAGCCGGTCCACGAGAGTCTGTCCCGCGGCGCGCAGCTCGGCCGCCAGCTCGAGCACCCGCACCATCGCCGAGATGCCGTCCTTGTCGCGGGCGATCGACGGTGCGACGGCGTAGCCGAGCGCCTCCTCGTACCCGAAGGCGAGTCCCGGCACCCGGCCGATCCACTTGAAGCCGGTGAGCGTCTCGGCGTACGGCTGCCCGTACGCCGCCGCGAGCCGACCGAGCAGCGACGACGACACGATCGTGGTGGCGTACGTCCCCTCGACCCCGCGACGCAGGAGGAAGTCGGCGAGCAGCACCCCGACCTCGTCCCCGGACAGCTGGTGCCAGCCGTGCATCGTGGGCACCGCGACGGCGCACCGGTCGGCGTCGGGGTCGTTCGCGACCGCGAGGTCCGCTCCGACCTGGTCGGCGAGGGCGAGCAGCAGGTCGGTCGCGCCGGGCTCCTCCGGGTTGGGGAACGCGACCGTCGGGAACGCCGGATCCGGGTCTGCCTGCTCGGCGACCACGTGGAGCGACGCGAACCCGGCCGCCTCCACGGCGCTCTCGGCGGTCTGGCGCCCGACGCCGTGCATCGGCGTGTACGCGACGACCAGCCCGCGTGGCCCGGGGGAGGGCAGGGCACCGACGGCAGCCACGTACGCGTCGCGGACCTCGTCGCCCAGCACCTCGTACGACGGGTCGCGCGGGAGCGCGTCGACCGGTCCCACGGC
The DNA here is from genome assembly GCF_050632745.1 of Mumia spirodelae. Lineage (NCBI taxonomy): Bacteria > Bacillati > Actinomycetota > Actinomycetes > Propionibacteriales > Nocardioidaceae > Mumia > Mumia spirodelae. The sequence goes on along the minus strand of NZ_JBODSD010000002.1, from coordinate 474,732 downwards.
GGCGATCGCGGCGGCGATGTCCAGGTCGGCGGGGGGCACGATCTGGCTGCCGTCACCGAGGTAGACCTTGTAACCGTTGTCCTGCGGCGGGTTGTGCGACGCCGTCACCATCACGCCGGCGTCGGCACCGAGGTGCTGGATCGCGAATGCCAGCACGGGCGTCGGCAGCGGCTCCGGCAGCAGCAGGGCGCGGACCCCCATGGCCTGGGCCACCTCGCAGGTGTCCCGCGCGAACACCGCCGAGTTGTGGCGCGCGTCGTAGCCGACGACGAGCGTCGGGCGAGCGTCTGCGGCGCGGGATGGCAGAACGCCCTCGGCGCGGGAGAGGACGTACGCCGCGAGTCCCGCGGCGGCCTGGGCGACGACGACGCGGTTCATCCGGGTCGGGCCGGCGCCGAGCGGACCGCGAAGCCCTGCCGTGCCGAACTCGAGGCGACCGGCGAAGCGCTCGGCGAGGGCCTCCTGGTCACCCGCGCTCAGCAGCTCCTCCAGCTCCGCGCGCGTCTGCGGATCGGGGTCCTGCGCGATCCACGCGCGGGCCTCGTCCTCGAGCGGTGCGGCCATCACAGTGCCTTCCTGAGCGGCATCACGGCGAACGGACCGCCGACGTACGCTCCCTCGGCCTCGTCCTCCTCGCGCTCGCCGATGCGACCGGCGTACGCCTCGGCGTCGTCGCGCGGCTCGTAGCCCAGCCTGCGCCCCGGCTCGAGGTCCCACCAGGCGCGAGTGTTGGCCGAGATCCCGTAGACCGGCGTGAAGCCGTCGACCGGGCCGGTGAGCGCGGCGTCGACGAGGCGTACGGCGTCGCCGTAGGAGAGCCACGTCGCGAGCTGCCGGCGCGTCGTCGGCTCGGGGAGGAACGAGCCGATCCGCAGCGCGACCGCCTCGATGCCGAAGCGGTCTGCGTACAGGCTGAGCAGCCCCTCCGCCGCGACCTTGCCGACGCCGTAGAACGTGTCGGGCCGCGGGAGCACGTCGGTGCGGAGCACCTCGCCGCGCGGGACGAGGCCGACCGCGTGGTTGCTGCTGGCGTAGACGATCCGCCGGACCTCGTGGGAGAGCATCGCGTCGAGCAGCGACGCGGTCGTGAGCGCGTGCGAGGCGAGCGCCTCGGGCAGCGGCGCCTCCGACGGGTTGCCGGCGAGGTGGACCACGGCGTCGACCCCGGACACGGCATCGGCGGCGACGACCGGGTCCGTCACGTCGCCGATGAACGCGCCGAGGGGGAGCAGGGCCGCGAGACCGCGCTCCGGCTCGAGCACGTCGATCCCGCGCAGGGTGTGGCCGCGCGAGAACAGGCCCGACACGACCGTCCGCCCGATCGCGCCGGACGAGCCGGTCACGAGGACCCGCATCAGATCCTGCCCACCACGCTGGCGAGCAGGTGGCCCATGGTCTCGGCGGAGGCGGCGCCTGCGGCCAGGACCTCCTCGTGGTCCAGCGGCTCTGCGGAGACGCCGGCGGCGAGGTTGGTGACGAGCGAGATGCCGAGCACCTCGAGTCCGGCGGCGCGGGCCGCGATCGCCTCGAGCCCCGTCGACATCCCGACGAGGTCGCCGCCGATCGCCCGCACCATGCCGATCTCGGCCGGCGTCTCGTAGTGCGGTCCCGGGAACTGGACGTACACGCCCTGGGCGAGCGTCGGGTCGACCTCGAGGCACAGGGCGCGCAGGCGCGAGGCGTAGAGGTCGGTCAGGTCGACGAAGGTCGCGCCGTGCAGAGGGGACGTCGCCGTCAGGTTGATGTGGTCGCTGATCAGCACCGGCGTGCCGGGCGTCCACTCGGTGCGCAGGCCGCCGCAGGCGTTGGTGAGGACGACGGCGCGGCAGCCGGCCGCGGCGGCGGTCCGGACGCCGTGCGCGACCGCGTCGACGCCGTGACCCTCGTACAGGTGGGTCCGGCCGAGGAAGACCAGCACGCGCACGTCACCGACACGCACCGAGCGGATGGTGCCGCCGTGGCCGGCGACCGACGGGGCGCGGAAGCCGGGGAGGTCGGTCGCGGGGAGCTCGTGGTCGGGGGTGCCCAGGACGTCGGCGGCCGGGCGCCAGCCGGACCCCATCACCAGGGCGACGTCATGGTCCCCGCCGGTGCGCTCGCGCAGCACCTCCGCCGCCGCGGCGGCCATCTCCTCGGGCGATCGGGCACGGTTGCTCTCGGATGCGACGCTCACGTCGGCACACTAACGCAGGCGGACCCCGACCCCGGTAGATTGTCGGCGTGCCCAAGATCATCGGGGAGAGCCTCGCCGAGCACCGCGCCGAGACCCGGCGTCGGGTGCTCACGGCGTTCGGCGACCTCCTGAACGAGCGCGGGTACGACGCGGTGCGTCTGGCGGACGTGGCGTCGCGGGCGGAGATCGGCCGCACCGCCATCTACAACCACTTCGCCGACAAGGAGGCCGTCCTCCTCGCGTTCGCGATGGACGAGACGGAGCGCTACGTCGAGGCGATCCGGTCCGCGCTCGAGGAGGTCGAGGGCCCGGTCGAGCGGCTGCGCACGTACGTCCGCATGCACGTCGCGCTCTCCCGCGAGATGCACATGGGCCTCGGGCCGCAGCTCTACTCCGTGCTGTCGCGCGACGCGCTGCTCCACATGCGCGAGCACGTCATCGTCGTCGAGGACCTCCTGCGCGACGTGCTCGAGGACGGCATGGCCCAGGGGACGTTCGCCCTCGAGGACCTGCGGGCGACGACCGGTCTGGTGCTGGCGTGCCTGCAGAGCCGGCAGGTGACGCATCCCGAGACGCCCGAGCGGGACGCGGCGGTCGCGATGACGGAGCGGTTCGTGCTGCGCGCGGTCGGCGTGCCGTCGCTCTGACGCCAGCCCACGCCGTACGACGCCGTCCGCCGTACGGCCTGGACTCGGGTACCCCGTCGAACGCCGACTGCCCCGAGTCCCCACGCTCGGGGAGGTTCGCCTTCGCTCGGGTACCTCAGCGGAGCCGGTACGACGATGGACCCGACGCCCGCGCCGTCACGTGGCGCGAACGTCGGGTCCTCTTGTCGGGACCTGCGTCCTGACTAGTGGGTGACCTTCACCTTCACGGCCTTCTTCGCCGCGGTGTGGGTCGCGCTGCCGGCGTACGTCGCGGTCAGGGTGTAGGTGCCCTTCTTCTTGAGCTTGGGCAGCTTCACGACGACCTTGCCGTTGCGGACCGTCGCACGGACGGTCTTCTTGATGCCCTTGCCCTTGATGACGATCGTCACGCGACCGTTGGCCTTCGGGGTGCCGGACACCGTCACCGTCGCCTTGCCGGCCCCCTTGCGGGTCGGCTTCTTGGTGACCTTCACGGCCGCCTTGGTGCTGACCTTGGCGACGGCGAGGTTCCGGACCGACGTCGACGCCTTCACGACCTTCGCATCGGCGGGCGTGAAGCGGGCGGTCAGCCGGTGGGTGCCGACGGTCAGCGTCTTCGGCAGCACGAACGTGGCCTTGCCGCCGGAGACGCCCTTGACGCCGAGCGAGCGCGCCCCGTCGAGGAGCTGGACCTTGCCGGTGACGGCCTTGGAGGACTTCACCGTCACGGTGGCCAGGCCGCCGCGGCCGTACACGACCTTGACGGGCGCCGCGATCGCGGTCGTCGACGCGACGGCCGGGACCGGCTCCGGCTCGGGCTCCGGCTCGGGGTCGACGAAGGTGATCGGCGTGAACGTCTCGTACGCGGCGACCGTCTGGCCGTGGGCGCCGAAGGTGTAGACCCCGTAGCTGCCCTCGGTGGCGACGGCATCGACCTTGGACTTGTCGACCGTGATCGTCGTGCTGAACGTGCCGTCGGCGGAGATGCTCGCCTTCGGGACGTACGCCGCCCCCGGGAACTGCGCGGCGTTGAGCGCCACGCCCTCGGACGGCTTCCACGCCGCGGGCTGACGGCTGACGCCGGCGTACAGGCCGAACGTGCCGGCGTTAGGGTCGAACCCGGTCCCGGAGACGGTGATCTCGTGCTCACCCTCGGAGGAGATAGTGGTGTTGCTCAGCGTGACGGTCGGAGTCGGAGCCGGATCCTCGAACGTGATCGGCGTGAACGTCTCGTACAGCGGCTGCGTCGCGCCGCTGCCGGCGTAGGTGTAGATGCCCAGCTTGGCCAGCCTGTCGGGAGCGGCGTCGACGGCGGCCTTGGAGACGGTGAACGTCGTCGTGAAGGTGCCGTCGGCCTTGAGCTCGATCGCTCCTGCGGCGGCGCCACCGATGGTGGTCATGTCGGCCGAGGTCACGGCCCACTTCTGCGTGATCGCCTTGCGAGCGGTCGAGGGGGCGCCGGCACTGGGCTTCCAGCTGTCGGCGACGGTACCGAGCACGACGTACGCGCCTGCTGCCTTGCCCGCGAGCGGGGGGCGTGCGCCGGTCGCGAGGGCCGGGGCGAAGCCGGAGCCGGAGACGGTGATCTCGTGCTCACCGGTCGACGGGATCGTCGTGTCGCTGACCGTGACCTTCGCGGGGCTGGAGTAGCTGACCGTGAGCGGCAGCGGAGTCTTGTTCTTGTCGACCGAGCCACCGGTCGTGTACCAGTACGCCGCCTGCCCCGTCGGCTCGATGGCCGAGATGAACGTGGCCGGCCAGGCACCCCACCCGGCAGCGGTGCGGTTCTGCGGCGTGTTCGGCGAGTCGTAGGTGACGCCGCTGTACGCCGGGGTGACGGTGAAGCCGTTCTCGGTGACGTCGACGCCGCTCAGGGTTGCCAGCGTGACCTGCGTGTCCGGGAGGCTGGTCCACTCCGTCATGTCGTCCATGCTCGTGCCGTAACCGCCGACGGTGGCGGTGACCGTGCCGACGCCGTCATCGACGGTGAGCGTGGGGTCGGAGACGTAGAAGAAGGTCATGCCGGAGTAGCCGATCACCGTGAAGTCGCCGTCCCACGTGATGCTGGCGTCGTTCGCCGCGGCGTCCGCGGTTCCCGTGCCCTTCTTGATCGTGACCCGGTGGTCGCTGAAGACGTTCGAGGTCGGGGGTGAGATGCTCGCGCCCGTCGGGCTCGTCTTCAGGCCTTCCCAGGTCGCGGGCGCGTACCCGCCGTCGGCCGTCTTCTTCTGGATCTCGACGTTCCCGTTCGTCGCGCTCCAGTTGGCGGTGGTGCCGTTGTACCAGGTTGTCGCCGACGTCAGCGTCTGTCCGCCGGCGCCGGGGTTGCTGATCTTGCCGGCCGAGAAGAAGTTGGCGGTCTGGGGTGCGAAGCCCGCGTTGTTCGCCTCGTTGGACAGGCCCCAGGCGAAGACGGCGTCGGTCACCGGGCTGGGCGCGGCCTGCGCGGGCCCGGCCACGAGGACCAGGGAGCCCGCTGCGAGGGCGGTTGCGGCGGTGCCGGCGACAGCGCGCCGGAACCTCCGCGAGAGGGACGTGGACATGGTGCTTCCCTTCGTTTCTTTTCCGAGACGTGGTGCTCAGAGGGGTGGGGGTCAGGACGTGCGTCGGGTCAGGAGGCGCGAGCCGACCGTGACCAGGAGTGCTGCGACGGCCATCGCGCCGCCGGCCCACCAGGGCCATGACGGGGGCGAGGCGTCGAGTGGTTGCGCGACGGGGAGGACACCCTCGGTCGTGCCGACCGGGACGGCGGCGCCGACGACGGTGGCAGGCGCAGGCGCAGCGGCGGGCACGGCAGCCGGGGCGGCGGACGGGGTGCCCGTACCGGATCCGGTGCTCGCACCGGTGGACGGGCTGCCGGTGCTTGGGCCGCCGCTCGAGGCGTCGTCGCCCTTCGGCGCGGCGACCGGCTTGTCGGCGTCGTAGCTGAACGTGATCGGCAGCGCCGCCTTGAAGCGGTCCGTGGAGGCGCCGCTGGTGTACCAGTACGACGCGGTGCCGACCTTCTCCTGGAAGCGGAGGAACGACGTCGGGAACGCACCCCAGCCGGAGACCCCGCGCTGCTGGGCGACGGCGCCCGCCGGGGCGTCGTACCGGACCCCGGCGAAGCGGGGCGTGACCGTGAAGCCACGGGCGTTGCTCAGGCTCTTCACGGCGGCGTCGGCGAGCCGGACCTTCGTCGGCGCGAGCGCCTTCCACACCGAGGTGTTCTCCCGGTCGGTCGCGTAGCCGCCGAGCGTCGCGTCGATCCGCGCGGACCCGCCGCTGACGGTCAGGACCGGGTCGGTGACGGTGAAGTAGGACATCCCGCTGTACAGCAGGGCCGTGAAGGTGCCCTTCCACCGGATCGTCGCCGTCCGCTTCTTCGGGTCGACCGTGCCCTTGCCACCCTCGATGACGACCGTGTGGTCGCTCAGGAGGCCGTTGGTCGCGGCGCCGAGCGGCTGACCGTCAGGTGTCGTGCCGAGGCCCGACCACGTCGCGAGCCGGTGTCCGCCCGCGCTGGTCTCCTTCTCGATGCGGACGTTGCCGGAGGTGGCACGCCAGTCCTTCTGCGCGAGCGTCTGGCCACCCTTCCCGGGGTTCGGCACCGTCCCTGCCGAGAACATGTTGTAGGTCCCGGGCGCGAACGCGGAGTTGCTCATCTCCTGGTTGACGCCCCACCGCAGCTGGGCGTCGGAGACGGTGAAGGCCTTCGAAGCGGAGCCACCGCCGGAGCCACCGCCCGTACCGCCGCCTCCCTCGCCTCCGCCGGTCGACGGCGTCGGCACCGTCGGCGCCGGCGTGGTCGGCTCCGGGTCGACAGGCCCGCTGGGATCCTCGGGATCCTCCGGGAGGGTGTCGCCGAGCTCCCAGGCGAACGTGATCGGGAGCGGGGGCTTGTTGGCGTCGACCGAGCCGCCCGACGAGTACCAGTACGACGCGGAGCCGGCGTCGGCGAGCCATCCGATGAACGACGTCGGCCAGGAGCCCCAGCCGGGGTTGCTCGTGCTCTGGTCGACGGCGCCGTTACGGACACCCTCGTACGCGGGGGTGACCGTGGTGCCGTCGGCGTCGACGGAGACCGACGGCAAGGTCGCGAGCGTGACCTTCTTCGCGGGGACCGTGGTCCACACTGACGGGTCCGCGAGCGACGATCCGAATCCGCTCAACGTCGCCGTCAGCACCCCGCTGCCGTCCCGGCCGACGCTCAGCTCGGGATCGGAGACGAAGAAGAACGACATCCCCGAGTAGAAGACGACCGTGAAGTCGCCGTCCCAGGCGATCTTCGCCCGCCCGGTGTCAGGATCGGCCCAGCCGGAGCCCCCCGAGAGGACCACGCGGTGGTCACTGAAGACCTTGCTGGTGGGCGGGCTGATCGAGGCGCCGCTGGGCGACGTCTTGAGCCCGTCCCAGGTCGCCGGCGCGTACGACCCCGAGGCGGCCTTCTTCTCGATCGCGACGTTGCCGGCCGTGGCCTTCCACCCGGCAGGCTTCCCGTTGAGCCAGGTCGCGGCGTCCTTGAGCGTCTGGCCCCCGACGCCGGGGTCCGCGACCTTGCCCGCGGAGAGGAAGTTGTACGTCCCGGGGGCGAACGCTGCGTTGTTGGCCTCGTTCGAGACCCCCCAGCGCAGGGTGGCCCCGTCGATCTCGCGCGCGGTCGTGGCGTCGGCGGCAGCCGGGACCAGCGGGGTGACGAGCGCGACCAGCGCGACGGCCACGCCGAGGGCGATTCGGCGGATCATCGCGACACCCTCCCGCCCTGGGTGGGCTCGTCGACGGCGGTGTCCCCGCGCTCGAACGATGCCAGCGAGTCGGGGACGAGCGGGGCACCGTCCTCGGGGGCAGCGACCTGTTCGGTACGGCGCGCGCGGCGGCTGCGGCGTACCTGCAGGACGGCGCCGACGACCGCGCCGAGCAGGAGCAGCCCCGCTGCGGCGAGGAAGACCCAGGCCGCGGTCGACGGGCCCTCGTCTGCCCCCACGTCGGCGGCGGTCGCGTCCACCACCGCGGCGGCGGGCGCGATCGGGAAGGTGACCTCAGGAGCGGCGCCGCTGGCCGCGCCGGTCAGCCGCAGCACGTGGGTGCCGGCCTGCGTCGTCGCCGGGAGCTGGAGCACCCCCGCAACCTCGCCGGACTGCCCCGCCGACAGCGGTCCGACCGCGGCGACCCCGTCGTCGAGCGTGGCGACGACCTGCTCGCCCGGCGTGAAGCCCTTGCCGGTGAACGTGAGGACCCGCCCGACGACCGCGGTCGCACGGTCCACCCCGACCGTCGGCTTGCCCGTACGCACGGGGGTGGCCGCCGCCGGCGTACTCGAGGCAGCGTGGGGGGCGGCGCTCGGCGCGGAGGTCGCGGGCGCGGCGGCGGCCCCCGACCCCGACCCAGCGACGAAGCGCACCGGAGTGAACGTCTCGTTGCGGGGGTTCTTGATGCCGTGGGCGCCGATCGTGATGACACCGCAGGTGACCTGGGTGCAGTCCACGTCGACGGCGCTGCCGGAGCGGTCGACGGCCTGGAACCGGGCGCCGGGCACGCTCACCGTGGTGCTCCAGCCACCCGAGGCGCTCATGGTGCCGTTGGCCGAGTCGGCCGTGTCCGCGCCGGGGAAGGCGATGAAACGCTGGTGCCCGGCGTTGTCGGCGCTCTCGCTGTCGGGGACGTAGCGGTAGTCGTCGCCGGTGGTGCCGCCCTTCGACGGCTTCCACGCGCCGCCCTCGGGGTCGGACACCCACCCGAACGCGACGTAGATGCCGCCCGCTCCGCCCTTGATCGACTGGAACCCGCGCCCGGTCACGGTCAGGGTGGTCGCGCCGTCGACCGCCGCGGTGGACGCGCCGTCGCCGTTGGAGACGGTGATGCGGGCGGCCGCACCCGCGGGGGCCGCGGTGAGCCCGACCGTCGGGACGGCGAGGGTGACGGCCACGCCCAGGGCGGCGAGCCGAGTCGTGCGGGTCATCGGACGACCTCCTCGACGGGGGTCCGCAGCGGGGTGACCACGAGGTCGCCGGTGCGCGGGTGGGTGAAGACGTCGACCGGGTGGCCGTAGACGTCGGACAGCAGCTCGGGTCGCATCACCTCGAGCGGTGGCCCGTCCGCGCGGACCCGGCCCTCGGCGAGGACGCAGACGCGGTCCGCGTAGGCGGCGGCCAGCGAGAGGTCGTGCAGGACGGCGACGACGGCACGGCCTTCGCGGGCGAGCCTGCGCGCCTCGGTGAGCAGGGCCTCCTGGTGCGCGATGTCGAGCGCGGCGGTCGGCTCGTCGAGGAGCACGATCGGGGCCTCCTGCGCCATCACGCGGGCGAAGCTCGTACGCCCCTTCTCGCCGCCGGACAGCGTCGGGAAGCGGCGCGACGCGAGACGCTCGACGTCGGTACGGCGCATCGCGTCGGCCACGACGGCCTCGTCCGCGTCGGACTCGTCGCGACCGTGCCACGGGGCCCGGCCCATCGCGACGACCTCGGTGACCGTGAACGGGAACGACAGCCGGTGCTCCTGGAGGAGGACCGAGCGGCGTCGCGAGAGCTCGCCGGCGCGCCGGGACGCGAGCGGCTCACCGTCGAGCAGCGCTCGTCCCCGGGTCAGTGCGACGTCGCCGGCCAGCACACCGAGGAGCGTCGACTTGCCGGCGCCGTTCGGTCCGACGAGGACGAGCAGCTCGCCCGGGCGTACGTCGAGGTCGACCTCGCGAAGGATCTTCGCCGGGCCGTACTCGACGCAGGCGCCGATGACCTGGAGGATCGTGCGCGTCGTCGGCGCGGGCGTGGCGCTCATGCCCAGCCCCCTGCCGTACGACGGGTGCGGCGCAGCAGCCAGAAGAACATCGGCCCACCGATCAGCGAGGTGAGCATGCCGATCGGCAGCTCGGCGTACGGGACGGCGGTGCGGGCGACGAGGTCCGCGGCAAGCAGCAGGACGGCGCCGCCCAGGACGCTGGCCGGCAGCAGGAGCCGGTGGCCCGGTCCGACGACCATGCGCATGAGGTGCGGCACGACGAGGCCGACGAACGCGATGATCCCGCAGAACGCGACGGCCGCCGCGGTGAGGAGCGCGACCAGCGTGATCGCGCCGATGCGCAGGCGCTCGACGTCGACGCCGACGTGCCGGGCGGCCCGGTCGCCGAGCGCGAGCAGGTCGAGCTTGCGGCTCAGCAGCAGGGCGCCGGTCACGCCGACCACGGCGAGCGGCGCGACCACCCAGACGTACTGCCAGCGGGTCCCGTTGAGCGACCCGAGCTGCCAGAACACGATCTCCTCACGGGCCTGGGTGTCGGCGAGGAACATCATCAGCGCGAGGAGCGCGCCGGTGACCGCGTTGACCGCGATGCCGGTGAGTACGAGCGTGACGACCTCCGTCCGCCCGTCGGAGCGCGAGAGCAGGTAGACGGCGACGGTGGTGATGAGCCCGCCGACGAACGCGAGAGCGGGGACGGTCCAGGTGCCGAGCGCGGCGAAGCCGAAGACCATCGCGCAGGCCGCGGCCACCGCGGCCCCGGAGGACACACCGATCACGCCGGGCTCGGCGAGCGGGTTGCCGAAGACTCCCTGCATCAGCGCGCCGGCGGCCGACAACGAGGCGCCGACCAGGATCGCCATCGCGACGCGGGGGAAGCGGATGCTCCACAGCGCCGCGTCGCCCTGCGGGTGCGTCGGCATCGGCCCGACGTCGATGCCGATCCGGTGGAGGAACGAGCCGAGCACCTCGGCGGGAGGGATCGCGAGCTGTCCGGTCCCCGCGGAGACGAGCGCCAGCACGACGAGGGCGACGGACAGGCCGCAGAACAGGACGACCGTCGCGCTCAGCCGGAACCGCGCCGAGACGGTGGGGTCGACGACCGTCATCGCAGCGACTCCGGCGCGTACATCGCGACGGCGAGGGCGTTGATCACGTCGGCGCTGCGCGGTCCGAAGCTCAGGATCTGGCTGTCGGGCATCGTGATGAAGCGGCGGTTCTGGCCCGCTGGGGTGTTGGCGAGGGCGGGGTAGCGCTCGAGCAGCCCGTCCACGCCGCCCGCCGAGTCGAGGCCCTTGCTCATCATGAGGATCGCGTCGGGCTGCGCGGCGACGATGCCTTCGTCGTTGAGCGGCTTCATGCCCTTCCAGCCGATCTCCTTCGAGACGTCGTACGCCCCCGTGGCCGAGATCAGCGCGTCGGCGCCGGACCCCTCACCGAACATGTAGTAGACGCCGCTCTGCCCCCGGACGTAGAGGAAGACGGTGCGGAGCTGGTCCTGCACCGCCGAGGGTGCCTTCTCGGCGACGGTCGCGCGGACCGCCGCGACCTCGTCGGCCGTCCGCTTCGCGAGCTGCTTGCCGACCTGCGGGACACCGAGCGCGGTGGCGACCTGGTCGGTCAGCTCCGCGACGTTGTCGAGGTTGCGCTTGCTGTCCACGACGACGACCGGAACTCCCGCGTCGCGGACCTGCTCCACGACGTCCCAGGGGCCGAGCGAGGTGTCGGTGATGATGAGGTCGGGGGAGAGGTCGAGGATCGCCTCGCCGTTGAGCTCGTGCCCGTTGTGGGTGACGAGCGGGAGGTCCTGGGCCTGCGTGAACTGGGTCGAGATGTCGCGCCCGACGAGGAGGTCGCCGAGGCCGAGCTCGAAGACGATCTGCGACAGCGTCCCGTACTGGTCGAGCGCGAGGACGCGCTCGGCGGACTTCACCGTCGTCTTCGTGCCCTGGGCGTCGGTGAGCGTGACCGGGAACGCCTGCCGCGGGTCGTCCGTGACGGGCTCGGGCTCCTCGGCGCCGAGGTCGACCGCGACCTCGCCGGAGAGCGACTTCGGGTCGTCGGAGACGGTGACGGCGCTGAGCGGCGGGATCGTCGTCACCGCGTCCTGGCTGCCGGTGTCGCTGTGTCCGGCGGGCCCGCAGCCGGCAGCGAAGAGGCCGGAGACGCAGAGGAGGGCGACGGTGATCACACGACGGCGTTGCACGGGGACTGCTCCGTTTCCGAGGGAAGTCAGGTTTACCTAACCTCGATGGAACGTAGCATAGGTAAGCCTTGCCTCGCTAGCAGATCCGGGGTTAAAGTGACGCAACGTCACGTTGGTCCTGACGCGATGTCCTGTCGATGATGACAGTGTGTCATATTGTTCGGGACGTCCCTGTCCACCCCTCGCCCACCTCGTGGAGGCCCCTCGATGACCGTCACTGCCGCGCAGGAGACCGTCCCCAGCACCGCGCTCTCGACCCTCATGCGGGAGGGATCGCGCGCCGAGCACACCTCGGCCGAGAACTCGAGCTTCATGTCCGACCTCCTCGAGGGGCGCTCGTCGGTCGAGCGCTACGCGGTCTTCCTGCGTCAGCTCGCCGTCGTCTACGAGGCGATCGAGTCCGTCGGCGACGCCCTCGCCAGCGACCCCGTCGGATCGGCCGTCGTCGACGCGGCGCTCGTCCGCTCGGCGGCGATCGAGGCCGACCTTCGGTTCATCGCCGGTGAAGACTGGCGCGAGATCCCCGTCGGTGCGGCCGCGACGGCGTACGCCTCCCAGGTCCGCGAGACGACGGGAGACCCGGTCCGTTTCGTGGCGCACCACTACACGCGATACCTGGGAGACCTGTCGGGCGGCCAGGCGATCGGGCGGATCCTGCAGCGCGAGTACGGGCTCACCGAGGGGGGCGTCACGTTCTACGACTTCCCGCTCGTGCCGAAGCCGAAGCTCTACAAGGACGCCTACCGGGCACGGCTCGACGCTCTGCCGCTCGACGACACCGCGAAGCAGCGGGTGGTCGACGAGGTCAAGGCGGCGTTCGCCCTGAACGAGGCGCTCTTCGCCGAGATGGCCGCCTGAGCGACGAGCGCCACACCGGGCGCCGGGGCCCGAACGCCGCCGCGTGCCGGTCGCCGCAGGTGCGAGACAATGACGGCGTGAATCGCGTCGTGATCGTCGGTGGTGGACCTGGTGGGTACGAGGCTGCGCTGGTCGCGGCACAGCTCGGGGCGGAGGTCACCGTCGTCGAGCGCGACGGCCTCGGCGGCTCGACCGTCCTCACCGACTGCGTGCCCAGCAAGACCCTGATCGCCACGTCCGACCTCATGACCGACGTGTCCGGCTCCGACGAGCTGGGCATCGTCGGGTCTGGCGCCACTTCCGTCGACCTGATGCAGGTCAACCAGCGGGTGAAGCGTCTCGCCGTCGCGCAGTCCGATGACATCCGCCGCCGCGTCGAGCGGGAGAACGTGCAGGTCATCGCCGGGACGGCGCGCCTCGACGGACCGGAGACGGTGCTCGTCGAGCGGGCCGACGGCGGCGCCGACGAGCTGCACTCGCAGATCGTGCTGCTGGCGACCGGCGCCCACCCGCGCGTCGTGGACACCGCGATCCCCGACGGCGAGCGCATCCTGACCTGGGAGCAGGTCTACGAGCTCGACGAGCTCCCCGAGCACCTGATCGTCGTCGGGTCCGGCGTCACCGGTGCGGAGTTCGCAGGGGCGTACAAGGCCCTCGGCAGCCAGGTCACGCTCGTCTCCAGCCGCGACCGGGTGCTCCCGGGCGAGGACTCCGACGCGGCCGTCGTGCTGGAGGAGGTCTTCACGCGGCGCGGCATGAACGTGCTGTCCCGCTCGCGCATGGAGTCCGTCGAGCGCAAGGGCGACTCCGTCGTCGTCCGCCTCACCGACGGCCGCGAGGTCGAGGGCTCGCACTGCCTGCTCGCGCTCGGGTCGATCCCCAACAGCGCGGACCTCGGGCTCGAGTCGGCCGGCGTCAACGTCGACTCCGGCGGCTTCATCGAGGTCGACCGGGTGTCGCGGACGTCGGCGCGTGGCGTGTACGCGGCCGGCGACTGCACCGGCGTGCTGATGCTCGCGTCCGTGGCCGCGATGCAGGGCCGGATCGCGATGGCGCACGCGCTCGGCGACGCGGTGCACCCGCTGCGGCTGCGTACGGTCGTCTCCAACGTCTTCACCGCCCCCGAGATCGCGACCGTCGGCATCAGCCAGAAGGACGTCGACGCCGGCGAGGTGGACGCGGAGACCGTCACCCTGCGCCTGTCGGGCAACCCGCGGGCCAAGATGCAGGGTGTGCGCGACGGCTTCGTCAAGCTGTTCTGCCGTCCGGGTGGCGGAGCCGTGATCGGCGGTGTCGTGGTCGCGCCGCGGGCGTCGGAGCTGATCCACGCGGTCTCGCTCGCCGTCTCGACCGGGCTCACGACCGACCAGGTCGCGAACGCCTTCACCGTCTACCCGTCGATGAGCGGCTCCGTCGCCGAGGCCGCCCGCCGCCTGCACCAGCCCCGCTGACGCCTTGTCCCGCCCGCCCCCTCCCGCCCCGTCCCCGTTTCGAAGGGTTCGGGTTGGTTCGCGCCGGCCGGAATCAACGCCAACCCTTCGAAACGCGGACGGGACGGGGCGGGGCGCGGACGCGGGCTCAGGCGAACCAACGCGTCCACATCGCGTTGAACTGCGGGCGCGGGCCGTCGTACCCGTTGTCGCGCAGTGCCCCGTCGACCCGCCAGACGATCGACTTCGTGTTCGTCAGGTCGTCCTCGAGCACGACGATGACGGTCCACCCGAGACGCTCGAGTGCCTCGCGCCGCGTCCGGTCGCGGGCGCGCTGCTTCTTCGAGCGCTCGTGCCACGCGCCGTCGTACTCGACGATCACGCGGAAGCGCCAGTAGACGAGGTCGCATCGCGCCACGAACCGGCCCTCGGGATCGAGCACGTCGGGATTCGTATCTGGCTCCGGCAGCCGGGCGAACACCAGCATGAGTCGTACGAGAGTCTCCATCGGCGACTCCACGCGCTCACGCACGTACGCGAAAGCGCGCCGTGCCCGGACGACACCGTGGATGTGGGTGTCGTCGAGGTACGCCGCCAGCTGACTCAGCGTCGTATGGCCCGCGTGGACGAGATGGTCCGCAGCCTGGACCAGCTCGGGCAGGGTGAGGCGCAGCGCCGAGCAGTCGACGTACGTGCGATCTGGTCCCGTGCACGCGAGGCATTCCCGTACGTACGCCCGTAGCCGCCCGCGCCGGCGATGGAGTCGGATGCCGTCACGCTCGGTGACCAGTGAGGAGTTCGTCGAGAAGTGCAGCGGATACAGCTGTCGGATCTCCAGGCCCCACAGCCGCAGGGCCGTCAGGTGGCTGACCAGCGCGTCGCTGGGGAGTGCGAGCAGGGCCGCGCCGATCCGTACGACGAGGGTGAGCGGCAGGTCAGCGCAAACGTAGATCCCGCGGTGCAGCCGGAGGAACCGGCGTCCGCGCAGCTGCTGGGGCGTGACGCCGAGGCGGCCCGCGTGACCCGTCGTGAACGGACGGCAGCGAAGTTCGTGAGGGATGGGCTTCATGCCCTCCAGGTGGGTCCTCGGCGTCCGTTCGGGACACGCGGACCCGGTGCCTGGGGAGAACCCGTCCGCGTTGCGAAGGGTTGTGCGTGGTTCCGCTGTGGCAGAACCAACCGCAACCCTTCACAACGGGGACGGGGCGGTGCGGGACGGGGCGGGAGGGCGGACGGGGGGCTAGCCGAGGACGAGGAGCAGGTCGCCGCCTTCGGACTGGCGCGGGCCGTCGATCACGAGGCGCGACACGGTGCCGCCGTTCGGTGCGGTGATCGACGCCTCCATCTTCATCGCCTCGATCGTCGCGACCTGCTGCCCCGGCTCGACGGTGTCGCCGACAGCGACCGACGGAGTCACCACGCCGTCGAACGGGACCGCGACGTGCAGCGGGTCGGACGGGTCGGCCTTCTCCGCGGTCACGACCTCGCTGGCCACCGAGCGGTCGCGCACCGTCACCGGACGGAGCTGGCCGTTGAGGGTGCACAGCACGTTGCGGAGCCCGCGCGCATCGGCGTCGCTGATCGCCTCCAGCCCGAGGATGAGCGTCTTGCCCTCCTCGAGCGCCACCTCGACGTCGGCGCCGGGACGCAGCCCGTACCAGTACGCCTCGGTCGGCAGGACCGACAGGTCGCCGTACTCGCCCCGCGCCTGCTCGAAGTCGCGCGTCGGACCGGGGAACAGCAGCCGGTTGAGCGTCGGACGCGGGTCCGCTGCGAGACCGTCGCGGTCACCCGCCGCGAGCTCGGTCTCGCCGAGCTTGACCGTACGACCCTGGAGCGCCTTGGTGCGGAACGGCTCGGGCCAGCCGCCCGGCGGGTCGCCGAGCTCGCCGGCGAGGAACCCGATCACCGAGTCGGGGATGTCGAACGCCTGCGGGTTGTCGGCGAACTCCTTCGGGTCCGCGCCGACCGCGACGAGGTGGAGCGCCAGGTCGCCCACGACCTTCGAGGACGGGGTCACCTTCACGATGTCGCCGAGGATCGCGTTCGCGGCGGCGTACATGTCCTCGATCTGCTCGAAGCGGTCCCCGAGCCCGAGCGCGATCGCCTGCTGCCGCAGGTTGGAGAGCTGGCCGCCGGGGATCTCGTGCCGGTACACGCGTCCCGTCGGCGACGGCAGGCCGGCCTCGAACGGCGCGTAGAGCTTGCGCACCGCCTCCCAGTACGGCTCGAGGTCGTTGACCGCCTGCAGCGACAGGCCCGTCGTACGGTCCGTGTGGTCCGTGCTCGCGACCAGCGCCGACATCGGCGGCTGCGAGGTGGTCCCGGACAGCGAGGCCGACGCGGTGTCGACCGCGTCCACCCCGGCGTCGATCGCGGCGAGCAGCGTCGCGAGCTGGCCGCCGGCGGTGTCGTGGGTGTGCAGGTGGACCGGCAGGTCGAACCGCTCGCGCAACGCCGTCACGAGCCGCGCCGCGGCCGGCGCCCGCAGCAGGCCTGCCATGTCCTTGATCGCGAGCACGTGCGCACCGGCCTCGACGATCCGCTCGGCCAGCCGCAGGTAGTAGTCGAGCGTGTAGATCGGCTCGTCCGGGTCCATCAGGTCACCGGTGTAGCAGAGCGCGACCTCCGCGACCGCGGTGCCGGTGGCGCGGACCGACTCGATCGCCGGCCGCATCTGCGCGACGTCGTTGAGCGCGTCGAAGATCCGGAACACGTCGATGCCCGTCGCGGTCGCCTCGGCGACGAACGCGTCGGTGACCTCGGTCGGGTACGGCGTGTAGCCGACCGTGTTGCGCCCGCGCAGCAGCATCTGGAGGCACACGTTGGGGATCGCCTCGCGCAGCTCCGCGAGGCGCTGCCACGGGTCCTCCCTGAGGAACCGCAGCGCCACGTCGTACGTCGCCCCGCCCCATGCCTCGATCGACCACAGCTGCGGCGTGGTGCGCGCGACGACCGGGGCGGCCGCGAGCAGGTCGAACGTCCGCACCCGGGTCGCGAGCAGCGACTGGTGCGCGTCGCGGAAGGTCGTGTCGGTGACGGCGACCTGGGTCTGCTCGCGCAGGTTCCGCGCGAACGCCTCGGGCCCGACCTCGAGCAGCTGCTGGCGCGTGCCCGCCGGAGCCGCCGTGCCGCGGTCGATCGCGGGCAGCTTCTCGCGCGGGTCGAGCAGGTCCGGCGCTGGACCGTGCGGGCGGTTCACCGTCACGTCCGCGAGGTAGCTCAGCAGCTTGGTACCGCGGTCGGCCGACGGCTGCGTGTCGAGCAGCTCGGGATGACGCTCGATGAACGACGTCGTCACGCCTCCCGCCACGAACTCGGGGTTGCTCAGCACCGCCTGGAGGAACGTCAGGTTGGTCGTCACGCCGCGGATCCGGAACTCGGCGATCGCGCGCCGCGCCCGCTCCACCGCCGCCTCGAAGGTGCGACCGCGGCACGTGAGCTTGGTGAGCAGCGAGTCGAAGTAGGCGCCGATCTCCGTGCCCGAGTAGGTGGTGCCGCCGTCGAGGCGCACGCCGGCACCGCCGGGGGAGCGGTACGTCGTGATGCGACCGGTGTCCGGACGGAACCCGTTGGCCGGGTCCTCGGTCGTGATCCGGCACTGCATCGCCGCGCCGCGGATCGTGATCGCGTCCTGCCGCAGCCCGAGGTCGGCGAGCGTCTCCCCGGAGGCGATGCGTAGCTGCGCCTGGACGAGGTCGACGTCGGTCACCTCCTCGGTGACCGTGTGCTCGACCTGGATGCGCGGGTTCATCTCGATGAAGACGTAGTTGCCCTGCGGGTCGAGCAGGAACTCGACCGTGCCCGCGCAGGTGTAGCCGATCGACCGGGCGAACGCGACGGCGTCGGCGCACATCCGGTCGCGGATCGCCGGGTCCAGGCGCGGCGCGGGAGCGATCTCGACCACCTTCTGGTGGCGCCGCTGGACGGAGCAGTCGCGCTCGTAGAGGTGGATCACGTCGCCGGTCGCGTCGGCGAGGATCTGCACCTCGATGTGCCGGGGGTCGACGACGGCCTGCTCGATGAAGCAGGTCGGGTCGCCGAACGCGCCCTCGGCCTCACGCATGGCGGCCTCGACGGCCTCGCGCAGTGCTCCGGGCTCCTCGACGCGCCGCATGCCGCGTCCGCCGCCACCGGCGACGGCCTTGACGAACAGCGGGTACGGCAGGGCCTCCGCCGCGGCCACCAGCTCGTCGGCGTCGCGGCTCGGGGGGACCGAGGCCAGCACCGGCACGCCGGCCGCACGCGCCGCCTCGATCGCGCGCGCCTTGTTGCCGGTCAGGCGCAGCACGTCTTCCGACGGGCCGACGAACGTGATGCCGGCCTGCGCGCAGGCGCTGGCGAGGGCAGGGTTCTCCGACAGGAACCCGTAGCCGGGGTAGACGGCGTCAGCACCGGCGCGTACGGCGGTGGCGACGATCTCGTCGGGGTCGAGGTAGGCGCGGACAGGGTGGCCGACCTCGCCGATCTGGTAGGCCTCGTCGGCCTTCAGGCGATGCTCGGAGCCGCGGTCCTCGTACGGGAACACGGCGACGGTTCGCGCGCCGAGCTCGTAGGCGGCGCGGAAGGCACGGATCGCGATCTCGCCACGGTTGGCGACGACGACCTTGCGGAACATGGGGGTACTCCGATCGGGAGTGCGTCAGGTCCGTCGGTCGCCACGTCGGTGGAGCGACCGGCTCTCACCGTAACGGGTGCTGGCCGGGCTTGGCCGCGAAGACCGGGACGTGGGCATCGAGCAGCAGCTTCTGCGCGACGCTCCCCATGATCAGCTTGCCGACCGCGGACCGGTGACGGATGCCGATGACGAGCAGATCGGCCTGCTCCTCGTCGACGGTCTGGAGGATCAGCTCGGCGATCGCGGGACCGACCGGCTGCCGGACCCGGTGCGGCGCGACGCCCGTCTCCGCGAGGCGGTGCTGCAGCTGCTCCAGGTCGTAGCCGTGGACGAAGTCAGGGTCCTCCTCGAACCGGGAGTGCTTCGCCACGTTCACCAGCACGAGGCCGGTGGCGCGCGAGCGGGCCCACGCGATGCCGTGCTCGAGCGCCGTCTCGCCGTACTGGTCAGGGGTGTACGCCACTGCGATCGTCATGCGGGCACGATGGCACATCGTCGGTGTCACGGTCACCGCCGGTCTCAGGTCGCGAGCAGGCGGCGCGTACGACGAGTCAGCGGTGCGTACGACGGGTCAGCGGCGGGTGCGGTGCAGCTGGGTGACGAGGTCCAGCTCCAGGGAGCCGTAGCCCGTGCTCGCCCACGGCTCGACGCCGGAGTCGAAGTAGTGCACCGGCCTCCCGTTGCGCACCACGTCGAGGATGTCGGGACGTCGATGGGCCTTGAGGTCGCGACGGCACGCGGCGCACAGCGGGACGGTGACCTTGCCGCGCTCGGTGTCCAGCGTCGTACGGCCGGTGGCCGCGCCGTGGAGAGGGTTGAGGTAGCAGGGGGCAGTCGGCTGGTACGCCTTGCCGGCCGTCGCGGCGTCCAGCGCTGCGCTGCCGCGCTCGACGAGGACCAGGGCCCCGACCACGTCGAGCACGTCCGGCTTCGCGCCCTCGCCGCGGACCCGCTTGGCGGCGTCGTAGTGGTCGAGCACCGCCTGCCAGGCCGCCGTGTCGCCGCCGAGGTCGGTCTCGTCGATCAGCTCGCCGAGCGCCAGCAGCTCCCGGTCGGCACGCGCGATGAGCGCGCTGTCGTGGGCGTCGCGGACCCGCTCGACGACAGACGCCGGGAGGGCGAACGCCTTCTTGCGCCCCGGGATGTCGCCACGCTCGATCTTGAACCGACGCCACATCACGGCACCCGCGACGAGCACCGCCACGATCGCGACCGTGAGCGAGACGCCGACGATGGCCCCGGCGTTGTCCTCGCTGGCGTACGACGGCGGTGAGTACGTCGAGGACGACTCCGACTTCTCGGTCGTCTTCTCGTACTTGGCGTACGCGGTGTCGTAGCGCTCTTGGGTGGTCCCGTCGGCGATCATCTCGGTGGCAGCGACGATCTGCGCACCGAGGTCGTCGGGGTGTTCGATCTGCGCCGCGAACGTCGCGTGGTAGAGGGGATCGCGGTCCTCGGTCCTGACGTCCCAGGACGCGCCGCCGAGCTCGGCGCGGTCCCACCGCACGTCCGTGGCAAGGAAGATGCCAGGCTCTGGGTTCTGGTCGTGCAGGGTCGCGACCAGGTCGGCGGGGTCACCGTTGAACTCGTCCTCGGGGTTCAGCGGGTAGACGACGACGTAGGTGGGCACCTCGGAGCGCTCGATGTTCGCCTTGGCCTGCGCGAGCTGCTCCGGGGCGACCTCGTCGGCCATCTGAGGATGGACATAGATGCTGTCCTGCTCCAGGGCCGCCCAGATCGCGTCCGGGTCGAAGCCCGTCGTGCCGCCGCTCATGCCTTGCCTCCGACGAAGAAGTCACGCCAGCGACCGGGGAGGAGGAACGACGATCCGGCGAGCGCGCGGAGGGTGCCCAAGATCAGCATCAGGACCGCGTAACCACCGACCACCATGAGCAGCCCCGCCGAGATGCCACCACCGACGCCGCCCCAGTAGTCGAAGGGCTCGACATCCGGGTCCACGGGCGCGACCTCGGCCTCGACCCGTTCGATGAAGCGCAACAGGGCCTGATCGTCCTGGCCGGTCATCTCCGGCGAGACGATCCCCGACAGACCGGGTGACTCGTCGGAGTAGCCAGTCCCGGGCCTGCCGTCCCAGGTGAGGAAGACGGCCTTGTCGTCGACGCGCTCGACAAGCTGCGCCAGGAGATGGTGGGTGCTGTCGTAGCCGGCGTAGAGGTGGCTGCCGACCAGCGCGACGTACACCGGCGGGTCGGAGGCCTCGGCAGCGGCTTCGACCTGCTGCACCTGCTCGGGCGTCAGCAGCGCCGACATCTCCGCCCCGACGAACACGTGATCGCCGGAGGCGAAGGTGTCGATGATGGCGCTCGCGCGGTCACCCGGGGTGCCCGCGCGGTGTGCCGTGGAGCCCGGCTCGACCTCGGCGTACTGGACGGCCAGGTACGCCGCTCCGGCAGCCAGGGCGATGACGACCAGCGTGCCGACCGCGCGGACGGCCCTCATCGGCTCGCTCCCGCGCGCTCGTCGAGGACCGTGCTCCACAGCTCGCCGTCGAGCGCGCCGTAGCCGGTCCGTGCCCAGACGGTCCGCTCCTCGTAGTACGGCCGGGGACGGCGACGGGCCGGAGAGCCGAAGACCAGCGCGTCCGGCTGTCCGCCGTCCCGGGCGGCTGCTGCGCAGCGGCGGCACGCGGGCACCTCGACGGCGGTGCGTCCGGGGACCTCGACCGTGCTCTCGGCGCGGCCGTGCAGCGGGTCGAAGAAGCAGGGGCGGTAGCGGCCCGGATCAGTCTTGCGCTTGGCGCGGCCCAGCTCGAACTGTCCGGACTGCGCAAGCACCAGCGCCCCGACAGCGTCGCGCAGCTGGACCCCGTACTGCCGGTCCTCCGGCTCGGCCAGCGTCTCGAGGTCGCGCAGCACGGCCTCGGCGGCGCCAAGGAATCCGACCGCCGCATCGGCGTTCGGGCCGGTCGGCGCGTCCGCGACCTCGCGCGACAGGCGCGTCGTCTCCCGGTTGGCGCGCGCGACGAGCGGCGCCAGCTCGAGCTCCCTCGTCGTCCGCGCGACGGTTCGGGTGGGCCGACGGCGCTTCGGTGCGGTCAGCCACAGCAGGAGCCGGAGTCCGACGAGGAGAGCGCCGACGCCGACGACCGTCGCGACGACCGCGCGGCTGCCCGGGGTCGACGGATCGGGGTCGTCGTCGAGCACCGAGTACGCGGGCGGCGCGACGTTGCCAGGGAGCTTCGTGATCTCGACCGCGCGGTCGGGGTCGATCTCGAAGGGTTCGCCACCGGTCGCGAGCTCCGCGGCGATCTGCGCGTCGGCGGGGGGCGTCACCCGCGGCCGGCCCTCCTCGAGGTGATCATTTGCCACGCGGGCCACCTCGGTGGCGTCGTTGCGCGCGAGCGAGAGGCTGGTCGGGTCCGGAACACCCCAGCCGTCGATCATGAGGATCGACTCCGAGACCTGGACGATGTAGTAGCCGTCGCCGAGCCGCTTGTGAAGCTTCGTGGAGAGGTCCTGCGAGGGAAACCTGTCGGCGAGCCCGCCGGGATCGGCGACCAACGCCACGTAGATCGGGACGTCGGCGTCTGCGATCGCCTCCCGGATCCGTTCCTCCGCGCCGTCCGCGTCGCCGTTGCCGAGGACCTGCTGGACGAGGACCGGATCCTGCTCCAGGCGTGCGGCAAGCTCGTCGACGGTGAACAGCCGCTCGTCAGGGTCGTCGGGAGTGGCGGCGGCGTGCGCGGGGGAACCCACGGCCAGCGCCAGCGCGGCGACGAGCCCCGCCAGCGCCGTACGCGCAGCCCTTCTGACGGCGCGTGCCCGCGCCGCTGCGTCCCCCCGCAACGGGGTCAGTCCTTGATCTCTGCCACCACCGCGCCGGCGGTGACGGTCTCGCCGGGGGTGGCGGCGAGGCCGGTGATCGTGCCGGCCTTGTGGGCGTTGAGGGGCTGCTCCATCTTCATCGCCTCGAGGACGACGATGAGGTCGCCCTCGGCGACGGTCTGGCCGTCCTCGACGGCGACCTTGACGATCGTGCCCTGCATCGGGGAGACGAGCGCGTCTCCGCCGGCGGCCGCGCCGGCCTTCTTGCCCGCGGCGCGCTTGGGCTTCTTGGCGCCACCCGCGGCGGAGGCGCCGGCGACGGCGCCGAGCCCGGCGGGGAGGACGACCTCGAGGCGCTTGCCGCCGACCTCGACGGTGACCGCGTCGCGCTCGCCCGCCTCGGGCGCCTCGGCGGCGCCACCGGCGTACGGCTCGATGGTGTTGTCGAACTCGGTCTCGATCCAGCTGGTGTAGACGCTGAAGCGCTCGCCGTCACCGAGGTACGCCGGGTCGTCCAGCACGCGGCGGTGGAACGGGATGACGGTGGGCATGCCGTCGACACCGAACTCGTCGAGCGCGCGCCGCGACCGCTCGATCGCCTGGGTGCGGCTGGAGCCGGTGACGATGAGCTTGGCGATCAGGGAGTCGAACGAGCCGGGGATCGTCTCGCCGGCGACGTAGCCGGAGTCCATCCGCACGCCCGGGCCGGCCGGCGGCTCCCACTTCGTGAGCGTGCCGGGGGCGGGGAGGAAGTTGCGGCCGGCGTCCTCGGCGTTGATCCGGAACTCGATCGAGTGGCCGCTGATGGCGGGGTCGTCGTAGCCGAGCTCCTCGCCGGCGGCGATGCGGAACATCTCGCGCACGAGGTCGAGGCCGGTGACCTCCTCGGAGACCGGGTGCTCGACCTGGAGGCGGGTGTTGACCTCGAGGAAGGAGATGGTGCCGTCGCGGGCCACGAGGAACTCGCACGTGCCGGCACCGACGTAGCCGGCCTCGCGCAGGATCGCCTTGGAGGAGCTGTAGAGGCGCTCGATCTGGTCGTCGCTGAGGAACGGTGCGGGCGCCTCCTCGACGAGCTTCTGGTGGCGGCGCTGCAGCGAGCAGTCGCGGGTGGAGACGACCACGACGTTGCCGTGGGCGTCGGCGAGGCACTGGGTCTCGACGTGGCGCGGCTGGTCGAGGAACTTCTCGACGAGGCACTCGCCGCGCCCGAACGCCGTGACGGCCTCGCGGACGGCGGAGTCGAACTGCTCGGGGATCTCCTCCAGCGTGCGGGCGACCTTGAGGCCGCGACCGCCGCCGCCGAAGACCGCCTTGATCGCGACCGGGAGGCCGTGGTCCTTGGCGAAGGCGACGATCTCGTCGGCGTCCTTGACCGGGTCCTTGGTGCCCGGGGCCAGCGGGGCGTTGGCGCGCTCGGCGATGTGCTTGGCCTTGGCCTTGTCGCCGAGGGCCTCGATCGCGTGCGGCGGCGGGCCGATCCAGATCAGCCCGGCGTCGATGACGGCCTGGGCGAAGTCGGCGTTCTCGGCCAGGAACCCGTAGCCGGGGTGCACGCTGTCGGCGCCGCTGCGGGCGGCGACGTCGAGGATCTTCTCGATCGAGAGGTAGGTCTCGGCCGGGGTCGCGCCCCCGAGGGCGTACGCCTCGTCGGCGAGCCGGACGAACAGGGCGTCGCGGTCGGCGTCGGCGTACAACGCCACGCTGCCGATCCCGGCGTCCTTGCAGGCGCGGATGACACGGACCGCGATCTCGCCACGATTGGCGATGAGGACCTTGGTCAGCGGGCGGATGCCCTGGTCGTTGCTCACGGATGCTCCTCGGGGTGCCTTGGCTGCCCGTCGAGTCTAGAGCGCCCCCTCCGCGCCTCCGGCAGGAGTCCACGTCCCGCGCCTCTCGATCGCCTGGTTAACGGCTGTTAACATCGCGCTATGACGTACAGCACGCTCTCCGCAGAGCACGAGGCCTTCCGCTCCGTCGTCCGCGAGTTCGCCCGGGCGGAGATCGCTCCGCACGTCGCGCAGTGGGACCGCGACCACCACTTCCCGGTCGACCTGGTGGCGAAGATGGGCGACCTCGGGCTCTTCGGGCTCACGGCGCCCGAGGAGTACGGCGGCTCCGGAGGCGACTTCACGAGCCTCTGCGTCGCCATCGAGGAGTTGGGGCGCGTCGACCAGTCGATCGGCATCACGCTCGAGGCCGCGGTGGGGCTCGGCATCAACCCGATCCTGACGTTCGGCAACGACGAGCAGAAGGCGGCCTGGCTCCCCGACCTCGTGGCCGGCCGCGCGCTCGCCGGGTTCGGGCTGACCGAGCCGGGGGCCGGCTCCGACGCGGGCGCCACACGGACGAAGGCCGAGCTCGTCGAGGGGGAGTGGGTGATCGACGGCGCGAAGCAGTTCATCACCAACTCCGGCTCCTCGATCACGTCCCTCGTGACGGTGACGGCGCGGACGGGGACCCGTACCGCCGCCGACGGGACCGAGCGCCCGGAGATCTCGACGATCGTCGTCCCCTCGGGCACGCCCGGCTTCGTGGCGGAGGCGGCGTACGACAAGCTCGGCTGGCACATCTCCGACACGCACCCGCTGTCGTTCGAGGGGTGCCGGGTGCCGGAGGAGAACCTCCTCGGCGAGCGGGGTCGCGGCTACGCGCAGTTCCTCGCCACGCTGGACGACGGCCGCATCGCGATCGCCGCGCTGGCCGTCGGGTGCATCGAGGCGTGCCTGGAGATGGCGCGCGAGTACGCGCTGGAGCGCGAGACCTTCGGCGGACCGATCGGACGCAAGCAGGGGGTCGCGTTCCAGATCGCCGACCTCGCCGTCGCGGCGCGGGCGGCGCGCGCCCTCACGTACGAGGCGGCCGCCATGAAGGACGCGGGCGTCGGCGGCCAGGAGCTGAAGCAGGCGGCGTCGATCGCGAAGCTGTACGCCACCGAGCAGGCCGTCACCGCGACGCGGATCGCGACCCAGGTGCTCGGCGGCTACGGGTTCATGGAGGAGTACCCGGTCGCGCGGTTCTACCGCGACGCCAAGATCCTCGAGATCGGCGAGGGGACCTCCGAGGTGCAGCGGATGCTGATCGCGCGAGGCCTCGGGCTGCCGGTCGAGTAGGTTCGACCACCGTGGCGTACGAGGTGGTCCGACCGGCCGAGAGCGAGTGGGAGCAGCTGCGGGAGCTGAGGCTCCGGGCGTTGAGGGACACGCCGATCGCGTACGGCGAGCGGTACGAGGAGGCCCTCCGCGTCGGCGAGGACAACTGGCGTGCCCGTGCGGCGCGCAGCGTCTCGCCGGGCAACGTGCAGGTCGTCGCGCGGCTCGTCGACGGCGACGATGCCGGGCTCTGGGTCGGGTCGATGGCGGGATTCGTCTCGCGCGGCGTGCCGGCGTACGCGACCGACGGCGTCGTCGCCGACCCGGACGCTCCGCCCCGCGCGAACCTCGTCGGCGTCTTCGTCGACCCGCGGGTGCGCGGGCGGGAGACCGGCGTGACCGACGCCCTGCTCGACGCCGTCGTCGCGTGGGCGCGCGACGAGCAGGGCCTCGACCGCCTCTACCTGCACGTGCACGAGGACAACCCGCGGGCGGCCGGCTACTACCGGCGGCGGGGATTCGTCGCGACCGGCGCGTCGTTCCCCGCCGTCCTCCACGGCGGCCTCGAGCAGGAGATGGTGCTGGCGCTCGCGTGAGCGCCCGGTCTCAGGCGACGGCGGCGCGCCGCCGCGTCCAGTCCAGCACGACCGTGAGGACCACGGCGACGACGATGCCGATCAGCGGCGGGATGCCGATCTCGAGCTCACCGGACAGCCACGCAAGGAACCCTGCGACCGCGTAGACGCCGAGGTGGCGCCACTCGAACGCCGGGACGCGGGCCGTGTCGGCGTCGCCGATCCCGCGGCGCCAGCGGCAGAAGTAGTCCGCGATGATCACGCCCCCGAGCGGCGGGATGAAGGTGCCGAGCAGCGTCAGGTAGTCGACGAGGTGGTTCTGGACACCGGTGAGCGCCAGCACCGTGCCGATGACCGAGCCACCGATCACGAACGGGATCTTCGTCGGCCGCTCGAACAGCTCAGCGCCGGCGACCCCGAACGCGTACGCGGTGTCGGCGTTGCTCTTCCACAGGTTGCCGAACAGGAGGAACACGCCCCACCCGACGAGGCCGAGGTTGTAGAGGACGAGGACGAAGTCGCCTTCGCCGAACGTGATCGCGCCGATCGCGCCGAACAGGATCATCAGCCCGTTGCCGACGAGGAACCCGATCACGCAGGCCCAGACGGCGTTCGAGCCGCTGCGGGCGAAGCGGGTCCAGTTGGGCGCCTGGGTCCCGGCGGAGACGAAGGTGCCGACCACCGTCGTGATCGCGACCGCGATCGTCATCGTCGCGGTGGGCTCGACCTCCGTCAGGCCGGAGAAGCCGCCGACCTCCTCGAGCGACCGGACGACCACCCAGACCGCGAGGATCAGGATGAGCGGCGTCGAGATCAGCGACACCCAGTACATCCCGCGGTAGCCGTAGCAGGCGGTGAGGCACATCAGCGCGCTCGTCGCGACCATGATCGAGGCCTTCGCGCCGTACGACTCCCAGCCCGCCGCCTGCGCCGTCAGGTCGCCGATGGTGCCCACCACGACGCCGTACCAGCCGATCTGCGTCCCGCCGAGGAGGATCGAGGCCAGCTTCGAGCCGCGGTTGCCGAAGCTGTAGCGCGCCATCACGACCGTCGTCAGCCCCGTCCGGGCGCCGACGTAGCCCATGAAGGCCACATAGGTGCCGAGGATCGCCGAGCCCGCGAGGATGACCGCGATCAGACCCCAGAACGAGAACGCCGGACCGATCGCGGCGCCGGCCAGCATCGTCGGCGTGAAGACCGTGAACCCGAGCAGGACGACGGCGAGGGAGAAGAAGGACTTGCGGGCGTGCGCAGGGACCGGCGTGACGGGATAGTCCGGGTCGATCGGGTCGTCGGTCGCAACGCCCTGCCGGGCGGCCCCGGTCTCGGCCGACCCGCTCACGCCTCCTCCCCGATGTCCTCGGCCCACAGCGCGGGTCGCTCGTCGAGCATGCGCTGCATGAGTGCGAGGCACTCGGGGTCGTCCACCACGTCGACGGTCGTGCCGTGCGACCGGAGCCAGTCCTCGGAGGCCTCGAACGTCCGGTTCTCCCCGACGACGATGCGCGGGATCTCGTACAGGATCGCCGTGCCCGCGCACATCGTGCAGGGCGACAGCGTCGTGTAGAGGACGCTGTTGCGGTAGACGCTCGCCGGGAGCCGCCCCGCGTTCTCGATGCAGTCGGTCTCGCCGTGACGGATCGCGCTGCCCATCTGGACGCGCCGGTTGCGCCCGACGGCGAGCACCTTCCCTTCGTGGACCAGGGCGGCACCGATCGGTACGCCTCCCTCCTCCCAGCCGATGCGGGCCTGCTCGATCGCCAGACCGAGGAAGTAGCGGTCGTCGTGGGCGTCGGTCGGTGTCGTCATGCGGTCCTCCTGGGTGGATGGGGTCTACGAGACCAGGAGTCGTGGAGACCTCACAAGAGACGTTCTGTCCGTCTGGCAGGGGCATCCGTACGACGGAACGTCCCGTGTCAGCCATCCTGGGGGCATGCTCCCGACCCTGCGCGAGGTCCTCGAGACGCCGTCGTTCCGTGCCGCTGCCGTCAAGGTGGTGACCGGCGACCCCGACACCACGACGGTCCGGTGGGTGCACTCCTCGGAGGTGTACGAGATGGGAGGGCTGCTGGCGGGCGGCGAGGTCCTCCTCACCAGCGGACTCGGCCTGCACGGCCGGTCGGCGGCGCAGCTCACGGCGTACGTCGACCAGCTCGCGGACGCCGGGTGCGTGGCGCTCGCGCTCGAGGTGGGCCGGTCGTTCTTCGAGGTGCCCGCCGAGCTGGTGGCCGCGGCGGAGCGGCGGGGCGTCGTGTTCCTCGCGCTGACCGCCGTCGTGCCGTTCGAGCGGATGGTCGAGGACTTCCACGACCTCCTCGTACGGCGGCGGATGAGCACGTCACGGTCGGGCGAGCCGATCTGGCAGGAGCTGCTGGGGACGGTCGTCGCGGGACAGGGCATGGTGGCGCTCCTCGACGCGACCGCGCGCCTGGCGGGGTGCGCTGTCGCGCTGCACGACGAGGACGGACGCCTGGTGGAGCGGAGCAGGATCAGCGTGGGCGCCCTCCCGGGCGGACCGACGGAGGCCGACGTGCGGGGATCCGGCGGGGTGCTCGGGCGACTGGCGCTGCAGGGGTCGCCGAGCGCGCGCAGGAACGCGGTCGCCCAGCGGGCGGCGGTCGCCGTCGCTCTCGAGCTGGCGCGCCACCTGGGACCGGGCGACCGGCCGTCGGCGGCGCAGTCGCTGGTCGCGGACCTCGCTGCGGGGGTGGTCGGGTCGGCCCGGGAAGCTGCCGAGCGGCTCGGGTCCGCCGGATGGACGCCGGAGCCGGGGCGGCACGTCCTCGTCGCCGCGCTCGACGTGGATCCGCGTACGCCGGTGGGTGACGCCGTCCCGGCCTTGCGCGAGGCGGTCCAGGCGGTCGTCGGTCCGTGCGTCGTCGGTACGGCGGGCAGCCACGCGGTGGTCGTCGCCCAGGGGTGGACCCGGGGCGAGCCGATGCGTGTGCGCCGGGCTTTCGAGGACGTGTACGCGCGTCTCGTGGCACGCGACGGGGGCGACGTCGTCCGCGCGCTGGGCGTCGCGGCACCGGTGGAGGACCTCGCGGACCTGCACGACGCGGTCGGCCGGGCGCGCGACGTCGTGCGCCTTGCTCGACGGCTCGGGACCCGTCGAGGTGTCGTGCTGGCGCGAGACGTCGGGGTGCACCGGCTCCTCGCTGCGGAGTCGTCGTCGGCGCTCGTCGCGGAGCTCGTAGCGGATCAGCTCGGCGCCCTGATCGCGTACGACACCCAGCACTCCGCCGACCTCGTCCGGACGCTCGACGCGTACCTCGCGACGGGCGGCAGCAAGGCGCGGTCCGCCGCGATCCTGGGCATCCGGCGCCAGTCGCTGTACGCCCGGCTCGCACGGATCGAGCGGCTGCTCGGGACGCCGCTGGACGACCCGGCCCAGCTCGTCACCCTCGGAGTGGCGATGACGGGGTGGCGGCTGCGGACGGGGCTCGACCCGCAGGCGGCGTTCGACCGGGCCGGTCGATGAGCGTGGGAGCACGGGACGATGGGGGTATGACGAACGAGCTGACGATGCGGCCTGCGCGGACCGACGATGCGAGCGACCTCGTCCGCTTCTGGTCGCGGGCCGGGGAGAACGACTCCCGGCCGGCCGACACCGAGGACGCGGTTCTGCGTCTCCTCGATCGCGACCCGGAGGCGTTGGTGGTCGCCGAGCGGGCTGGCCGGATCGTGGGGTCGCTGATCGTGGGGTGGGACGGATGGCGCTTCCACCTGTACCGGTTGGCGGTCGACCCGGCGGAACGGCGGAGCGGGGTGGCTCGGGCGCTGATCGCGAGCGCGGAGCAGCGCGCCCGGGAGGTGGGTGCCGGACGGATCGACGCGATGGTGCTCGAGGGCAACCGGCACGGCGCGGCGTTCTGGGCGGCGGCGGGCTTCCGTCCCCAGGACGAGTGGCGGAGGTGGGTACGCACAGCTCCGTACGAGGGGTAGCGCTCTGACCTCACACGCGGGTAGTATCGAACACATGTTCGACACAGTCGAGATGCTTGATCAGCTGGAGGCGGCGCTGGATGCGCTCGCCGCCCAGCCGGTCGCCTTGGCGACGGACGAGCAGACGTGCGAGACGATGCGGCGCCTGGGTCGCGTCGAGGACCGCCTGGCCGGTCTGCAGGCGACGTGGTTCGACCACATGCAGGAGCAGGCGGCCCACGAGGCCGAGGGTGCGTCCACCGCGGCGGCCTGGGCTCGGCGCGAGATGTGCTGGGACGCCGGGCAGACACGCAAGGCGGTGGCTGCGGGGCGGACCATGCGCGTCCTGCCCGCAGTCGGCGCGGCGCACCGGGCCGGCGAGATCCGCCGGGGGCACGTCGACGCGTTCACGGTCGCTCTGAAGAAGGCGGATCGCGCGATCGTCGAGGCTGCCGAGGACGTCATGCTCGACGTCGCCCGGGTGTGCGAGCCCGGTGAGCTGACCGAGCAGCTGACGATGCTCGTCGAGGTCGCTCACCCGGAGGAGCTGGACCGTGCCTACGTCGCAGGCATGGACAAGCACGACCTGACGATCGCGCGGTGCGGCGAGGGCTACCACGTCAACGGCTTCCTCGACGCGGTCAACGGCTCCCGGTTCAAGACGTGGCTGACCGCTGCGTCGGCGCCGCGTGGGGCCGACGACGAGCGCACGCCCGCGCAGCGCCGCGTCGACGCCATCGGTGATCTGGCCGCCTCGGTGCTCGACCACGGGCTGCCGTCCGACCGTGGTGTGCGTCCGCAGGTGGGGGTGCTGGTCAGTGCGGAGTGGCTCGCCGGACAGCCTGGAGCAGAGCCGCCGGTCCTGGCGGGATGGGGACCTGTCGGCCCGAAGCTCTTCGACTACCTGAGCTGCGGCGCCGATCGGACCGACTTTCTGGTCGACGGCGTCACGGCCGGGCCGACGCCGCAGGCCGACATCCTCAATGTCGGGCGCACCCACCGGCTGGCGACGTACAAACAGCGTCAGGTCGTCCTCGCCCGCCAGGGCGGGATCTGCGCCAACCCGTCGTGCCGAGGCACGCACCTGGAGCTACACCACGCGGCATGGTGGGATCGCGACGGCGGCCGGACCGACCTCGACAACCTCGTGGGCCTGTGTCCGCGGTGCCATCAGCTGATCCACGCCGGCAGGCTGTGGGTGGAGTCCGACGGTGCACGAGGATTCGTGTTCAGTCGGCGCAAGGGTGCGAGGATCCTCGAGATCGAGGACCGCCATCGCATCCAGCGGCAACGGCTCAGCGATCGGTTGCGCGGGCTGCGTCGTCTCCTGCGCGATCCTTCTCCCGTGCCGGCTGACCCGGTGCCAGCCAGCCCTATGCCAGCGACGCCGGTGCCAGCCAGCCCGATGCCCGGCAAGCCGGTGCTGGTTGACGCGGTGCTCCCGGTGCTGGGCCGCGCCACCGTCGCGCTCCGCTCCCACGAGACGGACCACGCGCGCGTCGTCGTGCGTGCCCGCGTTCCCGAAGGCGCTCGCGGTGGCGAGCGTGCTCGCGGTGGCGAGCGTGCTCGCGGCGGCGCGCACGCCCGCCGCGGTCGGCGCGGACCGACGACTACGCGGCGCGCGCTCCGGCCCGATCCGCACTCACCACTCGAGGGGCACCTGCACCGGCTCCTGCGTCTGCGGACGTGAGGGCTCAGGCGCTCCGCGTCGCCCAGAAGTCGGTCCACCGGACGCCGAGTCCGGCGAGCATGCTGCGCACCAGCGGCAAGGAGAGCCCGACGACGTTGTGGTGGTCGCCCTCGATCCGCTCCACGAACGCGCCGCCGAGCCCGTCGATCGTGAAGGCTCCGGCCACCTGGAGCGGCTCGCCCGTGGCGACGTAGGCCTCGATCTCCGCGTCGTCGATGTCGGCGAAGTGCACCGTCGTGGCCGCGTCGTCGGAGACCTCGCGCTCACCGATCCGGACACAGTGCCCGGTGTGGAGCACTCCGGCCTGCCCACGCATCGCCCGCCATCGAGCCGTGGCCGTCGCGGCGTCTTCGGGCTTGCCGAGCACCTCGCCGTCGAAGGCGAGCACCGAGTCACACCCGATGACGATCGCGTCGTCGTCCTTGAGGCGGTGGGTGACGGCGCGTGCCTTCATCCGCGCCAGCTCCGTCGCGACGACCACAGGGTCGTCGGACACGATCACCGACTCGTCGACGCCGGAGACGACGACCTCAGGGTCGATGCCGGCGCTGCGCAGGGTCGCGAGACGGGCAGGGGACTGCGAGGCGAGGACGAGACGCGGAGGCACCCGGTCAGCGTAGGCGAGGTGTCACCGGTACGGCTGGTCCCGGTGCGGGTCGGCGTGCACGACGTCGAAGCGGTCGTCCGCGTGCAGCTCGTCGATGAGCGCCTGCGATCCACCGATGCCTGTCCACGGGAGATCGATCTCGGTTGCGGCGCACCAGGCGCGGTCGGCGGGCCAGAAGAGGTTCGGACTGTTGATCCAGCCGTGGGCCGGATGTCCTCCCCAGTGGCCGGCCTCGGCGAGCGGCCCCTCGAAGAGCAGGTACGAGCGGCCGTGGCTGAGCCCGAGACGCGGTCCCTTCATGACCTCGGGCGGGAACGCGGGAGGCAGCTGGCCACTCCCCGCCTTGCCCTCCGAGCGCAGAGCCGCCTCGGCTGCCGCGCGAAGCTCGGATTCGCTCGCCGGAGCTGTCGGGCCATCGTCCTCGGCGCCAGCGATCAGCACCCAGGTGCCGCCGTGGAGACTCCCGTACCCGTCCCACAGAGCGAAGTAGGCGTCGTCGGGCGTGGTCGTGTGCCGCGCGAGCACCTCGCACAGCGCGATCAGCTGCGCCTCACCGAGCTCGCCCTCGACGTTGAGCGTCGCCTGGTCGCCGGACAGGTCCGGATCGAGCGCGTGGAGCAGGCGCACGTACGCCTCGAACCCCGGTGCGCCGAGACTGATGACGTCGAACCCGCCCGCGTCGGCGGCCGACAACCAGTCAGCGGGTCCGAGATCGGTGAGCGGACGAAGCGGCATGCCTCAGGTCTAGCGCGATCCGTCCGTGCCGCGCCACCCGTGACTCGCTGCGGCCGTCCTTAGCGCGGGAAGGCCGACCGGCGCCAGCCGTCGGGACCGTGGTGGTGCGGGGGACGGGTCGCCAGCGCCGGGTCGCCCCAGGCGGAACGACGCCGGGGCTGGGCCGACGACGCCGCGGCGGCAGCGGCGGCCGCGCCGCGGGCTGCGACGACGGCGACGAGCGCTGCGAGCTCCTCGGGCGTCGGGTCGCCCTTGACGACGCGCAGGAGGGGAGTGCTGTCCCGACCCGTGTCGTTCGCCGGGCTGTCGGACTCCGGGGCGGTGCCGTCGGCGGTCACAGCGGGATGTTCCCGTGCTTCTTGGGCGGCAGCGTCTCGCGCTTGCTGCGGAGCAGGCGCAGGGCCCGGATGATCTCGACGCGGGTCTCGTGGGGCTGGACGACCTGGTCGACGTATCCGCGCTCGGCCGCGATGTAGGGGTTCGCGAGGGTCTGCTCGTACTCGTCGATCAGCTCGACGCGGGTGGCCTCGGGATCGTCGGCGGCGGCCAGGGTCTTGCGGTGCAGGATGTTGACCGCGCCCTGGGCGCCCATGACCGCGATCTGGGCGGTGGGCCAGGCGATGTTGAGGTCAGCGCCGAGGTGCTTGGACCCCATGACGTCGTACGCGCCGCCGTACGCCTTGCGGGTGATGACGGTGACCAGCGGGACGGTGGCCTCGGCGTAGGCGTAGATCAGCTTGGCGCCGCGGCGGATGATGCCGTTCCACTCCTGGTCGGTGCCCGGAAGGAAGCCGGGGACGTCGACGAACGTCAGGACCGGCACGTTGAACGCGTCGCAGGTGCGGACGAACCGGGCGGCCTTCTCGGAGGCGTCGATGTCGAGGGTGCCGGCGAACTGCATCGGCTGGTTCGCGACGACGCCGACCGAGCGGCCCTCGACCCGGCCGAAGCCGATCAGGATGTTGGGCGCGAACAGCGGCTGCACCTCGAGGAACTCACCGTCGTCGAGGACGGACTCGATCACCGTGTGCATGTCGTACGGCTGGTTCGGCGAGTCCGGGATCAGCGTGTCGAGCGCACGGTCCTCGTCGGAGATCTCGAGGTCGGCATCCTCGGCGTACGCCGGCGCGTCCTCCATGTTGTTCTGGGGGAGGTAGGAGAGCAGCGCCTTGACGTACTCGATGGCGTCCTCCTCGTCGGCGCCCATGTAGTGGGCGTTGCCCGACTTGGTGTTGTGGGTGCGCGCGCCACCCAGCTCTTCCATCGACACGTCCTCGCCGGTGACGGTCTTGATGACGTCGGGGCCGGTGATGAACATGTTGGAGGTCCCGTCGACCATCACGGTGAAGTCGGTGACCGCGGGGGAGTAGACGTGACCGCCGGCGCAGGAGCCCATGATCAGGCTGATCTGCGGGATCACGCCCGAGGCGTGGACGTTGCGGCGGAAGATCTCGCCGTACAGGCCGAGCGAGACCACACCCTCCTGGATGCGGGCCCCGGCGCCCTCGTTGATCCCGACGATCGGGGAGCCGGTCTTGATCGCCAGGTCCATGATCTTGGTGATCTTCTCGCCGTAGACCTCGCCGAGCGAGCCGCCGAAGACGGTGAAGTCCTGGGAGAACACGCAGACCTGACGCCCGTCGACCGTGCCGTAGCCGGTGACGACGCCGTCGCCGTACGGCCGGTTCTTCTCCAGCCCGAAGGCCGTCGACCGGTGCCGGGCGAGCTCGTCGATCTCCACGAACGAGCCCTCGTCGAACAGCATCTCGATCCGCTCGCGCGCGGTCTGCCGACCCTTGGCGTGCTGCTTCTCGACGGCCTTCGCCGACCCCGCGTGGACGGCCTCGTCGAGGCGCCGGTCGAGATCGGCCAGCTTGCCGGCCGTCGTGTGCGTGTCGATCTGCCCCGTCTCGGGTGCCACTGCTTCGCTCACGGGGTCAGGGTAGCCGTCGGGTCACGCGCCCCGACGAGGGGCGCAGATCGTGGGACAGTAGGCCCATGAGCGACTGGACCGTCGATGACTCACCGCTCGCCCGACGTCCGCTCGACGCGGCCGGGCTCGAGCAGGCCCTGATCCGTGCGACGTCCTGGTGGCAGGACGTCCGGGTGGTCCCCGAGACCCCCAGCACCAACGCCGACCTGGCCGCCCTCGCCCGCGAGGGTGCGCCCGAGGGCACCCTGCTGACCACCGACCACCAGACGGCGGGTCGCGGCAGGCTCGACCGGACGTGGGAGATGCCGCGCTACTCCGCCCTCGCGGTGTCGATCCTGGTCCGCCCGCGGGTCGAGGGCTACCGCTGGACCTGGCTCCCGCTGCTGACCGGCGCGGCCGCCGTCGCGGCGGTCCGCCAGGCGGGCGTGAGCGCGCACCTCAAGTGGCCGAACGACGTCGTCGTCGAGGACCGCAAGCTCGGTGGCATCCTCGTCGAGCGGGTCGACACGCCGACCGGCCCGGCCGCCGTGGTCGGCTGCGGGATCAACGTGTCGGTCACGGCGGAGGAGATCGGCGTCCCGAACGCGACCTCGCTGACCGAGGAGGGGTCTCCGACCGCGGAGCGGACCGGGCTGCTGAGCGAGTACGCGCGAGCCTTCGAGGCCCTGTACGCGGCGTGGGTGCGCGCCGACGGCGACCCGGACGCCGGCATCCGGCAGGCGTACGAGCGTAGCAGCGCCACGCTGGGTCGTGAGGTGTCGGTCGACTTCCCCGACGGCAAGCGCCTGGAGGGCACCGCGGTGGGCCTGGACGAGAGCGGACGGCTCCAGATCTCGGCCGACGGGGACGTCACCACGGTGAGTGCGGGCGACATCACCCACCTGCGACCACGGGCATGACACGATGACCCCGTGGGTGTCTCCAGGAAGCTGTTGATCGAGGGCGAGCACGAGATCCTGACCGTCAGGACGCACGTGAAGGCTCTGTTCGGCGCTGTTCTCGTCCTCGTGGTCGTGGCCGGTGCCGGAGGTTTCGGCGGGGCGGTGACCGACGGTCCGGTGCGCGGGATCGTCCTCGTCGTCGCGCTGCTCGTGATCCTGCTGTGGGCGGTGCTGCCGTTCCTCCGCTGGTTCACGTGGACCTACACGATCACCAACCGACGCCTCATCGAGCAGAAGGGTCTCCTGACCCGCACGGGTCGGATCATCCCGCTCACGCGCATCAACGACGTCTCGTACGAGAAGCACCTCACCGACCGCATCCTGGGCTGCGGC
Source organism: Mumia spirodelae (assembly GCF_050632745.1). Classification (NCBI taxonomy): domain Bacteria; kingdom Bacillati; phylum Actinomycetota; class Actinomycetes; order Propionibacteriales; family Nocardioidaceae; genus Mumia; species Mumia spirodelae. The sequence goes on along the minus strand of NZ_JBODSD010000002.1, from coordinate 438,495 downwards.
ACGCTCATCGTGCACGACGCCAGCGAGCAGGAGGGACTGCGGATCCGCGACGTCCCGCACGTCGAGGACGTGCACCGCCAGCTGACCACCCTCGTGTTCGAGGCACACCACCCGACGACGAGCGACGAGCAGATCTGACGTGCCCGACGACCTTGCCCGCGCCATCCTCGGCGCGGATCCCACGTTCACCAGCGACGAGATCGCGGCCGCGGCCGGAGTCCCGTACGAGGAGGCGCGTCGCCTCTGGCGGGCGCTCGGCTTCCCGGACTCCGCCGACTCCAAGGCGTTCGTGCCGGCCGACCTCGACGCTCTGAAGACGGTGCGCGCGGTCGTCGGCTCCGGTGTGATCGACGACGACACCGTCGTGCGGCTGACCCGTGCGCTCGGCACCACGATGTCGCGGCTGGCGGACTGGCAGGTCTCGACCCTCGCCGAGGTCCTCGAGCGGCGCGGGGAGAACGGCGACGACCGGCTGCCCTGGCCGAGGTCGGGCCGCGCCGTCGCGGAGGCGATGGGGCCGGTGTTCGAGCGTCTCCTCGTGTACGCCTGGCGGCGGCACCTCGCCGCGTCGGCGACGCGGGCGGAGGCGCTGGCCGCCGACGAGGAGGACGTGCTGCGGATGGTCGTCACCGTCGGGTTCGCCGACCTCGTGGCGTTCACCAAGCTGTCCAACGGTCTCGACGACGACGGCCTGGCCGACCTCGTCGAGGAGTTCGAGACGCGCTGCATCGACGTCGTCACCGAGGGGGGCGGGCGCCCGATCAAGACCTTGGGCGACTCGGTCCTCTACGTCGCGGAGACCCCGGAGGTGGCGGCGGACATCGCGTTCGCGATCGTCGCCGAGATCGGCGGCGACAAGGACCTGCCCGACGTCCGTGTGGGGCTCGGCACCGGTCCGGTGATCTCGCGGCTCGGCGACGTGTACGGCCCGCCCGTCAACCTGGCGGCCCGGCTCACCGGCGTCGCCCGCCGCAACCGTGTGATCATCGACGGCGCCACCGCCCAGGGGTTGAGCGACCGTTTCGAGACGCGGGCAATGGCTCAGCGCAACCTGCGCGGCTTCGGCAACGTCGAGCCGCTCACGGTGCGCCACCGCTGGTCGTACAACGGCTGACGCCTCACCGCAGGCGCGCGGGCGTCACTCGCGGAGGCCGTCGACCTCGGGGAACACGAAGCGGCGGTACGCCCAGAACCGGAACAGGGTGCCGAGCGACAGCCCGACCACGTTCGCGGAGATGTTGTCGGCGAGCGCGCTGTCCAGCCCGAGGACGTAGTGCGAGAACGCCAGGCACCCGACCGCGATCAGCATGCCGATGCCGTTCATCAGCACGAACAGCGCCACCTCGCGGCGCACCGTGTGCGTGCTGCGACCGCGCCACGTCCACTGGCGGTTGCCGAGGTAGGTCACGACCATGGCGACGGCCACCGAGATCACCTTCGCGGTCAGCGGCCTGTCCTCGAGCAGCCCCGGGTCCCCGGCGTAGCGGAGGAGGTTGAAGACCGCCACGTCGGTGAGATAGCCCGCGAGGCCGACCACCCCGAACGCCCCGACCTCACGGACGCGGTTGCGCGCCCGCACCACGGTGGTCGTCATGCCCCGAGCCTACGCGGGGCGTGGTGGCGCTCGGCCGCGACCGCCGAGGCCGCCGGCGCCGCCCCGTACGATGTCTGCGTGCAGAGCCCCATCGACAGCCCGGTCCTCGCGATCATCGGCGGCGGACAGCTCGCCCGCATGATGGAGCAGGCCGCCGTCTCCCTCGCGGTCCCGGTCCGGCTCCTCGCGGAGGGGCCCGACGTGAGCGCCGCCCAGGTCAACCCCGCGACCACGGTCGGGGACTACCGCGACCTCGCCACGCTGCAGGCGGTCGCGGCCGACTGCGCGGTCGTCACCTTCGACCACGAGCACGTGCCGCCGGAGCACCTGTGCACGCTCGACGCCGAGGGTCACGCGTGCCGTCCGGGCCCGCACGCGCTGCTCTACGCGCAGGACAAGAGGGAGATGCGCGAACGTCTCACCGCTCTGGGCGTGCCGTGCCCGCGCTGGGCCCCGGTCGCCGAGGCCGCGGATCTCGACCGGTTCGCCGCGGAGGGGTCGGGCTATCCCGTGGTCGTGAAGACGACCCGCGGCGGCTACGACGGCAAGGGCGTGTGGGTGGTCGACGACGCCGCCGAGGCAGCGGACGCCTTCGCCGCCGGCGTGCCGCTCATCGCCGAGGAGAAGGTCGAGTTCCGGCGTGAGCTGTCGGCGCTGGTCGCGCGATCCGCGTCGGGCCAGGTCGCGGCGTACCCCGTCGTCGAGTCCCGCCAGGAGAACGGCATCTGCCGCGAGGTGATCGCGCCGGCGCCGGGCCTGGCGGCCGAGCTCGCCGCCGAGGCCGAGATGCTCGCGATGAAGGTGGCCGGCGAGCTCGACGTCGTGGGCATCCTCGCCGTCGAGCTGTTCGAGACCGTCGACGGACGGATCCTCGTCAACGAGCTCGCGATGCGCCCGCACAACACGGGTCACTGGACGATGGACGGCGCCGAGACGAGCCAGTTCGAGAACCACCTCCGGGCCGTGCTCGACCTCCCGCTCGGCTCGCCGCGAGCACGCGCGACATACACGGTGATGGTCAACATCCTCGGGGGCGAGGTCGGACGCCTGTACGACGCGTACCCGCACGTGATGGCCCGCGACCCGGGGCTGAAGGTCCACCTCTACGGCAAGGCCGTGAAACCGGGGCGCAAGGTCGGGCACGTGAACGCCTACGGCGACGATCTCGACGACCTGCTCGAGCGGGCGCGACACGCGGCAGCGTGGTTCGAGGGTCGGTTGGACGACGAGGAGAGCACGGATGAGTGACGCACCGCAGGTCGGCATCGTGATGGGGTCGGACTCGGACTGGCCGACGATGAAGGCCGCCGCCGAGGCGCTGGAGGAGTTCGGCGTCCCGTACGAGGCCGACGTGGTCTCCGCGCACCGGATGCCGGACGAGATGATCGCGTACGGCCGCGACGCGCACGGCCGCGGGCTGCGCGTGATCGTCGCCGGCGCCGGGGGAGCGGCGCACCTGCCGGGCATGCTCGCGTCGGTGACCCCGCTGCCGGTGATCGGTGTTCCCGTCGCGCTCAAGTACCTCGACGGGATGGACTCGTTGCTGTCGATCGTCCAGATGCCGGCCGGGGTGCCGGTCGCGACGGTGGCGGTCGGCAACGCGCGCAACGCGGGCCTCCTCGCCGTACGCATCCTCGCAGCCTCGGACCCGGCCCTCGCGGAGGCGATGGTCGCGTTCCAGGGCCGTCTCGCCGACGCGGCTCGGGCCAAGGGCGCCGTCGTACGGGGCGAGACCGGCGGCTGACGCTGTAACTGATGGTTACATCGGGCTTTACAGGGTGATCGGCGTCACAGTACAGTCCTGACGACGCCCTTCCCTCGGTGTCCGGCCACCCGGCCGCGCGCCCGGCGTCACCCGCCGACCCGAGGTGACGCACCGTGAAGACTCCTGCTCTCGTCAAGTCCCGGCTCCTCCGTCTGCTCGCGGCCTTCGCCGCGGCGCTGCTCGGTCTGACCGCGATCCCGGCGCCTGCCGACGCCGCCTGGGTCAACCCGCTGCCGCGTCCGATGCGCTTCGCGCCGCTCGGAGAGGACTCGTCCTTCCCGGCGGCCTTCGGCAAGACGCTGATCGCCCCGAACCTCAACCCGCTCGGCGCGAACGACTGGACCTGCAGGCCGAGCGCGAAGCACCCGTACCCCGTCGTGCTCGTCCACGGCACGTGGGAGAACGCGTACAACAACTGGAACGGGCTCTCACCGGTCCTGAAGGACCAGGGCTACTGCGTGTACGCGCTGAACTACGGCAACACGACGGGCATCGCCTTCCTCAACGGCACGGGCGACATGATCGAGAGCGCCCGCGAGATCGGTCCGTTCGTCGACCGGGTCCTCGCGTCGACCGGCGCTGCGAAGGTCGACCTGATCGGACACTCGCAGGGCGGCGCGACCGCCCGCTACTACGCCAACAAGATCGGCGGCGCCGCGAAGGTGAACCAGGTCATCGGCATCGCGCCGTCCAACCACCCGACGACGCTGTCGGGCATCACCGAGCTGGGCAAGACCCTCCGGCTGTTCGGCCTCGCGATGGACTTGCTCGAGCTGGTGAACATGCCGGCCGCGCAGCAGCAGGCGGACAAGAGCCCGGCACCGCAGTCGCCGTTCTACCAGGAGGTCAACGGCGCAGGGGAGACCGTGCCGGGGATCGACTACACGGTGATCGCGACCCGCTACGACGAGGTCGTGACGCCCTGGCGGCAGGCGTTCCTGGTCGGAGGGGCCGAGGTCGACAACATCGAGCTCCAGAAGGTCTGCCCGATCGACCTCTCGGAGCACCTGTCGATCACGTACTCGAAGAACGTCGCGCAGATCGTCATGAACAAGCTCGAGCCCGCCAAGCAGCACCGGGTCTGGTGCTACGCGCAGGCACCGATCACCGGCAACATGCAGCTGATCGGCTGACGCGCGGCGGGGGCGGTCCCTGGGCACGCCCCGCAGGCGCTCGCTCAGTAGAGGTTCTTCGAGTACGCGTCTCCGTAGTACGCCTCCAGCGCCCCGAGCGACTCCTCGGGGCGCTCGAGGCGCTGGGCGATCTCGGCGCGGGTCGCGAGGACCTCGGGGTGCCAGGAGTCCTGGTTCCACAGGCGCGAGCGCAGGAACGCCTTCGCGCAGTGGAAGAAGACCTCCTCGATCGCGACCTCGAGCGCGAGGATCGGGCGGTGTCCCTTGACCGTCAGGTCGTCGAAGTACGGGGCGTCCGCCACGATCCGCGCGCGGCCGTTGATGCGCAGCGTGTCACCGCGTCCGGGAACGATGAACAGCAGGCCGACGTGCGGGTTCTCGAGGACGTTGAGGAAGCCGTCGACGCGGCGGTTGCCAGGGCGTTCGGGGATCGCGACGGTGGTGGAGTCCACGACGAAGCCGATCCCGGCGGGGTCGCCCTTCGGGGAGACGTCGCAGCGGCCTGAGGCGTCCGACGTCGACACGAGGCAGAACGGCGAGGCGCCGAGCCAGGCGACGTGGTCCTCGACGAGCTCGGTGAGGACCTTGTCACGGACGCGGGGGAGCGGCTCGCCGACGAGGGCACGGAGCTCCTCGACGGTGGTGATCTCGGTGACGGGCGCGGAGGGCTCTGCGGTCGCGGTCATGCCCCAAGCGTAGGGGCCTGCCGATGGCGGGTTAACACTTATTAGCATGGGGGCGTGACCACTGACCAGCCCATGTTCGCTCTGTCCGAGGAGCACCAGGCCATCCGCGAGGCCGTGCGCGCCGTCTGCGACGCCAAGGTTGCCCCGTACGCCGCCGCGGTCGACGAGGAGGCTCGCTTCCCGCAGGAGGCCTACGACGCGTTGGTCGCGTCGGACTTCCACGCACCCCACGTCGGTGAGGAGTACGGCGGCGCGGGCGCGGACGCACTCGCGACCGTGCTCGTGATCGAGGAGGTGGCACGCGCCTGCGTGTCGTCCTCCCTGATCCCCGCCGTCAACAAGCTCGGCAGCCTCCCGGTGATCCTGTCGGGGGGCGAGGAGCTCAAGAAGAAGTACCTCACGCCGCTCGCCGCGGGCACGTCGATGTTCTCGTACGCGCTGTCCGAGCCCGACGCGGGCAGCGACGCCGCAGGGATGAAGACCCGCGCGGTCCGCGACGGCGACCACTGGGTCCTCAACGGCGTGAAGCGCTGGATCACCAACGCCGGCGAGTCCGACTTCTACACCGTCATGGCGGTCACCGACCCCGAGAAGCGGTCGAAGGGCATCAGCGCGTTCGTCGTCGAGAAGGCTGACGAGGGCGTGTCGTTCGGGGCGCCGGAGAAGAAGCTCGGCATCAAGGGCTCGCCGACGCGCGAGGTCTACCTCGACAACGTACGCATCCCCGCCGACCGCATGATCGGCGACGAGGGCACCGGCTTCGCGACCGCGATGCGCACGCTCGACCACACCCGCGTCACCATCGCCGCGCAGGCGGTCGGCGTCGCGCAGGGCGCGCTCGACTACGCCCTCGGCTACGTCAAGGAGCGCCAGCAGTTCGGCAAGGCCATCGCCGAGTTCCAGGGCCTGCAGTTCATGCTCGCCGACATGGGCATGAAGGTGGAGGCCGCGCGCCAGATCACGTACGCCGCCGCGGGCCGCAGCGAGCGCGGGGACAAGGACCTGACGTTCTTCGGCGCCGCAGCGAAGGCGTTCGCGTCCGACACCGCGATGCAGGTCACGACCGACGCGGTGCAGCTGCTCGGCGGCTACGGCTTCACCCGTGACTACCCGGTCGAGCGGATGATGCGCGACGCGAAGATCACCCAGATCTACGAGGGCACCAACCAGGTGCAGCGGATCGTGATGGCCCGCCAGCTCCTGGCCGGCATCCAGTCCGAGCTCTGAGCGCGGCGAGTCGCGACGGCCGGTCAGCGTATGCCCGGCCGTCGCGAGGTCCGCGAGCCTCCTCCGATCGTCAGGAGTCGTCGCTGAAGGTTCCTCCGAAGATGTCGGAGTTGCCGAAGGTCGCCGGGCAGTCGTTGTTCGGCCCGGGGCGCAGCGCCGTGGAGTGCGTGGCCGGCAGCTCGGCTGCCGCCTCCTGGTCCTCCTTCTCGTCGCCGACGAGCGGCTCCGTCGTACCCGCCAGGACGTCCTCCACGAACGCCTGCCGGTAGGTGTTGATGGCGGGGCAGACCGCGCCGTTGCGCATGTCGTTCCAGACCGCGGAGCCGTAGTCCCGCGTGGCGACGGCGTAGTTGTAGTCGCCGAGGAACTCCGAGGTCAGGCCGTTGGCGCTGGAGGCACGTCCGTCACCCACCGCGCCGCGCAGCACCGTGGTGAACGCGCCGACGGTGCCCGTGCCGCCGATGTCGGCGTGCCGGACCACCCCCAGCATCCGTCGCGGTGACGTGGTGTCGTTGCGCCAAGGGTCGAGCCACGCGTTGTAGACGAGCCACGCGTCGGTGCCGTCGGGTGAGATCGCCACCGCCGGGAAGTTCGCCCGGTCGGTGCCCTCGCTGACCACGACCTTGGCCGAGTAGCTTGCGCCGCCGTTCGTCGAGCGCACGAGGAAGGCGCGCTCCTGGTTGGTCCCCAGGCTCGCGTCGGACCAGGTCAGCAGGATCTCGTCGGTCGCGTCCGCGCCGCTCGGCGCACCGTTGGCGATGTCGAACGACGGGAAGGTGTCGGTCCGCGCGCCGGCGATGCCATCGATGGTGAACCGTCCCTGCGCGGGATCGAACTGCCCGATCCCGCCGAGCCCCGTCACCACGGCCCGGGGCCGCTCGAAGGTCCGGCCACCGTTGAAGGACCGGGCCTGGAAGAAGACTCCCTGCCGCGTGCGGATGTCGGTGCCGACCCACACCACGTACACGACGCCGTCGCTGTCCGTGCGGATCGCGCAGCCCTGCCGACCGCCCGTCTGGTTGTTGTTGGTGGCCGCGGACAGCTGCCGCGTGGTCCACGAGTCGCCGCCGTCGCTGGAGCGGGCGAAGAGGACCGGCTCGGCCCCGGCGTTCCCGCGGAAGCCGACGTTGCAGACGTAGGCGTTGCCGAAGTACGGGCTGCTCTCGGCGTTGTCGGCCCAGATCTGCTCCTTGTCGCTGAAGAGGGCCGTGTTCTGCCGGGTCACGACGACCGGGTCCATCCAGGCGTCGTTGTCGCCGGCGATGGCACCGGCCAGGTCGTCGGTCCGCGAGACCGCGATCGCGGCCGGGCCGCGGAACCCCGGGCTGCCCGGGAAGGGTGTGGCGATGTTCGCGTAGTACAGCCGCTGCCCGTTGGCCCAGGAGAAGTCGCCCGACGCATCGGGGACGGGACCGAAGACGAGCTCGGGGTCGCCGTTGGAGACCATGCCGTTCTCGTCGTAGTTCGGCAGCGTCCCGATCGGGCCGTCAGGGTCGGGGACGCAGCCGGTGTCGCCTGCCGGTGGCTGACCGGGAGCGAGGTCCGGTTGCCCCAGGCAGGAGGGCGTCACGCGCGCCGAGAAGCCCGTGTACGTCGGTTGGGTCCAGGTCCGGCCGGAGTCGGTGGAGAACTGGATGCCCGAGACCCCGACACCGGGCGTGAAGGGACAGGTCCGGTCGTCGCCGGCGTTGCAGGCCTCGAGGTCGATGTTGTCGTTCGCCCCGGCCGCGAGGATCGCGGTGTTCACGGGGTTCACGGCCAGGCCCGGCTCGTTCTGCTTGTTCTGCGAGAAGAGCAGGTCGTTGCTGCCGACGGTGACCTCCGTCGAGCCGCCTGGGGTGATGGGCGCCGCCTGGGCGAGCGCCGGGAGGACGAGGAGTGAGAATGCCGCGGCGACCGTCGCGGCGACCTTGATTCTGCGCATGACGTTCCCCAATCGATGGATCGTTCTGCGCGGCGCGCCCGGCTGCTGGACAGCAGGAGACGGGTGGTCGCAACTCCTCAGTCTCGTCCTGCCCGGAGGACCGGACAAGACCCCTTGCGGGGCGGCCCGGTCAGCTCGCGGGCAGCCCGTCCTTGGTGCACACGGCCTTGGTGATCTTGTCGGCCTGGTCGGCCTTGAGGTAGCCGAACAGCTCGAGCGCCCGCTCCTTGTCCCACCGGACGGAGGCGTCGGCGATCGGGACGGTGCAGTTGTGGCCCGAGCCGCCCATCGCGGCCGAGAGGTTCCACGCGAAGCGGCCGAGGGAGAGCGGCCCGACGTTGTCGCCGATCCGCAGCGAGTCGGTCGCAGAGCTGACCACGCCGGCGTAGCGGAACGGGTTGAGGAACGTCGACGGCGACTTCACCTCGCCGGCGATCGCGCCGAGAACCTCACGCTGGGACTGGACGCGCTGCAGGTCCTGCGTGGCGTACGTGTGCCGCGACCGGGCGTAGCCGAGCGCCGTCGCCCCGTCGACCTCCTGGCACCCCTTCTTGAGGTTGATGCCGGCGTCCTTGTCCTTGATCTTCGTCTTCGGGCAGATCTCGACACCGCCGACCGCGTCGACCATGTTGACGAACCCGCCGAAGCCGATCTCGACGTAGTCGTCGATCCGCAGGCCGGTGGTGTTCTCGAGGGTCTCGACGAGCAGCTTCGGACCGCCGTACGCGTACGCCGCGTTGATCTTGGTGCGCCCGTGGCCGGGGATCGGCACGATCGAGTCGCGCGGGATCGACACGAGCGTGGTGGGGCCGCTGCCGGTGTGCATCAGCATGATCGTGTCCGTACGACGCCCCTCGGCGTCACCGGTCGCGAGCTCCTTGCGCTGCGCGGCGGTCAGGCCCTCACGGCTGTCCGAGCCGACCAGCAGGTACGTCGTGCCCGGCTGGTCGGCCGGGCGCTCGCCCTCCGGCGTCGCGTCGACCTTGTCGATCTTGCCCCAGGCCCAGAACGGGACCGCGATGAGGAAGACCAGCCACGCGACCAGCAGGAGGGGGATGATCCGGCGCGGCCGCAGCCACCGGCGTCGCCATCCGCCGCCCCCGGAGGAGCGGGTGGCGCGAGCGGGCCGACCCTGCTCGGGGAACTGCATGGGAGGCAGGTCCGACGGGCGCTGCGGCGGCGGACCCGGAGGCTGCTGCTGGTAGGGCGAACCGTACGGTGCGGCGCCCCCGTAGGGCTGCGACGACGGGGCTCCGACGACCTGGGTGGCGTCGTCGCCGGGGCCGTAGAGCCAGTCGTAGTCGTCGCCGTCGCCACGGCGCGGATCGCGATCAGGCATGCGTTCGAAGGTACCGGACGCGTCCGGGCGACCCGCGGACCCGTCGGCGCGTCGTCCCGGGGAGCCGCCCCTCCGGTGGTGATACTGACGAGGCGTCCACCGGGTTGGGGGCAGCACGACAGCGACGTCATGGGGGTACATGTCCGACCACGCAGACGGCTACGGACGGACGCAGGCCGAGATCGAGTCGGCCCGCGTGCGGTTCCGGCGCGCACTCTCGCTGATGGTGATGACGCTCGTCGCGCCGGGCTCGGCGCAGCTCGTCGCCGGCAACAAGCGCGTCGGGCGTCTCGCGCTGCGGATCTGGGCGACCCTGTGGGGTCTGGCGCTGCTGCTCGTTCTCCTGGGCCTGCTCGACCGGGGCATCGTGATCACCCTGCTGACGTCGCCGGGGATCCTCTGGGTCCTCCGGTTCGGGCTGATCGCCCTCGCGCTCGGTTGGGTCGCGCTCTTCGCCGACGCCTGGCGCCTCGGGTCGCCGCTGCGTCTCGAGCGTGGGCACCGCCTGGCGCTGAGCGGCGTCAGCGGCGTCCTCTGCTTCGTGACCGCCGGGCTGCTGTTCGTCGCGTCCAACCTGATGGCTGTTCAGCAGGACTTCATCACCACGGTCTTCGGGTCGTCGGTGGTCCACGAGGCCGAGCAGGGGCGCTACAACGTGCTGCTGCTCGGCGGCGACTCCGGCAAGGGCCGCGAGGGCCTGCGCCCGGACTCGCTCACGGTCGCGAGCATCGATGCCGAGACCGGTGACACCGTCCTCGTCGGCCTCCCGCGCAACCTCGCGGACGTCCCGTTCCCCGAGGACTTCCCGATGCACGAGGAGTTCCCGGACGGGTTCGACTGCGAGGGGTGCTACCTCAACAGCGTCAACACCTGGGCCGACGACCACCCGGAGCTGTTCGGCGGCAAGGGCCACGAGGGCATCGCCGCGACGCAGGCCGCCGTCGAGGAGGTCACCGGCCTCCAGATCAGCTACCACGTCCTGATCAACATGAAGGGCTTCGCCTCGCTCGTCGACGCGGTCGGCGGCGTCAAGGTCCGGGTGCGCCAGCGTACGGCGATCGGCGGCATCGGCTCGCCCATCACCGGCTGGATCCCGAAGGGCCGCCAGGTCCTCGACGGCCGCGAGGCGCTCTGGTACGCGCGCAGCCGGGTGCAGAACTCCGACTACTCGCGGATGGCCCGGCAGAAGTGCGTGATGAACGCGATGCTCCAGCAGCTCGACCCCAACACGGTGCTGCTGAAGGCGACCGGCATCGCCGAGTCGAGCAAGAAGATGCTCAGCACCGACATCCCTGCCGGCGAGCTCGACACCTTCGTGGACCTCGCGCTGAAGGCGCGCGAGGCCAAGGTCTCGACGGTCTCGCTCGTTCCGCCGAAGATCGACACCGGCGACCCCGACTTCGACAAGATCCGGAAGATGGTCGCGAAGGCGGTCGAGCGGTCCGAGAAGGGCGACGAGAAGTCCGCGGGCGCCAAGCCGTCCGGGGGTGCGACGTCCGCAGCGACGGCGAAGTCCGGTGGCTCTGCCGAGGGCTCGACGGGCGGCGGTGACCCGGACAAGGAGCGCGCGGCCCGGGTCAACGAGTCCGAGGACCTGTCCTCGGCCTGCTGACCCTCCGCGACCTGCTGACCCTCAGCGAACGGTGACGCGCTCGGTCTCGGCGATGCTCGCGATCCGCTCGGCGTCGCCCTGCGGCGCGGTCGAGCGCACGAGCACCAGCGATCCCTGGGCGTGCAGGACGGCGAGCATAGTCCGCATCAGCGTGCCGGCGTCGCGATCGCCCACGAGCAGCACACGAGAGCCCTCCGGGTAGCGGTCGGCGGCCTCGGTGACGAGGTCGGCGTGCGTGAGGACCTGACCGTCGTCGCGGACCGCCACGGTGGAGCTGCTCGGGGGGTAGTAGGCGGTAAAGCGGTCTCCGTGGGACGGGACCTCCGCGTTGTAGTCGATGACGCCTGGCGGGAGCGGCGTCGTGAACCGGCCCGCGAGCGGCCGCAGGGAGAGGGCGACGACGTCGTCGGCGTTGCCGGCCTCGTCCATCGTCTGCGGGTCGACGACCGCGATCCGGTCGCCCGGGGCGAGGCTGACGGCCGAGCCGGCGACCCAGATCGCGAGCAGCCAGACGGCGGTCTCCCAGTGGAGCGGGAGCAGCACGTCGACGGTCGTCTCGTCGTCGGTGCCGAGCGTGTCCTGGAGCATGTTGGCGGTCTTGGCCACCCAGTTCATCGTCGTGGTGAGGCTGAGCTCGATGCGCTCGCCGCTCTCCAGGTCGTAGAAGGTCACCACCGGCCGCGACGGATCGGTCCGCGCGGCGCTGGCGAGCAGGTCGGCGATGGTCACGAGGCCACCCTAACGGCCGGTGGCGACCGCGGTCCTCACCTCGACACTCACCTTGAGACGGTGCGCCGCGGCGCCGACGCGCAGCCGCTCGGCCACCCGCCCGGCCGCGATCAGCGCGGTCGCGTCGTCGCGCAGCGGCGTCACGCGGAACACGGCGCCGTCGAGGTCGACGGCGACGACGCCGGGATCGGCGTCCGCGAGCTCCTGCACACGTTCGGCAGCACCGCTCTCGGCCGGGGGGAACCCTGCGGGTTCGTCCTGCTCGAGCACGGCCTCGACCGCGTCGCGTGCCCCCAGCCCGAAGAGGTCCTCGTCGTCAGGACGCAGGAGGTCGCGTGCGCCCGTGCGAGCCGTCGCCCAGTGGTCGCCGACCCAGTGGCGCGGCAGCCCGCGGACGACGACGAACGGGGTGTGGCTCGTCTTCCCCGCGACGAGCTCTGCGGCACCGGCGATCTCGTCGGCGACGGCGGGCTCGGTGACGTGCAGCGCGTTGCCGTACGCGTCCTGCGTGCCCGACAGCGAGTTGACCACCTTGAGTCCTGCGCTGCCGATCGCGATGTCGGTCTGGCCGCGGCGCCACGCGCGTCCGGCAGTGTCGGAGAGCACGACGGCGACCTCGACGCCGGCACGACGACGCAGCGACGTCCACAGGTCGTACGCCACCGCGTCCGGGTCCCGCGGCAGCGTCAGGACCGTGCCGGGCGTGGTGTTGCTCGCGTCCACGCCCGCGGCCGCCATCGTCAGGCCCGCACGGTTGCGGACGATGCGCGTCGCTCCCCGGCGGGCGACGAGGCGCACGGTCTCGCGGGTGATCACCGCCTCGCGGTCGCCGGTGGTGACCAGCCCGAGGGCCTTGCTCACGACCTTGCTGGTCACGACCACCACGTCGCCGTCGCGCAGCGGCTCGTCGAGACGGCCCAGCAGCAGCGCCACCAGGTCGTCGCCCTCGCGGACCTCGCGCACACCGGTCACCGGCCACAGCGTGAGGCTCATCGCGCCGCGCCGATCTCCCGCGCGAGCGCGAGGCTGTCGGCGGCGAGGGTCCGCGTCGTCGCCGGGTCGGACATGTAGAGCGGGACCGCGCGGGCGACGAGCCCGGAGCCCTCGAGCGCGGCGACCTGGTCCGCGTCGGCAGTGTCGACGAGCCAGCCGTCGAGGAGGCCGCCCGCCGTGCGGGCGCCGTACCGTGCCCCCACCGCGCCGGCGCTCACCTCGACGCCGAGCGCGGTGAGCAGCTGGTCGGCCATCCCTCGGACGGCGCCGCCGCCGATGATCGGCGAGACGCCGACGACCGGGGCCCGTGTCGCCCGCAGGGCGTCGGCGACGCCCGCGACCGCGAGGATCGGGCCGACCGAGACGACGGGGTTCGACGGCGGCACGAGCACGACGTCGGCCTCCGCGATCGCCTCGAGGACGCCCGGGGCCGGCTTCGCCTCGTCGATCCCGATCATGACCACGTCGTGCGCGGGGACGGCCGCGCGGTGGCGCACCCAGTACTCCTGGAAGTGGATCGCGCGCCGCTGGTCGCCGTCCTCCACCACGACGTGGGTCTCGACCCGCTCGTCGCTCATCGGCAGCAGGGTGACGCCCGGCTGCCAGCGCACGCACAGCGCACGCGTGACGTCGCTGAGAGCGTAGCCGGCCTGCAGCATCTGGGTGCGGACGAGGTGGGTCGCGACGTCGCGGTCGCCGAGCCCGAACCACGTCGGCTGCGCGCCGTACGCCGCCAGCTCCTCCTTGACGCTCCAGGTCTCGTCCGACCGGCCCCAGCGCCGCTCGGCGTCGATGCCGCCGCCGAGGGTGTACATGAGCGTGTCGAGATCCGGGCACACCTTCAGCCCGAACAGCCAGATGTCGTCCGCCGTGTTGCCGACGACGGTCACCTCCGCGTCGTCGCCGACCTCGTCGAGCAGGCCGCGGACGAAGGTGGCGCCGCCGATGCCTCCGGACAGAACGGTGATCCTCATGGGGACCATTCTCCCTTTCCGTGCGCGAACGCCCGCACGCCCGGGGGAGACGGGGTGACCATCGGCTGCGTAGGGTAGGGCCGTCCGACGGGACGGAGCACGGCTCCGAGCCCGAACCAGGAGATGGGGATCCGTGATCGACTCACTACGCAACTACCGCGACATCTTCTCGTACGCGCTGCTGGGTGTGGCCGCTGCGACGCTGCTGGCGAACTTCATCGCGCTGCTCGACGACCGCATCTTCGACGCCGGCCTCGGTGCTGGGCTCGTCCTCGTGGTCGCGCTCGCGGTGGCGATCGCCGCACCGCGCAAGGACGACCTGAGCCCCAACGCGCGCATCGTCACCATCGTGGCGATCGCGGTCCTCGGCGTCAGCCTCGTGCTGGGCCTGTGGGGTCTGTTCAAGGCCCTGGGGGAGGACCTCTTCCCGGCGAAGGGCTCGTTCGTGATCGGAGTGCTCGCGACGCTCGTCCTCAACGCGCTCGCGCTCTTCGCGTCGGTGACGGTCCTCAAGGTCCTCCCGGCGCCAGTCCGCGCGCAGCAGCAGCCGCAGCAGTGGGGCGGCCCGCAGCAGTCCCCGTGGGGGCAGCAGGGTGGCCAGCAGCAGGGCTGGCCGCAGCAGCCCGGGCAGCAGCAGTGGGGCGAGCAGGGCGGCTGGCCGCAGCAGGGTGTCCCGCAGCAGCCGTCGTCGCAGCAGGCGCCGGCGCAGCAGAGCTGGCAGCCGTACGCCGCGGGTGCCGCCGGCGCCGCGGCCGGCTACGGCGCCGCCGAGGCCGCGCAGCAGGCGCCCGCGTGGGGCGCCCCGGCGCAGCAGCAGCCGCAGAACCCCGAGACGCCCGCTCCCGTGGAGCCCGCGGAGCAGTCCACCGCGGTGTGGACGCCGCCGTCGGAGCAGCAGCCGAGCACCGACCGCTGGTCGCAGAGCCCGAGCCAGGAGCAGCAGTCCCCGGCGTGGGGCGCCTCGCAGCCCGAGCAGCAGTCCGGGTCCGGATGGGGCGCCACGCAGGACGCCGGCTGGGGCGGCTGGTCGCAGCAGGCCGAGCAGCCCGCTCCGAACGCGTGGGCGCAGGAGGCGACGGAGCAGCCGACGTGGCAGCCGCCAACGGAGTACGGCTCGACGTGGCCCCAGGCACCGCAGGAGCAGCAGTCGTACGGCTCGACCGAGCAGCCCGCGCAGCAGGGCTGGCAGTCCGACAGCGGCGGCTGGGGGAGCACCCCCGCGAGCGGGTGGTCCGCGCCCGCCGCGGAGCCCGAGGCCGAGCAGCCCGTGTCGCGTCTCGGCGACGCGACGTTCGACACTCCCGAGACCGAGACGACGTACGAGGCGGGCTCCGTGGCCCCCGAGGCGTCGGAGTCCTCCTCGGAGAGCGCGAGCGGTGAGAACGGGGACGACGACGAGCCTCGTCCGTCCTCCTGGTGGTCGCCGGGAAGCCCCTCCTGACCCACCTCTGTCCGCCGACGAAGGCCCGTACCACACCGGTACGGGCCTTCGCATTAGCACTACTCGGCTTGACGGATGGGTATTGACAGGCTTGTAATTTCACTAGTGTCGTCCTCTTGGACGGCTCGGGTGCACGATCCGGGGCTCGTCGAGCTCCTGATCACGGTCCACGAGGGGTCGGGGACCGGTGCCGGGGTCAGGGGCGACGCGGACCACGGGGACTACGAGGGGTAGGAGGCGAGACTGATGGAGGATCTCTTCCACGCAGACGCCGAGGAGATGGGTTGGCAGGACCGTGCGCTGTGCGCACAGACCGACCCGGAGGCATTCTTCCCGGAGAAGGGCGGCTCGACGCGTGAGGCGAAGCGGGTCTGCCTGACCTGCGACGTGCGCGACGAGTGCCTGGAGTACGCGCTCGAGAACGACGAGCGCTTCGGCATCTGGGGCGGGCTGTCCGAGCGCGAGCGTCGCAAGCTCAAGAAGCGCGCCATCTGAGCGCTGCCGCCGCGCCGGTCGGGGTCGGTGCGGCGGACCGGCGCGGGCTCCGCCACGCGCCATGGCTAGACTCGCCCACCTATGATCGAAGGCGTCGACGAGGGCCTCGTCCCCTCCCGTGACTGGATCGCCTCGCCCCCCAGCGTCACCGCCGTGATCGTGTGCCGCAACGGCGCGCGGTGGCTCCCGCAGGTGCTCGACTCGTTGGCATCGCTGCCGCACCTGCCGCACGCGGTCGTCGCGGTCGACGTCGCCTCGACCGACGAGACCCGCGAGATCCTCGGTCGCTACCTGCACCCCGCCTCCATCCGCACCGCCCGCGCGGGCACCGGCTTCGGCGACGCGGTGCGGATCGCCCTCGACGGTGCCGCGCCGACGGAGTGGGTGTGGCTCCTCCACGACGACTCCTCCCCGGGGGAGGACGCGCTCGCGCACCTCCTCGACCAGGCGACGCAGTCGGACGACATCGGCATCGTCGGCCCGAAGCTGCGCGAGTGGCCGTCCCTCAAGCGCCTGCTCGAGGTCGGCGTCACGATCACGGGCACCGGGTCGCGCGAGACCGGTCTGGAGCGCGGCGAGCCCGACCAGGGCCAGCACGACCGTCCGCGCGACGTGCTTGCGGTGAGCACCGCCGGCATGCTCGTACGACGCCGCGTGCTCGACGACCTCGGCGGCTTCGACCCGAACCTCCCGCTCTTCTTCGACGACGTGGACCTCGGGTGGCGCGCCGCCCGGCGCGGCTACCGCGTCAGGGTGGTCCCCGCCTCGGTGTTCTTCCACGTCGAGGCGAGCGCCACCGCCGTACGCCCCGGCTCCCTCGCGAAGCGTCCGCGGCGCGACGTCCGGCGTGCCGCGACCTACACGCTGCTCGCGAACGCGAGCCGTCCCGGCTTCTGGTGGCAGTCCGTCCGGCTGCTCCTCGGCACGGTCCTGCGCGCGCTCGCGCTGCTGATCGGCAAGGCGCCGCGCGAGGCGGCCGACGAGATCGCAGGCGTCCTGAGGGTGTTCACCCGGCCCGGGACGATGATCGCCGCACGCCGCCGCCGCGCGGCCGCCGCACGCGTCGACCAGAAGACGGTCCGCGAGACGCTGCTGCCGTCGCCCCTGATCCCGTACCGCCACGGTCTCGACGCCGTCGGGGAGCTCGTCAACACCCTGGTCGGCCCGGCGCCGGAGATGACCGGACGCCGTGCCGCGGTCGAGGCGCGCTCGGACGACGAGGACGACGCGCTGCCCGTCACCGGGTCCTTCCTGTCCCGTCACCCGTGGGCGGCGACGGTCCTGGTGCTCCTCCTGGTCGCGCTCGTCGCGGCGCGGTCGGTGATCGGGTCCGGCTTCCTGGCCGGCGGCGCCCTGCTCCCGGCACCCGACGGCACGGGAGCGTGGTGGTCGTTCTTCACGTCGGGCTCCCACGACGTCAGCATCGGCAGCGACGTGCCCGCCCCGGGGTACGTCGTGCCGCTCGCGCTCCTCGGCACGCTCCTCGGCGGCAACGCCGACCTCGCGGTCTCCCTTCTCGTGCTCGGCGGCGCGGTCCTCGCCGCGCTGACCGCCCACCGTCTTGCGCGCAGGCTCTTCACCTCGCCCGGCGTCCAGCTGTGGTGGGGAGCGACGTACGGCGTCCTGGTGGCGACGTCCGGTGCGGTCGCCCAGGGCCGCATCGGCACGGTCGTCGCGCTGGCTGCGGCGCCGGCGATCGTGAACTCCGCCTACCTGCTGATGACCCGCCCGAGGGTCACCGACGGCCTGCGGCTCGGACTGTGGCTCACGCTGGCGACCGCCTTCGCTCCCCTCGCGTACGTGCTCACCGCCGTACCGCTGCTGCTCGCGGGCGGACTGCTCCTGCGGCGGCGTGGCTGGCCGAGCATCTCGACGGCGCTCGTGCTGCCGTGGCTGCTCCTCGGCTCGTGGATGTGGCGTCGCGCGCTCGACCCCGGCGCCTGGTGGTGGGAGGCCGGGCGTGCCGACGCGGGGGTCGGCGACCTCGACCCGCCGACGTGGCAGCTCGCGCTCGGTCACGCCGGCGGTCCCGGCGCGGCGACGTACGCGACCGGTGCGCTGGTCGTCCTCGGACTCCTCGCCCTGCTGCGCACCGACCGGCGTGCCCCCGTCCTCGTGGCGTGGGCGGCCGGCCTCTGGGGGCTCGGCTGGGCGAGCTTCGGTGCCGGTGCGCGCTTCACCGACGGCGTCTCCAGCGGTCCGGCCTGGGTCGGTGTCCCGGCGACGCTGTGGGTGGCCGCGCTCGCGGCAGCCGCGGGCATGGCGGCCGACGGCCTGCCCGAGCGCTGGTCGGAGCGGCCGCTGCGGCGCCGGATCTACGCGATCGGTGTCGTGCTCGCGGTCGCCGGCCCGCTGCTGGCGACCGGGTGGTGGGTCGTGCGCGGTGTCGACGACCCGCTCGAGCGCGGTCCGTTGACCGAGGTTCCCGCCTACCTCGCGGCGCGAGCGGAGGACGGGGCGTCGACGCTCGTCCTGTCCGGCTCCCGCGAGGCCGGCGTGACCCAGCAGGTGGTCTCCGGGGACGGGACGCGTCTCGGAGACGAGGCCGTGATGCCCGAGCGGGAGGCGTTCCGTGCGCTGGACACCGACATCCGCCTGCTCCTCTCCAACCCGTCGTCCGGCGTGCTGGAGCGACTCGGCTCGTACGGCATCCAGGCGATCTACGTCCCGGCGCCGGCCGACCCCGACCTGGTCGACGCGCTGGAGGTCGTGCCCGGGCTGATGCCGTCGGGCAGCCCCGAGGGCTCGAAGGTGTGGACCTTCACGACGACCGCCGAGCCGCAGGAGCCGCCGGACTCGGCGCTGCGACCGGTGATGGCCTGGATCCAGCTCGGCCTGCTGCTCGTGGTCGTCGTCGCAGCGGCACCCGGACGGACGAGGGAGGTCCGATGAGCCCGCGCAAGTCGAAGCGGCAGGCCGGCGGCCGTCGCGTCAAGGACCAGGTCGTCGAGACCACCTCGGCGGCGCTCGCCCTGGGCGCGCAGTCGGGCCGGCTCGTGATCGGAGCGATCGTCCTCGCCGTGCTGCTGCTGGTCGTCGGAGAGATCCGGACGGCCTCCTCGGGCGAGCCGCCCGCTCCGCCGTCGGAGCAGCGGGTCGGCGCCCTGGCGTACGGGTGCGCCCCGTTCGTGCAGTCCGGTGCCGCCTCCCCGACGACCGTGGCGGTGACCTCCCTGCCCGGCGAGCAGCGCGACGGCGGCGAGCGCACGGTCGTCCGGCTCCCCGGCGAGGATCCCGTCGCCGCGCTGGCCGACGCGCCGCGCGGCACGTGGGCGTCGGCTCTGGCCGGACGCCGGACGCGCGCGGTCGTCGCCGAGGCACAGGGCGCCCAGGCGCCCGGCACGGTCGCGTACGTTGCCTCGCGCGCGGTGGCCGCCGACGGGGGCGGGCTGGCCGTGGGCGCGTGCCCCCGCCCGGCCCCGGAGCGCTGGTTCGTCGGCGCCGGCAGCACCGCCCAGCGCAGCACCACCCTCGTGCTGACCAACACGTCGACCTCGCAGGGCGTCGTGGACCTGACGCTCTACGGCGACGGCGGTGAGGTCGAGGGCGTCGGTACGCGTGGCCTCGTCGTCGAGCCGCGCAGCGCGCGCGTGGTCCGGCTCGCCCAGCTCACCTCGAGCGAGTCCGAGCTCGCGGTGCGGGCGGTCGTGCGACGCGGCGCGGTCGCGGTCGCGGCGACGGACGTCTCGGCGACGGTGGCGGCGACGGCGGGCAGCGAGTACCTGCCCGGAGCCGCGCTGCCGGCGACCGAGCAGACCATCGCCGGCGTGCCCGCCCAGCGCAGCTCCCGGACGCTGCTCATCGCGAACCCGTCCGACCGCACCGCGACGGTCGGGATCTCGATCGCGACCAACGACGGCATCTTCACGCCGACCGGGCTCGAGTCGGTCGACGCCGCCCCCGAGTCCGTGACCAGCGTGACGCTCCCCGCCGGCATCAGCCCGCGGGCGTACGCCGTGCGGCTGAGCTCGGACGTCGCGGTGACGGCGTCGGTGCGCAGCCGCGCCGGAGCCGACCACGCCTACTCGGTCGCCGCTCCGGCCTGGCAGGGAACCGCGGTCGTGCCGGTGCAGATCGGCGCCTCCCTGCGTGCCGGCGGGTCGAGCCTGGTCGTCACCGCCGACGGTGACCGGGCCGCTGCCGTCCGGGTGACGGCCCACGCCGAGGACGGCAGCGAGGTCGGGACGACCGACCTCGAGGCGCCGGCGGGTGCGACGGCCTCCCTCGACCCGTTCGGCTCCGGCGGGGTCGGCGTCGACGCCGACCGTGTCTCCTACCTGACCGTCGAGACGTCCAGCGGTGCCGTCCGTGCTGCCGCCGCGTACACGACCGGTGGCATCGCCGTCACACCGCTGACCGCCGCTCCGGTGCGCGAGGCCGCCCCGGTCGTACGCCCCGGGGCTCCCTGAGCATCACGCCCGCGGGTCGAGCTCCTCGGGGTCGCACCGCCACAGCGCGGCGAGCTGGTCGACGAGGACGCTGAGCACGAGGTCGTCGAGGTCGGCCCGCGACGTCGCGCGGTGCTGGACGGGCTGACGGAAGAGGACCACCCTCGGCCGCTCCCGGTCGGGGACGACCGTGCCGAGCGGCACCTCGTCGCGCCACCGGCGGGGCAGCACCGGCACGTCCTCGACCGCGACGTCGAGCTGTTCCAGCGCGGCCGCGTGCCGGGGCCGCAGCCGGGCGACGGCGCCGAGGACGGCGGTGTCGAACTGCGCGCGCCGGTCCCAGCCGCCGGGGACGCCGCGCGGCGACAGCGGGCCCGGGATCGCCACCGGGCCGCGGAACCCCCGACCGCGCCGGTCGCGCCGGCTCCCGCCGCGGACGGTGTCGAGCGGTGGCACGCGGGGGTTCGAGCGGGAGGTCACCTCCTCCTTCTACCCCGACCGGTCGAGGCCCGCAAGGACGCCGCCGAGCCCGCGCGGCCCACCCTGCGAGGCGGTGCGCCGCGTCCCGGCGAGCGGGTGCGGCACGCTACCCTCGCGGGGTGAGCCCCCTGCGCCGATGCACCCGCCCCGCGTGCCTGCGCTCCGCCGTCGCGACGCTGACCTACGTGTACGCCGACAAGACCGCGGTGCTGGGGCCGCTGGCCGTCTACGCCGAGCCGCACAGCTACGACCTGTGCGAGCACCACGCCGAGCGCCTCTCCGCCCCCAAGGGCTGGGAGGTGCTCCGTCTGGAGATCGACCTCGCCGCGGCGCAGGCGCCGACGGCCGACGACCTCGAGGCGCTCGCCGACGCGGTGCGCGAGGCGGCCCAGGTGCCGCCGCCGGTGGCAGGCCCGACCGACACCCCCCGACGCGGGCACCTCCGCGTCCTCGGACCCCAGGACTGATCGCATGACCCCTGACAACCTCGCCGAGCGCCTCACGGAGCTCGTCAAGTCGTACGACGTGCGCGGCGCGTCGCCCGAGGTGCTCGACGCCGACGTGGCGCGGGCGCTCGGCGCCGCCTTCGCCGTCGAGACCGGGGCCGCCCCGGGCGACGACGGGGCTGCCGGATCGGTCGTCATCGGCCACGACATGCGGGTCACGTCCCCCGACCTGGCCGAGGCGCTCGCCGCGGGCGTGACGAGCACCGGCGCGGACGTCGTCGCCATCGGTCTCGCGTCCACCGACATGCTCTACTTCGCCTCCGGCGCGTGGGACCTGCCGGGGATCATGGTCACCGCGAGCCACAACCCGAGCGGTGACAACGGTCTCAAGCTCTGCCGTGCCGGCGCCCGGCCGATCGGGCGCGACACCGGTCTGTCCGCGATCGCCGACCGTGCGGTCGCGGGTGTCGAGCCGGTGCTCGCGCAGGGATCGGTGGTGGCGCGCGACGCGCTCACGGCCTACGCGCTGCGGGTCACCGAGCTGGTGGCCGTGCCGTCGGGACCGCGTCCGCTCAAGGTCGTCGTCGACGCGGCGAACGGCATGGGCGGCCTCATCGTGCCGGCGGTCTTCGCCCACCTCGACGTCGAGCTGCACGGGCTCTACATGGACCTCGACGGCACCTTCCCCAACCACCCCGCCAACCCGCTCGACCCGACCAACCTGGTCGACCTCCAGAAGGCGGTGCGCGAGCAGGGCGCCGACCTCGGCCTGGCCTTCGACGGCGACGCCGACCGCTGCTTCGTCGTGGACGAGCGGGGCGAGCTGGTCTCGCCGTCGGCAGTGACCGCGATGATCGCCGCCCGCGAGCTCGCGAAGCACCCCGGCGAGACGATCCTGCACAACGTCATCACCTCCCGCGCCGTGCGCGAGGTGATCCTCGAGAACGGCGGCACCCCCGTCCGTACGCCGGTGGGCCACTCCTTGATCAAGGCCGAGATGGCACGCACGGGCGCCGTCTTCGGAGGCGAGCACTCGGGTCACTACTACTTCCGGGACTTCTCCCTCGCCGACTCGGGCATGCTGGCCGCGCTGCACGTGATGGCCGCGATGAACGCCGCCGGACAGCCGCTGTCGGAGGTCGTCGGCCAGTACGAGCGCTACCCGTCCTCGGGCGAGCTCAACAGCCGCGTCGCCGACGCCGCCGCGGTCACCGCACGGGTCGCCGCGGCGTACGCCGACCACGACCAGGACCGTCTCGACGGCCTCACCGTCACGGCCCCGACGTGGTGGTTCAACCTCCGCAGCTCCCAGACCGAGCCGCTGCTGCGTCTCAACGTCGAGGCCGACGACGAGGCCACGATGACCGAAGTCCGGGACGCCGTCCTCGCCCTCGTCCACCAGGAGGAGCCCTCATGAACCTCGATCCCGCGCTGCTCGAGATCCTCGTCTGCCCGCAGTGCCGCGCCACGCTCGCCGTGGACGTGGACCGCGACGAGCTCGTCTGCCACCTGTGCCGGCTCGCCTACCCGGTGCGCGACGACATCCCGGTGATGCTCGTCGGCGAGGCCCGCAGCCTGACGGACTGACGCGGACGACGGGGGAGTCATGTTCCACGATGGGTCCTTCGACGACGGGCTGCTGGACGACGAACGGGCCCTGACGCGGGCCGACCCCGTCCTGCGCGACCTCGCCGAGTCGGGCGCTCGGGTCCGCATGGACACCCACACCGCGGGCGAGGTCGTCGCGACGCTCGGGAACGACGCAGACCAGCGTCCGCGTGCCGTCGTGGCCGCGGGCCAGCCCGCGCGGCTGCTGCGCGCCGTCCTCGAGCCGGTCTGCCCGGTGCCGTTCCTGGCGTGGCCCGGCCCCGGTCTGCCCGGATGGGCCGGGAGCCTCGACCTCGTGGTGGTGCTCGGTGCACCGGACGGCCCGGCGGCGCACTCGGCGGCGGCCGAGGCCGTACGCCGCGGGTGCCCGCTGCTGCTGGTCGCGCCGGCCACCTCCGCGCTCGCCGAGGTCGCCGCGTCGCGGTGGACCACCGTGCTCCCGACCGCCACGGCCGACCCTCTCGCCACCTCGGTGGTTGCCCTCCAGGCGCTCGCGGCGCTGGGCCTCGCGCCGCCCGTCGACTCCGAGGAGGTCGCCCGCGCGCTCGACTCCGTCGCGGTCGGCTGCTCGCCGTTCCACGACCTCGGCAGCAACCACGCCAAGCAGCTCGCGAGCGGGCTCGGCGACACGGTCCCGCTGGTCTGGGGCGGGAGCGTGCTCGCGGCGCGTGCGGCCCGCCGGTGGGCGGAGGCCCTGCGACGCGTCTCGGCGCGCCCGGCGCTCGCGGCAGAGGCCGAGGACCTGGTCGCCGTGCTGCAGGCGAGCCCGCAGCGCGACGTCTTCGCCGACCCGTTCGAGGACCCGGTCGGCGGGCCGTCGCCCTTCCTCGTCCTGCTCGACGACCGCGTCGAGGCGCCGACCGTGCGCGTCGACCGGAGCCACCTCCTGGGGGCGGCCGAGACCCAGGGTGTCCGGCACGACGACGTGGTGTCGGTCGAGGGTGGCGAGGTCGCACGGTACGCGTCGCTGGTGGCGACCGGGAGCTACGCGGCGGCGTACCTCGCGATCGGGCTCGGGCGGTGAGCACGCCCGACGAGCCGCCCGACGCGCCGCCCGGCGAACGGGCGGTGTCGCGTCGACGGCGCACGTCGGACTGGTGGCGCTCCGGTGTCGCGGCGGTCGCCCGCAGGATCCTCAAGCAGCCCGACGAGGTCGAGCCGCCCGACGCCGCGCCGTCCGGTGCCGAGATCCTCGCGATGCTGCGTGCGTTCGCCGCCGCGCAGCTCGAGGTCGGACAACCCGCGAACCTCGTCGAGGAGAGCATCCGCACGATCGCGAAGGCGTACGGGGTCGAGACGGTGCGCGCCGTGGTCCTCCCGACGGTGGTGATCATCGAGATCGAGAGCACCGACGGCGACGAGACGGAGCACCGGACCGAGATCGAGCCTATCCGCTCCACGGACTCGCGCCTCGACCAGGCGGGCGCGATCGAGCAGCTCGTGACCGAGGCGATGGCGGGCCACCTCGTCCCTGCCGAGGCGGTCGAGCGGATCGACGCGGTGCGCGCGTCGGACCCGCGGTTCGGGACGTTCACCGCGACGGTCGGCTACGTCGTGCTGTGCGTCGGGTTCGGTCTGAGCCTCAACCCGCACGCTGCGGCGCTGGGGGCGTACGCCGCGCTCGGCCTCGTCGTCGGCGTGCTCCGCCTGATCGCCCGGGCCGTCCCGACGCTGCAGGCGGCGCTGCCGGTGTTCGCCGCTTTCACGGTCACCGTGATCACCTGCGCGTTCGTCGCCGGCACGGTGGGGGACGAGCCGCTGCGCATCATCGCGCCGTCGCTGGTCACGTTCCTTCCCGGCCTCACGCTCACCGTCGCCGCGGTCGAGCTGACCAGCAACCAGGTCGTCGCGGGCGCGTCACGGATCGTGTACGGCACGGCGCAGCTGCTGCTGCTCACCTTCGGCGTCGTGGTCGGCGTGCAGGTCGCGGGCGGCCTCCCCGACACCACGACCGGCGAGCCCCTCGGTGCGTGGGCGCCGTTCGCGGGCGTCGTGTGCGTGTCGGTCGGCTACCTGCTGTTCCAGTCCGCGCCGCCGCGCTCGCTCGTGTGGCTCGTGCTCGCGCTGCTCGTCGCGTACGTCGCGCAGCGCATCGGCGGCGAGCTCTTCGGTGCCACGCTGTCGGGCTTCTTCGGGGCGCTCGCGGTCGTCCCGTTCACGCGGTTCGCCGCGGCGTTCAGGACGGCACCGACGTCGATGGTGATGCTGCTCGCCGCGTTCTGGTTCCTGGTCCCGGGGGCGATCGGGTTCATCAGCCTCGGCGAGGCGGCGAGCGGGTCGGCCGCGGGCGTGCAGGCGCTGCTCACGACGTTCCTGTCGCTCTTCTCGATCGCGCTCGGCTTCCTCGTGGGGACCGCGCTGACGCGCGAGGTGCGCGACCTCCAGGCAAGGACGGCCGCACGCCCGAGGCAGTGAGCGCCGGCGTGCGCACGGCACGCCTGGCCGATCGCCTCCACCGCGCGGCTACGATGGTGCAATGGACTTTTCGGTTGCTGATCTGACCCTGGCCGAGCGCGGCCGCACGGAGATCACCCTCGCCGAGCACGAGATGCCCGGCCTCATGGCGATGCGTGCGCGCTACGGCGACAGCAAGCCGCTCTCGGGCGCCCGGATCGCCGGCTCGCTCCACATGACGGTGCAGACCGCCGTCCTCATCGAGACGCTCGTCGACCTCGGCGCCGAGGTGCGCTGGGCGAGCTGCAACATCTTCTCGACGCAGGACGAGGCCGCGGCCGCGGTCGTGGTGGGACGCAACGGCACCGTCGACGACCCGCAGGGTGTCCCGGTCTTCGCCTGGAAGGGCGAGACCCTCGCCGAGTACTGGGACCTCGCGGAGCAGATCCTCGTCTGGCCCAACGGCGAGACCCCCAACATGATCCTCGACGACGGCGGCGACGCCACGATGCTCCTGCACCTCGGCGTGGAGTACGAGAAGGCCGGCGAGGTCCCGTCGCAGGACTCGACCGACAACCTGGAGCTCAAGGAGGTCCTCCGGGTCCTCGCGCGCAGCCTCGAGGCCGACCCGCAGCGCTGGACCCGCATCGGCAACAGCGTCCAGGGCGTCACCGAGGAGACCACCACCGGCGTCCTGCGCCTCTACGAGCGCTTCAAGGAGGGCACGCTGCTCTTCCCGGCGATCAACGTCAACGACTCGGTGACCAAGTCGAAGTTCGACAACAAGTACGGCTGCCGCCACTCGCTCATCGACGGCATCAACCGCGCCACCGACGTCCTGATCGGCGGCAAGGTCGCGGTGGTCTGCGGCTACGGCGACGTCGGCAAGGGCTGCGCGGAGTCGCTGCGCGGCCAGGGTGCGCGCGTGATCGTGACCGAGATCGACCCGATCTGCGCGCTGCAGGCCGCGATGGACGGCTACCAGGTCGCCCGCCTGGACTCGGTCATCGAGCAGGCCGACATCGTCATCACGGCGACCGGCAACAAGGACGTCGTGACCGCCGAGCAGATCGGCCGGATGAAGCACCAGGCGATCCTGGGCAACATCGGCCACTTCGACAACGAGATCGACATGGCCGGTCTCGCGGCGACGGCGGGCGTGACCAAGAAGAACGTGAAGCCGCAGGTCGACCTCTGGACGCTGCCCAACGGCAACTCCGTCATCGTGCTGAGCGAGGGGCGACTGCTCAACCTCGGCAACGCCACCGGCCACCCGTCGTTCGTGATGTCCAACTCGTTCACCAACCAGGTGCTGGCGCAGATCGAGCTCTTCACCAAGAACTCGGAGTACCCGGTCGGCGTCTACACGCTGCCCAAGCACCTCGACGAGGAGGTCGCACGCCTCCACCTCGGCGCGCTCGGGGTGGAGCTGACCGAGCTCACCGGTGACCAGGCGAGCTACCTCGGTGTCGCGGTGGAGGGCCCCTACAAGTCCGACCACTACCGGTACTGAGGCTGCGGCGAGGAGATCAGGCGTGGACGGCAACGACGCTGTCAGGGAGCCGGCGGTGACCGAGGACCCGCCGGCACCCACCCGCTACGGGGGCAAGATCCTCGTGGTCGACGACGACCGTGCGCTCGCCGAGATGCTGACGATCGTGCTGCGGGCCGAGGGGTTCGACACGTCCGTCGCGTCCACCGGGACGGCGGCCATGGACGCCTTCCACTCCTACCAGCCCGACCTGGTGCTGCTCGACGTCATGCTCCCGGGCATGAACGGCATCGACGTCGCGAAGCAGATCCGCGCCGAGTCCGGCGTGCCGATCGTCATGCTCACGGCCAAGAGCGACACGGTGGACGTCGTGCTGGGGCTCGAGTCCGGCGCCGACGACTACGTCGTCAAGCCGTTCAAGCCCAAGGAGCTGATCGCGCGCGTGCGAGCGCGGACCCGGGTGCACCACCAGCCCGACCCCGAGCTCCTCACCGTGGGCGACCTCGAGATCGACGTCCGCGGCCACGCCGTGCGCCGCGGCTCGGAGGAGCTGTCGCTCACGCCGCTCGAGTTCGACCTGCTGGTGTGCCTCGCCCGGAGTCCGCGCCAGGTCTTCACCCGTGAGGTGCTGCTCGAGCGGGTGTGGGGATACCGCCACGCCGCCGACACGCGGCTGGTCAACGTGCACGTCCAGCGGCTCCGGTCGAAGGTCGAGCCCGATCCCGACAACCCCACGGTCATCGTGACGGTCCGCGGGGTCGGCTACAAGGCCGGGGGCTCCTGAGGGCCATGGCGTCGCGGGCGCCGAGATGGTTGCGCCGCGGGCTGTTGAGGGTTCGCGGTGCGCTGATGCCTGCGGCGTCGCTGTGGCGGCGCTCCATCCAGGCGCGCGTGGTCATCACCACGATCGCGATCAGCACCCTCGTGATCGGCGGCGTCGGCTGGCTGATGCTCCAGGGTGTCGCGGACGGCATGGTGGAGGCGCGGCGCACCGTCGCGCTCTCCGAGGCCCGCGCCGGCTTCAGCGCCGCGCAGCAGACGCTCGACGTCAGCGCGGTCTCCGACGCGTCCTCGGAGACCGACGTCCTGCGCACGCTCGTCACCGACCTCGCGTCGCGGTCGGGGTCACCACCGTCGTACCAGGTCCTCCTCGAGGGCCCGCTCGACCCGACCGGCGACGGTGACCCGGCCGTCGTCTCGTCGTCGGGCATCGCGTCCCAGAGCATCCCCGACGACCTCGCCAGCACCGTCGCCGAGGGGGAGGGCATCGCGTACACGTTCAGCACCATGCAGCTCGGCGACACCGGCGAGGAGTCCTCGGCCATCCTCGTCGGCGACGTGCTGCGGATGCCCGACGGGACGCAGACGTACGCGCTCTACTACGCGTTCCCGATGGCCGACCAGGAGCGGACGCTCGCGCTGGTGCGCAACTCGCTGCTGTACGCCGGGCTGGCCCTGATCGTCCTGTCGTCCGGGGTCGCGTGGCTGGTGACCCGCCAGGTCGTCACGCCGGTCCGGCTCGCGCGACGGATCGCGGAGCGGCTCGCCGACGGCCGGCTCGAGGAGCGGATGGTCGTCCGCGGCGAGGACGACATCGCCCGGCTGTCCGTGTCGTTCAACCGGATGGCCGAGAGCCTGCAGCGCCAGATCCGGCAGCTCGAGGAGCTGTCGCGCCTCCAGCACCGGTTCGTCTCCGACGTGTCGCACGAGCTGCGGACGCCGATCGCGACCGTGCGGATGGCCGCCGACCTCCTGTACGACAACCGCGACCACTTCGACCCCAGCTCGCAGCGGTCCGCCGAGCTGCTCCAGGCCGAGCTGGACCGCTTCGAGTCGCTGCTCAGCGACCTGCTGGAGATCAGCAGGTTCGACGCGGGTGCCGCACGGCTGGACCTCGAAGCCGTCGACCTCGTCGAGCTGGCCGAGCGGGTGTGCGTCCAGTACGGGCCGCTCGCCGAGCGGCACGGGGTCCGGCTCCGCGTCGTCGACCACGACGGCCCTGCGGTGGTCGAGGCGGACGTCCGCCGCATCGAGCGGATCGTGCGCAACCTGGTCGCGAACGCGATCCACTACTCCGGGTCGGAGTGGGTCGAGATCGTGGTCGCCCACGGCACGACGAGCGCGGCGATCGCGGTGCGCGACTACGGGGTCGGCCTCGAGCCGGGGCAGTCGCAGCTCGTGTTCAACCGGTTCTGGCGTGCCGACCCGGCCCGGGAGCGCAGCCGCGGCGGCACCGGCCTCGGGCTCGCGATCGCGCTCGAGGACGCCGTGCTGCACGGGGGCTGGCTGCAGGCCTGGGGCGAGCCGGGGCTCGGTGCGCAGTTCCGCCTCACGCTCCCGAAGCAGGCCGGCGAGGACCCTCAGCGCTCGCCGCTGCCGCTGGTGCCCGACAGCGGGCACGCGTACGACCGCACGGGAGGCGTCCGATGACCCGCACCGCCGCGCGACGTCGCCCCAGCCGTACGGCCGGCGTCCTGCTCGCGCTCGCGACGGTCCTCGCGGGGTGTGTGTCCATCCCGGACCAGGGACCCGTCCGCACGGTCGAGGGCGGGCGCCCCGAGCAGGTGTCCCCGGCCCGGTTCCGCCCCGCGGGCCCGGTCGACGGGGCATCCCCGAACGAGATCGTCAACGGCTTCCTCCAGGCGATGATGGCCTCGCCGGTGCGCTACGACATCGCGCGCCGGTTCCTCACCAAGGGCGCGTCGGAGGACTGGCGTCCCCGTGACTCGGTGACCGTCTACTCGCAGACCTCCGTCTCGTTGCCGGAGGCGCGGACCGGGGGCGAGAGCGTCGCCGTCGACCTCGTCCGCGAGGCGGTGCTGACCGACCAGGGACGGTTCACCGTTCCGGCGTCGCGGGAGGAGCGGCTCGACCTCACGCTGGTGCTGGAGGACGAGCAGTGGCGCATCGCCGACCCGCCGCCGGGGGCGATGATCAAGCAGGACTTCTTCGAGGACTACTACGACTCGCTGAACAGCTACTTCTTCGACGCCGCGGGCAAGCAGCTCGTCGCGGAGCCGGTGCACCTGCCCGACGACGAGAACCTCCCGACGTACCTCGTGTCGTCGGTGCTCAAGGGTCCGCGCGGCGCGGTCGGCGGCCAGGCGCGCACGTTCCTGCCCGACACCTGGGCGCTCGCCCGTCCGGTCGAGATCGACGACGAGGGCGTGGCCGTGATCCGGTTCGACGGCTCCGACTCGGGGATGCCGCTCGACGACCGCGAGCGCCTGTCGGCCCAGCTGGTCTGGAGCCTGCGGCAGGTCCCGACCGTCACGGGCGTCGAGATCCTCCTCGGTGACCGTGCGATCTCGCTGCCCAACACGCCGCAGGTGCAGCGGCTCGACACGTGGACGCAGTACGACCCTGCCGCGGACCGCTCCACCCAGCTCTTCGCGATGATGGAGGGCCGGCTGGTCGTCGTCGGGCGGACCAGCACGAGCCCGTTCGCCGGGACGTGGGGGACGGAGCCGGTCCGGTCGGAGGACTTCCGGGTCTCGCTGGACGCCGAGCGCATCGCCCTCGTCAACGACGGCCGTCGGGTCGTCCGCGTGTCGCCGCTCGCGGGGGAGCCGCAGCTGGTCACGGTGCGCCAGGGGACCGACCTGCTGCGCCCGAGCTGGGACGAGGCGGGGCGGTTGTGGACCGTCGACAGGACCGCTGCCGGGTCTCAGCTCACGGTCGGGCCGACGGACGCCGCGCCCCGCGCGATCGCCCTGGGGCCGCTCGCGAAGGGGCGGGTGACCGGGTTCGAGCTGTCGCCGGACGGCGCGCGCTTCCTCGCCACCGCCCGGGTGGGCGGGAGCGACGGACTGTACGTCGGCGCGATCCGCTACGACCCCGAGACAGGGGAGGTGATCGGGCTGGTCGACATCGGCGAGATCCCGACTCCGGCCGACACCGGCGTCCCGCTCTCCGCGGCATGGCGCACGAGCACGTCGATCGCCCTCCTCGCGCAGGCGAACGAACGTGCGCCGCAGGTGACCCTCGTGGCGATCGACTCCTCGAGCCCGGTCACGGGAGCGGTGCAGGTCGGGCTGCTCCCGCAGGACAGCGCACGGCAGGTCCTCGCCGCCGGGCTGGTGTCCGCCCCGGTGTACGTCCTCGACGCCGAGGGCCTGCTCTGGACGCAGAACAACGACGGCCGCTGGCAGCAGGCGGAGGGCGACCCGGTGAGCACGGCCGGCTTCGCGGGCTGAGCCTCTCCGCAGGGCGCTCTCGCCCCGGGCAGCGTCTCCCCAGGCAGGTCGTCCCCAGGGGAGCGCCGTCCCCAGGGGAGCGTCGGCCGGGGCAGAGCGTCTCGCGAAGCTCCACCCTGAGGGCGTGCGGGATCTTCTGACGGCGGCCGGCGACCTGGTGCTCGGTGTGCGGTGCGCGGGCTGCCAGGCGCCGGGTCAGGTGCTCTGCGCCGCCTGCCGTCGTGTCGTCGGAGCCCGCCCCGCGGTCCGCGCTCCCGATCCCGTGCCGGAGGGTCTCCTCGTGCCCTCCCTCGTGGTGCCGGTGTCGCTGACGTCGTACGACGGTGTGGTCGTGGACGTGCTGCACGCCTACAAGGAGGAGCCGCGCACGGCCCTCGCGGGGCCGCTGGGCCTGCTCCTGGCCGGCGCGGTGCGCGTCGCCCTCGCCGCCGCACGAGGTGACGGGGAGCCTGTCGTGCTCGTCCCCGTCCCGTCACGGCGCCGGGCGGTGCGGGCACGGGGCTTCGACGCCGGGGCCCAGCTGGCGCGCGCGACGGCGGCAGCCCTGCGGCGCCAAGGCCTCCGTGCCCGGGCAACGCCGGTCCTGAGCGTCGGGCGGGTCGCCGACCAGGCCGGGCTCGGCGCGGCGGAGCGCGCCGCCAACCTCGCCGGCGCGTACCGTGCGCGGCGGCTTCCGGGACGCGTGAGCGTGGTCGTCACCGACGACGTCCTGACGACCGGTGCGAGCGCTGCGGAGGCGGTTCGGGCCCTGTCGGCGGCCGGGTCACGACCCCTCGCCGTCGCGACGATCGCGGCCACCCGGCGTCGTCGACCGTCATCTCGGGGGTCTCCGGTGTGAGTCGCGACCGGTTCTGTCGCTCCTGTGGAGAAATGTCACGGACCGGTCTACGGTCGAGACATGTGAACGTCACCCGCCGCGCCTCGGTCACCGGTCAGCGGTGGCCGTCGCTCACCCGAGGAGGCCTCGTGGAAGTTGTCGTCAAGGGCCGAAACTGCGAGATCAGCCAGCGTTTCCGTGACTACGTGGACGAGAAGACGCACCGCATAGAGAAGTACGACCAGCGGAAGAAGATCCAACGCGTCGAGGTAGAGCTGACCAAGGAGTACAACCCCCGCCAGAGCGGACGCTGCGAGCGTGTCGAGATCACCCTCCGAGGACGCGGGCCCGTCGTACGCGCGGAAGCCTGCTCCGACGATCCCCTGGCGGCCCTCGACAAGGCGGTCGACAAGCTCGAGGCGCAGGTGAGGAAGGTCCAGGACCGCAAGCGGGTCCACCGCGGCAGCCGTACGCCGATGTCGGTGGCGGAGTTCGCCTCGACCGCCAACGGCGACGGCACACCGAGCGAGGAGGACGAGCCGATCGACGCCGTCCACTACGCGGGTCCTGTCGAGGTCCGGGGCGAAGGCCCTCTGGTGGTCCGCGAGAAGACGCACACGGCGAGCCCGATGACGCTCGACCAGGCGCTGTACGAGATGGAGATGGTCGGGCACGACTTCTACCTCTTCGTGGAGAAGGACTCGGGCCACCCGAGCGTCGTCTACCGCCGCCACGGCTACGACTACGGCGTGATCCACATCGACCAGGCCGGCGCTGTCGACGGCCTGGACGCAGCGGTGGGCTGACCCGGCTCATGGCATGATCGGCTGCGATGACCTCCGCAGCCGATCATGCCGAGACGATCCGGGTCCTCCTGGTCGATGACCAAGAGCTGTTCCGGCGCGGACTCCGCATGGTCCTCGAGGCCGACCCGGGCCTGGAGATCGA
Organism: Mumia spirodelae; assembly: GCF_050632745.1. NCBI lineage: Bacteria > Bacillati > Actinomycetota > Actinomycetes > Propionibacteriales > Nocardioidaceae > Mumia > Mumia spirodelae. The sequence goes on along the minus strand of NZ_JBODSD010000002.1, from coordinate 405,814 downwards.
GGAGGCGGAGGACGGGTTGTCCGCGGTCGCCAAGGCGACGGCCAGCCCGCCGGACGTGGTCTTGCTCGACGTCCGGATGCCCGGGATGAACGGTCCCGAGGCAGCCGGGGCCATCAAGGAGGCGGCGCCGTCGGCCCGCATCGTGATGCTGACCGCCAGCGACGAGGAGAGCGACCTGCTCGACTCGATCCGCAACGGGGCGGCCGGCTACCTGCTCAAGGACTCCTCCGTCGACCAGGTCAGCGACGCCGTCCGCAGGGTGGCCTCGGGCCAGTCGCTGATCAGCCCGCAGGTCGCGACCCGGCTGCTCGAGGAGTTCCGCCAGCTCGCCACCCGCGGAGAGCCGGAGCCGCGCGGCACCAAGCTCAGCGAGCGCGAGCTCGAGGTGCTGCGGCTGGTCGCGCTGGGCCACAACAACCGCGAGATCGCACGCGCCCTGTTCATCAGCGAGAACACCGTCAAGAACCACGTCCGCAACATCCTGGAGAAGCTCCAGCTCCGGTCGCGCGTGGAGGCGGCGACGTACGCCGTCCGGGAACGGCTGCTCGACCTGCCGTGAGCCGCCCTCAGGAGATGTCGGCGGCAGCCGCGCGTCGTACGGTCCTCGCCGCCCAGGGGTTCACCGACCGCCCCCACAGCCGGGTCACGCTGCGCACCCTCGACCGCGCGCTCACCCGCACCGGGGTGCTGCAGATCGACTCGGTCAACGTGCTGCAGCGCGCCCACTACCTGCCGCTGTTCAGCCGGCTGGGCCCGTACGACACCGCGCTGCTGCACCGCGCCGCGGAGAAGCGGCCGCGCCGCCTCGTGGAGTACTGGGCGCACGTCGCCGCGTACATGCCCGTCGAGCTGTGGCCGACGATGCAGCACCGGATGCGGCACTACCGCGACAGCGGTCACGCCTGGGGTGGCCGCAAGGGACGTCCGGCGATCGCCGACGACCTGCTGCACGAGGTGGCCGCCCGGGGCGCGGTGACCGCACGCGACCTCGATCCCGCGACCGACCGGTCCCGCGACAACTGGGGCTGGAACTGGTCGGAGACCAAGTTCGCCCTCGAATACCTCTTCCTCGCCGGCGAGCTCGCGGTGGCGCGGCGCAACGGGGCGTTCGAGCGGGTGTACGACCTGCCGGAGCGCGTGCTCCCGAAGGCGGTCCTGGACGTCCCGGAGCCCGACCCGGCCGACGCCGCGCGCGAGCTCGTCCGGCGGGCCGCCCTCTCGTCGGGCGTCGCGAGCGAGGCGAGCCTGCGCGACTACTACCGGATGAGCGTCGCGGCGACCCGTACGGCGGTCCGCGAGCTCGTCGAGGAGGGCACCCTGGAGCCCGTGCAGGTCCAGGGCTGGCGGCGCCCGGCGTACCGGCACACCGCCGCCACCACGCCCCGCAGGGTGCGGACGGCGGCGCTGCTGAGCCCGTTCGACCCGCTGGTGTGGGAGCGCGCGCGGACGGAGGACCTGTTCGGCTTCCGCTACCGCATCGAGATCTACGTGCCCGCCCACAAGCGGGTGCACGGCTACTACGTCCTGCCGTTCCTCCTCGACGACGCGATCGTGGCGCGGGTCGATCTCAAGGCCGACCGTGCGACGCGGCGGCTGCTGGTCCGGGCGGCCTGGGCGGAGCCGGGCGTGGCGGTGGACCGGGTCGCCGTGGCGCTGGCCGAGCAGCTGTGGTCCGCGGCCGGGTGGCTCGACCTGGACGCGGTCGAGGTCGAGCCGCGAGGGGATCTCGCGGACGCCCTGGCGGGCGTGGTCGACGACGTCCTGCCCGGTGGCGGAGGGACCGCGCCGGCTGCCGTGTGACCGTGATCTCCGATGCGGTTACGGTTGCAACCCCGGGTCGCCTAGGATGGTCGAGGTTCTGCCGTCGGACGGCCGCCCTGCTCGAGGGCCCCCGGCGACGGCTCGGCGAGCAAGTTCTCAGGAGTGCGATTCCGTGCCCAAGGTGATCGACAAGATCCTGCGCATGGGCGAGGGCAAGATCCTTCGTCAGCTGCAGGCCATCGTCAAGCAGGTCAACGCCCTCGAGGACGACTTCGTCGCGATGAGCGACGACGAGCTCCGCGCGATGACCGACGAGTTCAAGGAGCGGCTCGCCGGGGGCGAGAGCCTCGACGACATCATGCCCGAGGCGTTCGCGACCGTCCGCGAGGCGGCCAAGCGGGTCCTCGGCCAGCGCCACTTCGACGTCCAGGTCATGGGCGGTGCCGCGCTGCACCTCGGCAACATCGCCGAGATGAAGACCGGTGAGGGCAAGACCCTCGTCGCGACCCTGCCGAGCTACCTCAACGCGCTGTCCGGCAAGGGCGTCCACGTGGTCACGGTCAACGACTACCTGGCGAAGTACCACGCCGAGTGGATGGGCCGCGTCTACGGCTTCCTCGGCCTGACCACCGACGTGATCCTGCCGTCGATGACCCCGGCCCAGCGGCGCGAGGCCTACAAGGCCGACATCACGTACGCGACCAACAACGAGCTCGGCTTCGACTACCTGCGCGACAACATGGCCGACTCCATCGAGGAGTGCGTCCAGCGCGGGCACAACTTCGCGATCGTGGACGAGGTCGACTCGATCCTGATCGACGAGGCGCGGACCCCGCTGATCATCTCCGGTCCCACGCAGGACGAGGTGAAGTGGTACGGCGAGTTCTCCTCGATCGTCGCCCCGATGGAGCGCGACGTCGACTACGAGGTCGACGAGAAGAAGCGCACCGTCTCCGTGCTCGAGCCGTCGATCACCAAGGTCGAGGACCACCTGGGCATCGAGAACCTCTACGACGCCGTCAACACGCCGCTGATCTCGTTCCTCAACAACGCGATCAAGGCCAAGGAGCTCTTCAAGCGCGACAAGGACTACGTCGTCATCGACGGCGAGGTCCTCATCGTCGACGAGCACACCGGCCGCATCCTGGAGGGCCGCCGCTACAACGAGGGCCTCCACCAGGCGATCGAGGCCAAGGAGAGCGTGCGGATCCGCGAGGAGTACCAGACCCTCGCCACGATCACCCTCCAGAACTACTTCCGCCTCTACGACAAGCTCTCCGGCATGACCGGTACGGCCATGACCGAGGCGGCCGAGTTCGACAAGATCTACAAGCTGGGCGTCGTCCCGATCCCGACCAACAAGCCGATCGCCCGTGCCGACGAGCGCGACCTCGTCTACCGGACCGAGGAGGCCAAGTTCGACGCGGTCGTCGACGACATCGCGGAGCGCCACGAGATCGGGCAGCCGGTCCTGGTCGGCACGACGAGCGTCGAGAAGTCCGAGCGGCTCTCCAAGATGCTCAAGAAGCGCGGCATCGCCCACCAGGTCCTCAACGCCAAGCAGCACGAGCGTGAGGCCTCGGTCGTCGCCGTCGCCGGTCACAAGGGCGCCGTCACGGTCGCGACCAACATGGCCGGTCGAGGCACCGACATCATGCTCGGTGGCTCGGTGGAGTTCCTGGCCGACCAGGCGCTGCGGGCCAAGGGTCTCGACCCGGTCGAGACGCCGGACGAGTACGAGGCCGCGTGGCCCGACATGATCGCCGAGGTCGAGAAGCAGGTCGAGGCCGACCACGACGAGGTCGTCGAGCTGGGCGGTCTCGCGGTCATCGGCACCGAGCGTCACGAGTCGCGACGCATCGACAACCAGCTGCGTGGTCGCTCCGGCCGTCAGGGCGACCCGGGCTCGACCCGCTTCTACCTGTCGCTGCAGGACGACCTGATGCGCCTCTTCAAGGCCGACTGGGTCGACTTCATCCTCACGACGATGAAGGTCCCCGACGACGTCCCGATCGAGAACAAGCGCGTGACCAACGCGATCGCGTCGGCACAGTCGCAGGTCGAGGGCCAGAACTTCGAGACTCGCAAGAACATCCTCAAGTACGACGACGTGATGAACCGTCAGCGTGAGGTCATCTACGCCGAGCGCCGCAAGGTCCTCGAGGGAGAGGACCTCTCCGAGTGGGTGCGCGAGATGATCGACGACACTGTGACGGGGTACGTCAACGGCGCCACCCAGGGCTTCCCGGACGAGTGGGACCTCGACGCGCTGTGGACGGCGCTCAAGACGCTCTACCCGGTGTCGGTCACGGTCGACGAGCTCGAGGGCGAGCACGGTGGCCGGTCCGGACTGACCCGCGAGATCCTCGTCGAGAAGATCACCGCCGACGCCAGCGCGGCGTACGAGATCCGCGAGGCGGAGCTGGGTGCGGAGGTCACGCGCGAGCTCGAGCGCCGAGTCGTGCTGTCGGTGGTCGACCGCAAGTGGCGTGAGCACCTGTACGAGATGGACTACCTGCGCGAGGGCATCGGCCTGCGCGCGTACAGCCAGCGCGACCCGCTCGTCGAGTACCAGCGCGAGGGCCACGAGTTCTTCACCGCGATGATGGACTCGATCAAGGAGGAGTCGGTCGGCTACCTCTTCAACGTCGAGGTCCAGGTCGAGCCCGAGCAGGACGGCGAGGTCGAGCTGTCGGCCAAGGGCCTGCAGGAGAACGTGCCGCAGCAGCTCACCTACAGCGGGCCGACCGAGACCGGCGAGGTCGAGGTCGACGTCGTCGAGGAGGAGGACGACCCGTTCGCGCTGTCCGAGACGGAGAAGACGCGGCAGGCCAACCTCAAGGCGAAGGCCCGTCAGAAGGCGAAGCAGCAGCGCAAGTCGCGCAAGAAGAACCGCTGACGCGCGGCGCCCGTCGTACGACGAAGGACCCGACATCCCGGCCGCCAACCGGTCGCGATGTCGGGTCCTTCGCATTCACGCGTCACACCCAGCAGTGCCGTCTTGTGCTGGGTGCTGCGGGGCTCGGCTGCGGCGGGCGGCTCGTTCCTCGCCGACCACCTCCGCCTCACTCCTCACACCCAGCAGTGCCGTCTTGTGCTGGGTGCTGCGGGGCTCGGCTGCGGCGGGCGGCTCGTTCCTCGCCGACCACCTCCGCCTCACTCCTCACACCCAGCAGAGGGCCACGCAGACCCACGTCGGGTCACGGCGGTCCGTGTCGAGCTCGAGCCGTGCGGCGATCGCCCGTGACAGTCCGTCGCGGACGACGCGCGCGGTGACCTCGGCGGCGTCCTCGCGTGGTCGGTAGACGCGGATGCTCGCGACGCGGCCGGCAGCCGGGACCCGAGGGGCGCGGGTCGACGCGCGCGCGAGGACGGCGAGGCGGTGCTGCATCTCCTCGTACACGTCAGGACGGACGACCCGCACGAGCTGCTGCAACGGTCGCGTCCCCGCCGTCACCTCCAGCACCGCCTGGACGAACCTTCCAGCGCGCTGCTCGAGCTCGCGCTCCGGTGGCGGCACGAGGCTCAGGCGCGGTCGCTCCGCGATGGCAGCGGCATGGGGGTCGGCCAGGGGAGCCGTCGCCAGGGCGAGCGACCCCTCGACCAGCGGCAGCGACCACTGGACGGCTCGGGCTGGGGGCTTGCGACCGGCGCGGTCGAGCGCGTACAGGTCGGCTCCGGAGGCGGGAGCGGTCATCGAGGATCTCCTTCGTCGGGTCGGTTGAGCGCGGGAGTGTCGGTCGTCGAGGCGGTGCCTGGTCGGCGGAGCAGGAGGCCGGCGCGGAGGGCGTCGGGGTCGTCGCCGATGACGGCGCGGTTCGCGGCGTACCAGCGACGCCACGAGCGGTCGACACGTGTCGCGTCCGCCGTGCGGCCGCTCGCACGGAGCTCGTCGGCGGCGATGGTCCACAACGTCTCTCCCGGTTGCACCCGATGGACGGATCGCTCGGCACGGGGTGCGGCGACCACCCGGACTGCGCGGGGAGCGGGAGCGTCCGGCGGCATGGCCGCGCGGGGGGTGGCAGGCGCGCCGCGCCCCTGGAGCGGGTCGGCTACGACGAACCGCGCGGGCCGGTCGGGGAGCGGAAGTCCCTCCAGCACCGACGACGGGGGCCGGACGCCGGCGGCCGAGGCTGATGACGCGCCGGTCGAGCCAGGGGAGGCCGACCCGCCCGTCGTCGCCGCGGCCGGGGTCGCGACGAGCACTGCCGCGCCCGCGAGCGCCGCGACCACCGGTCGCCACGACCGGGGAGCCGCGGACACGACCCACGCGGGGACCGGCGTACGGGCCGCCCGGAAGGCGAGAGCCACGGCGCTCAGCAGCGTGAGCCAGGCCGTCGCCGCGACGGCCGCCAGCACCGCGACGTCGCCGAGCAGGGTCTCGAGGCGAGGCGGGTACGGCCCGGTGGACGAGGTGAGGCTCGTGCAGGCCTCCGGCACGCGGCGGACGAGGAGCACGAGCACGGCGAGCGGCAGCAGCGCGACCAGGCCGGTGCGGCGACGTGCGTCCATCAGTTCCCTTCCGTTCATGACGTTTGCTTACGTTTGCGTACGCCAGATAACGGAGTCAACCTTTCGTCCACAGATTCGCTCGCTCGCTAGAGTGCCCGCATGACGTGGGACGAGCGGTTCGCCGCCGTGGAGGCCGACCTGGCCCTGCAGGCCGACGGCGAGTCACAGACGGAGCGTGACCGTGCGATCGAGGACCTCGCCGTCGAGAGGTCGGCGACCGTGTCCTGGGTGGATCGTTGCCTCGGTCGCGAGGTGGTGCTGCGGGTGGTGGCCGTCGGCGCGGTCCGCGGCGAGCTCGCGATCGCCACGGCGGACTGGCTGCTCCTGCACCACGACGCGACAACCGACTGGGTCGTCGCGGTCGACCAGGTGCTCGGCGTCACGGCCGGCAGCGCGGTGCCGCGGGCGACGCGCAGCGAGGTGCAGCGACGGATGACGTGGCGGCAGGCGTGGTCGGCCTTCGTCCGCGACCGCGACGCGGTCGTGGCGCTCCTCGTCGACGGCAGCACCGTGCGCGGAGTGCCCTCTCGGGCAGGCAGCGACTACGTCGAGATCGCCGGTGAGCTCGTGCCGTACGCCGCGGTGTCCGCGATCAGGTGTCCGCGCTGACGTCGTCGTCCGCGTCGGCGTCCTCGACGAACGGATGCGCGGCGATGTGGTCGCGGGCGGCGGCGTACTGGTCCGTGATGAAGCGCTCCAGCGCGTCGGCCTCGACCCTCCAGACCCCACGGCCGCCGACCCTGATCGCCGGCAGGTCACCGCGGCGGACCAGCGCGTAGACCTGCCGCTCCGAGACGTTGAGCACGTCGGCCACGTCCGAGAGCCGCAGGAACCGGGGTGACTCGGATCCGAGAGGCATGGCTCGATTCTGCCAGTCGCGCGCCGGTCCGGTCGCGCCTGCACGGATGTGCTGTGGACGGAGCATCCGGCGGACGCTCTGTGGACAGAGGGTGGACGGATCGTCGGCGGTGCGGCATGAATAGGGCGCATGCCCCCGCTCTCGCGGCCAGGAGCCGCGGCGACACCGCGCGCCGACACGCGCCGCCTGCAACGACCTCGCTGGACGCACCCGCGCGCGGTGGCGGGCATCGCGCTCGTGGCCGTGTCGATGCTGCTCGGAGGTGTGCTCGTCACGAGCGTCGCCCGGACGACGGAGGTGTGGGCGCTGTCCGCCGACGTCCGGGCGGGCGAGCCGGTGCGGGTCGGCGATCTCGAGCGGGTCGACGTGCGGCTCGACGGCGACGTCGTCTCCGCCTACCTCACCGAGCCCGATGCCGAGGCGCTCGCGCAGCGCGTCACCGACGCGGCCTGGGCGCGGGACCTCGCTGCCGGTGAGCTCGTCCCCGCGGCGGCGATCACGACAGGCGACCGGCGGAGCGGCGTGGAGGTCCCGCTCCAGGTGGCGGGCACCGCCCTCCCCGCCGACCTGGGGCCCGGCCACCGGGTCGACGTGTGGGTCGCTCCCGCCGATCCCGGCGTGGACGCGCGGGATGCGGCGGCGCGTCGTGTGCTGGACGACGTCACGGTCGTCGCCGTGCACGGCGACGGCACGGCGTTCGGCGAGTCCTCGGTGCGCAGCGTGGTCGTGCTGGTCGAGGACGGTCACGGGCAGGTCCTGCCACGGGCGCTCGCGGCACTTGCGGGTGGCAGCGCGACGCTGGTGCGGCGGACGGGCACCTCGTGAGCGTCCCCGTCCTCATCGCCGCCGGTGGAGAACCGTGGGAGGCCGACCTCGTGGCCGCAGCGGTGCAGACCGACGGGATCGACGTCGTACGCCGTTGCGTCGACGTCGCCGACGCCGTGGCTACGGCCGCGAGCGGTGCCGTCGGGGTGGCCCTCGTGTCGGTCGGCCTGGCCGGGCTGGACGCGGACTCCGTCCGGCGGATCGCCGGCACCGACGTGCTGGTGGTCGCCGTGGTGGACGGTTCGATGCCGGCTCCGGACGCGGACCGCCGCGCGTCGGCGCTCGGCATCGTCTCCGTGATCCCGTGGACACGGCTGTCCGCGGTGCCCCAGCTCGCGACCGCGGCGCGGAGCGCGACGCCCGAGCACGGGGTGCCCCCGATGACCACGAGTCGTGACGATGCGGCGGTCCCCGACGCCGGCGTTGCGCGCGACGGCGTGCTCACGGCGGTCTGGGGGCCCGCGGGCGCCCCGGGTCGCAGCACGATCGCCCGGGCCGTCGCCGCCGAGCTCGCGGCACGGGGGAGACGCACGGTGCTCGTGGACGCCGACGTCGACGGCGGCACGCAGGCGGCGGCGCTGGCTCTGCTGGACGAGGTCAGCGGCCTGCTCGCCGCGACGCGCGAGGCCAACGCGGGGACGCTGGCCCCGGAGGTCCTCGCCGGCTGCCTCCGGTGGATCGATCCCGACCTCGGCGTCCTCACCGGGCTGCCGCGAGCCGACCGGTGGCCGAGCCTCCGGGCCGCGGCGTACGAGGCGGTGCTGGAGACGGCGCGCGAGCTGGCCGACGACGTCGTCGTGGACGTCGGGTTCGCCGTCGACGAGGCCGAGGATCAGGGCTACGACTCCGCGGCGCCCCGCAGGACCGCGGTCACGCACCACACCCTCGTCGTCGCCGACCGTGTGCTCGTCGTCGGCAGCCCTGATCCCGTCGGGCTGTCACGCCTGACCCGTGCGGTGCTCGACCTGCGGACGCGGTTCGGCATCGAGCCCGAGGTCGTCGTCAACCGGATGCGGCCGACGCTCGGGTGGAGCGCGCGCGAGGTCGCGGATGCCGTCGAGCGCTTCACGGGCCGGCGCCCGTGCGCGTTCGTCCCTGACGACCGCGCGGCGATCGACCACTGCCTCGTCCACGGCTACACGCCGGTCGAGGGGGCGCAGGGGTCGGCGTTCCGTACGGCGTTGGTCACGTTGGTCGACGATGTCGCGGCCCGCCGTCCCGAACTGGCGTAGCCTCTACCCGTGCCCCGACGTCTCGATGCGCTCGACATGACGTTCCTCGACGAGGAGACGTCCACGGCGCCGCGACAGGTGATGACCCTGGCGGTGATCGAGCCGGGAGAGCGCACCTTCGACTACGACACGCTCGTGCGGGTGGTCAACGAGCGCATCGGTCTCGTCCCGCGCTACCGCCAGCGCGTGGCGACCGTGCCGGGAGGGTTCGGTGCGCCGGTCTGGGTCGACGACGAGGCGTTCGACCTGACCTACCACGTACGCCGCTCCGCTCTGCCGAGCCCGGGCACCAACGCGGCGCTGCGCGAGCTCGTCAGCCGGCTCATCGCCCGGCGCCTGGACCTGTCGCGCCCGCTGTGGGAGGCCTACTTCATCGAGGGACTCGAGGGCGGCCGCGTCGCGGTGCTCATCAAGTCCCACCAGGCGCTCGTCGACGGGTCGGTCACCGTGGACCTCGCCCAGGTCCTGCTCGACGAGACCCCGCACGACCGCGACGTCCCGTCCGACGGATGGGTTCCTCGCAGCGAGCCCGGCGGCATGTCGCTGGTCGCCGGATCGCTCGTGGACGCGGCCCTCAACCCGCGTCGGGCCGCGGTCCGCCTCTCCTCGGGGTTCGACCGGGTCCAGTCCAGGGTCGGCAAGGTCGTCCAGACGCTGCCGGTGGTCGGTCCGGTCGCCGCCGACGCCGCCGGTCCGTTCAGCGGGCGGCTCAGCCAGCACCGCCGCTACGTCACCGTGAGCACGCGGCTCGACGACTACCGTCTCGTGCGCGACGTGCACGGCGGCACGGTCAACGACGTCATCATGAGCACGATCGCCGGCGGCATCCGCGGCTGGATGCTCACGCAGGCCGAGCCGGTGAGCGACAAGACGCGGCTGCGCGCGATGGTCCCGATGTCGGTGGCGGCTCCCGACGGCGCCCCGACCTCGTACGGCTCGACCGTGCGCGGCCACCTGCTGACCCTGCCGGTCGGCGAGACCAACCCGGTCGTCCGGCTGCACCAGGTCTCGTACGCGCTCAAGGCGCACAAGGAGACCGGTGTCGCCGTGGCCGCCAACACGCTCGCGTCCCTGCCCGGCTTCGCGCCGACCACGTTCCACGCGGTCGGAGCCAGGGTCGCCGAGACGCAGGCCCACCACCCGTACGACCTCGTGGTGACCAACGTGCCGGGGCCTCAGGAGCGGATGTTCATCGCCGGGTCGCCGATCGTCGAGACCTATCCCGGCATCCCGCTGTCGCCGGGGCGGACCTTGTCGATCGGGGTGACCTCGTACGCCGGTGGTGTCTACTACGGGCTGGTCGCCGACCGTGAGGCGGTCGCCGAGCCGGAGGTGCTCGGGCAGTGCCTGGAGGAGGCGCTCGCCGAGCTGGTCGAGACCGCGAGCCCGACGCGGGTGCGGGCCCCGCGCGGACGCGCGCCGGTCCGTCGCGACTCCGGGTCCGGCGCCGCCGGGGCGCCGTCATGAGCCGGCGTGCCTACCTCGCCGTGCCGGCCACCGCACTGCGGGCCCTCGCCGAGGACGGCGAGCTGCCGGCCGATGCGTACGCGTGCGTGGTGGCCGAGAGCGACGACGAGCAGGACGAGTACGACGCGATGGCCGTGGCCGGGGAGATCGCCGAAGAGCGGTGGGGCGCGGTGCTCGTCGTCGCCACCGACGCCGGCGACGGACCGGACGGTGAGGTGACCGGCGCCGTCGCCCTTCGCGAGGTCGCCGCGATCCACGTGGGGGACGACCTCGCCTGGTACGCGACGCAGGAGCTCGACGCGGTCCTCGCCGACGTCGCCGGCTGAGCGTCGGGTCGGTCGCCAGGTGCTCGTCGGGTTGGTCGCTGGGTGGTCACCGTCGGGGCTCGGGTGACGTCGAGAGCACCGACGCGACGGCCTCCTCGAACACCGCCGTGTGACGGTCGACGTCCTCGTCGCCGGTGGTGGGACTCATCAGTGCCATGTTGTGGAACGGCGTGAGCATGATGCCGCGGTTGACCAGGAACACGTGCAGGTAGTCCTCGAGCGGGCCGTCGGCGGCCGCGGCCGACTCGGTCCCGTTGCGCGGTGCCGGCCGCGTGAAGCGGTACTCCGCCCGGGCCCCGAGCCGGCTCACCGACCACGGCAGGTCGTACCGGTCGATCACCGACTGCACCCCGGCGGCGAAGCGCTCCGCCCGCGCCGTCATCGCGGTGAACGCCTCGGCGGTGAGCACCTCGCCGAGGGTGGCGCGCATCGCCGCCACCGAGAGCGGGTTGCCGGCCAGGGTGCCGCCGACGCCGCCCATGTCGACGAGGTCCAGGTCGGTACGGGCCAGCGCCCGCGCCGCGAGGTCCTCCGACAACCCGTACGTGCCGCTGGGGACCCCGCCGCCGATCGCCTTGCCCACGACCACGACGTCGGGCTCCAGCCCCCACGCCGCCGTCGCACCGCCCGGTCCGGCCGAGAACGTGTGCGTCTCGTCGTTGATGAGCAGGGTCCCGTGCGCGCGGGTGAGCTCTCGCACGCCCGCGAGGTAGCCGGGCTCCGGCAGCACGATGCCGATGTTGGTGAGCGCCGGCTCCATCAGCACCGCGGCGACGTCGCCGTGCGCGAGCTCGCGCTCGAGCATCGCGAGGTCGTTGAACTCCGCGGCCCGGCTGGTGAGCGTCACGTCGACGGGAGCGCCGACGTTGCCGGGGCGGTCCGCGCCGCGGCCGTCGGGGCCGACGACGATGAGCGACTCGTCGACCGTGCCGTGGTAGCAGTACGGGTTGACGAGGATCTTGGGCCGCCCGGTGAGCGCGCGGACGAGCCGGATCGCCCACCGGTTGGCGTCGGTCGCGGTCAGCGAGAAGCTCCAGCGCGCGGCGCCGAACCGACGCGTCAGCTCGCCGCCGACCCACTCGGCGTCCTCAGTCGGCATCATCGTGGTGATGCCGCCGAGCTCCTCGACGCGACGGCGGACGGCGCGGACCGTCGGCTCGGGGGAGTGACCCGCCATCGCGCCGGTGTCACCGAGCGCGAGGTCGAGGTACTCGTGGCCGTCGACGCAGCGCACCGTGTGGCCGCGCGCGTGGTCGAGGTAGAGCGGGAAGCCCGTCGCGAGCTTGTTCATCCACGTCATCGGCACCTGGCCGAACAGGTGCGTCGCGGACGCGTACGCCTCGCGCGAGCGTGGGTGCGCGGCGGCGAACGTCTCCAGCTCGCGCGCGTACGCCTCGGCCAGCCGCCGGCGGTCGATCACGGTGCTGTCGTGCGAATCTGCGGACATGACCGCAGCCTAGGTGCCCGGCCGGACCCGCGCGGAGAGAACGCGAGCCCGGCCGGGCAGGCCGTCACGCCTGGCAGAAGGGCTTCTTGCCCATGCTGCTGAGGAGACCGTTGACGACGTGGCTCTTGAACAGGCGCGCCTGCTCGTCGCCGGCGGTGTCACGCCACAGCGAGACCTCGTGGCCCAGCGAGGTCACCCATGCCCGCCCGCCGTCGTAGTACTGGCACCACGTGACCGGGTGCTCGTCGGGGTGGCCGGGGTGGCCGTTGAAGCCCTTGCCGCCGCCCTCGAGCGTCTCGGGATCGACCTCGGCGAGGACGCGGACGCCGGTCGGGAACGGGACGAGGTTGTAGAACTCGTCCTTGAGCGTGAACCGGTCCGGCAGCTCGGCGACGGAGACGTCGCGGCGGCTGGTCTTCTCGACCACGCCGTTGCGCGAGGGGCCGTGGTCGTAGAAGTTCGCCCCGCCGAGCAGACCCTGGAAGTACGGCCAGTGGTACTCGGCGCCGAGCGTGTTGTGGACCGCGACGAAGCCGCCGCCGGCTCGGACGTACTGCATGAGCGAGGTCTGTGCCGCGTCGTCGAGGATGTCGCGGGAGTTGCTGAGGAAGACGACCGCGTCGTAGCGCAGCAGCTTCGCCGGGGCGTCGAGCTGCGCGACGTCCTCGGTCCAGTCCACGGCCAGGCCGTTCTCGGCACCCCAGCGACGCATCGCCTGCTGGGCGACGTTCGCGTCGGTCAGCGGCGGGTTCATGCCGGTGGCGAGCCGGGGCCCGAGGTGCGCGTGCCGGGACACCCCGGTCGCGCTGTAGACGAGCACGCGGTCGACGCCGTCGTTCTTGAAGGCGGTCTCCCAGTCGTGGTAGCAGTCCGCGTCCGTGCCGCGACAGACCCCGTAGTCCGCGCGGGTGTCGTCGTCGACCGCCCAGCGAGGCCCGTTGCGGTCGGCGACCGACGGCCATGCGGCCAGTACGGTCGCGCCGACCAGCAGGGCGAACGCACCGGCCAGGATTTTCCTCGTCCTCATGAGACTCCCCTTGATGTGAGACGTCCTTGACGCATCGGGATGCGATCGCCCGACGAGCGCAAGCGCTTTCGGGAAGCGCTTGCGACGGAACGATCCTCCTCCGTTCGACCGTCGTCAAGAGGAGCGTTCACGACGGCGTCACGCCCAGGTGATCTCGCCTTGACGTGACGTACGTCATACCCGTACCGTTCACGAAAGCGTTTACGAAAGCGCTTCCAGCAGCACAACGGCACGTTCTCGGGGAGGCTCCGGTCGGCGGAGGAACGTCTCTGCGACCCCGGCCTCGGGCGGATCCGCGAAACCCTCTGACAACACACGGACGGTGGATGGAATGACCCAGCGAAGGTGGAGTCTCCTCGCCGCGGCCGCCCTGGTCGCAGCGACGATGACCACAGCCACGACCGCGGCAGGTGCGGACGATCCCGCGCCACCCGCACCCCTGACCGACCCCCTTCCCGAGCCGGTCCTGGCGGACTTCGGACTCGTGGTCGAGGAGGTCGCCCAGTTCCCCAAGTCGGACCCGGTGCCGGCTCCGACCGACCCGCGGTTGATGCGTCACGCGCGCATCAACTACCTCGGCGAGATCCCTGACGGCTCCGACCGGCTCTACGTGCCCGACCTCAACGGCACGCTGTACTTCATGGCCGGCGGCGGCAAGCACGGCACGATCGGCCAGCCGTACCCCTACCTCGACGTCAGGGCGAAGGTCGGCGCCGACTTCTTCGCCAGCGCGGGGATGGGCAGCGGCTTCGGCTTCGTCACGTTCCACCCGGAGTTCCGCACGAACGGCACGTTCTACACCGTCCACACCGAGGCGTACGGCGCACTGCAGACCAAGACGCCCGACCTCACGCCGCAGCCGAACACGGCGTTCCACGGCGTCATCACCGAGTGGACCGCCGACGACCCGAAGGCGAACACCTTCACCGGCACCCACCGCGAGGTCCTCCGGCTCGGCTTCGCCACGCGGATCCACGGGATCCAGCAGATCGAGTTCAACCCCACGGCCGAGCCCGGCGACGAGGACTACGGCCTGCTGTACGTCGCGGCCGGCGACGGCGGCATCGGCGTCAACACCGACGAGCCGCAGACGCTGTCGACGCCGCAGGGCAAGCTGCTGCGGATCGACCCGGCGGGGACCGACAGCGACAACGGCGAGTACGGCATCCCGGCGAGCAACCCGTTCGTCGGCACCGCGGGCGCGATCGGCGAGATCTACGCGTACGGGTTCCGCGACCCGCACCGCTTCTCGTGGGACACCGGCGGCGACAACCGTCTCCTCCTCGGGCACATCGGGGAGAAGGACGTCGAGGCGATCTACGACATCAAGGCCGGCGACAACTCCGGCTGGAGCGAGCGCGAGGGCTCGTTCCTCTACGACAAGAACGACCGCTGCAACCTCTACCCGCTGCCCGAGGGCGACGAGGAGAACGGCTACAACTACCCGGTCGCGCAGTACGACCACAACCCGCCGCCGGGCCTCGCCTGCGGTGCCGACGTCGGCCACGCCGTCAGCGGGGGCTTCGTCTACCGCGGCAAGGACGTGCCGAGGCTCAAGGACAAGTACCTCTTCGCCGACCTCGTCGACGGACGGGTGATGTACACCGAGGACGACGAGATGGTGCGCGGCGAGGCTGCTGCGCAGATCCACGAGCTGACGCTGTTCGACCGCGACGGCAACGAGGTCACGGCGCCGGTGCTGGCCGGCGACCGACGCGTCGACCTGCGGCTGGGACGCGACGGTGACAACGAGCTGTACCTGCTCGCGAAGGCCAACGGCAAGGTCTGGAAGATCGTCGGGACCAAGAAGGTCAAGGACGACCGTGACGTGCACCCGGCACTGTCGCCGTACGTGGTCGCGCACTACGACTTCGAGCGTCCGAACGGCGATGTCGAGGCGGACCGCGGACCGTCGGGTACGGCCATCGACCTGATCAACGGCGGCTCCGACCTGCGCGTCAAGGACGGGGCGTTCGCCGCGAGCAAGCGGTCGATCCAGCTCCGCGAGGCCGACCCGGCCGCGGGCGAGCTGCCGTGGAAGGCGGGCGTCTACGAGGACGACGCCGACGGCGTGGAGTCGCTGTCGCGGTTCAACGCGGCCAAGGGCATCACGGTCATGGGCTGGGTGAAGATGACCGGGGACGGGCCGTCGCTCAACACCAACACGCCCGACCCGAACGACCGCTACAACGCGATCGGCCTGGCGGGCGTCCTCTCCGGCAACTCCGACGGTCACGGGGTCCGGGCGCTGCTCGAGCTGATCGACGTCAACGGCGAGCTCCGCCTCGTCGCGCTCGGCCGCCGCGTCGACACCGGGAACTCCCAGACGTTCGCGGCGTCGGAGGACTGGCGGACCCTGCTGCCGCAGGGCGAGTGGGTCCACCTGGCGGCCACGTTCAACTACGCCAACGGCACGATGGCGCTCTACAAGAACGGCAGGCCGATCCCGGGGTTCTACACCCGGACCGACGACCCGTGGGGCAACAACGCGCCCGGCGAGGAGGTCACCTCGGCGACGAACCCGCGCGGGATCAAGATCGGTGGTTCCTTCCCGCAGAACGGCTCCGAGCGGAACCCGTGCAACTGCCGCATGGACAGCCTGATGTTCCTCGACAGCTCCCTGACGAAGCTGGAGGTGAACCAGCAGTACCGCCGCGTCCAGGACTGACGCAGCAACGTTGGTGCGTGCGGGTTTCGGGCGGGGACGGGTCAGGAGCGAGCGGGCCCGGTCGAGTCGCGGACCATCAGCTCGTGCCCGGTGTGGCGACGGCGCGGGCGCGACGACGGGTCCTTGAGCGCCATCTCGAGCGCGGACGCGCCCATGTCGGTCATCGGCAGGCGCACCGTCGTGAGGCTGGGCGCGAGGTCGGCGGCGACGGAGACGTCGTCGAACCCGACCACCGACATCTCCGCGGGCACTGCGACGCCCCGCGTGCGCAGCGTCGCGAGGACGCCGATCGCCATCGCGTCGTTCAGCGCGATGATCGCCGTGGTCTCCGGGTGGTCGGCGAGGATCCGCTCGGCCGCGTACGCGCCGCCGTCGCGGGTGAACTCGGCCTCCACCACCGGCAGGTCGTCGATCGCGATGCCGTGCGCGGCAAGCGCTCGCTCGATCCCTGCGAGGCGGTCCACGACGGTCGTGAGGTTCACGGTGCCGGACGCGATCGCGATCCGCCGGTGCCCGAGCTCGACCAGGTGCTCCGCCAGCGCGGCACCGGCGTCCTCGTTGTCGGGGAGCACGGCGTCGGCGCGCAGGGCGTGCCGGCCGATCACCGCGACGCGTCCGCCGCTCTCCTGGAAGGCCGAGAGCTCACGCTTGGCCGCCGCCTCCACCCCCTCGCCGAGGTAGCCCGAGCCCGCGACGATGATCGCGCGCACGTTGTTGGCGACGAGGGTGCGGATCTGGCGCAGCTCGTTCTCGGGGTCGCGCGCGGAGTGGCAGATCTGGACGGTGATGCCCTTCTCGTACGCCACGGAGATGACGCCGGCTGCGATCTCGGAGAAGTACGGGTCGTCGATCTGGTGCACGATCAGCCCCACCACGGAGGCGGATCCGCCCGCCAGCGAGCGCGCGTGGGCGTTCACCACGTAGCCCAGCGCGTCGGCGACCTCGTGCACGCGCTCGGCGACCGCCGGACTCACGCCTTCACGCCCCGACAACGCTCGGGAGGCGGTCGCGAGGGACACCCCTGCGCGCTCCGCGACGTCCACGAGCCGCGGCGCGGATCGAACTCTCGCCATTCGGATGCCCCTTCTCCTACCGCTTGCTCCATGTGACCCTTGCCACACGCGTCTATCCCTGTCTATCCTACGTAAGCGCTTACGAAAGCGCTTACGGCGGCTCCGGGACACGCGGACCTCAAATCGTAGGAGTGTCATGTCGACCAAGACAACGAGCATCATCAGGATCGGCGCCCTGCTCGGCGCTGCCACCCTCGCCCTCAGCGCCTGCGGCGGGTCGGACTCCGACGGCGGCGACGAGGACGGCCCGATCACGATCGGCGTCTCGCTCCCGCTGACGGGAGACTTCGCCGAGCCGGGCAAGGGCGTCCAGCGCGGGTACGAGGCCTGGGCGGCCGACGTCAACGAGGCCGGCGGCCTCCTGGGACGCAAGGTCGAGCTGAAGATCCTCGACGACCAGTCGAACGCCGACCGCGTCGTCGCCGACTACGAGTCGCTGATCGCGCAGGACGAGGTCGACCTCGTCTTCGGCCCGTTCTCGACCCGCCTGGTCGTCCCCGCGGCACGCGTCGCCGACGAGTACGGCATGTTGTTCGTCGAGCCCGCCGGCGCGGCGCCCGAGGTGTTCGAGCAGGGCTTCGACAACCTCTTCTACGCCGCTCCCGCGGTCGCGAACGACCACTACAACTACCTGGCCGAGTGGATCGTGGCGCTGCCCGAGGACCAGCGGCCGAAGACGGCGGCGTACGCGGCGATGGACGACCCCTTCGCGATGGGGACGGCGTACGGCCTCAAGGAGAAGATGGAGGCGGCCGGCATCGAGACGGTCGTCGACGAGAAGTACCCGCCGAACACCACGGACTTCAGCAGCATCGCGGCCAAGATCGAGAGCTCGAACGCCGACATGGTCGTGGGCGGCACGCAGTACCAGGACGCGGTCAACCTGATCGTGGCGCTGCAGCAGCTGGACTACCAGCCCAAGCTGGCGGCGTTCTCGACCGCGCCGACCAACCCCGAGTTCCCGGAGGCGATCGGCGACAAGACCGAGGGCATCCTCTCGCCCACCGGCTACACCGAGAAGGCCGACGTCCCCACCAACAAGGAGTTCGTCGAGAGCTACACCAAGCGCAACGGCACCGCGCCCGGCGAGGACGAGGCCAACGCGTACACGACCGGCCAGGTCGTCGCCGCCGCCGTCGAGGCGGTCGGTTGCGCCGAGCAGGGCGACTGCCAGCAGGAGCTCATCGACTGGC
The DNA here is from genome assembly GCF_050632745.1 of Mumia spirodelae. Taxonomy (NCBI): domain Bacteria; kingdom Bacillati; phylum Actinomycetota; class Actinomycetes; order Propionibacteriales; family Nocardioidaceae; genus Mumia; species Mumia spirodelae. Next base: position 387,424 of record NZ_JBODSD010000002.1, on the reverse strand, counting down.
TGCGCGACAACGAGGTCGACACGGTCGTCGGCCCGCTCACGTGGGACGACGCGGGCCGTCCGGAGGGCGCCCACATGATCCAGCAGTACGTGAACGGCGAGATCCAGATCGTCCTCCCCGAGGACGTCAAGGAAGCCGACATCATCTACCCGAAGCCGGCCTGGTGACGCGCTGATGGATGGCTCCCTGATCTTCCAGAGCCTGGTGCTCGGTGTGCTGCTGGGAGGGCTCTACGCCCTCCTGGCGGCCGGGCTCACGCTCTACTTCGGGATCATGCGGGTGGTGATGATCGCGCACTCCGCGTTCCTCATCCTCGCCGCGTACCTCGCGTGGTGGTTCCACCGCGAGACCGGCATCGACCCGCTGCTCTCGCTGATCGTCACCGTGCCGCTGTTCTTCGCGGTCGGCGTGCTGATGCAGCGGCTGCTGGTGGCCCGGCTCCGGCCGGTCACGCTGACGATGATGTCGGTGCTGCTGACGTTCGCGATCGCGCTCACCATCGAGGGCATGCTCGGGTTCGTCTTCTCGGGCACGCAGCGCCGTATCCAGCTCGGCTACTCCGGCGCGAGCCTCGAGCTCTTCGGGGCGCACATCGCGGTGGTCAAGCTGATCACGTTCGTCCTCGCGGCGGGCTCGCTCGCGGCGCTGTACGGGATCATGAAGTACACGCGGTTCGGCCAGTCGCTGCGCGCGACGATCCAGCACAAGGAGGCCGCGCAGCTGGTCGGCATCAAGACGGACCGGGTCGCGGGCTACGGCTTCGGGCTCGGTCTGGCCACCGCGGCGATCGGCGGCACCGCGCTGTCGCTCGACGCGACCATCTACCCGTCGTTGCACTGGCACTGGATCGGCCCGCTGATGGCGATCATCGTCGTGGGCGGCCTGGGGAGCATCCCCGGTGCCGCGATCGCGGCGATGGTCCTCGGCATCGGCCAGAGCCTGCTGCAGATCCCGATGGGGACGACGTGGGCGCAGACCATCTTCTACGTGGCGCTGTTCGCCACGTTGATGCTGCGGCCGCAGGGATTCTTCGGAGGTCGCCTTGCCCAGCGTTTCTAAGGTCCTCGTGGCGAAGGTGGTGGTGTTCGCCGCGTGCGCGGCCGCACTGCTCACCTTCCCCGGCTGGGCCGCCAACCCCTACATCCTCTCGGCCGGCATCGTGGTGCTCAGCTACGCGGTGCTCTCCACCTCGTGGAACTTCGTCGGCGGGTTCACCGGCTACATCTCGCTCGGTCACGCGGCCTTCTTCGGTCTCGGGGCGTACGGGACGGCGCTGCTGATCACCCGGCTCGAGCTCCCGAGCTTCGTCGCCTGGGCGCTCGCGGGCATCGGGGTCGCGCTGTTCGCGATCCCGGTCGGCTGGGCGGCACTGCGGGTGCGCGGCGCGTCGTTCGTGATCGTGTCGATCGCGCTGGTCCTGATCCTGCTGCTGGTGTTCCAGAGCTGGAGCGGGCTGACCGGCGGCTCGAACGGCCTCGTGGTGCCGCGTCCGTTCCCGGACATGCTGCGCCCCGAGCACCACGAGACGTTCTTCTACCTCTTCGCGGCGCTCCTCGCGGTGACGCTGCTGGCGTGGTGGGCGATCGACCGCTCCCGCTTCGGGATGGGCCTCAAGGCGATCCGCGAGGACGAGGACAAGGCGGAGGCGCTCGGCGTCCCGACGTACGCCTACAAGCTCGTCGTGTACGTCGTGTCCGCGTTCTTCACCGCCCTCGGTGGCGGCATGTACGCGCTGTGGTTCGGCGACCTGGACCCGGTGTTCCAGTTCTCGATCCTCATCGGCTCCTACATGGTGCTGATGGCGCTGCTCGGCGGCGTCCGGCAGCTGTACGGGCCGCTGCTCGGCGCGCTCATCGTCGGCAGCGCGCTGGAGTACTTCAAGCTCGAGTTCGGCGACACGCAGTTCCACCTCGTGGCCACCGGCCTCCTCCTCGGCGTCGTCGTCCTCTTCATGCCCGACGGCATCATCCCGGCCGGCATGAAGCTGGTCGACCGGTTCACCCCCGAGCGCAGCTCGATCAGGGAGATGACCGCTGCCGAGCTGCTCGAGCGCGACCAGGGCGAGCAGGGCGCGAAGCGCGACGAGGCGGGCCGGCACGCGGCGACGCCCACGACCCGAGAGAAGGCGAAGCGATGACCACCACCGCTGCCCCTCCCCGCGAGAGCCTCGCCACGGTCTCGCTGAGCAAGGCCTTCGGAGGCGTCAAGGCGGTCGACGACGCGACCGTGACGTTCCACGACGGCAAGGTGAACGCGCTGATCGGCCCGAACGGCTCCGGCAAGACGACGTTCTTCAACTGCGTCACCGGGATGATCCGCCCCGACTCCGGCACGGTCACCTACCGCGGCAACGACGTCACCCGGCGATCGCCGCACCGGATCGCGCGGGCGGGGATCGGGCGCAGCTTCCAGCTGTGCCGGGTCTTCCCCCGGATGACGGTCCTCGAGAACGTGCTGGTCGCCCACCGCACGGACGGGATCCGCTCGCTGCTCAAGGGCGCCCGTGACAAGGACGAGATCGACCGAGCGCGGCACTGGCTGCGCCGCGTCGGCATCGACCACCTCGAGCGCTCGGAGGCGGCCGACATCTCGTACGGCCAGCAGAAGCTGCTCGAGCTGGCGGGCGTCCTGATGGCCGAGCCGGACCTGATCATGCTCGACGAGCCCGCCGGCGGTGTGAACCCGGCGCTGATCGGGCGGATCGGCACCCTCATCCGCGAGCTCAACGCGGAGGGCCGGACGTTCGTCGTCGTCGAGCACAACATGGAGATGGTGATGAGCCTGAGCGACCACGTCGTCGTCTTCGACCGCGGACGGCCGATCGCCGAGGGACCGCCCTCGCAGGTCCAGTCCGATCCTCGAGTGCTGGAGGCGTATCTCGGTGTCTGACTACTTGCTGGAGCTCAACGACATCGAGGCCGGGTACGGGCGCGCGGCGCTCGTGCTGCGCGGCCTCACCGTGAAGGTCCCCGCCGGCTCGGTGGTCTGCCTGGTCGGACCCAACGGCGCGGGCAAGTCGACCGTCCTCAAGGTCGCGAGCGGCCTGCTGACGCCACGCTCGGGCTCGATCATGGTCGACGGCGAGGACGTCACCGGCCAGGGGCCGCAGGCGATGCTCGCCTCGGGCCTCGCGCACGTCCTGCAGGGCCACAGCGTCTTCCGCGAGATGACGGTCGAGGAGAACGTCATGCTCGGCGCGTTCACCGTGCGCGACAAGGCGAAGGTCGCCGAGCGGGTGGACTTCGTCCGGTCGCTCTTCCCGATCGTGGGGGAGCGGTGGAAGCAGCTCGCCGGCCTGCTCTCCGGCGGCCAGCAGAAGCAGGTCGAGTTCGCGCGCTCGCTCATGGTGAGCCCGAAGGTGGTGCTGCTCGACGAGCCGTCGATGGGGCTCGACCCCAAGACGACCGCCACCGTCTTCGACCAGGTCGTGCGGATGCGCGACGCCGGCATCGCGGTGCTGCTCGTCGAGCAGAACGCCCGGCGCGCCCTCGAGACCGCCGACGTGGGCTGCGTGCTCGACCTCGGACGCGTCCACATCTCGGGTCCCGCGCCCGAGCTCCTCGCCGATCCGCAGCTCGGTGCGCTCTACCTCGGTGGGCGTCCGTCGGAGCCTGCGCAGACCGCCTCTACCAAGAACGGGTGACTTCCATGGCACAGCAGAACGTCCGGATCGTCATGAACGGCGTCACCGGCCGGATGGGGTACCGCCAGCACCTGCTCCGCTCGATCCTCGCGATCCGCGACGCCGGGGGCGTGGCGCTTCCCGACGGGGACCGTCTCCAGGTCGAGCCGGTGATCGTCGGCCGCAACGCCGACAAGCTCGCCGAGCTCGCGGCGCGGCACGACATCGCCGAGTGGACGGTCGACGTCGACGAGGCGCTGGCCGACGACAGCGCGCCGATCTACTTCGACGCGCTGGTGACCTCGGAGCGCAAGAAGTCCCTGCTCAAGGCGATCGCGGCGGGCAAGGCGATCTACACGGAGAAGCCGATCGCCGAGACGGTCGGGGAGGGCATCGAGATCGCCCGCGCCGCCGACGCTGCCGGCGTCCTCAACGGGGTCGTGCACGACAAGCTCTACCTGCCCGGTCTGCTCAAGCTGCGCCGGCTGGTCGACGCCGGCTACTTCGGGCGGATCCTGTCGGTGCGCGGCGAGTTCGGCTACTGGGTCTTCGAGGGCGACCTCATCCCCGCGCAGCGGCCCAGCTGGAACTACCGCGCCCAGGACGGCGGCGGCATGGTCCTCGACATGTATTGCCACTGGAACTACGTGCTCGAGAACATCCTCGGACGCGTCGAGACGGTGACGACCCGCGCCGTCACCCACATCCCGAAGCGCTGGGACGAGAAGGGCGAGGCCTACGAGGCGACCGCGGACGACGCGGCGTACGGCATCTTCGAGCTCGAGGGCGGCATCGTCGCCCAGATCAACTCCTCGTGGGCCGTGCGGGTCAACCGCGACGAGCTCGTCGAGTTCCAGGTGGACGGTACGGAGGGCTCCGCGGTCGCGGGGCTGTTCGGGTGCAAGGTCCAGTCGCGGGTGCAGACGCCGAAGCCGGTGTGGAACCCCGACCTCCCCACCGACCAGGTCTTCCGCGACCAGTGGGCCGAGGTGCCCGACAACGCCGACTTCGGCAACGGCTTCCGGGCGCAGTGGGAGGAGTTCCTCCTCGACTGGCACGCCGGCCGTCCGCACCGTCACGACCTCTGGTCCGGCGTGCGGGGGCTGCAGCTCGTCGACGCAGCGCTGGAGTCGTCGCGGGAGGGACGCACCGTCGCGATCGAGGAGATCGCGTGACGACGACGCGGGGAACGGTGGCGGTCCCGCGGGCGGACGGCACTTGGCAGGGTGTGGAGCTGCGCGCGCCGCGCGCGTGGGCCGAGCACCCCACGCCGTACCAGAGCCGTGCGGTCTTCGCCGCCGCCCACGTCGTCGCGGACCCGTTCGGCGAGAACGTCCCGGGTGCTCCCGCGGCGGTCGACTGGGAGTCCACGCTCGCGTTCCGGCGCCACCTCTTCCGCTACGGGATGGGCGTCGCGGAGGCGATGGACACCGCGCAGCGCAACATGGGTCTCGACTGGCCGGCGGTCGTCGAGCTGGTCACCCGCAGCGCGGAGCAGGCGCGTGCGGCGGGCGCGCGGATCGCCTCCGGCGCCGGCACCGACCACCGCACCGGGCTGCGCACCCTCGCCGAGGTCACCGACGCCTACCTGGAGCAGGTCGCGGCGATCGAGGGTGCCGGGTCGCAGGTGATCGTGATGGCGTCGCGGCACCTCGCGGCGCTGGCACGCACCCCGGAGGACTACCTGGCGGTGTACGACACGGTGCTGCGGCAGGTGAGCGAGCCCGTGATCCTGCACTGGCTGGGCGAGGCGTTCGACCCGCAGCTCGCGGGCTACTGGGGCTCGCCCGACGTGGACGAGGCGACGGCGACGTTCCTCCAGCTCGTCGGCGACCACGCCGACCGGGTGGACGGCGTGAAGGTGTCGCTGCTGTCGGCCGAGCACGAGGTCGGCCTGCGGGCGGCGCTGCCCGCAGGCGTACGCCTCTACACCGGCGACGACTTCCACTACCCCGAGCTGATCAGGGGCGACGGCACGCACCACTCCGACGCGCTCCTCGGCGCGTTCGCCGCGGTCGCCCCCGCGGCGTCGGCCGCGCTGCGCGCGCTCGACGACGGCGACCTGGCGACGTACGACGAGGAGATGGCGCCCACCCTGGCGCTGTCGCGGCACGTGTTCAGCGCGCCGACGTACTACTACAAGACAGGGATCGCCTTCCTCGCGTGGCTGTCGGGCCACCAGCCCGGCTTCACGATGGTGTCCGGTCTGCAGTCGGCCCGCAGCGTCGTCCACCTCGCCGAGGTCTTCGCCCTCGCGAACGAGGCGCGGCTGCTGCCCGACCCCGACCTGGCCGCCCACCGGCTCGGTCTCCTGCTCGAGACGGCGGGAGCACGTCCGTGACGGCGGTGCTCGACGTCCCCAGCGGCGACGCGGCGCGGCTCGACACCCCGGCCGCCGGCGACCCGCGGCTCGCCCGGCTCTCGCTCAACCAGCGCACGACCGCGCAGTGGTCGCTGCGCGAGGCGCTCGACGGCGCCCGCGCCGCGGGGCTCACCGCGGTCGGGCTCTGGCGCGAGCCGGTCGCCGAGGTCGGCCTCGACACCGCCGCGCGCTGGGTCGCCGACAGCGGGCTGCGGGTCTCGTCGCTGTGCCGCGGCGGCTTCTTCACCGCGGAGGACCCCGACGCCCGCGAGGCCGCGCACGCCGACAACCTGGCCGCGATCGACGAGGCGGCCACGCTCGGCGCGCCGACCCTGGTCCTCGTGCCCGGCGGCCTCCCGGAGGGGAGCAAGGACCTCGCCGGGGCGCGGGAGCGGGCGGCGGAGGCGATCGCGAGACTCGCGCCGTACGCGGGGGAGCGCGGGGTGCGGCTCGGGATCGAGCCGATGAACCCGATCTTCGCCGCCGACCGCGGCGTGGTCTCCTCGCTGCGCCAGGCTCTCGACATCGCCGAGCAGCACCCGGCCGACCAGGTGGGTGTCGTCGTCGACACCTACCACCTGTGGTGGGAACCGGGCGTGGTCGAGCAGATCGCGCGGGCGGGCGAGCGCATCGTGTCGTACCAGGTCTGCGACTGGATCCTCCCGATCCCCGCCGACAACCTGCTCGGGCGCGGGATGATGGGCGACGGGCACGTCGACTTCGCCGCGTTCACCCGAGCGGTCGCGGCGACCGGGTACGCCGGCGACGTGGAGGTGGAGATCTTCAACGCCGCCGTGTGGGCGGCACCGGGAGGGGACGTGGTGGCCACGATGGCGCGTCGGTACGTCGAGCTCGTCGAGCCGTACCTGTGACGCGGGTCCTCGTCGCGCCGGACAAGTTCAAGGGGTCGCTCGACGCTGCCGGGGTCGCCGCGGCGCTGGCGCGCGGTCTTCGTACGGCGGGTGCGGAGGCGGTCGAGCTGCCGGTCGCCGACGGGGGCGACGGGACGGTGGCCGCCGCCCTCGCGGCAGGCTGGCACGCGGTCCGGGTCACCGTCGCCGGGCCCACGGGGTCACCGGTGGAGACCACGATCGCCCGCCGCGGCGACGACGCCGTGGTCGAGATGGCCGACGCCTGCGGGCTGGTCCGGCTCGACGGCACCCTCGCCCCGATGACCGCCACGTCGCGCGGCCTCGGGGAGGCGGTGGCGGCGGCGGTCGCCGACGGCGCGACCCGCGTCGTCGTCGGCATCGGCGGGAGCGCGTCGACCGACGGCGGCACGGGCATGCTCCGGGCGCTCGGCGCGGGCGTGCTCGACGCGGCCGGGGCGCCGGTCGCCGACGGAGGAGCGGGGCTCGGCGCCGTCGCCGCGCTCGACCTGGCCGGGCTGCGCCTCGACGGCGTGACGCTGGTGGTCGCGTGCGACGTCGACAACCCGCTCACCGGGCCGCACGGCGCCGCCGCGGTCTACGCGCCGCAGAAGGGCGCCGGTCCGGCGCAGGTCGAGGAGCTCGACCACGGTCTCACCAGGTGGGCGGACGTCGTCGCCTCCACGACCGGGCACGACCTGCGCGACGCCGCGGGCGCGGGGGCGGCGGGCGGCGTCGGCTTCGCGGCGCTCGCCGTTCTGGGCGCGACGATGCGGTCGGGTGCGGACCTCGTGCTCGACCTCGTCGGCCTCGACGACGCGCTCGACGCCGCGGACCTCGTCGTGACGGGAGAGGGGTCGTTCGACGAGCAGACGCTGCGCGGCAAGGCCCCCGCCGTCGTGGCGTCGCGCGCCGCCCGGCACGGCGTCCCCGTCGTCATGGTCTGCGGCCGCACGACGCTGTCGGAGGGGCAGGCCCGGGAGGCGGGATTCGTCGCGGTGCACGCCCTCGCGACGCTCGAGCCCGACCCCGCCCGGTGCATGGCCGACGCGCCCGCGCTGCTCGAACGTGTCGGAAGCTCAGCCGTGGCGACGCTGGTGCTCTAGATTCGAGCCGTGGACGAGGGAGTCGAGGGCTCAGGCCCGGACGGCGGCCCTGCCGACTCCGAGCGGCCGGGGAGCTCGCCCGCGCCCCTGCTCGACCTCGCGATCGGCACGGTGGACCTCGCCGTCACGCTCGGCGCACGCGGATTCGGGATCGCCCGCGCGGTGCTGGGTCCGGCGACGGTCGCGATCGCCCGCCGCGTCGCGTACCCCCCGCTCGTCCCGCGCGACCGCGCTCCCGGCACGCTGGTGGGGCACCTCGTCGCCCGAGGCGCACGACGCCGGCAGGAGACCGAGGAGGTCGCGGTCCGCACGGCGCGGCTCACCGTCCCCGTCGTCACCGATGCGGTCCTCGACCAGATCGACCTCACGTCCCTGGTGATCGCGCGCGTCGACGTCGCGACGATCGTGTCGTTCGTGCTGGACCAGCTCGACCTGACCGCGCTGGTCACGAAGCGGGTCGCGCTCGGCGAGGTCGTGGAGGCCGCGCTCGACGACCTCGACCTGACCGACGTGGTCATCGACCGGGTCGACCTGCACCGCGTCGTGATGCAGGTCCTCGACGGGCTCGACCTGACCGAGCTGGTCCGCGAGCGCGTCGACCTCGACGCGCTGGCCAACCAGGTCATCGACGACGTCGACCTGCCCGAGATCATCCGCGACTCCTCGAGCGGCGTGGCCGCAGACCTCGTGGTCGAGGCGCGCTCCGGGGCGGCCACCGCCGACGAGGCCGTCGCCCGCGCGGTCGACCGCGTGCTCGTCTGGCGCCGCAACCGCGAGAGGGGCGAGCGATGAGCGTCGCGCACAGCCATCCGGTCGGCCCCGGCGCCGACCTGCAGGGAAAGCCCGCCGGCGTGGTGACGCGGACGATCGCCGGCGGGATCGACTACGCCCTCGCGGGGCTGGCCGTGGCCAGCACGTACGGGGGGATCGCCGCGCTGACCTTCCTGTACAACCCGGTGAGCTGGCACTGGCCACGGTGGCCGTTCATCGTCCTGCTGGCGCTCGGAGCGGTGTACCTCGGCGGCTACCTCACCGCCTGCTGGGCGACCAGCGGCAAGACCCTCGGCGGTCAGGTCATGGGGACGCGGGTGCTCAGCCACAGCGGCCGGCGGGTCCGGCTGTGGCGTGCCGTGCTGCGAGCCGTGGTGGTCGTCGTCTTCCCGATCGGGCTCTTCTGGTCGGCCGTCGACGGGAGGTCCCGCTCGGTGCAGGACCTCGTGACCGCGACGAAGGTCGTCTACTCGTGGCGCACGGAGGTCACCGGTCGGTGACCCCCGGGCGCGCTCAGGCGCCCGCCGCGAACTTCGCGCGGCCCTCCTCGGACTCCACCCGCAGCGCGGCGACGACGGCCTTGGCGATCTCGGGCTCGACCTTGCGCCCGATGAGCGGGATCTTGACCTTCAGGTCGCCGTCGACGACGAGCTCCGAGCCCGTGGCCGTGGCGCGGATGGCGGTCGTCCCGTCCATCGAGGCGGGCTGGCCCTTGATCGTCAGCCGGACCGTGCCGGTGCGCGAGCCGTCGGCGGCGGGCGGTCCCCAGTCCTCGACCTGACGGACCTCGACCGTCTCGCCGGTGAGCTTCTTGATGAAGTCCGGCATCTCGGCGGGCATCGTCCGGTCGATCTGGATCCGGACGCGGTCTCCCTGCTCGTCGACGGTGACCTCGTACGCGATCGCGTGGATCTTCTCGCACACCTCGGCGCGGAACTCGTCGTCGCGGATGATCGCGAAGACCTGCTCGGGGGTGGCCTCGGGGTAGTCGGCGGTCTCGTGCAACCTCATCCCGACATCATGGCAGGAGGCGGTCCGAAGGTGGGCAAGTAGTGTGCAGAGAGTCACAACGATGTGCACCCGAAGGAGTCCGATCTTGTCCGTGGAGGAAGGCGAGCTGTCCGCCGACGTCACCGACGCGCTGGTGGAGGCGTACTACCAGCACGTGCCGTCGGACGAGCGGGAGGAGCGGTCGCCGGACGCGTTGCGCGGCGCCGTCCTCAGCCATGCCGAGCTGGCTCGTGTGCGCGAGCCCCGACAGACGTTGCTGCGGGTCTGGGAACCCACCGTCGAGGTCGACGGGTGGGATGCGAGAGGGCACCTGGTCCTCCAGGTGGTGACCGACGACCGGGCGTTCCTGGTCGACTCCACCGCCGGCTTCCTGACCACAGGGGGCTACGGCGTCGACTGGCTGGTCCACCCCCAGCTCGACGTCGTGCGCGACGAGGACGGTGAGCTGGTGTCGGCGCGGGTCGCCGGGTCCGGGGACGGCAACGGCGCCGTCCGCGAGTCCTGGATGTACTTCGAGATCGACCGCAGCGACCTGCCGGACGCGGCCGAGGCGATCGTCGCCGGGGTCCGCAGGGTCCTGCACGACGTGGAGCTGGCCAACGACGACTGGGCTCCCATGCGCTCGCGCGCGCTCGAGATCGTCGCCGAGCTTCGGTCCGACCCGCCGGAGGGGATCTCCTCCGACGAGGCGGCGGAGGCGGCCCAGCTCCTGGCCTGGCTGGCCGACGACAACTTCACGTTCCTCGGCTACCGCGAGTACGACCTCGAGGGCGAGGTGGGCGACGAGCGTCTGCGGTCGGTGCCGACCAGCGGGCTCGGCATCCTGCGTCGCGAGCGCAGCGACACGGCGTCGCTCAACCAGCTGCCTCCGCGCTCGCGCGCGCGTGCGCGGGAGAAGACGGTGCTGGTCATCACCAAGGCCAACTCGCGCTCGACGGTCCACCGCAACAGCTACCTCGACTACATCGGCATCAAGACGTTCGACGCCGCGGGCGAGGTGGTGGGGGAGCGGCGCTTCCTCGGGCTGCTCGCCTCCTCGGCCTACACCGGCAGCATCACCCGCATCCCGATCCTCGACCGCAAGGTCGAGCAGGTCATCTCGACCCTCGGGTACGACGCGGAGAGCCACGCCGCGAAGGAGATCCTCGACCTGCTCGAGACCTACCCGCGCGACGAGCTGTTCCAGATCCCCGTCGACGGGCTCAGCGAGATCGCCGAGGCGCTGATCCACCTGCAGGAGCGCCGGCACGTCCAGCTCTTCGTCCGCCGAGACCCGTACGACCGGTTCCTGTCGTGCCTGGTCTACCTGCCGCGCGACCGCTACACGACCGCGGTGCGCCTGACGATCGAGGAGATGGTCGCCGAGCGCGTCGGCGGCGAGCCGATGATCGACTACGGCGTCTGGGTGAGCGAGTCGCAGCTGGCCCGGGTCCACCTCGTCGTACGCCCGCGGCCCGGGGAGGAGCTCGGCACCGTGGAGCCCGCGGAGCTCCAGACGGAGGTCGCCGAGGCCGTGCGGTCGTGGGGGGACGCCCTCGGCGAGGCGGTCGACGTCCGCTTCGGCAAGGCGAGCACCACGTCGGTCCTCGCCGGCTTCCGCGACGCGTTCCCCGCGGCGTACAAGGAGGACGTCCCCGCGGCTGACGCGGTCGACGACGTGCTCGCCGCCCGGGAGCTGCTCGACGGTGACGAGCGCGTCGGCCTGACCGTCGAGCCCGACCCCTCCACCGACGACCCGCACGCGCTCCGGCTGCGGCTCTACACCCGCGAGCCCGCGGCGCTCACCGACGTGCTGCCGGTGTTCGCCTCGCACGGCGTCGACATCATCGACGAGCGGCCGTACCGTCTCGCGACACCGAAGCCGGTCTGGGTCTACTGGTTCCACGCGCGCTCACGCACGGTCGCCGACGCCGTCGGCCGGCAGCGCCTCACCGACGCCTTCGTCGCGTGCTGGGACGACCGTGCGGAGGTCGACGGGTTCAACCGGCTCGTGCTCGCCGCCGAGCTCGACTGGCGGCAGGTCGTCGTCCTGCGGGCGTACGCGCGCTACCTGCAGCAGGCCGGGACGCCGTTCAGCCTGGAGTCCCTGCAGAACGTGCTCATGGCCGAGACCGACGTGGTCCGCCGCGTCGTCGACCTCTTCGAGACGCGCTTCGACCCGCGGATCGCCGACGGCGACCGCGAACGCCTGACCGAGGAGGTCGAGGACGACCTGCGCAAGCGCCTCGAGGCCGTCGAGGGGCTCGACGCCGACCGCGTCCTGCGGTCGTACCGGACGCTGGTGCGGGCCACGGCGCGCACGAGCTACTACCAGCGCGACGACGAGGGCCAGCCACGGTCGTACGTGTCGTTCAAGCTCGCGCCGCGCGACATCCCCGACCTCCCGGAGCCGAGGCCCGCGCACGAGATCTTCTGCTACTCGCCCCGCGTCGAGGGCGTGCACCTGCGCTTCGGTGCGGTCGCCCGCGGTGGGCTGCGCTGGTCGGACCGCCGCGACGACTTCCGGACCGAGATCCTCGGGCTCGTCAAGGCGCAGATGGTCAAGAACGCCGTCATCGTCCCGGTCGGGGCCAAGGGCGGCTTCTACTGCAAGCGGCTGCCCGACCCCAGCGACCGCGAGGCCTGGATGGCCGAGGGCGTCGCCTGCTACAAGACGTTCATCTCCTCGATGCTCGACCTGACCGACAACCGGGTCGGCGACGAGGCGGTGCCGCCGCCGGACGTGGTGCGCCACGACGGGGACGACACCTACCTGGTGGTCGCTGCGGACAAGGGCACGGCGACGTTCTCCGACATCGCCAACCAGATCGCGACCGACTACGGCTACTGGCTCGGTGACGCGTTCGCCTCCGGCGGGTCGGCGGGCTACGACCACAAGGCGATGGGCATCACGGCCCGCGGTGCGTGGGTGTCGGTCCAGCGCCACTTCCGCGAGCTCGGCGTCGACTGCCAGCGCGAGGACTTCACCTGCGTCGGCATCGGCGACATGTCCGGCGACGTCTTCGGCAACGGCATGCTGCTGTCGGAGCACACGCGGCTGGTCGCGGCGTTCGACCACCGGCACATCTTCGTCGACCCCAGTCCCGACGCGGCTCGGGCGTTCGTCGAGCGGCAGCGGCTGTTCGCGATGCCGCGCTCGAGCTGGGCCGACTACGACCAGGAGCTCATCTCCGAGGGCGGTGGCGTCTTCCCGCGGTCGGCGAAGTCGGTGCCGGTGAGCCCGCAGATGCGCGAGGCGCTGGGGATCGAGGAGGAGGTCTCCAGCATGAGCCCGCCGGAGCTGCTGCGCGCGATCCTCCTGGCGCCGGTGGACCTGCTGTGGAACGGCGGCATCGGGACGTACGTGAAGGCGTCGACGGAGTCCCACGCCGACGCCGGCGACAAGGCCAACAACGCCATCCGGGTCAACGGCGACCAGCTGCGCTGCAGGTGCGTCGGCGAGGGAGGCAACCTCGGGCTGACCCAGCGGGGGCGCATCGAGTACGCGCTGGCCGGTGGTCGGATCAACACCGACTTCATCGACAACTCCGCCGGCGTCGACACCAGCGACCACGAGGTCAACATCAAGATCCTCCTGAACCGGGCCGTCGCACGTGGCGAGCTCCCGTCCGGGGAGCGCGACGCGCTGCTGGCCTCGATGACCGACGAGGTCGCACGGCTGGTGCTCGACGACAACTACGAGCAGAACCAGTCGCTGGCCGGGTCGGTCGACGCAGCGGTGAGCCTGCTCCACGCGCACGCGAGCTGGATGACCCGGCTCGAGCGGGCGGGCTACCTGGACCGGGCGATCGAGTACCTGCCCAACGAGAAGCAGGTCGCCGAGCGCCGTGCGCAGGGCGTGGGGCTCACCGCTCCCGAGCTCGCGGTGCTGCTCGCGTACACCAAGATCGTGCTCGAGGCGGAGCTCCTGAAGTCCGACATCGCGGACGACCCGTACTACCGGGTCCACCTCTTCCGCTACTTCCCGACGCCGTTGCGCCAGCGGTTCCGGCCCGACATGGCCGACCACCCGCTGCGCCGCGAGATCGTGGTCACGGCGATCGTCAACGAGATGGTGAACCGGGGCGGGATCTCGTACTTCCACCGGCTGTCCGGGGAGACCGGGGTCTCGGCCGACGAGCTGGCGCGCGCCCGATCGATCGCGGCGGAGATCTGCGGTGAGGGTGCACTGCTGGAGCGGGTGGCCGAGCTCGACAACCAGGTGCCCGCCGACATCCAGGAGCGGATGCGCGGCACGCTTCAGGCCCTGGTCGAGCGGATGTCGCGCTGGCTGGTGAACCACCGCAGGTTCACCGACGTCGAAGGCAGCGTCGAGTACTTCGGCACGACCGTGCAGCACCTGCTGCGCGACCTCCCGGAACTGATGGTCGGCCGTGAGCGCGCTGCCTGGCACGAGCGGGCCGACGAGCTGGAGAAGGCCGGGGTGGCGCCGCAGGACGCGGAGATCTTCGCCGTGCTCGGCCCCGCGTACGGCGCGATCGAGATGGCCGACATCGCACTCTCGACGGGGATCCCGGCGGCCACGGTCGCGCAGGTCTTCGGTGAGCTCGGCGAGCAGCTCGGTCTGGACCGGCTGGCGCACCGCATCCAGGCGCTCCCGCGCGACGACCGCTGGCGCTCGATGGCGCGCGCCGCGCTGCGCGACGACCTGATGGGCGTCCAGGGACAGCTCGTCCGCAAGGTCCTCGCGACGACCGACGACGCGCAGACGCCGCACGAGCGGGTGCGCTCCTGGGGCGAGTCTGAGGCGCTGGTGCTGGAGCGGGCCGAGGAGACCCTCGAGGAGATCTGGAGCGAGGACACCCCCGATCTCGCGCGGCTGTCGGTCGGCCTGCGGGTCGTCCGAACGCTCCTGGCCTGAGTCGATGACGCGGGGCCGGCCCGCCCATCCGGCGGGCCGGCCTTGACCCTTGCCACACGCTATGGTTCATTAGTCTACTAATGAACTAGCGAAGCGGGAGCAGACGATGGGCATGAAGGTCGAGGCGCACGACCTCGTGATGACCTACGGCGATGTGCGGGCCGTGGACGGGATCAGCTTCACCGTGGAGCCGGGGGAGTTCTTCGGGCTCCTCGGCCCCAACGGGGCCGGCAAGACCACGACGCTGGAGATCCTCGAGGGCCTCCGCCGTCCCGACTCGGGCCGGGCGTCCGTCGACGGCGTCGATCCCGGCCGACGCGATCCGCGGCTCCTCCGCAGGATCGGCGTCCAGCTCCAGGCGTCGGCGTTCTTCGAGAAGCTCACGGCCCGGGAGCAGCTCGACACCTTCGGCTCGCTCTACGGGGCGCCGCGCGAGCGGACCGACGCCCTGCTGGAGACGGTGGGCCTGACCGAGCACGCGGGCATCCTCGCTGACAAGCTCTCGGGCGGCCAGCGACAGCGCCTCTCGATCGCCTGCGCGCTCGTGAACGACCCCGATCTCGTGTTCCTCGACGAGCCGACCGCGGCGCTCGACCCGCAGGCGCGGCGCAACCTGTGGGACGTGCTCGCCCGGCTCAACGAGTCCGGCCGCACGGTCGTGCTCACCACCCACTACATGGAAGAGGCCGAGACCCTCTGCGACCGGGTCGCCATCGTCGACCGTGGCCGCGTCCTGGCGATCGACTCGCCGGCCGCGCTGGTCCGCGGGCTCGACCGTCCGGTGCAGATCAGCCTGGCCCCCGGCACGCTCGACGCGGCCCAGGCGCGGGCGCTGCCCGGTGCGGAGGCGGTCGACGTGGACGAGGTGGCGGTCCGGGTCTCCACCCGCAACCCCGCCCCGGTGCTCACCGCCCTCGCCGAGCGTGACGCCCTCGACGGGCTGTCCGTACGAGGCGCCACCCTCGAGGACGTCTTCCTCGACCTGACCGGACGGGAGTACCGCGCATGAGCGCGCCGACCGAGACCGCGCGCCGCGAGGAGGCCGCAGGGGCCAACGCCCGGACGCGTCCGTTCCGCAGCCTGTCCGCGGCGATGGCCAAGGGCTTCCTGCGCGACCGGATGGCCCTCTTCTGGGCCGTGGTGTTCCCGCTGATGTTCCTGTTCCTGTTCGGCGGCCTGCTCGCCGACACCGGGACGCCACGCAGCGACGTCATCCAGGTCGGGGCGGTCCCGCTGCTCGACGACCCGGACCCGGCGACCGAGGCGACGATCGAGGAGACCCTGGACATCACGACGTCCGACGACCAGGACGCCGCGGTCGCCGAGGTCCGCAAGGGCGACGCCGACGCCGCGGTCGCGATGGACGGCGACACCCTGGTCGTCTGGTACTCCGCCGCCGACCAGGTCAGCGCCGGCATCGTCCAGGGCACGTTCAACGGCATCGTCCAGTCCGCGAACGCCGCCGCGTCCGGCCAGCCACCGACGTACACGATGCAGCCGCAGCAGGTCGAGGACGAGTCGCTCAGCGCGATCCAGTTCTTCACGCCGTCGCTGCTGGGATGGGCGATCGCCATGGGGGCCACGTTCGGGGCCGCGGCCAACCTCGTGCTCTGGCGCCGCAACGGGCTGCTCCGGCGGCTGCGGCTCGCGCCGGTCGCGACGTCCTCGGTGGTCGGCGCGCGCGTCGTCACGGCGCTGATGCTGGCGGGGATCCAGATGGCGGTGTTCCTGGTGCCGGCGGTCGCGTTCATGGGCCTCGAGCTCACGGGCTGGTGGTGGTTGTCCGTGCCGCTGCTCGCCGCCGCCACGCTCGCGTTCCTCGCGCTCGGCCTGCTGGTCGGTTCCTTCAGCAAGACCGAGGAGGGGGCGACCGGCGCGGCGAACTTCGTGATCCTGCCGATGGCGTTCCTGTCGGGCTCGTTCTTCCCGCTCGACGCGGCACCGCCGTGGATCGTCGCCCTGTCCCGCGTCCTGCCGTTGCGCTGGGTCAACGAGGGCATGCTCGACGTCATGGTCCGCGGCGAGGGTCCTTCGGCGATCGTGCTGCCGATCCTCGCGCTGCTCGCGTTCGCCGCGGTGGTGACCGCGATCGCGACGAAGCTGTTCCGGTGGGAGCAGGCCTGAGCGGCGCCCGCTCCCCGCCCGGTCAGCGCGGCTGATCGGGCGGGTTCTCGCCTCCGCGGGGGCGCAGCGGGAAGACCTGTGCACCGCCGGAGTCGTCACGGGCGCCCGGAGGGTCGAGGAAGCTCGGGTGCGCCGGTCCCTGGGTCGGGTCGTACGCGATGTCGTACGCCGTCGGCACCCCGGGGTTGCGGATCTCGCGGGACCGGCGCGCGCGGCGGCGGGCGAGCGCGTCGCCGTCGTCGTCGGACGGCTCCTGCGGTGGTACGGCGCGGGGCGCGGGATCGACGAGCGGGTGCTCCTCGGGCTCGGCGAGCGCCGCCGCGCTCGCGGGCCCGCCGAACGTGTCGAACCGGATCGCGGGGTACTCGGCCGTCGGCAGCTCGTCCTCGTCGCGCCCCTGCGGCGCCGTCGTGAACGGACCGGGGGTGGAGGGTCCCGACGGGAAGGGGCCGGGGGCGAACGGCATCGGCTCCGGAGCGGCGGGCGGATCCGCGGCGAAGGGCGCGGCGAACGCGCTGG
The DNA here is from genome assembly GCF_050632745.1 of Mumia spirodelae. Classification (NCBI taxonomy): domain Bacteria; kingdom Bacillati; phylum Actinomycetota; class Actinomycetes; order Propionibacteriales; family Nocardioidaceae; genus Mumia; species Mumia spirodelae. The sequence continues at coordinate 370,179 of NZ_JBODSD010000002.1, read as the reverse complement.
GCCCGGGCTCAGGCTCGTCGACGAAGGCGGGGAGGTCCCACTGGGTCTCCTCCTGCGCCCGTGCGAGCCGGTACGCCGCCTCGACGTCGGCGATGCCCGCGAGCGGGTTGGTGCGCGGGAACGGGTCGTTCGGGTGCATCGAGAAGCCCTGCGGACGCGGGGGCTCCGGGTCCTGCTCGACGGGAGCCTGGTCGGCCTCCGTGGGCGGCGTCGGCTCCGGCTCGGGGGTGGGCACGGGTGGCGGCGCCGGGGCGGGTGCTGGGTCCGCTGTGGCGGCCGCCGGGGGGACGTACGGCTCGTCGTCGGGACCCCTGACCGGGACGTTCGCGCGTCGACGGCCCCCGACCGGGCGTGAGCGCTCCTCGGGGAACACGAACGACTCCGGCTCGTCGTCCGACGTCGCCGGTGCGACGTCGTCCGGCTGCTGCTCGTCGCGCGAGGGCTCCGCCTCGGCCACCGGCTGCGCGGGCTCGGCCGCAGGCTCAGGCTCCGGTGCCGCCTCCGGCGCGGCCTCCGGCTCGGGCTCGGCAGCTCGCTCGGCTGCCGACTGCGCCACGGTCTCGGTCTCGGGCTCGGTCTCGGGCTCGTCGTCCGCCGCCGCCGTGGTCGGGGCCGAGCCGGCCCACGGCTCCTCGCTGTCGTCGGACCCCTCGGACCGGTCGGCGCGGGGCTCGTCCGCGACGGTGAACGGCTCGACGGCGTCCTGCTCGACCACCACGTTGGTCTCGACGTCGTCGACGATCTCCGGCTCGCGCGCGTCCTCGGACGAAGGCTCCTCGGCGGCGGGCTCCTCGGCGGCCTCCTCGGCCGGTGGCGTCGCGGTCTGCGGCTCGTCGGTGCCTGCCGTCACCGTGCCCTGCACGTCGGCGTCCGCCTCCGCCTCGACCGGCTCGGCGTCCTGCGCGCCCTCGTCGACCGGCTCAGCCTGCGCGGCAACGTCGGCACCCGGCTCGGCCGGCGCCTCCGCCGGCTCGTGCGCCCGCGGCGCCTCCGCCGGCTCCTCCTGCGGCTCCGGCTCGACCCCCGCGTCCTGCTCGGCCTCCGGCTCGACGGGCGCTGCGTCCTCCACCGGCAGGTCGTCGACGATCACGTCGGCCGAGGCGTGCTGCGCCTGTGCGGCCAGCCGCTCGGCCTCCTCCGCCACCCGCTCGGCCTCGGCGGAGGCACGTGCCGCGAGCGCGGCCACGAGCTCGTCCTCGTCCGGGCGCAGCAGCTCGAGGCGACGCTCGACCTCCGACCGCAGGGCGGGATCGACCGACTCGGTGAACCGGCCGTCGAGGTACGACGGAGCCTCGAGCGTCGAGGACTGGCGCTCGTCCTCGCGCAGGAGCTTCTCCTCGAAGGTCCGCAGCTCGGTGTCGGGATCCAGCACCTGGGCGGTCTCCGGGTCGAGGATGCGGCCGTCCTCGGGCTCGAGGTGCCCGATCTGGTGCGCCCGGCGCTCGTCGAGCAGCGCGAGGCGGTCCTTGGCGAGGTCGAGCTGCTCGCGCAGCGTGTCCACGTACGACGCGAGCGCCGCCACCACCCCGGCAGCATCGGCGACGGCCCGCTCCGTGGTCAGCTGCCGCTCCAGGGCCGTACGGGCGAGGTCGTCGAAGACCGCCGCGCCGCTCATGTTGCCCTCGATCCGCAGCTCCGCGGCGTGGTACGCGGCGGTGGCCGCGTGGATGCCCCAGTCGTCGGCCGTCTGCTGGTCCTCAGCCCGGTCGTGCTCGGTGAGCCGCTTGGCCGCCAGCGCGGCCGCCAACGCGTCCTCGGCCTCGGCGAGCGTGGTCGCGAACGCGCGCCCGAGGGCGAGGAACAGTGCCTCGGGATCGGCGGAGTCGTCGATCAGCGTCTGGACGTCGGCCTGCGCGAGTGCGGTGACGCGGCCGAGGACGGACTGCTTCTCAGCCATGCTGCTCCCTCGAAATGTTGGGGTCCTCCGATGAGCCGGTGGGAACTCCGACTATCTCGCAATCAGCTCGGGGTCACGTGCGTGGGGTCGAGGACGCGGCGGAGGAACTCCTTCGTCCGGGCCTCCTTGGGGTTGCCGATGACCTCGTGCGGGTCACCCTGCTCGACGATGACCCCGCCGTCCATGAAGACGACCCGGTCGGCGACCTCGCGGGCGAACGCCATCTCGTGGGTGACGACGAGCATCGTCATGCCCTCCTCGGCGAGCTTGCGCATGACGGTCAGGACCTCGCCGACGAGCTCGGGGTCGAGGGCCGACGTCGGCTCGTCGAACAGCATGAGGTTCGGCTCCATCGACAGCGCGCGGGCGATGGCGACGCGCTGCTGCTGCCCGCCGGAGAGCTTCGCCGGGTAGGCGTCGTGCTTGTCGGTCAGGCCCACGCGGTCGAGGTTCTCCTCGGCGATCCGCCGGGCCTCCTTCTTGTCCCGCTTGAGGACCGTCCGCTGCGCGAGCATGCAGTTGCTCAGCGCCGTGTGGTGCGGGAAGAGGTTGAAGCTCTGGAACACCATGCCGATGTGGCGGCGGGCCGCGTCGATGTTGCCGTCGGGGTCCGTGAGGTCCTCGCCGGCGACCAGGACGGTGCCGCTCGACGGCTCCTCGAGGAGGTTCACGCAGCGCAGCAGGGTCGACTTGCCCGAGCCCGAGGGCCCGATCACGCACACCACCTCGCCCTGGCCGACGGTGAAGTCGATGCCCCGCAGGACGTGGTTGTCGCCGAACGACTTGTGCAGGTCCTTGATCTCGACGAGCGTCTCGGGCATCAGCGAGCCTTCCCGGCAGAGGCTTCCATCCTGCGCACGATGACGGAGAGCGGGAGCGTGATGATCAGGTACGCCACGCCGGCCACGACCAGGGGCGTCATGTTGGCGTACTGGACGGACAGGTCGCGTCCGTACTTCGTGAGCTCGGCCTGGGTGGCGGCGAGCCCGATGATGTAGACGAGCGACGAGTCCTTGACCAGGAGGATGAGCTCGTTGGTCAGCGGCGGCAGCATCGTCCGGAAGGCCTGCGGCAGCACGACCTTGCGCATGGCCTGCCCGGAGGACATCCCGAGCGAGCGCGCCGCCTCGGTCTGGCCCTTGTGGACCGCCTGGATGCCGCCGCGGATCGTCTCGGCCATGTAGGCGCTCGCGACGATGCCGAGCGCGAGCCACACCGTGCCGTACGGGTCGAGCGGGATGCGCAGCGTCGGGAACGCCAGCGGCAGCAGCGAGAACATCAGGAAGACGATCAGCGCCGGCAGGCCGCGGAAGAACTCGATGTAGGCGGTGGCGATCCACCGGTACGGACCCACCTCGGAGAGCCGCATGATCGCCAGGATCGTCCCGACCACGAGGCCGAAGACGAAGGCGCCGGCGGTGTAGACGATGGTGTTGACCAGCGCCCGCCCGAGACCCTGCGTGACGGCGGTCTTGATCAGCTCGGGCCGGAAGAAGACGTCACCGATCTGCTGCCAGTCGGCGGCGAAGATCGCGATCACGACGACGGCGATCAGGACGGCGTACTGGACGACCCGGATCCGCTGAGCCCGCTTGCGCGGGCTCAGCGGACGTCGAGCCGCCACCTTCGTGGGGGTGCTCATCGCTCTCCTGTGAGGTGGGCGGACGTGCTGGGAGGGGTGACGTTACCCCTGGACGGCCGACTCCCCGAAGTACTTCTTCGTGATCTCGTCGTACGTGCCGTCCTCCTGCGCCGTCTTGAGGACCCCGTTGAGGCGCTCGATGAGCTTCTCGCCGTTGGCGTCCTTCTCGGCCGCGAAGCCGTACTCCTCGCCGGTGTCGAACTCGGTGGCGACCGCCGTGTCGGGGTTGTCCTTCACGAAGTCGTAGAGCACGCCGTTGTCGTTGATCGCGGCGTCGACGCGGCCGGCCTTGAGCGCGGTGGCCTCGAGCGAGAGGTCGTCGAACGCGACCGGGGTGTAGCCGTACTTGGCGGCGTTCTCGTTGGCGTAGACCTCGCCGGTGGTGTCGGTCTGGACGCCGAGCTTCTTGCCCTTGAGGTCCTCGAGGCCGCCGATGCCGGAGTCGGCCTTGACGAGGAGGGCCTGCGTGGCCTCGAAGTACGGGTCGGAGATGGCGATCGCGGCCTCGCGCTCGGGCGTGATCGTCATGCCGCCCATGCCCACGTCGCACTTGCCGGCCTTGAACGCGGCACCGGAGGTGACCTGGTTCCAGTCGACGTCCACGATCTCGGTCTCCAGGCCCATGTCGTCGGCGAGCAGGCCGAGCAGGTCGGTGTCGAAGCCGACGATCTCGCCGGAGTCGTCGGGGTACTGGAAGGGCTTGTACGGCAGGTTGGTGCAGATCGTCAGCGTGCCCGACTTGACGATGTCGATGCCGTCGACCGAGGCGGCCGAGTCGTCGCCGTCGTCCCCGCCGCAGGCGGCCATCGTCACGGTGAGAGCGAGTGCCCCGGCGGCGGCCGCAGCCGCGCGTCCCAGGCGTCGTCCGGTGACCTTCATCGGTGATGCTCCTTGAGCTTGATGGATCGTGAGACTGAGTCCCTTGAGTCTGGGATGTTCCCACACCAAGAACACGGAATTGTTACGGCGTCGGAGGCCTGTTGTCGAGAGGTCTCCTGCGGCGCCGTACGAGTCCGGCCGACGTGTCCTGAGCGGGAGCGCGCCGTCAGCCCGCCGCCGCGCGGACCCGGGCGGCCTCGCGCTCCGCTGCCTCGTTGGGCACCCCCGCCCGCGATCCCGCGAGCTTGGCGGCGATGTGGTCGGCCACGGTGATCGGGGCGTAGCGGCTGCCGTCGCCGACGCAGGAGGGCAGGGTGCTGATCAGCGCGTCGACGTTGCCGTCGTGGAAGTACGCCGCCGAGCGCCGGCGCTGGATCGTCCCGTCCACGATCGGGGGCTTCACCCGGTGCAGCGTCGACATCCAGCGCTCGTTGGTCCAGCGGGCCATCAGGTCACCGAGGTTGACCAGCAGGGCGCCGTCGGCGGGGCTCACGTCGTGCCAGACGCCGTCGTGGCCGAGGACCTGAAGACCGGGCGCCTGGTCGGCCCACAGGACGGTGACGATCCCGTAGTCGGTGTGCTCGCCCATGCCGGTGAGGTCGCCGTCGAGCTCGACCTCGCCCGGCGGGAGGGCGTAGTTGTTCATCCGCAGCACGTCGAGCGAGTGGTCGGTGAAGGCCTCGAAGAAGTCGTGCGGGAGGTCGAGCGCGTCGGCGAAGACGTGCGTCAGCGTCCGGGCGACCCGGCCGGCCTCGGCGAAGTACGCCTCGACGCTCTCCCGGAACCCCGCGAGCCCGGCCGGCCACAGGTTGTCCGCGTAGTCGTCGGCCGGCAGCGACAGCTTCGGGAACGCCTCGGCCGTGACGCCGACGTTGAACGCCTCGAAGAAGTCGTTCATCCGGTTCGCGGACTCGACGCCGAGGCTCAGCGAGAGCGACTCGGTCTTGGGCGGCGCGTACCCGCGGTTGATCCGCGGCGGCGTGCGGTACTCCTTCTTCTCCGCGAGCGGCAGCGCGAAGAAGTCGTCCAGCGCCGAGGCGAACCCCTGGACGACCGCGTCCGGGACGCCGTGGCCGACGACCTGGACGAACCCGACCTCGGCGAAGGCGGCGTCGATCGCGGCGGCGGTCCGTGCCCGCTCGTCGGGCGTGCCGCCGTCGACGTACGGGGTGAGGTCGACGAGGGGGACGACGAAGGCGGGCGCGTGGTCTTCAGGAAGCGGCACGGTGGGTCCTCTCGAGGTCGGCCGCCGACGCCAGGACGCGTCGACGGAGGGTGTTCCGGTCGTCGTGGTCGAGCCAGCAGGCGTCGGCACCGTTGACGGCGAAGCGGGTGAGGTCGGCGGTGTCCAGGCCGAGCGCTGCGGCGACGACCTCGTGGTCACGGGTCGGGTCGGTCCCGAACATCGGCGGGTCGTCGGAGTCGATCGTGATCCGCAGTCCCGCGGCGTCCATCGCGGCGATCCGCTCGTGCGTGCCGTCCCCGGAGCCGCTGTAGCGCCCGATGTCGGAGCTGACAGGAGTGCAGGTGAAGGTCACGCCCTCGTCGATGCACCGCTGGGTGATCCGGGGGTCGTCGACGACGTGGTAGCCGTGGTCCACCCGGGTGCACCCCAGCTGGTCGAGGATCACCTCGATGTGCGGCGGCGGTCCCGACTCGGAGTGCGCCGTACGCCCCAGGCCGTGGCGACCGGCGAGCGCGAAGGCCTCGGTGAACAGGTGCGGCGGACCGTTGACCTCGGCGTAGTCGAGCCCGATCCCGACGACCTCGTCGACCCGGTCCGCGACGACCGTCTCGACCAGCGCGACCGCCTCCGCCGCGGAGCGCTCGCGGTGCAGCGCGACCACGATCCGGCTGTCGATTCCGGTGTCGGTGCGGGCGTCGGCCATCGCGGCGCGCATGCCGTCGAGCAGCGTCCGGTACGGCACGGCGACCGGGTGGGGGCTCACGAAGATCTCCCGGTAGAGCACGCCGTGGTCGGAGCCGAAGGTCGTCAGGGACTCGTACGTGACCCGGTGGACGTCGTCGGCGTCGCGCACCAGCGACCCGACGACGTCGTAGACGGCGAGGAACGCGCCCAGGTCCTCGTACGCCGGGATCTCGTACAGGTCGTCGGCGGTCCGCCCGCCGGGCAGGGCGACCCCGTGCTTGCGGGCGAGGTCGACCACCGTCGGGGCGCTGACCGACCCGAGGAGGTGGCAGTGGAGGCTGACCTTCGGCCACGCCCGGACCAGGGGCGTCGGGATCGGCTCCCGCGGGGGGAGATCTGTCGTCATGGCGCCTCTCCGTGTGCGAAAGTGATTGCTGATGCTTATCAAGCCTGCTGGTCGCGTGTCTCCTCCCGATCAGCGGCCGATGACGAGGGGGTTACGGCGTGCACGAGGACGACGGGGTGCTGGCGCGCCGGATCGGGTCGGTGCTCCGGCGGCACCGTGAGAAGGCTGGGCTGTCGATGCGCGAGCTCGCGGGCCGTGCCGGGATCAGCCAGCCGTTCCTCAGCCAGGTCGAGCGCGGTCAGAGCATGCCGTCGATGGTCACCGCCTACCGGCTCGCGGAGGCGCTCGGCGTCCCGCCCGGCGACCTGCTGCCCGTGGGGACCGACGACCGGGTCGAGGTCGTCCGGCACGACGAGGGACGCCTGGTCCCGGTGGCGGACCGGCCGGACGCGGCGCTCGGTCGGCTCGTCATGCTGCACCCGACCAGCGGGCTGGAGGTGACCGAGTACCGGATCGAGCCGGGCCAGCACATCGCGGAGTGGTTCGCCTCGCCCGGCATCCTCACGGTCTACCTCGTCGACGGTGCGCTCGACGTCGAGGTGGAGGGTGAGGGCACCTACCGGCTCGGCCCGCGCGACCTGCTGACCCACCCGGCACCGCTGCGCCACCGCTGGCACCTCGTCGACGACGGGCCCGCGCACGTCCTCCTCCTGATGGGTCATCCGCCGGTCTGACGCCGTCCGTCGGCTGGCCGATGATCGAGGAGGACGGCCGACTCGACGAGGGGGACAGATGCGCGTGCTCGTCACCGGCGCGACCGGGTTCATCGGGCGGCGCCTGGCGCCCGCCCTGGAGGAGGCCGGGCACGAGGTCGTCGCGATGACCCGCCACCCCGAGGCGTACGACGGAGCCGGTCGGCCGGTCTTCGGCGACGTGCACGACCCGGAGTCGCTCGCTCCGGCGCTCGAGGAGGTCGAGGCGGCGTACTACCTCGTGCACTCCCTCGGCTCGGACGACTTCGTCCGGCGCGACGCGGACGCGGCGTCGGCGTTCGGTGCGGCCGCGGCCGACGCGGGGCTCCACCGGATCGTCTACCTGGGCGGCCTCGGCGACGACGCCGACGACCTGTCGGACCACCTCCGCAGCCGCCGCCAGGTCGAGGCGCTGCTCGCCGGGGGCGGTGTCCCCGTCACGACGCTGCGCGCCGGGATCGTCGTGGGGCACGGCGGGATCTCGTGGGAGATGACGCGCCAGCTCGTCGAGCACCTGCCCGCGATGGTCACGCCGCGGTGGGTGGCGACGCGGACGCAGCCGATCGCCGTCGACGACGTGATCCGCTACCTCGTCGGCGTGCTCACGCTGCCCGAGGGCACCGACCGGGCGTACGAGATCGGTGGTCCGGAGGTCCTCGAGTACGCCACGATGATGCGGCGGCTCGCCGACATCGAGGGCCGCCACCCGGTGATCGTCCCCGTGCCGCTGCTCAGCCCCGGGCTCTCTGCGCGCTGGCTCGCGCTGGTCACCGACGTCGACACCCGCACGGGGCGGTCGCTGGTCGACTCGATGGTGAACGAGGTCGTCGTCCGCGACGACGCCATCCGCGAGGCCGTCCCCTTCGAACCCCTGTCGTACGACGAGGCCGTGCTGCGGGCGCTCGCCGAGCGGGCTCGCGAACGGGCGGACGCGGAGGAGCGGGCGTGAGCGGCGGCCTGCGCGGGGCGCTCGACGCGCTCCGGGCCCGCTCGCGCGGCGTGCTCCCTCGAGGACTCGGGCACGCCGTCGCGCCCCGGGGCCCCGAGCCCGCGGCGGTCGTCGCCCGCCGGCGCCGTACGGTCGGCGCGGTGTGCCTCGCGGGCTCGGGGATGCTCGGGGTCTCGCTGGCGGCCAAGCCGGACTCGCCGCGGTTCTACGGCCTCGCGTTGGCGACCGCGGCGACCTGGACCGTGGGCTCGCTCGTCTCCGGCCCGCTGCACCAGGGGTGGATCGAGATGCAGGACGGGGTACGCCGCCGGCCGGTCGTCGTGCCCGTGCTCACCGGGGTCGGGGCCTTCGGGTGCTTCCTCGTCGGGGCGCAGGTCGCGCGCCGGGTGCCCGCGCTCGACGCCGCGGTCCGGCGCGTCCTGCGCTTCGCCGACGAGGGCAGCACGCCGCTCGTCGTGCTCACCACCCTCGCCAACGGCGCGGCGGAGGAGCTGTTCTTCCGCGGGGCGCTGTTCGAGGCGGTGGGGGAGCGTCGTCCGGTGCTGGTCTCGACGCTGGCCTACACCGCGACGACCGCCTCCTCCCGCAACCCGTCGCTGGTGCTCGCGGGCGCGGTGATGGGCACCCTCTTCGGGCTCCAGCGACGCGCGACCGGCGGGGTCCAGGCGCCGCTCCTGACGCACCTGACGTGGTCGGCCCTGATGCTGCGCTATCTGCCGCCGCTGTTCCGGGAGCCGCGTTTCCGCGACGTTTCCTGACGGTCGCCGCGGGTTAAGACCTGGCTTCACGCCGTGCTCTGGGATTCCCAACGTGGTGAATCCGGGCCAGACTCGGTCCAACCGTGCCGCCGTGGCGTCCTGCGTCACGTCGGCTCCGTCCCTCCGAGAGGACATCCCTGTGCGATCGCCACGTCTGGTGGGCGCCGTCGCGAGCCTCGCCCTCGCTTCAACGACCCTGCTGACGGCACCGTCCGCCGTCGCCGAAGAACCTCCCGTCCCGTCGCCCCTCACCACGCGCTCGGCCAAGGAGCCGACCGCGACCGGGTCGCTGACCGCGAAGGCCGCGCGCTCCGCGGCGCACCGCGAGACCGTCGGCGACCCGCTGCCGATGCCCACCTCGTACCCGACGCAGCCCGACCTGCGGGTCTTCCCCGAGGCCGAGAACGACGCCGCGGACAGCGGCGACATGGTGCGCTACGACGACATCGCCCCGACGCTGAACGCGCTGATGGACGTCTCGGACCGCGTCTCGGCACAGGTCGTCGGGCAGTCGGCGCAGGGCCGCGACCTCTACCTCGTCACCGTGACCGCGCCGGAGAGCCGGCGCGAGACCGCGCAGCAGACCACCTGGCGCGAGGAGATCGCGAACGACCCGTCGGCGGCCGCGAAGGACAGGCGGCTCGAGAAGGACTACAAGACCCCCATCTGGATCAGCGCGAACATCCACGGCAACGAGTGGGAGGGGACGGACGCCGCGCTGCAGTACATCGACCAGCTCGCGACGGCGCCCTGGGACGACGTGAAGTCCCTGCTGTCGGAGCACCGGATCTACTTCAGCCTGACGCTCAACCCGGACGGTCGCACGATCGGCCAGCGGGCGACGGCGCTGAACCTCGACGCGAACCGCGACATGATCACCAACACCACACCGGAGTCGATCTCGTTCATCCGCACCGCGCAGGCCGTGCAGGCGCTCTACGCCGCGGACTTCCACGGCTACACCGGCGTGCTCCAGATCGAGCCGTGCGGGCCGCCGCACGGTGACGACTACGAGTACGACCTGTTCATCCCGCACGCCTACGCGCTCTCGCTGCAGGTCGAGAAGGACGTGGTCGACGCCGCGATCCCGGGCAACACGTACTACGACGTCAGCACGGGAAGCGTCGTCCCCGAGGTCACCGGCCCGGACACCGCGCACATCAAGATCCCCTACCGCGACACCCCGTCGGGCTGGGACGACTTCCCGCCGGTCTTCACCGCGCAGTACGCCGCGTTCGCCGGTGCCGTCACCTCGACGGTCGAGCTGCCGAAGTCGCGCCCGAGCGGCAGCACGCAGTCGCCCGCCAACGCCGTCGTCAACACCGCGGTCGCCCTGCAGACCATGCAGAGCCTCGTCGACTACGTCGAAGCCAACGACGCGGCGATGCTCGACGACCAGATCGAGTTCTTCCGCCGCGCCGACGTCGGTGCTCCGCGGACAGCGCTCACCTCGGCCACCATCGCCGACGTCCCGGGCCCGCAGGAGTGGAAGGCGGAGTGGGACGCGGCGGACGACCAGAACCCGGTCACGTACCCGCGCGCGTTCGTGATCCCCGTCGGGGACGGGCAGCGCTCGCTGTCCGACGCCCGGTCGCTCGTGAAGGCGCTGCAGCTGCACGGCATCGAGGTCGACCGGCTCACGCGGTCGGCGACGCTCGACGGGACCACGTACCCCGCCGGGTCGTACGTCCTCGACATGCACCAGCCGCGCCGCAACCTGGTGCACGCGCTGCTCGCGCCGGGCACCGACATCTCGGCGAAGTTCCCGAGCATGTACGACATCTCCGCGTGGAGCTGGGGCTACCTGTGGGGTGCGACGGTCGACCCCGTCGGCACCACCGGCTCCGGCCGCCTGCCCCGGACGGTCGCCGCGGGCGGCTCCGCCGACGGCGAGGTTCCCGAGCGCGGGGCGTACCTGACCCTCGAGCTCGCCGGGGTCCACGACTACCGCGCCCTCAACGCGCTCCTCGAGGACGGCGTCGCGGTCTCGCAGCTGGCCGACGGCTCGGCGATCGTCGGTGCGGACAAGGCGTCGTACGCCGCGGTCGAGGAGGTCGCCGACGAGCTCGGCGTCGACTTCTCCGAGGCGACGGCGTCGGAGGTCGACCAGCTGCGGGCGGGGACCGCCAAGGGCCTGGACGACCTCACGGTCGGCTACACGGGCAACCAGGACGACCTCCTGTCGCTCACGCAGCTCGGCTTCGACGACCTCGTCGCGCTCAGCGCGGCGACGATCAGCGCGTCGCCTGCCGTGCTCGACGACGTGGACGTGCTCTGGCTGGGCTCCGCGCTGACCTTCAACGCCTCGCAGGCCGCCGGCAGCGCGGCTGTGCAGGCGTACGTCGACGGTGGCGGCAGCATCGTCGGCCGCGGTGCGGGTGCGTTCAACACCGCTCGGACCTTCGGGCTCGTGAGCGGGACCGCGGTCGCGGGGAACGGCTCCGGCAACGGGATCGTCGCGGTCGACACGGCTGAGGGCGGCGTCCTCGCGCCGTACGCCCAGGACCACTCCTTCATCTATCCGGCGACCTGGTTCACCGGGCTGGGCAGCGGGGTGACGGTCGAGCAGTCGTACGCGGCGGGCAACCCGCTGGTCGCCGGCCACTGGCGCCGTGGCGGCGCCGGCGGGACGACCCCGAACGGGCCCCAGGACGCCGCGGGGCAGCCTGCGGTCGTGTCCGCGACGGCGGCCTCGGGGGCGAAGGCGTTCGTCTTCGGCACGTCGGTGTTCTTCCGCACCCACCCGAAGGGTGGCCAGAGCCAGGCCGCGCGCGGCCTGTTCTGGGCGGCGCCGGAGGGCGAGGGCGTCGCGGCGCCGGTCGCCACCACGACCACGCTGGAGGTCGGCCGCGCCCACCCGGGCTCGGTCGAGGTCGAGGTCGCGGTCACCGCGGCCGACCCGGCAGCGGGAACGCCGTCCGGAGCGGTCGAGGTCCGCGAGGGCGGTTCGCTCCTCGGGACGGCGCAGGTCCGTCGCGACGGCACCGCTGCGCTGACGCTGCGGGGCCTGCGGCCGGGCACGCACGTGCTCACCGCCTCGTACGCGCCGTCGGCGGGCGCGGGGTTCGACGCGTCGACCTCGGCGCCGGTCGCCGTGCGGGTGTCCGCGGGTCCGCGCGGCTGACCTCGGTGCAGTGACGCGGCGGTCGTGACGCCGCATGGGTGGGCCGTCGTTCCGGCGACGGAGCGGCGGCCCACCCCCTAGACTCGCCGCCATGCTGCACGCCGCCGCGGTCCTGGCCGGCACCCTCGTGAGCCTGGTGCTGCTGGGACTGGCGACGGGGTTCAGCCCGACCTTGATCGCACTGCAGGTCGCGGTCCTGGCCCGGACCAGCGGGTCGGCGCGCCGAGGGCTGGTCGTCACGGCCGGCGTCGCCACCGGGGCCCTGGTGCTCACGGTCCTGATGCAGGTCACGAATCCCGATGCCTGGGAGAACCTGCTGAGCGGTCGCGTGAAGGCGCTGCTCGTGCAGCGCGCCTTCGACCTCGTGGCCGGGGTCCTCTTCGTCGTCGCCGGCGCATGGGTCCTGCGGCACCGTCACGAGACCGTGGACCACTCCGCCTCGCGTACGGCGGGGCGCCTGCTCGACCGGCCCGGTGGGCTGTACGGCTTCTCCGCCGCCAACACGGTGATCAGCGTGAGCGGCGCGGCCAGCGCGTACCTCGTCGTCCGGATCGCGCGCGAGGCCGGCTCGGTCGGTGCCCTGCAGTGGGTCGTGTACGCCGGTTTCGCCGCGGCCGCTGCAGTTCCGTACCTGCTGATGGCGTGGGGGAGCGACAAGCTCCCTGGCCTCTCGCGGCAGGTCGACCGCATGTCGGCCTGGGTGCGCTCCCGGAGCTGGCGCACGCTCGGCGGGGTGCTGCTGATCGGGGTCGGGGCCTTTCTCGTGGTCGCGGCGCTGACGCGCTACTTCGGGCGCGGCTGACCGTCCCTCGCGCGACGGGCCGGCGCGACCACGGCCAGAAGTACTTGACATTTCGTGCAACCACGCGTGACGGGCTTCCGGCGAGATCTGGCTCACAGATAGGTTCGCACTCGCCACACCGGTTCGCTGTCGCAACACTCGTGCGTTGAGCGAACAAGGGCGAGACCCGCCCCGCTGCTCCCGGGTGGCACATCGTCGCGTCGTCGTGACGCTCGACGTCCCCCCGAGCACCGAGGAGAACTCACCATGGACACGGATCCCAGCCCTTCGACCGGCTACTCGCGCCGCTCGTTCCTCCAGACCGTCGGCATGGGGGCCGTGGCCCTCGGCGGAGGCTCGCTGCTCTCCGCGTGCGGCGGCCTCAAGGGGACCGGCTCGTCGGGGAGCGACGTCCTCAAGATCGGCTTCGTGTCGCCGCAGACCGGGCCGCTGGCGAGCTTCGCCTCCTCCGACTCCTTCGTGGTGAAGCAGATCAACGAGGCCGTCCGCAAGGGCTTCACCGTGGGCGGCAAGAAGCGCAAGGTCGAGATCGTCGTCAAGGACACGCAGTCCAACCCCACGCGCGCCACCGAGGTCACCCAGCAGCTCATCAGCGCCGACAAGGTCGACCTCATCGTCGGCTCGGGCACCCCGGACACGACCAACCCGGTCGCCGACCAGTGCGAGGCGTCGGGCGTCCCGAACGTCACCACGATCGCTCCCTGGGAGGCGTGGTTCCACGGTCGCGGCGGCAAGTCGGGCGAGGGCTTCACCTACACGACCCTCTTCTTCTTCGGCATGGACCAGTTCGCCGAGTGCTTCTTCCCGATGTGGGACCGCATGGGTGTGCAGTCGCGCGACGTCGCGGCGCTGTGGCCCGACGACACCGACGCGAACGCGTTCCGCGAGGGCCTCGGCGCGGCGATGAAGGCCGAGGGCTGGAACCCGGTCGACGGCGGCAAGTACCAGAACGGGGCCGCGGACTTCAGTGCGCAGATCGCCAAGTTCAAGAAGTCCGGCGCCGAGCTCTTCACGACGACGCCGATCCCTCCGGACTTCCAGACCTTCTGGAAGCAGGCGCAGCAGCAGGACTTCCGGCCCAAGCTCGCGACGGTCGCGAAGGTCATGCTCTTCCCGGCCGAGGCCGAGGCGCTCGGCGAGCTGTCGAACAACATCGCCACCGACATCTGGTGGAGCCCGTCGCACCCTTACACCTCGAGCCTCGACGGCACCACGAGCAAGGAGCTCGCCGACGCCTTCGCGAAGGACACGGGCAACCAGTGGACCCAGGCGCTCGGCTCGGTGTACTCGCTCTTCGAGATCGCGATCGAGGCCTTCAAGAAGGCCGACGACCCGAAGGACAAGGACGACGTCGCCGAGAAGCTGCGGACCATGTCGTACGTGGGCATGAGCGGCGCCCTCGACTTCACCGCGGGGCCGGAGCCGGGCATCGCGATCCAGCACCCGGTCGGCGGCCAGTGGCGTCCGGGCACGGACTTCGCGTGGGACATCTCGATCGTCGACAACTCGGCGAACACGGAGGTCCCCGTGGGTGCGGACCTCGAGCCGACGAACGCCTGATGCCCGACGACCTGCTGCGCCTCGACGGCCTGTCCAAGAGCTTCGGACAGGTCGTCGTGGCCGACGCGCTGGACCTGCGCCTCGCGCCCGGCGAGACCCTCGGGATCGTCGGGCCCAACGGCGCCGGTAAGAGCTCGCTGTTCGCGATGATCTCCGGCGACCTGGCACCCGACAGCGGCCGCGTCGTCTTCGACGGGGAGGACGTGACCCGCGTGCCGCCGCACCAGCGTGCGCGCGCCGGGATGGGTCGGACCTACCAGATCCCTCGCCCGTTCGAGGGGATGACGGTGTTCGAGAACGTGCTCGTCTCGGCGACGGGCGCGGCCGGGCTGCGGGGCCGTGCAGCAGCCGACGCCGCCGCCGACACCCTCGAGCGGGCCGGCCTGCTGGCAGTCGCGAACACCCGCGGCGGCGCCCTCACGCTGCTGCAGCGCAAGCGGCTCGAGGTGGCGCGCGCGATGGCGGCCTCGCCCAAGGTCCTGCTCCTCGACGAGGTCGCCGGCGGGCTCACCGACCCCGAGGTGGTCGAGCTCGTGGAGCTCGTCCGGGCGGTCAACGCGACCGGCGTCGCGATCGTCTGGATCGAGCACGTCGTCCACGCGCTGACCGCGACGGTCGACCGCCTGGCCTGCCTCGCCGGCGGCCGTCTCGTCGCCGACGGCGAGCCGTCCGCCGTGCTCGCCGACCCGACCGTGCGCGAGCTCTACCTCGGGCACGCCCTCACCGTGGAAGGAGACGTGGCATGAGTGCCGAACCCACCCAGGACGCCCTGCTGAGCGTCCGGGGCCTGGCCGTCCGTCACGGCCAGCTCCAGGCCCTGCACGACTTCGACCTCGACGTCCGCGAGGGCGAGAAGGTCGCCGTGATCGGGGCCAACGGAGCGGGGAAGTCCACGCTGCTCCGGACGCTCGCCGGCGTCCTCAAGCCGGTCGCGGGCACGATCTCCCTGGCCGGCACGGACGTGACCGGCACGCCGACCCACAGCCGGGTCGAGCAGGGGATGGTGATGGTCCCCGAGGGTCGGCGCCTCTTCCCGTCGCTCACGCTCGAGGAGAACCTCCTCTCCGGCGCGTACCGCCGCCGGCCGGGCCGCTGGGACCTGGCCGCGGTCTACGAGCTCTTCGACTGGATGCCCGACCGGCGGGACCAGGCGTCGACGCAGCTCTCCGGCGGCCAGCAGCAGGCGGTCGCGATCGGGCGCGCCCTGATGGCGAACCCGCGGCTGCTGCTGATCGACGAGCTGTCCCTCGGTCTGGCCCCGGTCGTCGTCCAGCGGATCTACCAGGCGCTGGACGAGATCGTCCGCAGCGGCTGCGCCGTGCTGCTCGTGGAGCAGGACGTCAGCCAGGCGATGGCCGTCGCCGACCACGTCCACTGTCTGCTCGAAGGACGGACCGTCCTCTCCGGGCGGCCGAGCGAGCTCGCGCTGCCCGACGTCGAGGCGGCGTACTTCGGCATCGACACCACTCCGAAGGCGGGTTGACCCGATGGATCTGCTCAACGCCGTGATGCAGGGCCTCCTGCTCGGCGGTCTCTACGCGCTGTTCGCCTGCGGCCTGTCCGTGATGTTCGGCGTGATGAGGATCGTGAACCTCGCCCACGGCGATCTCGCGATCGCCG
This sequence comes from Mumia spirodelae, assembly GCF_050632745.1. Lineage (NCBI taxonomy): Bacteria > Bacillati > Actinomycetota > Actinomycetes > Propionibacteriales > Nocardioidaceae > Mumia > Mumia spirodelae. Next base: position 353,980 of record NZ_JBODSD010000002.1, on the reverse strand, counting down.
CCTCGTTCCTCGCGTTCGTGCTGGTCAGCTCGACGTTCCTGCCACTGTGGGCAGTGGTCGTGGTGTCGATCCCGCTGTTCGCGGCCGTCGGCTACGCCACGCAGCGCTTCCTCTTCCAGCGCAGCCTCACCGCGGGTCCGCTCGCGACGCTGCTGGTGACGTTCGGTCTGTCGATCGTCCTCCAGAACGTGCTGCTCGAGACCTTCTCCGCCGACACCCGCACGCTCGACGCCGGGGCGCTGGCGACCAGCTCGCTGAAGGTCGGCGAGATCTCGCTGTCGTACCTGGGCATCCTGGGTCTCGTCGCCGCGCTGGGCTCGATCGCGGCGATCCAGATCTTCCTGTCGCGCACCCGCAACGGCCGCATCATGCGCGCCGCCTCCGACGATCCCGAGACCGCGGCGCTGGTCGGCGCCAACTCGCGGCACGTGTACGGGATCGCGACCGCGATCGCGTTCGGGACGGTGGCGCTCGCGGGGATGATCTTCGCGATGCGCTCGTCGTTCGACCCGGCGCTCGGCCCGTCGCGGCTGATCTTCGCGTTCGAGGCCGTCGTGATCGGCGGGCTCGGGTCGCTGTGGGGCACGCTGGCCGGCGGGCTCGCGCTCGGGCTGACGCAGAGCGTCGTCGCCCTGTACGACCCCTCGAGCGCGGTCCTCGCGGGCCACCTGGTGTTCCTCGCCGTGCTGGCGTTCCGTCCGCAGGGCATGATCCCGAAGCGGGTGGTCGCATGAGCGCCCTGATGGCGCACCCGGGTGCGCGCGGGGCCGTCGTACGCCGCTCCGCCCGCGGCTCGCGCTGGAGCACGGTCGCGCTCGGCGCGGTCCTCGTCCTCCTCGCGGCGCTGCCGTTCCTCGTCTTCGAGTCCGTGACGAGCAGTCTGTTCACGCTGTTCGTGCTGATCATCATCGCCAGCATGTGGAACCTCCTCGCGGGGTTCGGCGGCATGGTCTCGGTCGGCCAGCAGGCCTTCATCGGCGTCGGCGCCTACACGGTGGTCGGGCTTGCGGACCAAGGGCTGTCCCCGTTCCTCGCGCTGGTCTTCGCGGCGCTGACGGCGGCGGTCCTGGCGATCCCGACCTCGTGGCTCGCGTTCCGGCTGCGCGGTGACTACTTCGCCGTCGGCACGTGGGTGATCGCGGAGGTCTACCGCCTCGTCGTGATCAAGATCGACGCGCTCGGCGGACCCAGCGGGCGCTCCCTGACCGGGATGAGCGGCATCGACCAGACGCTGCGGTCCGCACTGGTCTACTGGTCGGCGCTCGGGGTCGCGATCCTCACCGTCGGCGCCTGCTACTGGCTGCTGCGGGGACGCGTCGGACTCGCCCTGACCGCGGTGCGCGACGACGACGTCGCCGCCCGTGCGTCGGGGGTCGACGTGGCGCGGGCGAAGCACATCGTCTACCTCGCCTCCGCCGCAGGCTGCGGCGCCGCCGGCGGCTTGCTCGCGATCAACGCGTTGAGCGTGCAGCCCGATGCCATCTTCAGCGTGCAGTGGTCGGCGTACATGATCTTCATCGTCGTGATCGGCGGCATCGGCTACCTCGAGGGCCCGATCGTCGGCGCGATCGTGTTCTTCGCCCTGCAGCAGCTCCTCGCCGACTCCGGCAGCTGGTACCTGATCGTGCTCGGCGTGCTCGCTGCCGCCTCGGCGATCTGGATGCCCCGGGGCCTGTGGGGTCAGGTCATCGACCGGACGGGCTTCCGGGTCTTCCCCGTCGGCTACCACCTCGACCTGCCGACGCCCGCCGCGACCGCTCCCACCCCGACCACCGCCCAGGAGGACCGTCCGTGAGGATCACCGCAGCCGTAGTCGAGAAGACCGGGGCGCCGTTCGTCCTGGAGGAGGTCGACCTCGACGCGCCGGGGCCGGGGGAGGCCCTGGTCCGCATCGTCGCGACGGGCCTGTGCCACACCGACGAGATCACCCGGCACGGCGACCTCCCGCAGCCGCTCCCCGCCGTGCTCGGGCACGAGGGCGCCGGGGTCGTCGAGGCCGTCGGGGACGACGTCACGTCGGTCCGCCCGGGCGACCACGTCGTCATCGGGTGGCCCTCGTGCGGCGCATGCGCCCACTGCCGCGGCGGCGAGCCCCGCTACTGCGACCGGCTGGGGGAGGCGCTGGTCGCCGGCGTCCGCCTGCTCGGCCCGCGCGCCGGCGACTCCGCGCTGCGCCGCGGCGACGGCTCCGAGCTCTCGAGCCACTTCTTCGGCCAGTCCTCCCTGGCGACGTACGCCCTGACCTGGGCCGACGCGCTGGTCGTCGTCCCGGAGGAGGTGCCGCTGGAGATCGTCGGCCCGTTGGCCTGCGGGATCTCCACCGGCGCCGGCGCGGTGCTCAACACCGCACGGCCGAAGATGGGCGACTCCCTCGTCGTGTACGGCGCGGGTGCCGTCGGCCTGTCCGCCGTGATGGCGGCGCGCTGCACCCCTGCGACCACGATCATCGCCGTCGACCGGCACCCGTCGCGCCTCGCGCTCGCGGAGTCCTTCGGCGCCACCCACACGGTGGACGTCCGACACGAGGACGCGGTCGCCGCGGTGCACGAGATCTGCGACGGGCCGGCGACGTTCGCCCTGGAGTGCACCGGGGCGATCCCGGTGGTGCGTCAGGCGGTCGACTCGGTGGGCATGCTCGGCACGTGCATCCTCGTCGGTGGCGCGCCCGCCGGGGCGGAGTTCTCCGTCGACCACCTCACGACGCTGTGGGGCAAGCGGATCGTCGGCGTGCTCGGAGGGGGCGGGACCAGCCGCCAGGTGATCGGGAGCCTGCTCGCGCTGCACGCGCAGGGCCGGTTCCCGTACGACCGGCTCATCCAGTACTTCGCACTCGACCAGGTCGAGGACGCGATCGCCGCCAGCCTGTCGGGCGAGGCGATCAAGCCCGTCGTCTGCATGCCGCGATGAACGACGACGCGCTCCTCGCGCTCGACCTCGTCGGCGCCGCCGACGCGCTCGCCGCCGGCGACGTCGGCGCGGTCGAGCTGACGGCTGCGTACCTGCGGAGGATCGAGGAGACCGAGCCGGGGCTCAACGCGTACGTGACGGTCGACCGCGACGGGGCGACCGCGCAGGCGAGGGCCGCGCAGCAGGAGATCGCACGGTCGGGTCCACGCAGCCGGCTCCACGGCATCCCGGTCGGGGTCAAGGACCTGTTCGACACCGCGGCCCTGCGGACGACGTACGGGTCGGTGCGGTTCGCCGACCACGTCCCGGGCACCGACGCGGCCTCCGTGACGGCCCTCCGCGAGGCGGGGGCCGTCGTGCTCGGCAAGCACGCCACGCACGAGTTCGCCTGGGGCGGTCGCACCGACAACCCGCACTTCGGGCCCACGCGCAACCCCTGGGCGTACGACCGGGTGCCGGGCGGCTCGTCGGGCGGCGGCGGCGCGTCGGTCACGGCCCGCAGCAGCCTGCTCGCGCTCGGCTCGGACACCGCCGGCAGCGCGCGGATCCCGGCAGCGCTCTGCGGGTGCGTCGGGCTCAAGCCCAGCGCGGGCTGGCTGAGCACCGCCGGCGCGTACCCGCTCGCCCCGAGCCTGGACCACGTCGGCCTCCTCGCGCGCACGGTCGCCGACGTCGGGACGGCGTACGAGGCGCTCGCAGGATCCGGGACCGTCCCCTCGGGCGATCCCGCGGGGCTGCGCGTCGGCTGGCTGGTCGACGGCGGCGCCGGGGCGTCCCCCGAGGTCCGCGCCGTGTGCGAGCCGGCGCGCGATTCCCTCGCCGGGCGCGTCGGAGCGGTGGTCGACGTCGACGTGCCCGACCTGGTCGGACGGGCGTACGCGATCCTCACGCTCGTCCGCGACGAGGCCGAGCGCATCCACCGGGAGGCGTTCGCGGCCGATCCTGCGTCGTACGGCCCCGACCTCGCCGAGCTGCTCGGGATGGGGCCGGTCGAGGGCGCCGACCTGGCCGCGACGCGCGACGCCGTGGCGAGGGTGAAGGCCTGGTTCGCGGCGACGCTGAGCCAGGTCGACGTCCTCGTGAGCCCGACCGTGCCGGTCGTCGCGCCCCCGATCGGGGCCATGACGGTCTGCGTCGGCAGCGAGCCCGAGCCGATCGAGCCCGTCCTCACCCGCAACACCTCGCTGGCCAACGTCACGGGGGCCCCCGCGGTCTCGGTCCCGGTCGGTCCGGCCGACGGTCTGCCCGTCGGGCTGCAGGTCCTCGGACGGCCCTCGGAGGAGGCGATCGTGCTGATCGCCGCCGCTGCGGCGACTTCCGGCCTATGATGCGGCACCAGGGCACCGGCGCCGACCCCCGGCGACGCGTGCGCCGGACGTCCGAGGTGGCCAACGTGTGGAACGACCGATCGCGAGGCGGGTTCGACGAGCTCGACACCCGCCGTTCGTCGGTGGCCAGCACGACCCAGATGTGGACCGAGGCGTGCTCGCGGATGCTCGTCCCGCTCACGATCAGCGGCCCTGACCGCGTCGTCCACGGGCACATCACGATGCGGGAGCACGACGGCGTGCGCGCCTGCACGCTGCAGGGCACCGCGCACGTCGCCCGCCGCAGCCCCGAGCTCGCCGCGGCCGGGGGCGACTACGTCAAGCTCTGCCTCGGCCTCGGCGGCCACATGGCGCTGCGTCAGCACGACCGCGTCCACACCCTCGCGCGCGGGGACGTGGTCGTCTACGACACCGCCGACCCGTACGAGGCGGGGAGCACGCTGCCGTTCGGCATCCTGCTGCTCCTCGTCCCGCGCAGCGCCCTCGGGGTGTCGCGCGACCAGCTCGCGATGAAGGCCGCGCGGCCGCTCACCGGCGACAACCTCGTCCCGCTGCGGGAGGCGATGCTCGCGAGCGCGCGGGGCGAGTTCCGCTCCGCCGGGCAGCTGGCCGACCTCGCGGCGCGGGTCGTCCGGGACACGCCGGCGTTCCGGCTGGCGCCGGGGACCGACCACCGCCAGATCGTGGAGGCCGCGCAGCAGCACGTCGAGACCCGGCTCGCCGACCCGACGCTCGACGCGGCCGCCGTCGCCGCGCTCACCGGTGTCTCGCGGCGTCGGCTGTACGAGGCGTTCGCGGCCGAGCTCGGGCCCGTCGCGACCTACATCCGCGACCGCCGGATCGCGCGCGCCCGCGACCTGCTCCTGAGCGCGGAGCACGCCAACACCTCCATCGCCGAGATCGGCGCCGCGGTCGGGCTGCCGGACCCCTCGCACTTCAGCCGGGCGTTCCACCGCGAGAACGGCCTCTCGCCCCGGGCGTACCGCGCCCGCGGGCTCGGCTGAGCCCCGCCCGCGCCTGCTCGACGCCATCGCCGGCTCCGACGGGGTTGTCCACAAGGTGGGCTCGGGGTCTGTTCGTGTGACACCCGTTTACGGCAGTATTCCCGCACGAGAACCGCCGTGGGGAGTCCCGTGACGACGAGCAGCCTGGCCGACGAGGTCCGCGCGCACGTGCGCGCCCAGGGCGTCGACCCGCTCCGTGACGCCGCCACCGTGCGGCGCATCGCCGAGCAGGTCGCGGCCGCGCACGACCAGCGCAGCCTCACGGGCGCGGTCGCGCCGCTGACCGATCCCGACGCCACGATCGGCGAGCTGGTCGCCGCCGTGGCCGGGCTCGGCCCGCTCCAGCCCTACCTCGACGACCCCGAGGTCGAGGAGATCTGGATCAACGAGCCGTCCCGCGTGTTCGTGGCGCGCGGCGGCCGGCACGAGCTGACCTCGGTGATCCTGACCCCCGTCGAGGTGCGGGAGCTGGTCGAGCGGATGCTCGCGACCAGCGGCCGGCGGCTCGACATGAGCCAGCCGTTCGTGGACGCGACACTGCCCGGCGGGCACCGGCTGCACGTCGTGCTCGAGGGCATCGCGCGCGGGTTCGCCGCCGTCAACGTGCGCAAGTTCGGAGCGCGGTTCCGCGGTCTGGGCGACCTCGTCGCCGCCGGAGCGCTGACCGAGCACGCGGCGGCGTTCCTGCGGGCGAGCGTGGTCTCGGGCCACAACGTCCTCGTCTCGGGCGGGACGCAGTGCGGCAAGACGACCTTCCTCAACGCGCTCGCCGCCGAGGTGCCCGGCACGGAGCGCATCGTGTCCGCGGAGGAGGTCTTCGAGCTCAGGTTCTCGCACCCGGACTGGGTCGCGCTGCAGACCCGCCAGGCCGGGCTCGAGGGCACCGGCGAGATCCGGCTGCGGACCCTGGTCAAGGAGGCGTTGCGGATGCGGCCCTCCCGGCTGGTGATCGGCGAGGTGCGGGCGGAGGAGTGCTTCGACCTGCTGCTCGCGCTCAACGCGGGCCTTCCCGGGATGGCCACCCTGCACGCGTCGTCGGCCCGGCAGGCCCTGGTCAAGATGTGCACGCTCCCGTTGCTGGCCGGCGAGAACATCTCCGCGAGGTTCGTCGTCCCCACGGTCGCGACGTGCGTCGACCACGTCGTCCACCTCGGCATGGACGCGCAGGGGCGCCGCAGCGTGCGCGAGATCGCCGCGGTCAGCGGCCGGGTCGAGAACGAGGTCATCGAGACCGAGTCCCTGTTCGTCCACCGCGACGGCGCGCTCGTCCGTGCGAGCGGCACGCCCGCTCGTACGGAGCGGTTCGTCCAGGCGGGCATCGACGTGGCGGCTCTCCTGCGGACGGAGGACTGATGGGCTATCTCGTCGGGCTCGGCGTGGGGGTCGGGCTCCTCATGGTGTGGTCCGGCCTGACCGCGCCTCCCCGTGTCCACGACCCGCACGACCGCCGGCCGGGGCGCCTCGACGAGCTCCTCGCTCGCGCCGGCGTGGACGGGACCACGGCACGGGGCCTCCTCACGGTCTGCGTGTTGTGCGGCCTGCTCGGGCTCGTGCTCGCGCTGCTGATCACCGCGACGCCGACCGTGGCGCTGGTCGCCGCCGCGGGAGCCTCGTACCTGCCGCTCGCGGTGGTCCGCAGCCGCGCGGGTCGCGTCGCCGAGGAGCGTGCGGCGGCGTGGCCGGAGGCGGTCGACCATCTCGCCTCCGCCGTCCGCGCCGGGATGTCGCTCCCGGAGGCCGTCGCAGGGCTCGGCGAGCGCGGGCCCGAGCCGTTGCGCGAGCCGTTCGCCGCGTTCGCCCGCGACTACCAGGCGAGCGGGCGGTTCTCCGAGAGCCTCGACGCCCTCAAGGCGCGGCTCGCCGATCCCGTCGGGGACCGGGTCGTCGAGGCGCTGCGCGTGGCGCGCGACGTCGGGGGCGGCGACCTCGGGCGGATGCTGCGGACGCTGTCGGCCTTCCTCCGCGACGACCTCCGGACCCGCGGCGAGCTCGTCGCGCGTCAGGCGTGGACCGTCAACGGTGCGCGGCTCGCCGTGGCCGCTCCGTGGATCGTGCTCGCGCTGATGTCGTTGCAGCGTGACGCGATCACCCGGTTCGGGTCGGGGACCGGGCTGGTCCTGCTCGTGGTCGGGCTCGTCGTGTGCGTGCTGGCCTACCGGCTCATGCTCCTCATCGGGCGCCTCCCTCGAGAACCACGGGTCCTGCGGTGACGGCCCCGCTGCTCGGCGCGGTCCTCGCGGCCGGCATCGCCCTCGGACTGCTCGAGCTCGTCCGCGTCGCCCGGCTGCGTCGACGCCCGTCGTTGGAGAGCCGGGTCGCGCCGTACGTCCGCGACGTGACGGTCGGGACGCCCCGACCGCGTGACGGCCCGGAGCCGTGGACGGCCGGCCGGGCGGTCTTCGGCCCCGCCGTACGCGGTGGGGCGGACGTAGTCGAGCGGGTCCTGGGCGGCAGCTCCTCCGTACGGCGGCGTCTCCGCAGGCTGCGGTCCCCGCTCACCCTCGAGGAGTTCCGGGCGAGCCAGGTCGTGTCGGGGGTGGCGGCCTTCGGCGCCGCTGCCACGATCCTCCTCACCTGGGGTCTCGTGGCGGACGTACGCCCGCTTGCCGGCCTGGTCCTGTGCCTGGCCGCAGGAGTCTCGGGGGTGCTTGCGCGCGACGTGGCGCTGACCCGCGCGGTGCAGCGCCACGAGGAACGCGTCGCTCGGGAGTTCCCCTCGATCGCCGACCTCATGGCGCTCGCCGTCGCCGCCGGCGAGGGGCCGGTCTCCGCGTTGGAGCGCGTCGCCGACGTCAGCGACGGCGCCCTCTCCAGCGACCTCCGTGCCGTCGTCGCGGACGTCCGCACCGGCCGTCCGCTCACCGATGCGCTCGACGACCTGTCCGCGCGGACGGGCGTCCCGGCCGTCGCGCGGTTCGCCGAGACCCTCGCGGTCGCCGTCGAGCGAGGGACCCCGCTGGTCGACGTCCTGCACGCCCAGGCAGCAGACGTCCGCGAGGCGGGCCGCCGCGAGCTGGTCGAGTCCGGCGCCCGCCGCGAGGTGCTGATGCTCGTGCCCGTCGTGTTCCTGGTCCTTCCCGTGACCGTGCTGTTCGCGTTCTACCCCGGCCTGGTGAGCCTCTCGCTCACCACGCCCTGACCCTTCGAGGAGCGTCCATGTCCGTCACCACCCCCGCGCGTCCGTCGCGTGCCGTGCGCGCCTTTCGCGCCGTTCACTGCAGGCTGCGCCACCGCGACGAGCGCGGCGACGTCCCCGGATGGGTGATGATCACTGTGATGTCGGCCGGACTGGTCGCCGGCCTCACCGCAGTCGCGGGCCCGCGGCTGAAGACGATGCTCGAGGCCGCGCTGACGTCCGTCGGAGGATGAGCCTCGTACGCCCTCGCGTCCGCCGCGGTCGGGGACGGAGCCCTGACGACGGGTCCGCTGTCGCGGAGTTCTGCCTCGTCATGGTGGTCCTGGTGCCGCTCGTCCTCGCGATCGTCCAGGTGGGCCTCGTGCTCCACGTCCGCAACACCTTGACGGCGGCGGCCGCGGACGGAGCGCGGGCCGCGTCGCGCGACGGCGCCTCACCACAGCTGGGATCCGCACGAACCCGCGACCAGATCACCCAGGCGCTGTCCGCGCGCTACGCCCGCGACGTCCGTGCCGAGCGGAGCACCGTCGGCGGCCAGCCGGTCGTGGTGGTCCGTGCCCGCGCGAGCGTCCCGGCCCTCGGGATGTTCGGTTCGACGGTCGAGGTCGAGGGCGTCGGTCGCGCCGTCGTCGAGGCGGGGTCAGCGTGACGTCGCGCCGTCGTCGCGACCGGGGAGACCGGGGCTCCGCGGTGGTGGAGACGACGTGGCTCGCGCTCCTCCTTCTGATCCCGCTCGTGTACGTGGTGATCGCGGTCTTCGAGGTCCAACGCGCGGCGTACGGCGTGAGCGCCGCCGGCCGGGCCGCGGGACGCGCGTTCGTGCAGGCGCCCGATCCCGGGGTCGCCGAGGCGCGCGCCGTCCGCGCCGCGGAGCTGGTCCTCGAGGACCACCGGATCTCTGCGTCGGAGGGTTCGGTCCGCGTCCGCTGCACGGGCGGACCGTGCCTCAGCCCGGGGTCCTCGGTCGTGGTGACGGTGAGCTCCCGTGCACCGCTGCCCTTCCTGCCCGACGTCCTCGGCGGTGCGCGTCCGAGCGTGCGCGTCTCCAGCACCCACACCGAGCCGTACGGCCGCTTCCGCGAGGACCGTTCGTGAGCGCAGCGAGACCGGCAGGGACGCCGGTACGGAGCGAGGGCGGCCAGGTGACCGTCATGATCGTCGGGTTCTTCGTCGTCGCTGGTCTCGTCGTCGCGATGGCGGTCAACGCCTCGACGGCCTACCTCGCTCAGCGGCGTCTCGCCGACCTTGCCGACGGCGCAGCGCTCGCGGCGAGCGAGGGCGTGGCGCGCGCGAGCCTGTACGGCGCGGGGGAGGGGACGATCGCGCTGGACGCCGGAGCGGCACGGGCCGTCGTCGGCGACTACCTCCGTACGACGGGTGCTGACGCGGGGGTCGACAGCCTGGTGTGGGACGTCGAGCAGACGGGGGACGCGGTGCGGGTGCGCCTGCGCGGCACGGTCCGGATGCCGCTGGCGCCGCCGGGGTGGGACGGGACGACGCAGGTCGACGCGGACGCCGTCGTCGAGCTGCGGATCAGCTGATCGGCCGTCTCCGCTCGTGCCGTGCGCATCACCGCAGGTCAGAGGGTGTTTTCGCGTTAAGGGGTACCCCCGGTTTGACCGCCAAAAACCGACCCTGTAATGTTCTTCTTGTTGCCGGGGACGGCGGCGGGCAAGGCCGAGAGGCCGGGCACGCGGCCCTGGCGATAATCACCTCAAGCAAGAACCTAGCCGGTTCCGCACGCGTGGAACAGGTGAGGGTCGCTGCTCGGTGCGCTCCGGGAGCCCGGTTTGGGAGCCTGTGAAGCACCTGGTAGGTTTGGGGGTCGCGCCTTGATCTGATGCCTGTGTGGGTTGAGGGTTTTGTGTGTCTGATGTTTGAGAACTCAACAGTGTGCTAAAAGTCGACGAGATAATCAGTAGACCCTTTTGGCAGGCCGGTTTGGTCTGTCGGGTCAGATTCCGTGACAAATTATTTGTCAGCAAATAGTTAGTCCGGGTCAACAGAAGTTGTTGCCCTGCTTTTGGTGGGGTTTTCGACGGAGAGTTTGATCCTGGCTCAGGACGAACGCTGGCGGCGTGCTTAACACATGCAAGTCGAGCGGTAAGGCCCTTCGGGGTACACGAGCGGCGAACGGGTGAGTAACACGTGAGTAATCTGCCCTCCACTCTGGGATAACCATTGGAAACGGTGGCTAATACCGGATATGACCTTTGCCCGCATGGGTGTTGGTGGAAAGTTTTTCGGTGGGGGATGAGCTCGCGGCCTATCAGCTTGTTGGTGGGGTGATGGCCTACCAAGGCGACGACGGGTAGCCGGCCTGAGAGGGTGACCGGCCACACTGGGACTGAGACACGGCCCAGACTCCTACGGGAGGCAGCAGTGGGGAATATTGGACAATGGGCGAAAGCCTGATCCAGCAACGCCGCGTGAGGGATGACGGCCTTCGGGTTGTAAACCTCTTTCAGTAGGGACGAAGCGCAAGTGACGGTACCTACAGAAGAAGGACCGGCCAACTACGTGCCAGCAGCCGCGGTAATACGTAGGGTCCGAGCGTTGTCCGGAATTATTGGGCGTAAAGGGCTCGTAGGCGGTTTGTCGCGTCGGGAGTGAAAACTTGGGGCTTAACCCCATTCGTGCTTCCGATACGGGCAGACTAGAGGCAGGCAGGGGAGAACGGAATTCCTGGTGTAGCGGTGGAATGCGCAGATATCAGGAGGAACACCGGTGGCGAAGGCGGTTCTCTGGGCCTGTTCTGACGCTGAGGAGCGAAAGCATGGGGAGCGAACAGGATTAGATACCCTGGTAGTCCATGCCGTAAACGTTGGGCGCTAGGTGTGGGATCCATTCCACGGGTTCCGTGCCGCAGCTAACGCATTAAGCGCCCCGCCTGGGGAGTACGGCCGCAAGGCTAAAACTCAAAGGAATTGACGGGGGCCCGCACAAGCGGCGGAGCATGCTGATTAATTCGATGCAACGCGAAGAACCTTACCTGGGTTTGACATACACCAGAAGCCTGCAGAGATGTGGGTCTCTTTGGACACTGGTGTACAGGTGGTGCATGGCTGTCGTCAGCTCGTGTCGTGAGATGTTGGGTTAAGTCCCGCAACGAGCGCAACCCTTGTCCTATGTTGCCAGCACGTAGTGGTGGGGACTCATAGGAGACTGCCGGGGTCAACTCGGAGGAAGGTGGGGATGACGTCAAGTCATCATGCCCCTTATGTCCAGGGCTTCAAGCATGCTACAATGGCCGGTACAAAGGGCTGCGAAACTGCAAGGTGGAGCGAATCCCAAAAAGCCGGTCTCAGTTCGGATTGGGGTCTGCAACTCGACCCCATGAAGTCGGAGTCGCTAGTAATCGCAGATCAGCAACGCTGCGGTGAATACGTTCCCGGGCCTTGTACACACCGCCCGTCACGTCATGAAAGTCGGCAACACCCGAAGCCGGTGGCCTAACCCCTTGTGGGAGGGAGCTGTCGAAGGTGGGGCTGGCGATTGGGACGAAGTCGTAACAAGGTAGCCGTACCGGAAGGTGCGGCTGGATCACCTCCTTTCTAAGGAGCATTGCTCATCTGCTCGCATCCTGGTGGTGTGGGTGGGTGTGTTCCCGGCTTGATCACGCGAGTGTCGTGGTGGTCGGGTGCTCAGATGGTGGAACGTCGATTATTCAGTCTGGTTCTGCTGGCCTGGTCTTAGTACTGCTTGCCTTTCGGGGTGGGTGTGGAAGGGGCGTGGGTTGGTGGGGTCGGGTTGGGCACACTGTTGGGTCCTGAGGCATCAGGCGCTCCTGGTTCCTGCCGGTTGGTGGGGGTTGGGGGTGCGGTTGTCTTGGTTCCGGCCATGTCGGCCACGGAGTTGGTTCTGTGGTGCGGGGTGGTTGCGGGTTGTGGTTTGAGAACTTCACAGTGGACGCGAGTGTCTTTGTAGTGTGTGTATTTTGCAAGCTACTAAGGGCACATGGTGGATGCCTTGGCATCGAGAGCCGATGAAGGACGTAGGAGTCTGCGATAAGCCCTGGGGAGCTGACAACCGAGCTGTGATCCAGGGGTGTCCGAATGGGGAAACCCGGCCAGAGTTATGTCTGGTCACCGGCGCCTGAACACATAGGGCGTGCGGAGGGAACGTGGGGAAGTGAAACATCTCAGTACCCACAGGAAGAGAAAACAACCGTGATTCCGTGAGTAGTGGCGAGCGAAAGCGGATGAGGCTAAACCGTGCAGATGTTAAAGACGGCAGTCGTTGTCTGTGCGGGGTCGTGGGAGCGTGCTTGCTGGTTCTGCCGAGCCGGCGGGAAGTGATAAAGCTCAGTTGAAGTCGAAGGGCCTGGAATGGTCCGGCGTAGAGGGTGAGACCCCTGTAGACGTAAGTCTGAGCCTTCCTTGCATGTTTCCCGAGTAACGCGTGACTCCTGGAATTGCGCGTGAATTTGGCGGGACCACCCGTTAAGCCTAAATACTCCTCGATGACCGATAGCGGACCAGTACCGTGAGGGAAAGGTGAAAAGTACCCCGGGAGGGGAGTGAAATAGTACCTGAAACCATGTGCCTACAATCCGTCGGAGCCTTGACTTTGGTCGGGGTGACGGCGTGCCTTTTGAAGAATGAGCCTGCGAGTTAGTGGTACGTGGCGAGGTTAACCCGTTGTGGGGTAGCCGTAGCGAAAGCGAGTCCGAACAGGGCGTTGAGTCGCGTGCTCTAGACCCGAAGCGGAGTGATCTATCCATGGGCAGGTTGAAGCGCGGGTAAGACCGCGTGGAGGACCGAACCCACTTAGGTTAAAAACTGAGGGGATGACCTGTGGATAGGGGTGAAAGGCCAATCAAACTCCGTGATAGCTGGTTCTCCCCGAAATGCATTTAGGTGCAGCGTCGTTTGTTTCTTGCCGGAGGTAGAGCACTGGATGGTCTAGGGGGCCTACAAGCTTACCGAAATCAGCCAAACTCCGAATGCCGGCAAGTGAGAGAGCGGCAGTGAGACTGCGGGGGATAAGCTCCGTAGTCGAGAGGGAAACAGCCCAGACCATCAGCTAAGGCCCCTAAGCGGTTGCTAAGTGGAAAAGGATGTGGAGTCGCAGAGACAACCAGGAGGTTGGCTTAGAAGCAGCCACCCTTGAAAGAGTGCGTAATAGCTCACTGGTCAAGTGATTCTGCGCCGACAATTTAGCGGGGCTCAAGCAATCCGCCGAAGCTATGGCATTCACATGTGTACTCGGCCCCTTGTGGGTCCAGGTGTGTGGATGGGTAGGGGAGCGTCGTGTGGCGTGTGAAGCGGCGGGGTGACCCAGCCGTGGATGCCACACGAGTGAGAATGCAGGCATGAGTAGCGAATGAAGAGTGAGAAACTCTTCCGCCGAATGACCAAGGGTTCCAGGGTCAAGCTAATCTGCCCTGGGTAAGTCGGGACCTAAGGCGAGGCCGACAGGCGTAGTCGATGGACAACGGGTTGATATTCCCGTACCGGCGTTGGTGCGCCCATGCTGAATCAGTGATGCTAAGCACCCGTCCTGCGCGTGACTGCCCTTCGGGGTGGCGTGTTGCAGGTTCGCGTGTGACCCGATCTGGTAGTAGGCAAGTGATGGGGTGACGCAGGAAGGTAGCTCATCGCGGCGATGGTTGTCCGCGTGTAAGGATGTAGGGCGGCAGATAGGTAAATCCGTCTGCCATGTGCCTGAGATCTGATGCCGAGCCGTTTCAGGTGAAGTGAGTGATCCTATGCTGTCGAGAAAAGCCTCTAGCGAGTACCAGAGCCGCCCGTACCCCAAACCGACACAGGTGGTCAGGTAGAGAATACCGAGGCGATCGAGTGAATCGTGGTTAAGGAACTCGGCAAAATGCCCCCGTAACTTCGGGAGAAGGGGGGCCTGATTCGTGAACACCCTTGCGGTGGGAGCGTTGATGGCCGCAGAGACCAGGCCCAAGCGACTGTTTACTAAAAACACAGGTCCGTGCGAAGAAGTAATTCGATGTATACGGACTGACTCCTGCCCGGTGCTGGAAGGTTAAGGGGACGCGTTAGCACTTCGGTGCGAAGCGCTGAACTTAAGCCCCAGTAAACGGCGGTGGTAACTATAACCATCCTAAGGTAGCGAAATTCCTTGTCGGGTAAGTTCCGACCTGCACGAATGGAGTAACGACTTGGGCGCTGTCTCAACCGCGAGCTCGGCGAAATTGCACTACGAGTAAAGATGCTCGTTACGCGCGGCAGGACGGAAAGACCCCGGGACCTTCACTACAGCTTGGTATTGGTGTTTGGTTCGACTTGTGTAGGATAGGTGGGAGACTGTGAAGCGGCCACGCCAGTGGTTGTGGAGTCGCTGTTGAAATACCACTCTGGTCGTACTAGATATCTAACTTAGGTCCGTGATCCGGATCAGGGACAGTGCCTGGTGGGTAGTTTAACTGGGGCGGTTGCCTCCTAAAATGTAACGGAGGCGCCCAAAGGTTCCCTCAGCCTGGTTGGCAATCAGGTGTTGAGTGTAAGTGCACAAGGGAGCTTGACTGTGACACCGACGGGTGGAGCAGGGACGAAAGTCGGGACTAGTGACCCGGCGCTGGCATGTGGAAGCGGCGTCGCTCAACGGATAAAAGGTACCCCGGGGATAACAGGCTGATCTTCCCCAAGAGTCCATATCGACGGGATGGTTTGGCACCTCGATGTCGGCTCGTCGCATCCTGGGGCTGGAGCAGGTCCCAAGGGTTGGGCTGTTCGCCCATTAAAGCGGCACGCGAGCTGGGTTTAGAACGTCGTGAGACAGTTCGGTCCCTATCCGCCGCGCGCGTAGGAAACTTGAGAAAGGCTGTCCCTAGTACGAGAGGACCGGGATGGACGAACCTCTGGTGTGTCAGTTGTTCTGCCAAGAGCACTGCTGATTAGCTACGTTCGGGAGTGATAACCGCTGAAAGCATCTAAGCGGGAAGCACGTTTCAAGATGAGGTTTCCCACCCCTTGTGGGTTAAGGCCCCCAGTAGACCACTGGGTTGATAGGCCGGAAGTGGAAGCGCAGCAATGCGTGTAGCTGACCGGTACTAATAGGCCGAGGGCTTGTCTACACACACTTCAATGACACTTATGCGTCCACTGTGAGGTTCTGGGATCACAACCCAGAACCCAAAACCGAATACTTCAGTTTTGGGGTTGTAACCCGAAGGGTTACGGCGGCCATGGCGAAGGGGAAACACCCGGTAACATTCCGAACCCGGAAGTTAAGCCCTTCAGCGCCGATGGTACTGCACGGGAGACTGTGTGGGAGAGTAGGACGCCGCCGGACAAAATTTAGGCTGAAGGCCGTCACCTGTGGTGACGGCCTTCAGTCATTTCTGCGTTGTCGCCCGAGTGACCTCTGCGTCAGCGCCAGAATGCGGTGAGGTGCTCCGCGACGGCCCTGCCGTGCTCGTGGCCGGCCTGCGCCGCGTCGGGCCGCAGAGACCCATCCATCGCGCGCGCGCCGAACAGGTGCGCGGCGCTGCTGTCGGGAACGACCGTCTCCACCCTGCTGCCTCCAGTGCGCAGCGCGGCTACCTGTGACGCCAGGTCCAGGCCCCAGTCGGGCGGCGTCCGTGTTCTGCCTCCGAAGGGCGAGAGGACGAGTACCCGTGCGTAGCCCGCCGCGAGATCGGCGTTCTCGGCGTTGGTCCGGTAGCCCCCGTCGATGTACTGGGCCTTCCCGATCGTGTACGCGGAGCCGCTGGAACAGCTGGCCGCGACAGCGTCCGCCAGGTCGACGCCACTCTCGCGGTCGAACACGACCGGCTCACCGGTGCGGGCATCGACAGCCGTGATGAGGACGGTGCGCTGCGGCCACTGCTGGCTCGGCAGCCGTGCAGCGACGGTCGCCCGCCATCGTGACTGCGTGCTCCTGTCGGAGGCAGCCGCCCGCTCGATCGCCGCCGCACCCATCCTGCGGCGCAGGTCGGCCGGGTCTTCTGCGGAGGCGATGATCCGCCGCGTCCGCTCGAGGTGGTCCAGCGTCGGCCTGACGGCCGCGCCTCGTCGGTCGTGTGCGTGCGACGGCGGCCGCGGTGGAGGTGGCGCGTCGAGGATGGCCGCGAGCAGGTCCGGCGGCGACGCGCCGGCGATCTGGGCCGCGGCCGTCGAGCCGGCCGACGTTCCGACGGTGACGTCGGCGGTGGTGACGTCCAGCCCGGCGTCGTACAGACCGGCGAGGACGCCGATCAGCCAGGCGTTTCCGGTCGATCCGCCGCCACCGAGGACCAAGGCGTGCTCCCCGGCGGCGGTCAGCCGCGGAGTGGCGTCGATCTGGGGCTGTGAAGCAGGTGTGGTGTTCATGGGAGTCGCCTTTCGCGAGGTGCGAGACGGGCGCTCCCGGTGGCGACTACCTCGGTCGCTCGATCGTGGACGGCAGGGGAGCACCCACTGGGGACACTGCGGACATGGGTCTCACCTCCTGCCGGTCGAGCACGATCGCGACGACGCTAGTCGTGGGGTCGCGGTGACGCAACCGAGTTCACGCCCAGCGCCGCATGACCATGCCGACGCGCGGCTTCGGACGGAACCATGACGACTTGTGCGGCAGCAGCCGGCCCGTCGTCGCCGCGCGCGTCACCGTGTCGAGCAACGGCGTCGAGAGCAGGAGGGCGACACCGCCCTCGACGGCCGCCGTACGCGCAGCCATCCGGAGGTCCGGCTCGTAGCTGACCGCCTCGGACTCGAGACCGTGGTGAGGGGTGAAGACGTCCTCCACCCAGCAGGGGGCGCACTCGTACGCGTTGACGCCCAGGAACCGCCGGCCGTCGGTGAGGACGCAGCGCGTCTCCCCGTGCTCCACGAACGCGGCTGCGGTGTCGACGTCGTCGAGCTCCACCACGGGCAGGGGGAGTCCCTTGAGCGCGTCGTCGAGGTCCAGCCTCGCGACCACGCGGTGGATCGGCCCCACGTCGAGCGCGGGCGGGTCGAGCACGAGTGTCAGCGCCAGCCGGCCCTCGCGGTCCGGTGCGGTGCGCCAGGCCGCGTACCGGTGGTGGCCGTCGGCGATGACCAGCGACTGGTCCGCCAGGCGCTCGCCGAGGGCGTCGAGCGTCGGGGGGTCCGTGATGGCCCAGACCTCGTCGGATCGTGCGTCGTCGAGGGCGACGTGGTCCGCAGGGCGCGTGAGGGTCGCCGCGAGAAGGGGGCCGACGGGCTCGTCGGTGGTGTACGCGGTGATCGGCTCCCACTGCGCACGCGTGGCCTCGGCGAGACGGGCCTGGCGGATCGCGTACGCGGCGATCACGTCCTCGTGCGGGCGCAGGCGACCGGCCTCGAGGTCGACGAGGACGACGACGCCCACCGCCTCGCGGCCGGCGTCGACCGTCCGGTACGCGTAGAAGGAAGGCTCGGCGTCGACCGCGAGCACGCCCTCCGTGAGCCAGGCCGCGGCGGTGCGCGCGGCCTCGTACGGGTCGTCGTCGCGGAACGCGGGCTCGAGGAGCCGGAGCACGTGGTGCTCCGGGAGCTCCTGGGGGACGCGCGACCAGCTGACGGAGGGAACGTAGGTCCGGGAGGAGACGGCCTCGGTGCCGCCCGCGAAACCCACAGCCCGGAACGGTCGGATCGCGGCGTTGTCCACCGGTGCATCGTAGGACAGGCGCCCGGGCCCTACGCTGGTCGACGATGCGCGACCACACGATCAGACCCGGCTCGTCGGCCTGGCCGCCCCCGTCCTCCGACCCCCGGCGCCGCCCGACGCTGCGCCTCGCGGCCTCCGAGACGCCGTTGCGCGAGGGCTACGACGTGGCGATGCTCGACCTCGACGGCGTCGTCTACCGCGGCGAGGAGGCCGTCGACCACGTCGCCCAGAGTCTCGAGGAGGCGCGCGAGGCAGGACTGCGGCTGGCCTACGTCACCAACAACGCCGCCAGGACGCCCGAGGCGGTCGTCGACAAGCTGCGGGGTCTCGGCATGCCGACCGACGACGACGGCGTCGTGACCTCGGCGCAGGCCGCCGGTCGGCTCGTGGCCGGCCTCGTCCCGAAGGGGTCCAAGGTCCTCGTCGTCGGCGGCGAAGGGCTGCTCAGGGCGCTCGACGAGCACGGCCTGGTGGCGGTCACCTCGGCCGAGGACGAGCCCGACGCTGTGGTGCAGGGGTTCTCGCCCGACCTCGGGTGGCCGCAGCTGGCCGAGGGCGCGTACGCGGTGGCGCGCGGGATCCCGTGGGTGGCGAGCAACACCGACGGCTCCATCCCCACCGCACGCGGGATCGCGCCGGGCAACGGGACGCTCGTCGCTGCGGTCGCCACGGCGACGGGACGGAGTCCGGAGGTGGCGGGCAAGCCGTACCCTCCGCTGTTCGACGAGACGGTCCTGCGCGTCGGCGGCTCGCGTCCCCTCGTGGTCGGTGACCGCCTGGACACCGACATCGAGGGCGCCAACAACGTCGGTGCCGACAGCCTGCTCGTGATGACCGGGGTCAGCGACCTCGACGCGGTCGTCTCGGCGCCGCCGCCGGCACGTCCGACGTACGTCGCGCCGGACCTGCGGGCGCTCGCGCTGCCCCAGCCGGCGGTGGAGGTGGGCGCGGACGCGGCACGGTGCGGACGGCACGCGGTGCTGTACGACGACGGAGCGCTCGTCGTGGACGGCGCGGGCGCAGCGGACGACACCCTGGCCGCCGTGGAGATCCTGCGGGCCGCGGTGGCCCTCGCGTGGCACCGGCGTGACGAGGTGGCAGGGGAGTCCGCGGCCCGGCTCGACCTGTCCGCGATCCGTGCCGCGCTCGACGGCTGGGGAGTGCGATGATCGAGCCGGTGAGACGAAGGAGCGCGAGATGACCGAAGGCGCATCGGAGCGCGATCAGCCGCCGACGCAGACGCCCACGCCCGGGCCTCGACCGGGGCCGCCGACGACGCCCGGGCCGCGGCCAGGCCCGCCGCCGCCGCCGCGGCCGCAGGCGACGGCGGCGTCCGAGGACGAGGGTCCCGACCCGCGCGTCGAGGCGGTGCTCGCTGACCTCGAGAAGCTTGCGGACCTGCCGGTCGACGAGCACCTCGCGGTGTATGAGCGGGTTCACGCCAAGCTCCGCGAGGTCTTGCAGACGGCCGGCCAGGACCGGCCCGGCTCGTCGTGAGCCGACGGATCCGTCTGGACGCCGAGCTCGTACGGCGGGGGCTGGCACGCTCGCGGGAGCAGGCCAGCGAGCTCATCGCCGCAGGGCGCGTGACCGTCGACGGCGCCAGGGCGTCCAAGCCCGCGACGCAGGTGACGACCGACCAGGCCGTCGTGGTGAAGGACGCGGAGAACGATCCGGGCTACGCGTCGCGCGGAGCGTACAAGCTGCTCGGCGCGCTCGAGGCGTTCGAACCGCTCGGGCTCACCGTGGCCGGGAGGCGCTGTCTCGACGCCGGCGCGTCGACGGGCGGGTTCACCGACGTGCTCCTGCGGCGGGGCGTCAGGGAGGTCGTGGCGGTCGACGTCGGCTACGGCCAGCTGGTCTGGGCGCTGCAGCAGGACCCACGGGTGGCCGTCCACGACCGCACCAACGTCCGGGAGCTCGAGGTCGACACGATCGGCGGTCCGGTGGACCTCGTGGTGTCGGACCTGTCGTTCATCTCGCTGACGCTCGTGATGCCCGCCCTCGCGCGGGTGTGCGACGCCGGCGGCGACATGGTGCTGATGGTGAAGCCGCAGTTCGAGGTGGGCAAGGACCGGGTCGGCAAGAAGGGCGTGGTCCGCGACCCGGCGCTCCACGTCGAGGCGGTCCTCGGGGTGTGCCGCGCTGCGGAGGCGGTCGGGTGGGGCACCCGCGCGGTGGCTGCCAGCCCGTTGCCAGGCCCGACCGGCAACGTCGAGTACTTTGGGTGGTTCCGGCGGGACGCCCCGCCCGTCGCCGAGGACGAGGTCCGCGCGGCGGTGGACGCGGGTCCGCTGGGGTCGCCGAACGGACGGGAGCACCAGTGAGCACTGCGCCATCGATGAGCAGTGGGCGACGCGTGCTGATCCTCGCCCACACCGGCCGCGACGAGGCGAGCAAGGTCGCCGCCGAGTTCGCCCGCGCGATGGTCTCGGAGGGCATCGCGGTGCGGGTCGTCACCGAGGACGCGCCGGCGCTCGAGCGCTGGGGGCTCCCCGACGCGGAGGTCGTGCCGGTCGAGCCGGCGGCAGGGCGCGGGTGCGAGCTCGCGGTCGTCTTCGGCGGCGACGGCACGCTGCTGCGCGCGGCCGAGCTGGTCCGCGAGTGCGGGACGCCGCTGGTCGGCGTCAACCTCGGCCACGTCGGGTTCCTCGCGGAGGCCGACGTGGACGACCTCGACTACACCGTCCGCAGGGTGGTCGAGCGCCAGTACACCGTCGAGGAGCGCATGACCGTCGACGCGCGCGTCTTCGTCGACGACCAGGAGGTCGCCCGCAGCTGGGCGCTCAACGAGGCCGCCGTCGAGAAGGCGTCCCGCGAGCGGATGCTCGAGGTCGTGGTGGCGATCGACGACCGGCCCGTCTCCCGCTGGGGGTGCGACGGCGTCGTCTGCGCGACGCCGACCGGCTCCACGGCGTACAACTTCAGTGCCGGCGGCCCGGTGGTCTGGCCCGAGGTGCAGGCGCTGCTGATGGTGCCGATCAGCGCGCACGCGCTGTTCGCCCGGCCGATGGTGGTGTCGCCGACATCGCTGCTCTCGATCCAGGTGATCCCCGAGGCGCCGGCGTCGGGGGTGCTGTGGTGCGACGGACGGCGGACGTACGACCTGCCGCCGGGCGCACGCGTCGAGGTGCGGCAGGGGGAGAAGCACATCCGCCTTGCCCGGCTCCACCAGGCGCCGTTCACGGACCGGCTGGTCCGCAAGTTCGACCTGCCGGTCAGCGGCTGGCGCGGCGCCGCCGCGCACCGCATGACGGCGGAGGACCGGCGCGGCTCCGCCGACGACGTCCGACCCGAGGAGGGGTGAGGCTGCCGTGTGGCAGGAGATCCGGCTGTCGTCGCTGGGCGTGATCGCCGACGCCGAGCTCGAGCTCGGTCCGGGACTGACGGTGATCACCGGCGAGACCGGCGCCGGCAAGACCATGGTCGTCACCGCCCTCGGGCTCCTCCGCGGGGCGCGGGCGGATGCGGGACTGGTGCGGCACGGCGCCGACCGGCTCCGCGTCGAGGCGACCGTCGACGTGGGCGCGCTCCCCGCCGTACGCGCGGTCCTCGAGGAGACCCCCGCGGAGACCGACGGCGACGCGCTGGTCCTGGCCCGCACCATCGGCAAGGACGGGCGGTCGCGCGCGTACCTCGGCGGCGCGTCGGTCCCCGCGGGAATGCTGGCGCGGCTCAGCGAGCAGCTCGTCGCGGTGCACGGCCAGTCCGACCAGCACCGGCTGCTGCGCACCGGGGCCCAGCGCGAGGCGCTCGACCGCTTCGGCGACGTCGAGGGGCTGCTCGACGCCTACCGGCCGGCGTACGCACGGCTGCTGGAGGCGCGCCGGACGCTCGACGAGCTGACGTCGGCGAGCCAGGAGCGCGCCCGCGAGCTCGACGTCCTGCTGTTCGGGCTCGACGAGATCGCGGCCGTGGCGCCGGAGGAGGGCGAGGACGACGCCTTGCGTGTCGAAGAAGGACGGCTCGCGCACGCCGAGTCGCTGGTGCTCGCCGCGGCCCAGGCGCACGGCCTCCTCTCCGACACCGACGACGCTGCGGACGTCCTCGACCTCCTGGGACGGGCGAGCGCGCTGCTCGAGGGGGTCCGTGAGCACGACCCCGCGCTGGACGCGCAGGCGCGCCGGCTCGACGAGGTGCGCTTCACCGTCAGCGACGTCGCGGCGGAGCTGGCGTCGTACTCCGACGGGGTCGAGGTCGACCCGGCCCGGCTGGCGGCGGTCTCCGAGCGCCGGGCCGCGCTCGCCGGGCTGACCCGCAAGTACGGTCCCGAGCTCGCCGACGTGCTCCGCTGGGCCGAGGAGGCGCAGGTCCGGGCGACCACGCTGCAGGGCGACGACGGCCGGATCGCCGAGCTGCGCGACGAGATCGACGCCCTCGAGCGCGATCTCCTCGAGCAGGCGGCGGGGATCACCGAGCGGCGACGGGAGTCCGCCGTACGGCTCGCCGCCGAGGTCGGTGCCGAGCTGGAGGCGCTCGCGATGCCGCACGCGCGGATCGAGGTCGAGGTCGAGGCGCCGGC
This sequence comes from Mumia spirodelae, assembly GCF_050632745.1. Lineage (NCBI taxonomy): Bacteria > Bacillati > Actinomycetota > Actinomycetes > Propionibacteriales > Nocardioidaceae > Mumia > Mumia spirodelae. The sequence goes on along the minus strand of NZ_JBODSD010000002.1, from coordinate 331,519 downwards.
GTCGCCTGAGGCGGCCGACCTCGGTCCCGACGGCGTCGACGCGGTCGAGATGCTGCTCGCCGCGAACGCCGGCGCGGCTCCCCGCCCGCTCGCCAAGGGTGCGAGCGGGGGCGAGCTCTCCCGGGTCATGCTCGCGCTCGAGGTGGTGCTGGCCGACCGCGCCAGCGTGCCGACGTTCGTCTTCGACGAGGTCGACGCCGGGATCGGCGGACGCGCGGCGATCGAGGTCGGACGACGGCTCGCCCGGCTCGCGGCCAACGCCCAGGTCCTCGTGGTCACCCACCTGCCGCAGGTGGCGGCGTTCGGGGACCGGCACTACCACGTGCTCAAGTCCGACGACGGCACCGTCACGACGAGCGGGGTCGGGCTGCTGGACGACGACGCCCGGGTGGCGGAGCTGTCGCGCATGCTCGCCGGGCTCGAGGGGTCGGCGACGGCCGAGGCGCACGCGCGTGAGCTGGTCGATCTCGCCGCGGAGGACCGCGCGCTGCGCTGAGCCGCCCGATCCGGACATCGCGCGCGAGAACCGGACACGCCACGCCCCGTCGGGTGCGCCGATCCCAGCGGATCCGGTGGCAGCATGACGACGGTGAGCCTGCTGAATCTTCGCCGAACGGCCCGCGACACCGAGCTCGACGTCATGGGGTCGGTGCGTGTCGTGCGCAGCCCGCGCGACGTGAGACGCGTCCGCGCCGGCGACGTCGCCGTCGTCGACCTTCCCGATCTCGACCGCAGCACCGCCGAGGAGCTTCGCGAGCGCGGCGCCGCCGCGGTCGTGAACGTCGCTGCCTCGAGCACGGGGCGCTACCCGAACCTCGGCCCCCAGGTCCTCGTACGGGCCGGCGTCCCGCTTCTCGACGCCGTCGGGCCCGACCTGCTGAGCGTCGTCAAGGACGGGGAGAAGGTCGGGCTGGACGGGGCGACCCTCGTCCGCGGGGGAGAGCCCGTCGTCGAGGGCACCCTGGTGGACGAGGCGCTGGTCGACGAGATGCTGTCGCGCGGCCGCAACGGCATGTCCGTGCAGCTCGAGACCCTTGCGGCCAACAGCGGCGAGTACCTGCGACGCGAGCACGCGCTGCTCCTCGAGGGCGTCGGCGTGCCCGACCTCGCCACCGACCTCGAGGGCAAGGAGGTCGTCGTCGTCCTCCCGGGCGCGGACGCGCGCGCGGAGATCAAGGCGATGAAGCGCTACCTCAAGGAGCGCAAGCCGGTGCTCGTCGGCGTGGACTCCGGCGCGGACGCGTTGATGGTCGCGGGCTACGAGCCAGCCGTCGTGGTCGGGGACATCGGCCAGATGAGCGACCGCACGCTGCGCGCCGCCGGCGAGATCGTCGTCACGGCGTCGCGCCGCCACGCCGAGCTGGAGGAGCGCCTCGAGCGGCTGCAGCGGACCTCGGTCGAGTTCCCGGGGACCAGCGGCTCGGAGGAGGCGGCCCTACTGCTCGCTGACGCCCGCGGTGCGCGGGTGGTCGTGACGGTCGGTGGCTTCGGCACGCTGGAGGAGTTCCTCGACTCGGCACGCTCCGGCGGCGCGACCCGCTACCTGACCCGGCTGCGGCTGGGCGCCAAGCTCGTGGACGCCAAGGCGATCACCGGGCTGCACCGGCCACGGTTCACCTGGCTCCAGGTGCTCCTGATCCTGCTCGTCGCCGTGGTCGCGCTCGGTGCGGCGATCGCGACGACTCCGGTCGGCGAGGAGTGGTTCGACTCCGCGCGCGACTGGATCTCCACCACGATCCAGGAAGTCCGAGGCTGATGCCCGCACGCTCGTTGCTCGTCGCCGTCGCTGCTCTCATCCTCGCGGTTGCTGGTGGCGTCGCGCTCGGCGCCGGGGTGCTGGACGGCGCCGACGCCGAGCCGGCCGCTGCCGAGGGGACGCGGGTCGTGGAGGAGACGCCGGAGGACACCGCGGCGCGTGGCCTTGCCGACGCGTACCGCGAACAGCTCGGCGCCACCCCGCTCGCCGGCCGCCTCACCGGGAAGTCCGTCACGATCGTCGCCCTCCCGGGCGCCGGGGACGCGACGGTGGAGAGCGTCGACACCGCGCTGCGGGCCGCGGGCGCGACCGTCGTCGGCACGGTCGGCCTCACCGACCGGCTCCTCGACCCGGCTGACCGCCAGTTCACGGTGGGCGTCGCCCAGCAGACCCTCAAGGGTGTCGCCGACACGCCCACCGACGGGCTCAGCAACTACGAGGTCGTCGCCGCAGCGCTCGGGCGCGGGCTCGCGGCGAAGGCCACGACGCCGGTCGACGCGACGGCGCAGACCATCGTGTCCGCGCTGGTGGAGGCGAAGCTGGTGACGGCGCCGCAGGCACCGACCGACCGTGCGCAGCTGACGGTGGTCGTGACGGGAAAGGACCCGGACTTCGAGAGCGGCCGGGGAGAGCTCGTCGCAACGTTGGCGTCCGGGATCGACGCCGCGGGCGTCGGCACCCTGGTCGTCGGTCCGGTGGGATCGGGCGCCCCGGACGGCGCCGTCGAGGCCGTCCGCGACTCGGCCGACGCCGAGAAGGTCTCGACGGCAGACGTCGCGGGCGTCCCGTTCGGTGACGTCGTCCTGGTCGCGGCCCTCCAGCAGGAGAGCACGGGAAAGACCGGACATTTCGGGACATCGGGAGCGGTCGACGGCGCACTTCCGCCGCTCGGCTGACCGACCGTGTCCCAGGTCGCACCGACGCCACGCCGCACGGTGGCTCGCGTCGTTGGCGGACCTTGATAGGGTGAAATCCCGTGAACATGTGCACTGACCCGCCTGTGTTCCACTGACGTGCCGCACGACGTCAGATGCCTCCCGAGGCCGACCTGGCGACAACGCGGCGACACACACGATCACGGGAGTTCTCTTGGCAAACTCGGTGCCCACCAAGCACGTCTTCGTCACCGGCGGCGTGGCTTCCTCCCTCGGCAAGGGGCTCACGGCGTCCAGCCTGGGCCGGCTCCTCAAGTCCCGCGGGCTGCGGGTCACGATGCAGAAGCTCGACCCGTACCTCAACGTCGACCCGGGCACCATGAACCCGTTCCAGCACGGCGAGGTGTTCGTCACCAACGACGGTGCGGAGACGGACCTCGACATCGGCCACTACGAGCGCTTCCTCGACGAGGACCTCGTCGGCCGCGCGAACGTGACGACGGGCCAGGTCTACTCCGACGTGATCGCGCGCGAGCGCCGCGGCGACTACCTCGGCGACACCGTCCAGGTGATCCCGCACATCACCAACGAGATCAAGGACCGGATGCTCTCGATGGGCGGCCCGGACGTCGACGTGGTCATCCACGAGATCGGCGGCACGGTCGGCGACATCGAGTCCCAGCCCTTCCTCGAGTCGGCGCGTCAGGTGCGCCACGAGATCGGGCGCGACAACTGCTTCTTCCTGCACGTCTCGCTCGTCCCCTACATCGGCCCGTCCGGCGAGCTCAAGACCAAGCCGACGCAGCACTCGGTCGCCGCGCTGCGCTCGATCGGCATCCAGCCCGACGCGATCGTGTGCCGCTCCGACCGGGAGATCCCGGCCAGCGTCAAGCGCAAGATCTCGCTCATGTGCGACGTGGACGCCGAGGCGGTCGTGAACGCGATCGACGCGCCGTCGATCTACGACATCCCGAAGGTGCTGCACACCGAGGGCCTCGACGCGTACGTCGTGCGCCGTCTCGACCTGCCCTTCCGTGACGTCGACTGGACCCAGTGGGACCAGCTCCTGCGGAGGGTCCACGAGCCGGAGGAGGAGGTCACCGTCGCCCTCGTCGGCAAGTACGTCGACCTTCCCGACGCGTACCTGTCGGTCGTGGAGGCGCTGCGGGCCGGCGGCTTCCAGCACGACGCGAAGGTGCGCGTGAAGTGGGTCCCGTCCGACGAGTGCGCGACGCCGGCCGGGGCACAGCAGTGGCTGTCCGACGTCGACGCGGTCTGCGTCCCGGGCGGGTTCGGCATCCGCGGCATCGAGGGCAAGCTCGGCGCGCTCACCTGGACCCGCGAGCACCAGGTCCCGACCCTGGGCCTGTGCCTCGGGCTGCAGTGCATGGTGATCGAGTACGCCCGCGAGCTCGGCGGCATCCCCGACGCCAGCTCGACGGAGTTCGATCCCGCGACCGAGCACCCGGTGATCGCGACGATGGCCGAGCAGGAGGCGTACGTCGAGGGTGCGGGCGACCTGGGCGGCACGATGCGGCTCGGCCTCTACACCGCTCGGCTGACCCCGGGCTCCGTGGTCGCGCAGGCGTACGGCGCCACGGAGGTCGAGGAGCGCCACCGGCACCGCTACGAGGTGAACAACGGCTACCGCGACGCGCTCGAGAAGGCCGGGCTGACGTTCTCGGGCGTCTCGCCGGACAACCACCTCGTCGAGTTCGTGGAGCTGCCGCGCGAGGTGCACCCGTACTACGTCGGCACCCAGGCGCACCCGGAGCTGCGGTCGCGCCCGACGCGTCCGCACCCGCTCTTCGCGGGGCTGGTCGGCGCCGCCCTCGACCGGCAGCGCGAGCTGCGGCTCCCGGTCGACGAGTCGGGGCTGCGACGCCACCCGGCCGAAGCGACCGCGTGAGCGGCGCGCGGGTCGCCCACCCGACGCTGCCTGGGCTGCTCCTCGGCGCGGGGGAGCGGCTCGGCGACCGGTCGGAGTCCTGGACCGTCCGTGCGAGCGAGACCCCGTACGCGTCGTCGTTCGTCGACGTCGTCCTGGACGAGGTCGCGACGCCGCAGGACGGCACGATCCACCGCACCACCGTCCGGCACGCGGACGCGGTCGGCGTCGTGGTCCTGGACGAGCAGGAGCGCGTGCTGCTGCTCGAGCAGTACCGTCACCCGGTCCGCCAGCGGCTCGTCGAGCTGCCGGCCGGGCTCCTGGACGTCGAGGGTGAGCCGGCGCAGGACGCGGCGGCCCGCGAGCTCGCCGAGGAGACGGACCTCGTCGCGGCGCAGTGGTCGCACCTGGTGAGCCTGCGCTCGTCGCCCGGGTTCACCGACGAGCGCGTCGAGGTCTACCTCGCCCAGGGCCTGGAGCCGGTGGCCGACGACGCCCGGACGGAGCGCCTCGACGAGGAGGCGGACATGACCGCCGTGTGGGTGCCGCTCGCCGACGCCGTCGCCGCGGTGCTCGACGGCCGCATCACCAACTCCCTGGCCGTCGCGGGCCTGCTGGCGTGTCAAGTTCGCGCAGGCGGGGGTGCCTCGGCCTAGGATCGGCTGTGTCGGCGCGCCCGTCACGAGCGGTCGCGCGGGAGGAGAGCACGATGAAGGTCGGCGTCCCACGCGAGGTCAAGGTCCACGAGTACCGCGTCGCGATCACCCCTGCGGGCGTGCGCGAGCTCCGCGACGCGGGGCACGAGGTGCTCGTCGAGGCGGGAGCGGGCGAGGGGTCGTCGATCTCCGACGACGAGTTCGTCCGCGCCGGTGCCGACATCCTTCCGGGTGCCGACGACGTCTGGGCCGCGGCCGACCTGCTCCTCAAGGTGAAGGAGCCGATCCCCGAGGAGTACGCGCGACTGCGCCGCGACCAGGTGCTGTTCACCTACCTGCACCTCGCCGCGTCGCGTGAGTGCACCGACGCCCTCCTGGAGTCGGGGACGACGGCGATCGCGTACGAGACGGTGCAGACACCCGATCGGGCACTGCCGCTGCTGGCCCCGATGAGCGAGGTCGCGGGGCGGCTCGCCTCCCAGGTCGGCGCCTACCACCTGCTCGCACCGGAGGGCCGGGGCGTGCTCATGGGCGGCGTTCCGGGAGTGCACCCAGCCGACGTCGTGGTCCTCGGAGGCGGGGTCTCGGGTCGCAACGCGGCCGCCGTGGCGCTCGGGATGGGCGCCCGGGTCTCGCTGTTCGACATCAACGTCGGGCGGCTGCGCCAGCTCGACGCGGAGTTCGGGGGACGGCTCCAGACGGTCGCCTCCAACCGCTACCAGATCGAGGGCGCCGTCGCCGAGGCCGACCTCGTGGTCGGCGCCGTGCTCGTCCCCGGCGCGAAGGCGCCGCACCTGGTCACCCACGAGATGGTGGCGACGATGCGCCCGGGGAGCGTGCTCGTCGACATCGCGATCGACCAGGGTGGCTGCTTCGAGGACTCCCGGCCGACGACGCACGTCGAGCCGACGTTCCTCGTGGAACGCTCCGTCTTCTACTGCGTCGCCAACATGCCGGGCGCGGTGCCGCACACGTCGACGTACGCGCTGACCAACGTCACGCTGCCGTACGTCCTGGCGCTGGCCGAGAACGGCTGGCGGGAGGCGCTGCGGCTCGACCCGGCCCTGCGCGCCGGGCTCAACGTCCACGACGGGGCCGTCACCAACGAGGGCGTCGCGGAGGCGCACGCGATGGCGTACGTCTCACCGGACGACGTCGTGGGCGCTTCGTGAGCGAAGGCGGTCGGAGCGACGTCGGCCGGCTCGTCGACGAGTACCTCAGCCACCTCGGGGTAGAGCGCGGCCTCGCCCTGAACACCCTCACCTCCTACCGTCGCGACCTGCGCCGCTACGCCGCCTACCTCCACGACCGGGGCATCGGCTCGCTCGACGAGGTCGCCGAGGCCGACGTCACTGACTTCCTCGCGGCGCTGCGCGAGGGCGACGAGGACCACCAGCCGCTGAGCGCCCCGAGCGCGGCGCGGACGCTGGTGGCGGCCCGCGGGCTGCACAAGTTCGCCGTACGCGAGGGCGTGGTCGGACGCGACGCCGCTGCGGACGTGAAGCCGCCGGCCCCGCCGCGCCGGCTCCCGAAGGCGCTCGCGGTGGACGAGGTCGAGGCGCTGCTGGAGTCCGCGGGCTCGGCCGGCACCGCGCTGGCGGTCCGCGACCGGGCGCTGCTGGAGGTGCTGTACGGCACCGGCGCGCGGATCTCGGAGGCGGTCGGGCTCGACGTCGACGACCTCGATCTCGAGTCGGGAGAGGTGCTGCTGCGCGGCAAGGGCGGCAAGCAGCGGGTCGTGCCGGTCGGGAGGTTCGCGCGCGAGGCCGTACGCGCGTACCTCGAGACCGCGCGTCCCGGCCTGGTGAGCGCCCGGACGACCGGGGGAGCGGTGTTCCTCAACTCGCGCGGTGGCCGGTTGTCGCGGCAGAGCGCGTGGGCCGTGCTCGCGAAGGCGGCCGAGCGGGCCGGCATCACGGCGGACGTCTCGCCGCACACGCTCCGGCACTCGTACGCGACCCACCTGCTCGACGGCGGCGCCGACGTCCGCGTCGTCCAGGAGCTGCTCGGGCACGCGTCGGTGACCACGACGCAGGTCTACACGCTGGTCACGATCGACAAGCTCCGCGAGGTGTACGCGACGGCGCACCCTCGCGCGCTCGCGTGAGCCCCGTCCCTCCCGTCCACGACACCCCGCGCGGCGTCGAGGTGGAGACTTGTCGACTTGGTACAGTCCAACCAGTCCCAGCGTGGGACAAGCACAGCCACGGGATCGAGAGCGCATGAACCACCACAGCGATCTGCTCGGCGAGCTCGGACCGTCGGCCGGCGCCGAGATCGGCCCGACCGGCCGCCCCTTGCCGGAGTTTCCAGCTCCGAGGCCTCCCAGCGGGGGCCCTGCGTACGTCATCGCCCTCTGCAACCAGAAGGGCGGCGTCGGCAAGACCACGACCACGATCAACCTGGGTGCCGCCCTTGCCGAGGCCGGGCGCCGCGTCCTCCTGGTCGACTTCGACCCGCAGGCGTCGCTGACCGTCGGGCTCGGATTCCCCGCGCACGACCTCGACGCGACCGTCTACCACCTGCTGATGCACGACGACGTCGACGTGTCCGACGTGCTGCTCAAGACCCGGACCACCAACCTGCACCTGCTGCCGTCGAGCATCGACCTGTCCGGCGCCGAGATGCACCTGGTCCACGAGGTCGGCCGCGAGCAGACGCTGGCGCGCATGCTGCGTCCGGTCCTCAACGACTACGACGTCATCCTCATCGACTGCCAGCCGTCCCTCGGCCTGCTCGCCGTGAACGCGCTGACCGCGGCCGACGGCGTGCTGATCCCGCTGGAGTGCGAGTACTTCGCGCTGCGCGGCGTAGCCCTGCTCAAGGAGACGATCGAGAAGGTCCGCCAGCGCACCAACTTCGACCTCGAGATCATCGGCCTGCTCGGCACGATGTACGACAGCCGGACGCTGCACAGCCGTGAGGTCCTGCAGACGCTGGTCGACGGGTGGGGCGACAAGGTCTTCCACACCGTCATCCGCCGTACGGTGAAGTTCTCCGACGCCACGGTGGCGGGGGAGCCGATCACCGACTTCGCACCCGACTCCAAGGGTGCCGACGCCTATCGCCAGCTTGCTCGGGAGGTGCTCGTCCGGTGCCCCGGCGTGTGAGACTGCCTGGCGCCGACGAGCTGTTCCGACCAACCACCGCCCCCGAGGGCGCGGACGCGGCTGCCGCGGCCGAGGCGCCCGCGGCGGAGCGCGCGGCTCGCCCCAGCGGGCGGGTGAAGCACGACAGCAAGGTGACCGTCTACATGAACTCCGACGAGCTCCTCGACCTCGAGCACGCCCGCCTCGAGCTGCGGCGCGACCTGGGGCAGACGCTCGACCGGGGGCGGCTGATCCGCGAGGCGGTCGCGATGGCGCTGGCCGAGTACGCCGAGAACGGCGTCGACGGCGAGCTGGCACGACGGCTCGGGGCGTCGTGACGGAACCCGTCGCCGACGGCGGTGCCGGGGTCGACGAGGCGCCCGGCGGGGCGGTCACGAGCGAGGGCGAGGGACAGCCCGGCGGGTTCGTGGTCCACCTCGACGCGTACGAGGGCCCGTTCGACCTCCTGCTCCAGCTGATCGCCAAGCACAAGCTCGACATCACCGAGATCGCGCTCTCGAAGGTCACCGTCGAGTTCATCGCGCACCTCAAGGCGATGGGTCCCGAGGGCGACCTCGAGCAGACCACGGAGTTCCTGCTGGTGGCGTCCACCCTGCTCGACCTCAAGGCGGCGCGCCTCCTGCCGCAGACCGACGTCGAGGACGAGGAGGACCTGGCGCTGCTGGAGGCGCGGGACCTGCTCTTCGCGCGGCTCCTGCAGTACCGCGCGTTCAAGCAGGTCGCCGCCCGCATGCAGGAGCGCCTCGCGGACGAGTCGCGGCGCTACCCGCGCTCGGTCGCGCTGGAGCCGCGCTTCGCGACGCTCCTGCCGGAGGTCCTGATCAGCGTCGGACCGGAGGAGCTCGCCGTGCTGGCCGCGAAGGCGATGCAGCCGAAGGCGCCGCCGGTCCTCTCCCTGACGCACCTGCACGCGCCGCAGGTCAGCGTCCGGGACCAGGCGGTCGTGGTGGTGGAGCGGCTGCGGCGCGGGACGTCGATCACGTTCCGTACGCTGGTCGCCGACGCCCCCGACACGCTGACGAAGGTCGCGCGGTTCCTCGCCCTGCTCGAGCTGTTCCGGGAGAGCGTGGTCGCGTTCGACCAGGTCACGCCCCTCGGGGAGCTGACGATCCGCTGGACGGGCACGGAGGAGGGCGACGTGGAGGTGAGCGCCGAGTTCGACGAGGACCAGATCGCCGTGCCGGAGGAGACGGAGAGTGACGATGAGCGACAGTGAGCCGACCGGCGAGAGCCCTGCAGCGGAGCCCGCGTCGGCTCCCGAGGGAGCGGAGGACCTCGTCTCGTACCCCGTGCGCCCCGCCCTCGAGGCCGTTCTCATGGTCGCCGACCAGCCGCTCGACCACGTGATGCTCGCGTCCGCCGTGGGGCACCCTCCGGCCGACGTCGAGGTCGCCCTCGTCGAGCTGGCCCGGTCGTACGACGACGAGGACCGTGGGTTCGAGCTGCGCCAGGTCGCCGGCGGCTGGCGCTTCTACACGCGCGCCGAGTACGCCGGGGCGGTGGAGCGGTTCGTGCTCGAGGGGCAGCAGGCCCGGCTGACGCAGGCGGCGCTGGAGACGATGGCCGTCGTGGCCTACCGGCAGCCGGTCTCGCGCGCACGCGTGTCCGCGATCCGGGGAGTCAACGTCGACGGGGTGATGCGCACGCTGGTGACGCGCGGCCTCGTCGCGGAGGCGGGGGCGGACGTCGAGACGGGCGCCATCCTGTACGCGACCACGCCGTACTTCCTCGAGCGCATGGGCCTGTCCAGCCTCGACGAGCTGCCCGACCTCGCGCCGTTCCTCCCGGAGATGGACGACATGGACGACCCGGAGAGCCTCGGTCGTGAGGTGCCCCGGTCCGAGGCGGTCGCGGAGCAGCCCGAGGGCACCGAGCACGAAGACCCCCGCGGGGAGCAGGCATGACCGAGCACCCCGACGGCATCCGGCTCCAGAAGGTCCTCGCCCAGGCCGGGCTCGGGTCGCGGCGCGCCAGCGAGGAGCTGATGGCCAGCGGGCGCGTCACGGTCAACGGCGAGGTCGTCACCCAGATGGGGCTGCGGGTCCACCCGGAGTCCGACGTGATCCACGTCGACGGCAAGCGGATCCCGCCGCCGTCCGACCACGTCTACCTCGTCCTCAACAAGCCGCGCGGCGTCGTCTCGACCATGAGCGACGAGCGCGGGCGCAGCGACCTCTCGTCGTACGTCGCCGACCGCCCGGAGCGGCTCTTCCACGTCGGGCGCCTCGACACCGACACGAGCGGGCTGCTGCTGCTCACCAACGACGGCGAGTTCGCGAACCGCATGGCGCACCCGTCGTTCGAGATCACCAAGACCTACGTCGCCGAGGTCGAGGGTCAGGTCGCGCGAGGGCTCGGGCGGCGCCTGCGGGACGGGATCGTCCTCGACGACGGGCCGGTCAGCGTGGACCGCTTCGTCGTGAAGCAGACGTCGGCCGACCGGAGCATCGTCGAGCTCGACATCCACCTCGGCCGCAACCGGATCGTGCGGCGGATGCTCGACGCGGTCGGCCACCCCGTCGTACGCCTCACCCGGACCGCCTTCGGAGGGATCCACCTGGGCGGGATGAAGCCCGGCGAGCTGCGCGACCTCACGTCGGACGAGCTCGGGGTGCTGTTGGATAGCGTGGACCTGTGAGCTCCGCCCCGCAGTCCCGCCCGTTCCCCGGCCCCGTCCTCGTGGTCGGGTGCGGGCTCGTCGGCACCTCCGTGGCGCTCGCGCTCACCCGTGCGGGCGCCGACGTGCACCTGCGCGACGCCAATCCCGAGCACGCCCGCACCGCCGAGATGCTCGGTGCGGGCACTCTCGCGAAGCCGGAGGCGGCCGCGCTCGTGGTCGTCGCGGTGCCGCCGGACTACGTGGCCGAGGTCGTGGCGGACGCGCTGGGGGAGTGGCCGGACGCGATCGTGACCGACGTCGCGAGCGTCAAGCTGCCGCCGCTGCAGGCGCTGGCCGCGGCGGGCACCGAGGGCCTGGAGCGCTATCTCGGGAGCCACCCCATGGCCGGCAGCGAGCGGTCGGGCCCGACCGCCGCCTCGGACAACCTCTTCGAGGGCCGCGCCTGGGCGATCACGCCGCACGCCGCGGTCTCCGAGCTCGCGCTCGAACGGGTGCGCGACCTCGCGCGTACGGCGGGGGCGACCCTCGTCGAGATGCCTCCGGACGAGCACGACGTCGCGGTCGCGCGCGTCTCCCACCTGCCGCAGGTGATGTCCGTCCTGACCGCCGCGCGGCTGCACGGCGGCCCCACCGACCACCTGGCGCTCGCCGGCCAGGGACTCCGGGACGTGACGCGGATCGCCGGCAGCGATCCGGCCCTGTGGCGCCAGATCCTCTACGCGAACCGGCTGCCTCTCGTGGAGCTGCTGCGGGGCGTCCGCGACGACCTCGACGAGCTCCTGGACGGCATCGAGCGCCGCCAGGTCATCGAGGACGTGCTGGGTCGCGGGGTCTCCGGGACGCAGCTGATCCCGGGCAAGCACGGCGAGGAGCGGACCGCTGCGCTGGCCACCGTGTTCGTCCAGGTGCCCGACCAGCCGGGCGAGCTGGGGCGTCTTTTCCGCGATACGGGACAATCGGGGGTGAACATCGAGGATCTGCGGATCGACCACGACCTCGGCCGACCGGTCGGTGTCGCCGAGATCGCGGTGCGCTCCGAGCGCGCCGTCGAGCTCGCGGACGCGCTCACCGAGCGTGGCTGGACCGCGTACCTGTGATGAGAGACGCCCGCTGAGGGCACTGCCCTGCTAGAGAACGACCGCCAAGAGAACCGTCCGCGACCGAGGTCGCGACGCCTGTGAGGAAGGTTGGCCCCGTGCCCCCTGTTGTCATCGCTCTCGACGGCCCCTCCGGGTCGGGCAAGTCGAGCACGGCGCGAGGCGTGGCGACGCGTCTCGGTCTGGCCTACCTCGACACCGGAGCGATGTACCGCGCGATGACGTGGGCGGTCCTGGAGCGCGGGGTCGACGTGGAGGACGCCGCCGCCGTCGCCGCTGCCGCGGCGGAGGTCACGATCACCTCCGGGACGGACCCGCAGGCGCCCACGATCGCCGCGGACGGCGTCGACGTCTCCGGACCGATCCGCGGCCAGGCCGTCACCGACGCCGTCAGCCAGGTGAGCCGCGTGCCGGAGGTGCGTTCCCGGCTCGTCGCGCTGCAGCGCGAGACGATCGCCGCCTCGCGCGGGATCGTGCTCGAGGGCCGCGACATCGGCACCGTCGTCGCGCCGCACGCGCCGCTGAAGATCTTCCTCGTGGCCGACACGGCCGCCCGCGCCGCGCGTCGTGCCGCGGAGCAGGGCCAGGACGAGGCTGCCCACGTCGAGGCGACCGCGGCGTCGCTGCAGCGCCGCGACGCCATCGACTCGTCCCGTACGGCGTCGCCGCTGGCGAAGGCCGACGACGCGATCGAGCTCGACACCACCCACCTGACGCTCGACGAGGTCATCGACGAGGTCGTTCGCCTCGCCACGAAGGCCGTTCCCGATCTCGGAGGAAGCACCCCATGACCGACCCCCTCAACGAGACCGGTGGTGGGCGCGTCCCCGTCCTCGCCGTGGTCGGCCGACCCAACGTCGGCAAGTCCACGCTCGTCAACCGCATCCTGGGGCGCCGTGAGGCGGTCGTCCAGGACGTGCCCGGCGTGACCCGGGACCGTGTCTCCTACGACGCGGAGTGGAACGGCCGCGAGTTCACCGTGGTCGACACCGGCGGCTGGGACCCGGACGCGAAGGGTCTCGCCGAGCGCATCGCCGCCCAGGCCGAGGTCGCCGTGGCCGCCGCCGACGCCGTGCTGTTCGTCGTCGACGCCACGGTGGGCATCACCGACGCCGACGAGGAGGTCGTCAAGGTCCTGCGGCGCTCGGGGAAGCCGGTCGTCCTGGTCGCCAACAAGGTCGACGACGAGCGCGGCGAGCTCGAGGCCGCGTCCCTGTGGAACCTCGGTCTCGGCGAGCCGTTCCCCGTCTCGGCGCTGCACGGGCGCGGGGCCGGCGACCTGCTCGACATCATCCTCGACGTGCTCCCCGAAGCCCCCGAGGAGACCGACGACGAGGACGAGGGACCGCACCGCGTCGCGCTGGTCGGCAAGCCCAACGCCGGCAAGTCGAGCCTCCTCAACAAGCTCGCCGGCTCCGAGCGTGTGGTCGTGGACAGCGTCGCGGGCACGACCGTCGACCCGGTCGACGAGCTGGTCGAGCTCGGCGGGGAGGTGTGGCGCTTCATCGACACCGCGGGCATCCGCCGCCGGGTGAAGGAGGCGTCGGGGCACGAGTACTACGCGAGCCTGCGCACGACGACGGCGATCGAGCGTGCCGAGGTGGCCGTGGTCGTCCTGGACTCCAGCGAGCCGATCTCCGAGCAGGACCTGCGGATCATCCGCCAGGTCGAGGAGGCGGGCCGTGCGCTCGTCATCGCGTTCAACAAGTGGGACCTCGTCGACGACGAGCGGCGCTACTACCTCGACCGCGAGATCACCCGCGAGCTCGTCCAGGTGCAGTGGGCTCCGCGGGTGAACATCACGGCGCTGACCGGCTGGCACGTCGACCGCATAGTGCGTGCGCTCAACACCGCGCTCGACGGCTGGTACACCCGCGTGCCGACCGGTCTCCTCAACACGTTCCTCGGCCGGCTCGTGGCCGAGCACCCGCACCCCGTGCGCAGCGGCAAGCAGCCCAAGATCCTGTTCGGCACCCAGGCGAGCGTGGCACCGCCGACGTTCGTGCTGTTCACCTCGGGCAAGCTCGAGGACCAGTACCTGCGGTTCGTCGAGCGCCGGCTGCGCGAGGAGTTCGGGTTCGAGGGGTCTCCGATCCACCTGACCCAGCGCGTCCGGGAGAAGCGCAAGCGCCGCTGACGCGTCCGCGTACCCGTCCCGACAGAAGGACCCGGCCTCCCCACCAGATCGTGGTGGGGACGCCGGGTCCTCTGGTCGGGTCCCGACTCAGCTGACGGTACGGACGACCACGGTGTGGCTCCCGCCGTCGACGCCGTCGATGTACACCCGCTCGCCGGTGCGGCGCACGGGGTGGCCGTACGCCTTGCCGTTGCTGCTGTTCCAGACGACCTTGCCGTCGAGCTGGACCAGCACGTGCTTGCCGTCCACCGGGACACCGACGGAGCCCTCGGTGCCCTCCGGGGCGGTGAACCGGATCGTCAGACTCTTGTCGGTGTCGGTCCACGAGACGTCGATCGGACCCTCGGCCGTGACGAGGCGTCCTTCGGCGTGCCGCAGGCCCGCGGTGTGCGGGTCGACCTCCCACCGTGCGCCGCCCTCGGTGGGCTGGATGCCGAGCACCTGCTCGGTCAGCGCGCGGGTCGGGCCGGTCGACCAGCCGTGGGCGTACGACTGGTACGAGCTCACGACCTCACCGGACTCCCGCAGCGACTCCCAGAACGTGCTCTGGGGTCCCTGCGGGCTCTCCAGCATCCAGCCCCACTGCCGCTCCATGAGGTCGACGGCGGCCTCCTGGGCCTCCGGGTCGCCCGCCGCGAGCTGCGCCTGGAGCTCGAAGGAGCCGAAGAGCAGCTGCAGGTCGTCGTCGCGCTCGGGGGTGCGGGCGCCCCGCTCGACCCAGTTGGTCGTGCGCAGCTGCTCCATCGCGCGGTCGGCGCGGGCCTCGTCGAGGAGTCCCCACCAGACGGCGAGGGAGTTCGCGCTCTGCGGGTGGACGTCGCGGCGGTCGGGGTACCAGGCGAGCGCCCCGGCCTCGTCGTCCCAGAGGTAGGTCTCGATCGCGGTCGCGACCGTCTCCGCCTCGGCCCGCAGCTCGGCGGCGAGGGCGCTGTCGCCGACGCGGTCGGCCAGGGTCGCCCCGGTCCCGAGCAGGCGCCAGTACATGACGTTCGCCATCGACTCCTCGCCGTCGGGGATCCGTGACTCGTGGGTCGTGTCGTTGGTCTCGTCGATGAACAGCAGCCCGCGGTCGCTCTTCTTGGCGCGGATGTAGTCCAGGCCGGCGGTGTACTTCGGCCACACCTGCTTCACCCAGGCGAGGTCGGCAGTGTTCTCGTAGTTCTCGGCCGTCGCCAGCAGGGTCCACATGTGGTACGTGTCCGAGCGGTAGAAGCTCAGCTCGGGTCCGGCGTACGGGAGCTCGCCGGTGGCCTTCTGGTTCGCGTAGGCGGTCATGATCGAGTTGCGGACCGAGGTCGTGTCACCGGTCGACACGAACGCCGTGCCCTGCGAGATGCCGAGGTCACCCGGCCACACGGTGCGGTCGCGCTTCGCCCCGTCGACGAGGATCGACGCGCCGACGCCGGTCACCGCGCTGTTGTCCCACAGCGCGCCGGGCGCCGGCCAGCTGCGGCCGGTCGTCGGGTCGATGGTGTTGATCTGCGTCGTGTACGCGCCGGCGTACCAGAGCCGGTTGAGAAGGTCCGAGGACGAGTAGAAGTGGTTCTGGTAGTCCCGCAGGTCCTCCATGAGCGGTGCGGCGGTGTAGTCCACGACCACGTCGTCGATGGCGACCGACGCTGCGTCGTCGACGAAGAGCGTCACGTAGCGGAACGCGCCGCGCAGGAGCTCCTTCGGTGCCGACCACGAGCCGTCCGCCTGGGCGTCGACCCAGACGGTGCCGTCGCGTCCGCGCGGGCCGCCGGTGGACGCCTCGGACTCGCGGCCGACGTACTTCGTGGTCTCCGAGAACGCGATGCCGACGCGCGCGGGGGAGCCGGACACGGCGCCGAAGTCGAGGTTGAGGAGGCCCGCGATGTTGACCCCGAAGTCGAGGGTGACCTGCGAGCCCTGGCCGAGGACCATCGCCCCGTCGCCGAACGCGCCCTCTGCGTTCTGGACGGCGCCGGTGGACGTGTACACGGCGTCGGCCCGGACGGTACGCGACTCCGGTGCGAGGACGTACTTCTCCCACGGCTGGTCGACGGCGGCTCCCTGCTCGGGCGCGGACGCGGCGGGGGAGCTCAGGCAGAGCCCGAGCGCCGAGACGGCGAGCGCGGCGACCGCGACCGTGGTCCGGCGGGAGCGTCGTGAAGAGGAATGCATGGTGCCTTCCGGTCAGGCGGAGCGACGCAGGCCGCGGGGGTGCGGCGGCCGCTCCGGGGAGGGTGGGTGATCCGGATGAAACGTTTCATTCGGCAGCCACCGTACAAGTGACCCGCATCACGGGGAAGATCTGTGGCCGGATGCGGCCATGGCGCGGTCGCGTCAGCGACGAGGCGCTCCCGCGTCAGCGACGAGGTGCGTCCAGGAACGGGAGAACCGCCGCGAGCCACGCCTCGGGCGCGTCGGCGTGGATCAGGTGTCCGACCGGGATCGTGACGCGCCGGGCGTCGGGCACGCGCTCGACGAGCTCGTCGATCGACTCGTCCGGGACATGGCTGGTCGGCCCGCCCGCGAGGACGAGCGTCGGTGCCGTGATGTCGGCGAGGTCGTCGCGCCATGCGGGATCGGGGGAGTCGATCTGACGTCGTACGGCGAGCACCATGTCCCAGTCGAACGGCAGCGGCCCGTCGGGGCGCCGCGGGGTGGACGGCGTGCGAGGACGCAGCGCGCCGACGTCCTCGAGCACGAGACGGCGCACCCGGTCGGGACGGGTCGCGGTGACGCGGCACGCGATCGCGCCGCCGAGCGAGTGGCCGACGAGGTCGACCTGGTCGAGCCCGAGCGCGTCGAGCGTGCCGAGGACGTCGTCACGCATCCGGGCGAAGGTGTAGGGCGGCTCCCAGGGTGCCTCACCGTGACCGCGGAGGTCGATCGGGTGCACCTCGCGCCTCTCGGAGAGCGCGGGGAGGACGCGGTCCCAGTCGGCGCGGGTCTCGCCGAGGGCGGGGAGCAGCACCAGCGGGACAGGCATGGGCCGACCGTACGCGGAGGACGCCGCGGGCGGAACCGCCATCGGCCGGGTTCCGCTCGCGGCGTACCCCGGAGGAGTCGCCGAGGGTGGCCTTCCGCCGTCAGCGGCGTCGTACGAGGTAGACCGCCGCTCCGACGGCGAGGACGGCGGCGCCGGTGAGAACCGACACGAGCGGGAGCGCGAACGCGAGCGCGAGGCAGCCGGCGAGTCCGAACCCCGCGAGGAGCCGCGGCGGGCGACGCTCGTCCCGCCCGAGCGTCAGAGCCGACGCGTTGGCGATGGCGTAGTAGACCAGCACGCCGAACGAGGAGAAGCCGATCGCGCCCCGCAGGTCGGTCGTGGCCGCGAGCACCGCGACCACGGCGCCCACCGCCACCGTCGCGTGGTGGGGGACGCGGGCGCGGGGGTGCACCGCCGAGAGGGTGCGCGGGAGGTGGCCGTCGCGCGACATCGCGAGCACGGTGCGCGAGATGCCGAGCACGAGAGCGAGCAGCGAGCCCGCGGCGGCGACGCAGGCCGTGACGCGGACCACCGGCACGAGAGCGGGCGCGCCGGCCGCCTCGACCGCCGCGGCCAGCGGGTCCGTGGCCGCGGCGAGCCCCTCCGCGCCGAGGACCGCGAGCGCCGCGTACGCCACGGCGGCATAGGTGACGACCGCGACGCCGAGCGCGAGGGGGACCGCGCGACCGAGGGTGCGGACGGGGTCGCGCACCTCCTCACCGAGGGTGGCGATCCGCGCGTATCCGGCGAAGGCGAAGAACAGCAGGCCGGCGCCTTGGAGAACGCCGGAGACGGTCGCGCCCTCGTACCCCGGCGCGCCGGGGTCGGCGGCCTCGCCGGCGAGGCAGACGGCCACGACGACGGCGAGCACGAGGAGGACCACGGCCACGACGACCTGCGCGACGGCCGACGACCGCTGGACGCCGAGCGCGTCCACGACCGTGACGGCGAGGACGACCGCCACGGCGACGGGGCGGGCATGCTCCGGCCACGCGTACGCGCCGACGGTGAGCGCCATCGCCGCGCACGACGCGGTCTTCCCGACGACGAACCCCCAGCCCGCGAGGTAGCCCCAGAACGGCCCGAGGCGCTCGCGCCCGTACACGTACGTGCCACCCGACTCCGGGTAGCGCATGGCGAGACGGGCGGACGACGTGGCGTTGGCGTACGCGACAGCGGCGGCGAGCGCGAGGGAGACCAGCAGGGCCTCCCCGGCCGCCTCCGCAGCGGGAGAGAGGGCCGCGAAGATGCCGGCACCGACCATCGCGGCGAGGCCGATGCCGACGGCGTCGCGGACACCGAGCCTGCGGTCGAGCGTCGCGTCCTCCACGGCCCCATCCGACCACACGGAACGGGCATGGCGGTGACGGTCCCGTGAACGGTGGCTGCTAGGGTTGCTTCGCAGGTTCGGAGGCGGTTTCTCCGGGCTTCGGGCTGTGGCGCAGCTTGGTAGCGCACTTGACTGGGGGTCAAGGGGTCGCAGGTTCAAATCCTGTCAGCCCGACCGAAGTAGCTGCACGTCAGAGGCTGTTTCCGAGGAGCTCGGGAGCAGCCTCTGCGCGTTGGGGGGCCGCAGACGCCCCCTCGCCAAGACCCCGGACGAGGCGACGCTCAGCCGAGCGGCGGCCGGGCGAGCAGCCGCCGCGCCGCCCCTCGCATCGAGCCGAGCGCGATCGCGGAAGCGAGGGCCGCGATGCCGGGCGCCACCCACCACGGCCCCTGGGGGACGGGACTGCCCAGGAGGCCGAGCCCCAGCAGGGACATCGGCAGCACCGACAGCACGAACCCGGTAGCGACCGCGAGGCCCGCGAGGACGGCCGCCTCGCGCGTCACCATCGCCTTGATCTGGCGCGGGGTGGCGCCGGCCATCCTCAGTGCCGAGAACTCGCCGCGCCGTTGCATCGTCGCGGCGACCAGGCTGTTCGCCGCGGCGACCAGGACGTAGCCGAGCATCGGCAGGAGCACGAGCAGGTTGATCCACCGCTCGAGCGACGCGCTCTCCTCGTCACCGAGCGCCGTCTCGGACCCGACAGAGACCCGCTGGCGGGGAGCGGCCCAGCGCGTCACCGCCCCGCGGTCACCGGCGACGAGGAGGGTGTCGACGGAACGGACGGCGCCGTGCGCGGCGAGCAGGTCCGTCGAGGCGGTGACCGTGCCGAAGCCGAGACCGCGCCGGTACGTGGCGACGACTCGGGGACGTACCTGCGCCCCGTTGCCGAGGACCAGGTCCACGCGGTCGCCGACCTTCACATCCCAGCTCCGGGCGGCCGAGACGTCGAGGGCGACGGTGTCGCCGACCAGGTCGGCCAGCGTGCCGTCATCCACCCCGAGGTCGACGACCCGGTCGGCGTGCGGGCCCAGGCCGAGCGCGCCGTACGACTCGGTGGTCGGGTCGCCGAGGAGGTCGGAGGTGCGCAGCACCGTGGTCCTCACCATCGGGACCACCGCCTCGACCCCGGGCGTCGAGGACAGGTCGGCGACGTCGGCCCGGGAGACCTGGCCTGTCACCGTCGCATCCGCGACCAGCCCGTGCGCCACGTCGTCGGCGACGACCCGCGCCAGCGTGGAGAGGGCGTAGAACTGAGTGATCGTCAGGCCGATCGCCAGGGCCAGCACCGTCACCGCCCCGGCCGTTCGGACGGCGTACGAGCGGGTGTTGTGGACCGCCAGCCACGTCGGCACGTGGACGCGGCGAGAGGTCCCGTCCCCCCACCGGCTGGCGGCCAACCGGTCGGTGACGGCGCGCGCGATGCCGGGGCCGGACAGCGCCAGGCCGATGACCGCGACCAACGTCCCGGTCGCCGCGGAGAGGAACGCCGCCTCCCCGCGGACGAAGAGCGGCAGCACGGTCTGGCCCAGCGCCGCCGCGATCACCACCAGCCCGATCACGGTGCGGACGCGGGACGGCTCGCGCGGCTCGACCTCGGACTCGGCCATCGCCTCGGTCGACGGCATCCGGGACGGACGCATCGCCGCACCGCGCGCCGCCAGCTGCACGACGAGCACGGTGAGCGCGGTGACGATCAGCGCGGCGTACGGCGTCGTGGCGAGGCGAAGGTCGGCGCTGAGCATCCCGGCCTCGGTGAGGGCGTCGGCGAAGCGGTGCGCCAGCGGGTAGCCGAGCGCGATCCCGGGAGCCAGACCGATCAGCGCGGCCCCCGTCGCCTGCTGGGCGATCAGCCGCCTGACCTGTCGCGGCGTGGCGCCGACGGCGCGCAGCAACGCGAGATCGCGACGCTGGTTGCGCGCCGAGATCGCCAGTGCGCCGGCGGTGATGCAGCCGACCAGGAGCAGCAGCGTCCCGGCCAGCGACCCGGCCAGCTCGAGCAGCTCCCCGCGGGCCGCGGCGGCCTCGACCCGTTCCACACCCCCGCGGTCGACGCCGGTGCTCACCAGGTAGGCGTCGCCGAGGGAGGACACGAGCCCGGCGGCGACCTGCGCGACGTCGCTGCCCGCGGTGGTCCTCACCGCGATCAGGTCCGTGGTGCCGTCGGGCAGTCCGGCCAACCCGACGGCGGTCGCTGCGTCGAGCGAGATGCCGGAGCCGGGGGCATCGACCACACCACTGACCCGGTACGTGCGGCGGTCGCCGCCGACAGTGACCTCGACGTGGTCGCCGGGTCGCAGACCGGCCGCTCCGGCGAGCTCCTCGTCCAGCACGAGCTCGTCGTCGCCGTGCGGTGCCGCGCCGTCGAGGGGAGGCTCGTCGAGCGCGGCCACGTCCCAGCTGTGCGCGTCGGCGCGGAGGCCGCCGGCGAGCGTCGCCGGGACCGTCACGTCGGCCGCCACCTCGGCGACACCGTCGGCCGTGGCCACCTGCTCGGCCAAGGTCGTGGGGACGAGGACCCGTTCGGGAAGCGGGACGTCGAAGTCCTCGGGGACCTCGACGTGCTGCCGTGCGGAGACGAGGAGGTCGGCACCGGCGAGCCGGTGCGGCGGCACCGACGCGGTGATGCCGGACTCGGCCAGGACGGTGGCCGCGGTGATCATCGCGGTGCCGCCGAAGACCGCGAGCACCACGGCGACGAGCGCTCCGAGATGTCCTCGGGCGAGAGCGCGGGCCATGCCGCGTCGGGTGGTCGAGGGCACGGGTCAGGCCGTCCTTGCCAGAGCGGTGGAGCGCGCCCGAGAGAGCTCGCGCGTGAGCTCCTCGGCCGACGGCCGTGGCAGGTACTGCCTGATCCGTCCGTCGCCGAGAACCACGGTCGCGTGCGCCCGGGCTGCCGCGGCGGGGTCGTGGGTCACCATCACCACGGTCTGCCCGAGGTCGTCGACCACCTCGCGCAGCAGCCCGAGCACGTTGTCGGCGGCCGCGAGGTCGAGGGCGCCGGTGGGCTCGTCGGCGAAGACCACGTGCGGGCGCGCGGCGAGGGACCGCGCGATGGCGGCGCGCTGCTGCTGGCCGCCGGACAGCTCGGCGGGGCGCCTGCCGAGGTAGGGGGCGAGGCCGATCCGCTCGACGACCACGCGCATCCACCGCCGGTCGAGGTCGGCGCCGGCCAGCCGCAGCGGGAGCGTGATGTTCTCCTCGACGGTCAGCGAGGGAAGCAGGTTGTACGACTGGAAGACGAAACCGATCGTGTCGCGCCGGATCAGGGTCCGCTTGGTCTCCCTCAGCCGCGAGATCTCCCGCCCGCCGATGAAGACCTGTCCCGACGTGGGTGTGTCCAGCCCGGCGGCGCACTGCAGCAACGTCGACTTCCCGGACCCGGACGGCCCCATCACGGCCAGGAACGACCCGCGTGGCACCTGCAGGGACACGTGGTCGAGGGCCGGGGTCGCGGCGCCGTACGACTTGGTGACGTCGCGCATCAGCAGCGCGTCCGGAGCGTTCACCGCGTCCTCCTCGGCGAGGCCGGAACAGAGGCTCGGTCGTGGGTGTGCTCGCCGCTCAGGCGGTGTCGATCGGTCATGTCACGACCGTAGGAACGGCGAGCGTCCGATCCCATCCAGCCCGCTGGTGGACTCGCGGTACAGCACGCTGTACCGACCGGTCGTGCCGGCGTCGGTAGCGTGTGCGTCGATGACCAGGGAGAGGGAGCCGGGCCCCGCGAGCCGCGTGATCGTCCGCGTGCGGCGCGCGGTGACCAGCACGGGCTACGCCCTGTACGGCGCGGGGATCGGGCTCGTCGCGCTCTTCACGATCCCGGCTCTGCTGCTGATCGGCGTGCTGTGGTTCCTCCGGGTCGGGCAGCCGCTGGTCCGGCCCACGCGGCAGTCGGTCCGGTGGGTGGCCGACCTCGAACGGCGCCGGCTGAGACGCCTCGGCCACGACGTCGTCGATCCGCACGTGCTCGGTGCAGGCGCTGAGGACGATGCCGTGACGCGACGCGAGCTGGGCTGGCTGGTGGTCCACGGCACCCTCGGACTGATCCTCGGCGCGGCAGTCCTGCAGCTGGTCCTGATCACCGTGCACGACCTCACCTACCCGCTCTGGTGGGAGCACGTGGGAGCGGGGGAGCAGCTGCTGCTCAACGGGACGCTGCCCGCCCGGAACGACGAGCAGGCGTTGCTCGGACCGGTGATCGGCGTGATCGCCTTCGGGCTCTGGTTCGTCGCGGCCCCCGCGCTGCTCGCCTGGCAGTGCCGGCCGGGCCTGCAGCTCCTCGGTCCACGGCCCGGTGCCGACCTGACCCGCCGCGTGGCCGAGCTGACCGCGACCCGCGCCGCGGCCCTGGACGCCCACGCGGTCGAGCTGCGGCGGATCGAGCGGGCCCTGCACGACGGGTCGCAGAACCGGATCGTCGGGCTCGCGGTGCTGATCGGTGCCGCACGGCGCGAGCTCGGTCGCGACCCGAGCCGTGCCGACGAGATCCTGGCCCGCGCTCAGGACACCGCCGAAGACGCGCTCTCCGAGCTGCGCGCCGTGGTGCGGACGATCCTGCCGCCCGTGCTCGAGAACCGAGGGCTCCAAGGGGCACTGAGTGCGTTGGCCGCCGACTGCCCGGTGCCCTGCACCGTCACCCTCGACGTCCCTGTGCGCTGCCCGGCCAGCGTGGAGGCTACGGCGTACTTCGTGGTGGCGGAGTCCCTCACCAACGTGGCGCGGCACAGCCATGCCCGCCATGCCGAGGTCGAGGTGCGCCTGATCGGCGACCGGCTGCACGTCCGGGTCGCCGACGACGGGAGCGGCGGAGCCGACCCGGACGCCGGTTCGGGGCTGTCCGGGATCATCGGCCGGGTGGAGGCGCACGACGGGCGCGCCGCACTGAGCAGCCCGCCCGGCGGGCCGACGGAGATGAGGGTGGAGCTTCCATGCGGGTCGTGATCGCCGAGGACGACACCTTGCTGCGCGAGGGGCTCGGCCTGGTGCTGCAGGGAGAGGGGTTCGACGTGGTCGCGGCCACCGGCGACCCGGAGGCGTTCTTGGCCGCGGTCGACGAGCACCGCCCTGAGATCGCGGTCGTCGACGTCCGGATGCCTCCGACCCACACCGACGAGGGGATCAAGGCGGCGGTGGCCGCCCGCAGGGCGCATCCCGGGCTGGCGGTGCTGGTGCTCTCGGCGTACGTGGAGCAGAGCTTTGCCACCGATCTTCTGGCGGACGGTGCAGAACGGGTGGGCTACCTGCTGAAGGAGCGGGTCGGGCGGGTCGAGTCCTTCGTCGAGGCGCTCCGCCGAGTGGCCGAGGGCGGCACGGCGATCGATCCCGAGGTCGTGGCGCAGCTGTTCGCCCAGCGACGCGCCGGGGACCCGCTCGAGGCGCTCACTCCCCGCGAGAAGGAGGTGCTCTCGGTGATGGCCGAGGGGCTGGGCAACAACGCCATCGCGCAACGGCTGCACATCACCGACAACGCCGTGCACAAGCACATCCGCAACATCTTCATGAAGCTCGACCTCCCGCCCGACGACCACACCGACCGGCGGGTGGCCGCCGTTCTGCGCTACCTCGAGGTCAGCTGACGCCCTTTCTCGTACACCCCTGTACAGGTTAGCCTGGACGGACACCGGGGAGGAGTGTCCGTGGACAGAAGGATCGGGGGAGGCACGCGGCTGACGCGCGCCCTCTCCCCATCCTCGGCGCCCCTCGCCGTCGGCGGGCTGACGGTCGTCGGGGCGGCTCAGGCGCACCGGGGGCTCCTCGTCGCCGTCGCTCTCGGCGTGGGAGTGCTCCTGGTGGCCTCCCTGGCCGCCTCGCGGGACCTCGCGGGGTTGCCGCTGCTCGCGGCGCTCGCCCTGGCGGCCGCCGGGGTGACCACCGCCTGCTACGGCGATCCCCGCAACCTCGGCTGGTTCGCGATGTGCGCCATCGCGGGGTGGGTCGCGTGGACGTCACCGCCGCGCACCGCCGCCGTCGCCGGGACGGCCCTGGCCGCGACCTTCGTGCTTCAGCTGCTGACGGTCAGCCGGGAGCCCGGATGGGTGACCTGGGTCGCGGGGACGGCGCTGAGCACAGGGGCCTTCATCTTCACCCGGCGCCAGCGCGAGCTCGTCCTGCGCCTGCGCGACGCGCAGACGGAGCTCGACCAGCGCGCACGGACCGAGGAACGGCACCGCATCGCGGGTGAGATGCACGACCTCGTCGGGCACACCCTGACCGTGACCCTGCTGCACCTCGACAGCGCGCGGCTGGCCCTCGACGACGACCTGCCACGGGCGCGCGGCTCGCTCACGGAGGCCGAACGTGCGGCCCGGACGAGCCTCGACGACGTCCGCGCGGCGGTGTCCCTGATGCGCACGGCCCCCTCCCCGACGACCCGGCCGGCGCCGTCGGCGACCGACATCGCGGACCTCGTCCGGTCGTACCGCCGGGCCGGCGCCGAGGTCGTTCTCGAGGTGCGGGGCCCGCTGACCAGGCTGGACGGGAGCCGCGGCCTGGCCGCGTACCGCGTCGTCCAGGAGTCGCTCACCAACGCCGTACGGCACGGGGACGGCGCCCCGGTCCAGGTGCGGATCGACGCGGGAGCGGCTCGCACCACGATCACCGTCCGCAGCGGTGGAACGCCCAGCGGTGCGGCCACCGGCGGGATCGGGCTGGCGGCGATGCGCGAACGGATCGAGACGGTCGGTGGCCGGCTCAGCGCCGGGCCCGTGCCCAGCGGCTGGCAGGTCGAGGCGGTGCTCCCGACGTGAGCGTCGCACCGGTCACCGTCCTGGTCGTCGACGACCAGGAGCTCGTCCGCACCGGGCTGCGCGGCATCCTGCGGGAACGGTACGGGTTCCGCGTCGTCGGGGAGCTCGAGGACGGGGCGGACGTCGTCGCCGCCGTCGCCCGTCTCGAGCCGGCCGTCGTCGTCATGGACGTCCGGATGCCCGGCGTGGACGGGGTGAGGGCCACCCGCGCCCTGGCCGACTCCGAGAACCCGCCACCGGTGCTGGTGCTCACCACCTTCGAGGACGACGACATCCTGGCGGAGTCGCTGCGCGCCGGCGCGGCGGGCTTCCTGCTCAAGGGAGCACCCGCCGAGGACCTGCAACGCGCCGTCCGGACACTGGCCGCGGGCGGCGCATGGCTCGACCCCGCCGTCACCGGCCGAGTCCTGGCCGGCTACCGGGAGGCGACGCCGCCGATCCTTCCCGGCGCGCAGGTCGACGTGCTCACCCCGCGCGAGAAGGACGTCCTCGCCCTGATCGGTGCGGGCCTGTCCAACGCCGAGATCGCCGCGGAGCTCGTCCTCGGAGAAGGCACCGTCAAGACCCACATCGGCCACCTCTTCACCAAGCTCGACCTCCGGGACCGTGCCGCTGCCGTGATCTTCGCCTTCGACCACGGCCTCGTGCGCCCCGGCGGCGCCCCAGGCGCCTGGCGCGCCGTCACGGCGACAGCCGCGCGACCAGGGACCTGACGATCTGCTGCTGCCCCGCGAGCGAGGGGTGGACGCCGTCCGGACCCTGGAGCGCCGGGTCGGCGGGGACGCCGAAGGGCGACACGAGGTCGACGACGGGGTCGTCGACGGCGGCAGCGAGGGCGTCGGCGAGCGCGACCAGGTCGGCGTTGCGCCAGGAGCTGGACCCGAAGCGGAACGCGGGGTGGCGCCCGGCACGCTCCTCGTCGACCGGCACCGGCGTGAGCCAGACCCACTGCACGCTCGCTCGTTCGGCGGCGATCCGGCGCAGCTCGCGGAGGTTCGCGACGCTCTCGGGGAGGGCGACCTGCGGCTTGCCGCCAGCGATGCGGGTGACGTCGTTGCCACCGAGCGCGCACACGATCCAGTCGGGTGCCGGGTGCAGGAGCGAGGGCCAGCGGCGCAGGACCATCGCGGTCGTGTGGGCCGACAGGCCGGCGTTGACCACGGTGACGTCCGGTCCGGTACGCGCGAGCGCGTGCCGGAGGATCTCCGCCCACGACTGGAGGTCGTCGGTGATGCTGTCCCCGACCGCGAGGACGCGGGCTCCGGGCTCGAAGGGGAGCCGCGCGAGCCGACGGGCGAACACGCTGTCGGCGACCAGCTCCTCGGCCGCGGCGCGTGCCTGGGCGTCGAACCGGTCGCGGACCGCGACGTACTCCTCGTGCGTGAGCCCGAAGATCCCCGGCACCGCGTCGGCGATGCCGGGGAGGTAGCCGTAGAGCTTCTCGAGGTGGACGTACTGCAGCTGGTCCGCCACCGCCGCGACGCCAGGACGCTCAGGCACCGCGAGCCCCCTTGCCGCCGTCGACGGCGAAGACCGCACCCGTGGCGTACGAGGCGGCGGAGGAGGTGAGCCACGCGACGGCTGCGGCCACCTCGTCGGGACTGCCGAGTCGTCCGAGCGGCGCCGTCGAGCCGATCTGCTGCCTGACCTCGTCGGACTGGGCGGCGATCCCGCCGGAGACGATCGAGCCGGGCGCGACGGCGTTCACGCGGATGCCGCGGTCCGCGTAGTCCAGCGCGGCACTACGGGTCAGTCCGATCACGGCGTGCTTGGCCGCGACATACGCGGCCATCCCGGGTGCCGCGGCGATGCCGGCGGTGGAGGCGACGTTCACGACGCTGCTGCCCTGGGGCAGGGCAGGCAGCTCGGCTCGCAACGCCACGAGGGTGCCGCGCAGGGTCACCTGGAGAACCCGGTCGACGTCGTCGAGCGCCAGATCGCCGAGCGGCGCTGGACGGTGCGTGGCGCCGGCGTTGTTGACCGCGATGGAGAAGCCGTCGTCGGCCGCCTCCTCGACCACGGCACCCACCGCGGCGTCGTCGGTGATGTCGACGGGGATCGCGCGGCTGGTCACGCCCGCGCCCTTCAGCTGGGCGACCAGCCGGTCCAGCCGTGCGGTGTCCCGTGCGGCCAGGACGAGCCGGGCCCCGGCCGAGCCGAGCGCGTGCGCGATGGCACCACCGATGCCGCCGTTGGCGCCGACGATCAGTGCGGTGCGTCCTTCGAGAGTGCCGGCCACAGGCTTCTCCTTCCCGGTGGTGGCGGAGCTTGGGGTGTCGATCCTCGTCAGCCGCGGGCGACCAGCGGCGGCCCCGAGCGCGAGTGGTCCGGATTCGCCGGTCGCGGGTCCGACGCGCGCGGACCGCGGAGTGCGCGGTAGCGCGAGGGCGGCATCCCGAAGTGGCGCGCGAACGCCTGCCGGAAGGCGTCGGTGCTGCGGAAGCCGGTGTCTCGCGCGATCGTCTCCACCGTCAGTCGCGTCGTCGCCAGCAGCCGTGCGGCGGCCTCACAGCGCAGCCGTCGGACCAGGCGGCCCGGCGGCGTCCCGAACTCGCTGACGAAGAGCCGCGTGAGGTGGCGGTTGCTGACGTTGACCCGTCGGGCCAGGGCGGCGGTGCCCAGGTCACCCGCCAGCTCCGCTCTGATGTGGTCCACGCACTCGCGGGCGAGGGCCGGACCGGCCTCGGCCAACTGGGGGGACCCGCCCGGGGCTGCGAGCCCGACCGGCCCGTCCGGCGGCAGCGCGAAGCTTCGCGCGACGGCGCGCGCGAGATCTGCCCCGAGGTCGTCCTCGACGAGCCTCCGCGCGAGGTCGACGGCCGCGCCGATCGCCTCCCGCGCACGGGCGTGCGGTGGGGGCGGTCGGTGGTGGGCGAGCGTCTCTGCGCCGTCCAGACGTCGCGCGGCCGCGAGCAGGGCGGCGCCAGCGCCGAGCGACGTGACACGTGCGGCGTCGCGGCCGACCCGCAGCACGTGGACCGGCGTGGACGGGTTCTCGGTGACGGCGGCCGCACCGCAGGCGACCACCAGCGTGTCGACGGGTCGCCGCAGGCGGTCGAGCGCCACGTCTGCGAGCAGCGCGACCCCCGCCTCCGTCCTCAGGACCGCGCCGCCCACCGAGGCGAGGAGCGGCTCGTACCGGGCCTCGGGCGCGAGCTGGTTCGCGACCTGGAGCGCGCGGGCGAGCGACGCGATCCCGAGCAGGTCCGTGGCCCGGTCGACCACCACGACCACGGTACGGCGCGGCCGCCGGTGTCGTGCTGACGCAGGCAGGTCCCGGCTGCTGCGGACGTCCTCCAGCGCGGCTTGCATGCTGACCACTCAACCGCCGACCGAGGGCCCAGGTCGTCGGACCACGGACGGAGATCGTTCTCCGACCCCAGGGGGAGGCGTCACCCGGCGGCGTGCGCGACGGTGGAGGCGTCACGACGACGAGAGGGGACGTGCGATGGCGTGCACGGTGACGGTCGACATGTTCGTGTCGGTCGACGGCTGGGCCGGCGGCGAGGGCCTGCCGGGATTCTTCGGATACCCCGGGCCGGACCTGGCCGCGTGGGACGCCGCCGAAGCGGCGGCCCCGCAGCGGGTGGTCATGGGACGACGGACGTACGAGGCGTTCGCGGCCCTGCCGAGCGAGGCGTGGGGAGAGACCTGGGACCTGGCGATGGGCCTGGAGAAGATCGTGTTCTCCACGACGTTGCGCGAGGTCCCGTGGCCGAACACCCGGGTGTGCGCGGACGACCTGCTGGACGAGGTGCGGACGATGAAGGCCGGCGACGGCACACCGATCCGTACGTGGGGGAGCCTCTCGCTCGCCCGGCAGCTGCTGAACGCCGGGCTGGTCGACACGCTCCGCCTGATGACCTTCCCGCTCACCGCGGGTGACGCCGGTCGCGACCCTGCCTTCAAGGACGTCGCCGCGGCCGATCTCGAGCTCGTCGGTCACCGCGTCCTGGACGACCGGATCGTCCTCACCGAGTACCGGCCCACCGGTAAGGACATCCCTCGCGCCTGACGTGCGTCGCGGGCCTACTCGGCGAGCGGGCTCAGGACCCGGACCTCGAGCTGCGGCGCGGCCGTCCGCAGCCGCCCGTGCCGCCACGCGGTGTGGATCGAGACCGCGGCGACGACGCAGCCCAGCGTCCCGAGGGCGAGGTCGCCCAGCGTGTCCGTGTAGGCGCCCTCCCGCTCCGTCGACTTGCTGAGGAAGGCGGCGAACTCCGCCAGCTCCCAGACGATCGCCGCCGTCGCGCCGAAGGCGAGGGCCCGCTCGACGGTCGCGCCAAGGCTGGCGGTGCGAGGGAGGGTCAGCAGGATCACGGCGGCCGCGAGCAGCCCGGTGTTCATGAAGTGCATCCAGTCGTCGAACCAGACGATGGTGTCGTACAGGTCCATCCGGTTGCCGAGGATGTCGGTGAAGCACGTGATGGTGATGAGGAAGTCCGCGAGCCACGGGAACGACGCCCGCTCCCGCCACCACACGTGCCACACCACCGGCACGGTGAAGGCGAGCATCGGGTACGCGATGGCGCGCGGGAGCGCACCCTTGTCCTCGAGGTTGCCGACCTCGGGGAACGCGAGCGCCGAGGCGAGCATCAGCACCAGCAGGATCTTGGCCGCGATGTCGAGACGCCGGAGCAGCGCGGGGACGGGATGCCGGACTTCGGCGACGTCGGTCATGCGCAGAGGCTAACCGAGGGGCGCCTCCGCTCCGCTCAGCCGGTCTGGTCGCTGTCCTTGTGCGCGCCCCACCCGTGCCAGCGCTCGACCTCGATCCAGGCACTGACGCGAGCGCGGTCGCGGTTCGTGTAGGCGTGGCCGGTGTAGTGCGTCGAGAGGCGGTCGATGTCGGCGAGGCCCTCGTCGTCCTTCATCTCGACGACCCGTCCCAGCACGGTCACGTGCGTGGCCCAGCCGTCCTCGGACAGGACGGTGAGGCTGACCCGCGGATCACGGCGCACGTGCTGCAGCCGGACGCGCGCCTCGTCCATGTTCACGAGGACGCGGCCGTCGTCCTCCCAGAGGTACCAGGTGGCGGTCGTGACCGGGGAGCCGTCCTTGCGCACGGTGGCGATGACGGCAGGGTTCGGTCGGCGCAGCAGGGCGATCGCGTCGTCGGGCAGCGGCGGCTTCGACACCGGGGGCTCCTTCGCTCGGGATGGGCGGTCCCTCGTCACGCTACTGCGCGGTCAGCCGCTCGTCGCGGCGGTCAGCCGCTCCTCGATGAGGGTGAGCGCCTGGCGCTGGGTGTCGTTCAGGACATCCGAGGTGTGCTCCAGGATGATCGCGACGTCCTCTCCGAGGTCGAGGGTGGACCCCGCCGCGAGGTGCTCGCGGACGGCAGGTGCCGCTGCGGCGACGATGTCGGCGGCGAGGCGGTCCGCCTCGGCGTACGGCGTCTGCTGGTCGAGAGCGTCGAAGCGGGCGTAGAGGTCGGCGGCGGCCGCCAGGAGTGCGGGGTCGGCGAGGCGCTCGTAGAAGCCCGCGAGCTCCGCCGTGCCCTCGTCTCCGGCGAGGTGCGCGAGCAGGATCGCCTGCTCCCGGTCGACCCGCGCGAGGACGGACGGGCCCGTGGCGGCGGCGAACAGCGCCGCGTACCGGCCGATCTCCGGAGGGAGGTCGGGCGCCGACCGGTCGAGACGCAGCCGCGCGATCAGCGCACGTCGCGCGGAGAGACGGTCGATCTCGGCGGCGAGCTCGTCGTCGAGCCGCTCCAGAAGGGCGTCGGCCTCGTCAGGGCGGTCGAGGACCTCCGGCAGGTCCTGCAGCGCGATCCCCAGCGCGGTGAGCCGCTTGACGCGCAGGACCCGCACGAGGTCGTGGACGTCGTACTCGCGGTAGCCGTTGGACGAGCGCGGCGGCTCCGGGAGGACGCCGACCTGGTGGTAGTGCCGCAGCGTGCGGACCGTCACCCCGGCGAGCGTCGCGAGCTCGTTGCTACGCATCCCACGTCACCTCGTCGCGGTCGACCGTCGGCTCCAGCGTACGCAGCGCGCGCGACCGCACCGCGACGAGCGCGGTGACCGCCCACAGCGCGGCGAGCGTGACGGCGGCCGCCTGGACGCCTCCGTACTCCGTCACGACCGCCGCCAGCACGAGGCCGACGGGAGCCGCCGCCGTGGCTGCGGCGTTCTGGGTGCCGAGAACGCGCCCACGCGCGGCGTCCGGGATCCGCTCCATCAGGAGCACGGTGAGCGAACCGTTGAGGAGCCCGCTCGAGGCGCCGACGACGAACGCGCCGGCGAACACCACCCACGGCGCGGCCAACGTCGCCATCACAGCGAACCCGAGCGTCGTCCCGAGCAGTCCGAGAAGCAGGATCCGCGCCCGCGACACACCCGTGCCGGCGACGGCGTACGCCGCGCTTCCCCCGAGCATCCCCACCGCGAGAGCGGTGAGCACGAAGCCGAGCAGCCCCGGCCGCCCGGCGAGGGTGAAGTGGACCGGCAGGACGAGTCCCTGGAACGCGGCGAGCATGAGCACGGAGACGGTGCTGACGGCGGTGACGGCGACGAGGAAGGGGCTGCGCGCGAGCGTTCGCAGGCCCTCCCGCAGGTCTGCGGTCGCGCTCCGCGGGCCCACGACCTCCTGGGGCTCCGCGACAGCGGCG
The DNA here is from genome assembly GCF_050632745.1 of Mumia spirodelae. Lineage (NCBI taxonomy): Bacteria > Bacillati > Actinomycetota > Actinomycetes > Propionibacteriales > Nocardioidaceae > Mumia > Mumia spirodelae. The sequence goes on along the minus strand of NZ_JBODSD010000002.1, from coordinate 299,741 downwards.
CCGACGTCGCGAGGGAGGAGGAGGGTCGTGAGCGCGGCCGCGAGCGAGGTGGCGGCGGTGATCCACAGCACCGTCGCGCCGTCGAAGACCGTCATCAGCGTCCCCGCGACTGCTGGTCCGACCACGAGGGCGAACGCGGCGAGACCTTCCCGGAGACCGACGAGCCGCTCGGCGGAGATCCCGCCGTGCCGCACGACGGCCGGCAGCAGAGCCTCGCGTGCCGTCATGCCGGGCACGTCACCGAGGGACCCCACGACACCCAGGAGCACGAACCAGCCGAGCGACAGCCCCGTCACCAGGTCCACGACCGGCAGCGCCGCCACCGACGCGGCGGAGACAAGATCGGTGAGCACCGACGCCGTACGCCGGTCGATGCGGTCGATGACGACACCCATGAACACGCCCGCGAGCACCGCAGGCATCGCCGTCGCCGCCGCGACCACCCCGGCGCCGAGGGCGCTCCCGGTGGTCTGCAGGACGATCAGCGGCAGGGCGATGGCGGCGATCGCGTTGCCGAGCAGGGACAGGAACGACGAGGTGAGGTACGCGGCCGGGGCGAGGGTCATGCCTCGAGCGAAGACCATGACGCTACGTCGGGGTCAAACGCGCCGCCGTGACCCGGCCCGGCCACGAACCTCGATAACCACAGGAAAGGCGCGGTGCCGGTGCGCCACACTGAGCGCGTGCTCCTGACCGTCTCGACGACCCACCGGCCCGCGACCGACCTCGGCTACCTCCTCCACAAGCACCCCGACCGGGTGCAGGAGTTCCGGCAGTCGTTCGGCGTGGCCACCGTGTTCTACCCCGAGGCGACCGACGAACGCTGCACCGCCGCGCTGCTGCTCGACGTCGACCCGGTGCGGCTCGCCCGCTCCCGCGCGAAGGAGTCTCCCGACTTCACACTCGCGCAGTACGTCAACGACCGCTCGTACGCGGCGTCGTCCCTTCTCGGGGTCGCCATGGCGCACGTGTTCAGCACGGCGCGCAGCGGGCGCTGCACCTCCCGGCAGGAGCTGGCCGACCGCGCGATCCCGCTCGAGATCACGATCCCCGTCCTTCCCTGCCGCGGCGGTCCCGCGATCGCGCACCGTCTCTTCACCCCGCTGGGATGGACCGTGGAGGCGGAGGCGATCCCGCTCGACGAGCGCTTCCCGGAGTGGGGCGACTCCCGCTACGTCCGGCTGCGGCTGATCGGCGTCGTTCGGCTGGCCGATGCACTGAACCAGCTGCACGTGCTCCTGCCGGTGCTCGACGAGTCGAAGCACTACTGGCAGGGCCCCGACGAGGTCGACAAGCTCCTGCGCTCGGGCGAGGGGTGGCTGGCGACGCACCCGGACCAGGACCTCATCGCGCGCCGGTACCTGGGTCGTCGCGGCGCGTTGACCCGGATCGCCCTCGCACGCCTCGCGGAGCTGGGCGACGACGTCGAGGACGCAGTCACGCCCGCGGAGGACGAGGAGGCGCTCCAGCCCGAGGCGGCGCGGGCCCCGCTCAACACCCAGCGCCACGACGCGGTGCTCGAGACACTCCGCTCGCTCGGCGCCACGTCGGTCGTCGACCTCGGCTGCGGCCCCGGCCAGCTCCTCGCGCGGCTGATCGCGACACCGCCGTTCACCCGCGTCGCCGGCACCGACGTCTCTGCGCGGACGCTGCAGCACGCCGCGCGGCGGCTGCACCTCGACCGGATGAGCGAGCGTCAGGCGGAGCGCATCACGCTGCTCCAGAGCGCCCTCACGTACGAGGACGCGCGGATCGCGGGATACGACGCGGCGGTTCTCATGGAGGTCGTCGAGCACGTCGACCCGTCGCGGCTGGAGGCGCTCGAGCGCGTCGTCCTCGGTGCCGCGAGGCCGGGCGCGCTCCTCGTGACCACCCCGAACCGCGAGTACAACGTCCGGTACGAGGGGCTCAGCGGCATGCGTCACCCCGACCACCGGTTCGAGTGGGACCGGGCGGAGTTCGCCGCGTGGTCGGACCGGGTCGCCGCGACGTACGGCTACACCGTCGAGCGCCGTGGCATCGGCCACCACGACGAGGAGGTCGGCAGCCCGACCCAGATGGCCGTCTTCACCAGGAACGGGGGCGACAGCGATGAGTGAGGTCCGGGTCCCCGCACGCGGTCTGGTCGTCCTCGTCGGGGTGTCCGGCAGCGGCAAGTCGACCTTCGCCCAGGCGCACTTCAAGCCGACCGAGGTCGTGTCGAGCGACTTCTGCCGCGGCCTGGTCGCCGACGACGTGAACGACCAGTCCGCGACGCCCGACGCGTTCGACGTCCTGCACTACATCGTCGCGACCCGCCTCCGCCGCGGGCTGCTGACCGTCGTCGACGCCACCAACGTCCAGAAGGCATCCCGGGCGGAGCTCGTCGCGCTGGCCAAGCGCCACGACGTCCTCGTCGACGCGATCGTGCTCGACGTGCCCGAGCAGGTCGCGACCGAGCGCAACGCGCAGCGGCCCGACCGCGACTTCGGGCGCCACGTCGTCGCGCGCCAGAAGCGTGACCTCGACCGCTCGCTCCGCCGCCTCGGCAAGGAGGGCTTCCGGCGGGTGCACGTGCTGCGCGGGGACGAGCAGATCACGGCCGCCGAGATCGTGCGGGAGCGCCCCTGGAACGACCGCACCGACCTCCACGGACCCTTCGACGTCATCGGCGACGTTCACGGCTGTGCCTCCGAGCTGCGCACGCTGCTCACCGACCTCGGCTGGACGCTGCGGTACGACGGCGCCCAAGCCGTCGGCGCGTCGCACCCGGAGGGGAGGACCGCCGTCTTCGTCGGTGACCTTGTCGACCGCGGTCCCGACACCCCCGGAGTGCTCCGCCTGGTCATGGGAATGGTCGCCGACGGAGAAGCACTGTGCGTGAGCGGCAACCACGAGGCGAAGCTCGTCCGCGCACTCCGCGGATCCAAGGTCACCGTCGCCCACGGGCTCGCCGAGTCGCTCGAGCAGTTCGACGGCGAGAGCAACGACTTCCGCAAGGCCGCCCTCGCCTTCATGGACGGTCTCATCGCCCACTACGTCCTCGATGACGGGCGGCTCGTCGTCGCGCACGCGGGGCTGAAGGAGGCGTACCACGGGCGATCGTCGGGGCGGGTGCGCGCGTTCGCGCTGTACGGCGACACGACCGGGGAGACCGACGAGTACGGTCTGCCCGTCCGCTACCCGTGGGCGCAGGAGTACCGAGGTCGGGCGACGGTGGTCTACGGCCACACGCCGGTGCCGCGGGCAGAGTGGGTCAACAACACGATCTGCCTCGACACCGGCGTCGTGTTCGGCGGGGAGCTCACCGCCCTGCGCTATCCCGAGCGCGAGATCGTCTCGGTCCCGGCCGAGCAGGAGTGGTACGCGCCGGCGCGCCCGCTGGCGCCGGTCGGCGACGGCAGGGAGCCGCTTGCGCTGTCGATCGACGATGTCGCGGGGACGCGGTGGCTCGAGTCCCCGCACGCGGGGAAGGTGAAGATCCCCGAGGAGAACGCCGCGGCGGCGCTCGAGATCATGAGTCGGTTCGCCGTCGACCCGCGTTGGCTGGTCTATCTCCCGCCGACGATGTCGCCCGCCTCAACCTCGCGGCTCGACGGATACCTCGAGCACCCCGCGCAGGCGTTCGACGAGTACGCCGCGTGGGGCGTGACGCACGTCGTGTGCGAGGAGAAGCACATGGGCTCGCGGGCGATCGCCGTCCTCGCCCAGGACGAGGAGACCGCCGAGCGCCGGTTCGGCATCGGCGACGGCTCCACCGGTGCGGTCTACACCCGCACCGGGCGCCCGTTCCTCGCCGACACGCGCCCGCTCGTCGACCGGCTGCGCGAGGCGGCGTCGCCGCTGTTCGCGTCCCTGGAGACGGACTGGCTCGCGCTCGATGGCGAGCTGCTCCCGTGGTCGGCGAAGGCGCAGGACCTCATCACCTCCCAGTACGCCTCCGTCGGCGCTGCCGCCCGTCACGCGCTGCCCGCGGTGGTGTCCGTCCTCGAGCGGACCGCCGGGCGGGGGCTGGACGTCGCGCGTCTGACGGAGCACGCGCGACGGCGACTCGCGAACGCGGAGGCGTTCAGCGAGGCGTACGCGGCGTACTGCCGTCCGACCGACGGCCTCGACGGCATCACGTACGCGCCGTTCCAGGTCCTGGCCGTCGAGGGCCGGACGCTCGCCTCGACGGAGCCGCACCCCTGGCACCTCGCCGAGCTCGGCCGGCTCGATGCCGCGCTGATCACCCCCACGCGTCACCGCCTCGTCGCCCTGGCCTCGCCGCAGGAGCGTGCCGCGGCGGTCGACTGGTGGCAGGAGCTCACGGCGGGCGGGGGAGAGGGCATGGTCGTGAAGCCCGCCCACCACGTCGAGGGGCGACGGGTGCAGCCCGGCCTCAAGGTGCGCGGCCCGGAGTACCTGCGGATCGTCTATGGACCCGACTACACCGATGCGCTCGACGTGCTCCGCGACCGCAACCTCGGCAAGAAGCGCCAGCTCGCCCTGCGCGAGCACGGGCTGGGCCTGGACGCGCTGGACGGCTTCGTCGACGGGGAGCCCCTGTGGCGCGTGCACCAGCGGGTGTTCGCGGTGCTGGCGCTCGAGTCGGAGCCCGTCGACCCCCGTCTGTAGCGGACCCGAGCCCGGACCGAGCCGCAACGCGCATGCGGACCGGCGCCCAGCGCCGTACCTTCACTCCAAGGTCTCGGCCTCCCGTCAGAAGGGATCCCTACCGTGAGCGACTCCGACACTGCGGCCACCGCTGCCGACACGGCCCCGCCGGCGTACGCCCTCGCGGCCGAGGACGCCGTCGCCCAGGTGGGCTCCGACGCGACGACGGGGCTCAGCTCCGCCGAGGCGTCGGCGCGGCTCGCGTCGTACGGGCCGAACGAGATCGCTGCGGAGAAGCCCCCGACGGTCTGGGCGATCGCCGCGCTGCAGCTGCGCGACCCGATGAACCTGATGCTCGTGGCGGTCGTCGTCGTCAGCCTCCTGATCGGGGAGGTCCCGACGGGGATCGTCGTCGCCCTGCTCGTCCTCCTCAACCTCGTGCTCGGCACCCGCCAGGAGCTCACCGCGCGGGCGAGCGTGGACGCGCTGGCGAAGATCCAGGTCCCGCAGGCGCGCGTCGTCCGCGACGGCGAGCAGCGGCTGGTGCCGGCGACCGAGGTGGTCCCCGGCGACGTCGTCCAGGTGGAGGCGGGTGACATCGTCCCGGCGGACGGACGCATCCTCCGCTCGGCGACGCTCGAGGCGCAGGAGGCGGCGCTGACGGGGGAGAGCGCGCCGATCGCCAAGGACGCCCGGGCGCTGCCGTCGGCCGACGTCCCGCTCGGGGACCGCACCAACATGCTCTTCCAGAACACGTCGGTCACGCGCGGCACGGGCGCCCTCGTCGTGACCGCGACCGGCATGCAGACCCAGATGGGGCAGATCGCCACGATGCTGACCTCGGTGACCCGCACGCGGTCCCCGCTGCAGAAGGAGCTCGATGCGCTGACCAAGGTCCTCGGGATCGTGGCGTGGGGTGCCGTCGCGGTCATCGTCGTCGTCGGCCTCCTGCGCGGCATCCCGGGCAAGGACCTGCTGCTGCTCGGCACGGCGATGGCGATCTCGGCGATCCCCACGGGCATGCCGGCGTTCGTCTCGGGTCTGCTCTCGCTCGGCGCGAAGCAGCTCGCCGAGGCGAAGGCGGTGGTGAAGAACCTGACCGACGTCGAGACCCTCGGGGCCACCAGCGCGATCAACACCGACAAGACCGGGACGCTCACGCTCAACCAGATGATGGTCTCAACCCTGTACGCCGCGGGCTCGTGGTTCACCGTCGAGGGGGAGGGCTACCGCAAGACCGGCGAGATCCGCGGCGTCGCCGGCACCCCCACGCCCGACTTCACGCGGCTCGGTCTCGGGCTGGTCCTCGACAGCGACGCGGTGGTCGGCGACGACCAGACGGTGATCGGCGACCCGACGGAGGCGGCTCTGGTCGTGCTCGCTGCGAAGCTGGGGATCGACGCGGACGAGACGCGGCGTGCCTACCCGCGTCTGGCAGAGGTCCCGTTCGACTCCGACTACAAGTTCATGGCGACGTTCCACCGCGTCCGGCTCGACGACGCCGAGCACGTCGTCGCCCTCGTGAAGGGCGCCCCGGACGTCGTCCTCGCCCGCTGCAGCACCGCCGGTGGTCCGCTCAGCGGCTCGGCCGTCCCGATCGCCGAGGCACGCGACGGGATCACCGAGGCCAACCAGCGCATGGGGGAGAAGGGCCTGCGGGTGCTCGCGTTCGCAGTGCGCGTCATCGACGACGCCGACCTGGGGCGGATGACCACCGACCCCATGGCGCTCGTCTCCGACCTGGGTTTCGTCGCCCTCGCCGGCATCATCGACCCGCTGCGCGCCGAGGCCAAGGACGCCGTACGCGTCGCGCTGGCCGCGGGCATCGACGTCCGCATGATCACCGGCGACCACGCCGTGACGGCCCGCGCGATCGGTGAGGACCTCGGGCTCGGGCCCGGCGCGATCAGCGGGACGGAGCTGCAGGCGCTGAGCGACGAGGAGCTGAAGCACCGGCTGCCGGAGCTGCACGTCTTCGGACGGGTCACGCCTGAGGACAAGCTCCGGCTCGCCCGCGCGATGCAGGAGGAAGGACTCATCGTCGCGATGACCGGCGACGCGGTGAACGACGCCGCGGCGCTCAAGCAGGCCGACATCGGCGTCGCGATGGGGAGCGGGAGCGAGGTCACCAAGCAGGCCGGCCGCATGATCCTCACCGACGACAACTTCGGCACGCTCGTCCACGCCGTCGAGATCGGGCGCCGGGCGTACGACAAGGTCGTCGCCTACGTGCGCTTCCAGATGACGCAGCTGCTGGCGCTCGTCCTGATGTTCCTCGCCGCGACCGTCTTCGACATCAACGACGGCGTCGCCATGCGCCCGTCGATGGTGCTGTTCCTGCTGTTCTTCGCGACCGCGGTCGGCGTCGTGGTGATCGCGGTCGACCCCGGTGATCCCGACGTCATGCACCGGCCGCCCCGCGACCCCGCGCTCACGATCTCCAACCGTCGCGCGGTGACGCAGTGGCTCGTGTACGCGGCGGCGCTGTTCGTCGCCGGGCTGCTGCCCCTCGTCGCGGGGCCCGACGAGCCGCGGACGGACACCGCCTCCGTGTCGATGACGATGACCTTCGTGGTGATGGGGCTGGGCACGGCTTTCAACGCGGTGGTCAACCGGCGCGATCCCACGAGCGGACTCGCCCCGCCGGTCCTCAAGGCGGCGGGGATCGCGCTGGTGACGGTCACGGCGCTGTTCCTCGCGACGCAGCTCCCCACCCTGCGCACCGGCCTGGGCGCGGTGGCGCTCACGCCGCGGGAGTGGCTGGTCTGCGCCGGGCTCGCGGCGCTCCTGCCGCTGGTCGTCGAGGTGGGCAAGGCGATCCGTCGGCGGCGGACCGGCGGCCCCGCGACCCTCGACGCCGCGTCGGTGGTGTCGCCGGTCCGCGCGCTGCCGGGCTGACCGCGGAAACCGCCTCGGCGGCCGCGGCCCCGCCGTACGATGCAGGGAGCCCGCACGGGGGTGCGGGCCTGGCTCTGACTGGATGGCGATGTGATCAGGTCCGACGAGCTCCGTGCCCTTCCGCTGTTCGACGGGATGCCGGACGCGCAGCTGGAGGAGCTCGTCGCGCTCGGCGACGAGGTGGCGATCGAGCCCGGCGAGGTGCTGTTCCGCGAGGGTGAGGATGCCGACGCCTGGTGGCTCCTCGTGGACGGCGTCATCGCGCTGTCGCGTCGCGTGGGCCGGGAGGAGACCATCGTCCGGCGGATGGAGGTCCCGGGTCAGTGGGCCGGCGGCTTCCGCGCGTGGGACGCCCACGGCCGCTACCTCGCGACCGGTCGTGGTGAGCGCCCCGGGCGCCTTCTGCGCGTCCCGTCGGAGGTCCTCGGGGACCGGTCCCGCGTCTGGTTCCCGTTCGCCGCGCACCTCATCGAGGGCGTCTACAGCACCGCCCGCAGCATCGAGTCCACCGCTCGGCACCGCGAGTCGCTGCTCACGCTCGGCACGCTCGCGGCCGGGCTCGCGCACGAGATCAACAACCCGGCCGCTGCCGCGACCCGCGCGGTCGACGCGCTCGAGGAGACGGCCGCGCAGGTGCTGGCGTCGTTCGTCGCGCTGGCCGAGCACGGGGTCTCGCCGGCAGCGCTCGCCGCGACCGACGGGCTGCGCCAGGAGCTGGAGCCGGCGAGCGACGTCGACGCGCTCGCGCGAGCCGACGCCGAGGACGCACTGGCGGACTGGCTGGACGAGCGGGGCGTCGAGGACGGGTGGCAGCTGTCCGCGCCCCTCGCGGCCGCGGGAGCCGACGTCGCGTGGTGCGAGCGGGTCGCGGAGGCGGTGGGCCCGGCCGCGCTGGGCGGCGCCCTCGCGTGGGTGGCGAGCGCGGCCGAGACCGCGGCGCTGCTCGCCGAGGTCAAGGGCGCGACCCACCGCATCTCGAGCCTGGTGTCCGCGGTCCGGTCGTACTCGCAGGTCGACCGAGGACCGACGCAGGAGGCGGACCTCACCGAAGGGATCGAGAGCAGCCTGATCATGCTCGGGCACCGGTTGCGCGACGGCGTCGCGGTGTCCCGGGACTACGCGCCCGACCTGCCTCGCGTGGAGGCGAACGTCGCGGAGCTCAACCAGGTCTGGACCAACGTCATCGCCAACGCCGTCGACGCGATGGACGGCGCCGGCGAGCTCGCGATCGCGGTGCGGTCCGACGGCGAGCACATCGTCGTGACCTTCGCGGACTCGGGACCCGCGGTCGACGACGAGGTGCTCGCACGGGCGTTCGACGCGTTCTACACGACGAAGGACGTCGGCGAGGGCGCGGGCCTCGGCCTCGACATCGCGCGGCGCGTCGTCGAGGAGCGGCACGCCGGCACCATCGCGCTCACCCGCGAGGGAGACCGGACCGTCGTGAGGGTGACGCTCCCGGTCCACGGGCGACCCGGCTGATCACCTGTCGGCGGCCAGCAGGTCGGCGGGGGAGGACAGCGTGCCGCGTACGGCGGTGGCCGCCGCCACGAGCGGAGAGACGAGGTGCGTACGCCCGCCCTTGCCCTGACGCCCCTCGAAGTTGCGGTTGGACGTCGACGCGCTGCGCTCGCCGGCGCCGAGTCGGTCGGCGTTCATCCCCTGGCACATCGAGCACCCGGCGCCCCGCCACTCGGCCCCGGCCTCGGTGAACACGACGTCGATCCCCTCCGCCTCGGCCTGGAGCCGGATGCGAGCGGACCCCGGGACGACGAGAGCGCGGGTGTGGTCGGCGACGCGGCGGCCCTCGAGCACCGCGGCCGCCGCGCGGAGGTCCTCGATCCGGCCGTTGGTGCACGACCCGATGAAGACGGTGTCGATCGCGACGCTGCGCAGGGGAGTGCCGGGCTCGAGTGCCATGTAGTCCAGCGCCCGGACGGCGGCAGCCCGCTCGTGCGGGTCGGCGAAGTCGTCCGGGGACGGGACGACCGCGCCGAGCGGCACGCCGTGCGACGGGTTCGTGCCCCACGTGACGAAGGGCGTCATGCGGGACGCGTCGAGCACGATCTCCGCGTCGAAGACGGCGTCGTCGTCGGTCCGCAGGGTCCGCCAGTATTCCTCGGCGGCGTCCCACTCCGGGCCGGTCGGCGCCTCCGGGCGCCCTCGCAGGTAGTCGAACGTCGTCTCGTCGGGGGCGATCATGCCGGCTTTGGCGCCCCACTCGACCGACATGTTGCACAGCGTCATCCGCGCCTCCATGGAGAGCGCCTCGATCGCGGAGCCGCGGTACTCGACCACGTGCCCCGCACCTGCGCCGGTGCCGGTCGACGCGATCAGGGTGAGGGCGAGGTCCTTGGCGGTCACGCCGTCGGGCAGCACCCCGTCGACGGTGACCGCCATCGTCCTCGGGCGGGCCTGCCACAGCGTCTGCGTGGCGAGGACGTGCTCGACCTCGCTCGAGCCGATGCCGAACGCCAGGACGCCGAACGCGCCGTGGGTCGAGGTGTGCGAGTCGCCGCAGACGATCGTCATGCCCGGCTGCGTGAGCCCGAGCTGGGGACCGACCACGTGGACGATGCCCTGGTCGAGGTCGCCGAGCGGGTGGAGCCGGATGCCGAACTCTGCGCAGTTGCGGCGCAGCGTCTCGATCTGGGTCCGCGAGAGCAGGTCGGCGATCGGCCGGTCGAGGTCGGTCGTCGGCACGTTGTGGTCCTCCGTGGCCAGCGTCAGGTCTGGCCGGCGCACCGTCCGTCCCGCCAGCCGGAGGCCGTCGAAGCCCTGGGGCGACGTGACCTCGTGCAGCAGGTGGAGGTCGACGTAGAGCAGGTCGGGCTCGCCGTCGGCACGGCGTACGACGTGGGCGTCCCAGATCTTCTCGCTGAGCGTACGAGGCACGTCGCGAGGATATACGATCCGGACTCAGACGAGCTTGGGGAACGACACCAGGATGCCGCTGAGGACGAGGCAGCCGACGATCCCCAGCGTGAGCAGCGCCCACTGGCTGCGCCGGTCGCGCATGCGTCCGGCCAGCGCGCCGAAGAACAGCACGGCCGCGAACGCGATGGTCAGCGCGGTGTAGTTGTCGCCCCGCTGGTTGTTGCGCAGTGCCTCCCGGAACTTCGCGTCGGCGCGGGCGTCGGACGCCTCGGCCTGGGCGGTCTCGGGGATGGCGTACTCGGGCAGCGCGAACGGGGACGCGGCGGCGTCCGGGTTCTGCAGCGGACGACTGGCGATCCACACCGGGAAGGCGGTCTTCAGCGGCTCGGGGAAGCGCTGCTCGAGGAAGTCGGCGAGCTGGGTGTCGCCCTGCTGGTAGGCCGACAGCCACTGCGAGAAGAGCTGCACCTGGATCGTCTGCTTGCGGTTGGCGTCCGCGTCGAGGCGGCTCGCCTCGATCCGCGCGGTCGACGCCTGGCTGAACGCGATCGACATCGCGCCGCTCCACTTGCTCGCCTGGAAGCCCGTCCACGCGGTGAGGATGGCGGTGACGGACAGCAGGACGACGGTCACCAGCTCGCGCCAGTCGGTCCTGTCGTGCGTGGTGGCCCGCGCGTCCATGGTCGGAGTATGTCGGAGCCTCAGGCTTCCTGCCCGGCCACCACGTCGCCGAGCCAGCGGCGGAGCTCCGTCGCCAGCGCCACCGGAGCGTCGAGCTGGACCAGGTGCCCGGCGTCGGGGACCACCGTCAGCGTGCTGCCCGGGATCGCCTGGTGGAGCCGGTCGGCGCGGTCCGGCGGGATCCACGTGTCCTCGGCGCCCCACACCACGTGCGTCGGGATGGCAACGTCGCCCCAGCGCGGCTCGAGCTCGGCAGTGTGGCGCTCGTCGGCCTGGGCGATCTGGCGGTAGAACGCGGCCTGTCCCTCGGGGCCGCACCACGGCTCGGCGAGCATCGCCGTCGCCGCCGGGGTGAGGCCGACGTGGCTGGCGGTCGCGAGGTACGCCTCGAGCGCGCCGCGGTGGACGGCGGGGGGAAGCTGGGCGAACACGTCGGCGTGCTCCTTGACCAGCCGGAAGAAGGGCGACCCCCACGGGCGCAGCGCCACGACGTCGACCAGGCAGAGGGACGCGTACGACGCTCCGTGCAGGAGATGGGCGCGCAGCGCCACCGCGCCTCCGATGTCGTGCGCGACGACGTGCGGGCGGTCGAGGCCCCAGTGCTGGAGCAGCGCCACGAACGCCTCACCCTGCACGCCGAGGTCCACGGCGTGGTCGGCGTCCTTCGACGAGACGCCGTAGCCCGGCATGTCCCACAGGTGCACCGTGAAGTCCGTCCCGAGCGCGTCGGCGTACGGCTGCCACAGCGCGGACGACCACGGTGTTCCGTGACACATCACCACGGGTGGCCCGCTCCCCACCGTGCGCCACGCGATCCGACGTCCCTGCCACGAGAGCTCTCCGTCCTGCGTCATGCCTCCAGCCTGTCAAGCGCCTCCGCCGCACGGGCATAGCGGCCGCTGACACGCCGGAACGCCACCGCGAGCTCGGGCGGACCGTCGACGGTGAAGTCGGCGTCGAGCATGCCGAGCCAGAGCGCGAGCTGGTCGGGGGAGTCCGAGCCGACGTGGGCGATGCAGGTCGTCGCGTCCACCTCCTCGACGATCACCGCCGGAGGGACCCGCGCGATGATGCGGTCCGCGGGGGCGCACACCCGTGCCCGCGCACGGACCTGCCACTGCGCGGTGCCGAGCGAGCGCTCGACGAACCCGACCAGGTCGCCCTCGGGCTCGTCGCGCGGGGTGAACCGGCGGCCGTTGGGGACCCGCAGGCGCATCCGGTCCACCCGGAACGTACGCCAGCCCTGGCGGTCGACGTCCCATGCCGGCAGGTACCAGCGGCCGCGGGTGTGGACCAGCCGGTACGGCTCCGCGGTGCGGCGGCCCTCGGTCCCGTCGCGGGCCGTGTAGTCGAACCGCAGGCCCTCGTGGCGTCGTACGGCGTCGGCGATCGCGGTCAGCACGTCGACGGCGACGGCCGCGGCCTGGGGCGTCACCGCGACGGTGGCGTCGACCAGGGCGTCGAGGCGGTGCTGGACCCGGTGGGGGAGCGTCTGCTCGAGCTTCGCCAGCGCCCGGAGGGACGTCTCCTCGAACCCGGTCACGCCGCCGGCCGCGGTGTGCAGCGCGATCGCGACGGCGAGCGCCTCCTCGTCGTCCAGCAGGAGCGGCGGCACGTCGGCGTCGGCACCGAGCCGGTAGCCGCCCGCGACACCGGGGGTGGCGTCGACCGAGTAGCCGAGACCACGGAGGCGCTCGACGTCCGAGCGGATCGTGCGGGTGCTCACGCCGAGCCGGTCGGCCAGCTGGGGGCCGCTCCATCCCCGCTGCGACTGGAGCAGCGAGAGGAGGCGCAGAAGGCGCGCGGACGTCGAGATCACGGTCCTATCCTGCCTCCGATCGCGGAAGGAAGTCTTCCGCAAGCCTTCGTACCGTCGGGAGATGGACGACAACGCAGCACTCCGGCCGTACCGGATCGACGTCCCCCAGAGCGACGTCGACGACCTCCACGACCGCCTCCGGCGCACGCGGTGGCCTGACTACCCCTCGGGCTCCGACTGGAGCCGTGGGGTGCCGCCCGACTACCTCCGCAGCCTCGCGGACTACTGGCGCGAGGACTTCGACTGGCGTGCACAGGAGGCGCGGCTGAACGAGATCCCGCAGTACACGACGACGATCGACGGGCAGGACGTCCACTTCTTCCACGTCCGCTCGCCGGAGCCAGGGGCGATGCCGCTGGTGATGACCCACGGGTGGCCGAGCTCCTCGCTGGAGTTCCTCGAGGTGATCGGGCCGCTCACCGACCCCACGGCGTACGGCGGTGACGCCGCGGACGCGTTCGAGCTGATCCTGCCTTCGATGCCGGGGTACGGCCTGTCCGCGCCGGTCAGCGAGGCCGGCTGGGGCAACCTCTTCCGTGTGGCGCAGGCGTGGTCCGAGCTGATGCGACGGCTCGGCTACGAGCGGTACGCCGTCCAGGCGACCGACGCCGGCGCGGGGGTCGCGGGGATGCTCGCGATGATCGACCCGCAACGCGTGGTCGGCGTCCACCTCACCGGGACGACCGCGGGCATGCCGTTCGGGCCGCCGCTCGACGTCGAGGAGTTCGAGGGCGAGGACCGCGAGCGCGCCGAGCGCTACAACGCGTACCAGCAGGACGGGATCGGCTACCTGCACCTGCAGGCGACGCGCCCGCAGACCCTGTCGTACGCGCTGTCGGACTCCCCGGTCGCGCAGCTGGCCTGGATCGTCGAGAAGTTCAAGGAGTGGACCGACCCGGCCGCCGAGCTCCCCGAGGACGCGGTCGACCGTGACCAGCTCTTGACCAACGTCAGCCTCGCGTGGTTCAACCGCGCCGGCTCGTCCTCGGCGCACGCGACCTATGAAGGCATGCAGGCGTGGCGGCAGATTCTCGCTGCCCAGGACTCGGGCGGGCACGTCGGCAGTTCCGACGACGGCGAGGCGCCGGCGGGGCCGCCGACCGGGTACGCGGTGTTCGCCGCCGACACGACGATCCGTTCGGTCGCCGACCCGGACGGGCAGGTCGCGCACTGGTCGACGTTCGACACCGGCGGGCACTTCCCGGCGATGGAGGTCCCCGAGCTGCTGGTCGAGGACGTGCGGACGTTCTACCGGCCGCTGCGGTAGCCGCCCGGACCCGGGCGGCGCGGGGGAGTAGGCTGGGCAACTCCTCAGACAAGCAGAGAGGTTGTCCTGCGTGCAGATCCAGCGTCACGCCCTCGCCGACCAGGCCTCCGCCGCCCTGCTCGACCGCATCCGCGCGGGCGAGTGGCCGCTCGGCCACAAGCTGCCGGGCGAGACCACGCTCGCCGCTCAGCTGGGGGTCGGCCGCTCGACCGTGCGCGAGGCGGTGCGCGAGCTCGCCGGCAAGGGCGTGCTCCAGTCCCGCCAGGGCGCGGGGGTGTTCGTCACCGCGACCGACGTCCCGGAGGACTGGGACGCGGTCCTGCGCCGTGCCGGGATCGCGGCGGTGATCGAGGCCCGCATGGCGATCGAGGCGGAGGCCGCGGCGCTGGCCGCCGTACGACGGACGCCCGCCGACCTGCGCGCGCTACGACGTGCCCTGCGCGGACGGGCGGTGGAGGGACCGTCGCTCGAGCGGGGTGCGATCGCGGCGCACGTCGACGCGGACATGGCGTTCCACCGGGCCGTCGTCGTGGCGGCGCACAACGAGGTGCTCGTCGAGCTCTTCGACGGCTTCGTGCCACGACTGCGTACGGCGATGGTCGACATGCTGCGCATCCGGCCGCTGCCGTCGGAGGAGGCCGACCACGCGGCCCACGTGGCGCTCGTCGACGCCGTCGCCGCGCGCGACGCCCGCGCCGCCGCCGACCACAGCCGCACCCACCTCGCCTCGCTCAAGGAGGCGCTCGCGTGACCGGCACCGTTCCCGTGGTCGCCCTCGACCGCGTCACGTTCCGTCGCGGGGACACGCAGATCCTCCATGGCATCGACCTCACGGTGCGGACGGGGGAGCACTGGGCGCTGCTCGGGCCCAACGGCGCGGGCAAGAGCACGGTGCTGGGCTTCTGCGGGGCGCTCACCCACCCGACGACCGGCACGGTGCACGTGCTCGGCGAGCGGCTCGGCCGCGTCGAGCTGCAGGAGCTGCGGCGCCACATCGGTCATGTCAACCCGCGCCACCCGTTGCGGTCGCCGCTCACCGTCCGCGACGTCGTCCTCACCGGCGCGACGGGCACGATCGAGCTTCCGCTGCGCTGGGTGCCGGACCGCGCGCTGGTCGCCGAGGCGGAGGAGCTGATCGCCGAGGTGGGCCTCGCCGAGCGGGTCGACGCCCGGTGGCCGACCCTCTCGCAGGGCGAGCGCGGGCGGACGCTCCTCGCGCGGGCGCTGCTGCCGAGGCCGCGCCTCCTGCTCCTCGACGAGCCGTCCACCGGACTCGACGTCGCGGCGCGCGAGCAGCTCCTCACGACGGTCGACGACCTGGCGCGCACCCGTCCCGAGGTGGCGACGATCCTCGTGACGCACCACCTCGAGGAGCTGCCCTCGTCGACGACGCACGCTCTCCTGATCGCCCGCGGGCGCACCGTGGTGAGCGGGGACGCGACCGAGGTGATCACGACCGCGCACGTCAGCGCGGCGTTCGAGCACCCGATCCACGTCGGCCGTGCCGAGGGACGGTGGAGCGCCCGGGCTGGACGACCGCCACGAGGTCGCACGCCGGCGCCGATGACGGCTTAGGCGTCAGGCGCCAGACGGGTCGTTCGGCGCCTCACCCGCCGGAGCGTTCGAGGACGGCTCGCTGTCCTGGTCGTCGTCGTCCACCACCGCCCCACGGTCGGACGCGTCGCCGGTGCCGTGGACGTCGGCATCGGCCGAGGACCGGATCTCGTCCGTCTCGGGAGCGTCGTCGTTGATCGCCTCGTCGGGGCCGACGTCGAGGGGTTCGTTGGATGCGTTCGTCATGGGGACCTCCTGGACGGAGGACTACCCGCTGCGAGGCGTCACAATCCTGCCCGCGCCCGGGTGGTCCACGCCGTGGCCGTGAGGGTGAACGGTGCGTCGGGAAGCCGGGCGCGGCAGCTCTCCCGCACCGCGGCCACGCCGTCCGCATCGAGTCCGGCGACGTAGGACCCGGCGGGACCGACGCCGAGGGTGAACGGTTCCCACCACGCGTCGAACGTCGGGAACGCGACCTCGACGGTCAGCGCCCCCGCGTCGATCCGGGTGAACCCGGCCTCCGAGAACAGCTCGGCCAGGTGGCCTTCGCGGGTGCCCGCGAGACCCGACTCGTCAGGTGCGCCCGGGTCGACGTCGTGGACGGCCTGCCAGAAGGCAGCCAGCGGTCCCGTGCCGCCCTCGTGGTCCCAGACGCACGCCGCGACCCACGCGTCCCGGGCGGCGACGCGTCCCATCTCGCGCAGCCCTGCCACCGGGTCGGCCATGAAGTGGACGACGAGCTGGGCGAGGACGGCGTCGAAGTCCCCGTCGGAGAACGGGAGGTCCTCCGCGGGCGCACGGTGGACGTCGACCGCGGGGAGGCGCTCGTGGAGGGCGCGGACGAACGGCTCAGACGGGTCGACCGCCGCGACGGCGCCCTCACCGACGACGGCCGCGAGCCGTGCCGTCAGCGCGCCCGGGCCGCACCCCACGTCGAGCGCCCGCCGACCTCTCTCGAGGTCGGCGAGCCGGACGAACGCGTCGGCGAGCGGCTCGGAGAACCGTCCCATGAACCGCTGGTAGGACGTGGCGGCGACGTCGAAGGACATGTTCCGAATCTAGGACGCGGCGCCGCTCCTGGCCGCCGTCCTTGCCTCTCGCATGGCGACGAAGTGGGGGTTGGTCATGATCCCCAGGATGTTGCCGAACGGGTCGACGACCGACGCGGTCACGAACCCGCTGCCGTCGCCCTGCTCGGTGACGGGCAGGTGCGGCGTGGCGCCGAGGGCGAGGAGGCGGTCGAGCGAGGCCGCCAGGTCGTCGACGTGCCAGTAGGCGACGACTCCCGCCGGGCCCGACGGGCGGTCGGCAGGGGCGTACCGGGCGTCGATGATGCCGAGCTCGTCCTCGTCGTCGCCGATCCGGAACTCGACGTACGCCGGTGCCTCCTCGCGGGGAAAGGCGTAGTAGGCGTCGATGCCGAGCACCTCGGCGTACCAGGCGCGAGCGGCGACGACGTCGTCGGCGTAGAGGCTGAGGGTGGCGAGTCCGCGAAGCATGGTGTGGTCCTCTCGTCGTGTTGGTGAGAACCATGCTTCCGCTCAAAGTGCTCACCAACTGAGCACTTTTTTTGCGAGACTCGAGACATGCGCGCGGACCGGCTCGTCGCCACCCTCCTGCTCATGCAGTCACGCGGCCGCGTCACCGCCTCCGAGCTCGCCTCCGAGCTGGAGGTCTCGGTGGCGACCGCCCGCCGTGACCTGGAGGCGCTCTCCGCCGCAGGGGTCCCGGTCTACGCCCAGCCTGGGCGGCACGGCGGTTGGTCGCTCGTCGGCGGTGCTCGGACGGACCTCAGCGGGCTCACCGCCTCCGAGGCGCGTGCGCTCTTCCTGCTCGCCGGCCCGGCCGCCGGCGGCGCGCCCGAGCTGCGGTCGGCGCTGCGCAAGCTGGTCCGCGCGCTGCCGCAGACGTTCCGCGCCGACGCTGAGGCCGCGGCCGAGGCGGTCCACGTCGACGCGACCCCGTGGGGCGGCACGGATCGGCCGCGTCCTGCGCTCGTCGACCGGCTCCAGGACGCGGTCGTCCGGCGGCGGCGGGTCCGTCTCGTCTACGACGGCCGCGACGGCCCGTCGGAGCGGACGGTCGATCCCTGGGGTCTGGTCGACAAGGACGACCGCTGGTACCTGGTCGCGGGCACGGCCCGTGGCCGACGGACGTTCCGCGTGGACCGGGTGCGGGCGGCCGAGGTCACCGAGGAGCCGGCGGAGCGCCCGGACGACCTCGCGCTGGAGGACGCCTGGGCCGACGTCGTCGCGACGATGGAGCAGCGTCGCTCGCTCGTGTCCGCGGTCGTCCGGGTCGACGCCCGCTTCGTGCCGATCCTGCGCGACCACTTCGGTCGGCACTGCGCGCCCGAGGAACCCGGCCCGGACGGGGCCGTACGGGTCCGGGTCGCCGCGCACACGGCGGAGTCGGTCGCCGAGCAGCTCGCGGGGTGGGGATCACGGGTCCAGGTCGTCGAGGGCGATGCCGTCCGCGCCGCGCTGGCGCGCATCGGCGCGGAGCTCGTGGCGCAGTACGCCGACCGGCGATATTCCGCGCGCGCTGACGGCCTGCCGCCCGGTACGGTCCGGCGGTGAGCACCGCACGCGACATCCTCGGAGACCGGAGCCTGCCGCCCGGTTTCGCCCATCCGCACGCCTCGGAGGAGGCGCGCCGCATCGCCGAGGACGGGTTGATCCTGCGCACGCAGGTCGGCTCCGGCGTCCACGGCACCGCGGTGGACGGGCAGGACGACCGTGACGAGATGGGGATCTGCCTCGAGCCCGCGGCGTACGTCACGGGGCTTGCGCGGGTGCCCGGCGGTGTCGACGCCGAGATCCAGGTGGCCTTCGAGCAGTACGAGCGCCACACCGTGTGGGACCGTCCCGGCGGTCTCGCCAACCGGTCCGGCGCGGGCGACCTCGACGTCATCGTCTACTCGGCGCGGAAGTGGTGCCGTCTCGCGCTCGCGGGCAACCCGACGGTGCTCCTGGTCCTCTTCGTCCCCGACGAGGAGGTCGTCTTCCGCGACGAGGCCGGCTCCGAGCTGGTCGACAACGCCGACCGTTTCGTCTCCAAGTTCGCCGCGCAACGGTTCCTCGGGTACCTCCGGGCCCAGCGCGCGGCGATGACGGGCGAGGTCGGCGCTCACACCAACCGGCCCGAGCTCGTGGCGGCGCACGGCTACGACACGAAGTACGCCATGCACGCGCTGCGGCTCGGCATGCAGGGTGTCGAGCTGCTGACGGCGGGCCGCATCACGCTCCCCGTGCCGGAGCCCGGCGGCGGCCTCCTGCGGTCGGTACGGCGTGGCGAGGTGCCGCTGGACGAGGTGCTCGCGGCGATCGGTGAGGCCGAGGCCCGGCTCGCCGCCCTGGCGCGCAGCGCTGACGTCCCGGACGAGCCCGACCGGACGTGGGCCGACGCGTGGCTGCACCGCAGCCACCTGGCGTACTGGGAACGGCGTGCGGCCGCCTGACGCGGCTCAGGCGTGTCACAACCAGCGGGTCGGTCTCGTCGGAGGGGTCATGAACGTCGAAGCGACGAGAATCGCCTCATGAGCCCGCTCGACGACGAGGACCTCCGGCGCCTGCGCCCGCTGGCGTTCGCGGTGGCGTACCGCATGCTGGGCTCGGTCGCGGAGGCGGAGGACGTGGCGCAGGAGACGCTCCTGCGCGTGTACGCGACCGAAGGCATCGAGAACCACGACGCGTTCGTCACCACGGTGGCCACGCGGCTCAGCATCGACGTGCTGCGCTCCGCCCGGAGCCGCCGCGAGCAGTACGTCGGCGACTGGCTCCCCGAACCCCTGACGGGGGCGCCGGGGACGGTCGCCGACGCGTCGGCGCACGCGGTGCTGGCCGACGACGTCTCGACGGCGTTCCTCGTGCTGCTCGAGAGCCTGAGCCCGACCGAGCGCGCCGCCTTCCTCCTCCACGACGTCCTCGGCTACTCCTACCCCGAGACGGCCGAGGTGCTCGAACGCACGCCTGCGGCGGTCCGCCAGCTGGTGTCACGGGCGAGACGTCACGTCGCCGACCAGCGCCCGCGTTACGGCGACGACGAGGACCGGCGTACGGAGCTGGTCTCGCGCTTCCTCGCCGCGTGCGAGCGGGGCGAGGTCGACGGGTTCGTCGAGGTGCTCGCCGAGGACGTCGTCTTCACCGGGGACGGCGGGGGCAAGGTGCCGCCGGGGTTCGCCATCACGCGCCCCGTCGCGGGGCGTCTGGCGGTCGCCCGCCTTCTGGCCGGGTTCGTCCGCCGCGGGCTGCCGGTCACGCTGACCCCGCTGACGGTCAACGGCGGGCCGGGTGTGCTCGTCTCGGCCGGTGCCGAAGCCGGTGGGGGAGTCGTCGCCGTGTTCACCCTCGAGGTCGCCGACGGACACGTCACCCAGATCCGCTCCGTCGTCAACCCCGACAAGCTGCGCCACGTCGGCCCACCCGCCGATCTTCTGCGGCTGGCGCGGCTCGCGGCGGATCAGCGGTGAGCCGCCGGTAGCCGCACGGTGACGCCGAGCCCGCCGTCGGGGCGTGGGGTGAGAGTGAGAGCACCGTCGTGCGCCTCAGCGATGCTCTTCACGATGGCGAGCCCGAGCCCCACGCCCGCGTGGTCGGTGCGGACGCGTTCGGTGCCGCGCTGGAACGGCTCCACGAGCGTCGACGTCCGCTCCGGCGTCAGTCTCTCGCCGGTGTTCTCGACCGTGAGCACCACCGTCGTGGGTTCGGCACGGGTCGTGACCCGCACCCACCCCTGCTCGGGCACGTTGTGGACGATCGCGTTGTGCACGAGGTTCGTGGTCATCTGCAGCAGGAGGGCGTGCGAGCCGAGCGTCGGCGCGCGGTCGCCGGAGGTCTCGAGGGTGAGTCCCCGTGCCTCGGCGAACGGCAGGAGCGTCTCGGCGACCTCCTCCGCGACGAGCGAGAGGTCCACCTGCTCGCGGACGAAGGTCCCCTGGTCGGTGCGGCTGAGCAGGAGCAGAGCTTCGGTGAGGTCGATCGCGCGCGCGTTGACGGCGCGGAGGCGTTCGACGAGCTCGCCGTTGTCGTGGTCGGGATCCTTGCGAGCGACGTCGAGGAGGGTCTGCGTGATCGCCAGCGGGGTGCGCAGCTCGTGGGACGCGTTGGCGGCGAACCGCTGCTGCTCGGCGACCTGGGCCTCGAGCCGGGCCAGCATCGCGTCGAAGCTGTCGGCCAGCTCGCGGAACTCGTCCTGGCGGCCCTCCAGCTCGATGCGGTGGGAGAGCGACCCGCTCGCGGCCTTGCGGGTGGCCGCCGTGATGCGGTTCAGCGGGGCGAGCATGCGGCCGGCGAGGAGCCACCCGCCCACGAGCCCGACGACGAGCAGGACCCCCATCGCCTGGGCCGCCCGGGGAGCGAAGGCACGTTGGAGGTCCCCGCGGTTCGGGATGAAGGGCGAGCGCGGGTCGCCCGGCCCGAGCACGATCTGCTGGTCGGGCACGTACCGCAGGAGGAACAGCCAGACGGTGGTGAGCAGCAGCGCACCCGCGACCATCAGGAACCCGGCGTAGCTGAAGGTGAGCTTGAGGCGGACGCTCAGGCCCGGCGGCCTAGCCACGGTCCGCCCCGTCGGCTGCTCCGGCCGGCGCCGTGTCGATGCGGTAGCCGACGCCCTGGACGGTGGCGATCAGCCAGGGCTCACCGAGCCGCTTGCGCAGCGCGGAGACGGTGATCCGTACGGCGTTGGTGAACGGGTCCGCGTTCTCGTCCCACGCGCGCTCCAGGAGCTCCTCGGCGCTCACGACGCCGCCTTCGGCTCCGACGAGTACCTCGAGCACGGCGAACTGCTTGCGGGTGAGCGCGACGTAGCGGCCGTCGCGGTAGACCTCGCGGCGGAACGGGTCCACCCGCAGCCCGGCGAGCTCGCGGACCGGCGGCCGGCTGTGGGCGCGCCTGCGGTAGAGCGCGCGGAGCCGCAGGACCAGCTCCTGCAGGTCGAACGGCTTGGTGAGGTAGTCGTCGGCGCCGAGCCCGAACCCGGACGCCAGGTCGTCGATCCTGTCGGCGGCGGTCAGCATCAGGATCGGCATCCCGCTGCCGGAGCCGACGATGCTCGCGGCGATCTCGTCGCCGGACGGACCGGGGATGTCGCGGTCGAGCACGGCGACGTCGTACGTGTGGATGCTCAGCATCTCGAGCGCGGTGTCGCCGTCGCCGGCGATGTCGGACGCGATCGCCTCCAGGCGCAGGCCATCTCGGATGGCCTCCGCCAGGTAGGGCTCGTCCTCGACGATCAGCACACGCATGCTCGCCCATGCTACGAGCCGTGGTGTATCGCGGGCATATCGAGATCTGCGTACGCCCTGGCAACACGCCGCTGCCTTGACTGGGGCGCATGACCTTCCGCAGACCACCACAGGCCCGGACCCGCAGGCGTCGACCCGCGTTCGTCGCTGCCGTCGTCGTCGGCGCGACGCTGGTCGGCGTCCTCGGCTTCGAGGCGCTGACCCCCGTGCCCGGCCCGACCGCGGGCGTCCTCGACACGCTGACGCGCGACCGCGCCGAGCGCGGAGGGTCGGGGCGGGTCCCGGACGGCGTGACCGTGTTCGACGACGGGTACGCGGCCGTCGCGAGGCTCGACCCCGACCTCCTCGCCGCCCTGCGCGAAGCCGCGACCGACGCCGCGGACGAGGGGATCACGATCGTGGTCAACAGCGGCTGGCGTTCTGCGGCGTACCAGGAACAGCTGCTGGACGAGGCAGTCTCTGAGTACGGGACCACCGCGGAGGCGGCGCGGTGGGTCGCCACGCCGGAGACGTCGCCGCACGTGTCGGGGGACGCGGTCGACGTCGGCCCTTCCGAGGCCGCGTCCTGGCTGGCGGACCACGGGGCGTCGTACGGACTGTGCCAGGTCTACGCGAACGAGCCCTGGCACTACGAGCTTCGCCCGGACGCCGTCGACGAGGGGTGCCCGCGTCGGTACGCCGACCCCACCCACGATCCCCGGATGCAGCCGTGAGGACCACCACAAGCGGGGCAGGGGGAGCCGGTGGCGGGAATGACCCACGACCCCGACCGGTTCGTCACCGTCATGAGAGCTGTTGCGTACGAGAAGTTCGGAGACGCCGACGTCCTCGAGGTCCGTGACCTCCCCGAGCCGCACATCGGCCCGGACACCGTCGTCGTCAAGGTCGTCGCTGCCGGCGTGAACCCGGTCGACTATAAGATCCGCGAGGGCTACCTGCAGGGACTGATCGACGTCGACCTCCCGGCGATCCCGGGCTGGGACGTCGCGGGAGTCGTGGAGAAGGTCGGCCTCGACACGCCGGAGCTCCAGGCCGGCGACGAGGTGTACGCCTACGCACGCAAGGACGTGGTCTCGGGCGGCACTCTCGCCGAGTACGTCGCCGTGCCCGTCCGTACGGCCGCCCTCAAGCCCGCCTCGCTCTCCTTCGAGGAGGCGGCCGCCGTCCCGCTGGCCGGCCTCACGGCGCTGCAGAGCGTGCGCCGCGCGGGAGTCGCCGAGGGATCGACGGTCCTCGTCCACGCGGCCGCGGGCGGCGTCGGCTCGTTCGCGGTCCAGCTGGCCGTGCACGCCGGGGCGCGCGTGGTCGGCACCGCGTCCGAGCGCAACCACGACTACGTACGCTCGCTCGGCGCCGAGCCGGTGGCGTACGGCGAAGGGCTGGTCGAGCGCGCCCGCGCCCTGGCCCCCGAGGGGTTCGACGTGATCCTCGACTACGTGGGCGGGGACGCGATCGACACCGCGGCTGCCCTCCTCAAGGAGGGCGGGCACATCGCCTCGATCACCGACGCCCGGGCCCGGGACGAGCTCGGCGGCAGCTACGTGTGGGTGCGGCCGGACGCCGACGACCTCGCGGACCTGACGCGCCTCATCGAGGCCGGAGCGGTGACGGTCGAGATCGCGGAGGTGTTCGACCTCGAGAAGGCCGCCGAGGCCCACCGCGCCGTGGAGACCGGTCACACGCGAGGCAAGGTCGTGGTGCGGGTCGGCTGACCGTCGTCACGGCGCCCCGGCGCCGCTGCTGCGGCGGCGCAGGGAGCCGAGCGGCAGCAGGTAGCCGACGGCGATGACGAGGTAGCCGACGATGCTGACCACCGGCAGGACGAGGCCGACCGCGATCATGACGACGTACCCGGCCAGTCCGGGAGTGAGTCGTCGCGTCATCGCGCGGACCTCTCCCGCCGGCGCGTCGCTGCGGACGAGTGCGGCTCGCACGGCGTACCGCCAGAGGCTGGAGATCACCAGCGCGGCGGCGAGCAACGTGAGCCCGTAGACCGTCGCGGCCACGCTGCTCGCCCCCTCGTCGCCCACGCTCTCGGCGAGCAGTCCCGTCGGGAAGGGCACGAACGAGACGACGAGGAGGAGGAGCAGGTTGAGGCGCAGGAACCACGCGTCGGCGTGGTCCAGGAACTCGGTCATCGCGGTGTGCGCGATCCAGAGGGCGCCGACCGTCGCGAAGCTCACCACGTAGGCCAGGTACGACGGCCACTGGTCGAGCACCGCCGCCAGGAGGTCGTCGGAGCCGGGCGGCACCGAGATCTCCAGCACCAGCAGCGTGATCGCGATCGCGAACACGCCGTCGCTGAACGCCTCGAGGCGACTCGTGCGAAGGGCGTACCGGTGGCGGACCCCGTCGTCGTGGGCCATGGGACCAGGATCGACCCGCCCCTCGCCCGAGGGCCAGGGGCCGTGCAGACGATTGCCGGCGCCGCGGGACGGGTACGGGCAGAGGGCCAGTCCCGCCGAACGGAGGATCCCGTGCCCGACGCCGCCCCGTACGACCCTGACGTCCTGACCGTCCTCGACCCTGCCGACGGCTCCCTGGTCGGGCGCCTCGCGTGCGCGACGCCGGCCGAGGTCGACGCGGCGGTCGAGCCCGCGGCGAAGACGGCTCCCGACTGGGCCCGAACGTCGCCGACCGATCGGGCGGCCCGAGTGGCCGAGGCCGCTGCGCTGGTCGAGGCCGCCGCCGACGAGCTCGCCCTCCTCACGACCCACGAGATGGGGAAGCCGCTGGCCGACGCCCGCGGCGGAGTCGAGGCGGGTGTCGCGACGCTGAGGCAGTACGCCGAGCTCGGCCCGCTGCACCGCGGTCGCGCGCTGCAGGGCGGGTGGGACGCGACCGACCTGATGATCCCGCAGCCGCGGGGCGTCGTCGCGGCGATCACCCCCTGGAACGATCCCGTCGCCGTGCCCTGCGGGCTCCTCGGAGCCGCGCTCGTGACCGGCAGCACGGTCGTGCTCAAGCCGTCCGAGCGCTCGCCCCACACCGGTCTCGAGCTGGCGCGGGTGATGGCGGAGGCGCTCCCGGCAGGGGTGCTGCAGGTGCTCGTGGGCGACGGTCGGACGGGCGCGGCGCTGACCGGTTCGGCGCAGGTCGACCTCGTGGCCCACGTCGGATCGACTGCGACCGGACGCGCCATCGCGCAGGCGGCCGCCCGGACCGGGGCGAAGGTGGTCCTCGAGAACGGCGGCAACGACCCGATGATCGTCGACGAGGGCGTCGACGTCGCGTGGGCCGCAGAGCAGGCGGCGCTCGGCGCCTTCGCCAACGCGGGACAGATCTGCACGTCCGTCGAGCGCATCTACGTCGTGGAGCCGGTCGCCGACGCCTTTCTCGAGGCGCTGGTACGACGCGCCGACGCGCTCGTCGTGGGTCCCGGGACGGACCCGGCCACGCAGCTGGGTCCCCTCGTCGACGAGCGCCTGCGGGGGACCGTGCACGAGCACGTCGAGGGCGCGGCGGCCGCCGGTGCGACGGTGCTGACCGGGGGCGAGGTGCCGGGCGGCCCGGGGACGTTCTATCCCGCGACCGTGCTCGCCGGGTGCACCGACGACATGGCCGTGATGCGCGAGGAGACCTTCGGGCCCGTGGCGCCCGTGAGGGTGGTGCCCGACTTCGCAGCGGCACTGGACTGTGCCGCGGCCGGCCCCTACGGGCTCGCGGCGGTGGTACTCACGGCCGACATGGAGCACGCCCAGCGCGCTTGGCGCGAGCTCCCGGTCGGGACGGTCAAGGTCAACGCCGCCTTCGGAGGGGCGCCGGGCGGGGCCGCCCAGCCGCGAGGCGCGAGCGGGTCCGGCTTCGGGTACGGACCGGAGCTGCTGGACGAGATGACGACGACCAAGGTCGTCCACGTGGGCGTACCGCACGTGTGAGGGCGTGCGTCTGGTCCCGCCGGGACGGCCACGACGTGGCGTAGGTTGCTGGGATGCGACGTGCGTCCGTCCCGCTCCTCGCGAGCGTCCTCCTCGTGGTGTCGGCCTGCGCGTCCCCGTCGGCGGACGACGGGGCGACGGCGGACCCCGAACCAGCTCCTGCGACGGCGACGCGCTCGGCGACGGCGACGGCGGCTCCGACGGTGACCGCGGCACCGCCGGCGGCCGCGGCCGTCGACGCGTCCGTTCTGGCGCTCCGGGCGACGCGTCCGGCGACCGCCCGTTCCTGTGGTCCGCAGGACGTGGCCCTCTCGCTCACGCCGGTCGAGCCCGCGCTCGGCCACCGCTACGCGCGCGTCGCGCTCCGCAACGTGTCGGGCTCTGCCTGCACGGTCGAGGGCTACCCCGGTGTCGGCGGTCAGGGCCAGAGCGGTGACCCGCTCGTGCTCGCGGCCGAGCAGCGGCAGCGCACGGGGGAGTCCGCGGGAGTCACGCGCATCGCCCTCGGTCCGGCGGCGGAGGCGTTCGTGAACGTCGAGTGGGGCGGGTCGCTCGGGGGAGCCGAGACCGAGCGGATCACCGCCCTCGCCCTCCAGCTCGCGCGTGGGCAGGACCCGGTCGTGGCGCGCACGGAGGAGAGCCTCGACATCGGCAACGGCACGACCGTCCGCGTCGGCCCGTGGGAGGCCGGACCGGCGACGGCGCGCGCGGCCGCCTGCAAGGTCGGGCCGCGCCGTACGCCGTCAGGCATCAAGCGGTTCTGGACCACGGACCGACGGTGCTACACGTCACGCTGGTTCGCCGGCGCCCACCGGCGGATGATCCCCTACGGCTGCACGCGCGCCCCGTGGTACGCGCCGTCGTCGCGGTGCACCGGCGGCAAGGGGTTCCACCACGGGCTCGACCTCGACATGCCGAAGGGGACGAAGGTGTACGCCGGGGTGTCCGGCCGGATCATCACCCGCGGGATCGGCACCGCGTACGGCAGTCGCGCGGTGATCATCCGCTCCCGGGGTCGGGACATCCTCCTGGGCCACCTCCGTTCGCGGGCGGTGCAGCACGGCGACCGCGTCCGCAAGGGCGACCTGGTCGGGCGCAGCGGGGCCCGCGGAGCGCCGGACGGACCGCACCTGCACCTCGAGGTGCGACCCGCCGGCGGTTCGTACCGGTCCGCCGTGAGCCCACGACGGGTCGCGGGCCTGACGGTCGCGCGCTAGGACGCTGCGTGGCGCCCGGCGGCGTCAGCGGGCGAACGGGCCGCTCAGCACCGCCCACTGCAGCAGCATGATCGTCTTGGCGTCCACCACGTCGTGGCCGATCCGCGCGACGGCGTCGTCGATGCCGAGCTCCACGACCTCGATGTCCTCGCCCTCGTCGGCGATGCCGGCGGTCGTCCCGGCCCAGCGGTCGCCGGAGTACGGGGCGGCGAAGAAGTGGAGCTTCTCCGTGACCGACCCCGGGCTCATGTAGACGTCGAACACGTGGGTCACCTCGCCGACCTCGACGCCTGTCTCCTCCGCGGCCTCGCGGCGGATCGCGGTCTTGGGGTCGTCCTCGTCGAGCAGTCCCGCGGCAGCCTCGAGCAGCATGCCGTCGGGGTGCCCGTTGACGTAGACGGGGTAGCGGAACTGCCGGGTCAGGAGGACGGTGCGCCGCTCGAGGTCGTAGAGGAGGATCGTCGCGCCGTTCCCCCGGTCGTAGGTCTCGCGGCGCTCGGTCGTCACCGTGCCGTCCGGACGACGGCGGTCGTACGTGGTGGCCCGCAGGACGAACCAGTCGCTCGCGAGGAGCTCCACCTCGCGCACCGTCACGTCGGGATTGCCGTCGAGGTCGAGCCCGGTCAGGTGCAGGCCCGTCCGTCCGCGGCGGTCCGGCGTGTCCACTCCAGCGGTCATCCTCGTCTCCTCGTTCGCGGCCGCCTGCGACGCGTCCCGGATGCGTCGATGCTGGCCTCATGCAGCGTGACACGGCCGAGGGCGACGACCGCAGCCGCCCCGGCGACTTCGTCGAGGACTTCGCGGGGACCGGACTGGACCCGGAGGTCTGGATCGCCAGCTACCTGCCGGCGTGGAGCTCGCGCGCGGCGGCCGCGGCGACGTACGCGGTGGCTGACGGCGCCCTCACGCTGTCCATCCCGCCGGAGCACCCGCTGTGGTGCCCCGACCTGCACGAAGGTCCGCTCCGGGTGTCGGCGGTGCAGTCGGGGAGCTGGTCCGGGCCGGTGGGGAGCACGCGGGGACAGCAGCCGTTCCGCGACGGGCTCGTCGTGCGGGAGGCGCAGCCGAGGCTGGACGGCTTCACCCCGAGGTACGGCCGGGTCGAGGTGACCTGCCGGGCGGAGATCGGCCCTCGGTCGATGTTCTCGGCGTGGATGGTGGGGCTCGAGGACGAGCCGGAGCGGTGCGGCGAGATCTGCCTGGTCGAGGTGTTCGGCGACGCGGTGACCGCCGGGCCGGACGGGCGTCCGGTGGTCGCGTACGGCGCCGGGATCCACGCGTTCCGGGACCCGGCGCTCGTGGAGGAGTTCCGCACGGAGCCGGTCGCGCTCGACGTCGCGGAGCGGCACACGTACGGGGTCGACTGGCGGCCGGGGGCGGTCGCCTTCCTGCTCGACGGAGCCGTGGTGCGGACGGTGGCGCAGGCGCCCGACTACCCGATGCAGCTGATCCTCGGCGTGTTCGACTTCCCTGAGCGGGCGAGCGTGGAGGAGCGCGAGGGCAGGGTCCTGCCGCCCACCCCACGTCTGGTCGTCGAGCGGGTCGTCGGGCGCGTGGACGAGGATGGGCGGTGATGGACACCGCGAACCCGCTCGAGCAGCTGACCCTGGACGACCTGCGCACCCGGACGAGCGCGAAGTGGCGGTCCTACCCGCCGGACGTGCTGCCGTCGTTCGTCGCCGAGATGGACGTGCCTCTCGCCGACCCGGTCGCGCGGGCGCTGCACGACCTGGTCCGCCGCGGTGACACGGGCTACCCCAGCGGGACCGGCTACGCCGAGGCGCTCGCGGGCTTCGCGTCCGAGCGGTGGGGCTGGGACGGGGTGCCGGTCGGCCGGTCGTCGATGGTCGCGGACGTGATGACGGGGTTGACCGAGGTCGTCCGGCTGGTGACCGAGCCGGGGTCGCCGGTGGTGGTGAGCCCGCCGGTGTACCCGCCGTTCTACGGCTTCATGGCCGCGGCGGACCGGGAGGTCGTCGAGGCGCCGCTGGGCGAGGACGGGCGGCTGGACCTCGACGTGCTCGGCGCCGCGTTCGAGCGGGCGGTGGCCACGGGACGGCCCGCCGCGTACCTGCTGTGCAACCCTCAGAACCCGAGCGGCGTCGCGCACACCGCGGCCGAGCTCGAGGGCGTCGCCCGGCTCGCTCGCGCGTTCGGCGTCAGGGTGGTCGCGGACGAGATCCACGCTCCGGTCGTGCTCGACGGTGCGCGCTTCACCCCGTACCTGTCCGTCGAGGGCGCCGACGACGGATTCGCGGTGATGTCGGCGTCGAAGGCGTGGAACCTCGCAGGGATGAAGGCCGCGATCGTGCTCGCGGGGGAGACCGCGGAGAAGGACCTGGCTCGCATCCCGGAGGTGGTCGAGCACGGGGCGAGCCACCTCGGCGTCGTCGGCCACACCGCCGCGCTGCGCGAGGGCGGGGCGTGGCTGGACGCGGTGCTGGCCGGGCTGGCGGCCAACCGGCAGCACCTCGCGTCCGCGCTGGCCGAGCGGCTGCCGTGGATCGCGTTCCGGCCGCCCGAGGCGACGTACCTGGCGTGGCTGGACTGTCGCGGACTGGGACTCGGGGACGACCCGGCGGAGGTGTTCCTGCAGCGCGGGCGGGTGGCGCTGGGGTCGGGGCTGCCGTTCGGGACCGGGGGAGCGGGGCGTGTCCGGGTGACCACGGCGACGTCGAGGGCGATCCTGTCGGAGATCGTGGAGCGGATGGCGGCTGCGGTCGCGTCGGTGCGGTAGCGGACGCGCCCCAGGGTGGCGCGTCATCGGCGACGGGAGACGAGGGTCGCCGCAGGACCGGTGAGGTAGGCGTTGCGGGCGGCGACGCGCACCCGGACCCGTCTCGCGGCGGAGGAGACGGGCAAGGTTCTCGTCCCTCCTGCGGCGGTCGTACGCTTCCATGCTCCCCACGCGCGACCGGGCCTGCGCGTCCGGAAGACGATGTCGTGGGTGAACGCCGCGACCTCCTGACGCCAGGTCACGCGCACGCGGGTCCGGGACCACGCCGCGCGCAGTCCGGTGACTGCCCGCGGTCTCTGCCCCGAAGCGCGGACCCGTATCGGTTTCGACCAGGCGCCCTGCATGGTGCCTCGGCGGGGCTGGACCTGGATCTCGTACAGGCCGCCCGCGGCGAGCCCCGTGATCACCCGCGTGCTTCCCGGCTTGAACCCGGTCGTCACCGCAGGGGAACCGGGCTTGCTGAGGAGCCGGTAGCGGACGCGCGCGGACCAGGCGTCGATCCGGGTCGTGTCCCAACGGAGGGTGATCGACCGGTTGCCGCCGAGGCCGGTCGGGGCGAACGTCGCCGGCCACGCCACGGTCGCCTTGATCGACGGGCGGGTGGTGAGCGTGCCGTTGGCGACGAGCGCGTCGGCGAAGGCCTGCGCCAGGTGCGTCTGGCCCGAGGGCGTCGGGTGGATCCCGTCCCACGTGAAGGTCGCCGGGGTCCATCCGAGCGCGGTGCTCGCGACGGTGATCGACGACGTGACCGTGTCGAGCTCGGACGCGAGGGTGCTGATCCGGTTGTTCAGGTCGAGCGTCTCAGCGGCCTTCACCAGCTCACCCGTGTCCGGGACGCGTTGGGTGGTGACCTGGCCGAGGACGATGTCGACGTCGGGGTCGACGGTTCGTGCGGTCTCGATGGTGCGGCGGAGGTTGTCTGCGGTCGCCTCGGCGGTGCGGACCCTCAGGTCGTTGAACCCGATCATCAGCACGATCACGTCCGGGGCGTAGGTGGCGACCTCGTCGGCGACGCGCGGCAGGGAGGAGGTCGTCGTGGCCCCGGCCACAGCCGCGTGGTCGAGGTCGAACCGCGGGTCGAGATAGTGCAGCGTCCCGTACGCCAGGTCGCGACGCGGGCCGACGAGGTCGACGTCGGCACCGACGGACTGCAGACCGCGCCACAGCCAGTAGCGGTAGGTGAAGTCGCCCGAGCGGCCCTGGGTGATCGAGTCACCCGCCAGCATGATCCGGGTCGGCTCGGTCGTCGCGACCGCCGCGTGCCCGGCCACCGGCAGGCAGGCAGCGGCCAGGAGCTGGGTCAGGAGAACAGAGGTCGCCACCTGTGCAGCACGTACCCACAACCGCCTCACACCGACCCCCTCGACGTGACCGGCACGCAAGGGAGCCGGCCGCAGCGCTTCTCGCTGGTTCCGTGCCAGCGTGCGCTGCTGATCGAGCTCCGGTCATCGACATTCGACGAGGTTGGCTCGCCGCGAGCGGTCGATGGCCGGAGTTCAGACGGCGAGCGACAGGGCGAGGAACGCGACGGCGAGGAGGGGCGCGGTCCCCTGAGCGACACCGGCACGGAGCCGAGCGGGCGACCGGACGACCAGGACCACGGCGGCGGCCAGCATCGACCCGCAGCCGGCGAAGACGAGTGCGCGCCCCGCGTCCGTCTGGTCCACGCCGAGCAGCACGAGGCCGACGGTCGTCGTCACGGCGAGGAAGAGGTTGTAGAAGCCCTGGTTGTACGCCATCTCCCGGGTGGCCGCAGCGTCCTCGGCGCTCATCCGGAACGTACGTCGGGTGCTGGGGTGCTCCCATCGCACGGACTCCATGACGAAGATCCAGACGTGGAGGGCGGCGGCCAGAGCGGCGAAGACGACGGCGAGGACGGTCATGCCTTGCATGATCCGCCTTCGCCGCGGCTCAGGCCGGGATCGTCGCCGTGTCGATGACGAACCGGTAGCGCACGTCGGAGGCCACCACGCGGTCGTACGCCTTGTCGACGTCGTCGGCCGTGATGGTCTCGATCTCGGCACCGATGCCGTGCTCGGCGCAGAAGTCGAGCATCTCCTGCGTCTCGCGGATGCCGCCGATGTTGGAGCCGGCGAGGCGGCGGCGGCCCCCGATCAGGGAGAACGCGTGGAAGGACTGCTTGTTCTCGGGAGCGCCGACGAAGACCATCGTGCCGTCGAGCGTGAGCGTGCGGAGGTACGCGTCGACGGGGAGGTCGGCCGACACGGTGTTGATGATGAGGTCGAAGGAGCCACGGAGCCGCTTGAGCGTGTCGCGGTCGCCGGTCTCGTAGTGGTCGGCACCGAACCGGAGGCCGTCGTCCTTCTTGGACAGCGTGTGGCTCAGGACGGTCACCTCGGCACCGAGCGCGTGCGCGATCTTGACCGCGAGGTGGCCGAGCCCGCCCATGCCGACGACCGCGACCTTCGTGCCGGGGCCGGCGCCCCAGTGCCGCAGCGGGGAGTAGGTCGTGATGCCGGCGCACAGCAGCGGCGCGGCGACGTCCAGCGCGATGCCCTCGGGGATCCGCAGGACGTAGTTCTCGTCCACGACGACCTGCGTCGAGTAGCCGCCGTAGGTGGGGGAGTCGTCGGCGTAGCGGCCGTTGTACGTCGGCACGTTGCCGCGCAGGCAGAACTGCTCCTCGCCGGCGAGGCAGTTCTCGCACTCGCGGCAGGAGTCCACGAAGCAGCCGACCCCGACCCGGTCGCCGACGGCGTGCCGCGTGACCCCGCTGCCGACCGCGCTCACGACGCCGGCGATCTCGTGACCCGGGACCATCGGGAAGATCGACGAGCCCCACTCCTCACGGGCCTGGTGGATGTCGGAGTGGCAGATGCCGGCGTAGGCGATGTCGATGAGGACGTCGTGCTCGCCGACCTCGCGCCGCTCGACCGTCGCGCGCTCGAAGGCGGCTCCGGCGGACGCGGTGACCAGGGCAGGGACGGTGATGCTCATCGACACTCCTCGAGGGGATGCGGGTGGGACCCGGCGAGTCTCTCAGATCGCCCGTCGCCGTCGAGCGGCGTCCCCTGCGGGTGTCGCAGCGGCATCTCCGGGGTACCCGACGGCTGTGAATCCGATCCTCTCCGTCGCGGCCGTCCCGACCAGCGCGGCGGGCGGTGCGCTCCTCGCCGGCGCCGCCTTCGGTGTCGCCGCCCTCCGCCGGTTCGCCGCGAAGCCGTTGCACCCTCGAGGGGCGGTCGTGGAGGCGACCCTCTCCCGGACCGGTGTGCCGGAGGGTGGCCGCGCCAGCGGGGTCGCGTGGATCGACGAGCCGGGCCACGACCGGGTCATCATCCGGATGTCACGCGCCGTCGGGCTGCCCGAGTCCTGGCCGGACGTGCACGGCCTCGCGCTGCGGGTGCCGGTGGGAGGGGACGACTACGGCGACCTGCTGCTGGCGACGACGGGGTGGGCCGGACTCGGGCGGTTCGTCCTGACGGCGGCTCGCCGCCCGACGACGCGGCCCATGACCACGCTGCTGCCGTACCGGAGTCCAGCCGGCCCCCTGCTCGTGGGCGCCCGGGCCGCGGACGGCGGGACCCGGCTCCGGCTGTCGTGGTCGAGGCTGCGGGGCCCGTGGCAGCAGTTCGCCGTCGTCGACCTCGCGGCGACCGCCGGTCCGGACGCGCCCCTGCGGTTCGACCCGGTGCGTCGGACGGTGCCGGGTCTGGAGAACTACGGGTGGGTGGAGCGCCTGCGGGAGCCCGCGTACGCGACCGCTCGCCTGTCCCGATCCGCAGGGGACCGTCCGCGGGAGCCGAGCACCTCAGTCTGAGGGCCTGCGACCCACCTCGGCGGACGCGAGCCACGCGGGCAGGTCGTCAGGTCGTGCCGGCGGAGGGTCGGCGATCCGCGTGGCGATCCCGTCCGGGTGCAGCGTGGTCGGCCACGGGTCGGCGAGCGCGGAGACGATCGCGTCCCGGTCCAGGCCGGCCCGTGCCATGGCCGCGATCTCGCGCGGGTTCACGCCGAGGGGGAGGTCGCCGTTGCCGAGGTCGGTGCCGTACAGCACGCGGCCGCCGGCGGCGTGGAAGCGGCGCAGGTTGTCGAGGGCGAGTTCCTGCGTCGCGGGGTCGTCCCCGTGGATGTCGAGCGTCGTGATCCATCGCTGGCCCTGCCTGGCTGCGTCGCGGACGAGGTCCTCGTCGAGCTGCTCGGTCCACGGCGTGTGCGCGAGCACATCGATCCCGGCCGCCGTCGCGAGGGCCGTCGTCCCGGGGCCCTCGACGTGCGCGACGACGGGGAGGCCGTGGTCGCGGGCCGCGTCGACGAGCGCGGTGAGCGTCGCGCGGTCGGGGACCGGACCGGCGTCGGCGTTGAGCGTCACCTTGGCGGTCGTGGCGCCGACCGCAGCCTGCTCCGCGACGGCCTCGGCGGCGTCGGCGGGGGAGCGGACCTCGCGCACCGCACCGGCAGGGCACCACGAACGATCGCCCGGGTAGCCGCCCGGGGCGGCGAGGAAGGCTCCGGCGAAGCGGACGTACGGAGCACCCTGGTCGTGTGCGGCAGCCGCCTCCCGCGCCAACGCGGCCACCGTCGTCGCGTCGCCGCCGAGGTCGACGACGCCCGCGAGCCCGCTGCCGCGGAGCCGGTCGGCGTCGACGAGCTGCAGGTGGACGTGGTGGTCGACGAACGGCGGGAGCCACGTCGCCATGCTCAGCTGCCGATCTCGGTCCGGACGGCGAACAGCTCGGGGAAGAACGTGAGCTCGAGTGCGCGCTGGAGGAACGGGACGCCGCTCGAGCCGCCCGTCCCACGCTTGCTGCCGATGATGCGGGACACGGTCTTGAGGTGGCGGAACCGCCAGAGCTGGAAGTTGTCCTCGAGGTCGACGAGCTCCTCGCAGGTCTCGTACGCCGACCAGTTCTCCTCGGCGGCCGAGTAGATCCCGGTGAAGACCGGCACCAGGGCGGGGTGGAACGTCCACGCCTTCGTCACGTCGCGGTCGAGCACGTCCGCCGGGATCCCGTACCCGGCACGAGCGAGGTAGCGGAGGAACTCGTCGTACAGGCTCGGCGCCTCCAAGACCTCCCGCAGCATCTCCCGGTGCGCGGGCTCGGCGTCGAACACCGTGAGCATCGCGGCGTTCTTGTTGCCGAGGACGAACTCGACGGCGCGGTACTGGTACGACTGGAACCCGCTCGCGTTGCCGAGGACCCCGCGGAACTGCGCGTACTCGGTGGGTGTCAGCGTCGCGAGCACCGACCACTGCTCCGCGAGCGTCCGCTGCACGTGCTTGACGCGGGCGATGCGCTTGAGAGCCGGGCCCAGCTCGTCCGCGCGGAGGAGGGCGCAGGCGCTCTCCAGCTCGTGCAGCACGAGCTTGAGCCAGAGCTCCGTGGTCTGGTGCTGGACGATGAAGAGCAGCTCGTCGTGGTGCTCGGGTCGGCTGATCGGCCGCTGCGCCGAGAGCAGCGTGTCGAGGTCGAGGTAGCCGCCGTAGCTCATGCGGTCCGAGAAGTCGGTGACGACGCCCTGTTCGACCGTGCGGGTGTTCGCGTGCACGCCGTGCGGCGGCGTCTCTTCGGGACTCACCCCGTCACCGTATGCGATGTGACCGAGGACACGGACAGGCGAACCCCGGTCTGCGTTAGGTTAGGCAAGCCAAACCTAAGTGAAGAGCCCTTCATGCCGCCCGGACCGACGTCGTACCCGACCGCCACGAGGAGCCCGCATGACCCCGTCGCCCCTGCTGACGAACGGCACCACCGCACACTACGCCGACACCCTCCACGAGGTCGTCGACCGCCTGGCCGAGCGTGTCGGCTCCCGCACGACACCCTTCTCCGGGAGACCTCGCGACGTGCTCGAGCGGCTCGTGGACGCCGTCGACCTCGACGCCGAGCCGGTGGGGGACGCCGCCGCGCTGCGTGAGATCGACACGATGTTCGTCGACAACGCGGTCTGGTTCCACCATCCGTCCTACGCCGCACACCTCAACTGTCCCGTCGCGATCCCGGCGGTCGCCGCGGAGGCGGTCCTCGCCGCGGTGAACACCTCGGTCGACACCTACGACCAGTCGACGATCGGCACCTTCATGGAGCGCCGCCTGGTCGCGTGGACGGCGGGGCGTATCGGCTTCGCACACGGGGACGGCATCTTCACCTCCGGAGGGACCCAGTCCAACCTGCACGCCCTGTTCCTCGCACGCGAGCACGCGCTCGCCGTCCACGGCACCGGCGTCCCGACGGGCGCGGAGCGGTCGGCCCTCCAGCAGCGGATGCTCGTCGTGGCGACCGAGAGCAGCCACTTCAGCGTGCAGAAGTCCGCGCTCCTGCTCGGTCTGGGACAGGACGCCGTCGTCGCGGTCCCCACCGACGCCGACGGGCGTATGGACGCCGCCGCACTGCGCACGACGCTGGACGTCGTCGAGCGCACAGACCGG
This sequence comes from Mumia spirodelae, assembly GCF_050632745.1. Classification (NCBI taxonomy): domain Bacteria; kingdom Bacillati; phylum Actinomycetota; class Actinomycetes; order Propionibacteriales; family Nocardioidaceae; genus Mumia; species Mumia spirodelae. The sequence continues at coordinate 263,600 of NZ_JBODSD010000002.1, read as the reverse complement.
ATCCCGATGGCCGTCGTCGCGACGGCCGGCACGACCGACCGCGGGTGCGTCGACCCGCTCGTCGCGGTGGCCGACGCCTGCGACCGCCACGGGGCGTGGCTGCACGTCGACGCCGCGTACGGGTGCGGCCTGCTGGTCTCCCCGACTCGACGGCACCTCCTCGACGGGATCGAGCGCGCACGCTCGGTGACCGTCGACTTCCACAAGAGCTTCTTCCAGCCCGTCTCCTCGAGCGCGCTGGTCGTCCGCGACCCCGCCGACCTCGAGCGGTCGGGCTGGCACGCCGACTACCTCAACCCTGACGGCGCCGACGAGCCCAACCAGGTCGACCACTCCCTCCAGACGACGCGCCGGTTCGACGCGCTGAAGCTGTGGGCGACGCTCCGCGCACTCGGGGCGGACGGCATCGGGGCGCTGTTCGACCGCGTGCTCGACCTCGCCGTCGACGTGCACCGCGTCGTCGAGGACGACCCCGACCTGCGCCTGCTCGCGCGGACGGATCTCAGCACGGTGCTGTTCCGCTACCAGCCGCACGGCGTCTCCGACGCCGAGACGGACCGGCTCGTACCGATGATCCGCGCCGCGATGCTCGCCTCGGGGCGCGCGATGGTCGCCAAGACCGTCGTCGACGGACGGCCCTGCCTCAAGCTCACGCTGCTCAACCCGGACGCGACGGTGCAGGACGTCAGGGGCGTGCTCGCCGTGGTGAAGGAGGAGGGGGAGCGAGGGCTCGGGACGCTGCGCCGGCCCGCACCGCGGGTGGAGCCCTCGCTCGACGCCTGGAGGCTGCGCGAGGGCGTGGAGGTGGCGCGATGACGTACGACCTGCTCGGCATCGGGATCGGCCCGTTCAACCTCGGGCTCGCCTGCCTCGCCGATCCGCTCGACGAGGTGGCGGCCGTGTTCCTCGACGAGTCCCCGGAGTTCCGCTGGCACCCCGGCATGATGATCGAGGGGTCGACGATCCAGGTCCCGTTCCTCGCCGACCTGGTGACGATGGCCGACCCGACGTCGCGGCACTCGTTCCTGAGCTTCCTCAAGGAGTCCGGGCGGCTCTACCCGTTCTACATCCGGGAGAGCTTCTACCCGCTGCGCGCCGAGTACGACGCGTACTGCCGGTGGGCGGCCGACCGGCTCGACACCCTGCGGTGGGGCCGACGCGTCGAGGCCGTGGAGCACGATCCTCGCGACGACACGTACGTCGTCCGGGCGCGTCTCGCCGACGGGAGCGTCGAGACCTACCGCACCCGTCACGTCGTCCTCGGCACCGGCACCCGCCCCACGGTGCCGGCAGCGGCGCACGGCCTGGACGGTCCGTGGCTGCACAGCGCCGACTACCTCCGCCACCGCGACGCGCTGCGCGGCTCCCGCGCGGTCACGATCGTCGGGAGCGGGCAGTCCGCCGCCGAGATCTACCGCGACCTGCTCGAGGACGCGCACCCCGACACGTACCGGCTCGACTGGGTCACGCGCTCGCCGCGGTTCTTCCCGATGGAGTACACGAAGCTCACCCTCGAGATGACGTCGCCGGAGTACACCGACCACTTCCACGCGCTGCCGCTGGAGCTGCGTCAGCTGCTCGGCCGCGAGCAGCGGGGTCTCTACAAGGGCATCAGCGGCGACCTCGTGGACGACATCTACGACACGCTCTACCGCAGGAGCGTCGACGGGCCGGTCCCGACCAGCCTGCTCACGGACACGGCGCTGGTCGACGCGAGGTGGACCGGCGAGGAGTATGTCCTGCGCCTGCGCCACGACCAGCTCGGCGAGGAGTACGAGCGCCGCACGGAGCGGCTGGTCCTCGCCACCGGGTACGCCGCGTCGGTGCCCGAGTGCGTCGAGCCGATCCGGCACCTGCTCGCGTTCGACGAGCTCGGCCGGTTCGCCGTCGGCCGCGACTACGCCGTCGACGGCGACCGGCGCCGTGTCTTCGTCCAGAACGGCGAGGAGCACACGCACGGCCTCACCGCGCCCGACCTCGGGTTCGGGGCGTGGCGCTCCTCCACGATCCTGGCGGCGGTCACCGGCCGGGAGGTCTATCCGATCGAGCGTCGCATCGCCTTCCAGGAGTTCGGCGTGCCTGCCGGTGCCGAGCGCGTACGACGTCGGACCCGCGAGCAGGTGAGCGTCCGATGACGGCGCGGACGGCGCCGCCCTTCGTGACGCCGAGCGCCGTGGGCGAGATCGCGTTCGACCGGGTGGTCCCCGAACGCGACGCCGCGCGGGTGCAGCGCTGGCTCGCCGACCCGCACGCCGCGTTCTGGCAGATGGGCGGTCTCGACGTCGCCCAGGTGGAGGCCTACCTCGAGGGCGTCGACGGTGACCCGTACCAGGACGCGTGGCTCGGGTCGGTCGACGGAACGCCGACCTTCTTCGCCGAGACGTACGACCCGGCGCACGTGCTGCTCACCGAGGTCTACGGCGCGCAGCCGGGTGATCTCGGGATGCACGTGCTCGTCGCCGCACCGGGTGAGCGACGCCGGCACGGCCTCACCGACGCGGTCATGACGGCCGTGATGCGTCTCTGCTTCGACGCTCTCGGCGCCGAGCGCGTCGTGGTCGAGCCGGACGTCCGCAACGACGCGATCGCCCGCAAGAACGCCGACGCCGGGTTCTCGGTCCTGCGGGACGTCCCGCTCGGCGACAAGGTCGCACGGCTGTCGGTGTGCACGCGCGTCGACTTCGCCCGCAGCCGACTCGGAGGAGGAGCCCGATGACGCTCGACGCCGCCCACCTGCGCCCCTGCACCATGGCGCGGGCGCAGCGCCACCTCGTCGCCAAGGCGCTCGCGGAGTTCGCCCACGAGCGGCTCCTCGCACCGGTCGACGTCGGCGACGGCTGGTTCCAGGTCGTCCTCGGCGACGAGGCCGTCTACCGCTTCCGCGCCCTCCGTCTGCGCCTCGAGCACTGGGTGCTCGACGAGTCGTCCCTGAGCCGGACGGTCGACGGGGAGCCGTGCGACCTCGACGCGTCGGAGCTGGTCCTCGAGCTCCAGCCGCTGCTCGAGATCCCGGACCACCTCCTCGCGACGTACCTGGAGGAGATCGCCGCCACGCTCGCGGCGGCGGCGTACAAGGTCGACCAGGGCGGGCCGACCGCGCACGAGCTGCTCTCCGCGGACCTCCCGACGGTCGAGGCCGCGATGACCGAGGGGCACCCCGGGTTCGTCGCGAACAACGGACGCCTCGGGTTCGGGCTCGACGCGTACCGCCGGTACGCGCCCGAGGTCGGTCGCCCCTTCTCGCTGCAGTGGGTCGCCGCCCGTCGCGACCTCACCCACCTCGCGCTCGGCGCCGGGCTGGACGAGGCCGCCCTGTACGAGGGTGAGCTCGACGCGTCGGAGCGGGACCGCTTCGGAGGCGTCCTCGACGACGTCGGGCTCGACCCCGCGGCGTACCGGCTCCTGCCCGTGCACCCGTGGCAGTGGGACACCCGGCTGGCCGTGACCTTCGCTCCCGACGTGGCGCGGCGCGACCTGGTCCCGCTCGGGCGGGGCGCGGACGCGTACCAGGCGCAGCAGTCGATCCGGACGATGCTCAACCTCTCGCGGCCGGACCGCCACTACGTCAAGACGGCGCTGGCGATCCAGAACATGGGCTTCCTCCGCGGACTCTCCCCGGCCTACATGCGGCACACCCCGGCCATCAACGACTGGGTCGCGGCTCTCGTCGCCGCCGACCCCACGCTCGGTGCGTGCGGCTTCGAGGTGCTGCGCGAGCGGGCGTCGATCGGCTACACGGGAGACGTCTACCACCGCGCACCGGCGCCCTCGGCGCAGCGCAAGATGGTCGCGGCGCTGTGGCGGGAGAGCCCGGTGACCCGGATCGGCACGGACGAGCGCCTCGCGACGATGGCGTCCCTGCTGCACCGAGACCACGACGGAGCCGCGTACGCGTCGGCGCTGATCCGGGCGTCCGGTGTCGGGGCCGAGGCGTGGGTCGCGCAGTACCTCCACGCCTACCTGCGCCCGGTCGTCCACTGCCTCCTCGTGCACGACCTCGCGTTCATGCCGCATGGTGAGAACGTGATCCTCGTCCTCGCCGACCACGTGCCGCGACGCGTGCTCATGAAGGACGTGGGGGAGGAGGTGGCGGTCCTCCGCGAGCGTGACCTCCCCGACGAGGTCGCCCGGATCCGGCAGCCGGTCGACGCCGCCGAGCAGGCGCTCGCGGTGTTCACCGACGTCTTCGACGGCGTGCTGCGTCATCTCGCCGGCATCCTGCACGTCGACGGCGTCCTCGACGAGGACCGGTTCTGGGCGCTCGTGGCGGCGTGCGTCGACCAGCACGCGGCCGAGCATCCGGGGCTGTCGTCGCGCGTGGACCTGCGCGTCGACCGCTTCGCCCACTCGTGCCTCAACCGGCTCCAGCTGCGCAACACGCTCCACATGGTCGACCTCGCGAGCCAGTCGGGGTCGCTGATCTACGCCGGCACGCTCGCGAACCCGATCGCGCGCAGCGCCGTGGCGGTGCCGGCATGACGGCCCAGCTGTTTCGCGACGCCTACGGCGTGCCCCATGTGCGTGCGGGCTCCCTCGTGGAGCTGGCCGAGGCGCAAGGCAGGGTGACCGCGCACGACCGGGGAGGGCAGATCCAGGTCGAGCACTGGCGGACCGAAGGGCGGCTGGCCGAGCGCGTCGGGGAGCCCGGCGTCGCGTGGGACCGCTTTGCCCGCGGTGCGCGCCTCGCCGACACCGCGCGACGCGCGTACGACGCCCTGGAGGAGGACGACCGGGAGCTCGTCGCGGCGTACGTGGCGGGGGTGAACGCGGTGCTTCCGGAGGCCGACTGGCCGGACTGGGCGCCGCTGGGCATCCTGCACGTCGCCCATGCGCTCTTCTCCGACCTGCCGGCGCTGCTCTGGCGCGAGCACGTGCACCGTTCGCTCGGACCCGCCTACGGCGACGCCGTCGTCGACCTGTTCCGGGCCGACGCCGGTGGCTCCGGCAGCAACGCGTGGGCGGTGCACGGCTCACGGACCGGTACGGGTCTGCCGATCCTCGCCGGGGACCCGCACCGCGTGATCGAGATCCCCGGCGTCTACCAGCAGGTCCGCCTGGCCTGTCCTGGCGTCGACGTCGTGGGGCTCGCGTTCCCCGGCGTGCCCGGCGTCGCGCACTTCGGGCACGCGGGCTCCGTCGCCTGGGGCATCACCAACGCGATGGCGCACCACGTCGACGTGTTCCGCGAGCGGCTGCGCGGGACCGAGGGCGGCGGGGTGGAGGCGTACGGCGCGTCCGGCTGGGAGCCGGCGTCCTGCGGGACGGAGGACCTGCGGGTACGCGACTCCGGCGCGGTCGCCGTGCCGTGGGTCGAGACCGCGCGCGGCGTCGTCGTCTCGGGTCTCGTCGCCCTGCCCGCACCCGGGACCGAGACGACGGCGTACTCGGCGCGCTTCCCGGCGCGCGCGGCCACGGACCTCGGCGCCGCCGCGATCCGCCCGTTGCTGCAGGCCCGCAGCGCCGAGGACGTGGCGGAGGCCTTCGGCCGGTGGGTCGACCCTGTCAACCGCCTGCTCGTGGCCGATCGCGGCGGCACGGTCCTCAGGCTCACCGTCGGGCGCGTCCCGGACACCGGGGCTGCTGCCCGCCGCCTTCCCCGCGACGCGTGGAGTGCCGACGCCGCGGACGTCGGGTGGCGCACGCTGCCCGACGCCCAGCCGGTGGACGCGTTCGCCGTCGACGCGAACGAGAGGCCGGACGAGCCGACCCGGGCGTTCGGCTACGCCTACGCGCCACCGCACCGGGCGACGCGGATCCGGGCGAGACTCGCCGACCTCGTCCGGGGTGAGCGGACGCTCGCCGTCGCCGACCTGCACGACGTCCATGCGGACACGCTCTCGCTCGGCGCCGAGCAGCTGCTCGCGCGCCACCTCCCCGACGCGACGAACACCGGCCTCTCGCCTGCCGCGCGCGCGATCGTGCGACGGCTGCACGCCTGGGACCGGTGCATGGACGCCGACAGCGTCGAGGCAGCCGCGTACGCGGCGTGGCGAAGCGCCCTCGTCACCCGGGTCGCCGCGATCCCGGCCCTCGCGCCCTTGCACGAGCCTCACGGGATGGATGCCGTGTTCGCGCCGTGGTTCGACGTCCGCGCGAGGGTCGGGGACGGGCTTCTCGCCCTGCTCGGCGAGCAGGGGGCCGCGGTCGGCGTCGCCATCGACGCCCCGGTCCTCGCCCGCGCCGCGCTGGAGGACGTCGCGCAGAGTCCCGCTGCCCGCACGTGGGGCGACACCCACCGGCTCGACCCCGTCCGGGTCCTGGCCGGGGTCCCCGGTGCGGCCTTCGCCCCGCTCGAGCCGGCTGCGCTCTCCGGCGACACCGACACCGTCCGAGCCGCCGCCAGCACCCCGGGAGTGAGCGACGTCTGCTGGCGCGGCTCCGTCGCCCGCTGGATCTGGGACCTGTCCGACCGCGACGCGAGCCGGTGGGGTGTCCCGTTCGGCGCGGCGGGCGATCCGGACGACGTGCACGCCACCGACCAGCTCGCCACGTGGCTCGCCGCCGGGACCGCGCCCGTCGTCACCGCGTGGGACACCCTCGAGCAGGAGGACCTGCCGTGACCGCCGTCTCCGACCGCCTGATCACCGGCGCACCAGGGGAGACCGTCCACCGCGACGCCGTCGACGGCTTCGGGGCCGTCACCGTCCGCGTGCTCGACCCGGAGGGCGACCTCGCCACGATCCATCGGTGGGTGACGGCGCCGCGGGCCCGCTTCTGGGGGCTGGAGGCCCTGACGGCCGACGAGCTGCGCGACCTGTACGCGTACGTCGACGGGCTCGCCACGCACCACGCGTTCCTGGTGTGCCGCGACGAGGTGCCCTTCGCGCTGCTGCAGACGTACGTCCCCGAGCACGATCCGGTGGGGGAGTGCTACCACCCCGCGCCGGGCGACGTGGGCCTCCACTTCTTCCTCGGTGAGCAGGTGGGGACGCGCGAGCAGCAGTGGGCGGTCCTGGTGCGCACGATCGTGGCCTTCGTGCTCGGTCCGCCGAGCGCTCAGAGGATCGTCGTGGAGCCCGACGTGGGCAACGCCCGCGCTCTCGCGATCCTCGACATGCTGGGCTTCGCGCTGGGCCCCGAGATCGTGCTCCCGGACAAGACCGCGCGGCTGGCCTTTCTCGGCCGCGAGCGCGCCGACCTGCTCCTGGCGCGAGCCACCGGCGAGCTCGGCGGCGCGCCGGTGCGCCAAGAGGGACTCACCGGCGATCCGCACGGCTAGGATCTCGTCCGCGGCACGGTGGCGGCGCACGGTTGCGCACCCGTTGGAAGGGAAGTGCGCATGGGTGGAGACTCTGTCGACCAGGTCGTCTTCTGGGGGGTCGTGGCGGCGCGGCTGCTGGTGCCGCTGTTCATCTTCAAGTTCCCGTTGCCGGGGATCGTCGCGTGCATGCTGCTCGACGGGGTCGACCAGACGGTCTTCCAGACCTTCACGTCGCTCGACCTCACGTACTACCAGAGCTACGACAAGGCGCTCGACATCTACTACCTGGCGCTCGCCTACGTCGCGACGATGCGCAACTGGACCAGCCGTCCGGCGTTCGAGGTGGCGCGGTTCCTGTTCTTCTACCGGCTCGTCGGGACGACGATCTTCGAGCTGACCGGTGGCGAGCACCGCTGGCTCCTGCTGATCTTCCCGAACACCTTCGAGTACTTCTTCATCTTCTACGAGATCGTGCGTCTGCGGTGGGACCCGAAGCGGTTCTCGATGCGGTGGTGGATCCTCGCGGCGGCCGCGATCTGGGTCTTCATCAAGCTCCCCCAGGAGGCCTGGATCCACGTCTTCAAGCTCGACCTCACCGACACGATGCGCGACGTCGCGTGGTTCACGCCCGCGATGGTGCTGGCGATCCTCGCGCTGGCGGCGGTGTTCTGGTTCGTCGTACGCCCGCGGCTCGCGCCGGCCGACCACACCTGGCAGGTCGCCGCGGAGCCGATCCCGGCAGAGATCGACGAGGAGCGCGAGCGTGCCGCGCTCCGGGTGGCGCGCGGCAAGGTGTTCGACGCGCGTCTCCTGGAGAAGATCGTCGTCGTGGCGCTGGTCAGCATCATCATCGCCAACATCGTCCCGAGCGTCACCGCGACGCCGGTCGAGATCGCGATCAGCTGCGCCGTGCTCATCGTGGTCAACTCGACGATCGGCCTCTGGAGCGCGCGCCGCGGTGGTGGCTGGGACTCGGTGCTGGCGACCTTCGTCGTGCTGTCGCTGGTCAACATCGGGCTGGTCTACGCGGCGAACTTCCTCGTCCCCACCAACGACGAGTTCTTCCTCGCGGCCGGCTTCTTCTTCGTCTTCCTGCTCACGCTCGTCGTGACCCTGTACGACCGCTACCGGCCGGTCCTCGACGTGCGGACGGGTGTGGTGCGCCAGGGGGAGGTAGCCTCAGCGCCGTGACCGACTCCGCGCCCTCCGCCGGCCGGGCCCCCGCCCCGACGGCCCCGGGGCTCGCTGGTCAGCGCGGTGTCCTGGTGATCGTCAGCGGGGGCACGGCGACGATGGCGCGCGGTGCCGGAGGGGGTCTCGAGGTCAGCGCCGAGGGCGTGGACGTGCTGCGCGGTGTCGTCGACGGGTGGGCGGCGGTCCACCGGGTCCCGGCCGAGCTCGTCCTCGACCTGCCCCTGCGCGACAGTGCCGAGATGGGCCCTGAGGACTGGACCCGCTGGCACCGTCAGATCCGCGCCGCGCTCCCGTCCGTGGCGGGCGTCGTCCTCGTGCACGGCACGGACAGCATGGCCTTCAGTGCCGGTGCGCTCTCGTACGCGCTGGCCGATGCGCCCCGCCCCGTCGTGCTCACCGGCGCCCAGCGCGGACCGCGCGAGCCGGGCACCGACGTCGCCGACAACCTGCGGCTCGCCCTCGACGCGGCCGTGTCGGGACCGTCGGGTGTCTCGCTCGCGTTCGCGGGCCGGATCCTCGCCGCGGCCACCGTCTGGAAGCGCTCGACGACCGACCTCGACGGCTTCGCCGGGGAGCCCGGCACCAGCACGCGACGGTCCACGCTCCTGCCGGTCGGACGCTTCCACGGGTACGACGCCGACCGCTTCGTCGCCCTCGCGACCGTCACGCTCGAGCACTGGCACGACCAGCTGACCTGGTCCCGGGAGCCGGCGGGCGTCGTGCTCCGCGTGTTCGGCGGGGGGACGGCACCCACCGACCCGCTCGCCGAGGCGCGGCTCGCAGCCCTCGCGGAGGCCAGGATCCCGGTCGTCGCGGTCAGCCAGACGCCGGCGGCAGAGGTCGACCTCGGCCGCTACGGCGCCGGGCGCGCGCTCGTCGAGGGCGGCGTGGTGAGCTGCGGCGCGATGACGGTCGAGGCGGCGTACACGAAGCTGCACTACCTGCTGGGCTGCGGCCTCCCGTACGAGGAGATCACGCAGGCCTTGGCCGAGGACCTGGTGGGAGAGTCCCGGCGCGGCTGATCGGGCGATGTCCGAAACGTCCGATTGCAATCCTTTCGTCCCTGACCCTCGGCTCGCGTGAGGCTCGTGGGTGGTGCGCCCCGACCGCTGCCATCGCCGCCGCCGTAGCGCCGGCGGGAACCCACTCACGCGAGGAGACCACCATGGCAACCACCATCGGGCACGAGACCTCCACCGGCGAGGAGCCCCAGCCGACGCCGGCGCCCGAGCCGACCACGCCGACGAAGCCGGTCCACCACGGGACGCCCCAGCGCGGCGTCGACGTGATCCCGTCGTCGTCGTTCAAGACGGGGCGCTTCGGCAGGATGTTCCGGCACCTGCCGGTGTTCGAGCACACCGCCGACGACATGACAGCCCTGGCCCAGCGCATGGTCGAGCCGGCCGGGCCGCCCGCCGCCGAGAACCCCGACATCCCGTCCGGCTACACCTACTTCGGGCAGTTCGTGGACCACGACATCACGTTCGACCCGGTGTCGAGCCTGCGGCGCCAGAACGACCCGGACGCGCTGCACAACTTCCGTACGCCGCGCTTCGACCTCGACTCCCTGTACGGACGCGGGCCGGCGGACCAGCCGTACCTCTACGACGACTCGGGACCGGTCACCAAGATGCGTCTCGGCGAGGACGTCGGCGTCGTGCCGGGCGAGACCAGCGGTGCCGGGCCGGACCTGCCCCGCAACGACCCCCGGCAGCGCGACGGTCAGGAGGTGTTCTTCGGCCGCGCCCTCATCGGGGACCCGCGCAACGACGAGAACCTGCTCGTGTCGCAGCTCCACCTGTCGATGCTGCAGTTCCACAACCGGGTCGCGGACGTGGTGGGGTCGACGACGCCGCTCACCGGTGACGACGCGTTCAAGGAGACGCAGCGTCTGGTCCGCTGGCACTACCAGTGGGTCGTCGTGCACGACTTCCTCGAGCGGATCGTCGGCAAGGCCGTCGTCGACGACATCCTCCGCACGGAGACGTACGTGTCCGACCCGAACGGGTCGACGATCGCCCTCGTACGCCCCACGTTCCAGTTCTACAAGCCCGCGAACGACGCCTACATCCCGGTCGAGTTCGCGGTGGCGGCGTACCGGTTCGGGCACTCGATGATCCGCGGTCGCTACCACATCAACGACTTCGTCCGGAACGCGCGCGGCAACCAGGGGCCGATCCCGATCTTCGGTCCCGAGCTGCCGCCCGACGAGCTGTCGAACCTCAACGGCTTCCGCCGGCTGCCTCCGCAGTGGGCGGTCGAGTGGAAGTTCCTGGTCGACATGCCGGGCTCCGGGACCACGCCGCAGGCGTCGCTGCCGATCGACACCCAGCTGGCACGGCCGCTCGCCGACCTGCCGCTGTCCGTGGCCGCGTTCCCGCCGCACGCGCTCGCCGAGCGCAACCTGCAGCGCGGCGTCGCCCTCGGTCTGCCGGCCGGCAACACCGTGGCGCGCGCCATGGGCATCGAGCCGCTGGACGCGGACACGCTCGGCATCGGCGACCTCGGGGAGGACCTGAGGATGCACCCGCCGCTGTGGTTCTACATCCTCAAGGAGGCGGAGGTCCTCGCCGAGGGCAAGACGCTCGGGCCCGTCGGCGGGCGGATCGTCGCCGAGGTGCTGCTGGGCATGCTCAACGAGGACCCGCTGTCGTACCTCAGCGTCGAGCCCAACTGGACGCCGCAGGCGCCGATGGCGCGTGACGACGGCTCGTTCGACCTGCCGCAGCTGCTGCGGTTCGCGAAGGAGGCGTGAGCCGTACGCCGGTGCGGCGACGGCTCAGGAGTGGCTGCGGACCAGCGTCCGGAAGAACGCGATGCCCCGCTCGAGGTCCTCGACGTGGAGGAGCTCGTCGGACGTGTGGATGCTGGCCCGCTGCTCCTTCGTCATCGTGAACGGCGAGAACCGGTAGACCGAGTCGCTCGACACCGCGAAGTGGCGGCTGTCGGTGGCCCCGGTCTGGACGTACGGCACGACGACCGCGTCGGGGTAGGTCTCGGCGACGGCCGTGCACAGCAGCGCGAACGCCTCGTTGTCCGTGCGCGAGACCGGTGCCGGGTCGCTGCCCTCACGCACGCTCACCGCGACCGAGTCGTCCCCGATCACCGACCGGAGGCGTTCGATCACCGAGGTCACCGTCTCGCCGACCGCGATGCGGATGTTGACGTTCGCCCACGCCCGCGACGCGATCACGTTCGCGCCGGGGCTGCCGGAGAGCTGCGTCGTCGTGGTGGTGGTGCGCACGATCGCGTTGGTCTCGGCGCCGACCTTCGACAGCACCTGGGCCAGCGGCTTGTTGACGCGGTCGGCGTTGGCCAGGACCTGGCGCAGCGGCGGGGGAGTGTGCGGCGCGATCGCGGCGAGCATCTCGACGATGGGCCGCGAGAGACGAGCGGGGAACGGGTGGTCGTCGATCCGCACGATCGCCCGCGCGAGGCGTGCGGTCGCCCCACGACGCGTCGGCGTCGACGCGTGGCCACCCGCGTCGGTCGTCTCGAGCAGGACGTCGAGCACGCCCTTCTCGCTGACGCCGATCATGGCCGTCTGCGGCTTCACTCCCGGGAACGCCCCCTGGACGACGGCGCCGCCCTCGTCGTTCACCAGCCACGGGACGACGCCTTCGGAGGTCAGGTGGGCGGCGATCGCCTTCGCGGTCTCGCCCGAGATCTCCTCGGTGTCGCCGAAGCTCAGGTAGACGTCGTGCGCCGGCACGAAGCCCTCGGCGAGGAGGGACTCGACCGCCTCCGCGACGGCGACGAGGTGACCCTTGTCGTCGAGCGCGCCGCGTCCGTGCACGGCGCCGTCGGCGATCTCGCCGCCGAACGGGTCGCGGCTCCAGTCCTCCACGACGACGGGGACGACGTCGTAGTGCGCCATCAGCACGATCGGCCGCGCGTCGGACCGCCCGCGCCAGCGGTAGAGCAGTCCGCCGCCGATCCGGGTCAGCTCGGTCTCGGCGTGCAGTCGCGGGTAGAGGTCGGCGAACGTGCGGCGGAACCGCTCGAACTCCGCCTGGTCGACCTCGTCGGCGTCGCGCGACGAGACCGTGCGGCAGCGGATCAGGGCGGACAGGTGCTCGGCGGCGCTGCTCATGGCTGCTCCTGCGGGGTGGTGGGTGTGGACACGGGTTGGTGCGAGAAGGCGCCGCGGGGGACGACGACGAGGCAGGCGGCCGCGATCAGGGCGGTCACGCCGCAGATCGCCCAGACGGTCACGTACCCGTGCAGCGGCGCGGCCGTGACGTCGGGGTCCACGGTGCCGCCCGAGGCGAGAGCGAGGGCGAACACGCTCGACGCGAAGGCGCCTCCCAGCGTCTTGGTGGTGTTGGTGAGGCCGGTGGCGACGGCGGTGCCGCCGGGCGGTGCCGCCGAGGCGGCGGCTGCGGGGAGAGCCGCGACGAGGGCACCCGAGCCGAGGCCGGCCGTCGCCATGCAGAGGACGACCTCAGGGAGCGAGTCGTGGAGCAGCAGGAGGCCGAGGTAGCCGATCCCGACCAGCGTCGCGGCGCCGATGAGCGTACGACGCGGGGTGAGGGCCGCGGACACGCGCGCGAAGAGGGCGGCGCCGACGAGCAGCGAGAGGACGTAGAGACCGATCACCGGGGCGACGCCGCTCGCGGACAGGCCGAGCCCGTAGCCGTACTCGTCGGGGTCGGTGCGCGCGAACGTCGACAGCGGGATCTGGGCACCCAGGATGCTCACCCCGAACAGCAGCGCGGTGAGCTGGACCGGCCACATCGACGACCGGCGCATCACCGCGAGGTCGATGAGCGGGTCGGGGTGGCGCTTCTCCTGGCGCACGAACGGGACGAGGAGGACGAGTCCCAGCGCGAACGTCAGCCAGGGCCACGGGGAGGCGAGCCCGTCGACGCGGACGAGCATGAGGCCACCGACCACCAGCAGCAGACTGGTGCTCAGGAGCCCGGCCCCGACCAGGTCGACCCTCCCGGCGCTGCGGTGGTGGACGTCGGGGACCCAGCGGACGACGACCAGGACGACGAGCGTCGTCGCCACCGCGGGAACGGAGAGCACCAGCACGAGGTCGCCGTCGAACACCGAGTCGAACAGCCCCGCGCTCAGGGCGCCGAAGATCGCGCCGGCCTGGAGGGCGGCCACGATGATCCCGGTCGCGCGCCGCGTCGTCGCGGCCGGGTCGGCCTCCCGCGCCGAGCGGATGTGGATCAGCGCGACCTCGAGCGGGAGCCAGACCGTGAAGATGCCCTGCGCGGCCCAGAAGACGAGGTACGACCCGAACCCGGGAGCGAACGCGATGCCCCACGTCGAGACGGCGGTGACGACGGCCGCGATCAGGAGCAGCCGGCGGTGGCCGTACAGGTCCCCGAGCTTGGACAGCACCGGCACGAGCATCGCCGAGACCAGCAGCTGCGCCGCCTCGAACCAGTTGACGTCGGCGTCGTGGATGCCGAGGTTGCGCGCGATGTCGGTCATCAGAGGCGTGTAGTAGCCCTGCAGCATGCCGCTCACGAGCTCGACGAAGAACAGCGCGCCGACGATGCCGCCGACGGCCTTGGGGGTACGCACCGGGGTCCTCCTGGGGATGCGCTCGAGCCGACGCCCGGAGCCAGACGATGCTACGTCAGCGCCCGAAGGTGCGGTCGACGAACGCCGGTGTCTCCTTCTTCGCGTTGGCGGCGCGGGCGATCGCGGTGTTCTTGGCCGCGAGCATCGCGAGCTGGAGACGGCGCTCGACCGCGAACGCCCGGCGCGGCGAGGCGTGGCGCGTGCGGTTGAGGAGCGCCTTCGACGCCGCGACCGCGTCGGGGGAGCGGGACACGATCTGGGCGATCAGCTCCTCGGCCGGGACGCCGGGGTCGTCCGCGACGCCGGACACGAGGCCGTACGCGTGGGCCGTCGACCCGTCGACCACCTCGCCGGTCATCGTGAGACGACGGGCCACGTCGCCGCCGACGAGCTCGCGCAGGCTGACCGTGCCGCTCATGTCGGGGACGAGACCCCACTTCGCCTCGAGCACCGACCACCGCGCGTCGGGCGTGCTGAACCGGAAGTCCGCGGCGGTGGCGAGCTGCAGCCCGGCGCCGTAGCAGTAGCCGTGCACGACGGCGACGACCGGAACCGGCAGCTCCCGCCAGGTCCAGACCGCGTGCTGGAAGAGGTTCTGGCCGCGCAGCGGGTTCGGGACGAACGAGCGGGCGATCGTCGCGGGGCTGCGCATCACCGACCCGAAGTCGAGACCGGCGCAGAACGCGTCGCCCGCGCCGCGCAGGACGACCGCACGGACGCTGCGGTCGGCGCGCACCTCCCGGGCCGTGGAGACGAGCTCGCGCAGCATCGCGATGTCGACGCCGTTGAGCTTCTCGGGGCGGTTGAGCGTCACGGTGGCGACGGGGCCGGCGATGTCGAGGAGGACGCGAGGTTCAGGCATGGCGCACATGTTACTCAGCGGTAGCGGGCCGGTGTCGCCTCCTGTCGTGGGGCCTGCGCGCGGCTAGCGTGGAGTGATGGCGACGCCGCGCGTGCGAGTCGGGATCTCCGGGTGGAGCTACGCGTCGTGGCGCGGCGACTTCTACCCGGCCGGGGTGCGGCAGGCGGACGAGCTCGCGTACGCCGCGGAGCGGATGACCGCCATCGAGGTCAACGCCAGCTTCTACCGGCTGCAGCGACCCACGACGTACGCGCGCTGGTACGCGGAGACTCCCCGCGGCTTCCGGTTCGCCGTCAAGGGCAGCCGGCTGCTCACGCACCTCCTTCGCCTGCGCAACCCCGAGGAGCCGCTGGCGACCTTCCTCGCGTCCGGCGTGCTGGTGCTGCGCGAGAAGCTCGGACCGATGCTCTGGCAGCTCCCGGCCCAGGGCGCGCCGACGCCGGACGCGCTGGACGCGTTCTGTGCCAGGCTCCCGCGCACGTACGGCGAGGCGGTGGAGCTGGCCCGCGGCCACGGGTCCCAGATCAGCGGCGAACGGGTCTGGCTCCCGGACACCGCCGAGGGATCGCAGCGGCGGCTCCAGCACGCCGTGGAGGTGCGGTCGCGCGAGGGGCTGGACGAGGTCGTGGACGTCCTGCGGCGGCACCGCGTGGCCCTCGTGGTCTCCGACGGCGCGGGTCGGTGGCCGACGGTCGAGCACCGGACCGCCTCGTTCGCCTACGTCCGGCTGCACGGGCACACCGTGCTCTACCACGGCGGCTACTCGGCGCGGCGGCTTCAGACGTGGGCCGAGCGCATCCGGGAGTGGGACGTGCCGACCTGGGTGTTCTTCGACAACGACGCCGACGGGCGGGCGCCGTACGACGCGGTGGCGCTGTCGCGGCTGGTGTCCTGACCGGGCCGTCCAGTAGCGTCCGTCACCCACCCGCGCGGTCGCGCCGCGTACGCCGGTTCCAGGAGATCCCGTGGCCCGACTGTCGCTCCTCGTCGTGCTGCTCGGCCTGCTCGTCGCCGGGTGCGGCGACGGACCCGCGGCCGTCCCGCTCGGCGGTGCCTCGGTCGCGCCGTCGACCGTCGAGCGTCCGTGGGGCACGGTGAGGACCTTCCCTACGCTGCAGCGGGCGGAGATCCCGCGAGAGGCCGACATGGTCTTCGCCGCCGAGATGGTCGTGCACCATCGGCAGGCCCTCGACCTCACCCGCAACCTCCTCGTGCACGAGGGCGTCGACGAGCGGGTCGCGGCCGCCGCACGCTTCATCGAGCAGGACCAGCGCGCCGAGATCACCACGATGCAGAGGTGGATCGACTCCTGGACGACCTCCCTCCCCGAGCTCGCGCACCACGTCCACGCCCACGGCGCCGGGAGCATGCCGGGGATGGTGCCGCAGGCCGAGGTCGATCGGCTCCGGTCGCTCGAGACGCCCGAGGCAGAGGCCTCCTTCCTCCGGCTCATGGTCGAGCACCACGAAGGCGCGATCGCGATGTCGGAGGACTACCTCGGGAACGACCACAACAGCTTCACCCGGAGCATCGCCCGGCACGTCGTCCGCGAGCAGACCGTCGAGGTGACGTACCTGCTTCGCCTGATCGACGGGCGCTGAGAGGGGCGCGGGGCGGGGCCGCCCCGTACGGGGCGGCCCTCGTAGCGCGGTGGTCAGTCGCCGGCGGTGCGGGTGGCGCGGGTGCCGCGCGTGTCCCGGGTGGGTGTGTCGCCTTGTGTCGCACGCGTGGCCTGCGTCGCGCCCGTGGCCCGCGTGCTGGTCGCCTGCGTGGCAGCGGTGGCCCGCGTGCTCGTCACCTGGCTCGCGCGCGTCGCGTCCGTGACGTCGTCCGGTCGGTCGTCATCATCGTCGTCCGCGACGACGACCGCGGTGTCGTCGTTGTCGAGCCGCTTGGTCACCGCCGGCTCCGAGCCGCTGCCGTCCGTGCTGGCGCTGGCCACCGACGTGGCGCCCCAGACGACGCCCCCGAGGGCGACGGACAGGCCGAGCGCTGCGACGCCGGTACGGATGAGGGTGCTGCTCATGGTGTTCTCCTCGTCGTCTGCCGGCGGTGCCGGCGCGAACTGTTGCTGACACCCCTGACTCTCGGCGGCCGGGGTGAGACCCGGGTGAGCCGCCGGTGAGAGGGGTCTCATCTGCGCCTCGGCGGCGATCGGCGTGGCGCCCTTCCGCGACCTAGAGTTCCTGGATGGACCGCCTCGACGTCCTCGCCGTCGTCCTCGCCGGCGGCAAGGGCAGCCGTCTCGCCGACCTCACCGAACGCCGGCCCAAGCCCGCACTCCCGGTCGCGGGCACCTACCGCCTGGTCGACATCGTGCTGTCCAACCTCGTGCACAGCGGTATCGACGAGGTCTGGATGATCGAGCAGTACCTGCCCGGGGCCCTCAACGCGCACCTCGCGCACGGGCGCCCCTGGGACCTGGACCGCTCGGAGGGCGGCCTGCAGGTCCTGCCGCCGTTCGAGGGCACCGAGGGGAGCGGCTTCGCCCAGGGCAACGCCGACGCGCTGGCCCGCCAGGCGGAGGCCCTGCGCGAGCGGGCGCCGGACGTCGTGCTCGTGCTGAGTGCGGACCACCTCTACACGCTCGACCTCGGCGACGTGCTCGCGACGCACACCGCGTCGGACGCCGACCTCACCGTGGTGACCACGACCGGCGTCCCGGACCCTTCGCGCCACGGCGTCGTCGAGTGCGCGGGAGACGGTCGCGTCACCGGGTTCGCGTACAAGCCGGACGAGCCCGCCACCGACGTCGTCGCCGCCGAGATCTTCGCCTACCGGACGACCACCCTGCTCGACGCGATCGGCGACCTCCTCGAGACCCACGACCAGCTCGACGACTACGGCGACCAGCTCGTCCCGTACCTCGTGGAGAACCGTCACGTGGTCGAGCACCGCCTCGACTCGTACTGGCGCGACCTCGGCACCGTCAACGGCTACTGGCGCGCGCACATGGACGTGCTGGACCGCACCGGAGTCGACCTCGAGGACCCGCGCTGGCCGATCCGAACCGCGGCGCCGGTCCGGCTGCCGGCCAGGATGACGCCCTCGGCTCGGGTTCACGAGGCCCTCGTCACGGCCGGCTGCCGCGTCGACGGGTCGGTCCGGCACAGCGTCGTCGGGCCGGACTGCGAGATCGCCGAGGGAGCGGAGGTCGTCGACAGCGTCCTCCTCGAGGGCGTGCGCGTCGGGCCGGGCATCCGTCTGGTCGGTGTCGTGGCGGACGCCGGCGCCGAGATCACCGGCGGGTCGGCTCGCGGCTCCGACGACGTCGTCACCCTCGTCGGTCCGGACGGCACGGTGTCGGGCCGCGCGCCTCGCGAGGACTGATCTCAGGCGCCGAGGACCTCGCCGAGCGCGTCGATGCCCTGGTCGAGCTCGTCCTCGGTCACGACGAGCGTCGGGGCGATCCGCAGGGTGCTCCCGTGCGTCTCCTTGCAGAGCACGCCGTGCTGCACGAGCGCGACCGCGGCCTCGCGCCCGCTCAGACCGCCGGGGGAGATGTCGATGCCGGCCCACAGCCCGCGGCCGCGCACCTCGTCGACACCGCGTCCGACCAGCCCGGCCAGCCGTCCGTGGAGGTGCTTGCCGAGCGTCGCCGAGCGCTCCTGCATCTCGCCGGTGCGCAGGAGGGCGACGACGGCCCGGCCGACCGCGCAGGCCAGCGGGTTGCCGCCGAAGGTGGATCCGTGCTGGCCGGGCCGCAGGACGCCCAGGACGTCCGCACGCCCGACGACGGCCGACACCGCGACGATGCCGCCGCCCAGCGCCTTGCCGAGGGCGGTGAGGTCCGCCGTGACGCCGTCGTGCTCGAGCGCCAGCGTCGTCCCCGTGCGTGCGAGGCCCGACTGGATCTCGTCGACCACCAGCAGGCAGCCGGCGTCGTCGGCGATCCTCCGGGCCGCGGCCAGGTAGCCCTCGGGCGGCACGACGACGCCGGCCTCGCCCTGGATCGGCTCCAGCAAGATCGCCGCCGTCCGCCCGTCGACCGCCTCGGCGAGCGCGTCGGCGTCGCCGTACGGGACCCGGACGAACCCCGGCGTGAACGGTCCGTAGCCGGTGTAGGCGTCCGGGTCGTCGGAGAACGACACGATCGTCGTGGTCCGGCCGTGGAAGTTCCCGCTCGCGACCACGATCGAGGCCGTGCCCTCCGGCACCCCCTTGACCTCGTACGCCCACTTGCGTGCGACCTTGACCGCCGACTCGACCGCCTCGGCACCGGAGTTCATCAGCAGCACCATCTCGGTGCCGGTGAGCTCCGCGAGCTCCTCGCAGAACGCGCCGAGCTGGTCGTGGTGGAACGCGCGGGACGTGAGCGTCACGCGGCCGAGCTGCTCGACCGCCGCTGCGACCAGGGCGGGGTGCCGGTGCCCGAAGTTGAGGGCCGAGTAGCCGGCGAGGAAGTCCAGGTAGCGCCGGCCTTCGACGTCGGTCACCCACGCGCCGGACGCCTCGTGGATCACCACGGGGAGCGGGTGGTAGTTGTGCGCGCTCCAGCGCTCGTCCCTCGCGACGATCTCGGCGGGTTCAGGTGCGCCATACCTCAGGCTAGGCGCTGTGGCACCCTCTCGGCACCGGTGTTCGCGTCAACTAGGCTGTCGCGCGTGAGCCCGGCGACCGATCCCGCAGCACCTGTACGCCGCTGGCGTGCCGTGCGCGCCGGCGTCGTCGCGTCCACCGCGCTGAGCGTCGCCCTGCTCGGCCACGTCGCCGGTGGCGGCGCGGTCCCGTCGACGCCCGCCGTGCTGGTCTTCGCCGCTACGGCGTCGCTCCTCTCCTACCACCTCGCCGCGCGTCGCTGGTCCGTCCGGACCCTCACCGGCCTGGTGCTCGCGGTCCAGGCCGGCGTCCACCTCTGGTGCTCCACCGCCGCCCCGGCGACGCCCGAGGCGACGACGGTCCCGGACTCCGCGATGCTGCTCGGCCACCTCGTCGCGACGGTCGCGACCGTCGCCCTGCTGCGCCGTGGCGAGGAGGCGCTCGCCGGTCTGGCCGAGCGCGTCGTCGCGCGGCCCGCCCGCCGGATCGCGTACGCCGTCGCCGCCCTCGTGGCGTCGACGTCGTCGCCCCGCACGCGCCGCCCCGCCCGGCGGGCCGTCCGCTCCGCACCGCTCCCGCTGCTCCTGCTCGGACCGACGGCCACCCGCCGTGGCCCGCCGGTGTGCGTCTGACCCCGTCACGCACCCCCATCGAGCAGAAAGCACTGTCATGAAGAAGTTCGTCCTGCGCTCCGGCATGCTCGCCGGAGCCGCAGCCCTCGTCCTCGCCGGCGTCGCCCCCGCCTCCGCGCACGTCGGCGTCGACGCGCCGGACGCCACCAAGGGCGGCTGGTCCACCCTGTCGTTCCGCGTCCCGACCGAGTCCGACACCGCCAGCACGACCGCCCTGACCGTCACCTTCCCCGAAGGCGCCGACTTCGAGTACGTCGCCACCCGGACCAAGCCCGGCTGGACCGTCACCCAGGTCGAGGGGACGTCGGTCACCTGGACCGCCGAGAAGGGCGTCGGCATCGCGCCGGGCGAGTTCGACGTCTTCGACCTGCGGGTCGGGCCGATGCCGACCGACGTCGACACCCTCGAGTTCCCCGCGACCCAGACGTACTCCGACGGCAGCACGGTCGCGTGGGACCAGCCGACCCCGGAGAGCGGCGAGGAGCCGGAGCGGCCCGCCCCGGTCGTCACGCTCGCCGAGGCCACCGAGGACGGTCACGGGGCGCACGGCGCGGACACGGCGTCCGACGACACGGCCTCCGACGAGGCAGCCGCGGACGACGCGTCCGAGGGCGTCGACGGCTGGCTCGTCGGCGGCATCGCCGTCCTGGCGCTCGCGCTCGGTGCCCTGGGGGCGAGCCTCGTCCGCCGGAGGCCGCGCAACCCATGAGCACCGCCCTCCGCAGGCTGCGCCGCGTCGCGCTCGCCTGCATCGCCGTCGTCGGGCTGCTGCTGGTCAGCAGCCCGGCGGCGGTCGGCCACGCCGTCCTCGTCTCCACCTCGCCCGAGGACGGCTCCACCGTCGCCACCCTGCCCTCCGAGATCGTCTTCACCTTCAACGAGAACGTCACGACTCCGGCGTACGTCGCGGTCGAGGCGCCGGACGGGACGAAGGTCACCGCGGGTGACGCCCGTACCGACGACACCGCGGTCCGGGCGGCGCTGACCGATGCCGGGATCGCGGGGGAGTACCGCGCCTCCTACCGCGTGGTCTCCGCCGACGGGCACCCGATCAGCGGCTCGGTGTACTTCACCGTGACCGAGGGGCGTACCGTCGAGAAGACCCGGGACGACGAGGGAGCCGACGACGCGAGCTTCCTCCACGAGCACCGCGCACACTTCCTGTGGGGCGCGGCGGGAGTCGTCGCTGCTGCGGCGCTGCTGCTGTGGCCGCGGCGCCGGGAGGAGAAGGAGGAGAAGTGATGGCCGCGCCCGCACGCTGGGCTCTCGGGGCGTTCCTCGCGACGTTCGCGACGCTGTACGTGGCGATGGTGGTCGGGGGAGCGGCGCCGGAGCCGCCCGCTCCCGGCATCCCGGACCCCGGGTCCTTCGTCGGCTGGTCGATCCCGGTCGTGAAGGTGCTGGGCGACCTCGCGGGCCTGGCGACGGCCGGGTTCCTCGTGACGGCGGCGTTCCTGCTCCCCTCCAGCGCCCACGACGTCCAGGGGTTGTCGGCCCGCGCGCTGCGTCGCGCGTCGGCCGCGGCGTTCGTGTGGGCGGGCGTCACCCTCGTCCTCTTCGCCCTGAACGCGGCCGACCTCCTCCTCATCCCGGTCGACCAGCTGTCGTGGAGCGTCCTCACGCAGTTCTTCGACGGGACCGAGCTGGGCTGGGCGCTGGTCGCGCAGGCGGTGATCGCCCTCCTCGTCGCCGTGCTCGCGCGGCGGACCTTCAGCGTGCGGGCGGCTGCGCTGCTGCTGGGTCTGGCGCTCGGCGGGTTCGTCCCCCAGGCGCTGTCCGGTCACTCGGCGGGCTCCGGGTCGCACGACCTCGCCGTCGTCAGCCTCCTGCTCCACCTCGTCGGCGCGGCGCTGTGGGTCGGCGGGCTCGCGGGCCTGGCCTGGATCGCGGTCCGGGGGAGCCGCCGGCTGCCGGCAGGCGTCGCACGCTTCTCGACGCTCGCGCTGTGGTGCGTCGCGATCATCGGCGTCTCGGGCGTCGTCAACGCGGCCACCCGCATCCAGGGCCTCGGCGACCTCGACTCGCAGTACGCGATGCTCGTGTGGGCGAAGGTCACCGCCTTCGCCGTGCTCGCGGCGTTCGGGCTCGTGCACCGGCGTCGTACGGTCGTCGCGCTCGAGCAGGCCGACGGGCTCGAGGACGAGGGCCCCGCGCACGGACGCGCCCGGTTCCTCTTCCTCAGGGTCGCCGCGGTCGAGCTGATCGTGATGGGCATGACGGTCGCGGTCGCGGTCGCGCTGTCGCGCACCCCGACGCCGCGCCCGGCCGACCTCTACCAGAGCCCGGCCGAGGCGATCCTCGGCGGTGCGATCCCACCGGAGCCGACGCTCTGGCGGCTGGTGTGGGGTTTCACCCCCAACGGTGTCGGCCTGGCGGTCGTGGGCCTCGGCCTCGCCCTGTACGTCGCGGGGCTGCGCGTCATGCGCCGCCGGGGCGACCACTGGCCGGTGGGCCGCACCCTCGCCTGGATGGCCGGCCTGGTGATGGTCGCGTGGGCCACGTTCGGCGGGCTCGGCGTCTACTCGCACGTGCTCTTCAGCGCGCACATGGTCTCGCACATGGTCCTGAGCATGGTCGCGCCGATCCTGCTCGTCCTCGGCGCGCCGGTGACGCTGGCGCTGCGGACGCTGCCCGGGCCGCGCCAGAAGGGCGACGTGTCGCCGCGCGCCATGCTCGTCTCGCTGCTGCACTCGCGGTTCGTCAAGGTCGTCACGTTCCCGCTGTTCGCGGCGGTCGTGTTCGTCGGCAGCCTGTACGGGCTCTACTTCACCCCGCTGTTCGAGATGGCGATGGAGAGCCACATCGGGCACGGGCTGATGGAGCTGCACTTCCTGGCGGCCGGATCGCTGTTCTACTACGTGATCATCGGCGTCGACCCCTCGCCGCGGCGGCTCGCGCCGCTGTGGCGGTTCGTGATCCTGCTCGTCACGATCCCGTTCCACGCGTTCTTCTCGATCGCGCTGATGGCGATGACGACGGTGATCGCCGGCGACTACTACCTGTCGCTCGGCCTGCCGTACGCGTCCGACCTGCTCGCCGACCAGTACCTCGGCGGCGGCATCGCGTGGGCGATGGGCGAGGTCCCGCTGGTGCTCGTGATGGGCGCGCTGTTCGTGCAGTGGTTCCGCTCGGACTCGCGGGAGGCGGCGCGGCTGGACCGCTCGGCGAGCAAGAACGAGGACGCCGACCTGGCGGCGTACAACGCCTACCTCGCGAGGCTCGCCGAGGGACGGCCGCCGGGCGCGGAGACGACAGGAGCCCGGACCGACCCGAAGGCCGACCGGGCTCCCGAGCGCTGACGCGGCTGGCGCCTCGTCAGCGCGCAGTCGACGTCACGGCGTGTAGAGCGTCGTGGTGTTGGTGCGTGCCGCCTCGAAGCGGGCCTGGACGTCGGCCCAGTTGACGATGTTCCACCAGGCCTTCACGTAGTCGGCCTTCACGTTCTGGTACTGCAGGTAGAACGCGTGCTCCCACATGTCGAGCATGAGCAGCGGGACCAGACCGACCGGCAGGTTGCCCTGGTGGTCGTAGAGCTGGCAGATGATCGGACGCTGACCCAGCGTCTCCCAGGCGAGGATCGACCAGCCGGAGCCCTGGATGCCGAGCGCGCTCGCCTCGAACTGGGCCCGGAACTTGTCGAACGACCCGAAGAAGTTGTCGATCGCGGACCCGAGCTCGCCGTCCGGCTTGTCGCCGCCGTCGGGGGACATGTTCGGCCAGAACACCGAGTGGTTCACGTGCCCGGCGAGGTTGAACGCGAGGTTCTTCTCGAGCAGGTTGACGGTCCCGAGCGAGTCCTTGTCGCGCGCCTCGGCCATCTGCTCCAGCGCCGTGTTGGCGCCGGTGACGTAGGCCTGGTGGTGCTTGCTGTGGTGCAGCTCCATGATCTTGCCGGAGATGTACGGCTCGAGAGCTCCGTAGTCGTACGGCAGATCGGGCAGGGTGTAGTCAGCCACGTGTCCTCCATCGATTCTCTTGAGTTGTCCTCACAGTCTCTCAGCCCTCATCCGGGTGCAAGCGCGGGGTTCACCAGGCGATCCGCGGAGCCTGCACGGCCAGCAGTTAGTCTTGGTGGCGCCCGTGAGACCCGCGTCGCCGACGCAGCCGAGTGAAGGAACCCAGTGACCGCCGCCCCGAACGCCTCGAGTGCCGAGCGTGTCCTGACGATCCCCAATGCGCTGAGCGTCCTGCGCCTGCTCGGGGTGCCGTTGTTCCTGTGGCTGGTCCTCGGTCCGGAGGCCGACGTCCTGGCGCTCGTCGTGCTGGTGATCTCGGGCGTCACCGACTACCTCGACGGCTACCTCGCGCGGCGGCTGGGGCAGACCTCCAAGGTCGGCGCGCTGCTCGACCCCATCGCCGACCGGATGTACATCCTGGCGGTCGTCTTCGGTCTCGCGATGCGCGACATCATCCCGTGGTGGCTGGCGCTCCTGCTCCCGCTGCGCGACGTGATGCTCTTCTCGCTCGTGCCGTTCCTGCGCACCCGGGGCTACAGCTCGCTGCCGGTCCACTTCCTCGGCAAGGCCGCGACCGCGGGCCTGCTGTACGCGTTCCCGCTGCTGCTCCTCGGCGACGACACCGGCACCGTCGCGGGGCTGGCCCGGGTGTTCGGGTGGGCGTTCGCGATCTGGGGCGTCGCGCTGTACTGGTGGGCCGGCCTCCTGTACGTCTGGCAGGTGCGGCGCCTGATGGCGACCGTGCCGCCGGTGAAGGCGCGCTAGGAGAGACGCGTGGCGGAGCGTCGTACGGGGGGAGCAGGTCCGGCACCGGGGGGCGTGCCGTCCGCCGACGCCACGGGCAACTCGATGACGCTCCTGCAGAACATCATCGACCGCCCCCTGGACGACGACTACTACACGCACGCCCCCCACGCGCGCACCACGCGCGGCCGCCTGGCGGCGATCGCGGTGGTCGCGTTCTTCGCACTCCTCATCACCCTCGCGGTGCTCCAGACCCGGGCGAACCGCCCGGAGGCCGAGACCGAGCGGGCGGTGCTGAGCCGCCAGATCGAGCAGCGCAAGTCCGACATCGCGACGCACCAGCAGGAGGTGTCGGAGCTGACGAGCTCGGTCTCCCGGCTGCGGCGCCAGCAGTCCGGGTCCGAGGCGCTGGCCCGGGCGCAGGAGCAGCGCGCCGTCGTCGGCACCGTCGCGGTGACCGGGCCTGCGCTGCGGGTGACGGTCGACAGCGCGCCCGACGCCGACGACCGTCCCCTCGCCCGTGTCCGGGACAAGGACCTCCAGCTCCTCGTCAACGGGCTGTGGCAGGCCGGCGCCGAGGCGATCGCGATCAACGGCAACCGGCTCACGGCGATGTCGTCGATCCGTTCGGCGGGCGAGGGCATCACGGTCAACTACCGCTCGCTCACCAGCCCGTACGTGGTGACCGCGATCGGCAACCCGCGTACGCTCCCGGGGAACTTCGTCGAGACGCCCGCCGCCCAGACGTGGACCGACCTGAGGCAGAATTTCGGCATGCGGTTCGACGTCAGCGGGCGCGACGAGGTCACGCTCCCCGCCGCACCGCGCCGGGCGTCCACGATCCGCCACGCCAAGGTGCTGGAGGTGCCGAAGAAGTGATCGCCGTCCTCGGACTCGTGGTCGGAGTCGCCCTGGGCCTCATCTTCGAGCCCACCGTGCCCGCCGGTCTCCAGCCGTACCTCCCGATCGCGGTCGTCGCCGCGCTCGACGCGGTCTTCGGCGCGATCCGCGCGTACCTCGACGGGCGCTTCGACGACAAGGTCTTCGTGGTCTCGTTCATCTCCAACGTCCTGATCGCGGCGCTCATCGTGTTCGTCGGAGACCAGCTCGGCGTCGGATCTCAGCTGTCGACCGGCGTCATCGTCGTCCTCGGCATCCGGATCTTCTCCAACGCCGCGGCGATCCGGAGGCATCTCTTCCATGCGTGAGGTGAGCCGTGCCTAGGGTGGGCCCGAGAGGAGGACAGCATGGCTGAGCCGAAGGCACCCGACTCGTCCAAGGCCTGGGCGCGCGTCAAGCACGCCCTCACGGGCCGGCCGAGCCGCGGTCAGTGGGTCGTGGCCGTGCTGTTCCTCGTGCTCGGCTTCGCCGCGGTGACACAGGTCCGCTCGACGAACGACGACGACTTCGCCGGCATGCGGCGCGACGAGCTCGTCAACCTCCTGGAGACGCTCGACAGCACCGACGAGCGGCTGACCCAGCAGCGGGCGGAGCTGTCCGCGACGCAACGGCGCCTGCAGCAGAGCTCCGAGCGCAACCAGGCCGCGATCGAGGAGACGCGCAAGGCGGCCGACACCCTCGCGCTGCTCGCCGGCACGGTCCCCGCCGTCGGACCGGGCGTCGTCATCACGGTCGACGACCCCGACCAGACGGTCGGTGCGAGCACGCTGCTCAACGCGATCGAGGAGCTTCGCGACGCCGGTGCCGAGGCGATCCAGGTCAACGGCGTGGTCCGCGTGATCGCGCAGTCGTACGTCACCGACTCGTCGGAGGGCGCGGTGCGCATCGACGGTCGCGAGGTGAAGCGGCCCTTCGTGATCGAGGCGATCGGCGACTCCCATACGCTGGACCAGGCCGTGGTGTTCCGGGGCGGGCTCGCCGACCAGGTGGAGGCGCTCGGGGGAGAGGTCACCGTCGATCAGACGGACTCTCTGGAGGTCACGGCACTGGCCGAGGAACGCGAGGCCGAGTACGCTCGGCCCGCACGTTGACGACGAGGAGCGAGCGTGATCCCCGAAGACCTCCAGTACAGCGCCGACCACGAGTGGGTCCGGCTCGACGGCGACATCGCGACGGTCGGCATCACCGACTACGCGCAGGACCAGCTCGGTGACATCGTCTACCTGTCGCTGCCGGCGGTCGGCGAGGCCGTCGAGGCGGGCGCGGTGATCGGCGAGCTCGAGTCGACGAAGTCGGTCAGCGACCTGTTCGCCCCCGTCACCGGCGAGATCGTCACGGTCAACGACGCGCTCGAGTCCAGCCCCGAGACGGTCAACTCCGACCCCTACGGACAGGGCTGGCTGATCACCGTCCGCGTGTCCGATCCGGGGGCTCTGGAAGATCTGATGGACGCCGCCGCGTACGGGGCGACGACCGAGTCCTGATCAGGCTCGCTGCCGGTCCCGTGTGTCGGTTGACCGCCCCCCGGCAGGCACGTAGGTTTCACTGCAACAGCCGTCAGCCTGAAGCACGGGTTGAGAGTAGCGAAGGGGATCCCCGCCAATGTCGCGCACGAACGAGGACGACCCGACTCCGGACGTCCCCGAGAGCCCGTCTGAGACGACGTCGACCATCTCGTTGCCCCCGACGTCGGACACCGACCTGGGGTCGGGCGGCGGGCTGAGCGCGGACGACGCGGCGGCGCTCGACGCGCTGCCGCCGGGCTCGGCGCTGCTGGTCGTCCAGCGCGGCCCGAGCGCGGGATCGCGCTTCCTGCTGGACACCGACGAGGTGTCCGCCGGGCGCCACCCCGACAGCGACATCTTCCTCGACGACGTGACCGTCTCGCGCCGCCACGCGGTGTTCCGGCGGACCGAGGAGGGCTTCACGGTGAGCGACGTCGGCAGCCTCAACGGCACCTACGTCAACCGCGACCGGATCGACGACGTGCTGCTCAACAGCCGCGACGAGGTCCAGATCGGCAAGTTCCGCCTGGTGTACTACCCGAGTGCCGCGAGGGGCGCCGCGTCGTGACCGAAGACGGCGCAGCGTGACCCAGCCCGCGCCGCATGCCGGTCGGTTGAGCATCGGGGAGGTGCTCGACGAGCTTCGCGCGGACTTCCCGGACATCTCGATCTCCAAGATCCGCTACCTCGAGACCGAGGGTCTCGTGGAGCCGGAGCGGACGCCGTCGGGATACCGCAAGTTCTCGCGCGCCGACGTCGAGCGCCTGCACCTGGTGCTGCGCGTGCAGCGCGACACGTACTGGCCGCTGAAGGTCATCCGGCAGAAGCTCGACGACCTCGACCGCGGTGTCGTCGCACCCGACGACGAGGGCACGCTCCAGGTGCCCCGGGTGATCATGTCGTCCGACGGGCTCCCGGGCCCCGACACGTTCGCGAGCAGCCCCAAGGACATCCGGTTCCGGCGCGCCGAGCTGCTGCAGGCGACCGGCATCGCCGAGGAGCTCCTCGACGCGGCCGAGCAGTACGGCCTGGTGTCGCCCTCGTCGGGCTACTTCACCGAGGCCGACGTCGTCATCGTCAAGACGCTCGGCGACCTGGCCGCCTTCGGGCTCGAGCCTCGTCACCTGCGGTCCTTCCGCTCCGCCGCCGACCGCGAGGTGGGGATGGTGGAGCAGATCGTCGAGCCGCTGCGGCGTCGTCGTGATCCCGGCTCGGCGGCACGCGCGGACGAGACCGCACGCAACGTCGCCGCCCTCTCGGTGGTCCTCCACACGATGCTCGTCAAGAACGGACTGCGTCGCCGGGGGTAGTCTGAAGTCGTGCGGGAGCTCGATGTGGTCGGCGTTCGGGTGGAGATGCCCACCAACAACCCTCTGGTGCTGCTCCGTGAGGTCTCGGGGCCGCGCTACCTACCGATCTGGATCGGTGCGGTCGAGGCGACGGCGATCGCCTTCGCCCAGCAGGGAGTGGTGCCGCCACGGCCCCTCACGCACGACCTCCTGAAGGACGTGATCGAGGCGCTCGGCGACGAGCTGACCGAGGTCCGCATCACGGAGGTCAAGGACCACGTCTTCTACGCCGTGCTCGTCTTCGCCTCCGGGGCGGAGGTCGAGGCGCGGCCGTCGGACTCGATCGCGCTCGCGCTCCGGACGGGGACGCCGATCTACTGCGACGAGGACGTGCTGACCGAGTCGTCGGTGGGGGTGCCCGACGAGGAGGAGGAAGAGGTCGAGAAGTTCCGCGAGTTCCTCGACGAGATCACTCCCGAGGACTTCGAGCAGGGAGGTTCGTGAGCCAGGACTCATCCTGGACCTGAGGTTGAGGGTCGCCCCGGCGCGTCGCGACGGATGTCGTTGACCACCCGGGGGAGCGGCCCTACCTTGAACGGGCAGATGACGGTGCGAGACGGAGGCTCCGGTGGGCGGCAAGCAGAACTCGACGACCCGGCATGACGAGGGTGTCGACGCGGCGCGTGAGGCCGCCGGTGATCAGGGCCTGCTCTTCGACGACGACGTGGCCACCGTCCCCGAGGACACCGGCTTCCGCGGGCCGACCGCGTGCAAGGCCGCCGGGATCACCTACCGACAGCTGGACTACTGGGCCCGCACGGGGCTCGTGGAGCCGTCGATCCGTGACGCGAGCGGCTCGGGCAGCCAGCGGCTCTACTCGTTCCGGGACGTTCTCCTGCTCAAGATCATCAAGCGCCTCCTCGATGCCGGGATCTCGCTCCAGCAGATCCGGACGGCGATCCAGCACCTCCGCGAGCGCGGCACCGACGACCTGACGACGGTGACCCTGATGAGCGACGGCGTGTCGGTCTACGAGTGCCGCTCCGCCGACGAGGTCATCGACCTCCTCCAGGGCGGCCAGGGCGTGTTCGGCATCGCCATCGGCGGCGTCTGGCGCGAGATCGAGGGCACGCTGTCCGACCTCCCGAGCGAGCGCGCCGAGTCGTCCGCCGAGGACCCGGCCGACGAGCTGGCTGCGCGTCGCCGCAACCGGCGCGTCGGCTGACCCGGCACCAGCTCAGCGCTCGTCCCCGTTTTGAAGGGTTGCGGTCGGTCTTTGGGTCGCCATACCCGCGCGAACCCTTCACAACGGGGAGGCGGCGAGCGGCTGGTAGCCTGACCGCGTACGGCCGAACACGTCACGCGGGAGAGCCCGCGCAGCGTCGCGGCGCCGAAGGGGCAATTCCTCCCCGGAACCTCTCAGGCACCAGGACCGCGTGACCCAGGCACTCTGAAGCGCACAGCCGCGTGACAGAGGGGGAGGGTTGACCGACCCACCCGAGCCTGCGGGAGATCGCGCATGAGCGACACGTCCACGTCACCCTCTTCGTCGTCACGGCCCACGCTGTCCGAGCTGGCGGGAGCCGCGCCGTTCGCTGCGCGCCACATCGGCCCCGACGCGGCCGAGCAGACGCAGATGCTGGAGGCGCTCGGCTACGGCAATCTGGACGACCTGATGGCGGCCGCCGTCCCGAAGGGCATCCGTCTCGGCGAGACGCTGTCGCTGCTCCCCGCGCTGTCGGAGCCGCAGGTGACCGCGGCGCTGCGCGACCTCGCCGCCCAGAACAACCCCGGCGTGGCGATGATCGGGCTCGGCTACCACCCGACCGTGACGCCCCCGGTCGTCCGGCGCAACGTGCTCGAGGACCCGCGCTGGTACACCGCCTACACGCCGTACCAGCCCGAGATCTCCCAGGGCCGGCTCGAGGCGCTGATCAACTTCCAGACGATGGTCGCCGACCTCGCCGGCCTGCCGACCGCCAACGCGTCGCTGCTCGACGAGGGGACGGCGGCGGCCGAGGCGATGACGCTGACGCGCCGGGCCGTCCGCGCCAACGCCGACAAGCCGTTCGTCGTCGACACCGGCTGCCTCCCGCAGACCCTCGCGGTCGTGCGGACCCGCGCCGAGGCCATGGGCATCCCGCTGGTCGAGGCCGACCTCGCGGAGGGGTTGCCCGACGGCGACCTCTGCGGTGCCCTGATCGCCTACCCCCGCCAGGACGGGGCGATCGCCGACCCGGCCGACGTGATCGCGGCCGTGCACGAGCGCGGCGGGCTGGCCGTCGTCACGAGCGACCCGCTCGCGCTCACGCTCCTCGCCTCTCCGGGGTCGCTCGGGGCCGACGTCGTGGTCGGTTCCAGCCAGCGCTTCGGCGTCCCGATGTTCTACGGCGGTCCGCACGCGGGCTTCATCGCCGTCAAGGACGGGCTGGAGCGTCACCTCCCCGGGCGTCTGGTCGGCGTGTCCGTCGACGCCGAGGGACGCCCGGCGTACCGGCTCGCCCTCCAGACCCGCGAGCAGCACATCCGCCGTGACCGTGCGACGTCCAACATCTGTACGGCGCAGGTGCTCCTGGCCGTGGTCGCGTCGATGTACGCCGTCTACCACGGCCCGGAGGGGCTCCGCCAGATCGCGTACCGGGTCCACCGCAGCGCGGCCGTCCTCGCCGAGGGACTGCGCCGGCACGACGTCGAGGTCGTCCACGACACCTTCTTCGACACCGTCCTCGCGCGCGTGCCCGGGCGCGCCGGCGACGTCGTCAGCGCTGCCCGCCGCCTCGGCGTCCACCTGCGCCCGGTCGACGAGGACCACGTCGGGATCAGCACCTCCGAGGTCACCACGCCGGCGCACCTGGAGGCCGTCTGGGAGGCGTTCGGCATCACCGGCGCCGATCTCCCGGCGATCGACCTCGCCGCCCCCGACGCCCTGCGCGGCGCTCCGCGGCGTGACGACGACGTCCTCACCCACGAGGTCTTCAACACGCACCACTCCGAGACCGAGATGCTGCGCTACATCGCGCGCCTCGGCGACCGCGACTACGCGCTCGACCGCGGGATGATCCCGCTCGGCTCCTGCACGATGAAGCTCAACGCGACGACCGAGATGGAGCCGGTGAGCTGGCCGGAGTTCGCCGACCTGCACCCGTTCGTGCCGGGCGAGGACGCCCAGGGAACCCTGCGGCTGGTGAAGCAGCTCGAGTCCTGGCTCGCGGAGGTCACCGGGTACGCCGCCGTGTCCGTCCAGCCCAACGCCGGGTCCCAGGGGGAGCTGGCCGGCCTGCTCGCGATCCGCGGCTACCACCGCAGCCGTGGCGACGAGGCCCGTGACATCTGCCTGATCCCGTCCTCGGCCCACGGCACGAACGCCGCCTCGGCCGTGATGGCCGGCATGCGCGTCGTGGTCGTCAAGGCCGCCGACGACGGCGAGGTGGACCTCGACGACCTGCGCGCCAAGTGCGCGGAGCACGCCGACGACCTCGCGGCGATCATGGTCACCTACCCGTCGACGCACGGCGTGTACGAGCACGGGATCACCGAGCTCTGCGACGTGGTCCACGGTGCCGGCGGGCAGGTGTACGTCGACGGGGCCAACCTGAACGCGCTTCTCGGGCACGCGAAGCCCGGCGAGTTCGGCGGGGACGTCAGCCACCTCAACCTGCACAAGACGTTCTGCATCCCGCACGGCGGCGGCGGCCCCGGCGTCGGTCCCGTGGCGGTCGCGGAGCACCTCAAGCCGTTCCTGCCGAGCCACCCGATGGCGCCGCTGGCGGAGGACCGGGAGGGCATCGGCGCGATCAGCTCCGCCCCGTACGGCTCCGCCGGCATCCTGCAGATCTCGTGGGCGTACGTCGCGCTGATGGGCGCGCAGGGCCTGACCGACGCGACCTCGGTGGCGGTGCTGAACGCGAACTACGTCGCGCACCGGCTGCGCGAGCACTTCCCGGTGCTCTACGCGGGCGACCACGGTCTGGTCGCGCACGAGTGCATCATCGACGTCCGCCCGCTGACGAAGGCGAGTGGCGTCAGCGTCGACGACGTCGCGAAGCGGCTGATCGACTACGGCTTCCACGCGCCGACGATGAGCTTCCCGGTCGCCGGGACGCTGATGGTCGAGCCGACGGAGTCGGAGTCGCTGACCGAGATCGACCGCTTCTGCGACGCGATGATCGCGATCCGTGCCGAGGCCGACGCGGTCGAGCGCGGCGACGTCGCGGTGGAGGAGAGCCCGCTGCGCCGCGCCCCGCACACGCTCAAGGCGCTGGCAGGGGAGTGGGACCGCCCGTACGACCGTGACCTCGGCGCGTTCCCCACCGGCAGCCACGTCGACAAGTACTGGCCGGCGGTGGCGCGGATCGACCAGGCGTACGGCGATCGCAACCTTGCGTGCGCCTGCCCGCCTCCGGAAGCATTCGCGGAGTGACCTCGCAGCCCGACGCGCACCCCGTCCTTCCCTCGACCGCCGTCCACCTCGAGGCCGCGGTGGCCGCGGCGCAGGCAGGGAGCCGCGTCCCGTCGCTGAGCGCCGCGGTGGTCCGTGACGGGGAGGTGGCGTGGTCCGGCGCGCGCGGCACCGCCGTCCACGCCGGCGGGACGGCACGGGCGACGGCTGACACGCAGTACCGCATCGGGTCCATCACCAAGACCCTCACGGCCGCGCTGGTGCTGCAGCTGCGGGAGGAGGGTGCGCTCGACCTCGCTGACACGGTCGGCACGTACGTCCCGGAGGGCCCGTTCGCCGACGCGACGGTCCGCGGCCTGCTCTCGCACGCGGGCGGGCTTCCGGCCGAGCCTGCGGGGCCGTGGTGGGAGCGCAGCCCCGGCGGCCCGTACGCCGACCTCGTCGCCGCCAACGCCGACGCGACGCGGGTCCTCGGGGCGGGCGAGCGGTACCACTACTCGAACCTGTCGTACGGCATCCTCGGCCGCGTCGTCGAGGTGCTCCGGGGCGCGCCCTGGCGCGAGGTCCTCACCGATCGGATCCTGAAGCCGCTCGGGATGTCGCGCACCTCGTACGCGGCGACCGCCCCGCACGCCGACGGCTTCGCGGTCGAGGCGCTGACCGGCGCCCTCGTCGCCGAGCCGCACCAGGACTCGGTCGCGATGGCCCCGGCCGGACAGCTGTGGAGCACCCCGAGCGACCTGTGCCGGTGGCTCGCGGAGCTGGCGTGTCCGACGCTCCTCAGCCCCGCGTCGCTGACCGCGATGACGACACCGCAGTCGGGCGACCCGGACGAGAAGGGCGCGGGCGCGTACGGGCTGGGGCTCCGGCTCTCCGTCGCGGGGGAGCGGGTCCTCGTCGGTCACGGCGGCTCCATGCCCGGCTTCCTCGCCGGCGCGTACGTCGACCGTGACTCCGGCGTCGGAGCGGTGGTGCTCGCGAACACCGCGTACGGGCTCGACGTCGGCGGGCTCCCGCGCACGATGATCGAGACCGTGCTGGCGCACGAGCCGGTGATCGCGCCGGAGTGGACGCCGACCCGCGAGGTGCCGGACGCGGTGCGCGAGCTCCTCGGCACCTGGCACTGGGGGCACCAGCCGGCCACGATGTCGTACGACGGCAGCGTGCTGGCGCTCGCTTCCGAGGGCGGCCGCGCGTACACCTTCGCGCCGGCCGGCCCCGACACCTGGACCGGGCTGAGCGGCTACCAGCTCGGCGAGACGCTGCGGGTCGTCCGCCGCGAGGACGGGTCGGTGAGCCACCTCGACGTCGGCACGTTCTGCTACACGCGGGTCCCGTACGACCCCACCGTCCCGATCCCGGGCGGCGCCTGACGCTCAGCGCCCGCCGAGGAGCCCCCGCTCGTACGCGGTGGCGACGGCTGCGGCACGGTCCTTCACGCCGAGCTTCTCGTAGACGTGCCCGAGGTGCGTCTTGACCGTCGCCTCGCTCACGAAGAGCAGCTTCGCGATCTCACGGTTCGAGCGGCCCCGCGCGACGAGCGCGAGCACCTCCTCCTCGCGGCCGCTCAGCTCCTGCGAGCGCGCCCGGACCCGAGACACCACGCGCGTCGCCACCGCGGGCGACAGGACCGACTCCCCGCGCCCGGCGGCGCGGATCGCGGCGAAGAGGTCGTCGCGCCGCGCGTCCTTGAGGAGGTAGCCGGTCGCCCCGGCGTCGAGCGCCGCCATGATGTCGCGGTCGGTGTCGTACGTGGTGAGGACGAGGACCCGACCCGGGAACCCGCGCTCCTGCAGTGCGGCGATCGCGTCCACGCCACCGCCGCCGGGCATCCGCAGGTCCATGAGGACGACGTCCGGCTGCAGCGAGACGGCGAGCCGCACGCCGGCCGGGCCGTCGGACGCCTCGCCGACGACCGCGAACTCCGACGAACCCTCGAGCATGCCGCGCAGGCCGTCGCGGACCACTGGGTGGTCGTCGACCAGCAGCAGGCGCAGGGCGGGCTCAGTCATGGCACCCCGACGGTACGCGGAGCGAGACCGCCGTCCCGCCCCCGGGCTCCGACTCGACCACCAGCACGCCACCGGCCCGGTCGGCGCGGCGACGCATCCCCGCGATACCGAAGCCGCCACCGTCGCTGGTCCCGTTCGGACCCGCCGGGTCGAACCCACGTCCGTCGTCGCGGACGTCGAGCACGACCTCGTCGTCGGTGTACGAGAGCGTGATGCCGACCCGCGACGCGCCCGCGTGGCGCGTCACGTTGGTGAGCGACTCCTGGACGACGCGAAGCACCACCGCCTCGACGTCGGGCGGGAGAGGCTCGGGCTCGCCGGTGACGACGACGTGGGACGCGACCCCGGCCTCGGCGGTCCACTCCTGCGCCCGGCTGCGGACGGCGTCGACCAGGTCGAGGGTGTCGAGCGCAGCCGGTCCGAGCGCCTGCACGGAACGCCGTGCCTCGTCGAGGGAGGCGCGGGCCAGCTCGGCGGCGCGCTTGCGGTGGTCGGACGCCGCCGCGTCGTCGTACGCCTCGTCGGCCGCCTGCAGCTGGGTCACGATCCCGGCGAGCCCCTGCGCGATCGTGTCGTGGATCTCGGCGGCGAGCCGCTCGCGCTCCTCGTGGATCCCGGCCTCGCGGGCCCGCCTCACCAGCGCCTCCTGGAGCGCGGCGTTCTCCTCCATCGCCTCCTCGAGCCGGGCGTTCGTGCGCTCCAGCTCGGCGATGGTGGCGACCCGCTCGTCAGCCAGGGCGGACTCCTGGCCGGCGATCGCGGTGAAGACGAGCACGAGGCCGAAGTTCAGCGCCAGGAGTCCGAGGAACACCAGCGTCTGCGTCGTCCCCGACGGCGGGAAACCTCCGGACTGGGAGCCGGCCATGGTGACCGCCGTGACGCCGAGGACGACCGGCACCCAGCGGCCCTTCGCGTAGAGAGACGCGTCGAAGTACGCGACGAACCCGAAGACCGCGCAGAACGGGTTGAGCCACGACATCACGAACGCGGCGAGCGTCCGGAGCACCACGTACGTCTGCCCCAGCTTGTCGTCGAGCCGCCCGCCGTCCCACCGCCGGTCGACACACCACCAGTGGCCGACCGCGACGAGCACCGCCAGCGCGACGACGTACGGCAGCTGGGCGACGAACCCCAGCGGCTCGGCCGTCAGCACCGCGAGGAGGGTGGCGACGGCGAGGATCCCGTACGGCCCGCGGCGCTGCAGCACCGCCCAGCGCTGCTCGATCCGTGCCGCCAGCTCGCTCATCGCCTCCGCCTCGTCCGCTCCCGCCCCCCGCGGGTCACTCCCACCGGAAGTATCGCGCAGCCAGGGCGCCGAGCCCGACGGTCCAGGCCAGCAGCACGAGGACGTGGAGCAGGTCCGGGCTGCGCCCGGCGGCGGCCTCGTCGAGGGCGAGCGCCGCGGCTCCGTTCGGGGTGAGCGCGACGATGTCGCCGAGGAGCCCGGGGAGCACCGTGACCGGGAGCCACACGCCGGCGGTGAACATCGTCGGGAAGAACACCACCGTGCCGATCGCCGCCGATGCCTTGGTCGACGGGGCGAGGCCGGCGATCAGCCCGCCGGTCGAGAGGTTCGCCAGGACCGCCAGGACGAAGATCCCCAGGTAGGTGAGCGGAGATCCCGGCAGCGACACGTCGTAGACGAGCCGCCCGACCGTGACGGCGAGGATCGACCCCGCGAGGATCCCCGCGCCGTGGATCACCCACTGCGCCATGAGGATCTGCGTCGGCCTCGCCGGCGTCGTCGCGTAGCGCCGCAGCACCTGGTTCTCGCGGTACGCCGAGATGACCGCGGGCATGGACTGCAGCGACGCCATGATCGCCGACAGCAGGACGACGATCGGGACGTAGAGGTCGATGACGCGGATGCCGCCCAGGTCGTCGCTGGCCTCACGGAAGGACGGGATGGCCCCCAGGACGCAGAGGAGGATCGTCGGGAAGGCGACGATCCAGAACATGGATCCGGGCTCACGGAGCATGAGACGGCCCTCGGTGCGCAGCATCGCGGCGGCCGGGGAGGTGGCGGTGCTCATCGGATCGACTCCTTCTCGGGCGCGTCGGTGGTGGTCTCGTCGCCGGCGACGAGGTCGAGGTAGGCCTCGTCGAGCGACGACTCGGTGACCCGCAGGTGCTCGGGCCGGACGTGCTGGTCGTGCAGCCAGTCGAGGACGCGGAGCACCGCCGCGTCGTCGCACGCGACCTGGAGGCGTCCGCTGCGCTCCATCACGTCGGACACCCCCGCGAGGGCGACGAGCCCTCCGGTGTCGAGCGCGCGGTCGGGCACGAACGACATCACCAGCGGCGCTGCCGTGCGCCCGATCAGCCCCTCGGGAGTGTCGACGACGAGGATCCGGCCCCGCTCCACCAGCGCGATCCGGTCGCACAGGTGCTGAGCCTCCTCCATGAGGTGCGTGACCAGCAGGATCGTCGTCCCGTCGGCGCGGACCTCCTCGACCAGGTCCCACACGTCCCGGCGCGAGCGCGGGTCGAGCCCGGTGCTCAGCTCGTCGAGCAGCGCGACGCGGGGTCGTCCCACGAGCGCCAGCGCGATCGCGAGCCGTTGCTGCTGCCCGCCGGACAGCTTGCGCCACGGGTGGTCCAGGCGGTCGCCGAGGCCGAGCCGCGTCGCCAGCTCGAGCGGCTCGCGCGGGTCGTCGTAGAACGACGCGAAGAGGTCGAGCGCCTCGCGGACCCGCAGCTTGGGCTGGAGGCCCGCGCTCTGGAGCTGGACGCCGACCGAGCGCTTCACCGCGTCGTGGTCGGCGACGGGGTCGAGCCCGAGGATGCGGACGGTCCCCGCGTCGGGGCGCCGCATCCCGGCGATGCACTCGACGGTGGTGCTCTTGCCCGAGCCGTTGGGGCCGAGCACGCCGAAGATCTCCCCCTCGGCAACGGCAAGGTCGACGTGGTCGACGGCCACCACCGGACCGTACGTCTTGCGCAGCCCGCGGACGTCGATCGCGGGCGCTGGTGTTGTCGTCATACGGTCCATCCCATCGCGGGGCGCGGCGCCGGCACATCCGCCGACCGGGTCGTCGTCGCTCCGCCGATCGGCTGCGGCGTGCTGCCTCGGAAGCGCTCAGACACGGTCGTAGACCAGGACGGCGTTGCCACCCGGGAACGTCTTGAGGTCCGTCAGGTCGAACGCGGTCGGGGCGAAGGGTGCACCGCCGAACGCCTGGATCCCCGCCCCGGCGACCACCGGGTAGCGCTTGACGACCATCCGGTCGATCTCGGGCAGCAGCGTCGCGGCGAGCCGCCCGCCCCCGCAGAGGTAGACGTCCAGCGGGGAGTCCTCGGACTTGAGGCGGCGGACGAGCGAGACCGGGTCGTCACGGACGATCGTCACCGCGGGGTCGAGGTCCTCCTGGGTCGTCGACACCACGTACTGGCGCAGGTGGGGGAACGGGCTGGTGAGCCCGGCGGCGAGCCCGGGCTCGTACGACCGGCGTCCCATCAGGACGGTGTCGAAGTGGCGGTTCGGGGCGTCCGACAGCCCGAGCTGGGCGCGCCCGTGGACGGGCAGGACGTCGGGATACTCCTCGAGCATCCAGGCCGTGTAGGCGTCGGACGCCGGGTAGAAGTCGACCTCGTCGTCCGGTCCGGCGATGAAGCCGTCGATCGACAGGGCGATGAAGTAGGTGAGTCGTCGCATGCCTCCAGGCTCGTGCGGGGCGGTGTCGGGACCAACGGCGAACGCTGAGACAATCCATAACCCACGGGTGATGAGAGCGGAGGATCGACGGGGTGGAGCTCAGGGACATCGAGATCTTCCTGACGTTGGCCGACGAGCTCCACTTCGGGCGTACGGCCGAGCGGCTCGGCGTCTCGCAGGCGCGGGTGAGCCAGGCGATCGGCAAGCAGGAGCGCCGGATGGGGACCGCGCTCTTCGTGCGGACCAGCCGGCAGGTCGCCCTCACGCCGGTCGGGGAGCGGCTCCGTGACGACCTGCGGCAGGGGTACGAGCTGATCCGCGCCGGGATCGCGACGGCCAGCCGGGCCGGCGCCGAGGCCTCGGGCGAGCTGCGGATCGCGACGATGGGAGCGATCGGCCACGAGATGCAGCCGGTGGTCGCGGCGTTCGAGGAGCAGCACCCGCAGTGCACGGTCGCGCACCGGGAGTTCCACTTCAGCGACCCGTTCGGAGCGCTGCGCCGCGGCGAGGCGGACCTCCAGGTGATGTGGTTGCCGCTGCGCGAGCCCGACATCCGGGTCGGGCCGCGGGTGCTCACCGAGGGTCGGGTGCTCGCGATCGCCTCGGACCACCCGCTCGCGCAGGCCACGGAGGTCTCGCTGGAGGTCCTCGGCGACCTCCGCGTGCCCGACCTCGGCCCGACGATGACGGGCTACTGGGAGCAGGCGATGCTGCCCCGCACGACGCCGTCCGGGCGACCCGTCCTGAGGGCCGCCGTCGCGGCGCGGACCTTCCACGAGATCCTGACCGTCGTCGCGGCGGGCGACGCGGTCTCGACGCTGAACGCCCACGTGCTCCGCTACTACACCCACCCCGGCGTCACGTTCGTGCCGATCGACGACGCTCCGCTGACGGAGTGGGTGCTCGCGTGGTCGACCGAACGCGAGTCGACGGAGATCAGGGCGTTCGCGGAGGTGGCTGCGGGCCTGGGCACGCGTCCGGTCTGAGCCTCAGGACGCGGTGATCGTGCTCCGGTGGCGCGACCACCAGTCCTGCAGGGCTGCGACGGCGGGAGCGGGTGCCTTGGCCCACGCGAGGTGGTCGATCCGGGCGCCGTCGGGCGCGTCGGCGCGGCGGTAGTCCCACCACGTCACGGACTCCTCGCGGACGGCACGGACCAGGGCGCGTGCGGCGCGCGGCACCGACAAGGTGTCGCCCTCGACCTGGAGGACGAAGGTCGGCAGGTCGAGCGCGTCGTGGGGGAGCCGGCCGACGGGGTAGGGGAATCGACGCCGGCGCACCAGCCGGGACCACTCGCGCATCAGGGTCTTGGGCTGGGGACCGCCAAAGCCCCACGAGGGCCAGTAGCCGTAGACCGCGGTGACCGGCGGGACGGCGGCGGCGAGGCTCCAGATTCCCCACGCGCGGCTGCCGTAGCGGCGGTAGTACGGCTCGGAGGCTCCGGCGAGCACGAGGCCGTCGGCCTCCCCGCCGCTGAGCAGGTGCCCGAGCGCCACCTGGCCGCCCAGGCTGTGCCCGAGGAGCACGACGGGGATGCCCGGGTGCTGGTCGCGGATGTGCGCGACGTGCTCGGCGAGCGCGTCCGCGAGGTCGGCGTACGCCCAGTCGTTGTCGCGCGACGGCGGCTCGGTGTCGCGGTCGATCCCGCGGGCAGCGAGGGTGCAGGAGCTCCAGCCGACGGCGGTGAGCGCGTCGGCGAGCTCACGGTAGTACCGCGAGTGGACGCCCATCGCCGGGGCGATGACCACGTGCGGCTTGGTGGGATCGGTGTGCACGAGGGGGAAGTCTAGGACGCCTGGGTCGGGTCGGCGTACACGACCACGCGTCCGTCCCGCGCGAAGCCGGCCAGCGTGACGGACGCGCGGTCGCACAGCCGGGCGGCGAGCGTCGTGGGCGCGCCGACCCCGACTACGGCGGAGACCCCGGCGACGGCTGCCTTCTGGACGATCTCGAACCCGATGCGGCCGCTGGTGCAGAGGGCCAGGCCGTCGGTACGGACGTCGTGGAGCAGGGCGTGACCGACCGCCTTGTCGACCGCGTTGTGACGGCCGACGTCCTCACGGACCACGACGACGGTGCCGTCGCGTCCGAACAGGCCGGCGGCGTGCGCGCCCCCGGTGCGGTCGAAGTGGCGCTGGTGGCGGCGCAGCAGGGTCGGGAGCGCGGCGAGCGCCGCCGGCTCCCAGGCGTCGCCGGCCGGCGCCCGCTCCGGCAGCTGCGACACCAGGTCGTCGACCTCGTCCAGCGAGTCGGTCCCGCAGACCCCGCACGCCGACGTCGCGCGGAGCGAACGCTCCTGCCAGGTCCGTGCCGGCTCCGAGGCCAGCGCGACGGTGACGACGTTGAACCGCTGCTCCTCGGTGAGGTCCGCGTCGGTGCAGTACGCGATGCCGGAGATCGCCTCGTGGCCCGCGACCACGCCCTCCGACAGCACGAGGCCCGCCGCCAGCTCGAAGTCGTGCCCCGGCGTCCGCATCGTCACCCCGAGGCGCCGGGCACTCGCCCCAGGAGCGGAGATCCTGATCTCCAGGGGCTCCTCGGCGATGAGCCGGTCCTCGTGCGCGCGAGAGACGCCATCGACCCATTCGACGACGCGACGACGCGCGGTGGGTGCGGTCATGTCTCCAGCCTATTCCGGGAGCGTGGAACGCCGGGTCTAGCATCGAGGCATGACGACCCGCCGGGCACCCGCCCTCGACCCGACCGACCCGCTCGGCATCGACGACCTGCTCGAGCCCGAGGAGATCGCGATCCGCGACAGCGTCAGGGCGATGCTCGACGCCGAGGTCGAGCCGCACGTCGCGGAGTGGTTCGAGACCGGCGAGGTCCCGGCGCGCGACCTGATGCGGTCCTTCGGCAAGCTCGGGCTGCTCGGCATGCACCTCGAGGGCTACGGGTGCGCCGGCACCAGCGCGACCGCGTACGGGGTGGCCTGCCTCGAGCTGGAGGCGTCCGACTCCGGGATCCGGTCGATGGTGTCCGTGCAGG
This sequence comes from Mumia spirodelae, assembly GCF_050632745.1. Taxonomy (NCBI): domain Bacteria; kingdom Bacillati; phylum Actinomycetota; class Actinomycetes; order Propionibacteriales; family Nocardioidaceae; genus Mumia; species Mumia spirodelae. Next base: position 222,183 of record NZ_JBODSD010000002.1, on the reverse strand, counting down.
GCTCGCTGGCGATGTTCGCGATCTGGGCGTTCGGCAGCGAGGCGCAGAAGCAGGAGTGGCTGCCGCGGATGGCCTCCGGCGAGGCGATCGGCTGCTTCGGGCTGACCGAGCCCGACGCCGGGTCGGACCCGGCGGGCATGCGGACGCAGGCACGTCAGGAGCCCGGCGGCGACTGGGTCCTCGACGGCACCAAGATGTGGATCACCAACGGCTCGATCGCCGACGTCGCGGTGGTCTGGGCCCAGACCACCGACGGGGTCCGGGGGTTCGTGGTCCCGACCGACACGGCCGGATTCACCGGCACCGCCATCAAGCACAAGATGTCGCTGCGGGCGTCGGTCACGGCCGAGCTGGTCCTCGACGGCGTACGCCTGCCGGCCGACGCCGTCCTGCCCGAGGTCACCGGTCTCAAGGGGCCGCTGTCGTGCCTGAGCGAGGCCCGCTACGGCATCGTCTGGGGCGCGATGGGTGCCGCGCGCTCGTCGTACGAGGCCGCCCGCGCCTACGCGGGGACCCGGACACAGTTCGGCGCGCCGATCGCGGCCTTCCAGCTGACCCAGGCGAAGCTCGCCGACATGGCGCTCGAGCTCAACAAGGGCATCCTGCTGGCGCTGCACCTCGGCCGTCGCAAGGACCGGGTGGGACTGCGCCCGGAGCAGGTGAGCTTCGGCAAGCTCAACAACGTGCGCGAGGCGCTGGAGATCTGCCGGACGGCCCGCACGGTGCTGGGCGCCAACGGCATCTCGCTGGAGTACCCCGTGATCCGCCACATGAACAACCTCGAGTCGGTGCTCACCTACGAGGGCACCTCCGAGATGCACACGCTGATCATCGGCCAGGCGCTGACCGGCCTCCCGGCCTTCCGGCCGTCGCAGGGCTGAGCGCGCGCCGTGTCCACCTGGTTCGCGTGGTTCGTCGCGCTCGCAGCGGTCGGTGTCGCCGCCTACGCCGCGTACCTCCTGGTGCGCAACCGGCCGGTCGACAACCCGCTGTTCTACCTCGCCGCTGCGCTCGAGGTCGTCCTCGTGGTCCAGCTCGTGGCGGGCTGCGTCGCGCTGGCCGCCACCACGCGTGACATCGAGGGCGTCACGTTCGTCGGCTACCTGGTCACCTGCGTGCTCGTCCCGCCCGCGGCCATCATCTGGGGCGTCGCGGAGAAGAGCCGGTGGGGGACCGGCGTCGTGGTCGTGGGGATGCTCACGGTGGCCGTCCTCGTCGCCCGTCTCGTCCAGCTCTGGAGCGGCCATGCCTGATCGACCCGACTCCGCGTCCTCGCAGGAGGAGCCTCGCGCCGCCACCGGCTCGGGGTTCGGACGCGTCCTCGTGGCCGTCTACGCCGTCTTCGCGCTCTCCGCGACGGCGCGCTCGGTCGTGCAGCTCGCCCTCCACTTCGACGAGGCGCCGCTGGCGTACCTTCTCTCGGCCTTCGCCGCCGTCGTCTACATCGTCGCGACCGTCGCTCTGGCCCGGAAGGGCGAGACGTCGTCCAAGGTGGCGACGGCGGCGATCGCGGTCGAGCTCGTGGGCGTGCTGGTGGTCGGCACGCTGACGGTGCTCGACCCGGAGCTGTTCCCGGACGCGACCGTGTGGTCGGACTTCGGCGCGGGCTACGGCTACGTCCCCCTCGTGCTCCCGATCGTGGGCTTGTGGTGGGTCCTGCGTACCCGTTCACGGAACCGTGTGACCGGACGGTAACCTCGTCGCGTGAGTGAACGCACCGTGATCACCTTCGGAACGTTCGACGTGTTCCACGTCGGGCACGTCCGCATCCTCGAGCGCGCCGCGGCCCTCGGGGACCGCCTGGTGGTGGGGGTCTCCGCGGACGCGCTCAACATCCGCAAGAAGGGCAGGGCACCCGTCTTCTCGCAGGACGAGCGCATCGAGATCGTGTCCGCCCTCCGGGTCGTCGACGAGGTGTTCGTCGAGGAGAGCCTCGAGCTCAAGGGCGACTACATCCGCAAGTTCGAGGCTGACGTCCTCGCGATGGGCGACGACTGGAAGGGACGCTTCGACGAGTTCTCGTCGCTGTGCGAGGTCGTCTACTTCCCGCGGACGCCGTCGGTCTCGACGACCGCGCTCATCGAGCACATCGCGTCGACGAGCTGACCCCGGGGGACCGGGGGCCGGTCACGGCTCCTCGGGCAGTCCCGCCTGGCGACGGCGCCGCACCTGGGCGATGCGGACGACCACGAAGACCACGGCCGCGAGCAGGACCAGCACGAGCACGACCTTGGAGTAGGTCCCGACCACGTCGCTGACTGTCTCCCACCGGGACCCGAGCCCGTAGCCGAGCATGATGAACAGCGTGTTCCAGATCGCGCTGCCGAGCGCGGTGAGGGTCAGGAAGAGCCGCAGCGGCATCCGCTCCAGCCCCGCCGGGATCGAGATCAGGCTGCGGAAGATCGGCACGAAGCGCCCGAAGAACACCGCCTTCGTGCCGTGCTTGGCGAACCACGCCTCCGTCTTCTCGACGTCGGTGACCTTCACGAGGGGCATGCGGGCGACCACCGCGTACAGGCGGTCGCGACCGAACCACTGCCCGATCCAGTAGAGCGCGAGCGCCCCGACGATCGAGCCCAGCGTCGTGCACACGAGGGCCGCCGCGAGGTTCATGTCGCCGACGCTGGCGGTGAAGCCGGCGAGCGGGAGGATCACCTCGCTCGGGATCGGCGGGAAGATGTTCTCGAGCGCCACGGCAAGGCCGGCGCCGGGGGCTCCGAGCCAGTCCATCAGGTCGGCTGCGAAGCCCGCGATCCCTCCGATGTCACTCACGCGTAGAGCCTAGCGAGACCCCCTGAGCGTCCTCTCAGGCACTCCTGCGTGCGCGTCGGCGCTCGGACCAGCGCCGGACCTCGGCGTCCACGTCCCGGGGCGGCGTGATGACCGGCGGCCCGCCGCGGAGCTGGCGTCTCGCCTCGACGACGCGCCTGTTGAAGGCCTCGACCGCCTCCCGCACCGCCGTCTCGGCGCCGAGACGGTCCAGCGTCGCGTCGAGCGCGGCGTCGTCCTTGCGCAGCTGCAGCGCCTCCGGCAGCACCCCGGTGATGTGCTCCCGGTCGATCAGCCGCTTGACCCACCAGTCGGGGTCGTGCGCGTCGCCGAGCCCCGGGATCGGCTTGCCGTGCAGCGGCAGGTCGTCGAACTCGCCCCGGGCCATCGCGGCGCGGATCTGCTGGTCGACGTACGACGCCTGCTGCACAGCGACCGTCTCCGGGTCGACCCTGCCGTCCCCAGGGCGGCGGGCACGGTCACGAGCACCGTCACGGGTGCGGTCACGGTCGGTCACGGAACCACCTCCGCCTCCAGGCTAGCCCGCACCTCATCCCGCCGGGGTGATGCCGCGTGCCGCCTGGCAACGGAAGATGTAAGGGCTGCGAGGAAGGGGGATCCCGCGTGAACGTGGTCATCGGCGTGGTCGTCGTGGTGGTGGTGACGGCGCTGACGGTCACCGCGATGCTCGTGGTCCGCAAGCATGCTCCCGAGGGCAGCTACTTCTCCGACGGCGACCGCGCGTCAGGCGTCTTCGGCGTCCTCGCGACCGGGTTCGCGGTGATCCTGGGCTTCATCATCTTCCTCGCCTTCGAGTCGTACGACGGTGCGCGCTCCGGTGCGGAGACCGAGGCGCTGCTGGTCGTGAGGCAGGTGGAGACCGCCCAGTTCTTCGAGCCGGACACGGCGGGGGAGCTGACGGGGATGCTGGTCTGCTACGCACGCTCGGTCGTCGGGACGGAGTGGCCGGCGATGGACGAGGGGACCCTCGGTGACGCGTTGAACCCCTGGGGTGCTGAGATGTTCCGCACGATGCGCACGGTCCAGCCGACGACCGACGCGCAGGACTCCGCGTACGACCGGTGGATGGACCAGACGGCGGACCGGGAGCAGGCGCGGATCGACCGGGTGCACGGCGTCGAGGGGGTCGTGCCGCTCCCGATCTGGCTCGCGCTGTTCGTCGTCGCCGCGGTCATCTTCGGCTACATGCTGTTCTTCGCCGACCGGGCCGAGCGTGCCCGGACGCAGGCGATGCTCATGGGCAGCGTGACGGTGGTCGTCACGCTGCTCCTGCTCCTGCTCGTCTTCTTCGACAACCCGCACGGCGACGGCGTCGGCCGCCTCGAGCCGGTGGCGATGGAACGGTCGCTGCGGCTGATCGACGCCGCCCTCGAGGCTGTCGACGTCGAGCCGAGCATCCCGTGCGACAGCGATGGCCGAGCGCTCTGAGCCGGCCGAGCGCCGGGAGGGCGTGGTCCGGGACCTCGCGGTCACCGTCCTCCTGGTCGTCGCCGCGGTCGCGACGTCGTGGAGCAGCTACCAGGCGGCCCGGTGGCACGGTGAGCAGGCGGAGGCCGCGAGCCGGACGAGCGCGATCCGCTTCGAGGCCGCCCGTGAGCAGGGGCTGGCCGAGGCCCAGAACGAGATCGACGTCGCGACGTTCATCGCCTGGGTCGACGCGGACCGCGGCGGGGAGCGCGACCTCGCGGCGTTCTACGAGGCCCGCTTCCGGCCGGAGTTCCGGCCTGCGTTCGAGGCGTGGAAGGCGACCGACCCGTTCACCGACCGGACGGCGCCGCCGACGCCGTTCGCGATGCCCGAGTACGCCGTGGCGGCGAGCACGAAGGCCGACCAGCTCGACCGCGAGGCCGAGGCCTCGGCTGCGGAGGTCCGCGAGGACATCCAGCGGGCGAGCAACTACGTGCTGACGGTCGTCCTCTACGCGGTGGCGCTGTTCTTCGCTGGGATGAGCACGAAGATCGGCAGCCGTCGTCTGCAGACGGTCATGATCGCCGCCGGCTACGTCGTGCTCGTCGGCGCGATCGCCTGGATCGCGACGTTCCCGGTGAGCATCTCGATCTGAGCGGTCGGCGTCAGTCCAGGACCGGCGCGTAGGTGAGGAGCACGTTGCCGCCGTCGAACTCCCGCAGCCCCGTGCGCTCCAGCCGGACCGGGCCCGCCACGCCGGCGAGCACGCTCTGCCCGTGGCCCAGCACGACCGGGTTCACGATGATCCGCACCTCGTCCACGACTCCCGTCGGCAGCAGCTCGGCGACGAGCGTGGAGCTGCCGAAGATCGCGATGTCCTTGCCCGGCTTCTCCTTGAGCGCGCGGACGTGCTCGGCGATGTCGTCCGCGACGAAGGTGGTCGGGCCCCACGGGTGCTCGCTCATCGTGCGCGACGCCACGACCTTGGGGAGGTCGTTCATGAATCCGGCGACCACCGGGTCCTCCGCGTACGCCTCCGGGGTGGGCCAGTAGGCCGCCATCAGCTCGAACGTCCGCCGCCCCATCACGATCGTGTCGATGTGGTCGCCCTGGGCGCGCGAGTACTCCTCGAACTCCTCGTCCAGGGCGAACCACTCGATGTCGCCGTCGCTCTCGGCGTGGTATCCGTCGGCAGTGGTGAGCAGGAACGCGTACACCGATCTCATCGCGGCGTCTCCTCAGGTCGTGGGCGGGGTACGCGGTGATGACCGTGCAGGACGGGCGAACTCATCGGCGGGCGGTGGCAGACTCGGGGGATGACCGCGACCGAGCTCGTGCCGACCGCCGAGGGACTGCCCGACCACGCCGACCTGCTCGACGCCACGCGCGCTGTCCGCGAGGTGTTCGCCCCGACCCCGCAGCAGGTCTGGCCCCTGCTGTCGGACGCGCTGGGGACGACCGTGTGGGCCAAGCACGAGAACCACACGCCCCTCGGCGCGTTCAAGGCACGCAGCGCGCTGGTCTTCTTCGACCGTCTGGCACGCAGCGGAGCGTTGCCGTCCGGAGTCGTCTCCGCGACCCGCGGCAACCACGGGCAGGCGCTCGCGTACGCCGCCGGGCGGCACGGCATCCCGGCGACCGTGGTCGTGCCGCGGGGCAACAGCCGCGAGAAGAACGCCGCCATGCAGGCCCTCGGGGCCGACCTGATCGAGCACGGCGACGACTTCCAGGAGTCGCTGGAGCACGCCGTCCGGCTCGCCGACGAGCGCAGCGTCACGCTCGCCCCCAACTTCCACCCGTGGCTGGTCGCCGGGGCAGGCACGTACGCGATGGAGCTGCTGACGGCGGTGCCGGACCTCGACGTGGTCTACGTGCCGATCGGCCTCGGCTCCGGCGTGTGCGGCATGCTTGCGGCCAAGGCGGCGCTCCAGCACCCCGTCGAGGTCGTCGGCGTCGTCTCCGCCGGCGCGACGGCGTACGCGGACTCCGTGGCCGCCGGGAGGCTGGTCTCCTCGCCCGTGACCACGCAGATCGCCGACGGGATGGCCTGCCGCACCCCAGTCCCGGAGGCGCTCGCGCTGATCCGCGACGGGGTCTCGCGGCTGGTCGTGGTGAGCGACGACGAGGTCGCGGACGCGATGCGGCTGCTGTTCCGGACGACGCACAACGTCGCGGAGGGCGCGGGGGCGGCTGCCACTGCGGCCGCGGCGCAGGAGCGCGCCCGCAACAAGGGCCGGACGGTCGGGGTCGTGGTCACCGGCGGCAACGTCGACACCGACGTCTACGCCACCGCGCTCGGCCGGCCGTCGTGAGCGAGAGGTCGGTCGCGGAGCACCTGGCCGCCGTGACCCCCGCCAAGCGGCGTCGTGACGCGGAGACGCTGCTGGCGATGATGTCCCGGATCACCGGGGAGGAGCCGGTGATGTGGGCGACGATCGTCGCGTTCGGCAGCTACCACTACCGGTATGCCAGCGGCCGCGAGGGAGACGCGCCGGCCGCCGGGTTCGCGCCGCGCAAGGCGGCGACGACGATCTACCTGCCTGACGGCGTCGGCACGTACGAGGCGGAGCTGGCGCGACTCGGCCCGCACACCACGGGCGTCGGGTGCCTGTACGTGAAGGACCTCGAGGCGGTCGACCTCGAGGTCCTCGAGCGGATCGTCACGGCCTCGTACGCGCGGGTGAGCGCGGGCACCTTCGGCGAGCGCGCCCGTGACGGCGGAGGCGAAGGCTGACCGGCCGCCTCAGAGCATCCGTCGGACGAAGCGGTCACGGTCGACGAGCTGGTGCTTGAGCACGAACCCGACATGGAGGGCGACTGCCGCGTAGAGGACGAGGTGGCTCGTCACGTGCAGCGCGACCAGCGTGTCGTCGTCGGCGAACGACCAGGGTGCCTGCCACTCGCCCTCGTCACTGGTCTCGAAGTCCTCGCCGGAGCCGAGCACCAGGGCGAGACCGGACAGCGGCACGAGGAACAGGAGCGCGTACAGGGTCCGCTCGACCAGCTGGGCGACCCGCTGCTCGCCGGGCGTGACGGTGGAAGGCCACGGTGGCAGGGTGCTGGCGAGGCGCCACGTGAGGCGGACGATCGCGAGCGCAAGGATGCCGACGCCCAGAGCGACGTGCACCGGCAGCAGCAGGTCCTCGTCCCCGTCGTACGCGCTGTCGACCCACCCGTCCAGCGGACCTCCGCCACCGGTCATCGTGTAGCCGACGAGGAGCTGGGCCAGGAGGGCGAGCACGGTCGCCCAGTGCAGCAGGCGCGCGACGACGCCGTAGCGGGCGTCTGTGCGAGGTGCCGTGCTGACGACCACCAGGGCCTCCGATCGCGGCGAGGGGACTGCCGCTCAGGATCGCTGCCCGGCAGCGGGTCCGCAAGGCGTCGATGAGTCCCGGCCGCCGGCGGGGTCGTACGAAGGAGTCCCGATCCCTCGGAGGTGCACCATGACGACCGGCGCCGATCCGGCACTGACGGCCCGGCAGATGTTCGACGCGTACCGTGCTCAGGACCGCGAGACGGCCGAGGAGCTGCTCGCGCCGGACTTCGTGTTCACGAGCCCGCAGGACGACCACATCGACCGTGCGGCTTACTTCGCGCGGTGCTTCCCGACCGCCGACCGTTTCACCCGCCAGGAGCTGCTGCACGTCGTGGAGGTCGGTGGGGGCGACGTGCTGATGGTCTACGAGTACGACGTGCGTGACGGCGGCACGTTCCGCAACGCGGAGCTCGTCACGATCGACGACGGTCGGCTCACGGAGGTCCAGGTGTTCTTCGGCGGTGCCGTGCGCTGAGCGTGGCGGCTCACCGTGGCGCCCATCCGAACATCTCCGCCGCGGGGAGGGTCGCACCGTCGAGCCGGCCGAGCGCCTCCACGATCCGGCGCTCCTCCCACCGCAGGTGCGACTCGAGCACGGACGCGAGCCCCTCGACCTCGCCGCGCAGCGCCTCTCGCGCGGCGGTGTCGGCCCCGTGCGCCGCGGTCGCGAGGCGCTCGATCCGTCCGAGCAGGTCGGCGACGAGCGTGTGGTCGTGCGCGAGCTCGGCGAGGACGGGCGCCAGCTCGGGCACCGCCGTCGCCAGCGCCGGGAACGCGGTGTTGTCCTCGCTCGTGTGGTGGCGGGTGACGACGGCGCAGAAGGCGAGGCAGTGCTGGCGCAGCGAGCGGGGGAGCGGCCGGCCGGTCCCCTCGATGGCCGGGTCGTCGAAGGCGTCGAGCAGGAGGTCGAGGTGGGTGCGGAGCTCGTCGTGGACGGCGACGAGGGCTGCTCCGAGGGCTTGGGAGCGGTCGGAATCGTGAAGACTCATACGGGGGAAGCGTGCCACGATCGTGCCGTGCCGCGCTTCTCTGCCTTCGACGGGACCCTGCTCGCCTTCCACGCGTCGGGGGACGGTGAACCCCTCGTCTGCGTCCCCGGCGGTCCGATGCAGGACTCCTCCTACCTCGGAGACCTCGGCGGGCTCGACGCGCGACGACGCCTCGTCCTCCTCGACCCGCGGGGGACCGGGGAGTCGGCCGTCCCCGAGGACCCCGCCTCGTACCGCTGCGACCGCCAGGTGGACGACGTCGAGGCGCTCCGCGTGCATCTCGGCCTGGAGCGGATCGACCTCCTCGGGCACTCGGCGGGGACGAACGTCGCCGTCCAGTACGCGCAACGTCGCCCGGAGCGGGTCCGGCGGCTGGTCCTCGTCACGCCGAGCGCGTTCGGCGTGGGAGTCGCCGTGACGCCCGAGGACCGGCTCGACCTGGCGCGGCTGCGCAGGGACGAGCCGTGGTTCCCGGAGGCGTTCGGCGCGCTGGAGGAGGTCGTGGCCACGGGGACGGCCGGGCCCGGCACGCGGGAGGCGCTCGAGCCGTTCTGGCACGGTCGCTGGGACGAGCGCGCGCAAGCCCTGCACGCGGCTCAGGTGGCACGTCGCGACGACGCGCTCGCCGCCGCGTTCGCGGCCGAGGGGGCGTTCACGCCCGAGGAGACGCGCCGCGCGCTCGCGGACTTCGACCGCCCCGTCCTCGTGGTCGCCGGGGAGGTCGACCTGAACTCGCCGCCGCCGGCGATGCGCGAGGTGGCCGGGATCTTCCCTGACGCGCGCCTGGTCGTGCAGCCCGCCGCGGGGCACTACCCGTGGCAGGACGACCCCGACGCCTTCGTGACGACCGTGGAGGCGTTCCTCAGCTGAGGGCCCGGTCGTCGGCCAGCCGGGCGTGCAGGTGCATGTCGTGCCACCCGTCGGCGTGCCGGGCGGCCGAGCGTCGCGTCCCCTCGAGCGCGAACCCCGCCTTCACCGCGACGCGGCACGAGGCGGCATTGGCGATCGCGTGCTCGATCTCGAGCCGGTGGAAGCCGACGTCGTCCAGGAGCCACGACCCGACGGCTCGTACGGCGCGGGTGGCGACCCCACGTCCGCGCGCCTCGGCGACCGTCCAGTAGCCGATCTCCGCGTAGCCGTCGACCAGGTCGACGTCGCTGAACGCCACGCGTCCGAGGAGCGCTCCACCGTGGTCGACGACGGCCCACTGACCGCCGGCCTCGGAGGACCACTGCTGCACCGTGGCGGTGATCCACTGCGCGGCCTCGGCGGCCGTCAGCGAGCGCACGTGCCAGCGCTGGACGTCGGCGTCCTCGTACGCGGCGACCAGCGCCTCGGCATCGCCCGGGCGCCAGGGGCGCAGCACCAGCTCGTCGGCCGAGAGGGTCGGTTGCGGCCTATCGCTCAGCGTCCCGCGGGGGAGCGACGGCTGGACGAGGTCGGGCACGTCGACAGCCTAGAGCGGTTCGCCGGGCCGTCGGGCGCGGTGACCGCGCCCGCCCTACGCTGAGCCGGTGGGAACCGTCGACACGTACGTGGAGGGGCTCGAGGAGCCGCGCCGGTCGGTGATCGCGGCGCTGTACGCGGCGGCGTCCGAGGCCGTCCCTGAGGCCGAGCAGGGCAAGGGCTACGGGATGCCGGCCCTGGTCTACCGCGGCAAACCGCTGGTGAGCGTGATGGCGACGAAGAAGCACCTCTCGCTGTTCCCGTTCAGCAGCGAGGTCGTGGCGCAGTTCGAGGACGACCTGGACGGGTTCGACACGGCGAAGGGGACGATCCGCTTCCAGCCGGAGGCGCCCCTGCCGACGAACCTCGCCGCCCGGATCGTCGAGGCCCGTCGGGCGCAGATCGACGGCTGACGCGCGCCGGCGCGGGTCAGTGGACCGGCGCCACCAGGCCGCCGACGACGTCGACGAGCGTCTTGAGCTCCGGCACGGCGCGCGCGTCGTCCAAGGTTCGCTCGAGCACCGCGTCGTGGACCGGTCGTGCCTCGTCGAGGAGGGCTCGTCCCTGCGGGGTCAGCTCGGTGTAGATGCCGCGCCGGTCGTCTGCGCACAGGATCCGCGTGAGGATGCCGCGGTCCTCGAGCCGGTTGACGAGCCGGGTGGTCGCGGAGGGGGAGAGGGCGGCGGCGCGGGACAGCTGCTGCATCCGCATGTGCCAGCCGTCCTGTCGGCCGAGCGCGTCCATCACGGTGAACTCCACGACCGACAGTCCGACCTGCGCGCTGAGCTGCCGCTCGAGCTCGGATTCGATCAGCCCGTGGAGCGACGCCAGCGTGCGCCAGCCCTGGGCCCGGACCTCGACGGCGTCGTCCGAGATGCCCATGTGTGCCACCTCACCTAGATAGTTGCTTGCGCGGGCTATTGCTGCGTGCAATCGTCAATAGAGCGCGTGTGCAACTACCAGCGTACGCGGTCCACCCGGTGTCCACCAGCAAGGAAGTCAGAGATGCCTGCAGGACTGATCGCGCTCGCCCTCGGCGGGTTCGGCATCGGCCTCACGGAGTTCGTCATCATGGGACTGCTGCCCGAGGTCGCCGCCGACTTCGGTGTCAGCGAGGCTGCGGCCGGCTGGCTCATCACGGGGTACGCCCTGGGAGTCGTGGTCGGCGCCCTCGGTCTCACCGCGGCCACCACGCGCCTGCCGCGCAAGAGGGTGCTGCTGGGGCTGCTGGTGCTGTTCGTGGCGGGGAACACGACGTCGGCGCTCGCGCCGTCGTACGAGGTGATGCTCGCCGGTCGTGTGGTGGCAGCCCTGTGCCACGGGGCGTTCTTCGGGATCGGCGCGGTCGTCGCCGCGAGCTTCGTGCCCGCGGCGAAGAAGGCGGCCGCCGTCGCGATCATGTTCACCGGCCTCACCGCCGCGAACGTCTTCGGTGTCCCGTTCGGTACGTTCCTCGGCCAGCAGCTCGGGTGGCGGTCGACCTTCTGGGCGATCACCGTGATCGGTGTCATCGCCTTCGTCGGCGTCCTCGCGCTGGTGCCCGACGACCGCGGCCAGCACGTGCCGACCCGGTTGCGCGACGAGCTCCACGCCTTCCGCAGCGGCCAGGTGTGGCTGTCGCTCGTGGTGACCGTCCTGGGGTTCGGCGGCATGTTCGGAGCGTTCACCTACATCGCGTACACCCTCACGGAGGTCTCGGGTTTCGCGTCCTCCGCGGTACCGTGGCTCCTTGTGCTGTTCGGCCTCGGGCTCCTGGTCGGCAACGTCCTCGGCGGGCGGTTCGCCGACCGGACGATCGACACGACCTTGCTGGTCGTGCTCGCCGGCCTGGTTGCCGTGCTCGTCGCGTTCGCGCTCACGGCGCAGAGCCGGCCCGCGACCGCGGTCACGGTCTTCCTCATGGGCGGATTCGGGTTCGCGACCGTGCCCGGCCTCCAGACGCGGATCATGCGCTACGCGGCTCAGGCGCCGTCGCTGGCGTCCGGGGCCAACATCGCGGCCTTCAACCTCGGCAACGCGCTGGGGGCGTGGATCGGCGGCGTGACGATCACGGCCGGCCTGGGCTACACGTCGCCGATCTGGGCCGGAGCCGTGATCACGGCGCTCGCGCTGATCGTGATGGCTGCCGCGGCGACCGCCGCCCGCCGGACAGGACGGGAGGAGCAGCCCGCCCCGCAGCAACCGACCGCACCCCACCAGCTCTCGACGAGAGGAATCTCATGACCATCCCCACCGTGACCCTCAACGACGGCGTCACCATGCCCCAGATCGGCTTCGGCGTCTTCCAGGTCCCCGACGCGGAGACGACCGCCGCTGTCGCCTCCGCCTTGGAGGCCGGCTACCGCAGCATCGACACGGCCGCCGTCTACGGCAACGAGGCGGGCGTCGGCAAGGCGCTCGCGCAGTCCGGCCTCGCCCGCGACGAGCTGTTCGTGACCACCAAGCTGTGGAACACCGACCAGGGACGGGAGAGCGCGCGCCCGGCCCTCGAGGCCAGCCTCGCGCGGCTCGGCCTCGAGCAGGTCGACCTGTACCTGATCCACTGGCCCGCTCCGGGGCGCGGGCGCTACGTCGAGACGTGGCAGGCGTTCGAGGAGCTGCGAGAGTCCGGTCTCACCCGGTCGATCGGCGTCTCGAACTTCCGCCCTGAGGACCTCGAGGCGATCGTCGCCCTCGGCGGGACGGTCCCGGCCGTCAACCAGGTCGAGGTCCACCCGCAGCTCCAGCAGCGAGACATCCAGGAGGCCGACGCCCGGCTGGGCATCCTCACCGAGGCCTGGAGCCCGCTCGCGAAGGCCGGCGTCCTCGGCGACCCTGTCGTCACCGAGATCGCGGCCGCGCACGACCGGACGCCCGCGCAGGTCGTCCTGCGCTGGCACCTCGAGCAGGGGCGCATCGTGATCCCGAAGTCCGTGACGCCGTCGCGGATCGCGGAGAACCTCGCGATCACCGACTTCACGCTCACGTCGGACGAGGTGGCGCGCATCGACGGTCTCGAGGCCGGCCGGCGTACGGGCCCGGACCCGGCGACCTTCAACGGCTGAGCCTCAGCCGATCCCGTGCGGGGTCTCGGGCGGCTCCGGGGGTACGGGTCGACCGGGTGGCCGGACGCGGCGGCGTACCCTCAAGGCCGCCGCGCCGGCCAGGACGCCGCCGGCCACGACCACCGCCACGACCGCGGGGTTGAGCCGCCAGCGGCTGCCCGGCGTGTCCGTCGTGGCCGCACACTCGTGCAGCGGGAAGCGGTCGCCGGCGTGGAACACCGACGTCAGGTCGGCCGACACGTACGCGAACGAGCCCGCGGGCAGGCCGAAGCTGGACAGCGTGCGGTACCACCGGCCGTTGGACCGGTCGATCCAGCACGTGACGTTCGCGTGCGAGCCGGGTCCGTCGGGCGGTTCGAGATGGCCGATGACGTGCCGTGCGCCGTCCCAGACCGGCACCTGGTGCGGCACGGTCGTCACCACCGCGGGGTAGTCGGCATCGAGTCCCATCACCCGACCGTAGACCCGGCCGTGGCTCGGGCCGGGCGTCGTTGCGTCCTTCTCAGGATGCGACCTGCCCGTCGAACCTCGCGCGGAAGGCGCGCCGGTACGCCGAGGGCGAGGTCCGCACCACGGTCGCGAAGCGCTGCCGGAGCGTGACGGCGCTCCCGAACCCCGTGCGCTGCGCGATCGTCTCGATCGGGAGGTCGGTCTCCTCGAGCAGCTCGCGAACGCGGGCGAGCCGCTGGTGCAGCACCCAGCGGCTCGGGGTCGTCCCGGTCACCTCGCGGAAGCGGCGCGAGAAGTTCCGCGTCGACATGAAGGCGAGCTCGGCGAGGGCGTCCAACGACAGCCGGGCGTCGAGGTGCTCGACGGCGTACGCCATCGCGCGACCCACACCACCCTCGGACGGTCGGTGGGGGACGGGTGACGTCACGAGCTGGGCCTGCCCGCCCTCGCGGTGGGGCGCGACGACCATGCCGCGTGCCACCTCCCGGGCGACCCTGGCCCCGAAGTCCTTGCGGATCAGGTGCAGGCTCAGGTCGATGCCGGCCGCCGTGCCCGCGGACGTGAGGACCTGGCCGTCGTCGACGTAGAGCGCCTCGGCCTCGACCCGGACGCGAGGGAACTCGCGCGCCAGGCGCCGGGCGTGCTGCCAGTGGGTCGCGGCGCGCCGGCCGTCGAGCACGCCCGCCTCGGCGAGCACGAACGCTCCCGTGCAGAACGAGACCATCCGGGCTCCGCGGGCGTACGCGCGCCGGAGCGCGTCGACGACCAGTGGGTCGGTCGGTCGCCGGAGCTCGTCCTCCTCCGGGACGATCACCGTGTCGGCGGCGTCGATCACCTCGACGCCGTGCGGGATCGCCGCCGCGAACAGGCCGCGGGTCGCGCGCGCCACGCCCGGCCGGGCGGCGCACACGCGCACGTCGTACCAGCCGGGGGTCTGCTCCGGGGGTGGCTGCGCGAACGCCTCGAGCGCGACGCCGAGCTCGAAGGGAGTGAAGTTCTGCGGGACGACGACGGCGATGCGGTGCGGGCGCGCCGTGCTCGGTGCGGCCGTCATGTCGGGCGGCGCCGGGATTGGTTGGCCTCGCGGACGACCGCCCACGGGTCCGCGAGCGGGCCGAGGTGTCCCAGCTTCTCGGGGTTCAGCACCGTCCGGATCGTCTGGACCTGCCCGTCGAGCACCTCGAGGCTCCACGTGTTGAGCACACGGCCGTCCCGGTCCCGCAGGATCGCGCCCGGCTGGCCGTTCGTCTCGCACGGCTCCACAGTGCCGCCGATCCCGACGAACGTGGTGATCATCGAGGTCGCCACCCGGGCGACGTTCTCCGCGCCGATGACCCCGCGCGCCCACTGCGGGGCCTTGCCGCCGCCGTCGCCGACCATCGCGACGTCGGCCGCGAGGGTGTCGCGGAGCGCCTCGACGTCCCCCTCGCGGAGGGCGGCGAAGAACCGGTCGGCGAGCTCGTCGCGCTCGGCCCGGTCGGCCTCGAAGCGCGGCTTGCCCGCCTCCATGTGGCGGCGCGCGCGCACCGCGAGCTGGCGGCACGCCTCCTCCGAGCGTCCGACCGCGGCAGCGACCTCCGCGAAGCCGAACCCGAACACCTCGCGGAGCACGAAGACCGCACGCTCCAACGGGCTGAGGCGCTCGAGCAGCAGCAGGGCGGCCATCGACACGGAGTCCGCCAGCTCGGCCGAGCGTTGCGGGTCCTCGTAGGGGTCTGAGACGAGCGGTTCGGGGAACCATGGCCCGACGTACGCCTCGCGGCGCACGCGCGCGGACCGCAGCACGTCGATCGAGAGGCGGGACACCACCGCCGACAGGAACGCGCGCGGCGACGCGGGTTCGGTCGGGGTCGACTCGTACCGCAGCCAGGTCTCCTGGACGGCGTCCTCGGCCTCGCTCACGCTGCCGAGGATCCGGTAGGAGATGGCGAAGAGCAGCGGCCGCAGCTCCTCGAAGTCCTCGACGCGGCTCATGCGAGATCTTCCGCGAAGCCCTGGCGCCACGACGGGTAGCGCAGCGTCCAGCCGAGCTCCCGCTTGGCCTTGGCGTTGGAGAACGCGCGCCCCTCGGTCATCATCGAGACCGCCACCTCGCCGGCGAGCAGCCGGGCGACCCACTTCGGGACCCGCATCGGCGGCTTGGCCCCCGCGCACGCCGCGAGGTACGGAAGCCACTCGCTGGCCGGGGCGGGCTCGTCGTCGACGATGTTGAACACCCCGCTGGCCTTCTGCTCGACCGCGAGGACGGTGGCGCTCGCGGCGTCGTCCAGGTGCACCCACGACGCGTACCCGCCGCCGCCCCCGACCAGCGGGAACTGCCGCTTGCGCACGAGCTCGACCTGGTCGTCGGTCGCACCCGGGCCGTACAGCCCGCCGTAGCGCAGCGCGGCTCCGCCGACCGCGAGCACGGACTCCTCGACGTGGCGGATCGCCCGCATGCCGGGGTTGGCGGCGGTGCCCTCGTGCAGGTCGAGCGGGTCCTCCTCGGTCTTCACCCATCCACCTTCGCGGATCCCGTTCCAGTTGGCGTAGCTCTGCGCGACGACGTGCGGGACGCCGGTCGCCTCGGCCGCGGCGAGGAGGTGGTCGGTGCCCTCGGTACGGAGCCGGTTGGTGGTCGCGAACCAGCGGTCGATGTGCTTGAGGTCGGGAGTGCCGGAGATCGCCGTCATCTCGTGCACGATCACGTCCGGGCGTGCGCCTGCCACCGCCTCGCCGACCGAGACCGCGTCGAGCCCGTCCATCACGACCGGGTCGGCGCCGAGCTCCCTCAGCCCGCCCTGCTTGGCCGGGTCCGTCGTCGTCGCCGTCACCTGGTGACCCCGTGCCACCAGCTGAGGCACGAGCCGCCGCCCGATCACTCCGGTCCCACCCGCCACGAACACGCGCATGATGCTCACCTTCCTGTCCGTCCATGCCTCTCTCATGAGGACGAGACAGCGCGGCCGGCTGTGACACGCGGCGGGCGGGGCTCAGCGGCTGAGCGTCATCTCGCCCCCGAGGCGGGTCAGCTTCTCCGGGTTGCGGACGTAGTAGAGCTCGGTGACGAGGCCGCCTTCGACCCGGACCGCGAGAACGCCGTCGAGCTTCCCGTCGAGCCGGGCGATGAGCGCCGGCCAGCCGTTGACCTGGGCCGGATCCACCGACATCGCCGCCCCGACCCTGGCCAGCCCCGCGCCGAAGAGACGCGCGACCTTGTCGGCACCCACGATCGGCCGCGGGACGGCCTGGGCGATGCCACCGCCGTCGCTCAGCGCGACCACGTCCGGGGCGAGGACGTCCACCAGGCTCTGCAGGTCCCCGGTCTCCACCGCCCGCCGGAAGGCCTCGAGCGCGCCCCGCGTCTCCGCCACGGACACCGTGGTGTGGGGACGGCGGGCGGCGACGTGCTCGCGAGCGCGGTGCGCGACCTGCCGGACCGCCGCCGGCGACTTGCCGACCGCCTCCGCGATCTCGTCGTACGGCGTCACGAACACCTCGCGCAGCACGAAGACCGCGCGCTCGGTCGGGCTCAGCGTCTCGAGCACGGTGAGCATCGCGAAGGAGACGCTCTCCGCGAGCTCGACGTCCTCGGCGACGTCGGGCGTGGTCAGCAGGGGCTCGGGGAGCCACTCGCCGACGTAGTCCTCGCGGCGACGCGAGACCGCCCGCAGCCGGTTGAGCGCCTGCCGGGTGACGATGCGGACCAGGTACGCGCGTGCGTCGCGGACCTCGTCGTGGTCGACGCCGGCCCACCGCAGCCAGGTCTCCTGGACGACGTCCTCGGCGTCGGCGGCAGAGCCGAGCATCTCGTACGCGACCGTGAAGAGCAGGCTGCGGTGGGTGACGAAGGCGTCGTCGCTCATGCGGGCGAGCGTACGACGGCGCTCGGGTCGGCCAGCGGCGGCAGACCGCAGGCCGCGGCGAACTCCTCCGAGTGGATGCCGAGCGCGATGTTCGATCGGGCGGCCATGTTCATCGCGCCGACGCGTGCGGTCAGCTCGATGAGTCCGGCGGCTCCGAGGTCGTCCAGAAGGGCGGCCGACATCGCGTCGGTGACGGCCGGCGGGGTCTGGCACATCGCCACGGTGTACTCCATGACACGCCGCTCGAGCGGGGTGAACACCTCCGACTCGCGCCAGCGGGGCACCTCGCGAGCCTTCGTCTCGTCGAGCCCGTGGTTGTGCGCCATGAAGTAGTGCAGGTCGAGACAGGCGTCGCACCCGATCGTGGCGGCCGCCGCCATGGACGCGAACGAGGCGAGGTTCGGGTCGAGGCGGTCCCACTTCTCGACCTTGCGGCCGAACTTCATCATGTCCATGAAGATCGTGCGGTGGTTCCACATCACGCCGGCCGAGTCGGGCACCTTGCCGACCATCTTGCGGGCCATCGTCTTGAGAAGCGTGCCGTACACGCCGGTGATCTCGGTCGCGGGGACGCGGGTCGTGCTGGTCATGTCTCCTCCTGGTCTGGGTTGCTCTCGGCATGAAGACACCGACGGTGCGCCGCCTGTGACACGGAGGAGGAGAAACTTCTCGGAGAATGCGCAACCGATGGTTGCATATCAGGCAGAGGGAGCGTAGCGTAATGCGCAACCAACGGTTGCAGGAGGATCCCATGGAGTTCGGAACCATCGAGCGCGAGATCTACGTCGACGCGTCGCCGGAGATCGTCTTCGAGGTCGTGAGCAGTCCCGACCACCTCAAGGAGTGGTGGCCGGACGAGGCGTCGTACGAGGTGCGGCCCGGCTCGCGGGGAGAGATCGTCTTCGGGGACCGGGACACCGACGGGACCGTCGTCGCCTTCTCCGTGCTCGAGGCGAACCCGCCTCGGACCTTCTCGTTCCGGTGGACGCACCCGGCCGACGAGGACGCGAGGGAGGGCAACTCGCTGCTCGTCACCTTCGACCTCACGCCCAAGGGCGGCGGCACCCTCCTCAAGATGACCGAGACCGGGTTCCGCGAGATGGGCTGGGAGGCCGCCGTCCTCGAGCAGCAGTACCACGAGCACGTCACGGGCTGGGACTTCTACCTCGCGCGGATCGCGCCGTACGTGGCGACGCTGGAGACGCGGCGATGAGCGTCGGGGTCGCCGAGGACGTCGACGACGACCTCTGGTCGGCGATCGGTGATCCCACCCGACGCCGGATGCTCGACCTGCTGCTGGCGTCGGGGCCGGGCACGGCCACGTCGCTGAGCGACCAGCTCCCCGTGACACGCCAGGCCGTCGCCAAGCACCTGAACGTGCTGGACCAGGCCGGACTCGTGCACGGCACGACGGCCGGGCGCGAACGCCGCTACCAGGTCGACGAGGCGCAGCTCGCCCGCGCCGTGGCCCAGCTGGCCTCGGTCGGTGCGAGCTGGGAGGCACGGCTGCACCGCATCAAGAGGATCGCCGAGGCGATCCAGCGCGACCGGGAGGCCTGAGCCCCGGTCGCCGCACCCCGAGCAGCCCGCCGCGCCACGCGGTGGGAGGAATCAGTGCGCCCTGCGCACCGACGAGAGGAAGTACAGATGGTGGACATCCTGCACAGGGTCGGGGTCGAGACGACGTCGCCCGAGAAGGTGTACGACGCGCTCGCGACGATCGATGGTCTCGCCGGCTGGTGGACCGAGGACACGAAGGGGAAGCCCGACGACGTCGGGGGAGTGGTCGAGTTCCGCTTCCCGCTCGGTGGCTTCGACATGGAGGTCCAGGACCTGCGGTCGTCCGAGCACGTCGGGTGGAAGGTGGTCGACGGCCCCGAGGAGTGGGTGGGGACGACGATCGACTGGGACCTCCGCCAGGAGGGCGACTACACGATCCTGATGTTCGCGCACCGCGGCTGGAAGGAGCCGGTCGAGTTCATGCACCACTGCAGCACGAAGTGGGCGACCTACATCATGAGCCTGAAGTCGCTCGTCGAGACGGGCGCAGGCGCACCCTGCCCCCACGACGTGCACATCGCGGACCAGGACTGAGGCCCGCGCGGGCGCTGCCGCCCGGCGCGGCGCGCTACGTCCCGACGAGCCCGGTCTCGTACGCGATCACGACCAGCTGTGCGCGGTCGCGTGCGCCGAGCTTGACCATCGCATGGCTCACATGGGTGCGGGCGGTGGCCGGACTGAGGAACAGCGAGGCCCCGATCTCGTCGTTGCTCAGCCCCTTGCCGACGAGCGCGAGCACCTCGCGCTCCCGGCTGGTCAGCACCGCGAGCCGCCGCTCAGAGGCCTGGGCGGCGGCTCGTTGTGCCGTCACCTGCGCGATGAGCCGCCGGGTGATCCGCGGCGCGAGGAGCGCGTCGCCCGCAGCCACGACGCGGATCGCGTGCAGGAGCTCCGCCGGCCCTGCGTCCTTCAGCAGGAAGCCGGAGGCACCGGACTCCAGGGCCTCGAACACGTAGGCGTCCGTCTCGTACGTGGTCAGGATCAGCACCTTGACACGCTCGAGGCCCGCCGTCCGCGCAATCTCCGCGGTGGCACGGATCCCGTCGACGCCCGGCATCCGGATGTCCATCAGGACCACGTCCGGCCGGGTGGCGCGCGCCAGCTCCACGGCCTCGGCGCCGTTGGTGGCCTCGCCGACCACCTCGACGTCGTCCTCAACCTCGAGGAGCACCCTGAACCCCGATCGGACGAGGCGTTCGTCGTCGGCGAGAAGAACCCTCACGCGCGCGCCGGCACGCGGCGTACCGACGGTCATCGTGACGTCTCTCCCGCCGGCACGACCGGGAGCCGCGCGCTGACCTCGAACCCGCCGTCCGGGAGAGGCCCGGCGGTGAGGGCCCCGCCGAGAAGGTCGCACCGCTCCTGCATGCCGACCAGCCCCCGGCCAGGCACGCCCGGGGGAGCGGGGTCGACCGACGGTGGGACGGAGCCGCGCGGGCCCTCGTCGGTCACCCGGACGGCGACCGCGTCGGCCTCGTACGCGAGCACGACCGTCACCCGCGTCGGACCGGCATGGCGGATCACGTTGGTGAGCGACTCCTGGACGATCCGGTAGACGGCGGCGCTCACCGTGCTCGGGAGGGTCGCCGGGGGAGGGGCGGCCTCGGTCTTGACGTCGAGCCCGGCGTCGCGCGCCTGCGCGACGAGGTCGTCGATCCCCTCGATCCCGACCAGCGGCGCACGGTCGTCGGAGTCGGCCCGCAGGACCCCGAGGATCGTCCGGATCTCGCGCAGCGCCTGGGCGCTGGTCTGCTCGATCGCTGTCAGGGACTCCTTGGCGCGCTCGGGGCGCCTGTCGAGCACGTGCGCGGTCACGCCGGCCTGGACGTTGATGATCGCGATCGCGTGCGCGACGGTGTCGTGGACCTCGCGCGCGATCCGAAGCCGCTCGGCGTCCACGCGTGCGCGCGCCTCGTCCTCGCGGGTGCGCTCGGCCAGCTCGGCACGCTCGACGGCGTCGGCGGCGATGACCTTGCGCGAGCGCACGGACTCGCCGAGCGCGGCGCTCATGACCGACGCCCCGATGCGGAAGAACACCCAACCGAGAGCGGCCTTGGGCTCGATGTCCGCGGCTGCCACCAGCCAGCCGACTGACAGCACGCCGATGCCCGCGGCGGCGACGAGCAGGGAGCGCCGACCGTCGCCGTACGCGGTGACCGTGTAGAGGGCGACGAAGAGCGCGAGCCAGGTCGGTCCGTCGGGCAGGTCGACCGCGTAGTACGCCAGGCTGCACGAGGCGACGGTCACGAACACCGGGACGGGCCAGCGGCGGCGTACGGCGAGGGCGAGGCCGCTCACGGCGAGCAGTGCCGGACCGAGCAGGCCGAGGTCGTCGAGCGGACGCGCCGCCACCTCCGACGACTCGGCCGCCCTGCGCACGCCCTGGACCTGCATCACGGCGACGAAGGCCGCCAGCAGCAGGTCCTGAGCCGCGACGGGCAGTCGAAACCCTCCCGTGCGATCGCGCATGTCGTGATCATAGGGTCCGGCGCGGCGATCGGGCTCCGTCGAGAAGCGTGAGGGTCTACGTCGAGGAGCGCGGTCACCGCCGGCGTCCTCACGCCGAACGAGGGGCGTACGGCCGTCCGCCGGCCGACGACCCGACGGCTTCTGCGGCCCGACGATCGTGGGATGAACCCAACGACGGACACGACAGACAGCCACAGCGCGTCCCGCCAGGACGGCCCCGTCCCGGCGCGCGCGACCCGGCCCGGCCCCCTGGGGCGGCTGGCCCGGGTGTGCTTCCGCCGGCGCGGGACGGTGCTGATCGCCTGGTTCCTCGCCCTGTGCGCCGCCGTCGGACTCTCGTCAGCGTTCGGCGGAGAGTTCGTCAACGGCACGTCGCTGCCGGGGTCGGACTCCGAGAAGGCGCAGAGCCTTCTCGCGGACCGGTTCCCCGCGCAGGCAGGCGACCGGATCGACGTCGTCGTGCGTGCGGACGACGTCACGTCGCCCGAGGTGCGTGCGGAGGTCGGGGCACTGGTCGCGCAGCTCGAGAGCGTGCCGCACGTCGCCGAGGTGGAGAACCCGTACGCCTCGGCCGACGCGCTCGCGCAGGCGGTCTCGCCCGACGACCAGGTCCTGGTGGCGCGCCTCTACCTCGACGTGGCGAACCCGAACGACATGCCGGTCGAGGACACCGAGCGCCTGCTGGCCGCCGCCGACGCGGTCGACGGTGGCACGATCGACGTCGCGCTGAGCGGAGACGCGGTGCGCGCTGCGGAGACTCCGATGAGCAACGCCGAGGCGGTCGGGCTGATCGCGGCCGCGGTCGTCCTGCTGATCGTGTTCGGCTCGCTCGTCGCCGCGGGGTTGCCGCTGGTGATGGCGATCGCGAGCCTCGCGGTGAGCGCGAGCCTGGTCGGTCTGGCGGCCGCCGTGGTGGACGTCCCCGAGTTCGCGACGACGATCGCGGCGATGCTGGGCATCGCGGTCGGGATCGACTACGCGCTGCTCATGGTGACGCGGTTCCGCGAGTGGCGTGCCGCCGGGCTCGACCCTGAGGCCGCGACGGCGGCGGCGCTCGACACCGCGGGCCGGGCTGTCCTCGTCGCCGGAGCGACGGTCATGATCAGCATGCTCGGCCTGTTCGCGATGGGGCTGTCGATCATGGACGGGACGGCGCTCGTCGCGATGCTGGCGGTGCTCGTGGTCGTCGTCGCGGCGGCCACGCTCTTCCCTGCGCTGCTGGGGTACACCGGGCGGTGGGTCGATCGGCTGCGGCTGCCGCTGGGGCGCCGTCGCCGTGGTGCCGCGGTCGGGGCCGACGGCCACCTGGCACCGTCGGCGGCATGGGTGCGGTGGAGCCGGCTCGTGGAGCGGCACGGCGTCCTGGCGACGGTCGGTGCGGTCGCGGTGCTGATCGTCCTCGCCCTGCCGTTCCTCGGGGTGAGCTTCGCGATGCCCGACGCGAGCAACGATGCGAAGGACACGTCGAACCGGCAGGCGTACGACACGCTGGCGAGCGGCTTCGGGCCCGGCTACAACGGGCCGCTGCTGGTCGTCGCCGACCTCGCGAAGGGGGCGGACGGTGTGGTGCTGGACCGGTTGCAGGAGGGCCTCGCGAGCACGCCCGACGTCGCCGCGGTGTCACCGGCACGGGTCAGTCCCGACGGAGACACGGCACTCTTCACCGTCGTGCCGACGACCGGTCCGCAGGATGCGACGACCGAGGACCTGGTGCACGCGGTCCGCGACGAGGTGATCCCGGTGGCGACGCAGGGGAGTGGTGCGACCGCGCACGTCGGAGGTCGGACGGCCACCAGCATCGACCTCAACGCGTCGCTCGTGGACCGCCTGCCGTACCTCGTCGGGGGAGTCGTGCTGGTGTCGATGGTCCTTCTCACCGTGGCGTTCCGCAGCGTCGTCATCCCGGTCACGGCCGCGGTGATGAACCTCCTGTCGGTCGCGGCCGCGTACGGCGTCCTCGCCTACTTCCTCGAGGGCGGCTGGGCCGGAGGGCTGGTCGGGATCGACGAGCCCGCGCCGCTGGCGGGATACATCCCGGTCATCATGTTCGCCCTGCTGTTCGGGCTCTCGATGGACTACGAGGTGTTCCTCATCAGCCGGATGAGCGAGACGTGGAGCCGGACCCGCGATAACCGGCAGGCGGTGCTGTCCGGGCTCGCCGGCACGGGACGCGTGATCACCGCGGCCGCGAGCATCATGATCGTCGTGTTCGCGATGCTCCTCGGCATGGACGGGCTCGTGTTCACGTGCTTCGGCGTCGGCATGGTCGCCGCCATCCTGATCGACGCCACGATCGTGCGGATGCTGCTCGTGCCCGCCGTGATGCTGCTGCTGGGTGAACGCAACTGGTGGTTGCCACGGATGCTGGCACGGCTCCCGCAGCTCCACGTGGAGGGCCGCGCGGACGCGTACCTGCCGCCCGTCGCGAGCCCCGCCGGAGCGTCGCGATGAACGCCGTGACGGAGATCGTGCGAGCACAGACGGTGGCCGCGGACGCGTACGACCTGACAGCGGAGCGGCTCGCCGCCTCGGGCGCCGCCGTGGTCGCCCTGATCGGGATCGTCGCGGGCGTCGTCGCGCTCGTGCGGGCCCGGCGCGCAGGCCCGGCCGGCGGGCGCAGGGGAGGGGTGGTGGCTGTCGGCGCAGGTGCGGTCGGCGCTGCCGTGGGTGCGACGGTCGCGCTGACGGCGGACGGAGGGCTCGGCACCGGCAACGGCCTGGGTGGTGCCGTCGTGGCGGTGGTGCTCGGGCTGGTCAGCGTCGCGATCGGCGCAGCAGGCCTCGGGCGCGCCCGACGGGCCGAGGCGCGGCGAGCCTCATGACGCCCCCTTCCGGACGGTCGCCCGCACGCGTGCAGCCTGGCGTACGAGGTGCTCGTGCTCCGCGACGTTCGTGGCCAGCCGTGCGGCCTCGGCGTACGACGCCCCGGCCGCGAGCAGGTCGCCGTCGAGCTCGGACAGGTGACCGCGCACGGCGTGCCAGCGGTGGCGCTCGCCGATCACCTCGCGCACGCGGTCCGTCTCCCGCAGGCCGGCGGCCCCGCCCAGGACGTGGCCCACCGCGATCGCGCGCGCGAGCACGGCGGCAGGGTGCTCGCGCACCGGGTCGTCGCTCAGCGCGACGAGGTCGTCGTACCAGGCGAGGATCTGGGGCCAGTCGGTCTCCTCGGCGGTCATGGCGTCGTCGTGCAGGGCGGCGATCGCAGCCTCGATCTGGTAGCGGCCCGGGGGAGCGGCATCCGTCTGCACGGCGAGCGCGGACTGCAGGACGCGGACGCCTTCGGCGATCTCGCGCCCGTCCCACAGGCTGCGGTCCTGGCGGTCGAGCGTGACGATGCGGCCCTCGGTGTCGATCCGGGCGGGCAGCCGGGCGTGGTTCAGGAGCATGAGGGCGAGGAGCCCGCGCGCCTCGGGTTCGTCCGTGGCGAGCGTGAGCTGGCGAGCGAGCCGGATCGCCTCGGCAGCCAGGTCGACGCGTTCGGCGTGACCGGCGGTGTAGACCAGGTACAGCACGCGCAGCACGACGGCCAGGTCGCCGGGCTGGTCGAGCCGGCGCCCGCGCAGGGTTCGCTTGGCGCGACTGATGCGCTGCGCCATCGTCGCCTCGGGGACGTAGAAGGCGTCGGCGATCTCGCGCGTCGTCAGGCCGCCGACGGCTCGCAGCGTGAGGGCGACCTGCGACGCGGGGGACAGGTCGGGGTGACAGCAGCAGAAGAGCAGGAAGAGGGTGTCGTCACCCTCTTCGGTGGCTCTCCCTCGCGGCTGCGCGTACGTCGCCTCCTCACGCCGGAGCCGGGCGGCCTCGCTGCGCCGGGCATCGACGAGGCGCCGCGTCGCGACCGTCGTCAGCCACGCGCGCGGGTCGCGCGGCGGATGCTCGGGCCAGACCCGGAGTGCCTCCACGAGCGCCTCCTGGAGCGCGTCCTCGGCGGCGTCGAAGTCCTCGCCGCGCCGTACGAGGCCCGCGAGGACCCGGGGGACGAGGGCGCGCAGCGCGCCCTCGTCCAGCCGTCGTACCGGATCGTCGACCACCCGGGTCAGTCCTCCGTCGGAGGTCCGGCCATGACCTCCCGCACGTCGATCCACTCGTACAGTGGGGATCCACCGGGGCCGGGCTCGGAGGAGACGTACGCCGCGACCTCGAGCGCTCGGTCGTGGGAATCGACGTCGATCATGAACCACCCGGCGACGAGGTCGCTGGTCTCGGGGTGCGGCCCGTCCGTGGTCACCGGGGCCGCGTCCGGGCCGCCGTAGCGCACCCAGGTCCGGCTGGGGACGAGCGCCTGGGCGTCCACGAGCTCACCGTTCTCCTCGAGCATGTCGTTCACGTGCTTGAGGAACGCCATGTGCGCCTCGACGTCCTCGGGTGCCCACTGGTCCATCGGCGGCACGGGGCGGTGCGGCTCAGGGCCGCCACGGTAGTGCTTGAGGAGCAGGTACTTCGGCATGGTGACCTCCTGGTGTCGTGGGTCGCGCGTTGCGAGCCCTTCACCTGTAGAGCGGAGCGGGTCGTCGCTTCTCGACATCATCACGCGTCCATGACGCGGGCGAGGAGGTGCGCGCGTTCGGCGGCGTTGGCGGTCAGGCTCGCCGCGCGGGCGAACTCGGCTCGTGCCTCG
Source organism: Mumia spirodelae (assembly GCF_050632745.1). Classification (NCBI taxonomy): domain Bacteria; kingdom Bacillati; phylum Actinomycetota; class Actinomycetes; order Propionibacteriales; family Nocardioidaceae; genus Mumia; species Mumia spirodelae. Next base: position 196,249 of record NZ_JBODSD010000002.1, on the reverse strand, counting down.
GCCGAGCGGCCGAGCCTCGCGAGGAGGTCCCCGCGGACGCTCGGCAGCAGGTGGTAGGAGCGCATCGCCGGCACGTCCACCAGCGTGTCCGCCAGGGCGAGTCCCGCGGCGGGCCCGTGGGCCATCGCCACGGCGACCGCGCGGTTGAGCTCGACGATCGGGGAGGGGTACGACGTCGCGAGCACCTCGTACAGGGAGGCGATCCGCTCCCAGTCGGTCGCGTCGGCGCTCGGTGCGCGGGCGTGGCAGGCCGCGATCCTCGCCTGGAGGGCATAGGGACCCGTGCCACCCAGCTCCTCCACTCGATCGAGCGCACCCAGACCGTGGGTGATGAGCAACCGGTCCCACCGTCCACGGTCCTGCTCGTCCAGCGTGACGATCTCGCCGGACGGTCCGGTGCGAGCGGGCAGGCGTGAGGCCTGGATCTCCATCAGCGCCACCACCGCGTGCGCCTCGGGTTCGCGGGGCGCCAGCGACGTGAGCATCCGTCCGAGACGCATGGCTTCCTGGCACAGGTCGGCACGTGCCCAGGACGCGCCGGCCGTCGCGGTGTAGCCCTCGTTGAAGACCAGCAGGACGGTGTCGAGCACGGAGCCCAGCCGGTCGGCGAGCGCGTCCCCGACGGGGACCTCGAACGGCACGCGAGCCTCCGCGAGCGTCTTCTTCGCCCGGGTGATCCGGGCCGCCATCGTGGTCGTCTTCACCCGGAACGCCCGGGCGATCTCCTCGGTGGACAGCCCGGCGACCACCTTGAGGGCCAGCGCCACGCGTGCTTCCGCCGAGAGCACCGGGTGGCAGGCGGTGAACATCAGCCGGAGCACGGCGTCGTCGACGTGCGACTCGAGCTCTATCTCGTCCATCGGGGCCTCGTGGGCGGGGAGCTCGCGACCGAGCAGCTCGACCTTGCGTCGGAGGAGCACCGCCCGGCGGATGGTGTCGACGCCGCGCCGGTGCGCCACCGCCATGAGCCACGCGCCCGGGTTGTCCGGCACCCCCGACTCAGGCCACTGCTCGAGGGCGGCGACGAGGGCGTCCTGCGCCAGGTCCTCGGCCAGGCCGACATCGGACACGAGGCCGGCCAACGCGGAGACCAGCCGGGCGGCCTCGATCCGCCAGACCGCCTCGATCGCCTGCTGGGTCGCTGAGGGCGCGCGGGTCACGGCCGATCCTCAGCGCGCGTCCTCCTCGGCCGCCGCGACCTGCTCCGCGAACGCGGGGTCGAAGTCCGAGGCGTCGAGGATCTTGCGGATCTCGACCTCGCTGCTGCGCACGGGGGAGCGCTTCACCCACTCGACGGCTTCCTCGAGGGAGGAGACCTCCCAGATCTGGTAGCCCGCGATCAGCTCCTTCGCCTCGGCGAACGGGCCGTCGACCACCGTGGCCTTGCCGTCGGCGTCGATGGCCACCCGTTTGCCCTTGCTCGTCGGCGCCAGCCCGTCGCCGGCGAGGACGATCCCCGCCGCAGCCAGCTTGGCGACGTACTGCTCCATCGCCTCGAAGTCCTCAGGACTGGCGAGCACGCCCGCCTCGGTCTCCGCCGTCGCCTTGCCCAGGATCATGACCTTCATCTGCGACCTCCACGTGTGCCTCGGACCGGTGCCGTGACCGGCGCCTCTCGTTGCTCATCTATGCGTCGATCGGGAGGCACTGGATTCGACAGCCGCGCGCACGATTTCTCATCGGCGATGGGCTCACGGGGTAGTGGTAAGGGTCAACGGCGCACTGGGAAGCGCAGGTGAAGCACCCGGTTGCCTTGAATCACCTCGTCAGGATCCTCCAGCAGGTGCTGCGCGTCGACCGACCCGAAGTAGCGCTTGCCGGACCCGAGCACGACCGGCACGACGTCCATGCGCACCTCGTCGACGAGGCCTGCAGCCAGCACCTGGCCGCCGACGTCGCCGGCGGCGACCTCGACAAGACGGTCACCCGCGAGCTCCCGCGCCTTGGCCACGGCCGCCTTGGCGCCGTCGACGAAGTGGAACGGCGCCTCGGGGGCCCACCCCTCGGGCCTCGGCCGGTGCGTCACGACGACCACGTGGTCGACCCCGCCCGGAGGCTCGCCGTCCCAGCCGTCCGTCAGGTCGAAGACGCGGCGGCCGGCGATCGTCGCACCGATCTGGTCCCAGTACGGCCGGGTGTAGTCGTACGAGGCCTGCGACACCTTCAGCACGCCGCTCTCGTCCAACGGCACGTCACCGCCGGTCAGCCAGTCGAACAGCGGCCCGGGCTGGTCGTTGTCGTCGGCGATGAAGCCGTCCACGGACGCCGACGCGTACATGACCACCTTGCTCATGGCCTCTCCTCTGGTCTGGGGAGCCCCCAAGCTAGCGCGTCACGAGCAGTCGCTCTTGTACGAAATCAATCGGCCGGCAGTGACCACCCGTCGAGCGCGTGGCCCGGGTGCTCGCGCAGGAACCGCCGCCTGACCTCGACGTACCGCGTCGGCGTGAGCCCGGTGAACTCCTTGAACTCGTGGACGAAGTGGGCCTGGTCGAAGTAGCCGGCGCCGGCGGCGAGGCCGGCCCAGTCGACCGGTACGGCGGGGTCGATCGAGAATACGGCGGCAGTGAAGCGATAGGTGCGGGCAAGGCGTTTCGGCGTGACCCCGACGAGCTCTTTGAAACGCTGCGACAGGTGAGTGCTGCTGACACCGGCGGCCGCGCTCAGGTCGGCGACCGCCACCGAGCCGCTGGCCGTCGCGATGACGCGGCTCGTATGTCGGACCAGCCCCAGTCCTGCCGCCTCGCTCAGCCGTCGTCTGAGCTCGTCCTCGAGCAGCGTCAGCATCTCGTGGGGTCCGGGCGCCGCGGCCAGCCGGTCGCGCAGCTCAGCGGTGGCGGGCCGGCCCCAGACCTGTTCCAACGTCACCGGCCGGTCGCGCAGCTCGGCGGCGGGCATCGGCAGGAACGGCGCCAGACCCCACGGCTTGACGTGCACACCGACCGAGCGGGTCTGCGCCGGGTAGCCGAACTCCAACGCACGGGTGCGCATCGTGACCACGCAGCCGTCGGCGTACGCCGCTGTCTCGAGGTCGGCGCCGGCGCGGACGCGGAACGGCGCGCCGAGGTTCACGATGAGCAACGCCGACGGCGACGGCGGTAACGTCAGCAGGGCGTACGGCGGCGCACCCTCCAGGTAGTAGAGGTCGTCGATCAGCCCGTCCAGCGGCGGTCGCGGCACTCTGGACACGTACTCCACAGGCCCAGTATCGCCGAGGTCAAGAGAGGGGCTCGTGGCAATGAATTGACAGGCTGCGTACCAAGTCTGAGCGTATTCGTAGCTGCTGCGGCGGTTACGTCGCGTACGCTGGCGGCGTATCCTCACCGGATCGCGCAACGTCACGGCGCAGCAGATGACTCGAATCGAATCCCGCGCGACGCCTATGAGGCCTCGCGCGTCCAGGACTTTCAACGGCGACTACACCCAGTCGTACCTCCGCTCCTACGAACACCTCGTGAAACGCGCCGGGGCTGGCGGTGCGTCGCATGTCACTGGATGTCCACAGTGCGACGGTGATGACGGTCTCGACGCTCGTGACCAGCTCGAAGCACTGATCCTGCGGGGCGGTCGACGGGGGAGACGGCTCGCCGAGTTGGTCGCGATGCTCGACGAGCGCTTCCGCCAAGCAACGACGCCGAACCCACAAGTCGCGGTCGGCGGTCAGTGGTGGCGCGCTCGAAATCTGGATTGAGCCGCATGGATGGTACAGCGCAGCGGGTGGTCGACAGTTGGCCGCTTCTGGCTGGCCAGCTTCGTTATGCCCTCGTCGCTGAGAAGGAGGAGATTCTCGCGATGCAGTGGCACTCCGCCTCATTCAGGAAGCGTGGCACCGCGGATTCGTTCTATGTTTTCGGCGTGACAGTGGACGCATTGGACCGCGAGTGGCAGCTCCTCGCGAAGGCCGACCCGGCAGCCCGTGCCGCACTTGCAGCAGAAGACCCCGACTCGGCGTATCAGGCGATCTTCTGGTCGCGGAATGACCTTCTCGAGGATCCAGAAATGCCGCACGCCGGTGATCTCTACTGCGCGTGGGCGGAGCTTGAAGATCTGTATGAGATCGGCCGCTCAGCGCCAGAGCAGTTCCACACCTTGGCACGGACGGCCGCTGCGAGCTGGCTAGCTCGACCGTCGGCCCAGTCCAGCGACTGGATCCAGACGTGGGTGAACGAGACGCGCGAAGCCATCGCAGCCCTGTTCCGCCGCGATGGAACCATCCTTGATGAGAAGCCGCGCTGAGCAAACCGGGCAGGTCCCCGAAGCCGCGGGTGAAAGCAATCTGGGCTCGCAACTCAAGTGACTGCAGTAGCCCACACCGGCACAGGCTGTGGCTCATGGTCGATGTCGTCTTCATGCACGAGGGCAGCCTCGTCGCCCCACGAGATGACGCCGGGCGAGGCGTCTTCGAGCACCTCCGCGATGACCTCGTCCAGGTCTTCGGTGATACGGATCCTGCCGCTGAAGGGGAGATTCCCCTGTGAAGTGACGGAGCAACGCAGTTGTCCGGCCTGCGGGTCGTACCAGGCGTAGAACTGGGCGTGAACGTCGCTTCCCGCCCATCTAGTGCTGAGCCCGGTCACCACAAAGGCAATCGAATCGACAAGCTCTTGGCGCGACGACGGCTGTTCAAGGCCAACGCCGTATGACCAGGTGTTGCGACGCACTTCGACTTCCGGGGCGCTGGGCAGCAGCGACACTTCGTTGTCGTCGAGGTATTCGCGAATCCAGGTCGCCAGGATCCCCGCCATGCCTGAAGTCTGGCACCGGTTCGTAGAGCCACACGAGGAACTTCACCGTTTCGGCGATCTCCTGCTTGGCGGAGTGGACAGGCCCGCGCGTGGTCGCGCCGGCGGCCGCCTTGGCCCGGATGCGGCGAAGGTGATGCCAGCTGGCGAAGTGCTGGACCGGACTTGCTCGTCGGGGACGGGCACAGACTCGACGAGCAGGACCCGTACGGAGCCATCAACCTGCATCGAAAAAGCTCCCGAGATTGTGGATACATCCAAAATGAGACTCACTCGGTGTTTGCGCGGGTCAACGGCGTGTCGCGATGGCAGCAACGAGCCTCGGCCCAGATGCTTTCGCCGCACGCCAAGCGCCTCGATAGCAGACGCTGCCTCGTTTCAGCAGGTCAGACCGGTTCACGCAACTTCAGGAGGGAAGTGGTTCAGGCCGAAGCCAGTGATTCATCTGATGCAGCATGCAGATCAAGAACTGACATAATGTCGCTTATCGGCGCGTCAGAACGCCCGTTCCTCATTCGGTCTCCGGCGGTCCCTCCAGACGCCGGAGCCGCATCAGGGTGACGCCTGACGGATATGCGGTCGGCGCCTCGTGCAACGCGAACCGGGTCGGTCGCGTGCCGTCCGGGAAGATCCGCTTGCCCTCGCCGATCACGACGGGACAGATCCAGAGGTTCACCTGGTCGACCAGGCCTTCGCGGAACAGCGTCTGCAGCAGGTCGCCGCTGCCCCAGGTGTGGATCTGCTGGTGGCGCTCGCGCAGCTCCGGCACCTGGGCCGCAGCGTCGGAGACCTGGGTGCTGTGCTCCCACGTGAGCTCCGGCTCTCCACGTGAGGCGACGTACTTGGGCACCCGGTCGAACACCTGTCCGATCGCGTCGGCCTGCCCAGGCCAGTAGCCGCGGAAGATGTCGTACGTCGTACGACCCAGCAGGAGCGCGTCGGATGCCGCGACGTCCGCGTCGAGCTGGGCGCCGGACTCCTCGCTCCAGTACGGGCGCTCCCACCCGGCGTACCGGAAGTCGCCGTCCTGCATGGTCGGGCCGCCGTTCGCCTGGATCACGCCGTCGAGCGTGACGTTCATGTTGACGTGCACCTCGCCCATCGCTGCTCCTCCGCCGAAACCCGGTTGACCCTCCCGACCACCCCACCTTCAATGGCGAGGTGACCACTCCGCAAGCCGTCGTCCTGGTCGAGGGGAACAGCGACCGGGTCGCGCTGCAGACGCTGGCGGCTCGCCAGGGACGGGATCTCGTCGCCGACGGCGTCGAGGTCGTCGCCATGGGAGGGGTCACCAACACGCGGGCGTTCGCGACGCGCTTCGGGCCGCAGGAGCTCGGCCTTCGGCTGGCCGGGCTCTACGACCTTCCGGAGGAGGACAAGCTCCAGCGCGGTCTGGTCGCAGCGGGGCTGAGCGCCGCAGCCGACCGCGACCGCCTGGCGGAGCTGGGATTCTTCGCCTGCACGGCAGACCTGGAGGACGAGCTCGTGCGCGCGCTCGGCGTCGAGGGCGTCGAGGCTGTGATCGAGGCGGCGGGCGAGTCGTCCTCCCTGCGCCTGCTGGCGGGCATGCCGGCTCAGCGGAGCTGGTCCCGCGAGGCCGTGCTCCGACGCTTCCTCGGGGTGAGGTCGGGTCGCAAGGCACGGTACGCGGCTCTGCTCGTCGAGGCGCTGGAGCCCGGACGCGTTCCCGAACCGTTGACCGCCGTCCTCGCTCACGTCACAGAAGTCCGGTCGGCGACCGTAGGAGGACGGCGATGACGACGACCCTGCACGCACTCTGCTTCGACGCGTACGACCCGCCCGCACTCGCCCGTTTCTGGGCCGGGGTCCTCGCCTGGGACACGACGGACGACTCCCCCGACGGCGTCGACCTGCTCCCCCGCGATGACACCGGGTTCCGGCTCCGGTTCGTCGCCAGCGACGAGCAGAGGTCCGGGCAGAACCAGATCCACTTCGACCTGACGAGCACCTCCCTCGACGACCAGCAGGCGACGGTCGCCAGGGCGCTGCGGCTCGGCGGCAGCCACCTGGACATCGGTCAGGGGCCCGACGCGGAGCACGTCGTGCTCGCCGACCCCGAGGGCAACGAGTTCTGCGTGATCGAGCCGGGCAACAACTTCCTCGCCGACTGCGGGTTCATCGGGGCGCTCTCGTGCGACGGCTCGCAGGCGGTCGGCTACTTCTGGAGCGAGGCGCTGGGCTGGCCGCTGGTCTGGGACCAGGACCAGGAGACCGCGATCCGCTCACCCCACGGGGGTCCGAAGGTCACGTGGGGTGGACCGCCCGTGGCGCCGAAGACCGGCAAGAACCGGCTGCACTTCGACCTCGCTCCCCCGGCCGACGGCGACCCGCAGGCGGAGGTCGCTCGTCTCGTCGCGCTCGGGGCGAGACGGATCGACAGCGGTCACCTCGGCGGCGGCCGAGTCCTGATGGCCGACCCGGACGGCAACGAGTTCTGCGTGCTCGCTCAGTAGCGGGCGGAGAAGGCTCCGTCGGCGTGCAGCAGCTGACCGGAGACCCATCGCCCTGCCGGTGACACGAGGAACGCGACCACGCCGGCGATGTCCGCCGGGGTGCCCAACCGACCGAGCGGGTGGTGGCCGGTCAGGGACTCGCGCGTCTCGGCATCCATCCACCCGGTGTCGATCGGACCCGGGTTGACCACGTTGGCGGAGATGCCTCGGGGGCCGAGCTCGCGCGCCGCGGAGATCACGATGCGGTCGAGCGCGCCTTTGGAGGCGCCGTACGGGAGGTTGCCGGTCGTGTGGTCGCTGGTGAGCGCCACGACTGCTCCGCCGCCGGCGGGGACCTGGCGGGCGAACGCCGCGATCAGCAGGAGGCTGGCACGCGCGTTCACCGCCACGTGGCGGTCGAAGCTCTCGGCGGTGGTGTCGAGGACGCCGGTCTCGACGTCGTATGCGTGGCTCAGGACGAGCGCGGTGATCGGGCCGCGCTCGCGGACGACCTCGTCGACGAGCTGCTGCGGCGCCGCTGGCAGCGACAGGTCGCACGGATGGTCGACGTCGCTGAGGTCGCTGGTCGCCACGTCCCAGCCGTCGGCGGCGAGCCGAGGGACGACGCCGGCGGCGATGCTGTCGGCGCGCGCGGCGCCGGTGATCAACGCGAGGGGCACCCGCACACGATAGGCGCGGGGCGACAGGGCGGGGAAATGAGAAAAGAGGGGAAACCACTCCCCTCTCCTTTCCAAGGTATAGCGCCCTGGGGGGCTTGAAACAAGCCCCCGTCCGTCCCGCACAATCTCCTTCGACCTCGATTTGGAGCTGATCACTTGCCTTCTGAGACGCCCAGCGTTTTCTCCCTCGTCGACCACCCGGCCAAGGCCGATCCCGCGCTCGTCGCCGCCGACGAGCAGCACTTCGCGGCGATCGCCGAGAGCCTCGAGCACACGATCGCGGACCTGACCGAACGCCTCGACGCCGCGCGCAAGGCTCCCGGTCGCGGGGGTACGGCGGCCCTCGAACGCGACCAGGAGATCCATCGGCTCACCGCCCGGCTGCGGACCTTCCGTCGGTTCAGCCTCGACCTGTGCCTCGGCAGGGTCGTCGGCACGGACGGCGACGCGCCGGTGTACGTCGGTCGCCTCGGCCTCACCGACCGTGACGGACGCCGGCTCCTGGTCGACTGGCGCTCCCCCGCCGCCGAGCCGTTCTTCGCCGCCACGCTGGCCCGTCCGATGGGGCTCGCGAGCCGCCGTCGCTATCGCTGGAACCAAGGCCGGATCAGCGACTACTGGGACGAGGTGTTCACCCCCGACGGCCACGAGGGGAACGCCGCGCTCGACGACGACTCCGCCTTCATCGCCAGCCTGGGGAGCAGCCGGTCCTCGACGATGCGTGACGTCCTCGGCACCATCCAGGCCGACCAGGACGCGATCATCCGCGCCGGTTCCCGGGGCGCGCTGGTCGTCGACGGAGGGCCGGGGACCGGCAAGACCGTGGTGGCGCTGCACCGGACGGCATACCTGCTCTACTCCGATCCCCGCCTGGGGCACCGACGCGGCGGTGTTCTGTTCGTGGGGCCCCACCAGCCGTACCTCGCGTACGTCGCCGACGTGCTGCCCAGCCTCGGCGAGGAGGGCGTCCAGACCTGCACGGTGCGCGACCTCGTTCCCGAAGGCGCCTCGGCGGCGGTCGAGAGCGACGACGAGGTCGCCGGGCTGAAGGCGACGGCCGGGATGGTGCACGCGATCGAGGCCGCCGTCGGGATCTACGAAGAGCCACCGACCGAGGGCATGGTGGTCGAGACGCACTGGTCCGACGTGTGGCTCAGTGCCGACGACTGGGCCGAGGCGTTCCGCTCGCCGGACCCGGGCACCCCTCACAACGAGGCGCGCGAGCAGGTGTGGGACGAGCTGCTGGCGATCCTCGTCGACAAGCACGGCGAGGACGACGAGATCTCGGCGGACCTCGTCCGGCGATCGCTCTCGCAGAACGCGGAGCTTCGCGAGGCGCTCGCGAAGGCCTGGCCCCTCGTCGACCCGGACGACCTCGTGAGCGACCTCTGGACGGTGCCCGCGTACCTCCGCCTCTGCGCTCCCTGGCTCACGACCGAGGAGGTGGCGCGGCTCCAGCGCGTCGACGCGAAGGGGTGGACGGTCTCCGACCTGCCGCTGCTCGACGCGGCACGACAGCGTCTCGGTGACCCGGAGGCAGCGCGTCGGCGCAGGCGCGAGGCCGATCGTCTCGCCACCGAGCGCGAGCAGATGGACCGGGTCGTCGACGATCTCATCGCGGCCGACGACTCCGAGCTGATGCTCATGACGATGCTCCGCGGCCAGGACATGCGGAACTCGCTCGTCGACGACGCCGGGGGTGAGACCGTCGATCCCGACCTGCTGGCCGGACCGTTCGCCCACGTCGTCGTGGACGAGGCCCAGGAGCTGACCGACGCGGAGTGGCAGATGCTCCTGCTGCGGTGCCCGTCGCGCAGCTTCACGATCGTCGGCGACCGTGCGCAGGCCCGGCACGGGTTCACCGAGTCGTGGAAGGAGCGGCTCGAGCGGATCGGCCTCGACCAGGTCGAGCTCGCGTCGTTGACGATCAACTACCGGACCCCGGAGGAGGTCATGGCGGCGGCCGAGCCCGTGATCCGCGCTGCGCTCCCGGACGCCAACGTGCCCACCTCGGTCCGCGCGAGCGGCATCCCGGTCGTGCACGGTTCGACGTCGGATCTCGGAGAGGTCCTCGGCGACTGGCTGAGGACGTACGACGAGGGCACGGCCTGCATCGTCGCCGCCGAGGTCGTCGACACCACCGCGTACGACGCGACCGCCCGCGCACGCTCGCTCACGCCGGAGAACGTGAAGGGTCTCGAGTTCGACCTCGTCGTGCTGATCGATCCCGCGACGTTCGGGACCGGCGTCGAAGGCGCTGTCGACCGCTACGTCGCCATGACCCGCGCGACGCAGCAGCTCGTGGTCCTCACCAGCGCCTGAGGTCAGACGTCGACCGTGAAGCCGAGCTCGACGTCGCAGGCCGCCTGGCCCCCGCGGATGCCCCAGCTCGCCGCGGGGGCCTCGGAGTATTGACATGGTTCGGTCGACGCGCGACCGTCGATGTATTGACATTCTTCAATGCGTGGAGGTGCGTGATGGGGACGTCCGACGAGGCGCTGCGTGACGAGGTCCGCCGGCGCTACGCCGAGGCTGCGGTCAGGGTTCGTGAGGGCGCGAGCAACGCGGCGGTCCTCGACACGACGGAGGGCAGCACCTGCTGCTCCCCTTCAGCGTCCGCGTCGGCTCCGTGCTGCGGACCTGGCGGCGAGGTCGACGACACGTTCGGTGCCGGGCTGTACGCACCCGACGAGACCGCGGAGCTCCCTGCCGAGGCGCTGGCCGCGAGCCTCGGGTGCGGCAACCCTTTGATGGTCGCCGCCCTGAGTCCCGGCGAGAAGGTCCTCGATCTCGGCTCGGGCGGCGGCATCGACGTGCTGCTGTCCGCGCGGCGCGTCGGACCCACGGGGTTCGCGTACGGCGTCGACATGACCGACGAGATGCTCGACCTGGCACGGGCGAACGCGGAGAAGGCCGGTGCCGACAACGTGCGGTTCCTCAAGGGCACGATCGAGGACGTCCCGCTGCCCGACGCAGCGGTCGACGTCGTGATCTCCAACTGCGTGGTCAACCTTTCGGTGGACAAGCACAAGGTGCTCGCCGAGATGTTCCGCGTGCTGGGCCCGGGCGGGCGGATCGGGATCTCGGACGTCGTCGCGGAGGACCACCTGACGACGGCCGACCGCGCCGAGCGAGGGTCGTACGTCGGCTGCATCGCGGGTGCGCTGTCACGCCGTGAGTACCTCGACGGGCTCGCCGCCGTCGGCTTCGCCGAGGCGGAGGTCGAGTTCACCCACGAGGCGGCGGCCGGCATGCACAGCGCGATAGTCCGCGCCACCAAGCCCGGAGGATGACGCCTCAGAGCATCGGTCACGAATCGAGAAGCCCCTCCCCTCCCCCGGCTTCTAGCGTGAAGTCATCGACATCGCGTCCACCCGGACGACGAGACCATCCGTTGAAGGAGCAGTCATGACTTCCATCGCATCGCTCACCCTCGAGGCGCCGGACCCGGCGGCGGCAGCACAGTTCTACGAGGACGCGTTCGGCCTGGGCGACCTTGTGACCGTCCGGACGTCCGAAGAGCCGACCTCCGGTTTCCGCGCGTACACGCTGTCGCTGGTGCTGCCGCAGCCGTCGAGCGTCGACAGCTATCTCGGCACGGCGGTCGACGCCGGCGCCACCGTGCTAAGGCCGGCCGCCAAGAGCCTGTGGGGCTACGGCGGTGTCGTCCAGGCGCCCGACGGCGCGATCTGGAAGGCCGCGACGCCGTCGAAGAAGGAGAAGGGACGCCCCGTGCGCGAGATCGACGAGGTCGTGCTGCTCATCGGCGCGTCCGACGTCGCCGAGACCAAGCAGTTCTACGTCGACCACGGGCTGGAGGTCGAGCGCAGCTTCGGCCGCAAGTACGTCGAGTTCAAGGCGCCCGAGGGGCATGTGAAGCTCGGCCTCTACGGCCGGAAGGCCCTGGCGAAGGACGCCGGCGTGCCCGTCGACGGCGACGGTTCGCACCGGATCGTCATCGTGAACGACGCCGGCACGTTCACCGACCCCGACGGGTTCGCCTGGGACGTCGCCTGAGCAGAATCAAGCCCGTGCCGCAGATCGACGTCGAGAAGCTCCGCCGCGAGGCGCACGCCCGGGCGCTCGGGCGTGCGCGCCGGCCGTTCGACGGCAGCGTCGAGGATCTCCAGCGCGGGGGTGTGGCGATGCGCCGCTATCGGCCGGCGCTCCCCCGCCCGGATGCCGCGATGGTCTTCCTCCACGGAGGATACGGACTGTTCGGCGACCTCGAGCTGCAGGACAGGTCGTGCCGGCGGCTCGCCGAGGAGCTGGGCGTCGTGGTCCTCTCCGTGGACTACCGGCTCGCCCCCGAGGCGTCGCTCGACGACTCCGTCGCGGATGCTCTCGACGGAGTGGCGCTCCTCGCCCAGGACGGCTTCGCGCAGGTGTTCCTGTGCGGCGACTCCGCGGGTGGCGCGGTGGCGCGGTCGGCCGCCGTACGCACGACCTCGCCGGTGTCCGGGCTGCTGCTGACGAACCCCAACCTCGATCTCACCCTGCGTTCCTTCGACACGGATCGGCCGGGTGGCCCCGACCGTGAGCTGTCGGCGTTCTCGTTCCGGTCCTGGGCGCGGGTCGCGGACCTCGACGAGGCACCGCGCCTGCAGCTCTCCGCAGCCGGCCTCCCCCGGACGCTCGTGGCCGTCGGAAGTCTCGACGCGCTCCTCCCCGAGGCACGCGCGCTCGCCGAGACCTGTCGGCGCGACGGCGTGGAGTGCCGCCTGGTCGAGCTGTCCGGGGCGGAGCACGGCTTCCTCGGCACCGACCGCGCCGGCGAGGTCCTCGCCGAGGTCCGGAGGTTCTTCGGTCTGGGATGACCGGCCGGCGCATCCCCCGCGTCGTACGATGCAGCGCGTGACGGCCGTCGAGGAGCACCGCGCCGCGCTGAGAGAGATGCCGGCCTCCGAGGTCCGCGCCTATCTCAGCTCCCGCTCGGGGCTCCCGGGGCCGCGGGCGAACCTCGAGCTGATGGGAGCGTTCGCCGACGTCGCGCCCGAGCCGCTCGTACGCGAGCTGGCTGGCGATGACGACGAGTACCTGCGCTGCTGCGGGACGGTCGGGCTCGGTCGCCTGCTGGGTGAGCGGTCCGCCGATCAGCGCAGCGAGCTGTTCGCCGTGCTCCACGCTCGTGCGGCCGACGCGTCGTGGCGCGTCCGCGAGGCCGCGGCGATGGGGCTCCAACGCCTCGGTGACGTGGACGCAGACGGGCTGCGCTCCGTGGTTGCCGTGTGGGCGACCGACGAGCACCCGCTCGTGCGGCGAGCGGCGATCGCGGGGATCTGCGAGCCGCGGCTGCTGCGCGACGAGTCGACGGCGCGGGCAGCCTTGGACGCCTGCGCGGAGGCCACCTCCAGCCTGGCCGCCGTGCCCGCGTCGCAGCGCCGGGACCGGGACGTCCGTACGTTGCGCAAGGCCCTCGGCTACTGCTGGAGCGTCGCGGTGGCCGCGCTCCCGGACGAGGGCCTGCCGCGCTTCGCGGCTCTCGCCGGCAGCACCGACCCGGACGTCGCGTGGGTCGTCCGCGAGAACCGGGGCAAGGCCCGGCTTCGCCGCCTGCTTGAGTGAGCCCGCGCGTCAGCCCCCGACGTACTCCGCGAGGTGCTGACCGGTGAGCGTCGAGCGGTCCGCGACCAGTGCCGCCGGCGTGCCTTCGAAGACCACCGTGCCTCCGTCGTGACCCGCGCCCGGGCCGAGGTCGATGATCCAGTCGGCGTGCGCCATCACGGCCTGGTGGTGCTCGATCACGATCACCGACCTGCCGGACTCGACCAAGCGGTCGAGCAGACCGAGCAGCTGCTCGACGTCCGCGAGGTGGAGACCCGTGGTCGGCTCGTCGAGGACATAGACGTCACCCTTCTCGGCCATCTGCGCGGCCAGCTTCAGCCGCTGGCGCTCGCCGCCCGACAGGGTCGTGAGCGGTTGTCCGAGGCTGAGGTAGCCCAGTCCGACATCAGCGAGCCGGTCGAGGATCTTGTGCGCGGCAGGCGTCCGTGCCTCGCCCTCGCCGAAGAACGACTCGGCCTCGGTGACCGACATCGCGAGGACCTCGGCGATGTTGCGGCCACCGAAGGTGTACTCGAGGACCGAAGCCTGGAAGCGCCGCCCCTCGCACTCCTCGCACGTCGACTCGACGGTCGCCATCACGCCCAGCTCGGTGAAGATCACGCCGGCGCCCTTGCACGCCGGGCAGGCACCCTCGGAGTTGGAGCTGAACAGCGCCGGCTTGACCCCGTTGGCCTTGGCGAACGCCTTGCGGATGGGCTCGAGCAGCCCGGTGTAGGTCGCGGGGTTGCTCCGGCGCGACCCGCGGATCGCGCCCTGGTCGACGACGACCACGCCCTCGCGCTCGGCAATCGACCCGTGGATCAGCGAGCTCTTGCCGGACCCGGCGACGCCGGTCACGACGCACAGCACGCCCAGCGGCACGTCCACGTCGACGTCACGGAGGTTGTGGGTCGACGCGCCGCGGATCTCGAGCGCTCCGGTGGACTCCCGGACCGTCTCCTTCAGCGATGCTCGGTCGTCGAGGTGGCGCCCGGTCGTCGTGTCGCTCGCCCGCAGACCGTCGATGGTGCCCTCGAAGCAGATCGTGCCGCCCGCCGTGCCCGCACCGGGGCCGAGGTCGACCACGTGGTCGGCGATGGCGATCGTCTCGGGCTTGTGCTCGACGACGAGGACGGTGTTGCCCTTGTCGCGCAGCTGGAGCAGCAGGTCGTTCATCCGCTCGATGTCGTGCGGGTGCAGACCGATCGTCGGCTCGTCGAAGACGTACGTGACGTCGGTCAGCGACGAGCCGAGGTGACGGATCATCTTGGTGCGCTGCGCCTCGCCGCCCGACAGCGTGCCGGCGGGACGGTCGAGGCTGAGGTATCCCAGGCCGATGTCCTGGAAGGCGTCGAGCAGGTGCTGGAGCCCGCCCACGAGCGGAGCGACGCCGGGCTCGTCGAGGTCGCGCATCCACTCGGCGAGGTCGCTGATCTGCATCTGGCACAGCTCGGCGATGTTCTTGCCCTTGATCTTCGACGAGAGCGCCTCCTTGCTGAGCCTGGTGCCCTCGCAGTCCGGGCAGGTCGTGAAGGTGATCGCGCGTTCGACGAACCGGCGGACGTGCGGCTGCAGCGCGTCGATGTCCTTGGAGAGCATCGACTTCTGGATCTTGGGGATCAGGCCCTCGTAGGTGAGGTTGACGCCCTCGACCTTGATCTTGGTCGGCTCCGCGTAGAGGAGCTGCTGCAGCTCCTTCTTGGTGAACGAGGCGATCGGCTTGTCCATCGGGAGGCCGGCGCCGCTGAAGATCCGGCCGTACCAGCCGTCCATGCTGTAGCCGGGGACGGTGAGCGCTCCGTCCTCGAGCGACTTGGAGTCGTCGTACAGGGCCGTCAGGTCGAAGTCGCTGATCGACCCCATGCCTTCGCAGCGCGGGCACATGCCGCCCTGGTAGACCGCGCCGCGGACGACGGTCTTCTCCTCCTTGCCGCCCTTCTCGGTCTTCATCACGCCGCTCGCCACGCGGGTGGGGACGTTGAAGGCGAAGGCCGTCGGCGGTCCGATGTGGGGGGTGCCGATCCGGCTGAAGAGGATCCGCAGCATCGCGTTGGCGTCGGTCGCCGTGCCGACAGTCGAGCGCGGGTTGGCCCCCATCCGCTCCTGGTCGACGATGATGGCCGTCGTGAGCCCGTCGAGATAGTCGACCTCGGGACGCGACAGCGTCGGCATGAAGCCCTGGACGAACGCGCTGTAGGTCTCGTTGATCATCCGCTGGGACTCCGCGGCGATCGTGCCGAACACCAGGGAGCTCTTGCCGGAGCCGGACACGCCCGTAAAGACCGTCAGGCGGCGCTTCGGGAGCTCGACGCTCACGTCCTTGAGGTTGTTCTCGCGGGCACCCTGCACCCGGATCAGGTCGTGGCGGTCGGCGGCGTGCGCAGCGGTGCCGGTGCTCGCCGAGGTGGCGGCCTTGGTCATCGTCTCTCCATCGGTCGAGCGGGCGGGGCGGTGCTCGGTCCCACCCTAGAGGCGGATCAGGTCGGTTCCGGCCACGTCGCCCCCGGACAGGGCGACGTCCGGAGGCGTCAGGTCTGGTTGATGCGCAGCAGGTTGCCCGACGGGTCGCGGAAGGCGCAGTCACGGACGCCGTACGGCTGGTCGGTCGGCTCCTGGACCACGTCGGCGCCGCTGGCCTCCAGCTTCTCGAACAGGCCGTCGAGGTCGTCGGTCGCGAGCGTGATCGAGCCGTAGCTGCCCTTCGCGATGAGCTCGAGGATCGTCCGTCGTTCGTCGTCGGTGATGCCGGGCTCGGCACCCGGGGGGTAGAGCAGGATGCCGGTCTCGGGCTGGTTCGGCGGGCCGACGCTGATCCACCGCATCCCCTCGAAGCCGACGTCGTTGCGCACCTCGAAGCCCAAGGTGTCGCGGTAGAAGCCGAGCGCTGCCTCCGGATCGGTCTGCGGCAGGAACGCGTAGTGAATGGTGATGTTCATGGCAGTCACGCTAGTGGCGACCGGGACCGGGTCGCTTCTCGATTCCTGACTGTTCCCTCGGGGTGACCGCGGTAGCGACGGTGAGTGAGGATGACGCCATGACGACGCTGGCGCACCTCCGCAGGACCGCACTGTCGCTGCCGGAGGCCGAGGAGCAAGCCGATACCGGGCTGGTCTCCTTCACGGTCGGTGGCACGGAGTTCGTGAGCGTCACGCAGGAAGGGGACGTCCGGCTGCGGCTCACCGGTGCCGATGTTGAGATCGCCCTCGCCGAGCAGCCCGGCGCCACGCCGCTCCCGCAGGGCGCTTCCCCCATCGGCGTCCAGGTCCCGCTCGCCGGCCTGAACGGCCAACAGCTCAACCACTGGGTACGCCTCGCGTGGCTCGCCTGCGCGCCGGAGCGGCTGTCGGCACCGGCGCGGGCCGCGGAGACCGCCCGGGCCGGCGAGGTCGGCGACCTGCCGAGGGCCATCGGCAACCCTGCGACGCGAGCCCTGGTGGCGGCGGGGCTCGCCTCGCTGGCCGACGTCCGCGCGTACGGCGTCGACCGGCTCGGCGCGCTGCACGGTGTCGGCCCGAAGGCGGTCGCGATCCTCGAGCGCGAGGTCGCCGCACTCCCCTAGCTGTGGCTCGGTGCGGGCGTACGACCGTCCGTGCGCTCCTCGCCGAGGGGACGCGGCTCGCGGTTCCGGATCGGGCGGGTGACCTGCTTCGCGACGCACGCGGGCATCCCGTCGAGCGGGGCGATCGTCCTCTCCTCCGCCGCGCGGCGGAAGGCGCTCGGCGGGACGCCGACCAGCTCCGTGAACCGGGTGCTGAAGGTCCCCAGGGACGAGCAGCCCACCTCGAAGCACACGTCGGTCACGCTGAGGTCTCCGCGGCGCAGCAGCGCCATCGCCCGCTCGATGCGCCGGGTCATGAGATAGGAGTACGGCGACTCCCCGTACACGAGACGAAACTGACGGCTCAGGTGCCCGGCCGACATGTTCACGCCCTTCGCGAGCGCCTCGACGTTGAGCGGCTGCGCGTACTCGCGGTCGATGCGGTCGCGCACGCGGCGCAGCAGAGCGAGGTCGCGCATCCGCTGGGTCTCCGTGGGGCTGACGCTCACCCGACCGATCGTGCCACGCGCGGCCGGTCAACTGCCAGTGCCGACCCGCTCGCGCCCGCTAGCCTCCAGACACCGGTCACGCTCCCTCGTCCAGGAGGCTTCTCGATGTCAGAGCTCAACGGAAAGCGCATCTTCATCACCGGATCGGCAGCGGGCATCGGCCGCGCGATCGCGTCACTGGCCCTCGAGCAAGGCGCTCAGGTGGTCGTCAGCGACCTCGACGCGGCTGCCGCCGAGGCGACGGCGGCCGAGCTGGGCGCCGCGGGGACGGCGAGCTGCGACGTCTCCGACGAGGCTGCGGTCCAGGCCGCGGTCGCCGAAGCGGTCGGGATCCTGGGTGGCCTCGACGTGCTGGTGAACAACGCGGGGATCGAGGTCGCGAGCCCGCTCGTCCAGCAGTCGACCGAGAGCTTCGACAGGATCTTCGCCGTCAACGTGCGGGGCCCGTTCGTCGCGACGAAGGCCGCCGTGCCGCACCTCGTGGAGTCCGGCGGCAACATCGTCAACATCGCATCCATCGCCGGCCTCGGCGGGAGCCCGCTGCTCGGGTCCTACTGCGCGACGAAGGCAGCACTCATCCAGCTCACGCGCGTCACGGCCGTCGAGCTGCGCGCGTCGGGCGTCCGCGTCAACGCGGTGTGCCCGGGATTCGCCGACACGAGCATGGTCGACCGGCTGCGCCCCGACTTCGAGGGTGCGACCCAGGTGCCCTTCGGCGACCTCGTGGCCGCGAAGCAAGGGCGCCTCGGCACTCCTCGCGACATCGCGGAGGTCGCCTGCTTCCTGGCCTCCGACCGCGCGTCGTGGATCACCGGCAGCAGCTACGTCCTCGACGGCGGACTCACGGCGAGTCTCGTGTAGGCGTCACCAGCGCCGACGCCCCGGCGGCGTTGAACGTCTGCGCGACGGCGCACGCACTCCGCTCGCTCCGCCCCCTCACGACACGGCCGGGCGTGGCGCTGACGATGGCGCGCGCGTCGGCCAGCCCGAGCGCCGTGGTCTCGCGGACGGCCTTGATGACCTGGATCTCGTGGGGTCCCACGTCGGTCAGGTGGACGTCGTACTCCCCCGGCTCCGCGTAGCGGGCGGCGATCGCCGGGCGGGGGCGCTCGCCGGTCCTGACGAAGGTCCACCAACCGCCGGCGACCGCGTCGAGGGCGGACACCACCAGAAGGACGCTCGCCGCGCCGAGCACCCAGCTTGAGTCGGCGGCGATGACCAACCAGGTGAGCGCGGCCAGGCAAAGGATCCTCGGCAGCGCCCGGCGTACCTGCGCCCGGCAGGTCGTACGTCCCACGTCGCCCACGGCGCGATTGTGTCGCAGGCCTCGCGTGCGCGTCTGCCGGACCACGATCTGCACAGAACCTCCACACGTCGTCCACGCCTTCCGACCGCGCGCACTCGTAGCCTTCGAGCATGAGCACAGAGCGCCGGCAGGTTCTCGTCGTGGAGGACGACACGGTCATCAACCAGGCGGTCTCCGACCGGCTCGAGGCCGAGGGGTACGACGTCGTCCGCGCGTGGGACGGACCGGGGGCGGTCGACGCGTACGCCGTGCACTCCCCCGACGTGGTCGTGCTCGACGTCATGCTTCCCGGGTACGACGGGCACGAGGTGTGCCGGCGGATCCAGGCCGACCGGCCCGTCCCGGTCCTCATGCTGACGGCGCGGGCGGACGAGACCGACGTGCTGGTCGGGCTCGGCGTCGGTGCGGACGACTACCTCACGAAGCCGTTCCGCATGCGCGAGCTCGTCGCCCGGGTGTCCGCGCTGCTGCGCCGCGTCGCCCGCGCCGCGGAGCTCACGGGACGTCGCGAGGTCGCGCTCGGTGACCTGCGCGTCGATGCCGACGCGCGGCGGGTGTGGCTGGCGGACGAGGAGGTGCGCCTGACGCCGACCGAGTTCGACCTCCTGCTCTGCCTGGCCGGGCAGCCGGGAGCGGTCGTCACCCGCGACCGGCTGATGGCGGAGGTGTGGGGATGGCCCGGTGCCGCCGGCACCCGCACACTCGACAGCCACGTGAAGGGCCTGCGTACGAAGGTCGGCGCCGACCGGATCCGTACCGTCCACGGCGTCGGGTACGCCCTCGAGACCGGCGACGACCGATGACCTCGCAGCCGCTCGCCCGGGTCACGTCGATCAAGGTCAAGCTCGGCCTGCTCGTCGTGGTCAGCGTCGCGGTCGCGCTGGCCGTCGCGACCCTCGGACGCGCCGGTGGCGTGCCGGTGTGGCTCGGCGTCCCCGTGACCATGCTGCTCGCGCTGGCGGTGACCCAGCTGCTGGCGGTCGGCATGACCTCGCCGCTGCGCCAGATGACCGATGCCGCCAGGCGGATGGCAGTCGGCGACTACGACGTGCGGGTGAGCGAGACGTCGAAGGACGAGGTCGGTGAGCTCGCCCGGGCGTTCAACACGATGGCCCGCGACCTCGCGACGGTCGACCGGCAGCGCCGCGAGCTGGTCGCCAACGTCAGCCACGAGCTGCGTACGCCGCTGGCGGCGCTCTGCGCGGTGCTGGAGAACCTCGTCGACGACGTCGGTCCTCGGGACCCGGAGTCGCTCGCGGCAGCGCTGGCGCAGGCCGAGCGCCTGGCGGGACTCGTCGAGGACCTGCTCGACCTCGCCCGCGTCGACGCCGGCAAGGCACCGCTCGAGCCCGAGCCGGTCCCCCTCGCCCCGCTGCTGGCCGACGCCGTCGCCGAGGCGAGGGTCCTCGGCCGTGCCGTGACGTACGACGTCCGCGTCGAGCCGCCCGACCTGGTCGTGCGCGCCGACCCCGCACGGCTGCGTCAGCTCGCGGCCAACCTCCTCGACAACGCCTCGCGCCACAGCCCCGCAGGCGGCACCGTCCTGGTCACGGCGACGCGTGCCGGGGAGCGCTACCGCCTGGAGGTGCACGACCAGGGTCCCGGTGTCGCCGCGGAGGACCGGGAGCGGGTCTTCGAGCCGTTCGGCACCCTCAGGGCGAACGAGGGCGGGGGCGGCACCGGGCTCGGACTCGCGATCGCCCGATGGGTCACCGAGCTCCACGACGGCACGATCCGCTTCGTCGACCCCGAGACCGGCGGCGACGGCGCGCGGATCCGCGTCGAGCTGCCCGTCCAGCCCGCAGACCGCCCCGCTCACCGCCAGGAGGACACCATGCCGACCCCGCCGCCACCTTCGACGACCCCTTCCTCCAGCGCGCGTCCGCCCGCTCCTCCCGTCGTCACCCCGCACCCCGGCCCGTACCCCTCCCCCGGGGTGCCTTCGGGGCCGGTGCCTCCGAGGCCGCTCGGCAACGACGTCTTCGGCGCCTTCTGGCCCGACCGCGGGGTCCCGGCCCGGCTGTCGGTGCTCTTGGGCGCGCTCGCGACCGGCGTGCTCGCGGGCATGGTCCTGCCGTACCGCACGGTGGGTCTCGGGACGTTCCTCGTCCTGCTCGCGGCCGGTGCCGTCGTCCTCGCCGCGAGTGCGAACCGTCGCGACCCCTTCACCCTCACGTGCGCCGCGATCGGCGTCCTGCTCGCCGCGACGACGATGTTCCGCGCCGCCGAGTGGATCGTGGTGCTCTGCCTCCTGGCTGCGGCGACGATGATGGTCTGCGGCGCCACCCGCGGGCGTACGCTGCCGGGCTTCGTCCTCTCCGGTCTCGCGTGGCCGCTCGCGGGGTTGCGTGGCATCCCGTGGCTGGGCCGGACGTTCGGAGTGCTGACCGGGCTCGGCAAGAGCGCTGCGCTGCTCCGGACGGTCGGGCTGTCGGTCCTGGGACTTCTGGTCTTCGGCCTGCTCCTCGGGTCCGCCGACGCCCTTCTCGCGGAGTGGGTGGATGCGCTGCTCCCCGACCTGACGATCGACACGTTCGTCCTGCGCGCGTTCGTGGCCGTCGCGGTGGGCGGCACCGTCCTCGCCGCGGTGTACCTCGCGCTGAACCCACCCCGCGTCGAGCAGGGCAACGGCACGGTACGCCCGGTCGCGAACCGCTTCGAGTGGCTCGCCCCGGTGCTCGTCGTCAACGGCGTGTTCCTCGCGTTCCTCGTCGCGCAGGCGACCGTCGTCTTCGGCGGGCACGACTACCTGCAGCGCACGACCGGGCTGACCTACGCCGAGTACGTGCACCAGGGCTTCGCCCAGCTCACGGTCGCGACGGCGCTGACGCTGCTCGTCATCTGGGCCGCAGCCCGCAAGGCGCCCCGCGAGACGGCAGCCGACCGGACCTGGCTGCGTGCGTCGCTCGGCCTGCTGTGCCTGCAGACGCTCGTCGTGGTCGCGTCGGCGCTCTACCGGATGCACGTCTACCAGGAGGCGTACGGGTTCACCCAGCTCCGCCTGCTGGTCGACGTCTTCGAGGGTTGGCTCGGGCTGCTCGTGCTCGCCGTGCTGGTGGGCGGCATCGCGCTGCGGGCCGCCTGGTTCCCGCGCTTCGCCCTGCTGAGCGGTGCCGTCGCGCTCCTCGGCATCGCCGTGATCAACCCGGACGCGTGGGTCGCCGAGCGCAACATCGATCGGTACGAGGAGACCGGTCGCATCGACTGGACCTACCTCCGCGAGCTTTCCGACGACGCCGTCCCGGCACTGACCGAGCTCCCAGCCACGCTGCAGGCGTGCGTCCTCGACGGACGGGAGGCCTCCTCCGACGACTGGCTCGAGTGGAACCTCGGCCGTGCTCGCGCGGCCGAGGCGCTCGACGGCGTGACGCCCGGACGGGTGGACCTCGCCACGAGCTGTCCACCGTCGTTCTGACGACAGGTCCCCTAGCGTGAGGTCCATGGCCGTCTATCCCCAGCTGTTGCACACCGTCCTCGACACCACGACGCCGCGTGAGCTCGCGGAGTTCTACCGCGAGCTCCTCGGGCTGCGCTACCGGGCGGGCGACGAGCCCGACGCCTCCGGAGACGCCGAGGAGCCCGGGTGGCTCGTGCTCGTGGACGAGGACGACAAGCGGATGCTGGCGTTCCAGCGGGTCGAGAGGCTCGCGCGGACGACCTGGCCCGACCACGACGTGCCGATGCAGCTCCACCTGGACCTCACGGTGCCCGACGTCGACGAGCTGTACCGGCAGCGGGAGCGTGCCGAGACGCTCGGGGCGGAGCTGCTGCTCGACCGCAGCGACGACGCCGACGAGCCCCTGTTCGTCTTCGCCGACCTCTCGGGCCACCCCTTCTGCATCTTCGTCGCCTAGCGACAGCCGCCTCCGGGGGCAGCCAGGACCGCCGGTCGTCGCTTACGGTGGGGGTGTCCGCCTGTTGTCGCTGCGTCGACCGGCGCGCGGCTCTCGGTCACGAGGAGTGACGATCATGCGTACATCCCGCTTCGTTCTCGCCTTCGCGCTCGCGCTCGTCGTCGCGGTCCTGGCCCCGCCGGCCGCCACGGCGAAGGCGTTCCCCGACCGGCTCGAGCTGCCTGACGGCTTCCTCCCGGAGGGGATCGCCATCGGCCCCGGACCGACCGCGTGGTTCGGCTCGCGCGCAGACGGCGACATCTTCGAGGTCGACCTGCGCACCGGCGCCGGGCACATCATGAGCCAGGGACCGGGCACACCCTCGGTCGGGCTCAAGTCCGACCGCCGCGGGCGGCTCTTCATCGCCGGAGGACCGGCCGGCGACGGACGCGTCGTCGACGTCGACAGCGGCGAGATCCTGGCGTCGTACCAGTTCACGACGGCGGCGAGCTTCGTCAACGACGTCGTCCTGACCAAGCGCTACGCGTGGTTCACCGACTCCTCGCAGCCCCAGCTGTACGGCGTGCCGCTCGCTCGCGACGGGCGGCTGGCCGACCCCGAGGACGTCGTCACGCTGCCGCTGTCCGGCGACTGGGTGCAAGGCACGGGGTTCGGCGCGAACGGGCTGACGGAGACGCCTGACGGACGCGGGCTGCTCGTCGTCCACTCGACCGCCGGTGAGCTGCACCGGGTGGACCTCCGCACCGGCGCGACCCGCCGGGTGGACCTGGGCGGATACGCGGTGTCCAACGGCGACGGCATGCTGCTGCGCGGCCGCACGCTGTACGTCGTGCAGAACCAGCTCAACAAGGTCGCCGTCTTCCGGCTGGACCGGGCGGCGCGCACGGGCCGGCTGATCCACACCATCACCGATCCGGGCTTCGACATCCCGACCACGGTGGCGGCGTTCGGCCGCTGGCTCTACCTGCCCAACGCCCGCTTCACCACTCCGCCGACGCCGGACACGCCGTACTGGGTGACGCGCGTGGATGCGCCGCGCGGCTGCCGCTGACCCTCAGCCACCCTCGGCGTACTCGTCGAGCAGCCGGTCGACGAAACCGACGAAGCTCCGCGCGTAGACCGCCGGCCCGCCGTACGGGTCGTGGTGCACGACCGCGACCTCCCCGTCGTCGGTCGGCTGGGTGAAGTCGAGCTCCCACCACCCGGCGTCGTCGAGCGTGAGCACCGGCAGGCGTCCGCCGTGCGCTCCCCCGGCCAGACGAGGGCGGTAGCGGAGGTCGTCGTCCGCCAGGTCGACGTGCTCGTCGGGGACGAGGTGGGCGATCTGGCCGTGCGCGACGCGGGTGCCGTTGAAGGTCCGCAACCACGTCGCGTACGACGGCGGGAACGTCACTCCCAGCTCGGCCTCCGCCGCGCGGATGCGGTCCTCGGGGGCGCCCCTGCCCTCGTGCACGGTCGGCGCGCCGCGCTCGCGGAGGGACTCCCACACGGCGGCGGCCTCCCAGCCGGTGACGTCGATCTCGTGCGTCACGGGGACGTCGGACCGGTGGTCGGCGAACCGTGCCCACGTCAGCCGTACGCGGACGAGGACGATCCTCACGTCGGACAGCGAGGCCTCGTACTGGGGGAACGCGTCGAGGTACGCCGCCGCGCACCGCACCCGCTCGCGTCCGGTGGGGATGTCGGCCTCGCCCTCGCACTGCAACGTGCTTCCGTCGCGGCCCCCGACGACCAGGGCGGTACGCCGGTCCCGCCGGAGGTTCGCGACCTTGCGCGACGACGCCCGTGCGTCGAAGAGGAGCTCGCCTCGATCCGTTACCGCGACCTCGAGGTAGGCCGCCTGCGGCCCACCCTCCGGGCCGACCGTGGCGACGACGGCGTCGCGCTGCGCTCGGACGTAGGCGATGAGCTCGTGCCGGTTCACGGGGGCACGCTATCGGCTGGTGTGGAGGCCTCCTCGACACGCCCCGTCTCACGACCTGGAGTTTCTTGCAGGGTGCACAAAAATCTGGTTATTGTGTAGCGAACAACGTGACTTAAGCGATTACACCATCATTGGGGACTTGATGCGAAGCCTGGTTCTTCTCTCGCTCGTCGGCCTCGGCGCGCAGCTCGTCGACGGCAGCCTCGGCATGGCCTACGGCGTGACGTCGACGACGCTGCTGCTGGCGATCGGCACCAACCCGGCTGCGGCGTCGGCCACCGTGCACCTGGCCGAGATCGGGACGACCCTCGTCTCCGGGGCCGCCCACTGGCGCTTCGGCAACGTCGACTGGAAGGTCGTCGCGAAGATCGGCATCCCCGGTGCGATCGGCGCGTTCGCGGGCGCCACGTTCCTCTCGAGCCTGTCGACCGAGGCCGCGGCTCCCCTGATGTCCCTGATCCTGCTCGCCCTCGGCGCCTACATCCTCGTGCGCTTCACGGCCGCAGGGATCCCCCAGGGCAACCTCGGCAAGCCGCTGCGCAAGCGGTTCCTGGCGCCCCTCGGCCTGGTCGCCGGGTTCGTCGACTCGACGGGCGGTGGCGGCTGGGGTCCCGTCGGGACGCCGGCCATCCTCGCCAGCGGGCGGCTCGAGCCGCGCAAGACGATCGGGTCGATCGACACCAGCGAGTTCCTCGTGGCCATCGCCGCGAGCCTCGGCTTCATCGTGGGGATCGGCTCGCAGGGCGTGAACTACACCTGGGCGCTCGCGCTGCTCATCGGCGGCATGATCGCGGCCCCGATCGCCGCCTGGCTGGTCCGGCACATCCCGCCGCGCGTGCTGGGCTCCCTGGTCGGCGGCCTCATCATCATCACCAACGTCCGCACCCTGCTGAAGAGCGACTGGATCGACGCCTCGGGCGACGTGCGCTCGGTCGTGTACCTCGCGCTCGCCGCGCTCTGGGCAGCCGCGGTCGTCTACTCGTTCCGCCAGCTCCGCAAGGAGCGTGAGGACGAGAAGCGCCTCGCCGAGGAGGCGGAGGCGGCCTCCGACGACGCTCCCGTCCACCCCTGACGGACCTGCTCGGTCGGGCTCAGGGAGCGACGAGCGCCCGGAAGTAGCGTGCGGTCATCCACCGCTGCACGAGCCGGCTGGGCGCCGGGGCCAGGCGGGTGAACCAACGGGCCTGCCGGGAGAACGCGCGGATCCGGGCGGTGACACGTCCCTCCGCGTCGATCGCGACCTCGAAGCGCTCCTCCCCGCACTCGGGGTGGCCGTCGAGCGTCCCGTACGCGAAGCCGCGCCGGGCGGGTTCGTCGACCACCGCGACCACCTGGCACGGTGCGTCGAAGCGCAGCGGACCCAGCCGGAGGCGCTGGACGACCACGGCCCCCTCGACGACCGGCACCTGCGTCGCCACCACGGTGTTGCCCGCCGCCCGGTGCATCCCCAGCGTCAGGAGCCTCGTCGCGGCCGCGTCGAAGAGCGCGCCGCCCGACCCGAGGACGCGCGTCTCGTCGGCGTGGTGGTAGCCGGCCGGCATCGGCCCCGCGGTCGCCCCGACCTCGGGGTAGGTGAGGCTGCGCCCGGTCCACCGGCGTACCGAGAGGCTCCGTCTGCCCATCGCTCCCGTCCTCAGCTCAGCGGGATCCCGCGGTGTCCCTTGTCGCGCTGGTAGGCGTCGGAGATCGCGGCGTAGGTCGCCGCGAGCGCCTCCATCCTCCCGACGAGCAGACCGCCGTCGTCGGCCTCACGGATCTCGGACGCGAGGTCGGTGCTCGTGAAGTAGGCGTTCGCGCGGTTGTAGAGGTCGCGCCCGGGAGCCGGCGCGTCGCGGTCGGGGTCCGGCACCGCGTACACGGCCTTGAGGATGGCGATGTCGTGCGGGATCGCGAAGGCGTCGGCGGAGTCCTGGTGGCTGAACAGGTAGGAGACGTTGTCGAACCCCGACCACGCGATCGCGCTCAGGCACAGCGAGCAGGGCTCGTGGGTGGCGAGGAAGACGCACTCCCCTGGCTCGGGGCGAGCACCCGCCGGCAGCTCGTAGAACCGCTTGATCGCGTGGACCTCGCCGTGCCACAGCGGGTTGGCGGTCTCGTTGTTCGTCTCGGCGACCACCACCGAGAGGTCGGCCTTGCGCAGGATCGCGGCGCCGAAGATCTTGTTGCCGGCCGTGACGCCCGCCCGCGTGAGCGGGACGATGTCGCGCTCGACGACGTCGAGGAGTCGGTCGAGGGTCTCGGGCGCCGTCATGGACGGAGACTACGGCACGCGGGCGACCGCAGCGGCGACGACGGAGCGCAGGTGCGCGGCGACGGCGTCGAGCGGCTCGGCGCTGCGCTGGCTGCGGGACAGGACCACCGCGCCCTCCACGGAGGCGAGCACGGTCCAGGCGAGCCCGCGCGCCTCGTCGGCCGCGATCCCGTCCTTCTCGAGCGTGGCGGCGATGAGACGGTGCCAACGCGCGAAGGCCGGCGTGGACACGGGCTCACCGTCATCGCCGAGGGCCGGCTCCTCGGCCGCCACGGCGAGGACCGGGCAGCTCGCGTGGTAGCCGGTGGACTCCAGGAGTCGCCGCCAGCTCGCCACGAAGGCGTCGAGCGCGTCCAGCGCGCTGTCGCTCTCGCGCAGCAGGGTCTCGATCCGGTCGGACACCCACGCGACCGCCTCGGCGACGAGCTGCTCCTTGCCGCCCGGGAAGTAGTGGTACGTCGAGCCGAGCGGCGCGCCGGTGTGCTTCGCGAGCTCACGCACGCTGGTCGCGCCCACACCGCGCATGCCGATCATCGTCGCCGCGCCGGCGACCATCGTCGATCGCGCATCACCCATGCCGTCACCCTACCCCTTGACTAGAACGACTGTCATAGAACACACTCCGATTATGACGACTGTTCTAGACGAGGCCACTATCCCCACCGACGACGGCCGCACGCTGTACGGACGCTGGTTCGAGCCCGTCGGGCGCCCGCGGGGCGTGGTGGTCGTGGCTCCGGCGATGGCGACCGACGCCGCGTACTACCGCCACCTGGCGTCGTGGCTGCGCGACCAGCAGCTCGCGGTCCTGCTGTTCGACTACCGCGGCTACGGATGGTCCGGCTCGGGGGCGCTCGCCGACGTGGACGCCGATGCGATGCGGTGGATGCTCGACGCGCGCGACGCGGCGGCGTACGCGATCGAGCGCGCGGACGGGCTGCCGGTCACCTGGATCGGGCACAGCCTCGGCGGTCAGGCCCTGGGCGTCGTGCCGCACGAACGGCTCGCCGGCGCGGTGCTCGTCGCCTCCGGCACCGGCACGTGGCGCTACAACGTCGCGAGCCTGCGGTGGCGCGCCCCGCTCTTGTGGAAGGTCATCGCGCCGGTGGCGATCGCCGTGTCCGGCTACTTCCCCGGCAAGCGTCTGGGCGTGCTCGGGGACGTGCCGCCGCACGTGATGCGGCAGTGGGGCCGGTGGTGCATGCAGCGCGACTACCTGTGGTCGGAGTTCCCCGATCTCGTCACGGCGTACGAGGAGGTCACGACGCCGACGGTCTCGCTGTCGTTCGTCGACGACGAGCTGCTCGCCGAGCGCAGCTTCCGGGATCTCGCCGACCGGCTGCCCAACGCGGTCGTCGAGTTCCTCCGCGTCTCACCCGCCGACCACGACCTCCGCGCCGTCGGGCACCACGGCTTCTTCCGCAAGGACAAGGCGGCCCTCTGGGAGTCGCTCCTCCTCCCCCGCCTCGCGACCCTCCCGTCCTGAGCGGCACGTGATGGGATAGGCCGCATGGCGCACATCCATCGGGCCGAGATCCGGCCGACCAAGCTCGAGCTGCTCGACGCGTGGGTCCCCGCGCAGCCGTGGGCGATCGGGGTCGCCGGTCCGCTCTCGCGCCTGGGGGCCTACCGGTTCGACGATCCCGACGGCGAGGTCGGCATCGAGACGCTGCTGGTCGCCTCGGGCGAGGGGCCTGTCCTGCAGGTCCCACTCACCTACCGCGGGGCGCCGCTCGAGGGCGCCGAGCCGTCGCTGGTCGGCACGATGGAGCACTCGGTGCTCGGGTCGCGATGGGTGTACGACGGCTGCGGCGACCCGGTCTACGTGCAGGCGGTGCTCGCCGCGATGCTGACCGGCGGGCAGCAGGCCGACGAGATGGTCGAGACCGACGACGGCCTCGTACGCCGCGAGCCGACGACGTTCGTCACCGGAAGCGGCTCCGCCGGCGCCTCCGTGCCGCAGGTCCTCACCCCGGTCCCCCGCAGCGACGCGACGCAGACCGTCGTCGACGCAGGACGCGTCACAATCGTCGTACGGCGTGTCCTGGCGGGCACCACCGAGGCGGAGCCCGCGACGTACGCCCTGCGAGGACGGTGGCCGGGCCAGGACGACGACGTCGTGCTGGTGACCGCGTGAGGCACGCCGACCCCGGTCGTACGCCTCCCGCTCAGTCGTCGGCGAGACGCGGCGGGAAGCCCCCGGTCGCGACCGGGCCCCAGCGTTCGATCGTCACCCGGATGAGCGACTTCCCCTGCTCGACCATCGCCCGGCGGTAGTCGTCCCAGTCGGGGTGCTCGCCGGCGACCGCGCGGTAGTAGTCGACCAGCGGCTCCACCGCGTCCGGAAGGTCGATGACCTCCGCCGTGCCGTCCACCTGGACCCACGGGTCGTCGAAGTCCGGCCCCAGCGACAGCAGCGACGCAGCAGGGCGGCGTCGCAGGTTCGCGGTCTTCGCGCGGTCGGGGTAGGTCGAGACCACGACGCGACCCTCGGCGTCGACGCCGTACGTCACCGGGCTCATCTGCGGCGACCCGTCGGCGCGCGTCGTGTGCAGGACGGCGTGGCTGCGGCTGCGCAGGAACGACAGCAGCGCGTCGCGGTCGACGGTCTCGGCGGTCGCGATCCGACGGGGCACCCGGTCAGCCCTGCCCCGAGATGTTGACCATCCACGACACGCCGTAGCGGTCGGTCAGCATGCCGAAGGAGTCGCCCCAGGGGGCCTTCTCCAGCGGCACCGCCACCTGGGCGCCGTCGGACAGCGCGTCCCAGTAGCCTCGCAGCTCGTCTTCGTCGTCCCCGCTGAGCGAGACGGTGCCGTTGGGGGTGGGCTCCCCCATCTCGGGTGGGGTGTCGGATCCCATGAGCACCATGCCGTTCGGCGCTTCGAGCTGCGCGTGCATGATGCCGTCCGCCTGGGCCGGGTCCGCCGTCGCGTCGAACTCGGCGAAGGTGCTGGTCGTGAGCTCGCCCCCGAGGACGGAACGGTAGAACTCCATCGCCGACCGCGCCTGGTCCTTGAAGGACAGGTACGGGTTGAGTCGCGTGGTCATCGCTTCCTCCGTGGTGTCGTGCCCGCGTCCGCGGGTCACCTCCCACCTTGGCCTCGGCGCCGCCGACACGCCAGAGGGCGGACCGTCATCCCTGGTCGGCCGCGGCCGAGCCGACGTGTGCGCGCAGCCAGGACGTCGTCTCGGGGTCGGCGGGGACGAAGGTCTCGATCGCGAGCTCGGAGAGCGTGAGGTCGAGCGCGGTGCCGAAGGTCGAGATCACCGACAGGAACGACAGGAGGGTGTCGTCGACCCGCAGCACCATGGGCACGTAGATCTGCGGACCCGGGTCGACCGTACGCCGGGTGTCGGCGCCGGCCGGGTAGGCGGCCAGCTCGTCGTGCAGGGCGAACATCTCGTCGTCCCCGCGCGCCTCCGCGCCGCGCTGCAGGGCGGAGAGCACAGACGCCCGCCACTGCGGAAGGTTCTCCATGTGCGGCGCGAGGCCGTCCGGGTGGAGCGTTAGGCGCAGCGCGTTGACGGTGCCAATGAGGAGGTCGGGCGAGACGAGCGCGGTGAGGAGTGCGACGCCGGCGTTGGAGTCGACGACGTTCCACAGCCGGTCCACGGCGAGCGCCGGGTTCGGCTCGTGCGCCACCAGCACGTCACGGACTGCTCGACGGGCGGCCACGAGGTCGTGGTCGTCGAGCGAGCGCTCCGGGAACGCAGGAGCGTACCCGCCGTGGAGGAGCAGACGGTTCTGCTCGCGCATCGGGATCTGCAGCGCCTCGGACAGCCGCTGGATCATCTCGCTGCTCGGCCGGGAGCGGCCGGTCTCCATGAAGCTGATGTGGCGGGTCGAGATCCCGGTCTCGCTCGACAGCGCGAGCTGGCTGTAGCGCCGGCGCGTGCGCCACTCCCTCAGCAGGTCGCCGAGGGCGTTGTTCTCGGTGGTCGTCGTCACGGGACCACTCTTGCGCACCGACGGACCACGAACCATGACGTGACAGGTCATCGACGCCGTTCCCTGCCAGGGGTCACGGTGGACCTACACGAGGCGCACCGAGGGTGCGGCTCCCGACGAGAGGAACACCATGACCGACGTCATCACGACCTACGACACCCTTCTCGCCGACTACCTGGCGTTCTGGAACGAGGCCGACCCCCAGGCGCGGGCGACCGTCGCCGAGCGCACCTTCACCGCCGACGTGCACTACGTCGACCCTCAGGCCTCGGTGAGCGGCCGCGACGCGCTGACCGAGCACGTCGGCGCCGTCCACGCAGCCCTGCCCGGGATGACGTTCTCGATCGGCGACCTGGTCGACGGCCACCACGACGTGGTTCGGTTCCGCTGGTTCCTGGGGCCGGCAGCCGACCCGCGGCTGATCGAGGGCTTCGACGTGGCGACGCTGAGCGAGGAGGGCAGGATCACGTCGGTCATCGGGTTCCTCGACAAGGTCCCGCAGGGCTGACCCCCGTGACGTCGTGGCCGCCTCGCCGTAGCCTGGCGAGAAGGGGGTGAGCGAGATGCACGCGACTGTCGGTGAACGAATCCGCTTCCACGGTCGGACGGTCGGAGCCGCCGACCACAGCGGTGAGATCGTGACGGTGAAGGGCGAGGACGGGCAGCCGCCGTACGTGGTCCGGTTCGACGACGGGCACGAGGCGCTGGTCTACCCGGGCGCGGACTGCGAGATCGAGCACGCCGACCCGAAGGGCGGCTAGACGGGGGCTGCGTCCTGGCGGTCGGCGGCTCGGGCCGCGGCCGCCGGACGGGCCGTCCACGCGCGTACCGCGGGCGAGGTGAGGCAGATCAGCGCGGCAGCGTTGAGGAGCGTGCCCGCGAACGGCCGGGCGTCGTCCGCCGGGACCGGTCCACCGGTGACCAGCAGCCAGCCGACTCCGACGACGGCGAGCGCGGTCCCGAACGCGTACGCGAAGCACAGGACCAGCCGCGCCCAGGAGGCGCCGCACGCCACCAGGCCCAGCAGGGCGAGCAGGACGAGGGTCTGCGCGGGTCGCAGGTCCGGGAGCAGGACGTCGGTCGCCAGCATGAGCACGGCGACGACGGCCAGCGGGCGCCAGGCGTCGGCGGGCATGCGGCGGGGGTCCTTCACGGGCGGAATCCTACGGGCGGCGTCTCAGGCACTGCGCGGCGCGTACATGATGATGGCGACGCCGAGCAGGCACACGAGCGCCCCGGCGACGTCGAAGCGGTCCGGCCGGAACCCGTCCACCGCCATCCCCCACAGGAGCGAGCCGGCGACGAAGACCCCGCCGTACGCGGCGAGGATGCGCCCGAAGTGGGCGTCGGGCTGGAGCGTCGCGACGAACCCGTATGCGCCGAGCGCGATCACTCCCGCCCCGATCCAGGCCCACCCGCGGTGCTCCCGCACGCCTTGCCAGACCAGCCAGGCGCCGCCGATCTCGAACACCGCCGCCACGGCGAACAGGACGATCGAGCGCATCACGGACATCGGGGGCTCCTTCGGGTCAGGTGGTGCGCAGGATTGTTCCAACTCGGCCACGGTTGACGCGCCCGAGGGACCATCGTGTGGGACAACGTCCCACGCTCGTGCCAGCATCGGGCTGTGCGACACGACACGTCAGCAACGGTCGGACGACGGCGTACGGCGGTTCCCCCGCTGTGCTCCACCGCTCTCACCCTCGCCGGCCCCGGCGCGGGCCGGACGGCGGTCGTGCTCGGATGCGCGGGAGGCGTCGAGGCCACCGCCCTCCTCGAGCTTGGATGGACCGTCATCGGCATCGACGAGGACCCGTCCGCGCACGACGCGGTGCGCGCGATGACCGACGTCGAAGGGCTCGGGCGGCTCACCACGGTGGTGGGGAGCCTGCCGCGCATGAGCCGCCTGCCGGACGCGGACCTCGTGCACGCGCGATCGGCGTTGCTGGCCGACGGTGCGCGGCAGCTGTGGGGCCGGATCACCACCGCCCTGCGGCCGGGAGGCTACGTCGCGGCGCGGATCACGGAGGGCGACGAGTCCCTCCTCCGCGGGTGGGAGCTGCTCAGCGAGCGCTGGATCGCCCCCCAGGTGGTCGAGGTCGTCGCGCGGCGCGCCTGAGCCTCAGGCGCGGCGCTGGCGCGACGCCTCAGGCGTCGACCACACCCGTCCTGCGCACCACCGGCGGCAGCGTCGACCAGGGGAAGTTGATCCACGCCTCGGTCCGGCGCCAGGCGAAGTCCGGCTTGATCACCGAGTGCGGCTTCTCGTAGATCACCGCCGTCCGCGCCGTACGGACATGGTCGGCGCAGAACTCGTGGACCAGCTCGAGCGTCTTGCCGGTGTCCGCGACGTCGTCGACGATGAGGACGTCCGCGCCCGTGAGGTCGGCGCGGTCCAGGAACGGCGGCAGCATCACCGGCACGTCCAGGCGGGTGTCGACGCCGGTGTAGAACTCGACGCTCATCGTGAAGAGGTTCTTGCAGTCCAGCGCGTACGCCAGAGACCCGGCGGGGATCAGGCCTCCCCTCGCGATGCCGAGGACGATGGTCGGCTCGAAGCCGCTGTCGGCGACCATCTGGGCGAGCTCGCGGCTCGCCGTCCCGTACAGCTCCCAGGTGAGGACCTCACGCTCCGCCATGGCCCGAGCCTAGCCGTGGATCTCGTGGACCGGCGGGCGAGCGTCGCGCGCGCGCCGAGGGCAAGAATGGCCCCATGGACATCACGCGCTTCGGCCACGCCGCCCTCCTCGTCGAGTCGGGACCGCACCGGGTCCTCATCGACCCCGGCACCTTCAGTCGCGAGGAGACGTTCTCCCTCACCGACCTCGACGCGATCGTCGTGACCCACCAGCACCCCGACCACGTGGACCCGGCGCGGATCGAGGGGCTGCTGGCCGCCAACCCGGACGCCCGCCTCCTGGCGGAGCCGCAGACCGTGGCAGCGCTCGAGGGCCTCGGCGTCTGGCAGGCGACGGCCGCCGACGTCACGGTCGAGCTCGGCCCGTCCATGACGCTGACCGGCGTCGGCTTCCAGCACGCCGTCATCCACCCCTCCATGCCGCGCGTCGGCAACGTCGGGGTGCTCGTCGAGGCCGACGGCACGCGGCTCTTCCACCCCGGCGACTCGTACGAGACCGTCCCCGCCGACGTCGACGTGCTCGCGGTCCCGCTCAGCGCTCCGTGGGCCAAGGTGAGCGAGACCGTGGACTTCGCCCAGGCCGTCGGCGCGCGCGTGGTGTTCCCGATCCACGACTGCACGATCTCCGACCGTGCGTACCCGATCTACTGGGGCCGCGTCGCCGAGCTCTCCGGCGCCGAGGACGCGCTCCTGCTGGGCCAGGACGGATCGGCGGCGCTCTGAGCATGGTCGACGACGCGGAGCCGTCACGCGGAGACCTCGGTGGACGGCTCAACCAGCTGCGTGCGGGTGTCCTCGGTGCGAACGACGGGATCGTCTCGACCGCCGGCATCGTCATCGGCATGGCGGCCGCCACCAACTCGGTGCCGGTGATCCTGGCTGCCGGACTCGCGGGACTCGCCGCCGGCGCGCTGTCGATGGCGTCGGGTGAGTACGTCTCGGTGAGCACGCAGCGCGACACCGAGCGGGCGCTCCTCGAGGCCGAGCGTGCCCAGCTGGCTCGGGATCCGGAGGGAGCGCTCCAGGAGCTCGCCGACGAGTACGTCGCCAAGGGCCTGAGCGCGCCGCTCGCCCTCCAGGTCGCCACCGAGCTGAGTGCCGGCGACGCGCTCGGCGCGCACGCCGATGCGGAGCTCCACCTGGACCCCGACGCGCTGACCAACCCGTGGCAGGCGGCCGCCGCGTCGATCGTGTCGTTCACGATCGGCGGCATCCTCCCGCTGCTCGCGATCGTGCTCGTCCCGGTCGACGTCCGCGTGCCGGTGACGTTCGTCGCCGTGGTCCTCGCGCTGGTGCTCACCGGGTACGTGAGCGCACGGCTCGGCCACGCCCCGACGAGCCGGGCGACGGTACGCACGGTGGTCGGCGGAGCGCTCGCGATGGGAGCGACGTTCGCCCTGGGCTCGGCGTTCGACGTCGGGTGAGCCGGTCAGCTCTCGAGCATCGCCTCAGCCACGACGACGTCGATCTCGTCGCGGATCGCGACCTTGAGCGTGTCCGGAGCGAAGGAGACGTCGACCGCGGCACGGGCGACGTCGGCCAGGTCGGCGAGGCTGAGCCCGAAGACGTCGTGCGCGAGCTGGTACTCGTGCTCGAGGGTCGTGTCGAACATCCCCGGGTCGTCGCTGTTGAGCGTGACGAGGACGCCGGCGTCGCGCAGCGCGACGAACGGGTGGTCCTCGATCGCCGTGACGGCGCCCGTGCGCAGGTTGGAGGTCGGCGCGATCTCCAGCGGGACGCGTCGCTCGACGAGTTCGGCGACGAGCGCGGGGTCGTCGGCGGCACGGATCCCGTGTCCGATCCGGACCGCGCCCAAGGTGTCGAGCGCGTCGCGCACGGTCTGGGGCCCCGTCGTCTCCCCCGCGTGCGGCACGCTCGCGAGGCCGAGCGCGCGAGCCCGGGCGAAGACGTCGGCGAACTGAGGCCGTTCGACCCCGATCTCGGGACCGCCGAGCCCGAAGCCGACCGTCCCGTCGGGCGCGTGCTGCTCCACCCACGCGATGGTCCGCTCCCCCGACTCCAGCCCGAGCTCGCCGGGGATGTCGAAGATCCACGCCAGCTCGACGCCGGCCTCGCGGGCGCGGGCGCGCCCGCCGAGCAGCGCCTCGGCCAGCTCGTCCGGCGCGATGCCCATGAGGAGCTGGCTGTCCGGGGTGACGGTCAGCTCGGCGTACCGGACGTTCTGCGCGGCCATGTCCGCGCCCACGCCGGCCACCAGGTCCTCGACGTCCTGCGGGGTGGTCACGAGCTGGTTGGTCTGGATGTAGACCTCGATGAAGTGGGCGAAGTCGCGGAAGCGGTAGAACTCCCGCAGCTCCTCGATCTCGGTCGGCACCCCCACCTGCGGATGGCGGCGGGCGAGGCCGAGGACGGTCTCGGGGGATGCTGCTCCCAGCAGGTGCACGTGGAGCTCAGCCTTCGGGAGGGCGTGCACGAAGGGATCCACGGGGCGTTCGCGACTGATCGGCGACACGGCGGAGGGGTTGCTCACCGCGCCATTGAACCACCCCGTACCGTGGGCAGGGTGCCTTCGCTCGGGTCGGGGGCACACCTGCGTGGCGTGACACGCGGAACACCCTGACCGCGACGACTTATCTCATATGTGAGATACGGTGGAGCCCATGACTGACGACTACCTGACCAGGATCGGGAACCTCATCCGCGACGCGCGCAAGCATCGCGGCCTGACCCAGGCAGAGCTTGCTCAGCTCCTGAAGACGAGCCAGAGCGCCGTGAACCGCATCGAGCAGGGCCAGCAGAACCTCTCCCTCGAGATGCTCGCGCGCGTCGGCGCCGCCCTCGACTCCGAGTTCGTGGCGCTGGGCACCTCCGGCCCCAGCCACCTGCGGGTGGCCGGCGAGACCAAGCTCTCCGGCGCGATCGACGTGAAGTCCTCCAAGAACGCCGGCGTCGCCCTGCTGTGCGCCGCCCTCCTCAACGAGGGCCGGACGACGCTGCGCAAGGTCGCTCGCATCGAGGAGGTCAACCGGCTTCTGGAGGTCCTCCAGTCGATCGGCTTCAAGACCACCTGGATCGGCGACGAGGGCGACCTCGAGCTCGTCCCCCCGGCCACGCTCGACATCTCGGGGATCGACGCCGAGGCGGCACGCCGTACGCGCAGCATCATCATGTTCCTCGGCCCGCTCATGCACCGCGAGCAGTCCTTCGAGATCCCGTACGCCGGTGGTTGCGACCTCGGCACGCGCACCGTCGAACCGCACATGACCGCGCTGCGACCCTTCGGCCTCGAGGTGAAGGCCACCGAGGGCAGCTACCACGCCACGGTCGACCAGGCCGTCGCCCCGACCCGCCCGATCGTGCTGACCGAGCGCGGCGACACGGTGACCGAGAACGCGCTCCTGGCCGCCGCGCGCTACGACGGCACGACGGTGATCCGCAACGCCAGCCCCAACTACATGGTCCAGGACCTGTGCTTCTTCCTCGAGCGGCTCGGCGTCCGCATCGAGGGCATCGGCACGACGACCCTGCGGGTGACCGGCCGGTCGCGGATCGACGTCGACGTCGAGTACGCGCCGAGCGAGGACCCGATCGAGGCGATGAGCCTGATCACCGCCGCCATCGTGACCGAGTCGCAGATCACCGTCCGCCGGGTCCCGATCGAGTTCATGGAGATCGAGCTCGCGCTGCTGGAGGAGATGGGCTTCAGCTACGACCGCAGCGACGAGTACCTCGCGGAGAACGGGCACACCCGCCTGGTCGACATCACCACCCACCCCTCGGTCCTGCACGCCCCGATCGACAAGATCCACCCGATGCCGTTCCCGGGGCTCAACATCGACAACCTGCCGTTCTTCGCCGTCATCGCGGCGACCGCGTCGGGCACGACGCTGCTGCACGACTGGGTGTACGAGAACCGCGCGATCTACCTCACCGAGCTCAACAAGCTCGGGGCGAACGTCAAGCTGCTCGACCCGCACCGGGTGCTGATCGAGGGCCCGACACGGTGGCGCGCGACGGAGCTCGTCTGCCCGCCGGCGCTGCGGCCCGCGGTCGTCATCCTGATCGCGATGCTCGCCGCGAAGGGCACGTCGGTGCTGCGCAGCGTGTACGTGATCAACCGCGGCTACGAGGATCTCGCGACCCGGCTGAACGCGCTGGGCGCCGAGATCGAGACGTTCCGCGACATCTGACGCGGCTCCGGTGATCGAGCAGCCCGAGCCGCTGGGCAAGGGCATATCGAGATCCCCGGACTACTCTCCGGCCGCCGGCCCGCCAAGGTGCTCCCCGAGCCCCTTGCGGGACCGGATGCCGAGCTTCGCGTAGCTCGCCGACAGGTGCCACTCCACCGTCTTGATGCTCAGGAACAGCTGCTCGGCGATCTGGCGGTTCGTCAGCCCTGACGCCGCCAGCTCGCACACGGACAGCTCCGCGGGTGACAGGCGGTCGACGCGCGACTCGGAGGCGCCTGCGTCCACGACCGGCGGCGCCAGTCCGGAGAGCTGCTCGGAGAGGCGGGCGGCACCGATGCGGTCGGCGATGCCGCGCGCCCGGGCAGCGAGGCTCACAGCCTCGGCCTGACGAGGGTCCGACGTGTCCTCGGGGTCCGCGGACCCCGCGAGCAGGGCGGCGAGCCGGCCGAGCGCCTCGGCGTGGTGCAGCTTCGCCTCCGTACGCGACAGCAGGCCGACGGCCTCGCGCAGCATCCGCACCGCTTCCTCGAACGGTTGCGGCACCGACGCGGCCGAGAGCGTCGCTCCGAGTCCGCGGGGCGCCCCGAAGCGCCGGGCGTCAGCGACGATCTCCTCGGCGATCTGCAGAGCCAGGTCGGTCTTGCCGACGGCGGTCGCGGACACCACCGCTGCGCGGTGCCACGCCTGGAAGCCGGGAGTCCGGAAGCCCTCCGAGAGCTCCATCGCCTCCGTCAGGCTGGTGAGCGCGTCGTCGTGACGCGCGTTCGCCGCGTCGACGACTCCGCGCAGGTACGCGTCGGTCGCGAGCAGGAGCGGCGGCGCGGCGGGATCGTCCTCCAGGGTCGCGACCAGCTTCTCCGCAAGGTCGACGTCGCCCATCGTGACGTAGATGCGCCCGAGCACCGAGGTCGCCGGATGCGTGAACGCCCGCCACCCGTACGCCCCGGCCGCGACGCACGACTCGAGGTCGGTCCGCGCCCGGCGCAGACGGCCGCGCTCGAAGTGCAGGTAGCCGCGGTGGTAGAGGTTGTTCGCCCGGCTGAGCACCGCTCCGCGCTCGAGGGCGCGGGCGATCGACCGGTCGAGCAGCCGGAGGGAGGCGTCGTCGCGCTCGGCCTCCACCATCGCCGCCAGGCCCATCACGTAGCCGGCTCCGGCGCCCTCCTCGTAGTCGATCTCCCCGACGGGCGCCACGCCGCGCTCCCCCAGGTCGCCGGCCCGCTCGGCGTCCTCGCCCGAGATCGCGAGCCGGTACGCCTCCTGGCACAGGAGCAGCGCGTCCGCAGGCGTGTCGTCGGCGGGGTCCTGGGCGACCACAGCGGCGAGCTGCGCGTCGCGTGCGCGTCCAGGCTCGCCCCGCTGGAAGCCGATGCCCACGATGCGCGCCAGGACCTCCGACCGCGCGGTGGCGTCGTCGAGGAGGGCGAGCGCACGACCGAAGGCGTCCTCGGCGGCCTGGCCGCGTCCTGCCTGGAAGTGGGCGTTGCCGAGGTCGACCCAGCGCCGCGCCCGGACTGAGGCGTCACCCGAGAGGTCGGCGGACCAGTGCTCGACGGCCCCGTCCAGGTCGCCGACCAGGACGCAGGCACCCCCAGCGGCGTCGCGGAGTCGGCTGCGGAGCGCGCCCGGCAGCCCGTCCTCCTGGAGCGCACGCTCGTACATCCGCCGAGCGAGGTCGCCCGCCCCCGCGGCGACCGCCTCGTCGGCGGCGTCGGCGAGCGTGGCCGCGACCCGCGGGTCCGCTCCTGGACGGGTCCGCAGGAGGTGCGGACCGTGGACGGCTACCGGGAACCCGGCCGCGGCGAACGCGGTGGCGATCCGCTCGTGCACGTCACCGAGGGCGTCGGCCCCGACCACCGACTCGACGACGTCGACCACGATCGGGTGCGCCGCGGCCGCCGGCAGCGCGGGGGTGATCAGGTGGGCGGCGCGCAGCGTGGCGTACGCGTCCTCGAGTCGTGACGGCGTCAACCCCGTGACGGCGAGGAGCTGCTCCTCCTCGTTGCGGTCGGCGAGGCACACCACGGCGACGAGCACCCCGCGCGTCACGTCGTCGAGCCCGCGGACGCGCTCGGCGACCAGGCGCGCTGCCCCGTCAGGCCCGTTCGGGTCGCCGGGTCCGACGCCTCCCCCGGTCCGCAGCTCGCGCACGCACTCGGCGACGTAGTAGGGCAGACCGCCGCTGGCGGCCGCCACGAGATCGACCGTCTCCCGGCCGGCGGGCAGCCCCTCGGCCCGCAGCCACGTGCCGACCTCGGGCCGGGTCAGCGGGCGGAGGTCGGCCCGCAGGACTCCCCCGCCGTCCAGCAGCGCCGAGAACGGGCCGGCGTCGCTCCCCGGCTCCGTGCGGACCCCGAGCGCGACGACCACGGGGTCGTCCGCGAGGAGGGTCGGAAGCCCGCAGAGGACCTCGGCGGAGAGCCGGTCGCACCATTGCGCGTCGTCGACCGAGACGAGGACGGGGCCGGCGGCCGCGAGGCTGCGCAGCACCCACGCGGCGGCGTACCGCAGCGCGAGCACGTCCGACTCCGGCGGACCGCCGCGCAGCGCGGCCTGCAGCCGTGCGCCCGGACCGTCGAACGGCGCCATGCCGGAGCCGACCTGCTGGGCGTCGCGACCGAGGAGCTGCCACAGGGCGGATCCCGGCAGGTCCTGGTTGAGCCGGTCGCCCACCGCGCGCAGGTGGCGTACCGGGGCGAGCGTCTCGGGGCCGAGGGCGAGGACGCGGCTCTTGCCGACCCCGGCGGGCCCGGTGCACGCGAGGCAGGCGCCGTGTCCGGAGGAGACCCTGGCGGCGGCCAGCTCCCACGTGGCAACCGCGGTGTCACGCCCGTACAGCCGGCCGTCCGGCTGGTCCATGCACCGGAGTGTAGACCAGCCGGACGGCGCTGCGCCGGGTCTCGCGAGGCCGCGTCAGCGTCGTACGCGGACGACGACCTTGCCCGAGCGGCTCGGGGCGGCGACCGCCGACCCGAGGTAGCGGACGGTGAGGCGGTGCTTGCCCACCCGGGACATGCGCGGCAGCCTGACGGTGATCCTCCCCCGGTGTCCTGCCTTCAGCGCCACGACCTTGATGCGGCGCTTGCCGTCGTACACGGCCACCTTGCCGGTGGGCGTCACCGCCGCGCGGACCCGCACGACGACCTTCGCCCTGCTCGTCCGCCGGACCGTCCGCTTGGTGGCCTTGAGCGTTGTCGCCGACACGGCCTTCGTGACGACCACGGCGCGGGTCGCCGTCGCGGGTGCGTAGGTGAACGAACCGCCGTACGCGGCCGTGACCGGGCGCGAGCCGGGCCTGAGCGCCGTCCCGGGCACCGCGAGCGTCGCCTTGCCACCGGACAGCGTCCGGGTACCGAGGAGGGTGCTGCCCGAGCGGAAGGTGACAGTGCCGCTCGGCGTCCCGCCGGACCCGGTGACCGTGGCCGCGACGGTGAACCCCTTGCCGTACGCGGTACGGGTGAGCGAGGTCGCGACCGCCGCGGTGGCGACGCGCTTCTGGACCCGGACGGCCAGGCTGTGGCTGTTGCCGGCGGCGATCGCGGTGTAGCGCGTCGACGGGGACGGCTTCGGCAGCGACGCCTGTCCCTGGGTGTTGAGGCCGAACCCGACGACGACGCCGTCCGAGCGCAGCGCGAGGGAGTAGTTCGCGCCGGCAGCGATCGCGACGTATCGCAGGCCCCCCGTGAGCGCGGGGACGGTGGTCTGCCCGTGCGTGGGCGCGCCCCAAGCGACGACCTTGCCGTCCGAGCGGAGGGCGAGCGAGTGCCGCTGCCCGGCGGCGACGTCGGTGTAGGTCGTCCCGGCCGGGAGCGGCGGCACGGTCGTCTGGCCCCACGTGCCGTCTCCCGCGGGGATCACGGCACCGTCGGACCGCAGGGCGAGGGAGTGCCGGTCCCCCGCGGCGATGGCGGTGTAGCTCTGGCCGACGAGCAGCAGCGGGATGTCGAGCTGCCCGTCGTCGTTGCCTCCCCACGGGGTGATCCGGCCGTCCGAGCGCAGCGCCAGGGAGTGCTCCCGGCCTGCGGCGACGGCGGTGAAGGTGACGCCGGGCGGCGGCGCCGGCTCCGTGCTCTGCCCCTCGTCGTCGAGCCCCCAGGCGCGGACGGTGCCGTCGGAGACCAGCGCGACGCTGTGCCACCCGCCGGCGGCCACCGCCGTCCAGTCGAGCGCGGGCGCGAGCGCAGGGACCGTCGTCTGGCCGTCCGTCGCCGGGCCGAACGCGGCGATCTCACCGTCGGTACGCAGGGCGAGCGAGTGCTCGATCCCCGCGGCGACGGCGTTGTACGCGACGCCGGCGGGCAGCGCAGGGAACGTCCCCTCGCTCGAGGCGGCGGCCACGGCGACACCTGTCCCGGGCTCGGCGACAGGCTGTCCGACGGGTGCGGCCGAGGCGGTGCCGGGGACGGTCGCGGCGAGACCCGCCACCAGGGCCAGGGTTCCGAGAAGTGCCGTGGTCCGGGTCCCGGAGCGCGCGGCGGTGCGTGCAGTCATGCTGATCCTCGTCGATCGGTGGTGTGACAGCCTCAACCCTCGGCCCCGACGGCGCGGACGGAGTTCTCCAAGCACCCTGGTTCGTGAACCTGGGGGCGGCATACTGGGGCCGTGACAGCCGCGGTGCCGCCCTTTCTCGCCTCCCCGACGCCGCGGGCGTACGCCCATCGCGGCGGTGCGCACTACGCCCCCAACGCGGGCATCGAGAACTCCCTCGCGGCGTTCGAGAACGCCGTCCGGCTGGGCTACCGCTACCTCGAGACGGATGCGCGGGTCTCCGCCGACGGGACCGTGTTCGCCTTCCACGACGCCTCGCTCGACCGCACCACGGACCGGACGGGTCTGCTCGCCCGCCTCCCGGCCTCGGAGATCGCCCGGGCCCGGATCGGCGGCCGGGAGCCCGTGCCCCTCCTCCGTGACGTGCTCGACGCCTTCCCCGACGCCCAGATCAACGTGGACGTCAAGGAGATGGCGTCGGTCGTGCCGACGCTGAAGGCCATCCAGGACGTGGGCGCTGCCGACCGCGTGTGCATCGCGTCGTTCTCGCACCGCCGGCTCAGCCGGGTCCGGGCGGCGGCGCCTCACCTCGCGACCTCGGCCTCTCCCCCGGAGATCGCCCGCGTGATGCTGGACCCCTGGCGCGCGCTCCCCGCGGTGCGCCGGATGGGGGCGACCTGCGTCCAGGTGCCGACCCGACACGGCTGGCTGTCGATCGTGACCCCGCGCTTCGTCGAGGTGGCCCACCGCCTCGGGCTCGAGGTCCACGTGTGGACGATCGACGACCCCGACGAGATGGCACGGCTCCTCGACCTCGGGGTCGACGGGCTGATGAGCGACCGCATCGACGTCCTGCGGGACGTCTTGACCGCCCGTGGGCAGTGGACCGGAGGAGAGGCACGATGACGACCGCACGGACGAGCGACCAGCCCGGGTCGGCGGCCTCCCGTCGCCGGGAGCAGCGCGCCTGGTACTGGTACGACTGGGCCAACTCTGCCTACATCACGAGCGTCGGCACCGTCCTCATCGGTCCCTACCTGACCTCGGTCGCCGAGCGGGACGCGTGCGGCCGGGTCGGCACCACCGACAACCCCTGCGACGGCAACGTCGACCTGCTGGGTCTCGGCCTGTCCGCCGGGTCGCTGGTGTTCTACGTCGTCACCTTCGCCACGCTCCTGTCGGCGGTCGTCCTCCCGATCGTGGGCGCCGTCGCCGACCGCGTCGAGTCCAAGCGCACCCTGCTGGCCCGGCTCGCCTGGGCCGGCGCGATCGCGGCCTGCTGCATGTTCCTGGTCGCCGGAAGCAACTGGCAGCTCGGAGCGCTGCTGCTCGTGGTCGCCAACCTCTGCATGGGTGCGTCGCTCACGGTGTACGACGCGATCCTCATCGACATCGCGGAGCCCGACGAGCGCGACCGGGTCTCGTCACGGGGATGGGCGTTCGGCTACCTGGGCGGAGGCCTGCTCCTCCTGCTCAACCTGGGGCTGGTGCTCGGGGCCGGCGACCTGATCGGCACGGACACCGCGGTCCGCATCAGCCTGCTCTCCGCCGGGCTGTGGTGGGGCGGGTTCACGATCGTCGCGTACCGCGGACTCCGCGACCACCCGCCGCTCGACGTCGTCGCCGACCCGCGGCAGGACGCAGGGCTGGTCCAGCGCAGCTTCGGGCAGCTGTGGAGCACCCTGAAGCACCTCAAGAACTATCCCCAGACGATGCTGTTCCTCATCGCGTACCTCTTCTACAACGACGGCATCCAGACCGTGATCTACTCGTCGTCGGTCTTCGGGCAGAAGCAGCTCGGCTTCTCCCAGGAGGTGCTCATCGCGACCATCCTGCTGGTGCAGTTCGTCGCGATCGCCGGGGCCCTCTCGTTCGGACGGGTCGCCCGCAGCATCGGTGCCCGCCGCACCATCATGGGCGGGCTCGTCGTCTGGATGGTGATCGTGTCCGTCGGCTACGTCCTGCCGGCCGGCCAGGTGGTCCCGTTCCTCGTCCTCGCGACGGGCATCGGCATCGTCATGGGCGGAACACAGGCCCTGTCCCGCTCGTTGTACTCGCAGATGATCCCGAAGGGTCGCGAGGCCGAGTACTTCAGCCTCTACCAGGCAGCCGAGCGCGGGACGAGCTGGCTCGGTACGCTGGTCTTCGGTCTCGTCCACCAGATGACCGGCTCCTACCGCCCGGCGATCTTCGCCTTGATCGTCTTCTTCCTGGTCGGGTTCGTGCTCCTGGTGCGGCTCGACCCACGACGTGCGATTCGTGAGGCCGGCAACACTGTCCCGGCAGCGGTCTGAGGGTGGCGTAGGACACGGTCTGCTCTCAGGGGAATCTCACGAGCCCCCGATACGTTGGACAGTGTGTACGGAAACGGACACCCGGTTCCGTACGACCATGTAGTGATCCATTGTCGGGAGGGCAGTAATGGCTGAACGCGCACTCCGGGGGGCGCGCCTCGGAACCCAGAGCTTCGAGGACGAGCGTGGCGTCGAGATGGCGCCGCGGCAGGACGTCGAGTACGTCCTCCCCGACGGCAAGACCTTCACGGTGACCATGGCCGACGACGCCGAGGTTCCGGCTGAGTGGGAGGACCCGCGCACCGGCAAGATCGGGCGTCTGGTCGACGGCACCGAGCCCGAGCACAAGGACGTCAAGGCCCCGCGGACGCACTGGGACATGCTCCTCGAGCGCCGCTCGATCCCCGAGCTGGAGGAGATCCTCACCGAGCGTCTGGAGCTGCTCCGCGCCGGCGAGATCGGCCCGGCCCACCTTCACCGTCCGGCGAAGACCAAGGCGAAGGCCCGCAAGCGTACGGCCTGACCGGCACGCACAGCAGAATCCCCCGATCGCCTGGGTCGCACCGTCCCCCCGTGGTGCGGCCCAGGCTTTTCTGTGCCTCCTGGTCGTCCGCTCTGTGCCTCCTGGTCGTCCACGCTGTGCCCTACTGGTCGTC
Source organism: Mumia spirodelae (assembly GCF_050632745.1). Lineage (NCBI taxonomy): Bacteria > Bacillati > Actinomycetota > Actinomycetes > Propionibacteriales > Nocardioidaceae > Mumia > Mumia spirodelae. Next base: position 151,269 of record NZ_JBODSD010000002.1, on the reverse strand, counting down.
CACGACCTCGCCCTGGACGACGCTCCCGGACGCCGGGCCCGAGGCCGAGGACCCCGCCCCCTGGACGGGGCGGCCGAACCGGTCGACGACCATCCACGTCCCCTGCCGGTCGACCCAGCGGCGGGTGCGGCGGCGTACGAGGCTGCGGACCGGGGGCAGGAAGAGCAGCAGGCCCGCCGCGGCGGTGAGGAACCCGGGCACCGCGAGGAGCAGGCCTGAGACCACCGTCAGGGCCCTGCCGCCGCCCTGCGGCGGGACGACGCCGTCCCGCGTGGCCTGACGCATCGCCTGCCAGCCACGACGTCCGGCGTCGCGCAGCACCAGCACCCCGATCACCGACAGTGCCAGGAGCGCGAGCAACGTCGGACCGACCCCGACGAGCTGGCTCACCGCGACCGCGACCGCGATCTCGGCGACCGGCAGCAGCAGGAACGCGGCGGCGATCCCTCGACGCATCGGCTTCCCCTCTCGCGTGCGGGCGTTCAGTCCCGTTGGTTCGAGCCTACGCGGCGCAGCCAACGGGTCCGGTCGTGCAGACCCCACCCCGTCACCCGCCACAGGGCCTCGCGGACGATCGCGCCGTCCATCTTCGACTCCCCCGCGACGCGCTCGACGAAGGTGATCGGCACCTCGCGCACGTCGTACCCCGCACGGACCGCGCGCCGCGCGAGGTCGACCTGGAAGCAGTAGCCCTGCGACGCCACGTCCTCACCGAGGAGGTCCTTCAGCACCTCGCTCCGGAACGCCCGGTAGCCGCCGGTTGCGTCCCGCAACGACAGGCCGAGCGCCATGCGCACGTAGAGGTTGCCCCCGCGCGAGAGCACCTCGCGCCGCAGCGGCCAGTTGACGACGGACCCGCCGTCGACCCAGCGCGACCCGAGCACGAGGTCTGCGCCGGCGTCGACCGCCTCCAGGAGCCGGCGGAGCTCCTCAGGGCGGTGGGAGCCGTCGGCGTCCATCTCGACCAGCACGTCGTAGCCGCGCTCGAGGCCCCACGCGAAACCCGCGAGGTACGCCGCTCCCAGCCCGTTCTTGGCGGTGCGGTGCAGGACGTGGACCGCGGGGTCGGACGCCGCCATCGAGTCGGCGAGGGCACCGGTGCCGTCCGGGGAGCCGTCGTCGACCACGAGGACGTCGACGTCGGGCTGCGCGGCACGGACGCGACCCACGATGGACTCGATGTTGTCCGCCTCGTTGTAGGTCGGGATCACCACGAGGGCTTTCACCGGCGACGCACCTTCCTTCGGATACCGCTCAGCAGGACGACGGCCACGGCAAGCAGCGCTGCGCCCTCGATCCAGACCCCGAACCGGGTGCCGGTCGTGACCGACGTGGCCGCCTGCACCTGCTCGGCGAGGAACGCGGGCTCCTGCTCCGGCGCCGTCGCCTGAACCGTACCGTCCGGACGGATCACGCCGGAGATCCCGTTGGTCGACGGCACGGCGACGTAGCGGCCGGACTCGACCGCCCGCAGCCGCGCGATCTGCCACTGCTGGTCGGGCTGCGGGGTCCCGGTGAACGTCGCGTTGTTGGTCTGGACCACGAGCATCTCGGCGCCGTCGAGCACAGCGCTGCGGGCCAGACCGTCGAAGACGACGTCGAAGCACATCATCGTGCCGACAGTGCCGTCGCCCATCGAGAGTGCGCCGGACTCGTCGCCGGAGAGCATGTCGCGCGGCACCTCCTCGGCGAGCAGCGGCACGAGCCACTCCGAGAAGCCGCGCATCGGCACGTACTCGCCCCACGGGACGAGGTGCTGCTTGATGTAGCGATCACCGGGTCCGGTGACGGGGTCCCAGACGAGACCGGCGTTGTACGCGGTGTCCTCCGTGGGGCCGTCGAGGATGGCGCCCACCAGGATCGGCGCACCGACGTCGCGGGCGGCGCCGCTGATCGCCTCCCCGGCCTCGGCGTCGGTCGTGGGATCGATGTCGGAGGCGTTCTCGGGCCAGAGCACGAGGTCCGGCTGCGGCAGCTCACCGCTGTGCACGCGGGCGGCGTACGCCGACGTCTCGCGCACGTGGTTCTCGAGGACCTGGCGCTGCTCGCCGTACCACTGCGCACCGGTGCCGGGGACGTCTCCCTGGATGACGGCCACCTGCATCGAACGCCCGTCCCCGGCGAGGCCGACCGGCAGGACCGCGCCGACCGCGAAGACGGCCGCCACCGCTGCCGCGCCGAGCACCAGTCGTCGTCCGCGTCCCGACTCGGCGCGCCAGCGTCCGAAGGCCCACACGACGAGCGCCGCCGTGAGGAAGACGGCGCCCGACAGGGCCGAGACGCCGAGCCACCGTGCGACCGGCGCGAGCGGCGTGTCCACTGCAGCGAACGCGAGCCTCCCCCACGGGAATCCGCCGAACGGCAGCAGGCTCCGCAGCATCTCGGTGGCCATCCACGCCAGCGCGCCGAGCAGCGGCCACGCACGCCGGCGGGAGAGCACGGCGAACGCGGCCCCGAACGCGGCGTAGAAGAGTCCCTCGAAGGCGGCCAGTGCGACGTACGCCGCGGGGACGTCGAACACCAGCACCCAGTTCAGGAGGACGAGCAGGAAGGACGTGCCGAACACCCACCCGTACCACGCACCGGCGCCGGCACGCGCGCCGCGGAGGGCGACCACGAGCAGGATCACACCGGGCCACACGAGCCACGGCTGCGACACCGGGGCGAAGCCGCACGAGACGAGGAGGCCGCCGGCAAGAGCGACGACGGTCCGCCGGATCCAGGTCCGGTCGGCGAAGGAGAGGGCACGCGGCACGGGACAACGCTACCGGGCGAGGTGCGGGGCGGGAGACGCGAGAGGCGATCGGGACACGCCGGACGAAGATCCGCCAGAAGCCCGACACCCTTCGGACCAGCTGTCGCTGTTGTCTAGTGGGCGCCGGGGCTTCTGGCGTTGGGCCTCTCCCCGTGATACTCGCCAGCATCCGAGAGGCGATCAGGTACGACAGTGCCGAACCTCAGCGCCCGTGTCAACCGTCAGGCACCACTCGAGGCGATCTCGTACGCGACGCGACCCCCGACCACGGTCCGGATGCAGCGTGCGTCACCCGCTGCGGCGGCCTCGACGGGGTCGGCGTCCGCGGGAACCTCCCAGAACGCGAGGTAGGCCGCAGCCCCTGCCTCCAGGCGGCCCGCGTCGTCGATCCGCGCGGCGCGCCAACCGCCGACCGTGTGCGCGTGGACGGCCTGCATGAGCGAGAGCGCCTGGCCACCGGCCTGCGGACGGGTCGCGGCCTGCACCGCGTGCCACGGCGCGAACGGGGTCACCGGCGCGTCGGAGCCGAACGCGAGCGGGACGCCGATCGCGGCCATCGCAGCGAACGGGTTCATCCGCTGGGCGCGGTCCCTGCCGACGCGCGCGGCGTACATGCCGCTCGGGCCGCCCCAGGCTGCGTCGAAGGCGGGCTGCACGCTCGCGGTGACCCCGAGCTGGGCGAGCAGCTCGAGGTCGGCGCCGGACGGCATCTCGAGGTGCTCGACGCGGTGCCGCGCCGCCCGTAGCGTGTCCGTCCCGAGGACGTCGCGGGCGCGCCGCAGACCTTCGACGAGCGTCGCGCTCGCCCGGTCGCCGATCACGTGGAAGCCCGCCTGCAGTCCGGCGCGGGTGCAGCCGACGACGTGCTCGGCGACCTCGTCCGGGTCGAGGTACTGGTGGCCGATCGTGGAGGGCTGGTCGTCGTACGGCTCGTGCAGGGCGGCCGTGTGCGAGCCGAGCGAGCCGTCGATGTTGAGGTCGCCAGCCAGGCCGGCGACGCCGTACGCGCGCGCCTCGTCGTACGCGCCGCGCGCACCCCAGTAGGTGACCACGTGCGGCACGACCTCGGCGTCGCTCAGTGCCCGCACGAGGTCCACGTCGTCGAGCGGCGAGATGTCCGGTGCGGCGTTCTCGTGCACGGACACGATCCCGGCCGCCGCCGCCGCTCGCAGCGCCGTGGCGATCGTCGTGCTGCGGTGCGCAGGGTCGGACAGCGTCGCGAGGTGGCGGCGTACGAGGTGGTGGGCGTCGCGCTCGACACGACCGAGGTCGCTCCAGCCGTCGGCCTCGCGCACACCGCCGACGCGGCTCACGAGGGCCGCGGAGACGACCGCCGAGTGCCCGTCGACGCGGGCGAGGTAGACGGGTCGCCCCTCGGCGGCGCGGTCGAGGTCGGCGCCGGTGAGGCTTCCGTCCGGCCACGCGGTGTCGTCCCACCCCTGACCGTGCACGATGACGTCGTCGGAGTGCGAGGCGTGGGCGTGGAGGCGTTCGAGCGCCTCGACCCGCGAGCGGGCACCGGAGAGGTCGAGGCCGCGGAGCGCGTGGCCGGTCATCGCCAGGTGCGCGTGCGCGTCCACGAACCCCGGCGTGAGCAGCGCGCCCTCGAGGACGTGCACCTCGGTCGCGCCGTCGGCCCAGCGGTCGGCGTCGGCCTCGTCGCCGACCCACGTGATGCGGTCGCCCTCGACCGCGAGCGCCGTCGGTCGGCGCCGGTCCACCAGCGTGACGCCGCGGTAGAGCGTACGACCCTGGTCGGCGGCCATCAGCGCACCTCGGAGGCGCCGGGCCCCGTGGGGGTGTCACCGTGCAGCGTGAGGTCGTGCTCGTCCGGTCGCAGGTCGAGCCAGAAGTAGACGTTGTCCCACCGCTGGTCGCCGATCGCGACGAAGTCGGGGATGCGGCCGTACTCCTTGAAGCCGAGCCGCTCGTACAGCGCCATGGCGGCGTGGTTGTTGCCGCGCACGTCGAGGGTGAGGACCTCGATGCCGGCCTTGCGGGCGTAGTCGACGAGCTCGTTCACGAGCCGCTGGCCGAGCCCGCCCCCGCGCGCGGCGGACGAGACGGCGACGCGGCCGATGTCGGCGTGCGGCTGCTCCGTCTCGCCGATCCGGCGTGACCAGTAGGCGAAGCCGACGACGCTGCCGTCCGAGGCCTCGGCGATGGCGAGGCACGCGTCGTCGAGGTCGCTCTCGTGCACCAGGTCGCCGAGGAGGTCGCCGACGTCGGAGCGACTCGGTGGCTCCAGCCAGCCGAGCGCCGCACCCTCCTCCACCAGCTGGGCGATGAGCGCGTGCAGCGAGTCGAGGAGCTCGGGCTCCGGCTCGGTGACGCGCCGTACGGTGAAGGAGGCCAGGTCGGCCATGCTCGGGTCAGCCTCCGATCGGGCGGTTCTCGTAGTACGTGGACAGGACGATCGTGCTGCGGGTGGAGACGTTGGCCGCTGCACGGATCTCCGCGAGCAGGCCCTCCAGCGCTCCGGTGCTCGGCACGCGAACCTTCAGGACGTAGCTCTCCTCGCCTGCGACCGAGTAGCACGCCTCGATGGCGTCGAGGTGGCGGAGGCGCTCCGGTGAGTCGTCGGGCTGGCTCGGGTCGATCGGCCGGATGGAGATGAACGCCGTGAGGCCGAGGCCGATCGCGTCGTGGTCGAGCTGGGCCTGGTAGCCGCGCACGACGCCGCGCGCCTCGAGCCGCTTCACCCGTTGGTGGATGGCGCTGGTGGACAGCCCTGTAGCCCGTCCGAGGTCGGTGAAAGACATCCGGCCGTCCGCGGACAGGAGCCGGACGATCTGCGCGTCTGTCTCTTCCACGTCGGACAGGATATCGATCACCGGGCGCGAAGCATCCCTCTGCCCGCTGGCAGAGACGTCGCCGTCCATGGTCAGTCGAGGACGACGAGATCGCGGGTCGTCACGTTGAGCCGCTCCAGGCCGTCGTCGGTCGTCACGACGATGTCCTCGATCCGTGCCCCGTGCCGTCCCTCGAGGTAGATCCCGGGCTCGATCGAGAACGCCATCCCGGGCTCGAGCACGAGCGCGTTGCCGGACACGATGTAGGGCTCCTCGTGCGTCTCCAGCCCGATGCCGTGCCCCGTCCGGTGCAGGAACGCCTCGCCGTAGCCGGACTCGGCGATCACGTCGCGGCCGACGGCGTCGACGGACTGCGCCGAGACGCCCGGACGGGCGTACGCGCACTGCGCCTCCTGGGCGCGCTGCAGGACCTCGTAGTACGCGAGGAAGTCGGCCGGCGCGGTGCCGCCCGCGACGTAGGTGCGGGTGGAGTCCGAGCAGTAGCCCGACGGCATGATCCCGCCGATGTCGACGACCACCGGGTCGCCCTTCTCGATCACCCGGTCGGTGACCTCCGCGTGCGGCGACGCGCCGTTGGGACCGGAACCGACGATGACGAACTCGACGCTCTCGTGGCCCTCGGCGAGGATCGCCTCGGCGATGTCGCGACCCACCTCGCGCTCGGTGCGTCCCGGACGGAGCCACTCCTCCATCCGGGTGTGGACCCGGTCGATCGCCGCACCGGCGTCGCGCAGCGCGTCGATCTCCCCGGGGGTCTTGCGTATCCGCAGCTGACGGAGGACCGGTCCGGCGAGCACCTGCTCCGCGTCGCCGAAGGCGTGCCCGAACGCGAACACGCGCTCGGCCCACATGTGGTCGTCCACCGCGACCCGACCCGCACCCTTCGCGGCGGCGGTCGCGGCGGCGTACGGGTCCTCCGTCTCCTCCCAGCCGACGAGGCGGATCCCGTGCTCCTCCACACCCGCCTCGACAGCCATCGCGACCTCGAGGCGCGGCAGCACGAGGACGGGCTCGCCCTCGGTCGGCAGCACCAGGCAGGTCAGGCGCTCGAGCGGCATCGCGGCGAAGCCGGTGAGGTAGCGCAGGTCGGCGCCGGGGGTCACCAGCAGGGCATCGATCCCGGCGGAGCCCGCGGCCTCGCGGGCGGCAGCCAGCCGGAGGGAGACGTCAGTCGGCATGTCCTCGACACTACCGCCGGGCGGTCACGGCGCGGACAGGGCGGTGACCGCGCGCTCGGCGGGACGCCCGAGACCCCACGCCTCCGCGAGCTCCGCCATCTCGCGGACCTGCTCGGTGGAGATCGGGTGCAGGGTGAGGTCGACGTCGAGCGGGAGGTCGCGGACGACCTCGACGACGCGCGGCGCCACGGCGAGGTAGTCGGCGGCGGCGAGCAGGTTGGTGCGCGCCCTCGGGGCGATCTTGGTGTGCCGGTCCGCGGCCGCGGCGACGATGCCCGCGAGGTCACCGTGCGCGGCCAGGAGTGACGCCGCGGTCTTCTCGCCGATGCCGGCGACGCCGGGGAGCCCGTCGGACGGGTCGCCCCGCAGGACCGCGAAGTCGGCGTACTGCGACGGCTCGATGGCGTAGCGCTGCCGGATCCACGCCGCGTCGACCGGTTCGAGCTTGCTCATCCCCTTCGCGGGATAGAGGACGCGCACGCCACGCGCGTCGTCGACGAGCTGGAAGAGGTCGCGGTCCCCCGTCACCACGTCGACAGGGCCGTCCCAGGTCGTGGCGAGCGTCCCGATGACGTCGTCGGCCTCGTAGCCGTCGGCGCCGACGACCGGGATGCCGAGGATCTGCAGCGCCCGTGCGATCACGGGGACCTGCACGTCCAGCAGGTCGGGGGTCTCCTCCACGTCGGGACCGGTCTCGGTCGGGGTCTCGACGCGGTGCTCCTTGTACGACGGGATCAGGTCGACGCGCCAGGCCGGCCGCCAGTCGTTGTCCCAGCACGCCGCCATCGCCTGCGGCTCCGTGAGCTCGACGAGCGTCGCGACGAAGTCGAGCATCCCGCGGACCGCGTTGACCGGGGTGCCGTCGGGCGCCTTGAGGCTGTCGGGCAGCCCGAAGAACGCGCGGAAGTAGAGCGAGGCCGAGTCGAGCAGGAGCAGCTTCTGCTGGGACATACCCGCACCGTAGCGGGAGACACCGACCAATCGCCCGCGAGCCAGGCTCGGCGCACCCGCGAGCCAGGCTCGGCGCACCCGCGAGCCAGGCTCGGCGCACCCGCGAGCCAGGCTCGGCGCACCCGCGAGCCAGGCTGGGCGCACCCGCGAGCCAGCGCCGTACCCTGAAGCGATGATCGCAGCGTTCAGCATCAGTCCGGGCACCTCCGACGACACCGGCGGGGTGGCCGAAGGGGTCGCTCGGGCCATCGCCGTGGTGCGCGCCAGCGGGTTGCCCCACGAGACCAACGCGATGTTCACCAACGTCGAGGGCGAGTGGGACGAGGTCATGGACGTCGTCAAGCGTGCCGTGGAGGCTGTCGCCGAGGTGTCGCCGCGGGTGTCGCTGGTGCTGAAGGCCGACATCCGCCCAGGCCGTACCGACCAGCTCACCGAGAAGGTCCGGCGCATCGACGAGCTCCTCGAGGACTGACGCGTACGACAGTGGCTCGCGAGCGCACCGACAGTGGCTCGCGAGCGCACCGACAGTGGCTCGCGAGCGCACCGACAGTGGCTCGCGAGCGCACCGGGAGTGGCTCGCGGGCTACTCGGAGACGGAGGAGTACGCGATCACGCCGCGGCGCAGCAGGTCCGCGGCGGACCGCGCCTTCTTGCGCAGCGCGTCGTCCGTCGCCGCCGCGGCCACCTGCTCGATGACGTCCAGGAGCTGCTTGACCGCGCGGACGAAGTCGCCGGCTGCCACGTCGTTGGACTCCAGGACGACGTCGAGGTCGTAGCCCGAAGCCCACTGCCACGCCGTCCACGCGAAGCCGAAGTCCGGCCGGCGCAGGAACGACAGGCGGTGGCCGCGCTCGACCTGCTCGAGCTCAGCCCAGATGTGCGCCATCTGGTCGGCGACGATCGCCGACTTCCCGCGCGGGAACCGCGGCGGCCCGTCGCCCTCAGGATTGCGTGACTCGTAGGTGAGCCCGCTCAGCACACACGCGAGCTCGGCCGGATCCAGGTCGTCCCACGTCCCGCGCCGCAGGCACTCCCCCGCGAGCAGGTCGAGCTCGGAGTACAGCCGCTGGAGCCGCTGCCCGTCGGGCGTCACGGTGTCGCCGTCGAGGTAGCCGAGCTCGTCGAGGACCTCGCACACCCGGTCGAACTGCCGCGCGACCGTGTTGGTGCGCTGCTCGATGCGCCGACGCTGGTTGACGGTGTCGCGCTCGAGCCGGAACCAGCGCTCCGCCCACCGCGCGTGCTCCTCGCGGTCCGGGCACTGGTGGCACGGGTGCTGCTTGAGCTGGGTCCGGAGCTCCTCGATCTCGGGATCGTGCACCGGTGCGCCCTTGCTGCGCCGCGCACGGGGGAGGTCGAGGTCGCGGGTCTTCTGCCGCAGCGTCGACGCGAGGTCGCGACGCTGCTGCGGGTTGCGCGCGTTGAACGTCCGCGGGACGTGCATCCGCGTGACCGGCTCGACCGGCGTCGGGAAGTCGACCAGCCCGAGCCGACGCGCGTGACGGTCCTCGGTGAGGACGAACGGTCGCGGTGCGCTGCGGTCCTGCGCGCCCGGGTCGAGGACCACGGCCCATCCCGCCCAGCGGCCGGCGGGGACGGCGATCACGTCGCCGTGCCGCAGCCGGGCGAGCGAGGCCGCGACGTCGTCGGCGTGGGACGCGCGCCGCTTGCGGGAGGCGTTCTGCTCGAGGTCCTTGATGCGGCGGCGCAGGGCGGCGTACTCCATGAAGTCGCCGCGCGAGCACGACGCCGCCTCCGCGTACCCCGCCAGCGCCTCGTCGGCCTTGTGGACCTGGCGGGCGAGCCCGACGACCTGACGGTCGGCCTGGAACTGCGCGAAGGACTGCTCCAGCATCTGCCGTGCGGTGGCCCGCCCGACCTGGTGGACCAGGTTGACGGCCATGTTGTACGACGGGTGGAACGACGACCGCAGCGGGTACGTCCGGGTGGACGCGAGGCCCGCGACGTGCTTCGGGTCGAGCCCCGGCTGCCAGAGGACGACGCCGTGGCCTTCCACGTCGATGCCACGGCGACCGGCACGACCCGTGAGCTGCGTGTACTCCCCCGGCGTGATCTCGGCGTGGGTCTCGCCGTTCCACTTCGTGAGGCGCTCGATGACCACCGAGCGGGCCGGCATGTTGATGCCGAGCGCCAGCGTCTCGGTCGCGAACACCGCCTTGACCAGGCCCTCGCTGAACAGGTGCTCGACGACCTCCTTGAAGGTCGGCAGCATGCCGGCGTGGTGCGCCGCCACCCCGCGCGCCAGACCCTCGACGAAGTCGGCGTAACCGAGGACCTCGAGGTCGGCCTCGGGCAGGTTGGCCGTCGCCTCCTCGACGTACGCGCGGATCTCCCGCTCCTCGGCGGGGCTGGTGAGCCGCAGGTTGGTGGAGAGGCACTGCTCGACCGCGGCGCGACAGCCGGCGCGGCTGAAGATGAACGTGATGGCCGGCAGGAGTCCGGCAGCGTCGAGACGGTCGAGGACGTCGACGCGGTTGGGCGTGTAGTTGCGCGAGCGGTGCCGATGGGCGCCGTACGACTTCCCGCGCTTGCCGCGCCGCCCCGGGCCGCCGCCGGCCCTCCCGACCTGACGCATCCGCCACTCGTCGCGGGCGATCCGCTCCAGCTCGCTGTTGACCTGCGCGCCCTCCGTCGGGTCGCCCTCGAACAGGTCGTAGAGCCGGCGGCCGACCAGCACGTGCTGGTAGAGCGGCACAGGACGCTTCTCCGACACGACCGTGACCGTGTCGCCGCGGACCTCCGAGAGCCAGTCGCCGAACTCCTCGGCGTTGGAGACGGTCGCCGACAGCGACGCGACCTGCACGGACTCCGGCAGGTGGATGATGACCTCCTCCCAGACCGCGCCGCGGAACCGGTCGGCGAGGTAGTGGACCTCGTCCATGACCACGTATCCGAGGCCCTCGAGCGTGCGGGAGCCGGCGTACAGCATGTTGCGCAGCACCTCGGTCGTCATGATGACGATCGGCGCCTCGCCGTTGATCGTGTTGTCACCCGTCAGCAGCCCGACCTGGTCGGGGCCGTAGCGCTCGACGAGGTCGTGGAACTTCTGGTTCGACAGCGCCTTGATGGGCGTCGTGTAGAAGCACTTGCGCCCCGTCGCGAGCGCGAGGTGGACGGCGAACTCGCCCACGAGGGTCTTGCCGGACCCGGTCGGCGCCGCCACGAGCACGCCGTGGCCGTCCTCCAGCGCCTCGCACGCCTCGATCTGGAACGGGTCCAGGCTGAAGTCGTAGAGTCCGGCGAACTCGGCGAGGAGGGGTCTGGCCTGCGCGGCCCGGAACTGGGCGTAGCGCTCCGCCGGAGAGGTCATGCCCTCAAGACTACGGGGCGGGCCTCGGGTCGTCCGGCGTGTCCAGGTCGCTCGGCAGGTCGTCCTCCGGCTGGTGCTCGACGGTGATGTCGGACATCTCGTCGTCGCCCACCGCCAGGCCCTCGGCCGCGGCACGCTTGGCTCGCCGCCGGTCGGTGAGGTGGGCGATGGCCTCCGCGATGAGGAACAGCAGGGTCATCGGCAGCGCCAGCACGACCATCGTCAGCGGATCGGTCGACGGCGTCGCGATCGCGGCGAAGACGAACGTCGCGACGATGATCCACGAGCGCGATCGCGCGAGCTGCGCCCCGGAGACCGCGCCCATCGCGTTGAGGAGCACCACGAACAGCGGGATCTCGAACGCCACCGAGAACACGAGCAGGATGCGCAGCACGAACGCCAGGTAGTCCGGGAGCGCGTTGAAGTTCGACGCGAAGTCGGGCGTGAACCCCATCAGCAGCTCGATGCCCTTGGGGAGCACCAGGTAGCCGGTGACGAACCCGATGATGAACAGCGGGCCCGCGATCGCGCAGAAGAGGATCGTCCAGCGCCGCTCGTTGCGGTGCAGCGCAGGGACGATGAAGGCCCAGATCTGGTAGAGCCAGACCGGGCTGGACACGACGAGGCCCGCGACGAGCGAGATCTTCAGCGCGAACGTGAACGGGTCCGCGATCCCCGAGAACGTCAGAGCCTCGTTGATGTCCTGACCGTTCTCCTCCAGCGTCTCGACGGCCTGGAAGTAGGGAACCGTCAGGAAGTCGAGCAGCTGGTCGTAGAAGAATGCCGCGAGCACCGTGCCCGCGACGATCGCCAGGACCGCCTTGAGGAGCCGGTCGCGCAGCTCGCGCAGGTGCTCCGCCAAGGGCATCGTGCCGTCAGGGGCCGCCGCCGGTCTCGGCCGCTTCCCCCTCGAGATGAGCGCCACGGGTCAGGTCAGGGCGTGTCGGGGTGCTTGTCGTACGAGCTCGGCCGGGTCGGCTGCACGACGTCGGACGGCAGAGCCGCCGGCTTCTCCGGTGCCGGCTGGGCGACGGGCTTCTCGTCGTCGTCGTCCATCAGGCCCTTGGTCTCCGACTTGAAGATCCGCAGGGCGCGGCCGGATCCCCGAGCGAGCTCGGGAAGCTTCTTCGCACCGAAGAGCAGGACCAGGACAGCCAGGATGAGGATGATCTCCATCGGGCCGATCTGCTTGAACATAGGGACCTCACGATCTCCGTGCGTCGTTGCGCAGGACGCGCTCCGTTGCGCCTTCAGTGGCATCGTACGCTGCCGCGGAAGCAGCAGTCGCGCGTACCGGCCAGCCGGACCGGATGTGGCCACGATAGCCACGTCCCGTTCACTCTGGCGACACCGGTCTCACGGCCGGCCCGGCCGGTCGGACGGGTCTCAGGACTCGTCGTACGCCGCCAGCGAGGCCCTGGTCTCGCTCGCCACCTGCTCGGCGAGCCGCCGGGGCTCGACGACGCGGATGTTGCCGGCCGCGCGCAGCACGAAGCGCTTCAGCCACGCCTCGTCCCCCGTCACGACCTTGATCAGCACCCAGCCGTGGTCGTCGGTGCCGAGCTCGGTGTGGTCGACGTACTCGCGGACCCACAGCGCGTTCGGGTGCAACGCGATCACGGCCTCCGCGTCGCCCTCGTGGGGCTCGAAGAGGTGGGTCGTGTAGTCACGGCGCTCCACGCCCTCGTGCTCGGCGACGGGCGTCTCGAGGACCTCGATGCCCTCGACGCGGTCGAGCCGGAAGAGGCGTACGGCGTCGGCGCGGTAGCACCATCCCTCGAGGTAGAGCCTGCCCTCGGCGGTGATCAGGCGCAGCGGGTCGACGTCGCGCTCCGTCCGCTCGTCGCGGGACTCGACGCGATAGGTCAGGTGGACGCGCCGGCCCCGGGCGAGCGCGTCGGCGGCCCGCTCGTGGACCGCGGACGCAGGCTCGTCGACGAGGATCTCGGCCGCGTCCACACCGCGCTCGGAGCCGCCCGTCGCCGCCTGGAGCTTGGCCAGGGCCGACTCGATCGCCGGCTGGTCCTGGCCGCCGGCCGTCTCGCGCAGCGCACGCAGGGCGGTGATCAGGGACGCCGCCTCGTAGCCGTTGAGCCGCAGGGGCCGGCCGAGGAAGTCCGCGTTGTCGATGTAGACGACCCCGTCGGCGGTGAGGGCGTCCATGTCGATGTCGATCATCTCGCCCGTCACCGCCTCGGGGAGGCCGCAGAACCAGAGGACGTTGAGGTCCTTGACGATCTGCGCCTTCGGGACGCCGAAGAGGTCGGCGACCTCCGCCACGGGGACGCCGTCGTTGGTGCGCAGGAACGGGACGAGCGCGAGCATGCGCTCGATCTGCTTCGCGGACGGGCTCACAGCTCCGCCACCTCCAGGACACGGGCGAGACGGGAGCGCACCTCGGTGCGCAGCTCGGCGGGCGAGACGGCCACGGCGTCGGCGCCGTACGACGCGATCTCGGTCGCCAGCTCCCCGACCGAGCCGTACGGGAGCTGGATGAGGTCCCAGCCGTCCTCGGTCGGTTCCTGCTTCGTGGCGCGTCGCCGCAGCCCGAGGCCACGACCCTTGCGGACGCGCACCACCGCGTCGGCCGTGGGAGGCGCCGGGAAGAGCGACGCGGCGATCTCGCGCACGTCGGCGTCGTCGGGCACGTCGAACTCGTGGGGTGCGCCGGCCGGCTGGACGTCGCCCACGACACGGCTGAGGCGGAAGAGCCGCTGGTCGGCGCGGTCGCGGTCGTAGCCGACCAGGTACCAGCGGCCGTGCCACGACACCAGCCGCCACGGCTCGACGATCCGCTGGGCGCGGGCGCCGTCCGCGCGCTCGTAGAGGAACGTGACGGGCGTGCGGCTGACGACGGCCTCCCAGATCGGCTCGAATGCCGGCTCGCTGGCGGCGAGCCTGGGCTCGACCCCGGACAGCGCCTCCGGGTCGACCGGGACCCCGGCGGCCAGCAGCTTGCGCAGCGCCACCGCGGTCGCCTCCCCCAGGCGCGCGCTCTGCCAGACCCGGGCGGCCACGCCGATGACGGCTGCCTCCGCGGGCTCCAGGTCGATCGGCGGGAGCTCGAACTCCTCACGGCGGATCCGGTAGCCCGGCTCCACGCCGTGGTAGGACTCGGTCTCCCCCACCTCGATCGTGATCCCGATCGTCCGCAGCGACTCCTTGTCGCGCTCGAACATGCGGTCGAACGCCGTGTCGGACTGGCCGCGGTAGGGCTCGATGACCTCCCGGATGCGGGACTTCGGGAGGTAGGTCGGTGTCACCAGGAGGGCGATGAGGAGATTCATCAGCCGCTCGGTCGTGCGTGGTGCCACCAGGTGCTCCTCGTCGGGTCGGACCAGCAGGTCAGCCCGCGAAACGCAGGCCAGCCAATAAACTACAGCGTTCGACCCGACGAGGAGGACAGGCTCCGGGCTACTCCGTCGGGGTCGCCGTGGGGCTCGGCGTGTCCGTCGCGGCCGGGGCGCCCTTCTTGACCAGGTCGACGACGAACACGAGGGTGTCACCGCCGTTGATGCCGCCCTGCGGGTTGCCGGCCGAGCCGTAGCCGTCGGCGTACGGGATGGTGACGAGGACGCGGCTGCCGATCTTCTGGCCGACGAGCCCGGTGATGAAGCCCGGGATCATCTGGCCCTGCGTCAGCTGGAAGTCGACGGTGTCGCCACGGTCGTACGAGCTGTCGAACGTCGCGCCGTCGCGGCCGTTGACGCCGATGTAGCGGACGGTGACGGTGTCGTCGGCCTTGACGGTCGCGGCCTTCTTGTCCTTCGCCGGGATGACGACCTTGGACTCGGTCTTGGCGACGACGAGCGGCTTCTTGTCGAGCTTGACCGTCGGCTTCTTGCCCCAGGCGCCGGTGACGGTCACGTCGTCGATCGTGCCGGTGGCCTTCGGCGCCTCCCACTTGGAGATGACGTCGGCGACGACGAGCATCGTCTCCTTGGCCTGGTCGGTGCCCTCCTGCGCGCCCAGGTCCTTGCCGGTGACGCCGATGAGGACGCGGGTGCCGAACGGCTTGCCGATCACGGCCGGCGAGATGATCTGGTCCTGGTCGGCGCTCATCGGGGTCGCGCCGCTGGCGTCGGTCTCGAACGTGTTGCCGAGCTCCTCGCCGTCCTTGGCCTGGATGATGACGTACTTCATCACGACGTCGTCGCCGTCGGCGACCTTGGCGCCGTCGCCCTCGGTGATGACGCGGGTCGTGACCTTGTCGACCTCGACGCCCTTGGCGTCCTCGACCTTGGGCGCCTCGCCGACCTTGCCGGTGACCTTGACCGAGTCGAGGTCGCCCGCGTCGGAGTCGTCGTCACCTCCCCCGCCACAGGCGGCGGTGAGGACGAGGAGCGGGGCGATGATGACGGCTGCTAGGCGGCGCACGCGGAGGCAACTTTCACTCGGGGGGCTGGGCAACGTCAGCAACCGTAGCCGACGAACCTCAGAATTCGATGAGTGAGGCTGAGAACGACGGTCACATCCCGTCGATCAGCTTCTGGACCCGCTCGTCGTGGGCACGGAAGGGGTCCTTGCACAGCACCGTGCGCTGAGCCTGGTCGTTCAGCTTGAGGTGCACCCAGTCCACCGTGAAGTCCCGCCGGCGCTCCTGCGCACGCTTGATGAACTCGCCGCGCAGACGGGCGCGGGTGGTCTGCGGGGGCTTCGACTTGGCCTCGAAGATCGCGAGGTCGTCGGTCACCCGCGCCACCGCACCCTGGCGCTCCAGCAGGTAGTAGAGGCCGCGGTCGCGGAGGATGTCGTGGTAGGCGAGGTCCATCTGCGCGATGCGCGGGTGGCTCCAGGTGAGGTTGTTCTTCTCGCGGTAGCGGTCGAGCAGGCGGTACTTGATGACCCAGTCGATCTCGCGCTCGACCAGCGACAGGTCCTCGGACTCCACCGCCTTGAGGGTGCGCTCCCACAGCTCGAGCGCACGGGCCGCCACGGGGTCGTCCGGGTTGTGGCGGTCGACGAAGGCGCGCGCCTTGCCGAGGTACTCGGACTGGATCTCCAGCGCCGACAGCTCGCGCCCGTTGGCGAGCGACACCTTGCGGCGTCCGGTCATGTCGTGCGAGATCTCGCGGATGGCCCGGATCGGGTTGTCGAGGGTGAGGTCGCGCATCGGGATGCCGGCCTCGATCATCTGCAGCACGAGGTGGGTCGTCGCCACCTTGAGCAACATCGTCGTCTCGCTCATGTTGGAGTCGCCGACGATCACGTGGAGCCGGCGGTAGCGCTCGGCGTCGGCGTGCGGCTCGTCGCGGGTGTTGATGATCGGTCGCGAGCGTGTGGTCGCCGACGAGACGCCCTCCCAGATGTGCTCGGCGCGCTGCGACACCGAGAACATGGCGCCCCGAGGCGTCTGCTGGACCTTGCCCGCGCCGCAGATGATCTGGCGCGACACCAGGAACGGGATGAGGATGTCGGCGATCCGGCTGAACTCGCCGTCGCGCGAGACGAGGTAGTTCTCGTGGCAGCCGTAGGAGTTGCCGGCCGAGTCGGTGTTGTTCTTGAAGAGGTAGATGTCGCCGAGGATCCCGTCCTCGCGCAGCCGCGTCTGGGCGTCGAGCAGGAGCCCCTCGAGCACCCGCTCCCCCGCCTTGTCGTGCGTGACGAGCTCCACGATGTCGTCGCACTCGGGCGTCGCGTACTCCGGGTGGCTGCCGACGTCGAGGTAGAGGCGTGCGCCGTTGCGCAGGAACACGTTGCTGCTGCGGCCCCAGGAGACGACCCGGCGGAAGAGGTAGCGCGCCACCTCGTCGGGAGACAGGCGTCGCTGTCCGCGGAACGTGCACGTGACGCCGTACTCGTTCTCGATGCCGAAGATCCGTCGCTCCACGTCTCCACCCTATGCCCGAAGTGGTCGCGGCACCTGTGCGTTCACCACGGGTCCGCCGACGACTTTTTCGGTCGAGTTCTGTCTGTCCCTTGTGCAAGGCTGAGTGATCTTCCTAAAAGGAACAGTTGGACCGTGCAACGACACAAGGTGAGGGACATGGAGAGCGGCATCGCGATCGAGACGCACGAGCTGGTGAAGACGTTCGGGGACAAACGGGCGGTGGACGGGATCGACCTCCGGGTGCCGGAGGGAGGCGTGTACGGCTTCCTCGGGCCCAACGGAGCGGGCAAGACGACGACCATCCAGATCCTCGCGACGCTGCTGCGCCCGGACGGCGGGTCCGCGCGCGTCCTCGGGCACGACGTGGTCTCGGAGGCCGACGCGGTCCGCAGCGTCGTGAGCCTCACCGGCCAGTACTCCTCGGTCGACGAGGACCTGACCGGCCGCGAGAACCTGCAGCTCCTGGGCCGCGTCCTCGGGTTCTCCCGGGCGCAGGCCCGCAGCCGCTGCGACGACCTCCTGGAGGCGTTCGGGCTCACCGACGCGGCCAACCGCCAGGCCAAGCGCTACTCCGGCGGCATGCGGCGACGGCTCGACATCGCCGCGAGCATCGTCGTCACGCCGCAGCTGCTCTTCCTCGACGAGCCGACGACCGGTCTCGACCCCCGCAGCCGCATCCAGGTGTGGGACATCGTCCGGTCGCTCACCGCACGCGGCACGACGGTGCTCCTGACCACGCAGTACCTCGACGAGGCCGACCAGCTCGCCGAGCGGATCGCGGTGATCGACGCCGGCAAGGTCATCGCGGAGGGCACGAGCAGCCAGCTCAAGGCCGAGGTCGGCTCCGGAGCGCTGCACGTGCACCTCATGGACGCCGCCGACCGCCCGCGTGCGATCGACGTGCTCACGCGGGCGTTCGGGCACGAGGTGTTCCCCGGGTCCGACCCGGCCGACGTCACGGGCCGCGTCGACGACCGCACCAAGGTCCCGGTCGCCCTGGCGACGCTCGCCGCGGACGGCGTGGAGCTCGCCGGCTTCAGCTACGGCCAGCCGACGTTGGACGAGGTGTTCCTCGCGCTCACGGGCCACACCGCGGAGGACGCCGAGGCCGCCGACCAGACCGACACCGAAGGAGCGATGGCATGACGACGACGACCAGCACCGACACGCGGATCGCCGCCGAGAAGCTCGACGCCGTCCTCGCGACCGGCCCGCGTCCCCCGCGGGCGAGCGCGCTGACGACGTCGCTGGCCTTCGGGTGGCGCGCGATCCTGCGCATCAAGCACGTCCCGGAGCAGCTCTTCGACGTGACGCTGTTCCCGGTCATCTCGGTCCTGCTCTTCACGTACCTGTTCGGCGGCGCGATCGCCGGCTCGACGACCGCCTACCTGCAGTTCGTCCTGCCCGGCATCCTGGTCCAGACGGTCGTGATGATCACGATGTACACCGGGGTCGCGATCAACACCGACATCGAGAAGGGTGTCTTCGACCGGATCCGCACGCTGCCGATCTGGCGGCCGTCGGCGCTCGTCGGCGCGCTGCTCGGGGACGCGGTGCGCTACACCCTGGCGTCGATCTTCGTCGTCACGCTCGGCCTCATCCTGGGCTACCGGCCTGACGGCGGTCCCGTGGGCGTGGTCCTCGGCATCGCCGTGCTGATGGTGTTCAGCTTCGCGTTCAGCTGGATCTGGACGTGGGTCGGCCTGCTCGCCCGCAGCCCTCAGTCGGTGATGGGGATCAGCATGATGGTGCTGTTCCCGCTGGCATTCCTCAGCCCGGTCTTCGTCGACCCGTCGACGATGCCGGACTGGCTGCAGACGTTCGTGGAGATCAACCCGATCTCCCATGCCGTCTACGCCGTGCGAGGCCTGATGTCCGGGGATGCCGTCGGCGACGAGGTCATGTGGACGTTCGTCGCGTCGGCAGTCATCCTCGCGATCTTCGCGCCGCTGACGATGCGGGCCTACAGCCGGCGTCGCTGAGCGCGGACCGCTGGGTCGTCGCCGCCCGAGACATCGGGCGGCGACGTCGTCAGCCGGCGGCGAGCGCCTCGTCGACCTGGGCGTCGGTCAGCCGCTTGAACTTGCGCGGCTGGCTGCGGGTCCGGTCGAGCACCGCCACCTCGAGGTTGTCCGCGACGAGCGTGCGCGGCGTCGTGTCGTCGTGCCCGAGCGCTCTGGCGGCCAGGCCGATCGCCGCGGCCAGACCCAGGCCCTCGGAGTACTGCTCCTTGAGGTAGCCCTCGGCCGACTCCGCCTGCCCGCCCATGACGGCGTGCCCCTGGATGTCGGCGACGGAGCCGTCGTACGTCAGCCGATAGATCTGGTCCTGCGCCGCCGTTGCCCCGACCTCGGCCACGAACAGCTCCACCTCGTACGGCTTCTCGCCGCCGGAGGAGAAGATCGTGCCGAGCGTCTGCGCGTACGCGTTGGCGAGACCGCGGCCCGTGACGTCGCTGCGGTCGTAGGAGTAGCCCCGCAGGTCGGCCAGCCGGACGCCGGCGATGCGCAGGTTCTCGAACTCGTTGTAGCGCCCCACCGCCGCGAACCCGATGCGGTCGTAGATCTCGCTGATCTTGTGCAGGGCGTTGGACTGGTTCTCGGCGACGAAGAGCACGCCGTCGGCGTACTGGACGACCACGACGCTGCGGCCGCGGGCGATCCCCTTCCGCGCGAAGTCCGCGCGGTCCTTCATCAGCTGCTCGGGCGAGACGTAGAACCCTGCGCTCACGTGAGTCCTCTCTGGTCAGGCGTACGGCGGTGGGTCGGGGCGTCAGTCCAGCGGGGCCGAGGGCCCGTCGGGACGGACCATGCGGCCACCGATCACGCGGTCGGCGATGGCCGCGGTGGTGTCGTCGTCGTACGCGCGGTATCCGTCGGCGGTGATGACGGCGACCATCGGGAAGATGCGGCGCGTCAGGTCAGGGCCCCCGGTCGCCGAGTCGTCGTCGGCCGCGTCGTACAGCGCCTGGATGCACGCGGTGACCGTCTCGGTCTCGTCGAGGTCCGGGGAGTACAGCTTCTTGAGGGCGCCGCGGGCGAAGGTCGACCCCGACCCGACGGAGTGGAAGGAGCGCTCCTCGTTGCGGTTGCCGGTGACGTCGAAGACGAAGATGCGTCCGACGCCGGCATCGAGGTCGTACGCCGCGAACAGCGGCACGACCGCGAGCCCCTGCATCGCCATCGCGAGGTTGTTGCGGATGAGCGTCGCGAGGCGGTTGGCCTTGCCGTCGGTCGAGAGCGGCGTGCCCTCGATCTTCTCGTAGTGCTCGAGCTCGAGCTGGAAGAGGCGCGTCATCTCGACCGCGATGCCCGCGGTGCCGGCGATGCCGACCGCGGAGAACTCGTCGGCCGGGAAGACCTTCTGGATGTCGCGCTGGGCGATGACGTTGCCCATCGTGGCGCGGCGGTCGCCGGCCATGACGACGCCCCCGGGGAAGGTCGCCGCCACGATGGTCGTCGCGTGGGTCACCTGGTGGGCGACGGACGCGTCCGCCAGCCGGGCCGCGGGGAGCAGCTCGGGCTGGTGTCGTGCGAGGAACTCGGTGAAGGAGGACGAACCGGCCGTGAGGAACGCCTCAGGCAGCATCACTGCCCACCCTTCTGCACGAAGCTGCGCACGAACTCCTCGGCGTTCTCCTCGAGCACGTCGTCGATCTCGTCGAGGATCGAGTCGATGTCGTCGTCGAGCTTCTCCTTGCGCTCGGCGACGTCCTCCGAGGGCTCGACCTGGACGTCTTCCTCGTCCTCGGTGCTCTTGCGTGTGGTCTTGTGCTGCTGCCCACCGTCGCGTGCCATCGCAAACCTCCTCGAGTCGGCTGTGCGTGCCGTGGACTCGACCCTATACCGCAGCGGTGACCGAGCGCGTGCGACTTCGCGGGCGGCGAACGCAGGGCCCGACGGTGCAGCCGACCGACGGTGCCGGAAGCCCTGGCGCCCAGTGAAAGACTGGGCCCATGGACGAGCCTGACGGCGGCTGGCGCAACACGACGCACGACTGGCGCCGCGGGGTCGACGTCTCCCACCTGGAGGCGGTCAGGGCGTCGGCGAGCGCGTACGCACCGGGCGGCACCCTCCACCTCGTGCTCGAGGTGCTCGCGTACGCCGCCGACGAGGCGGAGGCGCGTGGCGCTGGACGAGCCGCGGTCACGGTCTATGCCGACGGGTCGGTCGAGGTGGCCGACGACGGCCGGGGCACCGACACCCGTACGGACCTGGCGGGCGAGGTCGTCAAGAAGCCGGTGATGGCCACGCGCGACCTGCGGTTCTTCGACGCGCCCGCTCCCCCGCTCCTCGGCGACGGCCACCCCCGGCGCGGGATGTCGGTGGTCGCCGCGCTGAGCACGCGCCTCGTCCACACGAACCGTCGGACGAACGGCTCGTGGCGGCAGGGGTACGAGCACGGGGTGCCCGTGACCGGTCTCGAGCCGATCCAGGACGACGGGAGCACGGGGACCACGGTGCGGTTCTGGCCGGATCCCCTTCTCCGCTCCCTGGACGGCGACGCGCTCGCGGTGGTGGCCCGCGCGGCGTCGACGCCTCGTCTCGCCGTCGAGCTGGCGGTCCCCGCGACCGCTCCGGAGCGCCCTAGCGTCCCGTGATCGCGTCGAACAGGCCCTGGGCGGTGTCGTGGGCCTCGAACAGCCCTCCGACGTGCTCGCGGGTCCCTCGCAGCGGCTCCATGGTCGGGATTCGCTGGAGCGTGTCGCGGCCGGGGAGGTCGAAGATCACCGAGTCCCACGACGCTGCCGCCACCGCCTCGGGATAGCGCGTGAGGCACTGTCCGCGGAAGTAGGCGCGCGTGTCGTCCGGCGGCTGCGTGACAGCGCGCTCGACCTCGGTGTCGGAGAGGAGCCGCTTCATCCGCCCCGAGCGGACGAGACGGTGGTAGAGCCCCTTCTCCGGGCGGAGGTCGGCGTACTGGAGGTCCACGAGGTGCAGCTTGGCGTGGTCCCAGTCGAGCCCGTCGCGCTCGCGGTAGGACTCCAGGAGCGCGAGCTTGGCCACCCAGTCGAGCTCATCACGCAGCTGGAACGCGTCCTCCGCGAGCCGGGTCAGCACCGACTCCCAGCGGTCGAGGACGTCCTTGGTCTGCCCGGCGGCCGGGTCCTCGCCGTCGTGGCCCTGCTCGACGAACGTCTTCGCCTTCTCGAGGTAGGCCCACTGCAGGTCCAGCGCCGTGATCGTGCGGCCGTCCGCGAGCTCGACCGCCGTGGTCAGGGAGGCGTCGTGGGAGATCGCGTGCAGCGCGTTGACGGGTTGTGCGAGCTCGAGCCCGCTCCTGAGGAAGCCAGCCTCGATCATCGCGAGCACCAGCGCGGTCGTGCCGAGCTTGAGGTACGCGGCGATCTCCGACATGTTGGCGTCGCCGATGATGACATGCAGGCGGCGGTACTTGGACGGGTCGGCGTGCGGCTCGTCGCGGGTGTTGATGATCGGGCGCTTCAGCGTCGTCTCGAGACCGACGCCGACCTCGAAGTAGTCGGCGCGCTGGCTGATCTGGAAGCCGCTCTCGGAGCCGTCCTGCTGGCGCCCCACCCGTCCGGCGCCGCAGACGACCTGGCGGGAGACGAAGAACGGCGTGAGGTGCTCGACGATCGCGCCGAACGGCACGTCGCGGCGCATCAGGTAGTTCTCGTGGGCCCCGTACGAGGCGCCCTTGTTGTCGACGTTGTTCTTGTAGAGCAGGAGCCCCGGCGACCCGGGGAGCTGCGAGGCGAGGTCGGCGCCGCGCTGCATGACCAGCTCGCCGGCCTTCTCCCACAGCACGACGTCGCGCGGGTTGGTGCACTCGGGCGTGGAGTACTCCGGGTGCGCGTGGTCGACGTAGAGCCGGGCGCCGTTGGTGAGGATGACGTTGGCGAGACCGAGGTCCTCGTCGGTCAGCTGCGTCGGGTCGGCGCGGTCACGGCTGAGGTCGAAGCCGCGGGCGTCACGGAGCGGATTCTCCTCCTCGAAGTCCCACCGGGCGCGTCGGGTCAGTCCGTGAGCGCTCGCGTACGCGTTCACGACCTGGGTCGAGGCCACCATCTGGTTGGCCGTGGGCTGCCCCTTGACCGAGATGCCGTACTCGACCTCGGACCCCATCACCCGTCGCACCGTCATGCCGCCAGCCTAGCCGCGGCTGCCGCGCTCCCCCGGAAACCGCGCTGTCATGATGGCCCCGTGGACGAGATCGTGGCGCTGTACGACGACGGCGGGCGTCCCTGCGGATCGGCGCCCCGGTCACGGGTCCGGCGCGAGAACCTGCACCACGCCGCGACGGCGGTCGTCGTGCTCGATCCTGCGGGGCAGGTCTACGTGCACCGCCGCACCGACACCAAGGACGTCTTCCCCGGGATGTACGACGTGTGCGCCGGCGGCGTCCTGCTCGCGGGCGAGGCGCCGTACGACGGGGCCGTCCGTGAGGTCGCCGAGGAGCTCGGGATCACCGGGGTCGCGCTGGAGCCGATCTTCACCGGACGGTACGACGACGAGCACACCTCGTACCAGGCGTTCGGCTACCTCGTCGACGGGTGGGACGGCCCGATCCGGTGGCAGCCCGAGGAGGTCGCGTGGGGCGGCTGGATGCCGCTCGAGGACGTCGTACGCCGTCTCGACGACCCGGCATGGCCGCTCGTGCCCGACTCGTACGCGCTGGTCGGGCCGTGGTTGCGCGCCCGCGCGCGCTGACGCGCGCTCGGGGCGGCCGGCGTACGGGTCAGTCGTCCTCGGTGCGGTAGCCCAGGTTGGGCGAGAGCCACCTCTCCGCCTCTGCCACCGTCCAGCCCTTGCGCTTGGCGTAGTCCTCGACCTGGTCGCGCCCGATCCGTCCCAGGACGAAGTAGCGCGAGTCCGGGTGCGAGAAGTAGAGGCCGCTGACCGCCGCGCCCGGCCACATCGCCATGCTGTCGGTCAGCTCGATCCCCGTGCTGCGCTCGACGTCGAGGAGCTCCCAGATCGTCTGCTTCTCGGTGTGCTCCGGGCACGCCGGGTAACCCGGGGCCGGGCGGATGCCGGAGTAGCTCTCCTTGATCAGGTCGTCGTTGGTCAGCGCCTCGTCGGGGGCGTAGCCCCAGAACTCCTTGCGGACCCGCTCGTGGAGTCGCTCCGCGAACGCCTCGGCCAGCCGGTCTGCGAGCGACTCGAGCAGGATCGCGCTGTAGTCGTCGAGGTCCTTCTTGAACTCGGCGATCTTCTCGGCCGCACCCAGGCCTGCCGTGACCGCGAAAGCTCCCACGTAGTCGCGGAGCCCGGTGTCCTTGGGTGCGACGTAGTCCGCGAGCGACTTGCGTGCCGAGCCCTCGCGCCCCTCGCCCTGCTGGCGCAGCGCGTGCAGGGTGGTCAGGACCTCGGTGCGCGTCTCGGCGGTGTAGACCTCGATGTCGTCGCCGGGCACCTGGCTCGCCGGGAAGAGACCGAACACGCCGTTGGCGCGGATCCACTTCTCGTCGATGATCCGGTCGAGCATCGCCTGCGCATCGTCGTACAGCTTGCGCGCCGCCTCACCCGTCGACGGGTTGTGGAGGATGTCGGGGAACCTGCCGCGCATCTCCCACGCGTTGAAGAACGGCTGCCAGTCGATGTAGTCGCGCAGCTCCTCGAGCGAGTAGTCGGTGAGCGTCCGGACGAACTGGATGTGCCCTTCGTGGCGGTGGTCGCAGCCCGGACCGCTGCAGACGTCGCGCGCCTGCTGCAGCAGCATGTGCGGCCGCGGCGGGCGGTAGTCGCTCCAGTCGATCGGCGTGGCCTGGGCGCGGGCGCCCTCCAGCGTGAGCAGCGCCCGCGTGCTCTGCCGGGCGGCGTGGCGTTCGCGCAGCGAGGCGTAGTCGGCATCGGTGTCGGCAAGCAGCTGCGGACGCTGTTCGTCCGACAGCAGGGCCGCGACGACCGGGACCGAGCGGGAGGCGTCCTTCACCCAGAGGACCGGGCCGTGGTACTTCTGGTCGACCTTGACCGCCGTGTGGGCCCGCGACGTCGTCGCACCGCCGATGAGCAGCGGGATGTCGAACCCCTGGCGCTCCATCTCCGAGGCGAGGTTGACCATCTCGTCGAGCGACGGCGTGATGAGGCCGGACAGGCCGATGACGTCAGCGTTCTCGGCCTTGGCGGTGTCGAGGATCTTCTGCGCAGGCACCATGACGCCAAGGTCGACGACGTCGTAGTTGTTGCACTGCAGGACCACACCCACGATGTTCTTGCCGATGTCGTGCACGTCGCCCTTGACCGTCGCCATGACGACCTTGCCGTTGCTGCGCTCGGCGTCGCCGGGCTGCTTCTCGGCCTCGATGAACGGGATGAGGTAGGCGACGGCCTTCTTCATCACCCGAGCCGACTTCACGACCTGCGGCAAGAACATCTTGCCCTCGCCGAACAGGTCGCCGACGACGTTCATGCCGGCCATGAGGGGGCCTTCGATGACCTCGATCGGGCGACCGCCACGGTCGGCGATCTGCTGCCGCAGCTCCTCGGTGTCGGACTCGGCGTACTCGTCGATGCCCTTCACGAGCGCGTGCGTGATCCGCTCGTCGACCGGGAGCGAACGCCACTCCTCGTTGGCGACCTCCTTCGCCGCGCCGTCACCGGCGAAGTCGCCGGCGATCTCCAGCAGCCGCTCGGTCGCGTCCGGCCTCCGGTTGAGCACGACGTCCTCGATGCGCTCGCGCAGCAGCTCAGGCACCTCCGCGTAGACCTCGAGAGCGCCGGCGTTCACGATGCCCATGTCCATGCCGGCGGCGATCGCGTGGTAGAGGAACACCGCGTGGATCGCCTCGCGGACAGGATTGTTGCCGCGGAACGAGAACGACACGTTGGAGACGCCGCCCGAGACCAGGGCGTGCGGGAGGTTCTGCTTGATCCAGCGGGTGGCCTCGATGAAGTCGACCCCGTACGCGGCGTGCTCCTCGATGCCGGTCGCGACCGCGAAGACGTTGGGGTCGAAGATGATGTCCTCGGCGGGGAACCCCACCTCGTCCACCAGGATCCGGTAGGCGCGCTCGCAGATCTCCTTGCGCCGCTGGAGGGTGTCGGCCTGACCGTCCTCGTCGAAGGCCATCACCACGATCGCGGCACCGTAGCGGCGGCACAGCCGCGCGTGCTCGACGAACGCCTCGACGCCCTCCTTCATCGAGATCGAGTTGACGATCGGCTTGCCCTGGACGCACTTGAGCCCGGCCTCGATGACCTCCCACTTCGAGGAGTCGACCATGACGGGGACGCGGCAGATGTCCGGCTCGGAGGCGATCAGGTTGAGGAACCGCACCATCGCCTCGACGCCGTCGATCATCCCCTCGTCCATGTTGACGTCGATGACCTGCGCGCCGTTCTCGACCTGCTGGCGCGCGACGTTGAGGGCCGTCGTGTAGTCGCCGGCCTTGATGAGGTTGCGGAAGCGGGCCGACCCGGTGATGTTGGTGCGCTCGCCGACGTTGACGAACAGCGTGTCCTCGACGACGGTGACCGGCTCGAGACCGGCCAGCCGCAGCGCGGGGGTCGTCGTCGGAGGCACCCGCGGCGCCGTGTCGGCGACCCTGGCGGCGATCGCCTCGATGTGCGCCGGTGTGGTCCCGCAGCACCCGCCCACGAGGTTGACGAAGCCGGCGTCGGCGAACTCCCCGAGGATCGCCGCGGTCTCGTCGGGCGCCTCGTCGTACTCGCCGAAGGCGTTGGGCAGACCCGCGTTGGGGTAGCAGCTGACGAAGGTGTCCGCGATCCGCGCGATCTCCGCGATGTAGGGACGCATCTCCTTGGCGCCGAGCGCACAGTTGAGGCCGACCAGCAACGGCTGCGCGTGGCGGACCGAGTGCCAGAACGCCTCCGTGACCTGACCCGACAACGTGCGGCCCGAGGCGTCGGTGATGGTGCCGGAGATGATGACCGGCCACCTGCGGCCGTGCTCGGCGAACACCGTCTCGACGGCGAAGATGGCCGCCTTGGCGTTGAGCGTGTCGAAGATCGTCTCGATGACGACGATGTCGGCCCCGCCGTCGAGCAGGCCGCGGGTCGCGGTGGCGTACGCCTCGACCAGCTCGTCGTACGTGACGTTGCGGGCACCGGGATCGTTGACGTCGGGCGAGATCGACGCCGTTCGCGAGGTCGGCCCGAGGGCTCCCGCGACGTAGCGCGGGCGGCCGGTGGCTTCGGCGACCTCGTCGGCGGCGGCTCGTGCGAGGGCCGCGGACGCGTGGTTGAGCTCGTACGCGAGGTCCTCCATGCCGTAGTCGCGAAGCGAGATCGCGTTGGCGTTGAAGGTGTTGGTCTCGATGATGTCGGCGCCCGCGGCGAGGTACTCACGGTGGATGCCGGTGATGATCTGCGGCTGCGTGAGTGACAGCAGGTCGTTGTTGCCCTGCACGTCCGACGGCCAGTCCTTGAACCGCTCACCGCGGTAGCCGGCCTCGTCAGGACGGTCGCGCTGGATCGCCGTGCCCATCGCCCCGTCGAGCACGAGGATGCGCGACCGCAGCGCCTCGGTCAGCTCGTCGGTCGCGTCCGGACGGTGGTGGCTGCTCACAACGCGTGCCCTTCCGAATGGGTGAGGAGATGGCGAACGCCAGCCTCGAGCCTAGTCCACCGCCGTCGGCCGACGGCGGTCATCAACCCTCCGTCCAGCATGTGAACGGGACGGTCAGCGCGTCTCAGGCGAGGGCCTTCCCGAGGTAGACCGACAGCGGATCCTGGGCGTAGTAGCCGAACGGCTCGACGTCGGCGTAGCCCGCCGAGCGGTAGAGCGCGATCGCCTCCGGCTGGAGACGGCCGGTCTCCAGGATCACCTCGGCTGCGCCCGCCTCCGCGGCTGTCGCCTCCAGCCACGCCAGCACCCGTCGCGCGTAGCCCCGACCGCGGGCGGACTCACGGACGTACATCCGCTTGACCTCGGCCCGGCCGTCACCCAGCAGCCGCCACCCGCCCGTGGCGACCGGCGTGCCGTCGACGTCGTACGCCACCGCGAACACGCCACCGGGCGCACGGAACTGCGCGGCGTCGGTCGGACCCTCGTCCGGGCTGCCGTAGCGGCGGACGTACTCGGCCTGCACCTCGGCGATCAGCGTCACGGCGTCGGCGTGGTCGTAGCCGACGGCGCGGATGTGGAGCGGGACGGTCGTACGCGCGGTCACGGAACCATTGTCCGTGACCGCGGCGCACGCCCCTCTCAGAGGTACTGCCCGGTGTTGGCGACGGTGTCGATGGACCGACCCGGCTCGCTGCCCTGCTTGCCGGAGATGAGCGTGCGGATGAAGACGATCCGCTCGCCCTTCTTGCCCGAGATCCGCGCCCAGTCGTCGGGGTTGGTCGTGTTGGGCAGGTCCTCGTTCTCCTTGAACTCGTCGAGGCACGCCTGCAGCAGGTGCTGGACGCGCAGCCCCTTCTGGTGCAGCTCGAGGAAGTCCTTGATCGCCATCTTCTTGGCGCGGTCGACGATGTTCTGGATCATCGCGCCGGAGTTGAAGTCCTTGAAGTAGAGGACCTCCTTGTCACCGTTGGCGTAGGTGACCTCCAGGAAGCGGTTCTCCTCCGACTCCGCGTACATCCGCTCGGTGGTGCGCTGGATCATCGCCGCCACGCACGCGTCCTTGTCCCCCGCGAACTCGGCGAGGTCGTCCTCGTGGAGCGGCAGGGTCCGGGTGAGGTACTTGGAGAAGATGTCGCGCGCCGACTCGGCGTCGGGGCGCTCGATCTTGATCTTCACGTCGAGGCGTCCCGGGCGCAGGATCGCGGGGTCGATCATGTCCTCGCGGTTGGAGGCACCGATGACGAGGACGTTCTCGAGGCCCTCCACACCGTCGATCTCGCTCAGCAGCTGCGGCACGATCGTGTTCTCCACGTCGGAGGAGACGCCCGACCCACGGGTGCGGAACAGCGAGTCCATCTCGTCGAAGAACACGATGACCGGGGTGCCCTCGGACGCCTTCTCACGCGCGCGCTGGAACACCAGGCGGATGTGCCGCTCGGTCTCGCCGACGTACTTGTTGAGCAGCTCGGGGCCCTTGATGTTGAGGAAGTAGGAGCGCCCCTCCTCGCCCGTCTTGGCCGAGACCTTCTTGGCCAGCGAGCTCGCGACCGCCTTCGCGATCAGCGTCTTGCCGCAACCCGGCGGACCGTACAGCAGGACGCCCTTCGGTGGCTTGAGCTCGTGCTCGACGAAGATCTCCGGGTAGAGGTACGGCAGCTCGACCGCGTCGCGGATCGACTCGATCTGGCTGTGGAGCCCGCCGATGCTCGAGTAGTCGATGTCCGGCACCTCCTCCAGCACCAGCTCCTCGACCTCCGACTTGGGCACCCGCTCGTAGACGTAGCCCGCCCGGGAGTCGAGCAGCAGAGAGTCGCCGGCGCGCAGCCGCGTGTCCTGCAGCGAGTCGGCGATGCGGGCGATGCGCTCCTCGTCAGCGTTGCCGATGACGAGCGCGCGCTCCCCGTCGGCGAGCAGCTCCTTGAGCATGACGACCTCGCCGACGGTCTCGAAGTCGAGCGCGGCGACGACGTTGAGCGCCTCGTTGAGGATGACCTCCTGACCGCGCCGCAGGTCCTCGACCTCGACCGACGGGCTCACGTTGACCCGCAGCTTGCGGCCGCCGGTGAACACGTCGACCGTGTCGTCCTCGTTGTGCTGGATGAACGTGCCGAACCCCGTCGGGGGCTGCGCCAGCCGGTCGACCTCCTCCTTGAGGGACAGGATCTGGTCGCGCGCCTCTCGCAGCGTGTCTCCGAGGCGCGCGTTCTGGGCGGTCACGGCGGCGAGGCGAGCCTCGGTCTCGGCAAGGCGAGCGTCGACCGCGCTGTCGGGGCGGCCGGTCGCGAGGCGCCGGCGGAGGTGCTCGACCTCCGCGCGCAGGTAGTCGATCTCTGCCTGCTGCTGGTGCACGGTCTGCTCGGTCGCAGGCGGACGCCGGTCGGTGTGGTCGGACTCGCTCATGTCGTACCTCCCGCGAAGGCCGCCACACCGTGTGCCCCGTTCACCGCCGGGGTCGACCCGTGTGCGCGGCGTGCTGGCTCCTCGTACGACGACACTACCCGCCCCCGGTGACGAACCGCTCGCGTCCGAGCCGGGTTATCAGAATGAGATACGACGGGTGTGATTTACCTCACGTCGTACGGCCGTGGCTCGGCCGCGCGACCGTGCGGGCGCTGCCGGGTGGACGTCACTCCGGGAGGTCGGCGGGGCGGGGTCCGCTGTAGTCCGGGCCGTACGCGCCGGGGGCCGGTCGCCGCTTCTTGGCCAGCGCGCGCTGCCCGTGCGCCATCCGGCGCGAGGTCACGAGGAAGGCGGTGTGGCCGTTCATCGAGTGCTGCGGCCGCACCGCCAGGCCTTCGAGGTGCCACCCGCGCTGCATCGTCTCCCACGCCGCCGGCTCCGCGAACTCGCCGTGCGCGCGCAGCGTCTCCACGACCCGCGACATCTGCGTCGTGGTCGCGACGTAGCAGCACAGGATGCCGCCGGGAACGAGGACCTGGCCCGCGAGCGCGACGTACTCCCACGGGTCGACCATGTCGAGGATCATCCGGTCGACGTCGGTGTCGACGACGCTCTCCCCCAGCTCGCCCACGGTCAGCCTCCAGGCAGGGTGCGGGCCGCCGAAGAACTGCTCCACGTTGCGGGTCGCGATCTCGGCGAAGTCCTCCCGCTGCTCGTACGACGAGACCAGACCGCTCTCGCCGACCGCCCGCAGCAGGAACGTCGTCAGCGCGCCGGACCCGGCACCGGCCTCGAGGACGCGGGCCCCGGGGAAGATGTCGGCGAAGGTGACGATCTGCGTGGCGTCCTTGGGATAGATCACCGCCGCGCCGCGCGGCATGGACGTCGTGTACTCGTGCATGAGCGGGCGGAAGACCAGGTACTGGCCGCCGAGCGAGGACTCGACCACGATGCCCTCGGGCTGGCCGATCAGCGCGTCGTGCGCGATCTCGCCGAACTTCGTGAAGAACTTTTTGCCGTCCTCCAGCCGGATGTTGTGCCGTCGCCCCTTGGCGTCGGTGAGCCGAACCCACTCGCCGGCCGCCATCGGCCCGCGGTGCACCCCCGAGAGGCGCTCATCCATGCGTCTGCCTTCCTGCGTCGCCCTGCCTGCCACCTGGACGGACCCGCTCCGCGAACGCCGTGTCGACGTCCGTCATCACGAGGACGCCGTACAAGCGGTCGCCGTCGACGACGAGGTAATCGCTGGACGGAGTCCTCTGCATCGCCCGGATCAGCGCCTCGCCGGCGAGATCGACGGGCAGCGTGAGGCCCGGGGAGAGCGTACGCGCCAGCGCTCCGACGCTGACCCAGGGGCGTCGTTCCTCGGGCGTCGCGAGCACCGCGCGCTCGTCGACGATGCCGTCGATCGCGCCTGTCGCGCCGTGGACGACGATGGAGCCGGCGCCCGCCTGCCGGGCCTGGTCGATCGCCTGGTTCAACGGGGTGTCACGGGGTACGTCGAGCGCGCGGCGGGCGAGCCCCCGCGCGGTGAGCCCCGGCAGGCCGCGCCGGATCCGAGCGGCGACCAGCGCCTGGGAGGCCCCGGTCCAGAGGAACATCGCGACGACGAACGCGATCAGGTAGTCCAGGATCGTGATGTCGAAGCCGAAGAGCTCTCCACCCACGAACGGGAACGCCAGCGCCAGGAGCGCGACGACGCGCCCGCCGTACCCGGCGGCGACCGAGCCGGCGTACGGGTTGCCGGTGGCCTTCCAGACGGCCGCACGGAAGACGCGACCGCCGTCGAGCGGGAGGCCAGGAAGCAGGTTCAGGACACCGACGACCAGGTTGGCGAGCGCGAGCGCGCGGAACGCGAAGAGGAGGAGACCCGAGTCGGGGACGAGCAGCGCCGCGCCCCAGGACGCGGCTCCGACCGCGAGCGAGGTGAGGGGGCCGACGACCGCGATCCAGAACTCCCGTCCCGGCGTGTCCGGCTCGCCCTCGATCTCGGTGACGCCGCCGAGGAAGTTGAGGGTCACGGAACGCACGTCGTACCCGAATCCCTTGGCGACCAGCGCGTGGGAGATCTCGTGCAGCAGCACGGAGAGGTAGAGCAGCACCGCGAAGGCGAGCCCGGCCACGAAGGTGAGGGCCCCGAGGCCTGGCGCGATGATCTCGATGGTCGGCTGGAGGACGAACGCGATGAGGACCGCGACAAGCAGCCACGAGGAGCGCACGAGCACGTCGATCCCCCCGATCTCGCCGAGGCGCAGCGTGCCCGGAGGGCGGGTGCGTGAGGGGGGTGTGGACGACGCGTTCACGTCGTCCACCGTATCGGGTCGTGGCACACCGGGATTGTCGGTCGCCTGACCTAGGCTGACCGACATGAGGACGGAGACCGTGGAGCGCACGCTGGTGGACGGTGTCGACGTGATCGGCTCCCTCTCCCCCAGCCGCGCGTCGGACTTCATGACGTGCCCGTTGCTCTACCGCTTCCGCGTGGTCGACCGCATCCCCGAGGAGCCGTCGCCGGAGGCGGTCCGGGGCACCCTCGTGCACGCGGTGCTGGAGGACCTGTTCGACGCCCCGGCCGCTGAGCGGACGCTCGAGCGCGCGCGCTCGATGGTCGGTCCCGCGTGGGCACGGCTGCAGGAGGCCCAGCCCGACGTGGCGGGTCTGTTCGACGACGGTGCTGCCCTCGCCGAGTGGCTCGGCAGCGCGGGCGACCTGCTCGGGTCCTACTTCGTGCTCGAGGACCCCCGTCGGCTGGAGCCGGCCGAGCGCGAGAAGTACGTCGAGACCGTGATCGACGGCGGTCTGCTGCTGCGCGGCTACGTCGACCGCGTGGACGTCGCGCCGACCGGCGAGGTGCGCGTCGTCGACTACAAGACGGGGCGGGCGCCGCGCGAGGTGTTCGAGGCCAAGGCGATGTTCCAGATGAAGTTCTACGCCCTGGTCATGTGGCGCACGACCGGCACGATCCCGACGCTGCTGCAGCTGATGTACCTCGGCAACGAGGAGATCCTCCGCTACTCCCCCGACGAGCAGGACCTCCTCGCGACCGAGCGCAAGCTCCGTGCGCTCTGGTCGGCGATCGAGCGTGCGTCCACCACGGGCGAGTGGCGGCCGCACAAGAGCGCGCTCTGCGCCTGGTGCGACCACAAGGCGCGGTGCCCCGAGTGGGGCGGCGTCATCCCGCCGCTGCCCGAGCGGGAGACGCTGCCGCTCGAGCCCGCGGTGCTCTCCCCCGCCGAGAGCCCGACCGCCGCCGACTGACGCCGGGTCACCTTCTGGGAGTTCCGGGTCACTCTCCGGTCGGCGCGAGCGCGTCCGTGCGGCGGGCGCCAGACGCTGACCCGGCGACGCCAGACGGTGACCCGGCGCGGATTGCAAAAGACTCTTTGCAAAATTCCCTTTGCAGTCTTACGCTCGCCTCATGTCCACGGATCAGAGTCGTGTCGTCCTCGACGCCTCCTCCCTCAAGGCGCTGGCGCACCCGCTGAGGGTGTCCCTGCTCGGCTCGCTGCGCCGGTACGGCCCTGCGACCGCGACGCAGCTCGGCGAGCGGCTCGGCATGAGCTCGGGCTCCGCGTCGTACCACCTGCGCCAGCTCGAGAAGGCCGGACTCGTCACCGACGACGCCACGCGGGGCAACGCCCGCGACCGCTGGTGGCGAGCCGCTCACCGGGTCACGGAGCTGCGCGGCGAGGACCTCGACCCCGCTGACGCCGACGCCGTCGACGAGTACCTCCGCTCGATTGCGGCGAGCTACACGCTGCTCCTCCAGCAGACCGTCAACGAGCGCACGACCATGGCGCCCGAGTGGCGCGACGCGATGGACATGAGCGACTACCTGCTAAGGCTGACCCCCGACGAGGCCAAGACCCTCGCAGTCCGTCTGCACGCCGTCGTGCGCGAGTTCCGCTACGACGTCCCCGAGAACCGCGCGCCCGAGGACGCCGACCGCGTGAGCGTGGTCCTCCAGATCCTCCCCCAGCCCGACAGCGCCGTGGCGGAGGAGTCGTGACGTCCGCAGCCACCCGGCGCACTCGCGCCCCGCTCGCCGGGCTCCTCCTCGCGATGGCCGTCGCGCTCACCGGCACACGCGTCTCGGCGATCGCCTTCCCGTGGTTCGTGCTGGTCACCACCGGCAGCGCGACCAAGACGGGTCTCGTGGCGTTCTGCGAGCTCACGCCGTACGTGGTGGTCAAGGCACTGACCGGTCCGTGGGTCGACCGTGTCGGCGGGCGCCTCGTGTCGTGGACCACCGACCTCGTCAGCGCCGCCGCGGCGGCCGCGATCCCGCTGCTCCACCTGCTGGACGCGCTCTCGCTGGAGGTCTTCCTCGTGCTCGTCGCCGTGGTCGGAGCGGCACGGGGACCGGGCGACCTGGCGAAGGAGATCATGATCCCGGAGGCGGCCGACCGGGCGAAGGTGCCTCTCGTCCGGGCGACCGGGCTCTCCGGCACCATCGAGCGGCTCGCCTCGACCGTCGGGCCCGCGGTCGGCGGGGCGCTGATCGCGTGGGTCGGTCCGGTCTCCGGCGTCGGGCTGACGGCAGCGTGCTTCGTCCTCGGCTCCGCGCTGGTCGGCCTGAGTCTGCCGCGCGGGATGGGCGGACCGGACCACGAGCACAGCTCCGAGGACAGCGCGGACGGCGGCGAAGGCGAGGCCGCGCCGCTCCCCTACCTCCACCGGCTCGGGGAGGGCTTCTCGTTCCTGCGCCGCGATCCGCTCCTCGTCGCGATCGTCGTCATGGTCGGCATCACGAACCTGCTCGACATCGCGTTCGTCGCAGTCCTGCTCCCCGTCTGGGCGCACGAGTCGGGCGCAGGCGCGGGCACGCTCGGCCTCGTCCTCACCCTGACGAGCGCGATGGCCGTGGTCGGGAGCCTGCTCGCCTCGGCGTTCGCCCACCGGATGCGCCGGCGGCCGGTGTTCTTCCTCGGGTTCCTCGTGGCCGGGGCGCCACGGTTCCTCGTCCTGCTCGCCGACCCGCCCCTCCCGGTCCTGCTGACGGTCTTCGCCATCGGCGGGCTGGGGTCGGGCTTCCTCAACCCGATCCTGAGCGCCGTCTTCTTCGAGCGGGTCCCGCGTCGCCTGTACGGGCGGGTCGGTGCGCTCACCGACGCGGTCGCATGGGCCGGGATGCCGATCGGGGGTCTCGCGGCCGGGGTCGTGGTCACGGCCGTGGGACTGTCCCCGGTGCTGCTCGTCAGCGGCGTGGCCTACTTCCTCACGACCACGCTGACCAGCCTGCGGCCGGAGTGGCGCGAGATGGACGCGGGTCGGTCAGGCGGCGAGCGCGGTGGCGTACGCGAGGAGGGCGATGCCGGAGAGGACGGCTCGGACGTGGTTGCCCAGGGTCCAGGGCCGGGAGTATCCCACCCAGGCGACGCGTGAGGCCTCGGCGTCGGACGCGTCCACCGCGTCGATCGCGTTGTTGCGCGGGATGTGGAAGGCGCCCGTCAGCACGATCGTGAGCAGGTACGCGAAGGAGCCGGCGAGCAGCCACCCGCGCTCGACGTCCTCAGCGGCGAACGCGAGGACGACCAGCGCGACGGCCACCACCGCCGTACCGGAGAACCACACCTGGAACCCCGGGCGCACGGCCCACCGGTTGGTCTCCTGCATGAACGCCACGGCCTCGTGCGGCGGGCGCCGGTCGAGCGACGGCATCACCATCACGGAGAACGCCACGTAGACCCCCGCCATCACGCCGGCGCCGAGGGCGCCCAGCGCGGTGACGACGGTCGCGACGGTCACGGGACCAGGCCGTCCTGGAGGGGCAGCAGCAGCGCGCCCAGGTCGCACGGATCGAGTCCCGCGAGCGAGTCGACCTGGGTCCGGCGCTCGCCGGCGTCCACCGCGACGAGGTTGGGCACGACGAGGACGTGGCAGCCCGCAGCCGACGCCGACCGCGTGCCGGTGTTGGAGTCCTCGATCGCGACGCAGCGCTCGGGAGCGACGCCCAGCGCCGCCGCGGCGGAGAGGTACGGCTCGGGGTGCGGCTTGCCGTTGGTGACGGTGTCCCCGGTGACGACCGCACCGAAGGGGTTGTCGCCCAGCCGCGCGATCATCGGCTCGGCGATCGCGGAGTACGACATGGTGACCAGTGCCTGCGGGACCCCTGCCTCGGCGAGCGCGGCGATCATCTCGCGCGCTCCCGGACGCCACGCGAGGTCGCCGCTGCGCATGTGCTCGGCGACCGTGCCGACGAGGGCGTCCACGACGTCCTCGGCCATGATCGGGAGGCCCATCCGGCGGGTGATCTCCCGTCCGGCCTCCAGCAGGTCGCTCCCGACGAGGTCGAGGCCGTCCTGCTCCGACCAGGTTGCGCCGAATCGACCAGCGAGCGCGAACTCCGCCGCGAGCCAGACCGGCTCGGTGTCGACGATCGTGCCGTCGAGGTCCCAGAGGACCGCGTCGGGCAGTGCGGTGCGGGTGGCGCAGTCGGACAGGCTCATCGGCTCGCTTCGTGTCAGGAGGGAGCGGGTGCCACCCGCGATCGGCCGAGGTCGAGTCTACGCGAGCGAGGGTTACGTATCGGTGTCGCGCGAGCGACGCTTCAGGTAGCGCTCGAACTCGCGCGCGATCGCGTCGCCGGACGCCTCGGGGAGCTCGGAGGTGTCGCGTGCCTCCTCGAGCGACTCGACGTAGGCCGCGATCTCGGAGTCCGAGCTCGCCAGCTCCTCCACGCCTCGCTCCCACGCACGAGCGAGGTCGCGGAGGTCGCCCAGCGGCAGGCTGATCTCGAGGATGTCCTCGAGGTAGCCGAGAAGGGCGAGGGTCGCCTTCGGGCTCGGCGCCTGTGCGACGTAGTGCGGCACGGCCGCCCACAGCGACACGGTCGGCAGACCGGACTCGCTGCTCGCGACGGTGAAGACCCCGTTGATGCCGGTCGGGCCCTCGTACTGGGACTCCTCGACGTGCAGGCGCGCGGCGAGGTCGGCGTCGCTCGTGGAGCCGGTGACGGGGATCGGGCGGGTGTGCGGCGTGTCGGCCAGGAGCGCGCCGAGCGTGACGACGCCGCGGACCGAGAACCGGTCGGCGAGCATGAGCAGCTCGTCGCAGAACGGGAGCCAGCGCATGTTCGGCTCGAGGCCTCGGACGAGGAGGACGTCGCGGTCCGAGCCCACGGGACGCGCGACGAAGACCCGCGTCGTGGGCCACGAGATGGACCGCTCGCCGTCGTCGTCGCGGCCGATGTAGGGCCGGTTGACCTGGTAGTCGTAGTAGTCGTCCGGATCGAGCTCGGCGACGAGCTCCGCGTCCCACCACTCGATCAGGTGGTCCACGGCTTCCGTCGCGGCTTCCGCGGCGTCGTTCCAGCCCTCGAAGGCGACGACCATCCAGGGGTCGACGACCGCGGGGAAATCGCTCTGCTCGCTCACCCCTTCACTCTATGACGCCGGTGGAGGTCGAGGAGAGAGTGATGGCGGCTCCTGGCCGCAGAAGGTGGCTCAGGCGACGCCGAGCAGGGCGTCGACCGCGGCGCCGACGACCCGGCCGGACGCGGGGTCGTGGTCGCCCGCTCCCCCGCCGGCCAGCGCGGCGTCGACCCAGGCGTCGACGGCCGCGACCGCCCGAGGCGTGTCGAGGTCGTGGGCGAGCGCCGCGCGGATCGCGTCCACGACCGGGGCAGCCTCGGACCCGCCGGCCGCGAAGGCGTCACGCCAGCGCGCGAGGCGCTTCTGGGCGTCGACGATCTCGTCGTCGGCCCACTCCCACGGCGTGCGGTAGTGGTGCGCGAGCAGCGCGAGGCGGATCGCCGACGGGTCGTGGCCGTCGGCCCGCAGCCGGGAGACTAGCACCAGGTTGCCGAGGGACTTCGACATCTTCTCGCCCTCGAAGGCCACCATCGCCTGGTGCACGTAGGTTCGTGCGAACCGCGTCTCGGTGGCGACCTGCGCCTCGGCGGCCGACATCTCGTGGTGCGGGAAGACGAGGTCGGTGCCGCCGCCCTGGACGTCGAAGTCGTGGCCGAGCGTCTCGAGCGCGATCGAGGCGCACTCGACGTGCCAGCCGGGTCGCCCAGGTCCGAAAGGGCTGTCCCAGGACGGCTCGCCGGGGCGCTCGGCCTGCCACAGCAGACAGTCCAGCGGGTCGCGCTTGCCCTCGCGGTCGGGATCGCCGCCGCGCTCGGCGAAGAGCCGGAGCATCGTCTCGCGGTCGTACCCGGACACGCCTCCGAAGTCGGGGTCTGCGTCGACGGAGAAGTAGACGTCGCCGTCCACCTCGTACGTCACGCCGCGGTCGCGCAGCCGCTCGACCAGGGCGATCGCGAGGTCGATCGACTCGACGGCTCCGACGTAGTGGTCGGGCGCGAGGATCCGGAGCGCCGCCATGTCCTCGCGGAACAGCTGGATCTCGCGCTCGGCCAGGTCCGTCCACGCCACGCCGGTGGCGGTCGCGCGCTCCAGCAGCGGGTCGTCGACGTCGGTGATGTTCTGCGTGTAGACCACCTCGAGGCCGCGGTCGCGCCACGCGCGCTGGAGGAGGTCGAAGGTCAGGTACGTCGCGGCGTGCCCGAGGTGGGTCGCGTCGTACGGGGTGATGCCGCAGACGTAGAGGCGCGCCCGCTCCTCGGGATCGACGGTCGCGAGCGCCCCGCTGGCGGTGTCGAAGACCTGGACGGCGGAGCCTCGGCCGAGGCCGAGCTCGGAGAGGTCGGGGACTTCGGGGGACGTCCAGGCGCGCATGTCACGAGGGTATAAGGCGTCGCCTACAGCGGTG
Source organism: Mumia spirodelae (assembly GCF_050632745.1). Lineage (NCBI taxonomy): Bacteria > Bacillati > Actinomycetota > Actinomycetes > Propionibacteriales > Nocardioidaceae > Mumia > Mumia spirodelae. The sequence goes on along the minus strand of NZ_JBODSD010000002.1, from coordinate 112,802 downwards.
GCCACGGGATCGTGGGCCAGCGGTCGCCCGGATCCGGCATCCGCCCCGACACGAGCAGCTCCGCGACCCGCTCGCTCAGCGCGGCGCGCTCACGGCGGGTGAGGAGCTCGGCGAGCGCGTCGTGGAGCGGACCTGCGGCGAGACGGCCCTGCAAGCGCTCGAGCGTCCGCCGCTCCCCCGGCTCGAGCGCCGCGTCGGCCCAGCCCCACAGCACCGTGCGGAGCTTGACCTCCTCGTGGAACGTGAGCCCGTGGTCGCACCCCAGCACCGCGCCGCCTGTCGGGAGCAGGTGGCCGCCCTTGCGGTCGGCGTTGTTCACCACCGCGTCGAAGAGCGCCAGCGCCCGGAGCTCGGGCGAGTCGCGGTGCAGCAGGACCACCGGGCGGTCCTCGACGTCGACAGCCTCCACGACGGCGAACCACCCGTCCGGCGCCTGCCCCGCCGGGACGACCGCGACCTGAGGGGCGTCCACGTCGACGTCGATCCACACCTGAGCCATACCGAATCCGAAGGGCCCCTCGCGCAGCACGGTGGGAGGGACGACGTGCCAGCCCGCGGCCTCGGAGACGAGGTACGACGCTCGCTCCCGGGCCGCCAGGGTCCCGTCGGGGAAGTCCCACAGCGGGCGCTCGCCGCGTACCGGCTTGTAGACGCACTCCAGGACGTGGTCGTCGCGGGTCACCCGGCCGAAGAACGTGCCGTTGGACGCCTCGACGAGACGGCCGGTCACCTCCAGCGTCCCGTCGGTGAGCGTCCGCAGCGTCGCCTCGCGGTCGACCCCGTCGCCGACCTCGCGGGCCGCGCCTTCAGTCACGTGCGACCCGGCGGAACCCGTTGGCACGAGGGCACAGGTGTCCCTCGGGCTCGACCACGCCGCCGCAGAACGGGCACGTGGGGCGCCCGGCCGCCACGACGCTCTTGGCCCGCTCGGCGAACTCGAGCGCGACCTCCGGACGCAGCGTCACCACCAGCACGTCGCTCGCCTCGGTGTCCTCGTCGTCGGTCGCGGCGAACGCCTCCACGACGACCTCACCGACGTCGGGCTCCCACGCGAGGGTCATCGCGCCGACCCGGAACTCCTCCTCGATCGGCTGGTCGAGCGGGTCCAGGTCCACCGACCGCCCCGGAGCCGGCGTCGACGCGGTGCCGCCGCCGACCTCCACGAGGAGGGCCTCGAGGCGCTCGGCGAGCACCCGGACCTGCTCCTTCTCCAGGGCCACCGACGTCACGCGGGACCCGTCGCTGGCCTGCAGGAAGAACGTCCGCTCCCCGGGCGCGCCGACCGTCCCCGCGACGAAGCGCCTCGGGCGTTCGAACCGGTGGATCAGCATGGCACCGAGCCTAGACAGACCCCTCGGAGGCGGCGACTCCTGCCCCGGGTCGCGGCCATCGGTCACGCACCTCCGCCGACGGGCGCGTCGCCGGTGGGACGGTCACCCTCCGGCTCGGGGACGAGGTGGCTCAGGTCGGAGCCCAGGTCGTTGACGTGCCGGACGGTCGGCCGGTGCGTCCCGTACGTGACCACGCTGACCGAGCCGGGCGACACCACGATGCGCTGGAACTGGTCCAGGTGCAGGCCGAGGGCGTCGGCGAGCACGGCCTTGATGACGTCGCCGTGGCTGGCAGCGGCCCACACCGCGCGCGGGCCGTGACGGCGCTCGACGCGACGGTCGATGCGCCGGACGGCCTCGATCGCGCGCGCCGACACGTCGGCGAGGCCTTCGCCGCCGGGGAAGACCACCGCGCTCGGCTGCTGCTGGACGGTCGCCCACAACGGCTCCCGGGCGAGGTCGGCGATCTTCTTGCCGGTCCAGCGGCCGTACCCGCACTCCACGATCCCGGGCTCCCTGCGCACGGGGACGTCGCCCTTCTGCGCGTCGGCGATCTCCCGGGCGGTCTGCATGGTCCGCATCAGCGGGCTGCTCACGACCACCGCGAGCGGGACGACCGACAGGCGCTGCGCCGTCGCGCGAGCCTGCTCGCGGCCGACGTCGTCGAGGCTGACGCCCCGGGTGCGCCCGGCGAGGACACCGTCGGCGTTGGCGGCGGTCCGTCCGTGTCGGACGAGGATCAGGGTCGGCACGCCTCGAGCGTAGTCGGCCTGCTGCCGCCCGACGGGCCAGAATGATGAGGTGATCCTGGACTGCGCCGCCTACCGCGACGAGAAGGCCGTGCACTCGAGCAGCTCGTTCGACGGGCTGGCCGAGGTCGCCGCCACGCTCACCGGCCCCGCCGACTTCGTGTGGGTGCTGCTCCAGGACCCCACGTACGAGGAGTTCCGTGAGCTGGAGACCGTGTTCGGCCTCCACCCGCTCGCGGTCGAGGACGCCGTCACGGCGCACCAGCGACCGAAGATCGACGTCTACAAGGACTCCGCCTTCCTGGTGCTGCGCTCGCTCGAGTACGACAAGGTCTCCAACGAGGTCCTGATGAGCGAGGTCGCCATGTTCATCGGCGCGCACTACGCGATCACGGTGCGCCACGGGTCGTGGCCCCAGCTCGACCAGATCCGCGACCGGGCGGACAAGCAGCCGGACCTCGTGAAGTACGGCTCGGTGTCGGCGGCGTACCACGTCGTCGACGCGGTCGTCGACGAGTACCAGGTGATCGCCGAGGAGCTCACCGAGGACGTCGAGGAGGTGGAGACCGCCGTCTTCTCCCAGGAGCCGCCGGCGTCGACCGCCCGCGTCTACCCGCTCAAGAGGGAGCTCCTGGAGTTCCGGAAGGCCGTCGTCCCCATCCACGCCCCGCTCCAGGACCTGCTGGGCGGACGCGCGAAGTGGTCGGTCCCCGAGGGTCTCCTTCCCTACTTCCGCGACATCGCCGACCACCTGGTGCACGCCCGGGGCACCCTCGACGTCCTCGACGGGCTGCTCGACAACGTGATGGCGGCGCGGGCCACGCAGATCTCCGTCCAGCAGAACGACGACATGCGCAAGCTCGCCGCGTACGCCGCCATGTTCGCCGCGCCCACCCTCGTCGCCGGCGTGTACGGGATGAACTTCGACGACATGCCGGAGCTCCACTGGGCGCTCGGCTACCCGATGGCGCTCCTGCTCATGGTCGGCTCCGTCACCGTGCTGTGGCGGCTGTTCAAGCGGTCCGGCTGGCTGTAGCGCTCACCACGGCAGGAACCCCTCACGCCCGAAGAAGGCACCCGTCGGCCCGTCCGGCGGCACGGTCGCGGCGCGGACGCTCGCCTCCGCGCCCTCCGCGACGGTCTGCGTCCCGCGGTGGTCGTTGAGGTCGGTGGCGGTGTAGCCCGGGTCGGCCGCATTGACACGGAAGTCCGGCAGCGCCTTCGCGTACATGGTGGTGACCATGTCGAGCGCCGCCTTGGAGGACGGGTAGACGAGGCTGACCAGCGTCGACTCGAACCGGCTCGGGTCCTGGGTGACGCCGAACGAGCCCATGCCGCTGGAGACGTTCACGACGCGCGGGTGCTCTGAGGCGCTCAGCAGCGGCAGGAACGCCTGGGTGACGCGGACGGGGCCGAGGAGGTTGACGCCGAAGACGGGGAGGAAGTCCGCGGGCACGGTGTCCGCCGGACCGACCCGCCTTCCCGTGATCCCGGCGTTGTTGACGAGCACGTCGAGCCCAGTGGCGGCGGCCTCGACCGTCGCCGACGCCGAGCCGACGGAGTCGTCGGAGCTCACGTCGAGGGTGACCGGCCGGACGTCGAGCCCGTCGTGCCGGAGCGTGTCGGCCACCTTCGTCCCGAGCTCGGCGTCTCGCGAGCCGAGCCAGACCGTCCATCCCAGCCCCGCCAGCCGGCGTACCGTCTCGAGGCCGATCCCCTTGTTCGCCCCGGTGACCAGGGCCGTCGTCTTCGTGGTTGTCGTCATGTCTCGACTCTCGGCCCTCGCGCCGACCCGCTCCAGGACCGGTTCGTCCTGGTACCGGCCGTACCCGGCTCCGGCATGGTCGGCACCGTCCGCGCGTGCCATCGTGGCGGTGTGGATCGCCGAGAGCTGGGACGCCTCCTCGTCCGTGCCCGCAGCCGCGTCGCGCCGGCCGACGTCGGTATCCCTGCGGGACCACGCCGCCGCGTGGCGGGGCTGCGCCGCGAGGAGGTCGCGATGCTGGCCGGCATCAGCGTCGACTACGTGACCCGGATCGAGCAGGGCCGCGGAGCCCACCCGTCAGCGTCCGTCCTGGCCGCGCTCGCACGCGCCCTGCGGATGAGCGACGACGAGCGCAGGGAGATGTTCGACCTGGCCGACACGGCCTCGCCCCGAGAAGGCCACGTCCCGATGCTGGTCCGGTCCAGCATCCTGCGCCTGCTCGACCGGCTCGAGGACCAGCCGGCGATCGTGCTCAGCGCCAAAGGCGACGTCCTCGCGTGGAACCCGCTGGCGGCGGCGCTCCTGGGAGACTTCTCGGCGCTCACGCCCCAGCAGCGCAACATCGTCCGTCAGCGGTTCCTCGGAGCGCCGAGCCGCGTGTCGGTGTCGCCGGACGAGGCCGCGGTCACCGCCGCCCAGTCCGTGACCTCGTTGCGCGCGGCGGCCGCGAAATACCCCGACGACCCCGACCTGCGACGGCTCGTCGAGGAGCTGCGGGCGCGGAGCCCGGAGTTCGAGCGCCTGTGGCTCGACGCCCCGTCTCAGGTGTGGCGCAGCCATCAGAAGACGATCGAGCACCCGACGGTCGGCAGGCTCACCCTGGACTGCGACGCGCTCGAGATCGCCGAGACCGACCAGACGGTGATCGTCTACTCGGCCGAGCCCGGGTCGCGTGCCGCGGAGCTGCTGCAGCTGGTCAAGGTCGTCGGCACCCAGAGCCTGGGTGCCGACGACCGACCCAGGGTCACGGACAGGCCGACGCCCACTCGATCTTCACGCCGGTCAGGGTGAAGGCGCTCGGGACGTACAACGACGTGTTGGGCGGGATGCACTCGTACACCACCGCGCCCGTCGCGTTGACGACGTAGCGCACCCAGACCCGGTCATCGTTCCGGGTGTTGGTCATCCAGTCCGCACCTCGGCTGCGAGAGCCGAGGTTCTGGTACGAGCTGGTGACGTCCTGATAGGCCGCAGTGGGCCTGCTGGCCTGCCAGTCGCTCGCGGACAGGTAGAAGCACACCCGCGGGTAGGCGCAGCCCCTGAAGGAGTCCGCTGCGGCCGGCGAGGCGCCCGCTGCGACGCACGCGAGCGCAACGGCAGCGAGCAGACCGGCGATCCGGTGGATGCGGGCCCGACCTCGGGAGCTGGTGCGGCTGGGACCTCCCACGTCGTCACCAGCTCAGCTCGCGGCAGACGTTGGGGTCCTGATCGCCCTCCCAGGCGACCTGCCGGTGCTTCATCGCGTCGCGAGTCTGAGGACCGTAGACACCGTCGGCGGTGACTCCCTCGATCTGCTGGACCCGCTTGAGGGCCGCCTTGGTCTTCGGCCCGAAGTTGCCGTCGACCGTGATCTTCAGAACGGTCTCGTTGTAGCCGCGGTAGCACCACGCGATCGAGTTCTGCAGGGTCCGGACGGCGGCACCGACGTAGCCCTGCTGGAGGTGACAGTGCAGCGGCGTGCTGCTGCTGGCAGCCGGGACAGCGACGATCCAGCCGCTGCGGGTCGTGGTGAGCAGATTCTTGGTACAGGACGGGCTCGCGGACGCCGGGCTGGCGGCGGACATCAGGCCCACCATGAGCCCGGCGACGGCGAGCACGCTCACGATCCATTTCTTCACAGAGATTCCCCTCGTTGCGTTGTCGGACGAGACGAGAGGGACGTTGTCAGTCGTGGGCGCGTGAGGGCACGCGAGATGTCAGCAATGGCCGAATTCGAACGGATCCTGGCGTTATCGCACGGTTTTCTGTGCGTCAGGACCAGCCAGCGGTCGTGACTAACCGACGGTCGTGCCGGCCGCGATCGTCCCGGTCGCGAGCAGGATCAGGACCAGCGAGCCGAGCCCGATCCGGTAGATCACGAACGGCGTGTACGAGTGCTTGCTGACGTAGCCGAGCAGCCAGTGGATGACGGAGATGCCCACCACGAACGACACGACCGTCGCGAGGATCGTCGGACCGACGCCGTACGCGTTGTCGCCCCCCGGGATCTCGGGCAGCTGGAAGAGCCCCGCCCCGACGACCGCCGGGATCGCCAGCAGGAACGCGTAGCGGGTGGCGGCGGCACGGTCGTACCCGAGTGCCCGGCCCATGCTGATCGTCGCGCCCGAGCGCGAGACGCCCGGGATCAGAGCCATCGCCTGGGCGAGGCCGAAGAGCACGGCGTGCTTCGCGTTGAGGTCCTCGATCGTCCGGTCCAGGCGCCCGAGCCGGTCGCAGATCCCGAGGACGACACCCATCACGACGAGCATCGTCGCGATGACCCAGAGGTTGCGGAAGTCGCTCTCGATGACGTCCTTCAGCGCGACGCCGAGGATCACGATCGGCAGCGAGCCGATGATGACGAACCAGCCCATGCGCCACTCGAGCGTCGTCCGCGCGTTGCGGTCGAAGAGGCCGCGCAGCCAGCCGCCGGCGATGTTCCAGATGTCGCGCCAGAAGTAGATGATGACGGCGAGCTCGGTCCCGATCTGGATCACGGCCGTGAACGCCGCGCCCGGATCCTCCCAGCCGAAGAACTTGGGGAAGATCGCGAGGTGGCCGGACGAGGAGATCGGGAGAAACTCGGTGAGGCCCTGGATCAGGCCGAGGACGAGGGCTTGAAGCAGGTCGCTCAAGAGCCGAGACCCGAGGCGTCGAGAGCGTCGGAGACGGTACGCAGGACGTGCGCGCGCTCGTCGTGGGTGCTGCCGAAGGTCGAGATCGCCAGCGTGGTCACGCCGGCACCGGCGTACGCGTGGAGGCGCTCGGCGATGCGCTCCTTCGGACCGATGAGGGCGGTCTGGTCGACCAGCTCGAACGGCACCGCGGCCGCGGCCTCGGCCTGCTTCTTGTCCAGGTAGAGGTCCTGGATCTTCTGGGCGGCGTCCTCGAAGCCCATCCGACGTGCCAGGGCGTTGTAGAAGTTCTGCTGGCGGCTGCCCATGCCTCCGACGTACAGGGCGGTGTAGGCACGCACCATGTCGGCACACTTCTCGAGGTCGTCGCCGACCACCACGGGGACCGTCGGCACGATGTCGAACCCGTCCAGGGTCTTGCCGGCCTTCTCCCGGCCCGCGCGGATGTGGTCCGTGGACACCGCGGCCTGCTCGGGGTTGAAGAAGATCGCGAGCCAGCCGTCGGCGATCTCGCCGGCGAGCTCGAGGTTCTTGGGGCCGACCGCCGCCAGGTAGATCGGGATGTCGGGGCGGTAGGGGTGAAGCATGATCTTGAGCGGCTTGCCCGGGCCGTCGGGCAGCGGGAGCGTGAAGTGCTCGCCCGCGTAGTTCAGCGGCTCCTCGCGGGCGAGGATCGTGCGGACGATCTCGACGTACTCGCGGGTGCGGGCCAGCGGCTTGTCGAACTTGACGCCGTGCCAGCCCTCCGACACCTGCGGTCCGGACACACCGAGGCCGAGACGCACCCGTCCCTCCGACAGGCGGTCCAGCGTGGCGGCCGTCATCGCCGTCATCGCGGGCGTCCGGCCGGGGATCTGCAGGATGGCCGTGCCGAGCTCGAGCGTCGTCGTGCGAGCGCCGATCCACGACAGCAGCGTGGGAACGTCGGAGCCGTACGCCTCTGCCGCCCAGGCGGACGAGAACCCGAGGGACTCGGCGTAGACCGCCGTCTCCACCCGCTCCGCCACGTCCGGTCCGGCGACGTACCCGACGTTGATCCCCAGCTTCATGCTCTGCTCCTTCATCGACGTGCACAGCGATGCGAGGGCGAGCCTAGCGGCACAGGTGCCCCCGCCTCGACTAGCCTTCCGACAGGGCCCCGGACGGGCCGCCACGCGAGGAGAGACATGCACGAACGCTTCGTCGGTCGCAGCGGGCTGGCCGTGTCGCGGCTCGGCCTGGGCACCGCCTCCTGGGGGCGTGACACCGACGAGCACGAGGCGGCCGACCTCTTCCGCCTGTTCCTCGAGGCCGGCGGGACGCTGCTCGACACGGCAGCGTCGTACGGCGCGGGGGCCAGCGAGGCGCTGATCGGCAGGCTTCTCGCCGACGTGCGCCGCGACGACGTCGTGCTGGTCTCCAAGGCGGGCACCAGCGGTCCGTCAGGGCGTGCGGGGACGTCGCGGAGCGCGATGCTGTCCACGCTCGACACCTCCCTCGCCCGGCTGGGCACGGACCACCTGGACCTCTGGCTGGTGCAGGGATGGGACCCTCGTGTGCCGGTGGACGAGACGCTGTCCGCCCTGGACCACGCCGTCGCCACGGGCCGTACGCGCTACGCCGGGATCGCCAACTACACCGGCTGGCAGACCGCGTACGCCCACACCCGCCAGGCCCTGCTCCCGTCCGCCGCGCCGATCGTGGCCACCGAGGTCGAGTACTCCCTGCTCGCGCGCCAGGTCGAGCGGGAGGTCGTGCCGGCGGCCGAGACGCTGGGCGTCGGGCTGCTTGCCTGGTCGTCGCTCGGACGCGGGGTGCTCACCGGCAAGTACCGGTACGGGATCCCGTCGGACTCCCGCGCCGCGTCCGACCACCTCGCCGGGTTCGTCGAGCCGTACCTGGACGCCCCGTCGCGGCAGGTCGTCGAGGCCGTCTGCCGGGCTGCCGAAGGGCTTCAGCTGACACCTCTCGAGGTCGCTCTCGCCTGGGTCCGGGACCGCCCAGGTGTGGCGAGTGCACTCATCGGCCCCCGGACAGCGGCACAATTGAAGGCAGCGCTCTCGGTGGAGCAGGTCACGCTCCCTGTGGAGATCACCGAGGCGCTCGAGGACGTGTCGATCGAGACGGTGTAGACGGAGGCGGTGTGGCGGAGTACGAGTTCCAGCGGTTCTGGCTGCCGCGCACGGAGTCACGCCAGGCGGTGCGCCGCCTGCTCGTCGACGCGGCCGAGCATCATGGCTGGGAGCTCGACCGTCTGCGGCTCTTCCCGGACGGTCGTCGCCGGGTGACGCTGCGGCGGCGCATCATCCGCGTCCGCAGCACGCTGACGCCGCACTAGGCCAGGTCCAGCAGCCGGTCGAACACCCGCGCGCCGAACTCCAGCGCGTCCGTCGGCACCCGCTCGTCGACGCCGTGGAAGAGCGCGGTGAAGTCGAGGTCCGCCGGCAGTCGGAGCGGCGTGAACCCGTACGACCGGATCCCGAGCCGGTCCCACGCCTTCGCGTCGGTGCCGCCGGACATCAGGAACGGGGCGATGTGCGCCTCCGGGTCCTCCGCGTGCAGGGCCACCGTCATCGCGTCGACGAGGTCGCCGCTGAACGGGTACTCCAGGGCCGGCTGGAGCGTCACCGGGTCGATGGTGACCGCGTCCCCGGCCAGCGCCCGGACCTCGGCGAGGAACGACGACTCCTGGCCCGGCAGGAACCGCCCGTCCACGTGGGCCGAGGCCTCGCCCGGGATGACGTTGACCTTGTAGCCGGCGTCGAGCATGGTCGGGTTGCTGATGTTGCGCATGCCCGCGCGGATCATCCGCGCAGCCGGACCGAACTCCGCGAGCAGTTGCTCGACCGACGCCTGCGGGGCGGCCGTCAGCTCGCGCACCTTCGCGAGGAGCGCCTGCATCGACGGCCCCGGCTCGTACGGCCAGTCGTGGTCGCCGATCGCCGCCACGGCGCGGCCGATCGCCGTGACCGCGTTGTTGTCGCGCACCATCGATCCGTGACCGGCCGTGCCCTGGGCGGTCAGCCGCATCCAGGCGAGCCCCTTCTCCCCCGACTCCAGGAGGTAGAGCCGCTGGCCGCCGATGTGCGTCGAGAACCCGCCGACCTCGCCGATCGCCTCCGTGCAGTCGGCCACGAGGTCGGCGTGGTGATCGACGATCTTGTGCGCGCCGTGGATCGAGCCCGCCTCCTCGTCCGCCGTGAACGCCAGCACGATCGTGCGCTGCGGTGCGAGGCCCGCCCGTCGCCGGGCGCGGACGACCGAGAGCACCATCGCGTCGAAGTCCTTCATGTCGACCGCACCCCGGCCGTACAGGTAGCCGTCCACGATCTCGCCCGCGAACGGGTCGTACGACCAGTCCGCGGCCTGGGCAGGCACGACGTCGAGGTGACCGTGGACGAGCAGCGGCGGGAGCGAGGTGTCCGCGCCCTCCCACCGGGCGATCACATTCGTACGCCCGGGGGTGACCTCGACGATCTCCGGCTCGAGGCCCACCTCGGAGAGGAGCCCGGCGACGTACTCAGCCGCCTTGCGCTCCCCCGGACCGCTGTCGTCGCCCGTGTTGGTGGTGTCGATCCGGATGAGGCTCCGGCAGATCTCGACGACCTCCGCGGCAGGGTCGACGGGCAGGGTCGTGGGCGTGTCTGCGGCGGTCATTCCCCCATCCTGCCTGGCCAGCGGGCCGGACGACGAATGGGCGCCCCCCGGTTTGGAGTTCACCACCGGGGGTTTGCTAAAGTTCTGACGCACGGTGAACGACGCGGTCGGCACGACGCGGAGGCTCACCGAGACCCAGTCCGGGTGGCGGAATAGGTAGACGCGCTAGCTTGAGGTGCTAGTGCCCGTATTAGGGCATGGGGGTTCAAGTCCCCCCTCGGACACATAGTTTGACCAGGGAAGTAGCCCCGATCCGGCTCCTGAGGACACACTCAGGACTCAGGTCGGGGCTATTCTGCGTTCATGGCGAGCCCCGAGCACCGCGTCCACGAAGCGTCCGGCACCGAATCCTGGCGGGTCCGCTTCCGCATCGGCGGGAAGCAGCGGTCCGAGACCTTCTACGCCGAGTCGACCGCGGAGGAGTTCGCCGCGCTGGTCAACACGCTCGGCGCCGAGCGTGCCCTCGCGTACTGGCTGCGGGAGACGGCTGACCCCGCCACGCCAACGCTCGACCAGTGGGCTGACCGCTACCTCGCGGCCCTCACGGGTGTCACGGACGGCACCCGCCGCACCTACGCGCGGATGTACCGGAAGGTGTGGAGCCCCCTCCTCGGCTCCTACCCGCTCGACGCGATCAGCCGCGAGACGATCCAGCTCGCGATCGCCAAGCTCGACCCCGATTGGTCGGACAAGACGATCCGGAACCATCACGGTCTGCTGGCCTCGATGATGAACGGCGCTGTCGTCGACAAGCTGATCGCTGGCAGCCCATGCAAGGGTGTGCGCCTCCCCCGCCGCACCGAGCACACCGTGGTCGAGATGCGGTTCCTCGACCACGGTGAGTTCGACCGCCTCCTCGGTGAGGTTCCCGCGCACTACCAACCGCTCGTGCTGACCCTCGCTGGCACGGGAATGCGGTGGGGTGAGGCTGAGGCCCTCGAGGTCGCCGACGTCGACTTGGCGAAGCGGACCGTGCGGATCACGAAGGCCGCCAAGTGGGACGGGTCGAAGGCGGCCCGCGACGTGGGCCCGACCAAGACTCGCCGCTCACGGCGGACTATCACCCTTCCCCCGCAGGTCGTTGCGGCCCTCGCTCCCCTGGTGTCTGGCCGGTCGAAGTCCGACCGGCTGTTCCTCGCCCCCCGCGGAGGCCCGCTGCGTCACCGGACGTTCTACGACGACTGGAAGCCGGCTGTCGAGCGCGCAGGACTCGATCCTCAACCACGGATCCACGACCTCCGCCACACGCACGTGGCATGGCTGATCGCACAGGGCGTCAGCCTCCCGGTGATCCAGGCGCGGCTCGGTCACGAGAGCATCACCACCACCATCGACAGGTACGGGCACCTGCTCCCAGACCTTCAGCGTGCGGCGGCGGATGCAGCGGAGGCAGCTCTGGCCGGGGTCTCGCTCAGCGCGATCGAGGCTTAGAGCCGACGCTCGTCGTTCACGTGCTCGGCCACCCAGCGCTCAAGCAGGTCCCGGACCACGTCAGACAGAGACTCACCACGTCTGTCAGCGATCTCCCGCGCGGACTCGAACAGGTCGTCAGGGATCCTGAACGCGCGAATCGGAGTCCCCCTGCCTGCCATGCCGGACGACACTTCACCTTCCGACGCGCCGAGGGTGTACTACACCCCTGGTCACAGAATGATCACGAGGTTGCGTGATTCACATAGCCCCGTCAGTGCCGGTCGATACGGTTTCAATCACCTCGGGGGACCGCGCTGGGTGGTCGAGAGGGACCAGGGGTAGTGCCAGGGGGTAGATAGGAATGAAGGCGTTCCAGCCGGTCGAGATGCTGGGTGTGCAAGTCCGCGAGGTAGACGACCTGGGCCGGCGATCGCTGTACGTCCCGTCAGTGCGCATGGCGTTCATCGAGCGCTCGCTCGACGCCGAGCAGCGGGAGGAAGTCGCGTGTTCCCTCCTAGGAGCGATCAGTGCTCGTCTGGGTCGATCGCCTCGTCAGCAACCACATCCTGACGTCCCGCAAATTCCATGAGGCGCCAGAACGAGCCGAGCTTGTAGAGCGACGCCAACTTCGTGAGATCGTCCAGGTCCCACGCCTCGAGCCCCCGGTCGCGGTCGGACACGTAGGTCTGGCCGCGACCGATGAAGGTCGCAACCGCTGTCTGGCTGAGCCCAAGCTCCTCGCGTCTGCTCCTCAGAGCGGCGGAAATCTGGCGCGTTGCCGGGGATGTTTCACGCATCTCGCTCCTTCTCACCATGGTGGCACTCTACCGCTTTTGCGGTTCACCACTCCAAATCGCTTGCATTCGTTACCGCATATCCGGTAGAAAGTACTCATGCCCCCCACTCCACCCCCAGCCATCAGTCCGAAGGTGGCTACCGCAAAAGCGGTAACGGTCGAGCTGGCGCGCCGCGGCCTCAGCCAGTCCTGGCTCGCGAATCAGATCAGCATGTCGGAGAACACGCTCTCGGCGCGGATGACCGGCCGCAAGGCGTTCGACGTCGCCGAGCTCGACCTGATCGCCACTGCGTTCGGCCTCTCGATCTTCGAGTTCATGCGCATCGCCGAGGACGAGGCAACTCGGAGCGCCGCATGATCAACGTCCTCACCACGTCCCAGGTCGCCGAGCGGCTCGCCATGACCGAAGACTACGTTCGCCGGCAATGCGAGTCCGGCGCGCTGCGCGCGGTGAAGCTCGGGAACCGGTGGCGAATCACCGAGGCCGCCCTCGAGCAGTTCCTCGCCGGCAATGCCCCCGCAGCTCAGCCTCGTGCTGAGCGGTTGAGCGCGCGCCAGCGGAGGCGGTCGGCATGACCGCCCTCGACCTCTTCCGCTACGACGAGCACCAGGTACGCGTTGTGGTCCGTGACGGCGATCCCTGGTTCGTGCTCGCCGACGTGTGCAGCGTGCTCGACCTGACCAACCCCACGATGGTCGCGGGCCGGCTCAGGGTCGATGACCTAAGTACTGCTGAGGTCATCGACTCGATGGGCCGGACCCAGACCGCGCGGATCGTGAGCGAGTCCGGGCTGTACGCGGTGATCTTCCAGAGCCGTAAGCCTGAAGCGCTCGCGTTCCAGGATTGGGTCACCCACGACGTCATCCCGGCGATTCGCCGTACGGGATCGTACGGCGCACCGGTCGGCATCTCGTTCGAGGAGATGACGGCGCAGGTGATCGCCGGACTCCAGGACCGCATTGCCGCGGCCCAGGAGCGAGCGAAGGCGCTCGAGGCCCCGGCCGCGGCGTGGAACGGACTCGCGGCGGCCGATGGGGACTTCACCGTCTCCGACGCGGCGAAGGTCCTCGCCCGCGGCGGCATCGAGACCGGGCCCCGGAAGCTCTACGCCTGGCTCGACGACCACGGATGGATCTTCCGCCGCGGCGGACGCTGGCAGGCGAAGCAGACCGCCGTCAACGCCGGCCTCCTCGTCGAGCGCGTCACCTCGGGCTACTTCGACGAGCACACCGGCGAGCGCAAGCAGGCCGACCCGCAGGTCCGCGTGACCCCGAAGGGCCTCGAGCGCCTGCGGGAGCTCATCGGAGGTCAGGGACTCGCCGTCATCGACGGGGAGGCGTCATGACGAGCCCGTACATCGAGCAGCTCGCCCGCCACCGGCCGAAGCGGTGGCTACTCGGGCAGTCGCAGCTCGAGTTCTTCGACGTCGTCGGCCAGGCCGAGCAGTGCGCGGCCGATCTTGACCGAGAGCTGCATCGCGGCGATCGCGTCGGCCTGAGCGTTCAGCGCCTGCTGGTACACGTTCGCGATCGCGTGCTCGACGGGGGCCGTCGGCGTTCCGCTCTGGAGAAGCGCGTCCGACTCCTTCCAGTGGAGCGCATGCTCCCTGGCCCGTTCCTCGATCTCGTCCAGCGCGTGTCGCAGTTCCATCGCCGAACCGTACCGAGCGGCGGGATCACGCCGCAGGAGAACGGCGACCCCTCGCCCTGAGATCTCCTCGCCCCGTTTCCCCCGGCGGGGCGAGGTCAGACCCACCCATCCATCACCCACCGCAGGAGCACTCCATGCTTCGCTCCACCGGCGCCGTGGTCGGCGCCATCCTCGGCGGCCTGGCCGCCATCGCCCTCGCCCTCGTGGTCGGGGTCTACGGGTTCGGCTGGTTCTCCCAGCAGTCCGCCGGCTTCCGAGGCGAGACCTCGAAGCGGAACCTCGTCGAGGCCAACGGTGCGTACCGGATCGCCGCGTACGACTCGTTCTTCGACCGCTGCGCGTCCGTCCAGGCGACCGAGGATTCCATCCGCGTGCAGCTTGAGGAGATGGCGACCGCCAGCCCCGAGCGCAAGCAGCAGATCGCCGCGAACGTCACCGCGTCCCGCGCGGTCCGGGCCCAGGCGATCCGCCGCTACAACACCGACGCCGCGAAGACCTACACCTCCGGCCAGTTTCTCTCCTCCGACCTCCCCTACCAGCTCGACATCAACGCCAAGGAGACCTCATGCACCGCCTGACCCGCCCGCTCACGATCCTCTTCGCCGCGATCGCCGTCGCGCTCACGCTCTCCGCGTGCGACACCACGACGAGCGCCACACAGAAGGAGGACACGGCCCGCCAGCACACGTACTCGACGCTCACGTCGAAGCAGCCCGCCGCGAGCATGGGCTACTCCCCCACACGGGAGACGAAGAACCGCTGGATCAAGACGTGGGACGACCCATCGAAGCTGTCGTACGTCTACCTGCTCAACGCCGCCGGCGACACCATCGGCTACTACGTGCTCACGGGCCTGCCGGTGTCGTACTGCACCAGCCTGATCCCCCCGTACACGTGGGTCGACCGTCCTGGTGACGGCTCGTCGGAGAAGGTGCAGGCGCCCGCGCCGTCGGTCGACGGAACGTACTCCTCCGGCTCGAACTGCGCCGTCTTCTACGGCTTCGACGCCACCTCTGGCGCGTACATCGAGTACACGACCGGCCAAGGCATCAACGCCCTCGTCTACGACCAGCCGCTCCCCCGCTTCAAGGACGCGGAGCCGCTCGGTCAGGCACGTCAGAAGTAGCACCTCGGACCCGGCGGGTGCGCGCTGCCGAAACAGGACCGCGCACCCGCCGAGCACCAGACGCAGCACGACCGCGGCACACCTTCACGCACGCCGCGGCCGCAACCACTACCAGAAGGGTACGACACCCATGGACACAACCACGCTCATCCAGGCGTCGGCGAAGGTCGTCACGATCACCGAGCTGAAGCCGGGCGACGTCTACAAGCGCGTCGACGACGCGTACGGCGGCACGAAGCTGATCTTCGGGATCGTCCGCGACGTCATGAACAACGGCACCGACGCTGCCTTCACGGCGCTCGAGGTCGAGTCGGGTTATCAGCCGACGCCAACGGTGAAGGTCTTCAAGGCTGGGGCGAGCCTGTCGCTGTTCGCAGCCCGACCGGACGAGGTGTCGGCGCATCTGGTCGACGTGCAGATGGCCGCCGCACGCCGGGTCGCCGACGCCGAGCGTGCCCTGACAACGGCTCACGAGGCGTTTGACGCGGTCGTCGCGATCCGCGACGACATCTCGCGGGGCCACGAGCTCACCCCGGCGACCACCGGCGCGATCGATGGGCAGGTGGCGTGATGCAGGCCGCCGTCATCGAGCTCTACCCGTCTCGGGCGGAGCGCGCCCAGTACACCGCGAACCCCGCTCACAAGGTCGTCGGTCGTCTCGACCTGTCGCCCGAGGTCGGGATCGCCTTCCCGATCGACCGCGGTCTGGTGCGCGACCGGATCCGCGATCGCCGCGCCGCCGTCGACTACCTCGAGTCGCTCGCGGCCGCTACCGCGCAGGCGATCGCGCACATCACCGGCGAGGACGTGTGCGTCTACGCCAGGCACGCCGGCGCCGACCGCATCGACACGGAGGTCACCCGATGACGCACGTCCACCCATCCGGTTTCCTCGCCGACGGCACACCGGCGCTGCGGCACGCCGACTGGGCAACCTGCCGCTGCGACGGCCGTACGACCTGGTGCGCGATCTGCGAAGGCCGCGACCTGCAGCTCGAGGCAGTCGCCGAGGCCGTCGGCATGCCGGTCGACCGTGAGGGACACCCCTCGCGACTCGCCCCGGTGATGGCCATGACCGTGCCGCCCCGGCCGCGCATCGACTGGGTGAACGTCGCGACGTGGTCGTGGGTCGCTGCGGTGGCCGTCGGCACGGCGGTGTTGCTCGCGGTGGTCGTGGCGGGCTGGCTGTCGTGAGCGCGCTCGCTGCGGAGAAGCGACCGCCCCGGTTCAGCACGACGGTCAACATCGACTACGTCGACGTGGACGTCGACGCCTCCGAGCTCGAGGAAGCGGGCTGGGTGTACGTCGGCGAAGGCCACCCGACCACCGACTCGCTCATCGACGTCATCCGCCGTGCACACGACGACGAGCACGACGGCCCGCTGCGGTGGTGCCAGCACACCGTCTGCAAGGCGGTGGCAACGTGATCGGCCGCGTCGTGTTCGCGGTCCTCGCGTCACAGCGCGCCTGCACGGTCGGCGAGTACTTCCTCGGGCGGGGCTGGCGGTGGCCGCGATGAAGCCCGGCCGGTACGCCCGCCTGACCCGCGCGGTGACGGACGCCGTGCCGATGCTCGCCCCCCGCGAGCGGCAGCTCCTCCAGGCACTCATCTCCGAGCACCGCCAGCAGGAGATCGCTCTCGGACGCGTCCGGACCCTGGCCGAGTCGTACCGCCAGCGCGCGGTCGACCTCCGCGCGATCTCGACCACCGACCCCGGCGTGTGCCTCCGAGCGTCCCAGCTCGAGAACGTCACCTCCGACCTCACCCACGCCCTCACAGGAGCAGCCCGATGAACCGACTCACCACCGTCCTCACTGCCGCCGCGCTGGTCGTCGGTGTCGGCGGCGCTGCCCGAGCCGACGCTCCCGAGCAGCCCGTCTGCTACCGCACCGACTCCGGCTGGTCGCTGGTGTCATACGACCAGGCGACCGAGCTCGGCGCCGCCCTCGGCACCGGCGTGATGCCCCTCAACGGGTCGTGCCAGGCGCTCGCCGGCGGCGCGCTCGTCCTCACCCCCGTCGACCCGGTCGACCCTCCGGAGGCGAAGCCGGCCGCGCTCCCGCTCGTCCGCTACGTCGAGCCGACGTGCCGCCGCCCGCGGGGCCGGGTGACCGTCGAGTTCGTCGCCCCAGGCGTACGGTTCATCGGCACCCGCGGCATGAACGCGCAGCACGAGTACAGCCTCAAGCAGTTCCGGAAGAAGCGGTTCAAGCCGGGCGCCGAGATCCAGTGGTACGCCGAGTCGCGGCCCGGCCACTACATCCTCGTCGGTGACTCCTCGGCGTCGTCGTTCGGGGAGTCGCACCGCTTCGCGAAGCCGCGGGGGTGCAAGCGATGAACGAGATGGCCGAGGCGATCCGCCGCCAGATGGACCAGGCGCACGAATCGATGATGGTCGACCGCAACGGCTGGACCGACCAGCAGTGGGTCGAGGATGCGAAGCACCTCATGGACCACGTCGACGGCGCGGTCACGTCCCTGCTGAACGGACACGCTCACGCGCTGATCCGGCTCGCCCTTCCCAGGCTGATCGAGACGCCCGCCGAACGTGCGGCGCTCCCCCGCGAGACCGTCGTCCGCAGCGCCGGCGGCACCATCGCCTGCCGCTACGACGACGCCTCCGGCTTCGTGTTTGGCATGTCCTCGCCCATCAAGTGGAGTGACCTCGGACTGCCGCTCACCGTCCTCTGGGATCCGGAGGCCGACCGATGACGGACATCGACTTCGCCGATCTGCGCGCGAAGGCGCAGGCTGCACCGAACACAACCGCAGCGAGCATCGCGGCAAGGCCGAAGATCCTCCTCGCGCTGCTGGACCGCCTGGAACGCAGCGAGGCTGCCGTCGCGCGGGCGCGGGCCGCGGCGGAGGTCGACGTCACGCGGGACCGGTGCGCGCACGCCATCCTCGCGGCTCTCGACGACGGACCGCACGTCCTGCCCGACGTGGGGACGGTGGCGCGGGCGCTCGCTGAGCGTGACGTGATGTTCGAGACCTACACCGAAGAGCTGCAGCGGTCGTGCGTTGAGGCATGGCTGCCCGAGGCCACCACCGTCCTCGCCCTGTTCTCCGAGCAGCCGACCGTGGACGCGGTGAAGCGCGACGCGCTCGATCCGGTGGTCGACCACATCAACCAGCGGCCCGAGTACGTCCAGGCGCTTCGCAACACGAGGGGTGACGGCGACCAGGCTGACTACTGGCGCTGGCAGGGGCACGCCGAGGCCCGCCGCCAGCTCGCCGCGAAGCTCGGCCTTCCCGTGCCACACGAGTCCTCCGACCGCATCGAGCGGGAGGCGAGCCGATGATCGCGCGCTTGGACCGTCTCGTGTTCTACCGCGGCTACGACCGCCTGAGGTTCGACAGCCGGGGCAAAGTGCTCGGCCACGTCCCTGACTGGCGGTGGCGTTACGTCGCCGCGAACGGGAACGTGCTCGCGGTCTCGTCGGAGGGCTACCGCAAGCGCATCGACGCGGTGAAGTGCGCGGCCCGGGTCACAGGCCACGGCATCGACTACCTGCGGCCGGCGGTCGACGAGGCCGCACGAACGGCGGTCGTGGTCGAGACGGTCAGCGTCCGCGTGGAGGTCGTCAAATGAGGTACACCGTCCGCCCCATCAGCGACCGCACCCCGTTCACCGGGAAGCACCGCCGCTCGGCGTTCGACTCGACCTGGACGTCGACCCAGCAGCTCCTCGAGCGCGAGGTCAAGATGCTCGACGGCCGCGACCTCGTCGTCGAGTGCGACGTCACCGAATCCCAGATCCGCATCGACGGCGGCCTGTACGCCAACGCCCGACCGACCTCGCCCGCGGTGCGGGTCGCGTTCACGTCGAAGCACGGGCCGCTGACGTACGCCACGGACCGCTTCGACAGCTGGCAGGACAACGTCCGCGCGATCGCCCTGTCGCTCGAAGCGCTCCGCCGCGTCGACCGCTACGGCGTGTCCGAGCACGGCGAGCAGTACACCGGCTGGAAGCAGCTCCCCGCCGGGACCGCGATGCCCGCCTCACACATGACCCACGACGAGGCATGGCGCGTGATCGACAAGGCGCTCGGCTTCAAGCTCAGCGCCGACGAGCGCGCCGACACCAACGAGGCCAGGGCGGCGTACCACCTCGCGCGACGACGCGTTCACCCCGACCGCAACGGCGGAGACCGCACCGCCTGGGACCAGGTCGAGGCCGCCGCGAAGGTGCTGGGGGTGCTGTCGTGAGCGCCGCGTACGTGCGCAGCCGCTACGCCGTGGACTACAAGGTCGGCGACCGTCTCGTCGTCGACGGCCGCGCGGGGACGCTCGCCTCGTTCCCCGACCAGTACCTCGGCGTCCGCTTCGACGGCGAGACCCGTACGAGTCGCTGCCACCCGACGTGGCGCGTCTCGCGCGAGAGCGGCGGTGCTTCATGACTGCCGTCCCGACCGCGGTCCGGCAGGACGTGTACGACCGTGACGCTCACCGGTGTGTCCGCTGCGGCAAGGGCGGGCAGCTGACGATCCAGCATCGGATCGGTCGCGGCATGGGCGGCACCCGGGACCCGAAGGTCGCGGCCGTGTCAAACCTCCTCGCCCTGTGCGGCTCCGGGACGACCGGCTGCCACGGCTGGGTCGAGCACCACCCCATCCTCGCGGACGCGCACGGGTGGTCTGCCCCGAGGCGAGCGACCACGACCGCGTGGGCCGTCTACAGCTGGCGCGGCTGGATCGCGCTCAGCGACGACTACGGCGTCGATGCTGTCGACCCGCCCGGCCCGGACACAGACCAGGGCATCGCCCTCGCGTCATGCGGCTGCGACTGCGGATGCCTCACCCCACCCCGCCACCAGCTCCACGGAGAGGGCCCGATGTGACCGCCCTCCACTCCCCCGACATCGAAGGAGGCCGCGCGTGAGCGCCAACCTCACCATGACCGACCTGTTCTGCGGAGCAGGTGGCAGCTCGACCGGCGCGATCTCCGTGCCCGGCGTCCAGGTTCGCCTCGCCGCGAACCACTGGGACCTCGCGATCGAGACCCACAACGCGAACCACCCCGACACCGACCACCTGCAGGCCGACATCTCCCAGACCGATCCCCGCTACATCCCGGCCACCGACATCCTCTGGGCGTCGCCGGAGTGCACCAACCACTCGCGGGCGAAGGGTCGCCGGCAGATCTTCCAGGCCGACCTGTTCGGCGACACCCTGCCCGACGAGGCCGCCGAGCGCTCCCGCGCGACGATGTGGGACGTCGTCCGCTTCGCCGAGGCGCACCACTACCGCGCGATCCTCGTCGAGAACGTCGTCGAGGTCGTCGACTGGTCCTCGCCGCACGGGGTCCGTGGCGGCCTGTTCCAGGCGTGGCTGTCGGCGATGCACGCGATGGGCTACGACCACACCCTGATCTCGCTCAACAGCATGCACGCCCAGGCCGGCGGGCTCCCGGCGCCGCAGTCGCGCGACCGCGTGTACGTGGCGTTCTGGCGACGCGGCGAGCGGCGCCCGGACTTCGAGCGGATGCAGCGCCCGAAGGCGTACTGCCCGACGTGCGACCAGCTGGTCGATGCGATGCAGGTCTTCAAGAAGTCCGGCACGAAGGTCGGCCGCTACCGGTCGCAGTACGTCTACCGCTGCCCGAACATCACCTGCCGAAACCAGGTCGTCGAGCCGGGCTGGCTGCCCGCCGCGACGATCATCGACTGGTCGAACCGCGGCCAGCGGATCGGCGACCGCGACAAGCCGCTCGCCGAGAAGACGATGCGCCGGATCCAGGTCGGCATCGAGCGCTACTGGTCGCCGATCGCCGTCGAGCACGGCGGCAACCAGTACGACGCCGCCGACCCGAAGCACCCCGGCTACGGCGACCCCAGCTCGTACTACCGGGCGTGGCCGGTCGACGAGGTGCTCCGCACGATGCACACCCGGGAGTCGAAGGCGATCGCGTACGCGCCGGTGATGGTGCCGGTCGAGGGCCGCGACGGGAAGCATCCGACGAGCTCGGTCGACGCGCTCCGTACGGCGACGACCCGCAATGAGTCGGGGTGGGCGTTCCACCCGGCGTTCATCGCCGAGCTGCGGGGCGGCGGGTCGACCGCCCGCCGGGCGTCGGACGCTCTGTCGACCGTCACCGCGTCGGGCAACCACCACGCGCTGATCACGACGTACTACGGCAACGGCGGGGTCCGCCCGGCCGACGAGGCTCTCGCGACAGTCACGACGCTCGAGCGGCACGCGCTCGTCGTTCCGGCCGGCGGCACGTGGAACGACGACGCCCGGCCGACCGCCGAGGTGCTGCGCTCGCTCACGACCCGCGAGGCGTACGGACTCCTGATGAGGAACAACGGCAGCAGGGGCGACGGCGCCGAGATGACGACCCCGGTCGACGAGCCCGCGCGGACGATGACGACCAGCGGGCACCAGTCGCTCCTCGCCGCCGACCGCCCGACCGTCGACATCGCCGACGTCCACTTCCGAATGCTCGAGCCCGACGAGATCAAGCAGGCCATGGCGTTCCCCGCCGACTACGTGATGCGCGGCAACCGCCGCGAGCAGGTCAAGCAGTCCGGCAACGCCGTCACCCCGCCCGCGGCCCGCGACCTCATCGGCGCCGTCGTCGCCGCCATCACCGGAGAGGACGTGGCGGCATGATCATCCGTGGATCAGCGACCGCCGCCGTGATGGGCGGCGACTACGACCGCCAGCTCCCGATCGGGAAGCGAGGCGCCACCCGGTACGCCGACCACAGCGTGCGAGCGACACCGTGCACCGGCTGCAAGCGCAACACCAAGCCGGCCGACAAGGACCAGGCGGGTCGCTGCGGAACCTGCGCGGAGCGGGCACGCCGCGCCGTACCCAGCGTCGAGGAGGTGCCCCCGGCCCCCGCGATCGTGCCTGCGCCCCGCCCGAAGCGGACCCGCACGCCGAAAGCGAAGGCACGCCCCGCACCGCCCCGGGAGCGCCGTGCCCCGCGACTGCGCCCGATCGACGCCGACGCCGTCGTCGCCGCCTACGCCGAGCGCTCGATCGACAACATCGCCGCCGACATCCAGGTCAGCGCACGCAGGGTCCGCGAGACCCTCATCGCCGCCGGCGTCCCGATCCGACCCAGCGGGACACGGATCAAGCCCGGCACCACCCGCCGCTCACGGACCTTCGACGCCGGCGCGGCCGTCGCCGCCTACCGGGACGGCAACGGGATCGGCGCCATCGCGAAGAAGCTCCGCGTCGGCAAGGCCCGCGTCCGCGACGCCGTACTCCAAGCCGGGCTCGAGATCCGCCCCGAGGGCGGCATCCCCGGCCGCCCCCGCACCAGGAAGGACGCAGCATGACCACCATGACCGCGGCCGCGTGCCGCCGACACGACCCCGAACTGTTCTTCTCCGACCTGCCATCCGCCAAGGACGAGGCAAAGCGCGTCTGCCTCGGCTGCCTGCTCCGGGAGGCGTGCCTCACCGGTGCGCTCGCCCGCAACGAGCCGGCCGGTGTGTGGGGTGGCCTCACCGCCGACGAGCGGCTGCTCATCGCGACCCGCGACGGGATGCGCCGCACCACCGCGCAGCGCCACAACCTCGACACCGACGCCGTCCTCGCAGCCATCGCCGCCGGGCAGCCGATGACCAAGGTCGCCAAACGGTTCGGCGTCCACCAGAGCGTGATCCGCGCGGTCCGTGACGAAGCTGGCGACACCGCGCGCCAGGTTCAGGCGCCGCGGACCGCCGCCACCGACCTCCCCGCCGAGGAGATCGCGGCCGCGTACGCCGCCGGCGCGACGCTGCACCAGCTCGAGTCGAGGTACCACGCGGCCCCGAAGACGATCCGGAAGGCGATCGTCTCCCAGGGCGGAGCGATCCGCCCCCGATCGATCGGTCCCCGCCCCACGATCCACGGCCCAAGGCCGGTGACCGTGTGAGCACCGAGAGCTTGACCCTCGACCAGATCCTCGACGTCGCCGACCTCTCGGTCGCGATCAAGGACGGATACGTCCGCGAGCGCGAGCACCCCGACGACCCGGACCTGGTGATCCTGAACTACGCCGAGAAGGCGCAGTACGAGCGCGTCTGGACGCCCGTCACCCGAGCCTGTCGTGGGCTGATCGTGCGGAAGAGCACCGGCGTCGTGCTCGCGCGGCCGTGGGAGAAGTTCTTCAACTACGGGGAGCACCCCGTCGACGCCCTCGACCTGGACGCGTCCGCCGAGGTCACCGACAAGATGGACGGCTCGCTGGGGATCCTGTACCCCGCTCCGGACGGGTGGGCGATCGCGACGCGCGGATCGTTCACGTCTGAGCAGGCGGTCCACGCGACCGCGCTGCTCCGCCGGGAGTACCTCGAGCATTGGTCGCCGCTCCCGGGGCTGACGTACCTGTTCGAGATCGTCTACCCGTCGAACCGGATCGTCCTCGACTACGCCGGCCTCGACGACCTCGTGCTCCTCGGCACCCGCCACATCTCGACCGGGTACACCTTTGGCCCGACATCGTTTCCGTGGGACGGGCCGCGTACCACGACGTACCCCGAGTCGACGCTGCGCGAAGCCCTCGCGCGGGCTCCGCGGTCGAACGCCGAAGGGCTCGTCGTACGGCGCCGCATCGCCGGGCTGATGGTGAAGATCAAGCAGGACGACTACGTGCGCCTGCACAAGCTCGTCACCGGCCTGTCGGAGCGGGCGGTGTGGGAGCACCTCGCCGCCCACGGCGGATCGTACGACGCTC
This sequence comes from Mumia spirodelae, assembly GCF_050632745.1. Lineage (NCBI taxonomy): Bacteria > Bacillati > Actinomycetota > Actinomycetes > Propionibacteriales > Nocardioidaceae > Mumia > Mumia spirodelae. The sequence goes on along the minus strand of NZ_JBODSD010000002.1, from coordinate 88,825 downwards.
TTCTGGCGTCGGTGCCCGACGAGTTCCACGGCTGGGTCCGTGACCACGCCGAAGCGCTGATCGACCGCCACGAGGACATCGTCGGCCGCGCGCACGCCGAGCACCACCACCTCCTCGAGTGGCTCGGCGACGACTTCGAACGCAAGCAGTACGCCCTCGCCTGCGCCGACAACCCGCTCAAGGGCCTCATGTTCCACCTGCTCGACGGCCGCGACATCACGCCGGTCGTCTGGAAGCAGATCCGTCCCGTCGGGGCCAACCCGATGCGCCACATCTCGGAGGACGTCGCATGACCACCCTGCTCATCACCCGCGGCTACCCCGGCTCGGGGAAGACCACCGCCGCCCGCGACTGGGTCGCCCGCGAGCCGCACCAGCGGACCCGCGTCAACCGTGACGACCTCCGACGCAGCCTGTTCGGGGTCTCCCACGGCCTGTTCCACGACCAGGAGAAGACCGTCACTCGCGTCGAGTTCGCCATGGTCCGCTCCCTGCTGCGCGCCGGCCGGGACGTCGTCGTCGACGACACGAACCTCCGGCTGAGGTTCGCCCGCGACTGGTGCGACCTCGCCACCGCCCTGGGCGCCGACTTCGAGGTCCTCGACGTCACCACCGACGTCGAGCAGTGCGTGAAGAACGACGCCGCCCGACCGGAGCCGGTCGGCGAGCAAATCGTCCGCGGGTTCGCCGCCCGCTACCGGATGCCGTGGCCCAAGGTCCACCCCACCGAGCGGACCGCCGACGCAGCCGCTCCGGACATCTACGTGCCAGACGAGACGCGCCCCGAGGCCTGGATCGTCGACGTCGACGGCACCCTCGCCCTGATGGGCGACCGCAGCCCGTTCGACTGGACGAGGGTCGCCGAGGACCGACCGAACACCGCGGTGATCCAGCTCGCCCAGACCCTCCACGACGCCGGCTACGTCCTGATCGTGATGTCCGGTCGCAGTGAGGAGTGCCGCACCGCCACGAAGGCGTGGCTCGACGAGCACCTCGACGGGTACGCCGAGCTCCACATGCGCGCCGCCGGTGACAACCGGCCCGACCGGATCGTGAAGGCCGAGCTCTTCGACACCCACCTACGCCACCGGTGGAACGTCCGCGGTGTCCTCGACGACCGAACCCAGGTCGTACGGATGTGGCGGGCGATGGGCCTCACCTGCCTCCAGGTCGCCCCCGGGGACTTCTGATGAGCAACTTCGAGCCCGCCCGGCTGTACCTCTGGGACCGCGCCGGCGAGACGTGGGGCGTGTACGGGTTCGAGCACGTCGGGCCAGCGTGCGCGCCGTTCGAGGAGGTCGCTCGGTTCTTCCCCGACCGCCCCGGTGTGACGAACCCCCGCCGCGCCATCGTGCTGGACCCCCAGGACGAGGACGTGCAGGCGTTCGTGCAAGTCGCGTTGGCGGTCGGCTCGTCGTCAGCGGTGGCTGTCAACCTCGCGCGCAAGATCGCCGCCCAGAGCACCCCGCCCAAGCCGCCGATGGAGGAGCCGCAGGAGTGGGGCGCGAAGGTCACCGACGACCGTGCGGACTGGATTCGCGTCCACGGGTCCGATGTCCGCAAGGGCTGGTACGCGCCCGCTGATGTCGTTTGGGACGACTGGGCCAGCATGCTCAACCCCCGTCCGTACGAGGGGGTGCGTGATGGCGACTGACCGCCGCACGAAGCGTCGCTTCGCGCACGAGCTCTACCCCCACCCCGGCGAGGGCGTGGTGCAGCCGCTCGCCGAAGCGGTCCCGTACCTCTACGCGCTCGCGATCGGCTTCGAGATCTGGGGCACCGACTGGCACGACCTGTGGAGGCCTGAGCATAAGGAGACCGAGCCTGACCGTGAGCCGCTGTCGCGACGCCTGGCCGTCGCACGCACACTCCGGCTGATCGACGCCCGGTCGGCTGCCCTGCACGCTGACGCGCTGCTCCAGGGCCTGACTGGCGAGGAAGCGTGGCGGTGGGCCGAGACCCGCGCCAGGGATGAGGAAGGCGGGACCGTGTACGACCGCGCCGTTCACTACGGCGTCCCGGTCGAGCGGATCAAGCCGTACCCCGTCGTCGAGGAGCCGGATCACCACAACCACGTCGAGGAGCCCGACGCGCACGGGTGGCGCATCTCCACCCGCGTCGTCGGCAAGGAGTCGGAGTGCCCCGAGTGCACGGAGCCCATCGAGGGGGTCTCTGATGGTGACTGACCGCGAGGCACTGGAGGAGGCGCGCACGCGCTTTCTCTCCGAGCTGGACCACTGGAAGGCGGGCCAGCGATCCGGCATCGAGATCGTCGCTGCGCTCGCCGCCCACGATCGCGAGGTCCGCGAGGCGACGAAGAAGGGGATCGCGGAGGCGATCGAGGCGAGGGTGAACGCCGAAAGCTACGGAACGACGTCCGGGATTGCGTGGGTCGGCGGGTGGCAATCAGCCACGTCTGAGCATGCCCGCATCGCCCGCGGGTGGGAGCCGGCCGGGGGTGCGTCTCATGGTTGACGTCCGGCACACCGTCGACTGCCCTGTGACGTACTGCCAGGCACGACCGGGGCAGTCGTGCATCACGATCGAGGGCGGTCCGCGGCGGTGGCCGCACGACGAGCGTGAGCGGGTCGCGAGCGCCGTCACGCGGGGTGCGGCCGCTGGCCGGAAGGCCGCACAGGACGCGCTCCGTGCCGCGCTGGGAGATGAGCCGTGAGCGACCTGACCATCCTCCGCGACCACGCCCGGTCGATGGCCGTGCGCGGCGGCAAGGACGCGCCGCTGTGGACGCAGATCGCCGACGAGATCGACCACTACCTCACCGAGCCCGACACCCCGGGGCTCTTCGACGACGAAGGAGGGGCCACCTGATGGCGCTCCCGTGGGTCCGTCTGGACTCCCACATCGCCTCCCACGACAAGGTCCTGGCGCTGCTCGCGGACCCCTCGTCGAAGCGCTGGCAGGCCGCGTTCTCGTACGTTTCGGCGCTCGGATGGTCCGGTTCGCAGGGCACCGAGGGCCAGATTCCGGCGACGGCGCTGCCGTTCGTGCACGGAACCACGGTCACTGCGCGCCTCCTGGTGAAGCACCAGCTGTGGGACGAAGTCGGGCCCGGGCAGGGGTGGGTGATCCGGAACTACCTCGAGCGGCAGATGTCGAACGAGGCGTTCGAAGCCCTGCAATCACGGCGCCAGATGGGTGCGGAGAAGGGCGGCTGCCGGAAGAACCACGGGCCCGACTGCTGGCAGAACGGCAGGTGCACGCGTGCTGCCTGAACGCACTGCGTCCAGGCACTGCCTCTACGCAGTGCCATACGGACGGACGAACGAACTAAGAACAGTGGCTGAGGCAGATCGTTCCCCTGACCACCGCAACCGCGGGCGCGCATACGGCCAATTCATCTCGATCTTGAGCAGGGCACGCCTGTGAACGACCGCCTCGACGAAGCCACCGAACGGTACGGCGACCGTCGCGACCGGATCCGCAAGCACCGCGACGACGCCATGGCTCGTGTCACCGAAGCGCAGAAGCAGCTCTGCCCCAACCACCACTCCCCCATCTGCACCGAATGCGGACACCCCGCACCGAAGGAGACCCCCGATGTCTGACCGCCCGATCGTCGCCATCGACTGCGAGACCACCGGCCTCGACCCCGACCGCCACGACGTGTTCGAGGTCGCCTACCAGCGCCTCGGCCTCGACGAGGAGCCGACCACGGTGTGGCTCTCCCACAGCCTCGCCGATGCGTCCCCTCGGGCTCTGCGGATCAACCGGTACGCGGATCGGTGGCCGTACGGCACGACCGAGCCCACCACCAACGGCGGCGATGGATCTTGGCCGACGACGAGCACCCTCGACCTACGGCGGGCGATCGACGGGGCACACATCCTCGGTGCCAATCCGGCGTTCGACGTCGCGTTCCTGCAGAAGCGTCTGAAGGTGGCGACGTGGCATCACCGCCTGATCGACATCGAGGCGTACGCGATGGGCTTCTTCGGCTGGTCGCTACCTCGCGGGCTACGGGACATCGCCGACGAGTTCGCCCAGCTGGGTCACGACATCCCCGCCCCCGACCACTCTGCCGCTGGCGACGTCCGCACGCTGGTCGCGTGCTGGCAGGCGTTCGGCGTCACGCCCTCCGCCCGCCAGGCGGAGGGCGTGTGATGGCCGCCGGCACTGCGACGGTCGTCTTCCGCGTGGACACGTCCCGGTTGATGGCGGCCCTCGAAGAGGTGCGCGAAGCGTACGAGCGGCTCGCCCAGCAGGTCGCCGAGGCGACCACGCGGGCCGGCGGTCGCGGTCGTCCATCCGCGTTCGACCGGATCTACCTCCGCACGGTCGCCACCGAGCAGTACCTCATCGGCCGCGACCACCTCACGGAGCTCCTCGAGCGGATGCACGCCGACATCGGGCTCCCGTTCATCCCCCCGAACATCACGCTCGGCGAGGAGTAGCCGATGCTCACCACCAGCCCTCCGAAGGTCGCCGTGTCCCGAAACGCCATCACCCGCATATGGCAGATCACGTGCACCGCGTGCGAACCCGGCTTCGTCGCACTGCCGCAGCCCTGGGCGTTCGCGCAGGACGGCGACACCGCCCGCCTCGTCGCGCTCTGGCACGTCGCCGAGCACCAACGGGACGCCTGCGGGACGTGCGGCGCGATCCCCCCGATCCTCAAGCCCGTCGTCGACCCGGACCACCGCAACACCTTCCGCATCGGCGACCGCGTGTTCCGGATGACCCCCTGGGGCGTGACCGAGCTGGTCCCCGCACCGAAGGAGGCCCACGATGCCTGAACCCGGAACAGCCGACGGGAACGTGATGGCCGCCGCCTACCTCGCCGCCCTCGTGGTCGTCGTGGTCGCGGTCGTCGTCACGACGATGCCCGTCAGCGTGCTCCGCGCACCCCGCCGTCGGCCGTACAGGGGCGCCCTCGCCGCGGTGCACGACCTGCACCACCGCCGACCCCACCAGCTCGGCGACTTCGTCCACTTCGGGCAGGCCGTGTTCCCCGACCTGTGCGACCACTGCCGGGTCGCCTACCCGTGCGACACGGTCCAGGCGATCCAGGAAGCACTCGACCCCCGAAAGGCCAACCGATGAGCCGCACAGCAGACTCCTACCGCCGCTCTGCCAGGATCACGGAGATCGTGGGCGAGCTCGACGATGTCGCGATCGCCTACGCCAGCGGCCACACGAACAACCTCGGGCCGGTGCACCAGGCCCGCACCGACGCCCAGCGAGCGGTCTTCGATACCGCGGTCGCTGCGAGGAACGCCGCCCGCGCGCTCCGAGAGGCGAACGACGCGCTCACGGCTTCTCTGGTCGAGCGGGGTCGCCGTGTCTGACCAGCGGCTCCCCCGGGTCCTGATCGTGCCGACCATCGCCGATGCCGCCGCCCCCACGATGGCCGAGCTGAACGACGGCATCGACATCGGCAGCGTCCTCCCCGACACAGTGACGTTCTCGTACGCGCCGACAGACGAGCTCGACCCCCACGCGGAGGCGTGGGACGAGCTCTACCGCCGCCTCGACGCCGGCGAGCAGGTCGCCGTGCTCGCCGCAGACGGAACGGTCATCGCGCACGCCCAGGGCCCCGTCCGACCGTCCGGCGACCACCAGATCACGTGCCGTGTGACGCTCCCCGCTCCTGTCGGAGAGCCCGCTGACGCGACGAACGAGGAGGAAGGCCGTGGGTGACCGCACGGGCATCGAGTGGACGGACGCGACGTGGAACCCGGTGACGGGCTGCACGGAGGTGTCGCCGGGCTGTGACCACTGCTACGCGAAGACGCTCGCCGAGAGGTTCCGTGGCGTCGAGGGCCACTACTTCGAGCAGGGGTTCGATGTCGTGCTCCGGCCGGACAAGCTCGACCAGCCGCTGCGGTGGCGTCGCGCGCGGAAGGTGTTCGTCAACAGCATGTCGGACCTGTTCCACACCGACGTGCCCGACGAGTACATCGCGCGTGTGTTCGCGGTGATGGCGTGCGCCCCCCAGCACACGTTCCAGGTCCTCACGAAACGTCACGGCCGGATGCGGTCGCTGCTGTCGTCGTCGAGCTTCCAGCAGCTCGTGTACCGGGCTATCAACGATCTGCCGTCCGCGGTGCGGGCGGACGTCGCCGGCACGCTGCCGCTGCCGAACGTGTGGCTAGGGGTGTCGGTCGAGAACCAGCAGTGGGCCGACATCCGCATCCCCGCGCTGCTGCAGACGTCCGCGGCGGTCCGCTTCCTTTCGTGCGAGCCGCTGCTCGGACCGATCGAATTCCAGCGCGTCCCTGGCTTCAATCGGATCGGCTTGGACCTGAGTGCCTGGTGGGTGATCGTCGGCGGCGAGTCCGGCCGGGGCGCTCGCCCGATGCACCCGGACTGGGCGCGGTCCCTCCGCGACCAGTGCATCGCTGCCGGGGTGCCGTTCACGTTCAAGCAGTGGGGTGAGTGGGCGCCCGGCCACCGCAACGGCCGGATGAGCAAGCACCGCTTCCGGTACGAGTCGACCCGGTTCGCGCCGGACGGCACCCGCTACAAGGCGAACGAGCCGGACCTGTACTCGTACCCGGGCATGGAGTCCGTGCTGCGCGTCGGGAAGCGTGCTGCCGGGCGTGAGCTCGACGGCCGCACCTGGGACGACTCCCCGGGTGGCGACCGTGCCTAACCCGTTCACGCGCTACCGAGCCCGCGTCTACTCGGACCACCGTCTCGGACGCCGCACCTGGCACCTCGAGGTCCGCGACCTCGAGACCGGTGACGTCGTCTACCGCGACAACACCGGCTCCAACGTCCGCCTTCACGACCTCGGCGCCGAGGTCGTCGCTCATGCCCGGTTCGCGGCGTACGCGGGGTGGTTGAAGTGACCGACTGCCCGACCCCGACGAAGCGCCGGCACCGGTCGAAGGACGCCGCGCTCGCGCAAATCACGTCGCTGTACTCCCACGGGCGCGGCAACCCGGACCTCAACGCCTACCGCTGCGTCTGCGGCTCCTGGCACGTCGGCCACTCGTCATGGCTCCTGCGGAAGCGGATCCGCCGCGCGCTGCGGAGGCGACCCCGATGAGCACACGCAAGGAGCGGAAGAACCGCTGGTGGCTCCGCTGCCCCGGCTGCGGCGGGTGGAAGGGCAGCACGCACGGCGAGCGCCAGACCGGACCCCACTTCGACCCGTTCACCAAGACCTACGTCTGCTCTACTCGGAAGGGCATCGCATGAACGACTCCCCCACTGACGCCGACGTCGTGTGCCTGTTCGCTGGTCGCGACGAGCCGCGCGTCGTCCGCGGCCGCCACGATGACGGCTGCACCGGCGACTGCCGCGGCTGCCTGCCCTGCCCCCACGCCCACTGCATCGTCTGCGGCCGGGTCCACGTCGACCAACTCGTGTGCCCGCTGTGCGTCAGCGCGACCCGCGACCACCTCCACGCGATCGTCACCCTCTGCCGCGGCCTGCGGGCCCGCACCGTCGACAAGGCACGCGACGCCGCCCCAGAACGCGACCGGATCCTCGGCGGCGACGCCATGGTGATGATCGGCCCGTACGGCACGAGCAGCGACGGCGGAGCCACCCGCCGCGGCGACGCCCAGCCGCCGCTTGCGGTCCTCGCCTCCTGGGAGGACGACTGGCGGCGAGCGTTCGGTCAGGCCGGCGGCCCGCGCGCAACCATCCGCACCGCAGCCGCCTACCTCGACCGCTGGCTCCCCCGCGCCGCCACCGAGCTCGACACCTTCGACGCCTTCGCGACCGAGGTCCGCGAGCTCCGCGCCTCCCTTGAGGCAGTCCTCCACGCCGGCGACCGCGACGACTCGACCGCGACCGCCTGCTTCGAGTGCGGCGGTCAGCTCGTACGCGAGGTCACCGACACCGGGCGTGTGGATGAGTACACGTGCCGCAGGTGCCATCGCCGCTACTCTGACGCCGAGTATTGGCTCGCAGTGAAGGCGAACCTCGAACGCCAGGCGGAGGAGAGCACGGGATGATCAGTGACAGCGCCGCGGCGGAGCTCGAGGCGTGGGCGACGCTCGGGGCGACGGTCCTCGCCTGCTTCGCACTCGTCCTCGCGGCGCTGGCGTGGCGTCGGGAGCAGCAGCTTTCCCGCCGGCTGGTCGAGAACGAAGAACGGAATCAGGAGATGCGAGAACGCGCCCAGGCCGCTCTGGTCACGACCTGGTTGGCCGAGGGCGAGGCGCAGCCCGTAGGTCCAGCCGAGCGGCCGTGGGGCCACTACGTACCGCTGTTTCAGATCTTCAGGAACGCCTCCGAGACGTCGGTCTACCAGGCCACCGGTGAGTACGTCCTCGACGGCCAAGTTCTCGGCCCGATGCAGCCGCGTGCCCAAGTCCCGCCATCCGTCGACGGCATCGGTTTCAGGATCGCGAACCGAGATAAGGCGCGACTCGCTCGAGCCCTCGGCGAGGACGGGTCGTTCGATGACGTGCTCGTCACCATCACCTTCAGAGATGCCGCGGGACTCTGGTGGCGACGCGAGATCGACGGGAGACTCAGTCGGGTCGACGGCCCCGCGCGGACCGAACCCCCATGGCGCCCGGACTTGATTGAGGGCGACGAGGAGTGATGGACGTGAGAACGCACGCGATCGCTGACTTCCTGCTCGCCCGCATCGCGGAGGAGGAACTCGGCGCCCGCGCCGCAGTCCTCGCTTCGCCGTCGTGGAACGTCACCTACACGACGTCGCTGGAACACGGTGGCTACCCCGCGGATGCCGGCGACACGTACCGCGACGTACGTGACGGCGAAGGAGACCTCGTCGTCGAAGCGACTCCTTCGGCACCGACGTCGCACACCGCCGCACACGTAGCCCAATGGGACCCGCGCCACGTCCTCGAAACCTGCGAGGCGCGACGCCGGATCGTCACCCACTACCTCGCCCTCTCTCAGGCCGAAGACGACCTGCGAGCGGACCCCGAGTCACAGATCCCCGAGAACATCACTCACACCGCAGGGGGCGTCGCCGGACTCGACCTCGCGCTCCACGCACTCGTCCAGCCGTACCGCGACCACCCCGGATTCAACGACGACTGGGCCACTGACGGCCTCCGAGGGTTCCGATGATCAGCGACAGCGCGGCACTCGAGCTCGAGGCATGGGCGACCGTCCTTGCGGCCGGCGCAGCGATCGTCGCGCTGTTCTTCGCCCGAGCTGCCTGGAAGCGCGAGCAGAGCGTCGAGAAGAAGCTCCTCGCGTCTCAGAAGGCTAGCCGACGGGCCGAGAAGCGCGCACAGGCTGAGAAGGTTGCGGCTTGGCTCAACACCGACGTGGAGGACCACACGCTCGCCGGCGATCCCATTCTGAGCCACTCCCTCGCCGTCAGGAACGCATCCGACGCCCCCGTCTACGACGTCAAACTCGTCATCTACCACCGCGACGAGGAGCTAACACTGCCGGTTTTCACCGACGTCATCCCGCCCACGAACGAACCGGAGAACCTCGAGCTCGTCCCCGAGGAAGCGGCGAAGCTGAACGAGCTGTTGCTCGGGGATCCGTGGGGTCCAGGCCCGCTGCTCGTATCGATCAAGTTCCAGGACGCCTCCGGACGCCGCTGGCACCGTGACCGATTCGGCAACCTCGCAAGGCACGAGGGCGAGCGATGGAGCGACGGAGAATGATCACCCTCGTCGCAAGCAAGGCCGCCGCCAGTGATCCGACGGTGAGTTGGGAGCTTGTGGTCGCAGTGGGGGCGTTCCTGCTCTCGTTCTACGCGGCATCCCGCGAGTGGCGTGAGCGCCGGCAGGCCGCGATCGAGGTGCGTTGGGAGCGTGTCCCCGCCCCAGACGGAGGACGATCGCCGCATAGCTTTCTCGTGATCGCCAACCACGGCCCGGCCACGGCGAAGAACGTCTCCGCGATCCCGAAGGGCGCGAACGGTCGGCCCGTGGACCTCGTGTCGCCAGACCTCCTCCCCCTGGCCGAACTGCACCCAGGACAGGACTTCCACCTCCAGGTGACGGTCATCCTCAACGTAGGGTTCCGGTCGGTAGAGCTCGGATGGAAGGATCACCGCTGGCGACGCCAGCGGCGCACGGTCGTCGTCTCGCCACGCGCCTACTGACGCCGCCAAGCAGCCCGACGTTCCTAGCGGTAGAAGTGGCGATCGTCGACCGGCGGCTGACAGTCCGCCCTCCCGCAGCGGATTTCGACCATGCGCCCAGTGCTTCCCGGTTGGTGCGACTCTGACCACCAGATGTCCACCTCTGCGGCGCCGTGGCCGTACGGACACTCCGCAACGTGTGTTTCGATCGATCCCGACATGATTCCTCCTTCGCGGCCACGCCGAGCGCGCGGCTCTCAGTACGTCCGCACCGTAGATTCCGAGGGGCGGTAACGTCGCGCCGATACGACCCCTTCGAACTCCGGAGTCCTACCGATGCCGTACATCCCTGACGACGAGGAGATGGACCGCCCCGGCTATCCCAGCCGGGAGACCGTCCAATGGAAGGCGATCAATCCGGACGACCCGCCCGACGAGTTCACTCCAGACCTCGTCCGCAGCATGTCGATGGGTGAGATCGCCGTCCTCGAGCGCAAGGACAACGGGATCCTCAACCCTGACCAACAGGCGTCCTTCGACTCCGCTGCCGACGTAGCTCTGAAAGACCTACGCGAGGCCGCCAAGAAGGTGGGCGAAACTCTCAAGGAGAGTCTCAAGACCGCCGACCTGAGGGTCGACGTCCTGCCGCGCTCGGTGAAGGGCGGCTACGACAGCCTGCTCAACCGAAATAGCAAACTGCAAGAGAGTCTCGACACTCTCAGCAGGCCCGTCGGGACGCGAGCAACGAGGCCCTACATCCCAGACTTCAGCCACCTGGGCCTTCCAACACCTCCCCACCTCCAGCAGCGCGACATCCGCAGTGTGGAAGAAGAGGTGGACCTGCAGCGAAAGGAGTCGTCACGTCTGGTGGAACTCGCCCAAGAACACGTCGAACTGTCACGGCGACGTGACAACTCGGATGCGGCACTTAGCGTCCTGTTCTGGATCGTCTCGGGGTTCGCGATCGTGCAGGGAGTCAGTTCGTTCGTCGTCATGGAAACGGCGGACGAGAGGATCGCCACCGGCCTAATCTCGCTGCTCCTGCTGGCCGTCGCCGTCGTCGCCTTCTTCGGTGTCCGAGCCAAGCAACGCAAGCGACGGCGCTGACGCCGCCCTCCACATGTCCAACGCCCCTCGTACGCTCGATGCATGGTCGGTTGGGGCACACCTGAGCAGGTCGCCGTGTACGTCGGGCGACCGTCCCGAACGATCCGCACGTGGGTCGCACGCAACCGGATCACCGCGGCCTGCGACCTCGCGAGCCGTCGCATCCTCGTCCACGCCGGCGACGCTCGACGCCACGCCGACACGCACGAGAACCGCGCACCTTTGCGAACGCAGGCCGCCTGAGTCATGATCTGAAGCAGACGACCCCTGCCCTCCAGCAGGAAGTCCACACACTGAGCACGAGCCCTCGCACACCAGTGCCGGGGCTCGACTGCTGTCCGGGGAGGCACGATGCCCCGCGCACACAAGCGCTGCAGCGACCCCACCTGCGACAACCGGATGCCGTGCCCCGCGCACAAGCCACCCGACCGCCGCCCCAGCCGCCACCACCGCGGCTACGGCAACGACCACGACGACCGAGCCGCAGCCCTCAGGCGCCAGGCCGCGAGCAAGCAGCTCCCCTGCGCCCTGTGCAACAAGCCCATCGACTACACCCTCCGAGCACCACACCCCCACTCCTTCGCCGCCCACCACACCACGCGCGACAAGGCCGGACCCATCGTCCAAGCCCACAAGCGCTGCAACGAGATCGCCGGCCAACCAGACGCGTGACCCGGTCGAATCGGACATAAGGGGTGGGCGGGGACCCCTCCCCCGGCCCCACCCGGAGTACCGCCGGGGTCTGCTGAAAAGGGCGCGTACGGGTTCCGGGAGGGGTCGCGAAACCTGCACTTTCTCGCCCGACAGGGGCACCCCGATCCCGACATGGGAGGTACCGCCGTGCCCGGACCTGCACCGAAGCACCCGTCCGTACGAGCGCGGCGCAATGACCCGAAGTCGGGGTTCGTCACCCTGCCGTCGAAGGGCCGCGAGGGCGACGCGCCACCGTGGCCGCTGAAGCCGGACAACGCGCTGATCGTCGAGCACCGGGTCGCGGTGTCGATGGTCGAGCGGATCGAGGTCGCCCTCGACCAGGAGACCGACGGACGGAAGCGTCGACGACTGACGAAGGACCTGGAGGCCGCCGAGGTCAAGGCCGAGACGCTGCAGTCGCAGATCGAGGGTCAGGCCGAGGCCGAGCTCGAGGTGTGGCGGGAGCTGTGGGCCACTCCGCAGGCGGTCGAGTGGGAGCGGACACACGCGTTCCGTGCCGTGGCGATGTTCGTGCGCTGGTCGGTGAAGGCCGAGGGCGGGAACCTCGACGCCACGAAGGAAGCGCGGATGTGGTCCGACCGGCTCGGGCTGAACCCGCTCGCGTTGCACAAGCTCCGCCAGGAGGTCGAGCAGGGCGACGCGGCCGAGGAGAAGGGCGACGAGCGTCGGAAGCGGCGCGCGCAGAAGAAGGCGCCGGCGGCGTCGGACCGTCCTGACCCGAGGGCTGCGCTGCACGTCGTGAGCTGACGTGGCGACGCTCATCGTCCCCCGGTGGGACCCTGATGAGCCGTGGCCGACGTTGGGGCCGCAGGTGTGTGACCTCATCGAGGAGCGGATGGTCTTCGGGCCGGGGTCGTTGAAGGGCCAGCCGGCCGTGCTGGACGACGACAAGCGCGCGATCATCTACGCCGCCTACGAGGTGTTCCCGCAGGGTCACGAGTTCGCGGGTCGGCGGCGGTTCAAGCGGGTCGGAGTGTCGGTCCGGAAGGGCCTCGCGAAGACCGAGCTGATGGCGTGGGTGACGCAGGGCGAGCTCCACCCCGAAGGCCCGGTCCGGTGCGACGGGTTCGACGCGTACGGGCAGCCGGTCGGGCGGCCGGTGGTCGACCCGTACATCCCCCTGCTGGCGGTGACGGTCGAGCAGGTCGAGGAGCTCGCGTTCGGCGCGCTCTACATGATGGTCACCGAGGGCCCAGACGCGGACCTCTTCGACGCCACGCAGGAGCGGATCGTCCGCCTCGACGAGCGTGGACGTGCGGACGGCAAGGCCGTGCCGCTGGCGAACTCCCCCGGCGCCCGCGACGGCGCGCGTACGACATTCCAGGGCTTCGACGAGCCGCACCGGCTCCACCTGCCCCGGCAGGTCGCCGCACACGAGACCATGGTCGCGAACCTCGAGAAGCGGGTCTTGGAGGACCCGTGGGGGCTGTACGTCGGCACCGCCGGCGAGCCCGGTCAGGGATCGGTCGCCGAGGGCGTCCACGCTGAGGCGAAGGCGATCGACAAGGGCGAGATCGACGAGCCGCAGCTGTTCTACTTCCACCGCGAGGCCGGTCCCGGCTACGACATGAACGACCTGGACCAGCGGATCGCCGCCGTCGCGGAGGCCACCGGCCCGGTCGGCGAGTACGGGCCGGGCCAGTTCCGGTCGATCGCGAAGCAGTGGGACCGCCCGAAGGCCGACAAGAAGTACCTCGAGCGGGTGTGGCTGAACCGGTGGACCCGGTCCGATGAGCAGGCGTTCGACCCGAAGAAGCGGCTCACCCTCCTCGTCGACGAAGACCCGTTCAAGCGGAACGCGTTCGTCACCGCAGGGTTCGACGGCGCCCGGTTCCGTGACTCGACTGGCATCGTCATCACGCACGTCGAATCCGGTCGGCAGAAGCTCTGGTCGCTGTGGGAGCGCGAGGACTACAACCTCGACCCCGAGACCGGCGAGCTGGAGCCCTGGGAGATCGACGAAGCCGAGGTCACCGAGTCCGTCACGAAGCTGATGACTGACCTCGAGGTGTGGCGCTTCAACGCCGACCCGCCGCACTGGACCGAGACCGTCGGCTCGTGGGCCGGCACGTGGGACTGCGTCGAGGAGTGGTGGACCAACCGCATCAAGGCGATGGCGTACGCCGTGCGGAACTACGGCGAGGCGATGGACACCGGCGCGGTGACCTTCGTCGCCGGCGACCCGCTCGAGGAGAAGTTCGCCGAGCACATGGGCAACGCCGGCCGCAAGGACGTGAACCTCTGGGACGACGCCGAGGACTCCGACGAGCACCAGCGCGGCCGCCAGCTGTTCATCCTCCGCAAGCTCCACACCGACCGGAAGTTCGACGCGCAGATGGCCGCGATCCTCTCCTGGGAGGCGCGGCTGGAGGCCATCAAGCAGGGCGCCAAGCCGAGGCGCCGTCGAGGAACCGTGAAGCGGCTCCGCTGACCCGAGGGGAGGCCTCGTGATGGACGTCGAGACCCCCGCGGGTCGGATCTTCAAGCGACTCGCGACTCAGCTGCACGACCGCCGCGTCGGCCGGCAGGGCAGCAAGGTCTGGCACCAGCGGAACACGAAGCCGCTTCGGATCCGGCCTGGAGTGCAGCGCCTCGACGACTACCTGCGGGGCGAGCCGCCGCTCGACCGGGTCGCGAACGAGTGGAAGGCCCACGTGCGCGAGTTCATCCGCAAGGGCTCGCTCAACGCCGCCGACCTCCTGATCTCGTCGACGGCGAACCGGATGAACCTGCGCGACTTCCGTACGGCGGCCGCGGACGACGAGATGGGCGACCAGCGCGCCCGCGAGCTGATGCGGCTCAACGGCATGTCGGTGAAGATCCGCGAGGTCCACGAGTGCTTCCTCGCGCACGCCGACGCGTACGCGATCGTCACTCCGCCGTCGAGCGCGCGGCCGTACCCGCTGATGACCGCCGAGGACGCCCTCCAGACGATCACCCACGACGATCCTGCGACAGGCGAGAGCCTCGCGGGGCTGAAGATGTTCCGCGACGAGTGGGACACCGAGGACGTCGCCTACCTGCACCTGCCGGGCAAGGTCCTCGTCGCACGCAAGCCGGGCCGGACGTCGATCACCGACGGCGGCATGTGGTCGATGTCGGAGCGGTGGTACTGGGACGAGGAGATGTCTCAGGACGTCCCCGACGGCCGGCTCGCGATCGTGCACTTCCGGAACCGGTTCGGCCGTGGCGAGTACGAAGGTCACCTGCCGACCCTCGACCGGATCAACGACAAGGTCGCGTCCGAGTGGTGGCTGATCAAGATCCAGGCCCACCGCCAGCGTGCGATCAAGGGTCTGCCCGAGACCGACGAGCAGGGCAACGAGGTCGACTACACCGACGTGTTCGTCTCCGCCCCGGACGCGCTGTGGCAGGTCCCGGCCGACGCCGAGTTCTGGGAGTCGTCCCCGGCCGACATCTCCCAGGTGACGAACGCCGTCAAGCACGACCTCGAGCGGCTCGCCGCGACGACCTCGACGATGCTCCACACCATCACCCCCGACGCCGCCTCGGGGTCGGCCGAAGGCGCCGCGCTGCTCCGCGAGGAGCACACCTTCAAGGTCGAGGACCGACGCGACCGCGTCGCGTCGCCCTGGGCGGGGGTGATGGAGCTGATGTTCGCCTTCAGCGACGAGCCCGAGGACAAGAAGCGTGCCGACCGGTCGCAGATCGAACCGATCTGGGGGCCGCTGCAGAGGTTCTCGCTGACGGAGAAGGCCGACGCCTCAGCGAAGGCCACGGGCACGCTGCCGACCGAGTCCATCTGGACCGACATCTGGCAGTACCCGCCGGCCGAGGTCCAGAACCTCCGCACCCTCCGCGGTCGCGACCTGCTGTTCCAGCAGCCCACCCCGCCGCCACCGGCGAGCTGATGGACACCTCGACCGAGGCCGAGATCACCACCTGGGTCGCGTCCTCGTCGTACGCCGCCGCCCAGCTGAAGGCGACCGCCGCAGGGCGAGCGCAGACGTTGTGGGAGCAGTTCCAAGACTGGTACTCCACCGCGCTGGTCGCCGCGCTCGCCGCCGAGGTCGCGAACCTCTCCCAGGCGGCGCAGGACGCCACGCAGGGGCTGTACGGGCAGTACGTCGCGAACGTCATCGCCGCCCTGCGGGGGACGTCGGTGCAGATCCCGAGCATCGACCTCCCGCCGGTCCGCAACGGCGTCGACCTGTCGCTCGTGCACACCCGCCCGGCCGAGGCGTACCGGCGCGCGATCGCGGTCGGGAAGACCGAGGACCAGGCGCGGCAGGCGGCCGTGCTGCGCGCCGGCGGGCTCGTCACCAGCGACATCCTCCTCGTCGGACGCTCCACGCAGGTCGAGACGATGCGGGGCCTCGACGTCGCCCGCTACCGGCGGGTCATCCGCCCCGAGCTGTCGGAGACCGGCACCTGCGGGCTATGCATCGCGGCGTCGGACCGGATCTACCGCCGCGGCGACCTGATGCCGATCCACCCGCCGTCGTGCCAGTGCACCACCCTGCCGATCGTCGGCGACGACGACCCAGGGCTGTCCCTGAACCGTGAGGACCTGGAGCGGCTGTACGCCGACGCTGGCTCCACGGCCGCGGACGACCTCCGCAAGACCCGGTACACCGTCAACGAGCACGGCGAGTTCGGCCCCGTCCTCACCAAGGCGGGCGACGCCTTCCGTGGCCCGACCGAGGTCGCGCTCGAGGACGACCCCGACCGTGCCGCCCGGATGCTCGACAAGCTCCTCCCCGTGCTCGACACCCTCGAGCAGCGGGCAGCCGCCGGAGAGGACGTCTCCGGCCCGCTGGCCTACCAGCGCAACCTCGTCGCCCGACTTCGACGCATCACCGAGTCGGCCGCCTGATCCCCCGCCCGGCACGCCCGCCATGGGCAGCCGGGCACCAACCCCGACATGGGAGTCAACATGCTCGAGCCGATCACCCTGCCCCTCCACCCGACCCTCGTCCACCCACTCACCGGCCAACCGCTGCGCGCTCTCTACGTCGACAAGCGCGGTCGCGCACGGTTCCCGATCATGGGCGGCGACCCGTCGAACGACGACAAGGGCGACACGGACGACAAGGGCGGCGACGACGACAAGGGCGGAGACGACCTCGGGTTCCCCAAGGACACCCCGGTCGACGACATGAAGCCCGAGGAGCAGGCGGCCTACTGGAAGCACCAGGCCCGCAAGCACGAGGGCCGCTCGAAGGAGTGGCAGACCAAGACCGGGAAGAAGAACCCGGACGAGGTCGTCACCGACCTCTCCGAGCTCGCGACCCTGAAGCGCGGGCAGCTCTCCGACGCCGACAAGGCGATCGAGGACGCGAAGGAGCAGGGCCGCAAGGAGGCCCGAGCCGAGGCCGCCCCTCGGCTCGCCCGCGCCGCGCTCGAGGCGCGCCTGGAGCACCTCGACAGCAACAGCCGCGAGGCGCTCATCGACACCATCGACCTCTCGAAGCTCGTCACCGAGAGCGGCGACGTGGACACCGACAAGGTGGCCGCGCTCGTCAAGACGATCGCCCCAGCCGACAAGGACAAGGGCAAGCGCGAGTACGACTTCGGCGGCGGTCGCCGCGGCGGAGGCGCAGGAGCCTCCGGCGTCGCGGCAGGCCGTCAGATGTTCGAGGACTCGCGCCGCAAGACCACCACCACCAACGGTTCCTAGGAGGAATCATGCCTCGTCTCAAGACCGAGACCATCGGCGCTGGTGACCTGTCCTGGCTGGGCTCGAACCACGGCATCGCGAATGCCCGCACCGAGCTGCTGGACATCAGCGCCTTCACCGCCGGCACGCACTACCCCAACGGGTACATCCCGTCCGGCCTCCCCGTCGCGAAGGTCGGCGGCGTCCTCGTCCCGTACGACGCGACGGAGGGCACCGTCACCGGCGCCGGCGTGCTCGCGGGCTTCGTGCTGACCGACCAGCCGGTCGTCGGCACGAACGACTTCGCGGTGCCGGTCATCGACCACGGCCGCGTCGTCTCGGCGAAGCTGCCGGTCTCGTTCACCCCGCCCACGGCTGCCGCCAAGTCGGCCGCCACGACGTTCGTCTTCATCTGAGAGGGGTCTGAAACATGGCTCTGTGGACAGACATCATCGACCCCGCCACCCTCACGGGGTACGCGCGGGCGAGCCTGGCCGACTACGAGGCGCGCAAGGGCACCCTGGCGCGCTGGCTACCGAACCGGACCGTCCCCGACATCGTCGCGCGGTTCGTCGCCGGCTCGACCGGCCTCATCGACGTCGCGGACTTCCGCGCCTACGACGCCGAGCCGAAGGCCGGCAAGGGGCCGTCCGGCAAGCGCGTCACGCTCGAGCTGCCCGCTCTTGGCCGGTTCATCCCGGTCTCGGAGTACAACCAGCTCCGGGCTCTGAACGCCAACCAGTCCGACGACGCGGTGCTCGTCACGATCCGCAAGACGACCGACATCGTCGTCCGGGCGATCGCCGACGCGCTGGAGTGGCAGCGCGGCGTCGTCCTCCAGACGGGCCGGGCCACCGTGCCCGGCTTCATGGACGACGACTTCGGGCGGTCGGCCGGTCACACGGTCACCGCTCCGGCACTGTGGTCGGTCGTCGGGACTGACGCCCTCGGGCAGATCCAGGGCTGGTGCGACACGTACGAGGCCGCGAACGGCGAGCAGCCGGGCTCGATCGTCACCTCGACCCGTGTGCTGCGGGCGATGGCGAAGCTCTCGCAGTTCGCCAACGGCCTCCTCAACGGGGTGTCGCGGCCGGCGACGGTCGCCGACGTCAACCGGCTCATGGAGGAGAACGGCCTGCCGCCGATCTACACGTACAACCGCAACGTGCAGATCGCTGGGGCGAAGACCAAGGTCCTCTCCGACGACCGGTTCCTCCTGCTCCCGGCGCCGGTCGAGACCGACGCGTGGGAGGACACCGAGCTCGGGGCGACGTTCCTCGGGCGCACCCTCTCGTCGGTCGAGGCCGACTGGGGCATCGAGGACTCGGAGCAGCCGGGCGTCGTCGCCGGTGTCTTCCGCAACGAGAAGCCCCCGATGATCGCCGAGGTCTACGGCGACGCGATCGGCATGCCGGTCCTCGCCAACGCGGACCTCTCGTTCGTGGCGGACGTGCTCTGATGGGCGCGCCGAAGCTCGCAACGTACGTGCAGGTCGGCGACCGCGTGTTCGCGGCCGGCGACGTGCCGCCCCGGGAGTACGCCGAGCAGATCACGAACCCGAAGGCGTGGGTCGACGGTGTCGTGCCCGGCTTCGACTCCGACGACGAGCCGGGGTACGCCAGCCTCACGAAGGCGAAGCTGCAGGAGGAGATCGACCTGCGCAACGCCGACCGCGAGGAGGGCGACCAGATCGTCGTCGAGGGGACCAACAAGGACGCCCTCGTCGGCGCCCTGGTCGCCGACGACGCCCGCACGGCGGGCTCGGACGACACCGGCGACGACACGTCCTCGGACGACTGACCCAGGAAGGTAGGCGGCGAGATGGCCGACATCATCACCGGTGACGACCTCGCCGCCTACCTCCCGGGCCGCAACGTCGTCCCCGACTCCGCGACCACAACGCTCTACGTGGAGCTGGCGAACGGGATCGTCTCCGAGGTCACCGGCGAAATCTTCCCCGTCCCGGTGCGGATCCGTGCGATCACCCTCGAGGTCGCCGCGCGGGGGCTGAGGGACGCCGACGGCTACACCTCGGTCACGACAGCGTTCGACGACACAAGCAGGACCGTCCGCCGTGAAGGCGCCGGAGAGGACCTCGGCGTCTACCTCACCGACGAGGAGCGCGACGAGATCGTCGACATCCTCAGCGGCCGGCCGCGGCGGCGGGCGGGCACGATCCGCCTCGGCGTGGCGAGGCCGTGATGCTCTCCGACGCCGAGGTCGGCGAGCTACGCGACGTCGCGGAGTCCACCCTCGACGACACGTGCACGATCACCCGGCCCGGCACCGGGCCACGCCCGTTCGACCACGGCACCGGGCGCTACCTCGACCCGCCGCGGGTCACCGTGTACGCGGGACCGTGCCGGATCCAGGTGCGGTCGGTGGTCGCAAACGTCGCCAGGGCCGGTGAACGGCAGGTCGTGCAGCTCGTCGCCGAGCTCCAGCTCCCCGTCGCTGCACACCCCGCCATCACCGCCGGCTCGTCGGCGGCGGTCGCCGTCAACGACGTCGTGCACATCGACACGTGCCGCCACGACCCCGCTCTCGTGGGACGCGCGCCGACGGTCACCCAGCGGACGGGCAAGACCCACGCGACCACGCGCCGGTTCCAGCTGACGGAGGTGAGCGGATGACCATCGAGTTCGACACCTCCGAGGTCGACCGGCTCGCTGTCGACCTGTCCCGCGCCGAAGGGCGGCTGCGCACCCGCGCCGGTCAGGTCCTGTACGTGGGCGCGAACAAGATCAAGCGCGGGATGCGCGACGACGCCCGCGGGCACAACTTCCTCTCCGGGCTCCCGATGCCCGTCTCGTACGACAAGCTCGGCCAGTTCGACTACGAGATCGGCTTCGACAAGGAGGGGCAGGGCAACCTGGCGGCGATCGCCGCGTTCGGAACCCCCCGGAGCGCCCCGGTCATGGATCACACCGCAGCGCTGCGCCGCGAGACGCCGATCATCGTCGAGAAGCTCGGCGACGCAGCCGAGGACTCGGTGCTCGGAACGGACGCGTCGTGAGCAACGCCGTACGTGAAGGCGTGCTCGCGCTCCTCGCGCCGGCCGGTCTCGCGGGCGTGTGGGACGGCGAAGTGAAGGTCGACGAGGCCGAGAAGGTGATCCTCGCCGACCTGCCGTACGCCGTCGTGTACGTCGGCGCCGGCGACCCGAACCCCAACGAGCGCCTGTGCGCGGGACCCCGACCCGCCGTGGTGCCGTTCACCGTCGGCAACGTCGGCGAGAGCGTCGAGCAGGTGCTGTGGGTGGTCGAGCAGACCCGCGCACGGCTCGATGGTGTCACGCTCGCCACGGTGGGGCCGAAGGCCGGCCCGCTGACGCTGCTGGACGCCGACGTAGCGCCCCGCGCGGACGACACCTACACCCGGCCGGGCGGCGGTCGCATCTTCTACCTCGGCGACCGGTACGAGATCTCGCTCTAGAACGGCTGGCGCTCCCGTCCGCGTCCGGCGACGAACGTGATCGCGCGCGGGACAACGAACGCCGCGACGAGCAGCCCGAGGGACCACCACATGCGGGTCTGGCGCGGGCCGTCGCAGACTGCCTCGCCGACCGCGCCACTGGGACCGTCTGCCCACCACCGACCGCAGTCGATCATGCCGGCCGACGCGGGCATCAGCGTCACCACCGCCGCAGCGATGAGCAGCCCCACGAACGCGAGCGCGCCGATCCGAACGTCCATCCGCCGACCGTACCGGCCGGGCGGGTCACGCACACCCGGAATGCAGGGAGTCTCCATGCCCGAGTTCGTCTCCGTCTTGCAGGGCGAGGACAGCGACGTCGTCGTGACGGTGTCGGCTGCGCTCGCCAAGTCGAACGGCCTGGAGGTCGTCGACGTCCCGGCCACCGACGCGAACGGTCGGCCCCTCAGCGCCCGCCGCAAGAACGGGCGGCCCATCAAGCCTCGCGTCCCCAAGGGCGGCGCAGCGGCCACCACCCCCAACCCCGACGACACCGCCGGGTCGAAGCCCGAGGAGGGCCAGTCATGAGCGTCATCTACCCCGAGGCGACCAGGTACAAGGGCAACGTCAAGGTCAAGGCGGTCCTGTCCGTCGCCGACGTCGCCGCGCCGAAGCTCGCGACCGAGATCAACGCCGTCACGTCGGTCGACGTGTCGTGCTTCCTCCGCGACTTCAACGCAGCGGTGAACCTCAACTCCGGCACCGCTCCCCCGCGGCTGTGCACGACCACCCTCCTGCCGCAGGAGGGCGACGCCGAGTTCCAGGCCATCGAGCTCCGGTACGTGTACGACCCGCAGGAGGCCGACACGACCGACAACAACAAGGCGAAGGCGACGCTCGAGGAGGGCCTCGAGGTCTACCTCATCGTCCGCAAGGGCCTCGCCGCGCGCGGTGTCGCGTACGCCGCCACCCAGCGCGCGGAGGTGTGGAAGGTCCGCCTCGGCAAGCAGATCCGCACCCGGTCGGGCGACGACGCCCAGGCCGAGTTCGAGATCCAGCAGATGGCCTACCCGATCGTCGAGCCCGAGCTCGACGCCGTCATCGCGGCCTGACGCGGATCCCCTGATCGAGGGCGGCGGGCCTGGCTCGGACCCGCCGCCCTCAACCTCCATCCGAGCCACCGAGCCATCCGAGCCAAGGAGACCCCATGCCGCTGCAGCGCCGCCGCACCGTTGTGACCCTCTACCAGGGCGACTACGAGCAGAGGCTGGCCGATCTTGGCGGCAGGGTCGCCGCCGCGTTCGAGGCCGAGAACGAGACCCCGAGGCGGCTCTCCGACGAGTCGGATGCTGCTGCCCTCGCGCAGGAGCACGACGACCTGCGTGCTGAGGCGGACGAGACCGCCGAGAAGGTCACGCTCTTCGCGCTCACCAACACCCAGTGGGTCGAGCTGGCGGCGCAGCACCCACCGCGGGACGACGACAAGGCCGACGCCGCGCGAGGTGTCAACACCGACACGTTCCCCGGTGCGCTGCTGCTCGCCTGCCTCGTCCCGCCCCCGGACGGCCACGACCGCCGCGAGGTGCTGGACCTGCTCAACGAGGGGCAGCGCATCCTCGACACGATCGGCGACCCTACGCGCGTCCAGTGGCTGAAGCTCACGCGTGCCGCGTACGCCGTGAACATGCAGGACGACGATCTCCCAAAAGTGTCGCTCGTCTCCGCGCTTCACAACGCGAGAGAAGCCGGCTCCGGGCGGCAGAGCGATTCGGGGTCAGCCCCCGACGCTTCGACGGGTGGGAGCCAGTCGAGCTCCACGAGCACTTCGACGCCGACGGACGGCTCACCGGAACGACTCGCGTAACGCGCGAGCCCGAGTGGGACGACCTGACCCAACAGAGGGCACTCGCGCTCGTCGCCGACGAGGCTCGCCGCTGCTCTTCGTGCGGCAACACCGACTCCCTCGTCGAGCTCGAGGAGACTCCGTCGCCAGTGGCGTGGCCGGACGGCCGAATCTACGACGTCCGGCACTACCGGTGCCTCGCGTGTGTCTCCGCCGAGCTTGTCCGCCGTGACTGGCACGCCGTCCACGACGCCAAGGACGCCGACAAGGACGCCCCACCAGGGCAGGTGAGGCCGTCCGACGGCCGGGTCTTCATCGCCACACCACACCAGGAGGAGGACGTCCTTGAGTGATCGCTCCGTCCTGGTCCGGCTCCGGGCGAACACCTCCGACTTCGATCGGGCGCTCGCAGGTGCTTCGGCGAAGACCCGCGCGTTCGCCGGCGACCTCGACGCGTCGTCGGATCGGATGTCGAACCTGGTGCAGACCGCGCTCGCGCTCGGACCCGCGCTAGTTCCGATCGGTGCCGCGGCAATCCCCGCGCTCGCTGGCCTCACGACCCACCTGTCCGCCGCCGCTGGCGCTGCGGGCGTCGCCGTCCTCGCGTTCTCCGGCGTCGGCGACGCGCTGACAGCGCTGAACGAGTACGAGCTGGAGCCGAGCGCGGCGAACCTCGAGAAGCTCAACGAGGCCATGTCGAAGCTCGGGCCGGCCGGGCAGGACTTCGCGCGGTTCCTCCAGGACATCCGCCCCGACATGCAGGCGCTCCAGGACACCGCCCAGGCAGGCCTCTTCCCCGGCCTCGAGGACGGCATCACGGCGCTGATGACCCGCGGTCCCGAGGTGCAGGCGATCATCGCCGAGATCTCAGACACGATGGGCGACCTGGCCCGGGAGGGCGGGGAGTCGCTGGCGTCTGACCGCTGGACCGCGTTCTTCGACTACATCCGCACCCAGGCCCGCCCCACGCTCACCGACATGGGGTATGCCCTCGGCGACGTAACCGAGGGTCTGGCGAACCTGATGATGGCTGTCGACCCGCTGTCGGACGACTTCTCCGGTGGCCTCCGCGACGCGGCCCGCGACTTTCGCGAGTGGACCGACAGCGTGTCGGAGACCGAAGGGTTCGAGGAGTTCCTCGACTACGTCCAGCGGGTCTCGCCGAAGGCGCTAGACACGCTTGGCTCCGTCGGGAACGCGCTCCTGCAGCTCGTCGAGGCCGCCGCGCCCGTCGGCGAGGCCACCCTGCCAGTCATCAAGGCGATCGCTGACACGATCGCCGCTGTCGCCGACTCGCCCGCCGGGCCCGTGCTCATCGGGGTCGCGGCGGGCCTCTCTGCCGTCTCCCGCGCCGTCGCTCTCTACAACGCCGCGCAGGGGTCAGCGCTGCTGAACCTCATCGGTGGCGGCGGGAAGAACGGCGCCGCCGCTGGAGCGGGGTTCCGCGCCGCCGGCGCCGGTGTGGGGGTCCTCGCGCTCTCGCTCACGGATCTAGACGACAAGCTCGGTGTGTCCAACACCGCCATGTACGGCGCGCTTGGCCTCATGGCGGGGCCGTGGGGTGCCGCCATCGGCGCCACCATCGGCGCCACGATGGACCTCACGTCGGCGAACACTGACCTCGAGGCATCGCTCGAACGACTCAGCCGAGTCACGTCAGACACCCCACTCGCCGCGCAGAAGGACGCGATCGAGCAAACCGAGAAGGCCCTCGCCGACTTCACCAAGAAGGCCGAGGCCGGGATCCTCGACAAGGACTTCTGGCTCGACGCCGACACGGCGGTCACCAGCCTCAAGAACACCTACGAGGACTGGTTCGGCTCCTCCGATGTCGAGGAGTGGGCCGACAAGACCGACAAGGCAATCGCCGGGATCGGCTTGGGCCGGTTCATCGGCGAGGTCACCGAGATGGCGAAGGCGCAGGACGTCGCCGACATCGCCGCCCAGAACACCGCGACCGCGTTCGACGAGCTCGGCGACTCCGCTTCGACGGCGACCGATCAGGCGCTCGGCCTCGCTGACGCCCTGTACGCCGTGATCGACCCGTCGCTGGAGGCCGACAAGGCCGCGCTGGCGATGAAGGAGGGCTGGCAGGGCCTCATCGACACCCTCGATGAGACCGGCGGTGCGTGGGACCGGAACACGAAGAAGGGGCTGCGGTCGCAGATCGCGATCCAGGAGCAGGCGAAGCTCACCATCGACGCGGCCACGAAGGGATTCGCCGAGGACGGGAACGTCGAGAAGCTGACCCGGTCGCTCGAGCGCTCGCGTGACCGGCTGATCGACATCGGCAAGGCATCCGGCATCCCGGGCCCGAAGATCCGCGAGCTCGTCAACGAGATGTTCAACATCCCCGAGCTGGTGCGGACCCAGGTCGAGGCGCGTGGTGTCGACCCGACGCGCGCGAAGATCCGGGACCTGGCGAAGCAGTACAGCCTGACCCCCAAGCAGGTGAAGACCCTCGTCTCCGAGGCTGGTGCGAGCCCGACGAAGAAGAAGCTCCAGGACCTCGCGAAGCAGTATGGGCTGACCCCGCGTCAGGTGCGGACGATCCTCACGGCGGTGGACAACGCGTCGCCGACGATCCGCACGGTGCAGAGCGAGCTGGCGAGCATCCCGCAGACAGTCACGTCGACGGTCGTCGTCCGCCGCAGCGGCGTCGGTGGCGGCGGTGGGCACACGTCGAACGCCGACGGGTCGGTTACGGACTACTACGCGAACGGCGGCATGCGCGAGAACCACATCGCGCAGATCGCGCCGGCCGGCGCGTGGCGGGTGTGGGCGGAGCCGGAGACCGGCGGCGAGGCGTACATCCCGCTCGCGGCGTCGAAGCGGGACCGCTCGATCGACATCTGGCGAGAGACGGGTCGACGTCTTGGCACGCTGGAGGCGTACGCGAGCGGCGGTCTGAACACGAACAAGGACCCCGACGACGACATCAACCTTGTCCGGCTGCTGCGGCAGTTCAACATCCGGCCGACGATGGACCGCAGCGCGGTGCGGTCGGAGGTCGACGAGGTCCTGGCCGGCTTCAAGGAAGCGTTCGGCCGCGGCTCGGACCTGTACAAGGCGGCCGACCGTCTCGGTGACCGGCTGGTGGCCAACGCCAAGGCGCTGGACAAGAACCGCGAGCGGCTCGAGGCGGTCAACAGCCGCCGCGCGGACCTGATGAGCGACGTCACCTCGAACCTGACCCACGACCCGTTCGAGGGCGGACTGGCCGACTTCCGCAACCAGACCGACGCCGACCGCAACGACGCGAACGCCTTCAACCGTGCGCTACAGCAGGCGCGGAAGCGGGGCCTCGACGGGAACCTGTTCCGCGACCTCGCCGCCTCGGGGAACCTCGCCCTCGTCCAGGAGTTCGCGGGCCTCTCGGCGGCGCAGATCGAGCGGGAAGAGGTCCGCTACCGCGGCGCGCAGGCCGCGATCGGCAACGCAGCCAAGTTCGCCGGCGACGCCCAGTTCGGCCGCGCGATCGCCACCCTCGAGCGCACCGTCGCGCGCCAGGAACGGGCGCAGGAGCGGTTCGAGAAGCGGATGGACAAGCTCCCTGACCGGTTCGAGAAGAGCACGGAGCGCGGATCGGAGAAGGGCACCCGTGCGGGCATGAAGGACGTGGCGATCAAGGCGAGGGGGCGACGAGGGTGACGGACTACCCGATCCTGCGGTCCGTCGAGGCCGTCGGCGAGTTCACCGCTCGCCTCGACCTCAACGATCGGGAGCCGTTCTGGACCGGTCACGACGACTTCACCCTCGGCGCGCCGGCGTACGACGCCGCACCGCGAGCGGTCGGCGTGACCTACCGCGAGCGCGAGGTGACGTTCCGGGCGTTCATCGACGGCGACCTGGCCTCGGCTGCCGGCGCCCTGCAGGCTCTCTCGCGAGAGCTGATGCGCGCGGAGACGGTGTGGCTGTTCCAGGCGACGGCGTCCTCGGACCCGATGTGGGTCCACGCGTGGCAGTCGTCACCGGACGCGCTGTCGTGGGAGGAGGTCCGCGTCGACGAGGAGACCGGCGAGACGCTCGACCGCTCCTACGTCGCCGTCGACGTCACCTTGGTCTCGGACCCGTTCGTGTACGGGGAGCCGGTCACGATGGGCCCGTACGAGCTGGCGAACAACCCGCTCAACCCGTCCACCGTCGTGGTCCGCAACAAGGTGCCGAACCCGTCGTTCGAGGCCGCGACGACCGGGTGGGAGGTCACCGTCGGCTCGCTGTCGCGCGTCACCGGGCAGGCTGTCGTCGGGTCGTGGACGGGGCGGTGGAACCTCAACCTCATCACGGGGCTCGGCGAGCTGCGGCAGACGGCGGCGAACCGGTGCCCGGTCGATCCCGCCGACATCGGTGTCCCGCAGAAGTACGGGGTCTATCACCGCTGGCCCGGCGCGCCAGGGGCGACGACCACGATGCAGCTGCGGCTGCAGGTCCGGTTCTACAACGCCGGAGGCGTGCAGGTCGGATCGACCGTCACCGCCCCGGAGACGTTCTCGCCGACCCCGTCGACCGGGTTCGCGTCGATGAACGCGACCCCGCCGGCGACGGCGACGTCGGCGCAGATCTCGATCGCGAAGACGAACGCGGCGTGGGCGGATCCGGTGTACGTGGACGCGTTCCGGTTCGGGCCCGTCAACCAGGACTACGGCGACGGGTCCGGCGTGGGCTGGGGCTGGTCGGGCACGCCGAACCTGTCCCCGTCGGGGCCGGTGGTCCCCACCGGCCAGCTGCCCGCCCGGGTGGCGCTCCCGCCGATCCCGGGTGACGCTCCGGCACCGCTGAAGATGCGGCTGCTGCCTTCGATCGGGTGGACGCACAACGACGTGGCCGTGCTGGTGACGGCGTTCACCGACGCCGTGGCCGCCGACGCGGCGGTGATCCCGATCGACGATGCGTGGAGCGGGGCCGGCGCGGCCACTTCCACTCCCTCCGCGGCGATGGTCTCCGGCCAGTACCGGGAGACCACCGGAGCAGCAGCGCTGACCCGCACCGTCACCGTCGCGCCGGGCAGGTACCGGGCGTACGTGCGGATGGCGAAGGACGTCACCGCGCCGCTGACGTTGGCGGTCTCGCTTGCGTCCGGGTCGACGCGGCTGACCGACCCGGCGATGGGGATCTTCGACGCCACCGGCGGGGGTGCATCCTTCCTGGCGTCGTACGTCGACCTCGGCGAGGTGACGCTGCCACCGGGCACGGACGCCAAGCGGCTGAGCGGCGGTGCGGCGGAGTTCTCGCTCACGCTCGGGGTGACCAAGCCGGTCGGCACCGGCCAGGGCCGCCTCGACGCGCTGGTCCTCATCCCGGTGTCCTCCGCGCGGATCGCGGCATCTGGGGCGAGCACGCTCGAGTTCCGCGCCGGCGCCGCGCCGGCGGTCGGCACGTCGGGCATCGCGGCGGTCCTCGACGGCGACGAGCGCACGACGTGGCAGGAGTCCTCCGCCGGTATCGCTTCCGGCTCGCCCGCGATCGCGCGGGGCGGGTTCCCACGGGTGTGGCCGGGCGCCGACAACGTCCTCTACCTGCTCGCGCAGACCGCCACACGCGGCACGTTCCCCACCGCCGGCTCGGACGTCGTCACCGCCACGTGCGAGGTCGAGCTCGAGGTGACACCCCGCTACCTCCACCTGCCGACGGGAGCCTGAGGTGCTGGACGGTGTCGCGGTCCGCCTCAAGACGCCCACCGTCGACCGCGACGTCACGCATCTGGTCGAGGGGAAGCTGGGCTTCACGACGCAGGCCCCGGGCGGCGAGGTGCAGTGCACGTTCCGGCTCAACGCCGGCTACGACGCGTTCCCCGACCTCGGGCCGATGTCGCGGGCCTGGGTCTCCGACGATCACGGGAACCCGCTGTGGGGAGCCGGGTACGCGGACAACCCCGGCAAGGCGTACGACGGAGCCCAGGGGTTCGACCTCACGTTCCGGGGCGGTGTGTCTCGCGGGGAGGACGTCTCCCGGTTGCAGGTCTTCATCGACACCTCGCAGGAGCACCTGGAGGAGTGGGACGGCGCGGGCTCGGCGAGCCGGGTGTCGTCGGCGTCGGCCGGAGTCTCGCCGCTGCCCGGGCAGACCGGTGTCGACGCCGCGGTGATCCAGTTCAACCAGGGCACGACCGTGGGGCCCGGCCAGTTCGCGGGGCTGAAGTACACGGCGCTCGAGGGCGCTGCGCAGACCCTCGGCGCCTACTCGTTCGGGTCGCGCGCGGGTCTCACGAGCGGCGACTACGTGCTCCGCATCGCGGGTGTGGGCAACAACAACGACCGCAACGCCAACACCGGCGCGGCGACCCAGTCGATGACGAACACGTCGTTCGGGTTCGCGCCGACGTCGCTGTTCCTGATCTGGTCGCGCACGGGCCCCGCCACCAACGTCGGCAGCGAGAACGCATGGGGCGGGTTCTACAACCCCCTCGTCAAGGGCCTCCTGTTGAACCGCATGGGCGCGGTCGTCAACGGGAACACCAACCGCTACGTCCTCGCCTCCGACGTGGTCGCCGACCTCGTCGGGCGCGGGCTCCTCGCGGTCGACGCCGCGGCCGCCGAGATCGCCGCCTCCACGTTCCAGATCGACCAGCTGGTGTACACCGACGGGGCCACGGCAGCGCGTGTGCTCGACGACCTCGCCGAGTTCGAGCCCGACATGATGTGGTGGATCGGCGGAAGCACCAGCGACACCGGTCACCAGTTCCGGTTCGTGCCCTGGCCGACCAAGCCCCGCTACGAGCTGTGGTCCGACGACGGCATCGAGTTCCCCGGCACCGAGTCCGACCTGTGCGACCGCGTGACCGTCTTCTACATCGACGCGAAGGGCCGCAAGCAGTCCACCACCGTCGTCACCACCGACCCGGTCGTCCTGGCCCGACTCGACGGCCGCCAGCGCTCGGCGCCGTCGGCGACTCTCCCCGACGGGCTGGGGTCGGCCGCGAACGCTGTCAAGGCGGCTCAGGCGATCCTGGCGAACTCCAACGCCGTCGCCCAGGCCGGCAACGTCACGATCGCCCGTCGGGTCAAGGACCTCGTCACCGGCAACATGCTCGCCCCTGCCGCGCTGCGGTCGGGTGAGGTTGCCCGGGTCGCCGACCTCGGCATGACGCTCCGGGTCACCGAGACCGACGTCTCCATCGATGCCGCCGGGCAGTCGAACGCGCTGACGTTGGGCACGCCGGCCCGCGCCTTCGTCGACCTCCTGTCCGGGCAGAAGGTTCACCGCTGGGCGCTGCCCACATGACCGACTCGGAGGTCTGCTGATGACGATCGACGGTCTGCCCCTCGCAACGTTCGGACCACTCGTCGGCGTCGTCATCCTCGTCTTCCTCGGACTGATGAAGGGCTGGGTCGTCGTGAGACACGTCTACGACGCACAGGTCAGCGAGACCGCGTACTGGCGCGACGCCTTCTTCAAGGAGCAGGCCGCGCACACGCTGGCGCAGACGCAGAACACCGAGCTGCTCGAGGTCGGCCGGCTGCAGCGGGCCCGCATCGAGGCGGCCGAGCAGCCCCACAAGGAGCTGTCATGAAGTGGCCCTGGTCGAAGCCCGACGACGAGCCGGTGCGGACCGCGCGCCGCTTCCGCGACGCCGCCGCCGAACGCCTCGCGGCAGCGATGGCCCGCGAGGCCGAGGTACGCGAGATCGCCGAGTGGTCGCGCCGGCGCCGCGAGCGAAACCACCTCACCGAGCTGTTCTACGAGATCCGAGAGGGACGGGCATGAACGATCCGCTCATCATCAACGTCCTGTCCCTCCTGATCGCGGTCGGCGCGGTCGCGTTCGTCGTGATGTTCGCCCGCGAACCGTGGTGGCGGTCCTGGTTCGGCCGCTCGCTGATGGCGATGGCCGGCGCTCTCGTGGTCTTCGCGCTGGTGGTCGTCCTCACCCTGTGGCTCGGCCGCCACTATCCGGGGCGTGAGGCGCTGCGCGTGACCGGCTACAGCCTAGTCGCCGTCGCGATCTGGTCGCGGGTCTACGTGCTCTGGCGCGTGCGCCGCGACGACCGCAAGCACCTTCCCGTCGACTGACCAACCCGTCCACCACCCCGCCGACCGCGGGGTGTTCGTCATGCCCAGGAGGCACCCGTCATGGCCGTCATCCCGTTCGCGCTGAACAAGCTGATCAAGCCCGGCCCGAACGACCCCCGCATCGAGCCCCGGCTCTTCATCCTCCACGTCGACGCCGGGAACGCGTTCAGCCTGTTCGGGCTGTTCTCGCGCAACCAGCGCGGCAACGGCATCGAGTCCCACGGGCACATCCGCAACGACGGCGTGCTCGAGCAGTACCGCGACACCGACTACGAGGCCGACGCGAACTACCTCGCGAACCCGATCGCGCTCTCCTTCGAGACGCAGGGCTTCGGCGGCGGGAAGTGGACCGCCAAGCAGCTCTCGACGATCAAGCGGGCGATCCTGTGGGCCCACCGCCAGCACGGCATCCCGTTGCAGGTGCCGAAGACGTGGGACGGCTCCGGAGTCGGCTACCACGTCCTGTTCGGCGCCCCCGGGAAGTGGACGCCGGTCGCGAAGTCCTGCCCGGGGCCGAAGCGGATCAAGCAGTTCCGCGACGTGCTCGTGCCGTGGCTGGCCGACCAGGCGAGGGCCGAGACCGCGCAGCCCGCACGCCCGGCGCTCGGCAAGTACACGACCCGGCAGCGGGTCAACCGCCGCGACCGCCCCGACGCCGACGCGAAGGTCCTGTCGACGCTGCGCGCCGGCGCGACCGTCAACATCACCGCCGTGCACTGGGACGAGAAGCGCCGCGTCTGGTTCGGCCGCTACCGCACCCGGTTCGGAAACAAGCGCTGGATCCCGATGCGCAACTCCAACGTCCAGAAGAAGGGCTGACCCGTGTCCGACCTGATCCCCTCCCTCATCCGCACCTACGTGCCGCTCGCGGTCGGGTGGCTCGTCGGCCTGCTCGCCGCGGTCCGCATCGACGTGTCGACGTCCGGGCAGCTCGCGCTCGCATCGCTGCTCGGCGGCGTCGCAGCGCTCGGCTACTACCTGGCCGCACGCTGGCTCACCACCCGCGTCCCGTCCCTGTCGTGGCTGCTGGGCACTCCGACCGCGCCCACGTACGGCGGCCCGTCGGTCAGCAACCTCCTGCCTGCGATCATCCGCACGACCGTGCCGCTCCTCGTCTCGACCGCGGCGTCCTGGCTGCTCTCCCTCGGCGTCACCATCGGCACCGACCTGCAGCTCGTCCTCATCACCGCGATCGGTGGCCTGACCTCGGCCGGCTACTACGCGCTCGCGCGCGAGCTCGAGGAGCGGTGGCCGATCCTGTCGCCTCTCCTCCTCGGTTCGCGGTACACACCGACGTACGGCGACGGCCAGTGACCGCCTGCCCGAAGTGCGGCGGCTCCGGCGACAAGGGGCACTGCAAGGGACGCGCATGCCCGTGGCGAATCTGCCGCCCCTGCAAGGTCAGCTTCGACCGCCGCGGCAACGCGATGCGCTGGAAGGCCTGAGCCGTGCGTCGCTTCACGCTCGAGCGCACCCGAGACGTCTCCGGAGTCTCCGGCATCGGCACGGTCGCGGAGGGCGTCATGTTCTCCGACGGCTCTGCCGTGATCCGGTGGCGCGGCCCGAAGTCGTCGACGGTCGTGTGGCCGTCGATCCAGGACGCGATGGACGTCCACGGCCACGGCGGCGCAACGACCATCGCCTGGATCGACGGCTGACCATGGCCGAGCCCGAACGACCGGCCGAGGTCACGCAGACGTTGTGGCGGTGCTCGGTGTGCACCGGCGACTACACCTCGGCGCTCGCCGCGTCGGTGTGCGAGGACGAGCACGCGCAGGAGCGTCGCCGATGACACACCCGCAGCGCCTGGCCGAGGGCGGGCTCCTCGCAGTCTGCCTCCTCGGCTGGGCGCTGCTGATCACCCTCTGCGTGCGCGCCTACCGGCTCGTGCGCCTCCCCCGACGACACCGAGGAGCGTGACCCGTGGCGTTCGCACAGAAGACGTGGCAGAACCTGGAGGCCGGCGGGACGCCGATCTCTGCCGCCGAGCTCAACCGCATCGAGCAGGGCATCGAGGACAACGACAACGCGATCGCGGGCAAGGCGAACGCCAGCCACACGCACGCGCAGTCGGACGTGACCGGGCTGACGACGGCGCTCGCAGGGAAGTCGAACACCGGCCACACGCACGCGACCGCCGACGTCACCGGCCTCGATACCGCACTCGCGGGCAAGTCGAACACCGGGCACGGTCACGCCCAGTCCGAGGTGATCGGCCTGACGAGTGCGCTGGGCGGGAAGTCCGACGTCGGGCACACCCACAGCCAGGCCGACGTGTCCGGCCTCGCCATGGCGCTCGACGGACGCCTCGCGTGGGTCGACGTGGTCACCGGCGACGAGCCGCGCCCGTCGGCGACGCGGGTGCTGTGGAACGGCGGCGCGACGCAGCCGACGAACATGGCGCTGGGTGACATCTGGCTGTCGACGGGAGCCTGACCGATGGCGATGCCGCTGTCGTTCCCGCTGCGAACCGACCTGCGCTGCACGTCGGGCTACCCCGGCGTCACCGGAAACCTGCGCTCGGGCGCGGGGTTCGTGACGGCGGCCGACGGGCCCGCGCTGCAGTGCGGCACCGCCGGCGGCGCGACCATCACCGTCCCGGACGGGAACTACTACTACATCAACACCGGCGGCCACGGGGTCTCGTGCACCGTCCGCGCGCTCGACGCCACGATCCAGCCGCGCACCCTGGTCGAGAAGGGCGGCTTCACCCTGTGGCTGTCCGACGCCGACGGGCACGTGGCCTACAAGGTCGGCTCGGTCACCCTGACCACGAACGTCAACATCCTCGACGGCCAGCCGCATCACATCGCCGCGTCCTGGCAGAACTCCAACCCGACCGGCCCCGTCCGGATCTGGATCGACGGCGTCCTCGCCGCCTCGACCACGGTCGGCGTCGACGGCGCGTTCTGGGCCGACTCGGTCGCGACCTCACTGACGATCGGCTACTCCGCGTCCCGGTCGGAGGCCGCCCGCGCGCTGATCCGCGACGTCCGGCTGTGGAACGACCCGATCTTCCCCAACGAGCTGACCATGCTCGCGACCACGCCCGCCTGGGAGCGGCTCATCGGCGAG
This sequence comes from Mumia spirodelae, assembly GCF_050632745.1. Lineage (NCBI taxonomy): Bacteria > Bacillati > Actinomycetota > Actinomycetes > Propionibacteriales > Nocardioidaceae > Mumia > Mumia spirodelae. Next base: position 55,047 of record NZ_JBODSD010000002.1, on the reverse strand, counting down.
TACCGCCTCGACGAGACCCACCCCGGATCCGGGAAGGTCCTCGACTCCTCCCCGTCGCGACGCCACCTCACCCCGACCCCGAACGCCTCCTACGTCGCCGGCGCGTCCGGGCAGGCACTCGCCCCGACGTCCAACTCCGGTCCGGCAGCGACCTGGACCGGGCCGCCGTTCGCGACCGACCGGATCTGCATCCTCGGCCGCGTCAAGCTCACCACCACCACCCCGGGCACCCTGCTCGAGATCCTCGACGGCACCGGCACCGTCCGCCTCAAGGCCGAGTCGTTCGGCGGCGGCCGGCTCCGCTGGACCGCGATCCGCGACAACGGCTCAGGACTCACCTACGAGTCGACCGGCGTCGAGCTCTCCACCAGCTCGTGGACGTACGTGCAGCTGGTCGCCTACAACGGCGGCCTGCAGGTCCTCCCGATGGCCGACTGGCCCGGCTCCGACTCCGGATCCGGGGCCCCGCCTGCCGGACTCGACCCGCTGACGAACCTCCCGGTCTTCTCCGACCTGCGGACCATCCGCGTCGGCGGTGGGGCCACCACCGGAGTCGGCGCGTGGGACGACCTGCGGATCGTCGCGAACTTCCTCTCCACCGGCGCCGGCGCCGTCTACCAGAGCAGGCCGATCGACGCGGCGGTCCCGCCGGTCGCCGGGTTCTTCGCCGCCGACGGGTCCCCATTGACGCCGTGGCTGCTCACCGACGAGGGGTTGGTCGAGCTCGGCATCGGCGCCCCGCCTGCGCCGGACGACACCACCGCGCCGTCGGTCCCGACCGGGCTCGCCGCGTCGAGCATCACCGACGACGGGTTCACCGTCACCTGGTCGCCGTCGACCGACCCCGACCCGGACGACGACACCACCGCGCCGACCGTCCCCACCGGGCTGGCGGCGTCCGCGATCACCGACACCGGCTTCACCGCCACCTGGGAGGCGAGCACCGATGGCTAGCGGCATCAAGGAGTACGACGTCGAGCTGGACGGGGTCGTCCTGACGCCGCCCGTCACGGCCCCGACGGTCAGCAAGGCGATCAGCGGCCTGGCCGCCGGCACCGAGCACGACGTCCGCGTCCGCTCCCGCGACAACGCCGGGAACGTGTCCGCCTGGTCGTCGGTGCTGACCGTCACCACCACCGGCGGCGGAGGCGGCGGCGCGGTGCTCCTCGCCGCCTACAACTTCAACGAGGGCTCGGGCGCGGCGCAGGACAAGTCCGGCAACGGCCGCCACATGGCCTCGACGTCGTACACCGCGTCGGGCACCGGGCACGGCGACGCTGGCTACGCGTGCCGCGGCGGCGTCGTCGCCTCGGCCGCGGCGTGTGATCCGTTCGAGACCGACTCGCGGTCGTTCTCGTGCTGGGTCAAGGACGACCCGGCAGGGCCGAACCCGTGGCCGCTGCGGTTCCAGAACAACGCCCTCGACACCGGCGGCTGGGGCCTCATCTCCACCGGCACCATCGGCGTCCGTGCGCGGTCGTCGAGCGTGAACCACAACCTCACCGTCACCTACCCGACCCCGTCCGCGTGGCACCACTGGGCGGGACCGTACGACGCCGACACCGACGAGACCGTCCTCTACCTCGATGGCGTCGAGGTCGCCACGGGTTCGTTCGCGGGCCCGTTCCTCGGCACCGACGCCATCGATATCGCGCTCGGTTCCACCTCGTCCACGATGTTGGTCGACGACCTACGGCTCTACTCCGGCGTCATCACCCCCGCCCAGGTCATCACCGACCGCGACACCCCGGTCGCCTGACATGGCCGCCCAGCTCTACCCCGGCCCGGCGACATTCCCGAGCTCGACGACGTGGCCGGGCGTGTACGACGACGAGGACCCCGGCCCCGAACCCGTCGACCGCGTCGACATCACCGTTGAGACCGGCCCCACCCGATCCGCGGCCGCGGCCGGGGAGCCGGGGCTCACCAGCGGTGCCGGCGCGGCAGCTCCCACCACGATCGCCGGGCAACCCGGACCCACCACGATCGCCGGCCAGCCCGGCGCGACCCGCATCTGAGAGGAACCGCCGTGGCCGTCACCATCGCCTCTACCGCGACCGAGAACGTCTCGAACCTCATGCCGATCCTGCACGGCACCGCTGCCGACGTCACCGCGGTCGGCGTGTTCCACACCACCAACCCTGCGACCACGCCGACCGTCGACAACTTCGTCATCGTCACCGGTGTCCCCTCGAGCGACGGGAAGAGCGTCGACATCCAGTCGCTCATCGGCCCTCGCGACGGCGACCTCACCCTCGCCGTCGGCGAGCACCAGCGGTGGCTCCTGGTCAAGACCGCCACCGAGGACATCATCCGCAAGGCCCCCGACACGGTGAAGGTGATCTGAGATGGCGCGCGTGCGCATCGAAGCAGGCTGGGTCGTCGTCGACCTGCCCGGCGTCGACCCTCTCGTCCCGGTCGCGATCGCCGTCGGTGAGGGACCCGCTCAGCCGGCCTTCCGCGACACCCTCGCGGGGAGACCGGTCGCCAAGGTCCCCGTCTTGGACATTCCGCGCGTCGGCGTCCGCATCTACCTCGAGCTCGACGGCTCACGTACCGAGGTCGGACGCTTCACGGGCTGACCTCGCAGACGCCTCACAGCGCCCCGCTCACCCTCACGGGTGGGCGGGGCGCTTCGTCGTGTCCGGCCGCTCGGCCGACACGGGACTCACCGACGGATCGCCTCGGCGGGGATCACATAGTCCCGACCGACCTTCGTCGCCGGGAGCGTACGCCGCGCGATCCGGTCCAGCACCGCCTGCCGCGACACCCCGAGCGACTCGGCCGCCTGCGTGACCGACACCAGCTCGGGCGCCGACACGAAGCCCTCGCGCGCGTCGAACTCGGTCTCGGTCGCGACCTCGCAGGCGATCGCCGCCGCGCCGGTCGCGGCCTCGACGAGGGCGACCGCGGTCGTCGACGCCTGCGCGAGCGACTCCGCGGGGAGGCTGATCCGCGCCGACACCCAACCGCGGGGCGACTCGCCCACGGCCGGGTGGTGGTGCTCGAGCGCCGCGATCAGGTCGTCGGCGAAGTCCTCGTCGAGGCCCTTGCGGGCGACCTCGACGAGAGCGTTGTACATCTGCATTCCGGTCCTCGTTCCCTCGGTGTGATGATGGGTCCGAGGACCGGGGCGATTTCCGCGCCCCGGTCCTCGTGTTCCTACCGGCGGGGCGGCCAGCGGAACCCGGCCCGTCGTGCGGCTGCGAGTGCATTCCTGAACCCGCGGCTGTCGCTCGGCGTGCCAGCGAAGGTCGTCACGAAGCGACCGTCGAGGTAGACGGCCGGGTGACCCTTGCGGGTGTACCGGACCTCGAACCCCTGGTCCTCGAGGGCCTTGATGACCTTCTTGATGTCCTTGTCCATTTTTCACCTCCTCTCGACTTGCTGACAAGTAGATACTAGCGCATCCCCTTGTCAATTGACAAGGGGATGCGGGATGGAGATTCCGCTTGGCGGCTGGGAGCCTCGCGGAATCGTCATCGGTGCGATCTACGGTGGGCCGCATGAGCACGAAAGACAGCACCTACCTCGTTGTGGTCGATCACAACCAGGCCCACCCCGAGCACCACGCCTCACCGCAAGAGGCTGGCAGTCACGTCGTCCAGGACACCCTCTGCGGCATCTCGCCCGCTCGATTCGGGATCGTGAAAGACGCGACGTGGCCGACTGATGGCCCTCTGTGCGAGACGTGCGCGCAGGCGTCCGGCGTCTCCTGACCGATGAGCCGCGGTCTCACGCCCGAGCAATACCTCTCGATCCGAATCGACGCGACGTTCTCCCGCAGCGCGTTCACCAAGGACCCAGGTCCAGTCGTCGCCGCGGCACTCGAGCTCGCCGGCGACCGCTCGGACCTCGTCGAAGAGGCGGCCGGACGATGGGTCGGCTACCACGAGGACTCAGCCGCGCACGCGCCGCTCGTGAACGCGTTGCGCCCGTACGCCGCCTCGGCCACGGCCGCCGAAGCGCGTCATCGCCGGCGCAGCCACCACGGCGGAGACGTAGAGCGCTAGAAGAAGGCAATGCTCCGCGCGGCGGCAAGGCGCACGAGCGCAGGTACATGGCGGGCGAACCGCACGGCGGCATCTGCTGGGTACCGAGTCCTGAGGACACATGCCGCCTGGCATCCGCTAGCAACCGATGGCAACCGAAGGTGTCAGATCCCCGGAATTCCGGGCTTCTTGCTGTCTTTCCGGGCGTCCAAGGGCGTCGGGAATCGTATTCAAGTCCCCCCTCGGACACACAAAGACGGGCCCTCCGACACTGCACCACTGTCGGAGGGCCTGTTCGCGTCCAGGCCCCGGGGGTGGGGTCGAGGCCGGCAGCGGCTCCTGGAGTCCGCGGATCCGCTACGGTGTCCGCAGATTTCGCGGCTTGGAGGTTGTCATGAGGCTCGGGTTCATGCGCGGTGTCGCGCTCGTCGGCGCTGCGGTGCTCACCGCGGGGGTGTTCGCGGGCGCGACGCCGGCGGCAGCTGCGACACCGGCGGGCACCGTGATCGCCAAGGCGGCAACGCTCGCGACGTATACCGGGGCCGTGCCCGCCGGGACCGCGACCGTCACCAGCATCACGGTCCGCCAGGACCTCCAGCGCAGCACGCTGACGGTGGCGGCGCGGTGGAGCGCCGGCACCGTCCCGAAGACGGTCGTCGTCGGACTCGGACGGTGGAACGGCACCGAATGCAGCGTGGACGGCGATGACGGGGCGCACGCCTATGCGGGCGACATCGGCCAGGAGCGTGGATTCCGTGTCTACATCCCCTTCTCCGGTGATCCGGTGGCGGGACAGGCCACCTGGACAACGCGGTCGGTGACCGCGTCCTTGCGTGACACCCGGATCGCGTCACGGGTGTGGACCTGCGCGGTCGCCGCACACCGAGGAGCGAACAGCGCTGACCTCCAGCTCTTCTCGCCCGTCAGCCTGGCCCCGGTGCGGGCGACGCCGCGGCTGTCGGTGAAGGCACCGAAGAAGCGCGTCGTGCGCGGCGGAGCCTGGGCCGAGGTCAAGGTGACCGTCCGCAACTCGGGGACGGGGACGGCGAGCCGCGTCCGCGTACGCGCCGCAGGCAGCAAACGCATCAAGGTCAAGGGCCCCAACGTGCGTTCGTACGGACCGGTGGTCGAAGGCACGCGAGAGACGAAGGTCTTCAAGGTGCGCGTCACCCGGAAGGGCCGGCACAAGGTGACGTTGACGGTGCGCAGCGGGGCGACGACGCTCAAGCGTACGGTCGTCGTCGTCCGTCGCTGAGCCGTGGCGAGACGAGCGGAGATCCGGGACGGCGACTCCCCCCGGGCAGCGATCGGGTTCGAGCGGGCCACTTGGCCCCACGATGACGAGGTGTGTTGATGCGAGGTCGCGCGGCCGTCACAAGTCTGGTTCTGTCGCTCGTGATGCTCGCGGGCTGCGGCGAGGATGACGCCGCTGCCCCGGCGCGGGAGCCCACCTCGTCGCCGACGACACCGACGTCGCAGGCCTCCGCACTACCGACGGTCACGCCGGCTACGGGCCCGGTGATCGGTGACGACCTCCTCCAGATCAACCTCATGGAGGGCATCGACTGGCGCATGGTCGACGCCGACGCCGCCGTGAAGCGGATCGATGCCGGGATCGTTGCCGTCTCTGTCGGCTCGCTGCTGGACGCGAACGCCGTCGACCTCGACCCGTACGCCGAGAGCTGGGAGGAGACCTATCGCTCGGACGGGCACCAGACACGGCGACTGGAGAACCGTGACGTCGCCGGCGTGGAGTCGTGGGTCATCGAGGCGCGCAGGGGCGAGACGCGCTCGTACATGGTGGGCGGCGGGCGGTCCGGCTACGCCTGGGACATCACGTTCGACGTCCCGGTGAACCTGGCCGAGGCGGACGACTACATCGACTCGATGCTGGCCAGCGTCGCCTGGAAGATCTGAGCCACGCTGCCCCATCGTCGACACGCGTGAAGGGGCCCCCGGCCAGGCAGAATCTGCCAGGCCGGGGGCCCCTTCTCGCGGCGCCGCTGCTCAGAGCGTCGCGGCGGTCAGGACCTTGGTGACACCGTTGTAGGTCACGAGAACCTTCGGCGTCCCGTCGTCGGTGATCGCGCCGTACCCGACCGGGTCGATCGCGGTGATCGCACCCGGCGTGACCTCACCGTCGGAGATCGCACCGTCGGTCACCGGTCCGTCCGTCACGTCGCCGTCCGTGATCGCGCCGTCCGTGATCGCGCCGGGGGTGATCACGTCGCTGATCTGCGTGATCTTGTCGGCGTTGGTCGAGCGCAGGCAGTCGTCGGGGTTCTCGCCCGGCACGACGTTCTCCCACGTGCCCCACTCGACGACGGACACCGGCTCCCACGTGTACGCGTCCGAGAACGCGTAGTCACCCGCGAAAGAGGCGGCACCGAACTCGTACGCACCGAAGTGGTAGTCACCGAACTCCCACGCGCCGAGCTCCGGCGCCTCCCAGACCTGAGGTCCGACCGTGGAGTAGCTCGTGGTCCCTGTGAAGCCCTTGAGGTTGAAGCCGGTGTACTGGCCGGTCTTCTTGTCGGTGACGTTCAGGTCGGACGCGAGACTGCCGACCTGCTTCCCGGACTGGACACCCGTACGGACACCGTCCCGCTCCCCGGCGCGAACACCCTCGCGGACGCCGACTCGGACGCCTTCACGGGCACCGGTGCGCTCGCCGCCCCGAACGCCCTCACGATGGAAGGTCTTGGTGCCGCTGCCGTTGGTGAACGTGCAGGTGAGGTCCTGCGTGACGGTCTGGGTCGCGGACTGGCTGGCGAGCTGCGTGAGCGCCATGGTGCCGTCCTGGGTGCCCGCCTGTGTGCCGGTCTGCCGCACGTCCTGGGTGAGCTCCTGGACCGTGGGCTGCTCGGCCTTGAAGGTGAAGGCCTTCGCGTCGACGGCCTTCTGCATCGCGGCGTTGTTCAGGTTGTACGCCGACTGGACCTCACCCTTGCCGACGAAGCCCTTGCCGTCGGTGTCGATGGTGAAGGCCTGGGCGGTGCCGACCGTGAGGGTGAGGGCAGTCAGGGTGAGCCCCGCGATCGTGGTGGTGCGCTTCATGCTTGTCTCTCTGGTTGACGGACTCGTGGGGGATGTGGCTGACACCGCTCCAGGACGTGTCCTGCAGCGGTGCCAGCGTGGTGAAGAGACCGCGATCGAACCGCGAGTGTCCGCACCGTCCCGGTTCCCTCCCCTCCCCCGACACGGGAGAAGAACCGGTTACCCCCAGTTGACCAGCGTCGTGTCGTCGTCTCTGCTGACGACGAGCACCGACATCGCGCGCCGGTGTCACCGATCGGCGATGACACCTGTCACCACGGAGGCCGCGACCGGCACCCCCGTGCGCGCTCAGACGGCGGTGTGACCGGTGAGCTCGCGCCTCGCAGCGAGCGCGATGACCTGCCCGCGGCCGTCGATCTCGAGCTTGCGAAGCAGCCGCGAGACGTAGTTGCGGACCGTGCCGGGAGAAAGGTGCAGGCGTTGCGCGATCTCCCGGTTCGACAGTCCCTCGCCGACCAGGGCGAACAGCTCGCGTTCCAGCGGCGTGAGGCTCGCGAGGGGATCCGGCGGTGACGCGGCGTGCTCGAGGCTCAGGACGCTCATCAGCGTGCGCGTGGTCAGCACCATCTGCCCCGTGGCGGCCGTCTGGATCGCTCGGACGAGCTCCCGCACGTCGACGGTGTGGATGAGCACTCCCGCGACACCCGCGTTGAGTGCCGCGGAGACGAACTCCGGGCTGGGATACAGGCCGAGGAGGAGGACCTGGACGTCCGGCACAGCAGCGCGGAGCAGCCGGGTCATCTCGATGGAGTCCGGGTCGCGCATGTGCGCGCCGGCGAGCACGACGTCCGGTCGCACCGCGGCAGCTCGGGACACGCCCCCCGAGGAGCTTCCGGCCTCGCCGACCACCGTGATCTCGTCGTAGGCGTCCAGCTCGCGCGCCAACGACTCACGGATCGCCGCTGCGGGCGAGACCATGAACAGCCGGACAGGGACGTGCACAGGACAAATCTTGGCACGAGAGGCTCACCCCAGCGCCTCTCGTGCGCCCTCACCCGCCAGGTCGGGTGAGGGCGACTCCTGACGATCAGAATGCGCACTCGCCGCTGGATCACGATCCCGGCACGAGGCGCCGGAGCTGCCCGGGGACCTCGCCCGGGAAGAAGGGTCGTCTGGTGTGCGTCGAGTACGCCGTGGCGTACAGGACGTTCCCGCGCGCCGTCAGGGAGCCCGGATCCGGCACGGACCACTGGGGCACGCCCGATCCTGCGCGGGCCTGGCGGACGATGCCGTCCTGCTCGACGGCGATCCATACGCGACCGTCTGCCGTCGCCGTCGCGGACTGCACCCGGGGCAGGCCGACGTGGCGCGCGACCAGACGCCCGGTCGTCGTCAGCTCGTCCACCCGTGCTTCCATCCCTCCCAGCTCGCCCACCACCACGTAGACGTGCCCGTCCGCGCCGAGCGACATCGACTGGGGCATCTGCCGGTTGGCGGGGTCGCCCAGCTGCGCCGGTCGGTACCAGACTCCCAGGCGACCCTGGCGGTACCTCAGGACGACGCCGGCGCTCTCGTCGAGGAAGAGGACCTTGCGGCGCAGCGCCACCAGGTCGGTCGGCTCGCTGACCTCTTGGGCTCCCAGGAGACCGTGACGGCGGCCGAAAGCGGTCGGTCGGGCAACGACGCGGATGCGGCCGGCCTTCGTCCCGCGGACGAGCTTGCCGTTGAACCGGCGGACCGATCCCGAGGACACCTGCTCCCACGCCTTGCTCGAGATCGTCGCGAACAGGCGGCCCTGGGGGGTCCTGTCGACGCCGTTGATGCCGAACGTCAACGAGTTGGAGGCCTCACGTGTCGACGGCAGCCGGTCCAGCACTCGCGCGCGGCGCCGTCCGAGAGCACCCATCGTGGTCGCGCGGCCGGTCAGACCGCGGCAGAACCCGTCGAGCCCGCCACCGCCCGCCACACGGCAGTTTCCCCCGTCCCACCGTCCGTGCCCGGCTTGGGCGACCAGCAGGCGGCCGGACGCCGTGACGCTGACCTGTCGGGGATTGTCGAGACCTCGCGCGATGACCCTCTGCGAAGGGGCTCGAGCACCCGGGTCCGACGCCTCGCTCGCTGCGTCTGAGCGCGTCGTGGCGCCGGCGCTCGGGCTCGTCAGAGCCGCTCCGAGCATCGCCGTGACGGCGGCAGCGGTGCCCGTCGCGGTCACGAGTGTGCGGTGGATGTGCATGAGGATCCCCCCTCGTCGCCCCCGTCTGGGGATGAAACCGCCTATCCTGCCCGCGCACCCACGAGCGCGTCTGCGGCTTTCGAGCTCACTCGAACGCCGTCCTACGCGGTCGCGGACGTTGCCACAGGCCCTTCCCGTGACCCCAAGTGGGTCAACGATGGCGTTGGAGCGACTGAGCTCGGGAGGCAGCCATGGAGATCACGACATGTCCACAGTGCGGCGCGACGGCGGAGGTGACGTGGCGCTTCGCCGAGGAGAGTACGGACGGGCCCGTGGAGCACGTCCGGGTCAGATGTCTGAACCGTCACTGGTTCATGGGTGCCGCTGACGCGCTGCTCCCGGAGCGGCCGACCCGCCCAGCGATCCGCGCGGTGTCACGCATCGGGTTCCGCCGCTAGCGGTCACCCTGGGCAGGCGAGAACGGGTGGAGCTCCTCCGACCCCCCGCGGATCACGACGTAGCTCGACTCGGGCACCTCGCGCCAGGCACCCCGGAGGTCTCCGAGCGGCTCCGAGACGACGAGCCGTGACTCGTCGGACAGGAGATGGAGGGCGGGGTTGTCCGGGTACTGCCGACGGAGCGTCGCGATGTCGGTGCTGTGGAAGAGCGTCCGCGAACGGCCCTCCGTCGAGTAGCGGAAGGCCCAGGTCGTCTCGCCGTCGGTCGTGGCCACGCTCATCTGCACGGGGAAGTCGATGCCGTGGCGGCGAGCGGTCTCCTCGACCACCCCGACGGCTCTGGCGAGGGCGGCCGGCGGGTCGTCCATCAGTCCGTGGGTCAGCGCGAGGTAGAAGAGCATCTCCGTGTCGGTGGTGCCCTCGATGTGCGGGAACAGCTCGGGCGCCACCGCGAAGGCCAGATCACGCTTGATCGCCGCGTAGCCGTCGATGAACCCGTTGTGCATGAAGAGCCATCGGTCGTGGCGGAACGGGTGGCAGTTGGTCTGCTGGACCGGGGACCCGATCGCCGCCCGGATGTGGGCGAAGACGTGCGAGGCCGCGATGCTGCCCGCGATGTCGCGGAGGTTGCGGTCGTTCCAGGCCGGCTCGGTGCTGCGGAAGACTCCCGGCGTGTCGCGCACGCCGTACCAGCCGACGCCGAAGCCGTCGCCGTTGGTGGTCTCGGCGCCCATCGTCGCGTGCATGCTCTGGACGATCAGCGAGTGCTCGGGCCGGTAGAGCAGGTCCTCGAGGAGGACCGGCGATCCGGAGTACGCAAGCCAGCGGCACATCTGTCCGTCCCCCCTCGGTGCTCCCGGGACCTCCATCCAACCGCACATGATCCCGCTCGTCAGGGCGTTGTGCGGGCAGCAGACCACCGACACCGCCGCTCAGACGGATCGGACTGACCCACCCGTCGGCCAGACTGTGCCGGATGAGCATGAGCGGATGGCTGCTCTTCGGCCTGTTGCCCCTCCCGGCGATGGCAGGATTCGTCCTCGGGCTGCTCGTCGCCGCCCTCGACTCGTTCCCGGCCGCCGTCCGAGCGATCTTCGCGACCTTGACCGGCATCCTTGGCGCGGCGTGCCTCTCCGCCGTCGTCGCCTGGGTCCTCCCGGCACACCTCGCGCTCTCGGACAGCGCCTCGGACCGGTACGTCGAACTCTTCAACGCCGGCGTCCACGCGACGATCGCCTATGCGATGGTCTTGAGCGTGGTGTGCATCGCGCTCCTCGGCGCCGCAGGGCTCGCGAGCGCGACGCGACGCGCGCGCTGACCGAACCGGCGTGCGCGCGGACGGTCGCGGCCGCAGAGGTCAGGCTCTCTCGGGGCAGCGCGAGCCGTCTTCCTCGCACACCACGAGTCCGTAGCGGATGTGCACCTCGTGGGTCCGCCCGCCCGATCGATAACGGACGTCGAAGCCGCGGGTGCGTGCGACACCAGCGATCGTCTTGTCGATCTGCACCACGAGCTCAGGAATCTCGTCACCGTCGTCGCACGTGGCCGACAGCTCGGTCGTGGCGGGTCGGCCACGCAGGTTCTCGGCGAGGGTCTTGCGGCGCTTCGTGATGGTCGACTCGCTGCCGCCGCCTGGCGTGGGGACCCACGCGACCAGGGCGAAGTCGGTGACGGTCAGGCCGCCCGTCGCGCTGGTCGCGACGACGTCGGTGACCGTGACACGTCCCGGCGACTCGAGGCACAGCGAGCTGAGGGAGAAGGAGAACGTCGAAGGTCCTGCCACGTACGTCGCCAGGGTTGCGGACCCCTCGCCGTCGAAGTCCTCGATTCGAGGGCCGGCCGTGAAGAGGGCGTACGCAGTCGCGGTGATCACCACTGCTGACAGGGCGGCGATGACGGCGACGACCGCCGTACGCCGGCGCCACCGGCGTCGCGGTGCTGCGTCCACGAGGGACCGCCCTTCTCCTCGACCCGCCCCGACTCGGCGCGCACGTCGGACGAACCCTAGCGGGTCGACGCGTCGCGGATGCCCCACGAGCCCTGCCAGGTCGCGCCCGGCTCCAGCGTGACGAGGTCGATGCCGGTCCGGAGGGCCTCCGGCGGGCACGTCATGGGCTCGACGGCGACGGCCATGCGGTGCCGCTCGGGCCTCGCGACCGCGTCCGCGGTGTAGACCATCAGGTAGCGGAACGCCCCGTCGACCCACAGCTCCACGGCCGCACCGTTGGCCGGGTCCTCCAGGCGGGCGACCGCGCAACCGTCAGCGCCGCGCACGAGGGACCCGAAGGCGTTGTCGAGCCGGGTGGACCCGAGGTGGCGCGGGGTCCGGAAGTCGTGGTCCCACGAGGCGTCGGCGGTCGCCGGGACGGTGAGCATGAGACCGTCGATCGGGCGCCGCCCCAACGTCAGGTAGGGGTGGAAGCCGACACCGAAGGGTGCGGCCTCGACGTCGGCGTTCCGCGCGTCGAGCGTCACCCGCAGTCCCGCTGCGTCCAGCGCGTACGTGATCTCCAGGTCGAGGTGCCATTCGTACCCGGGCTGCGGACGGACGGTGCAGCGCAGCGTGACCGACGACGCGGTGTGCTCGACGCAGGTCCAGTCGAGCCATCGGACGAGCCCGTGGATCGCGTCGTGACGGCTGAGCTCGTTCAGCGGTGCCTGGCACTCGCGCCTGCCGAACGTGTACTTCCCGTCGGTGAGCCGGTTGGGCCACGGAGCCAGCACCTGCCCGCGCCCGTCGGAGGCGCGTTCGTCGACCCCGAAGCCGTCGATCGCGCTGCGGCCGGCGAACCGCAGGCGACGCAGCGTCGCCCCCACTTGGGTGACGGTGGCCTCGCTGGTGCCGTGGCTGATCTCGTACTGCTCCCCCGACGGCGGCGTACGACCGTGGTCCCCGCTCACGCGAGCCGTGCCAGCAGGTGGTCGCCGACGCGGAGCGCGTTCGCCATCGCGGTGAGCGCGGGGTTCACGGCACCGATGCTGGGGAAGAAGCTCGTGTCGACGACGTACAGGTTGTCGACCTCGTGCGCCCTGCAGTCGGTGTCCAGCACCGAGGTCGCGGGGTCCGTGCCGAAGCGGGTGGTCCCCGCCTGGTGCGCGCATCCCGCGACCGGGACGTCGTTCTTCATGTAGACGTCGCGCGGGACCAGGTGGTGCGGGTGCATGCCGAGATGGCCGAGGTGCTTCGTCACCCGGTGGTAGAGCTGGTCGAGCGGCTCGCGGTTGTTCGGCGTGTAGGTGAGCGTGATGTTGCCGTCGTCGGCCAGCGTCACGCGGTTCGCCGGATCGGGCAGGTCCTCCACCGAGAGCCAGAAGTCGACCGCGTGCTCGGCGACCTCCTCGAGGGCGAAGGTCGGGGCGAGGCGTGTCTCGAGCGGCTTCTCGCCCCGGTACATCGGCGCCGAGGACTTGCCGACCATCTGCACGTTGCCCATCGGGTACGCGAACTCGTCGTCGCCGAAGTAGTAGTCGTTGAGCCCGAGGGTCTTCTGGAAGCGCGTGTCGTTCTTCTCCACCGACACGGCGAGGAAGGCCCGGCTGTTGTGGAACATGTAGTTCCGTCCGACCTGGTCGGAGCCGTTCGCGAGGCCGTTCGGGTGCGCGTCGTTCGCGCTCGACAGCAGCAGCTTCGCGGAGTTCGCGGCGCCGGCGGACAGCACCACGACCGATCCCGTGAACCGTTGCTCCTCGCCGTCGACGTCGGCGACGACGGTCGTGACGGTACGCCCTGACGGGTCCGTCTCGAGGCGTCGCACGTGCGCGTTGCGGACGAGCGTGACGTTGTCGTGCTCGATCGCGGGACGGACGGCGATCACGTCGGCGTCCGACTTGGCGTGCACCAGGCACGCGAAGCCGTCGCACGTCCCGCACCGGATGCACCGGCTGAAGGCGGGGTTCGCCTCGTCGAGCATGATGCCGTTCGGTGAGTGGAACGGGTGCAGGTCGACACGGACCATGTCGTCGAAGAGCTGCTGGATCCGTGGCTCGTGCGAGACGGCCGGGAACGGGTACGGCGCCGAGGCAGGCGGCTCGGTCGGGTCCTCGCCGCGGTTGCCGTGCACCTGGTAGAGCTGCTCCGCCTGCGTGTAGTACGGCTCGAAGACGTCGTAGCCGACCGGCCACGCCGGCGACATCCCCCCGTGGTGGGTGAGCTCGCCGAAGTCGCGCTCGCGCAGGCGATAGAGCGCCGCCCCGTAGAACTTCGTCGCGCCGCCGACGAAGTAGTGGATCTGCGGCTGGAACGCGCGGCCCCGCTCGTCGTACCAGGTGTCGTGCGAGACGTACCGGTTGTCGACGAAGACCGCCGTGGCGTCCCAGTTGTCGGGCTCACGGGGCAACCAGTCCCCGCGTTCGAGAATCAGGATCCGCTTGCCCGAGGGCGCCAGCCGGTGGGCCAGCGTGCCTCCCCCGGCGCCCGAGCCCACGATGACGACGTCGTACTCGTCGGACATGACCGTCCTCCTCAGGGAGTGGCAGGGTTTCCTGCGTCGCGGGCCGCGGTCCGGTCCAGCGAGATGTGAGGGATGTCGTCGCCGTGGTCGGCCCAGGCGAGGCGTTCCGGAGACGTGGTGGCCTCGACGACGGCGGCGTGGTCGCGGTCGAAGTAGTCCCACGCCCAGGTCAGGAACGCGTCGGTCTTGCTGTGCACGCCGCTGAGCAGCATCGCGTGGACGCCGAGCCACGCGGCGAAGGCCAGGGGGCCCTCCATCTCGTGGCGGTGCTTGCCGACCTCGGCGACGGCGGCGTTGCGCCCGATCATCGCCATGATCCCCTTGTCCTTGTAGACGAAGGGCTCCGTCGGCTCCCCGCGCAGGTCGTGGACGACGTTCCGGGCCGCCCAGGCCCCCGACTGCTGCGCGACCGAGCCCAGCTGGGGAAGGACGGCGCCGTCGGGACCGCCGGGGATGTTCGCGACGTCGCCGACGGCGTACGTGCCCGGGTGGTCCGGGATGGAGAGGTCCGGCAGCACGTCGATCCGACCTCCCCGGCCGAGCGTCGGTCCGGCCCCCTCCGCGACGGCTGCCCCGGACTCGCCGCCGCCCCAGACGACGGTCCGCGTCGGGAGGGAGGTGCCGTCGTCGAGGTCCACCCGGTCCGCGTGGACCGCCGCGACTCCGACGCCGAGGCGGATGTCGGCCCCGACCTTGGTCAGCCGGTCGTGCGCGTAGCCGTGGGCCTTGTCGGAGAACGGACCGAGCAGGGCGTCGCCACGGTCGACCAGCGTGATCCGGCCGGGCTCGGCCAGGCGCCCGGTGGCGTGGAGCGCGCGCATCAGCTCCGACAGCGCCCCGGTGGTCTCCACGCCGGTCGGTCCCCCGCCGACGACGACCACGTCGAGCGCCCCGGGCTCCGGTGCCGCCGTGCCGTCCAGCGCACCCTGGAGCAGTCCCTGCAGGTGCAGCCGAAGGCGTTCGGCGTCTGCCACGGAGTAGAGCGGGAACGTGTGCTCGGCGGCACCCGGGACGTGGAAGAAGTTCGGGCGGCTGCCGGCCGCCATCACGAGATGGGAGCCCTCGAGACGGCGACCGTCGGCCAGGGTGAGCATCCTGCCGGCGAGGTCGGCCGCGGCGACGCGCTCGGTGACGACCTCGACACCCTCCGTCTCCTTGAAGATGGTCCGGTGCGGTCGGGCGATGTCCTCGGCGGGCAGCTGCGAGCTCGCCACCTGGTAGAGCAGCGGCTGGAACTGGTGGTAGTCGTTGCGGTCCACCAGCGTCACGGGGACGCCCTCGTCGGCCAGCTGGAGGGCGCAGGCGACGCCGGCGAGGCCGCCGCCGAGCACGAGCACCCGCTCGGAGGTCACAACGACATCTCCTCGCGGCGGTCGGCCATGATGATCCGGGCCGAGGCCTCGATCAGGGCGAGGTGCGAGAACGCCTGAGGGAAGTTGCCGAGGTGGCGAGCGCGGTCGACCTCGAACTCCTCGGCGTACAGGCCGAGCGGCGACGCGATGCGCAGCAGCCGCTCCATGAGGTCGGTGGCCTGCTTCATCTCTCCGACGACCGCGAACGCCGAGACCAGCCAGAACGAGCAGATCAGGAACGTCCCCTCCTTGCCGGACAGCCCGTCGTCGGTCTCCCCGGTGACGTAGCGCAGCACGAAGCCGTTCTCCGTCAGCTCGGTGGCGATGGCGTCGACCGTGGCCTTCATCCGCTCGTCGGTGCCCGGCAGGAACCCGAAGATCGCGGCGAGGAGCGTCGAGGCGTCCAGGGCGTCGGTGTCGTAGTGCTGGCGGAGGACACCCCGGTCGCTGACCCCGTGCGTCAGGATGTCGGTCCGGATCTCCTCCGCGGCGTCGCTCCACGTCTTCTGCAGCGTCAGGTCGTCGCGGATGCCCGCGAGCTTGGCGGCGCGGTCCAGCGCGACCCAGCCCATCAGCTTCGACGACACGTAGTGCTGCGGCGCACCGCGGGCCTCCCAGATGCCCTGGTCAGGCTCCCGCCAGACCGCCATCGCCCGCTCCGCCTGGGACTGGACCAGCGGCCACAGGCGGTACGGGAGCCGCTTGCTGCGCACCGTGTGCAGGAGGAGCGAGTCGAGGACGGCGCCGTACACGTCGTTCTGGCGCTGGTCGAAGGCCCCGTTGCCGATCCGGACCGGCTTCGCGCCCTCGTACCCGGTGAGCTCGTCGCGGGTCGACTCCGTGAGGTCGCGCCGGCCGTCGATGCCGTACATGATCTGCAGACCGCCGTCCGGGTTCGGCTCGAGGTCGGCGATGAACTGCATGAACTCGTCCGCCTCCCAGTCCAGGTTCAGCTGGTGCAGCGCCTGGAGGGTGAAGGTGGCGTCGCGCATCCAGGTGTAGCGGTAGTCCCAGTTGCGCTCGCCGCCCGGCGTCTCCGGCAGCGAGGTGGTGAGTGCGGCGACGGTCGCCCCGGTCGGCATGTAGGTCAGGCCCTTGATCGTGAGGGCCGACCGCTCGATGGGATGGCGCAGCGGGTGGTCCGGCACACGCGCGCCGGCGAGCCAGGTGCGCCAGAACTGGACGGTACGCAGTACCCGATCCGCCGCGTCGTCGACGTCCGCGGGTCCGGCGAAGCCGTCGGCCCACGACATCGCGCAGAATGCCCGCTCGCCCTTGGCGAGCTGGTGGCGGGCCCGCGCGGAGCTGCCCTCGATGCCGATCGCCATGTCCGAGCTCAGCCGGAACGTCTGGCCCGCCCCGGTCGCGTCGGCGGCGTGCCCGTCCGCGCCGACCATCGTCCACGACGCCGGCGCGCGCCCGTAGTCGAACGCCGGCTCGCAGACCAGCTCGACCCTGACCGTGCCCTCGAGGCACTCGACCAGTCGGACGAGGACGTGCTCGGCGTCGTCGTCGGCAGGGGGCCGGGTGTGCGGGGTCACCGTGTCCGGACCGAGGCCCGACCCCATCGTCAGCGCGTCGTGCACCAGCAACCAGCCGGTCGGCGTGTGCCAGGTGGTCGTGAGGACGTTCGTGCCCGGGACGTACGACCGCTGCGTGGGCACGTTGATCCCGTACGGCCCGAAGCGGAACGAGCCGGCGCCGCGGTCGAGGAGGTTGCCGAACAGGCTCGGAGCGTCGAAGGCCGGGAGGCACATCCAGTCGACCGACCCGTCGGGAGCGACGAGCGCGCCCGTGTGGCAGTTGGACAGGAAGGCGTAGTCGGCGATCGGCGGGAAGGGTGACGACGACAGGCTCACGGTCCCGACCTCCTTCACGTGGTCACGGGGCAGGACAGACCTCGGGCAAGTGCGGGGACTCCGTCAAGGTCGCACCGCGCGCGTTCGCGAGGCATCACCCAAGTGGGGTGATGTCCCTCCCCAGAGGCGGTGGTGCCCTGGGAAGGGGATTGCGGAGAGGAGCAGCGCCGTGGACGTACTCGACCTTGCGCGCGTCCAGTTCGCGATGACCAGCATCGTCCACTTCTTCTTCGTCCCGGTGACGATCGGTCTGGCCTTCCTCGTGGCGCTCCTCCACACGCGCTGGCACCGCAGCGGAGACGTCCGGCACGAGCGGCTGACGCGCTTCTTCGGCACGCTGCTGCTCATCAACATCGCGGTCGGCGTCGTCACCGGTCTCGTCCAGGAGTTCCAGTTCGGGATGAGCTGGTCGGCGTACTCGCGGTTCGTCGGCGACGTGTTCGGCGCTCCGCTGGCGATGGAGGGCCTTGCGGCGTTCTTCCTCGAGTCGACCTTCCTCGGCCTGTGGGTCTTCGGGTGGAAGATCCTGCCGCGACGCGTCCACCTGCTGTCGATCTGGCTGGTGTTCTTCGGGGCCATCCTGTCGGCGGTGTTCATCATGGCCGCCAACTCGTGGATGCAGCGCCCGGTGGGTTACACGACCGACGCCGAGACCGGTCGGCCGCAGCTGTCGTCGATCGGCGACCTGTTCACCAACCCCGTCTTCGTCTGGGGGTACCTCCACGTGGTCCTGGCCTCGCTGGTCACGGGCGCGATGGTGATGCTCGCGATCTCGGCGTGGCAGCTGCGCAGAGGACGGGAGGTTTTCACGACCTCCGCGGTGCTCTCGCTCGTCGTCCTGGCGCCGTTGTCGATCGTCCAGCTCGCGGTCGGGAGCCACCTGGGCGTGGTCGAGGCGACGTACCAGCCGATGAAGATCGCCGCTGCCGAGGCGCAGTGGGAGACCTGCCAGCCGTGCTCGTTCTCCCTGTTCCAGATCGGCGGCGGCGCGAACGACGAGGAGCCGACCAAGATCATCGAGGTCCCCCACCTCCTGTCGATCCTCGCGACCGGCACCTGGGACGGCGAGGTGATCGGGCTGAACGAGCTCCAGCAGCAGGACGAGGCGAAGTACGGCTCGGGCGACTACGTGCCGAACGTGTTCGTCCAGTACTGGTCGATGCGCGTGATGGCCTACGCGGGGACCCTCGTCGTGCTGCTGTCCCTGTGGGGGGCGTGGCTCGCCCACCGGCGCAGGCTGCCGAGCTCGCGGGTGTTCCTGTTCCTCGCCACGTGGGCGGTGGTCCTGCCGTTCGTCATGAACACGGCCGGCTGGTTGCTGACGGAGAACGGTCGGCAGCCGTGGCTCGTCCAAGGGCTGATGAAGACCGCGGACGGGGTCTCCGGCTCGTTGTCCACGACCGAGCTGGTCCTCAGCCTGAGCGCCTTCCTGCTCGTCTACCTGGTGCTGACCGTCCTCGACGTCGTCCTGATCATGCGCTACGGGCGGCGCGAGCTCGATCTCGACGACGAGGTCGAGGACGGCGCCGACGCCGACCGCGGTCTGACCGCGCTGACCTACTGAGGGGGACCCGGTGAGCCTCGCCGATCTGTGGTTCGTCGTCGTGGCCGTGTTCTGGACGGGGTTCTTCGTCCTCGAGGGCTTCGACTTCGGAGTCGGTGCGCTGCACTCGGTGGTCGGGCGCTCGGAGTCGGAGCGGCGGACGGCGATCAGCACGGTCGGGCCGTTCTGGGACGGCAACGAGGTCTGGCTGGTCGTCGGCGGCGCCGCGATCTTCGCCGCGTTCCCCGGCTGGTACGCGACCTGGCTGTCCGCCGCGTACCTCGCCGTCGTGCTCGTGCTGCTGGCGCTGATCGTGCGGGGCCTCTCGTTCGAGTGGCGCGGCAAGGGGCTCTCCGACCGCTGGCGGTGGTCGTGGAGCCTGTGCCTCACCCTCGGCAGCGTCGTCGCCCCGACCGTGCTGGGGATCGCGCTCGGGGACCTCGTCGCAGGCCTGCCCGTCGACAAGGACGAGGAGTTCACGGGCAGCTTCTGGGACCTCTTCACGGGGTTCGGCGTCTGGACCGGCGTCACCCTCCTGGTGCTGTGCCTCCTGCACGGCGCCGTCTTCCTCACGCTGCGCATCGCGGGCGGGTTGTCCGAGCGCGCCCGCGCGTTCGCCGGACGCATCGGACTGGCGGCGCTCGCCGTCGTCGCGGTCTACGTCGTGTGGCTGAGCCTGATCGCCGACGCCGGCGTGGCGACGTACGTCGTGTGCGCGGTCTCCGTCGTCGCGCTCGCGGCCACCCTCGTCGCCCTGCGGCGAGGCAGGGACGGCCTGGCCTTCACCGCGAGCGCCGTGGCGATGGCGACGACGGTGGCGTCGCTCTTCACCAGCCTCTACCCCGAGGTCCTGGTGTCGACGACCAGCGCGTCGTACAGCCTCACGGTCGACGGCACCGCCTCCGGTGACTATGCGCTCACCGTGATGACGGTGGTCGCGGCGGTGTTCTTCCCGGTGGTGCTGGTCTACCAGGGGTACACGTACGTCGTTTTCCGTCGGCGACTCGGTGGTGCGCCGACGGAGCCCGTCGGGTCAGTGTGACGGGTCCACGATCCAGGGCCCTTCCCATCCCCCGTGGTCGGCCGGGAGGGTCGCCGCGATCGCCGGCCCCCAGGTCCCCGGTGCGTACGGGTGCACCGGCGGCGGGTCGTCGAGCAGCGGCTGCATGATCCGCCAGCACTCCTCGACCACGTCCTGCCGCTTGAACCGGCTGGCGTCGCCGAGCAGGGCGGCGTGCAGGAGCACCTCGTACGGCGTCGGCGCCTCCCCGCCCTCGTCGGCGAACTCCACGTCGAGGGTCACGGCCTGCGGGCCCTCGCTGTCGGCGCGGTGGGCGTCCACCACGAGTCGCGCGCCCGTCGACGGGTCGAGCTTGACGACGAACTCGTCGCGCACCGGGAGGCGGTCGTCACCTGGCTCGAGGCCGAGGTGGACGGGCTGCGGCTCTCGGAAGACCACCCGCAGCTCGGTCTGGGTCACCGGCAGGCGCTTGCCCGTCCGGATGTAGAACGGGACGCCGTCCCAGCGCCAGTTGTCGATCTCGAGGCGGAGCGCGACGTACGTCTCGGTGGTCGATCCCCGCCTCACCCCGTCGACGTCCTGGTAGCCCTCGTGCTGGCCGCGGACGCAGTGCGCCGGGTCGGCAGGCTTCACGGCGCGCAACAGCGCGACCTGCGCGTCACGCAGCGCGTCGCGGTCGTTGCTCGAAGGCGGCTCCATCGCCGCCGCGGCCACGACCTGCATCAGGTGGTTGACGACGACGTCGCGCAGCGCCCCGACCGGGTCGTAGAAGTGGCCGCGGTCGTCGACGCCGAACGCCTCGGCCATCGTGATCTCCACGCACTCGACGTAGCCGCGGTTCCACAGCGGCTGCAGCACCGTGTTGGCGAAGCGGAGGTAGAGGATCTCCTCGTACCCCATCTTTCCGAGGTAGTGGTCGATCCGGTAGAGCTGCTCCTCGTCGATGTACTGGTGGAGCTCGGCCGCCAGCGCCTTCGCTGACTCCAGGTCGTGCCCGAACGGCTTCTCCACCACGACGCGAGCGGACTTGGTGAGTCCGGCACCGGCCAGGCCCTTCACGACCGTGCCGAAGAGGAAGGGCGGGATCTCCAGGTAGAAGACCGGGTTGCTGGTGCCGGCGATCGCCTCACCGACCCCTGAGAACGTGGCCGCGTCGCCGAAGTCGCCCTGGACGTAGCTCAACCGCCCGATGAACCGGGCGAACACCTCCTCGTCGAGCGTCTCGCCGGTCGCGACGATGGAGTCGCGCGCACGGGTCTCCAGCTGCTCGAGCGTCCAGTCGTCCACCGCGACGCCCACGACCGGACAGTCGAGGAGACCTCGTCTCTCCAGCCGGTAGAGCGATCGGAAGGTCATCACCCGCGCCAGGTCCCCGGTGATCCCGAAGACCACCAGCACGTCCGCCGTCGCCGCCATGCCGTCCTCCAGTCTGCGCGGGAGGTCCCGCTGATCGAACCGTCGGGATTCTCAGCCTGCCAGAGCCCCCGCGACCACGCCCGCGACTTTGCGCCCGACCGCTAGCCTCACCTCCATGCCGAGACCGACCGCCGTCATCTTCGACGTCGACGGAACCCTCTGCGACGTGAGCACGGTGCGGCACCACGTACGCGGGCCTCGGCGCAACTTCGACGCGTTCCACGCCGCGTCGCTCGCCTGCCCGCCGAACGCCGAGGTCGCGGAGGCTGCGCGCCGGGCGAGCCGCGACGGCCACGCGGTGCTGGTCGTGACAGGTCGCGCCGCGCGCTGGGCCCGACCGACGGGCTTCTGGCTCGCGCTGCACGACATCCCGTCGGACGGCCTGTTCACCCGGGACGAGCACGACCAGCGATCGGACGTCGCCGTGAAGACCGACATCCTCGCGCTGATCCGACGCCGGTACGACGTGGTGGCGGCCTACGACGACAACCCGTCCGTGATCGCCCTGTGGAAGTCGTACGGGATCCCGGTGCACACCGTCGCCGGCTGGGACGAGGAGGACTGACTCAGGCTCCAGCGACCGGCGGCGCCCACGACGGCCTGGGGATGAGGCAGAACGGGTGCCCGGCAGGATCGGCGTACACGTCGCCGCCGAGCGGTCTCGCGCCGAGCCGCTCCACCGCGACGCGGGCCGTCGCCACGTCGTCGACCATCACGTCGAGGTGCATCTGCTGCGGGACACGGGGATCGGGCCAGGTCGCGGAGGTGAGGTCCGGCGCTCGCTGGAACGCCATGCCCGACGTCTGCTGGTCGGCGGACACCACGACGAAGTCGCCGTCGTCGAAGGTGACCGGGTCACCGAGCACCTCCGACCAGAACGCGGCGCTGGCCTGCGGGTCCGGGGCGTCGATCACGAGGTGGTGCCGTCTGCCGATCACTCCCGCAGCCTACGACCGCGTGCCGGTGGCCGCGGCGACGTAGCAGAGCCGTCCGTTCTGGGTATCCCTCCGACGAGGGGGTGACCGTCGCTCCCGGAGAGGCCCGGCGATGCACACCCTCGACGTCGTGCCGGGCGTGCACCGTCTCGCGCACGCCTCGACCGCCTGCTACCTCGTGGAGGCCGACGACCGGCTGCTCCTGGTCGACGCTGGTCTGCCCGCGTTCTGGCCGGACCTGGAGAGTCTGCTGCGCGTCCTCGGCCGCACCACGGACGACGTGCGGGACGTCCTCCTGACCCACGGCCACTTCGACCACCTCGGGGTGGCCCGACGGCTGGAGAAGACCGGGGCGCAGATCTGGGTCCACCGTGACGACCGACGGATCGCCGAGCACCCGTACCAGTACGAGCCGGGGCATCCCCGCATCTCCTACCCCCTGAGCCACCCCCGCTCGGTCCCCCACCTGGCCTCGATGGTCGGAGCCGGGGCTCTGTGGGTACGAGGCGTGACCACGCCGAAGACCTACGACGAGGACCCGCCCTTCGCCGACGCCGTCAGGATCGTCCCCACCCCGGGGCACACGGACGGGCACGTCGTGATCGTCCTGCCCGACCGCGACGCGGTGCTCACCGGCGACGCGCTCGTGACGCTCGACCCGTACACGGGGCGGACAGGTCCGCGGATCGTCGCGCGCGGGGGCACGTACGACGCGGGCCTCGCCGTGCGATCGCTCGACGCGATCGCGGCGACGCAGGCCCGCACGGTGCTCCCCGGCCACGGTCACGTGTGGCGCGAGGGAGCCGAGGCGGCGGTACGACAGGCACGCAGCCGACCGGTCGCCTAGGTCGGCGGAGGTGCGCGCTCGGGCTCGGTCTCGGCGACCGGGTGGGTCGGCAGCAGCCGGGTGAGGAACAGCGCGAGCAGCACGAACAGGGCGAGGACGACGAGGCTCAGGCGGAGACCGGCGATCCTCGCCTCGGTGTTCTCGTCGACGGCCGCGTCCGCCTGAGCCTGGGGCACTCCCGCCTCGTCGAGGGCCTCCGCGAGCTGGGTGTCGGAGACGAACGGGATCCCCGAGGCCAGCTCGACCCGCGCCGAGTCCGAGACGTCGTCCGGGACAGCAGGGTTGTCCTCGACGCCGGCGAGGAACGACACGGTCAGCGCGCCGATCAACACGGATCCCGCCAGCGCCGTGCCCAGGGACGCGCCGAGGTTCGTCGCCGTGTTCTGCAGACCCCCCACCTCGGCGCTCTTCTCGTCGGGGAGTGCGGACACGGTCACCGCGCCGAGCTGCGACGCGAGCGCTCCGACGCCGAGACCGGCCAGCAGCAGCGGCAGTGTCACGACCTCCGGGCCGGTCCCGACGTCGAGGGCGAGGACGAGCGTGACGATCCCGCCGAGCAGCGCCACCAGGCCCCACTCCACGACCCTGCGCGGCGAGGCCGTCGGCCAGAGCCGCGGCACGCCGACCGCTGCCGCGAGCAGCGTGACGGACAGCGGGAGGAGCCGGACGCCGGTCTCGACCGCGCTCAGCCCGAGCGCGACCGACAGGAAGAGCGGGATGGTGAAGAAGAGACCCGCCTGCACCAGGAACTGGAAGAAGAACATCGTCAGTCCGCCGACGAGCTGCTTGTTGCGCAGCATCGTCGTGTCCACCAGGGGCTCGCGGCCGGCGGCCGCCACGTGCTCCTCCCAGGCCATGAAGAGGCGGAGGACCACCAGCCCCGCGACGATGCACCAGACCGTCGGCGACAGGCCCACGATCGAGGGGCCGCCCTCGTTCGGGCGCACCCACCCCCACACGCCCGAGCGGAGGACCCCGAACACGACGAGAGCCAGTCCGAGTGCCGAGAGCACCGCCCCGGTGCCGTCCAGCGAGGTACGTCCGGTCGGACGTTCGTCGTGCATGCGCCGGGCGAGCAGCAGGATCCCGATCACGACGACGACCTCGCCGGCGAACACCAGCCTCCAGGTGAGGTAGGTCGTCACCGCGCCACCGATCAGCGGGCCGGCCGCGACCGCGATCGCACCCGCCGACGCGACCAGCCCGTACGCGCGTGGTCGTTGGTCGGGCGCGAAGTTCGCGGCGACCAGCGCGACGATCGCCGGCATGATCAGGGCCGCGCCGAGCCCCTCGAGGAGGGACCACCCGAGGAGCAGGACGGCGAGGTTCGGCGCGATCGAGGTCGTGAACGAGCCGAGGCCGTAGACGACGCAGCCGATCGCGAACGCCCGGCGCCGGCCGATCATGCTCCCGATCTTGCCGCCGGTGATCATCGTCGCCGCCATCACGAGCGTGTAGAGCGTGATGGCGGTCTGGATGCCGGTGACCGTCGTCCCGAGGTCGGAGGCGACCTGCGCGATCGACACGTTCATGACGGAGCTGTCGAGCGTCATCAGGAACTGGCCGGACGCGAGCGTCAGCAGCACGATGCCGGAGGACTCGTTGCGCGGCGCGTTCACGCCCTCAGTGTGGTGCGGGGCCGCCCTGGGTGGGGGGACGTTGCAGGTCGCGCGACGCGGTGTCGTGCGACCTGCCTGACGTCACGGGGTGGCGTCGAGGTCGGGGACCTCGATGCTCGGGAGGTCGTCGAGGTTCGGCATGTCCGGCGTGTCCGTCGCACCGAAGTCGTCGACCTTCCAGCCGCCGCCCTGCTTCTCCAGCTCGATCTGCTGGTCGACGGAGGTGCCGGCGATCGTGAGCGAGACGGTCACGGTCGCCTCGTCGCCGTCCTCCTTGGTGTCCTTGATCTCGAACTCCGCGTCGCCGAGCGCCTTGAGCATCCCGCCGTCGCTGCCGCCCGCCTTCTCCAGCGACTCCTTGCACTCGGCGGCGCCCTGGCCGTCGCGGAAGTCGTCGGTCGTGACGTCGACGAGCGCATCGCAGTCGCGGTCCTGGAGGGCGTCGATGAAGGACTGCGCCGCGTCCTCGGGCGACGACGCGCCACCGCCGTCGTTGCCGCTCAGCAGCGCGAAGCCGGCGACGGCGAGGATCACGAGCGCCGCGACGCCGCCGCCGATGATCGCGATCAGCTTGCCCGAGCCCTTCTTGTCGCCCTGGGGAGCGTTCGGGGGGATGTACTGCGGCTGCTGACCGTAGTAGCCCTGCTGCCCGTACGGCGGCTGCTGGCCCTGCGCGTACGGCGGCTGCTGCCCGTAGCCGGGCTGGCCCTGCGCGTAGGGAGGCTGGCCCTGCTGGTACGGCGGCTGACCCTGCTGGTAGGGCGGCTGACCCTGGCCGTACGGGGGCTGTTGCCCGTACGGCGGCTGCCCCTGCCCGTACGGGGGCTGACCTTGAGGAGGTTGTCCCTGCGGCGGCTGCTGGCCGTAGGGAGGCTGCGGGCCCTCGTTCGACGGCGGGCCGGACCACTGATCGCTCACGCCGCTACCGTACGCGAACCGGAGGGCACGCGTCGCGCCGCGCCGAGGCCCGAGACCGGGCGGCTCAGCCCTTGCGGAGCATGGATGGGAGACCGCCGACCGCCGCCACCCCGAGCGCCGAGCGCGGCTCGTAGCCGACGCGCCACAGGCCGCCGTGCGCCGCACCGTCGGCGAACAGCTGCTCGGGGTGCTCGTGCAGCACGACGGGGCCGTGCAGGTCGTGCACGAGGAGCGCGGCCATCAGCGCCCGCGTCGTCGCCGGGTCGAAGATCTCGACGCCGAAGTGCCGTGCTCCCCCGTACGCCGCCGCGAGCAGCCGGTTCTTGGTGACCGACCGGGTCCAGGTCGCCGGCGCGACGTTGAAGGACACCCGCTGGCCGCCGTCCTCGGCGACGATCCCCCGCCACCGCTGGATCCGCTTGGCCATCGCGTAGTTGGGGCCCTGCTGCGGGACCAGGATGTCGGCGACCCCTGTGCCGTCGGCGAGCACCGTCGAGTAGTTGGGCGTGAACAGCCGCCCACGGCTGGCCGCACGCAGCGGTGCCTGGAGCCACCGGACGGAGCCCCGCTCGCGGTAGGCCCGGGTGCCGGCGTCGACCACCTCGCTGGGGACGACGAAGGCGTCCGTCGGCGTGGCGAGGTAGGCGATCGCGGTGTCCGGAGCGTCGGCGGTGAGGCGGGTCGCGATGACGTCCGCGGCCGCGGTGACGGCGACGTGGGCGCCTCCGTCGGCGTAGGCGTACATGCCGACGACGAGTCCCTTGCCCGCGGACTCCTCCCGCAGCCAGCCCAGGACGTCGGCGGTCCGGCTGACCAGGTCGGCACCCGGCTCACCGTCCGGCGCCACGGGGTACGCGGTCGTCCCCGCGCCGCTCTCGGCGAGCGTGCGGACACGGTCCCAGACCCGTGACGACGGCACGTCGACGGCGAGGACGTCGGCACCCCACGAGGTCAGCGGCCCCAAGGGGCTCATCTCGGCGGCGGCACCGAGCAGCACGACCCGGCGCCCCGGCACGGAGAGCCACTCCGGGTGGTCGATCACCTGCTCGATCGCGGTGACGAACGACTCCTCCACGATCCCGGCGTCGCGCCAGCGCCGCAGCTGCGCGCGCAGGCTGTCGCCCCGCAGCGTCGTACCGCCGTACGGGACCGTGAGCTCCCGCACGGGTGCGGAGGTGCCGTGGACGACCTCGGTCCTCAGCGGCGCTCCGGACGGGTCCGGCTCCCACTCCTCCAGCGGGACGTCGCCCGCCGGGGTGGCAGCGACCATGCGTGCCCGCATCGAGGAGATCCCGCCGTACGCGAGGGCGAGCGCGGCCTTTGAGGACTCCGCGGACGCGGCGGTCGTACGCCCGACGAGCGGCACGTAGTCGGTGCGCCAGGAGTCCGCGGCCTCGACGTCGGCGGCGAGCTGCGGGTCGACGTCGCGGGTGGCGTCGGCGAGGATGCCGCGCACGGTCGGGGTCGACGGCCGGCGCCCGTCGGTGGCCGGGAACGCGATCTCGGTCTGCGATGGGGAGTGCACACCCCCAGTATCCGAGGTTCCCCTCATGTTTTGTCCAGCGCCCCTCGGACGACGTCCGCGACGACGTCGATCCCGTCGGCCAGGACGCCCGGGCCGTTGGCGGCGTAGCCGAGCACGAGGCCGGGTGCGCCGGGGACCTGGCGGTGCAGCGCGAGCGGGTGCACCTTGACGCCTCGCTCGAGCGCGGCGGCCGCCACCGCCCAGTCGTCCACCCCGTCGGGCAGCGTGACGACGAGGTGGAGCCCGGCGGCGGCGCCGTGCACGGTCGCCTCGGGCAACCGCGCCGACAGCGCTGCCACCATCGCGTCGCGGCGTCGGCGGTGACGAGCCCGCAGCGCGCGCAGGTGGCGCTCCATCGCGCCGGACTCCATGAGCTCGGCGAGCACGAGCTGCGGAAGGACCGGGTTGCCGAGGTCGACGTCGCGCTTGAGGCGCAGCAGCGGTTGCTGGAGGCCTGCCGGTGCGACGAGCCATCCGGTCCGCAGCGCGGGCGCGAGCAGCTTGGAGACGCTCCCCGTGTAGGCGACCCCCTCCCCCAGGGTCGCGCGCAGCGCGGGGACGGGCGCGCGGTCGTACCGGTGCTCGGCGTCGTAGTCGTCCTCCAAGACGATGCCCCCCTCGGCGACCCACGCACCCAGCTCGCGTCGCCGGGCGCCGCCCAGGACGACGCCGGTCGGGAACTGGTGCGCGGGCGTGGTCATCACCGCGCGCACGCCGCTCGACCGCAGCGCGTCGACCCGCAGCCCGTCGGCGTCCACCGGCACGGGGACCACGTCCATCCCCTGACGGCGCAGCTGCTGGCGAGCGCCGAACGAGCCGGGGTCCTCCATGCCGATCCGACTCGTGCCCCGCTCGCGCAGCAGGTGGGAGAGCAGGAAGAACGCCTGGGCGGCTCCGGCGACGACCAGCACGCCGTCGGGATCGACGAGGATCCCGCGGTTGCGCGCCAGCCAGTGCGCGACCGCGACACGCAGGGCGAGCGCGCCTCGCGGGTCGCCGTAGCCGAGGTCTGCCGCGGACCTGCCGTCGAGCACCTCCCGCTCGGCGCGCAGCCACGCCGCGCGGGGGAACGCGGTCAGGTCCGGCACGCCGGGCGAGAGGTCGATGCGCGCCGGCGCGGCTCGGAGACGGTCGACCACGTCGTCCGCGGCAAGGTCGCCGAAGACGTCGTCGTGGTCGGCGCCCGGTGCCGCGGCGGCGGGAGCCGGGGCGTCGCGTGCGGGGGCGCGCACGGGCCGGGCGACGACGACCGTCCCGCCGCGTCCCCTGCCCTCCACGTGCCCCTCGTCCGCGAGGCGCTGGTACGCCTCCGTCACCACGCCGCGCGAGAGGCCGAGGTCCGCCGCGAGGGTCCGGCTCGGGGGCAGGTGCGACCCGACCGCGAGGACGCCGTCGGTGATCGCGTCCCGCACACGGGTGACGAGCCACGCCGTCCGCCCTCCGCGCGGTGCGTCGCCGAGCCAGAGGGCGAGGAAGTCCGTCCCGGGAGTCAGCGCCCGATTGGACCTCTCCCCACCAGCATGATTGGCACTGTCCACCAGGCCATTCTGGGGCAACCGTGGAGACATGCACACCGAGAACCGTCCTTCCTCCTCCCTCGGCTCGTACCTTCCCGGAGCCGCCGGCATGGCACTCGTCGGCGGCGGCGTCGCGGTCTCCCATCTCCTCGTCGACGCACCGCTGATGACGGCCCAGGCCGTCCGGTACGCCGCTGCGGCCGCCGTGCTCCTGGGCGCGGCACGCCTCCTGCGACGTCACGTCCCGATGCCGCGCGGCAGGGAGTGGCTGCTTCTGATCGCGCTCGCGGGCACGGGCCTCGTGCTCTTCAACGTCGCCCTCGTCCGCGGGGCCGGCCACGCCGAGCCTGCGGCGATCGCGGTCGCGGTCGCGTCCGTGCCCGTCGTCCTCGGGCTCGTCGGTCCGCTGCTCGAAGGCCGCTCCCCCACACGCCGCCTCCTCGTCGCCGCGACCGTCGTCACGCTCGGCAGCGTCCTCGTCCAAGGGGTCGGCCGGACCGACGCGGTCGGCGTCATGTGGGCGACGGTGGCGCTGGCCTGCGAGGCCGCGTTCACGCTCCTGGCCGTCCCGCTCCTCCCGCGGCTCGGCGCCTGGGGCGTGTCCGTGCACTCCGTCGTCGTGGGGACAGTGCTGTTCGCAGTCCTCGCCCTGGCCCTTGAGGGCCCGACCGCCGTGGTCCGGCTCTCGCCGGTCGCATGGGCCGCGGTCGCCTACCTCGCGGTGCTCGTGACCGCGGTCGCGTTCGTCCTCTGGTACGCGACGGTCGCCCGTGTCGGCGCGGCGTCGGCCGGCCTGCTCACCGGGGTCGCTCCCGTCGCCGCGGCCGGGATCGGCGTGTTCGTGACCGGCGACGTGCCTGGCGCGTTCGTGTGGGTCGGCGTCGCCGTGGTGGCCGGCGGTCTGGCACTCGGGCTCGGCGGACGCTCCGGCGTACGACGCGTGCGGCCGACCCCCGGCGACGCGACCGTCGCTCTGGCACCCTTGTCCCGTGCCCGACTCACCGACTGAGAGCTGGTTCGCCGACACCTTCCGCAACGCGTGGGAGAACGAGCAGCGCAAGCTCGGCCGCTTCAACCTCGCGATCTTCGGCAAGACGGGCGTCGGCAAGAGCACCCTGGTCAACGCCATCTTCGGGGACGAGATCGCCGCGACCGGCATCGGCGAGCCGGTCACGCGCGAGGAGCACCTCTACCTCCACACCAGCGGGACGCTCGGCGTCCTGGACACGCGGGGGCTCGAGGTCGGCGTCGACAACGACGCGATCATCGCGGAGGTCGCCGACCACGTGACGCGGATGCGGCGTCGCCCGCTCGCGGAGCAGGTCCACGTCGCGTGGTTCTGCGTCCGGGCGGGCGACCGTCGCTTCGAGGACACCGAGGCCGACTTCGTCCGTGAGCTCGCGCGACTCGGCGTCCCCGTGCTGCTGGTCATGACCCAGGTGCCGCGGATCGACGACGCCGTCCATCCTGACGCGCTCGAGCTCGCCAGCCGGATCGAGGCCTTGGAGCTGCCGATCCACCGCGGGCACGTGTACCCCACGATGGCCGCCGCCGACCCGTTCGCCCGGCTCGAGGCCCACGGGCTGCAGGAGCTCCTCGATGCCACCTTTCGCTGCGCCCCGGACGGGGTAGCCCATGCGATCACGGCCGCGCAGCGCATCGACCTCGCCCGCAAGCGCAAGCGCGCCGGCGACGCGATCAAGCTGGCGACCAGCGCCGCCGGCACCGCGGGCGCGAGCCCGATCCCGTTCTCGGACGCGGCCGTGCTGGTCCCGCTCCAGATCACGATGATGGCGTCGATCGCCAACACGTACGGTCTCAGCCTCGAGCGCTCCACCGCCGCCTCGCTCGCCGCGACCGCGGCCGCGACGGTGGCCGGCCGCAGCGCGGTGACCAGCCTCCTCAAGCTCATCCCCGGTGCCGGCACGATCGTCGGCGGGTCGATCAACGCCGCCGTGGCCGGCACCCTGACGTACGCCGTCGGGCACGCGTGGACCCGCGTGTGCGAGCGGCTCACGGCCGGCGACCTCCAGACCGTGGCCGGCGCCCTGGACAGCGCGACCATCCGGCGCGTCTTCATGGACGAGTTCACCAAGCGCGCGAAGCGACGCACTCCCCCCGAGCTCGACGGCTGACGGTCAGCGACGCCGGCGTCGTCCGACCCGCGGCGGCCAGGACGGGTCGCGCAACGGCGTGATCGGCGGAGCGATCGCGTCGGACTCGGGCATCGGAAGCACCCCGAGGATCCGGCGCAGGCTCACCACGACGGCCGCGCCGGGGAACGACTCCTCCCCCAAGCCGACCGTCTCCCTGACGAGTGCGGACAGGCGCTCGACGCCCTGCACGAGCGGCTCGGTGTCGCGCGCCTGCAGCGGCTCGTCGCCGACCAGGCGCCGTACGACGGAGGCGAGCTCGTCGAGCACGTCGGCCACGGTCTGCGCCGCGTCGCCGCCGATCCGCAGCCACGGCCGCGGCGACTCCTGCACCTCGCCGAGCATGTACGTCAGGTTCTCGACCAGGGCCGCGACACGCTCGATCACGTCCGCCTCGGAGCGACGCCGCCCGACCAGCTCCCGCCAGCGGCCGGCCCGCAGGTTGCCGCGCAGGGCGTCGTCGAGGTCGGAGTAGCTCTCGCGCAGGCGCAGCGCGTCCGGCAGCACCTCGCGCGCCACCTCGAGCCAGGCCGACGCGGGATCGTCGGTCTGCCCGCGCAGCACGACCGCCATGCCTTCGAGTTGCTCGGCCACCTCGGTGGACACGGCGTCGAGCCGTCGGCGCGCCACGCGTGCGGGGATCGGCGGCAGGAGGAGCGTCAGCGCGAGGCCGACGACAGCGCCGAGCGAGACCTGCCCGACCAGGCCCAGCACGAAGTCGGACGTGTCGAGGTTGCCGAGGATGTAGGTGAACAGCGCCGCGGTGATCACCCAGCTCCGCTCGGCGCCGAGGCGGTCCCAGCCGGCGAGGATCACCGCGATCAGGACGAGCAGCCCGATCCCCGCCCAGCCGGGGAGCGGCAGCAGGTGGAACGTCGCTCCGACCGCGGCTCCGACCAGGAGCGCGACGAAGAGCTGCAGCGATCCCCGCAACGACCCGGCGACGCTCGGGTGCACGGCGAGGACGGCGCCCATCGGCGCGTAGTAGGCGTAGTCCCCCATCGGGCTCGGGAGCAGGTTGCCGATCTGCCAGGCGAGAGCAGCGGCGAGCGCGGCCTTGATCGCGATGTGGAGCCGCGATCCGAGGAGCGGGTCGGTGCTCGCCGTCGAGCGCATGAGCATGCCGCCCACGCTAGTGCGAGGCGGCAGGACGAGCCGATGGTCGGACTCAGCGGGCGCGGTGCTCGGCGGCGCCGGCGAGCGTCGCGGCCTCCCGGTCGACGAGCGCTCGGTAGTGCGCGCCCCCCATCGACGCGACCGCCCGCGCCAGCGGACCGGACTGCACCATCTCGAGGTGGAGCTGAGCGCCACCTCCGGTCGGCACCACACGGTGGCTCGCCTCGGTCCGGACGCCCAGCACCGACGAGCGCCAGGTGAACGCGGCGCCGGGCTCGACCTCCGTCACCGTCCAGCGCATGGCGCGGATCGAGGGCTGCTTGACGAGGTAGCGCTGGCCGACGACGAGCCCGTCCGCCGTTTCCGGCGTCACCTTGATGAAGCTGTCGGAGATCAACGGCCACCCGGTCGGCTCCGCGACCACGGTCCACAGCACGTCCGCCGGCGCCTCGACGTCGACCTGCACGGCGTACCTCATGCCCACCGCCTCATGCGAACGACCACCAGGCCACGCCGACGCAGATCACGAGCATGCCGGTCGCGTTGACGAAGAGGTTGCGCCCGAGGTCGCGGGCACGCAGGTGCGCGGCGATCGCCGCGACGAAGTAGGCGACGAGCGCGAGCGTGGTCACGAGGCCCAGGTACGGGACCCAGATCCCGGCGACCAGACCCGCCGCCGCCGCGAGCTTGAGCGGGGTCAGCACCGGCCACCACCGACGGGGGAACCGGACGTCGGTCAGGCACTCGCGCACGAACGGCAGCGGCTTGAGGCAGAACACCGCGTCGGCGAGCTGGATCACGGCGAGCACGACCACGGGCCACACCGGGTCCGGGAGGTCGTTCATGCCGTTCCTCTCTGTCGTCTCCGGTAGGCGGCGACGCGCGCACGTCCCGAGCAGGTGCCCGAGCAGTAGCGGCGCGGGCGGCCGCGAGGGCGGTCGATCCAGACGTCGACGCACGCCTGGCCGTCGCAGGTGCCGATCGCGCCGGCTCCCCGCTCCCCGAGGATGTCACGGATGGTGTGCAGGGCGTCCACCAGCAGCCCGTCCGCAGCGCGGGCCGGGACCCACTCCTCCGCGACCCGGTCGTCGACGAGGCCGATCCGCACGGTCACGCCGGCGCGCACGAGCAGCGCGTCGAGGTGGCGAACGCGGTCCTGCGGTGAGGCGGCGGCGAACACGGGATGCAGGAGGTCGGCGACGCGGACGAGGTCGGAGTCCTCCGCTCCGGGCCAGCCCACGGTCGCGAGGTCCGGGAAGGGCTGGTCGGACTCGCCTGCCTCGGCCCGCGGCGCCGAGCCCCACTCGTTGACCAGCGTGACGACGGCGGAGGGCGTGAGGACGGCCATGCCGACACTGTAACGCAAAACATCGTATTTAGCGTTAGCATGAAGGATGGTCGATCCCGCCGTCCTCCCTGGCTTCGTCGTCGCGGTGCTGGTCGTGACGATCGCACCAGGGCCGGACAACACCTACATCGCGGCCGTCGCGCTGCGGCACGGTCCGCGTGCCGGAGTGGTCTCCGCCCTCGGGATGGCCTGCGGGATGGTCGTGCACGTCACCGCCGCGGCGCTCGGGCTCGCTGCACTCCTGCGCCTCAACCCGGAGATCATCGTCCTCATCCAGCTCGTCGGCGCCGCCTACCTCGCCTGGCTCGCGGTCGACGCGGTCCGGGGCCTCGGGCACGCGTCGGACGCCGTCGTGCCCGCGACCCGTGACGTCCTCGTCCGGGCGGTCCTCACCAACCTGACGAACCCGAAGGTGATCCTGTTCTTCGCGGCCTTCTTGCCCGGCTTCGTGAAGGCCGGTCACGGATCGACCGCGGTGCAGATGCTCACCCTCGGCACGATCTTCCTCGTGGTGGGCCTCGTCTGCGACGCGGTCATCGGGATCACCGCCGGTCGCCTCGGGCGGGCCCTGGACTCGCGCGGGCGTGCCGGGACGATCCTCACGGTCCTCGCCGCGTGCGTGTACGCGGGGCTGGCGCTCGTCCTCCTCGTCGAGGCGGTCCGTACGATCGCGGCATGACCGTCCACCCGCTCTGGCGCCCGTACGAGACCCCGTCCCAGGAGGAGACCGACAAGGCCTTCGTTGCGGGGCGCGAGCCCCGCACCGCCGACGGACGCGTCGACGTGGTGGCGTACGACCCCGCGTGGCCGGCGACGTACGCGCGGGTCGCGGGCGCCGTCCGCGAGGCCCTCGGGGACGTCGTGGTGGCGATCGAGCACGTGGGCTCGACGTCGGTGCCGGGACTGGCCGCGAAGCCGTTCATCGACGTCGACCTGGTCGTCACGGACCCGGCGGACGAGGCGTCGTACGTCCCGGCGCTCGAGCGGCTCGGCTACGTCCTGCGCGTGCGCGAGCCGTGGTGGGAGGAGCATCGGATGCTGCGGCTCGATGACCCGCGGGCGAACCTGCACGTCTTCGGTCGCGACGCCGCCGAGCCGCAGCGCCACCTGCTGTTCCGGGAACGGCTGCGCACCGACGCCGCGGACCGGGCGGCGTACGCGGCGCTCAAGACGGAGCTCGCGACGCGGGAGTTCGGGACGGTGATGGAGTACAACGCGGCGAAGTCGGCCCTGATCTACGCGATCTACGAGCGGGCGTTCGCGGCGGACCCGGCCCACCCGCACGATCCTCAGCCGCTCGACCGCTAGGAGCCGCACCACGGCGCGGTGCTCGCGCGGCCGGTCGTCTGGTCCTAGACCGGAAGCAGCCGCCCGACCAGCCCCGAGAGCTGCTCGACGGTGCGGCACTCGTGCATGTCGACGATCTGCGCGTACGCCGGGGCGACGGAGTCACCGAGCCCCCACCGGCTCTCGTGCTCGGGGTTGAGCCAGAACGTCCGTCGCGCGCGGGCGACGACGTCGCGCAGCGCGTCGAGGTCGGGATCGAGGTTGTTCGAGCGCGCGTCGCCCAGGATCAGGACGCTCGTCCGCGGACCGACGACGTTGCCGTACCGGCTGACGAACGACCGCAGCGCTCGTCCGTAGTCGCTCGACGGGTGCCACGGGGCGACGTTGGCGCTCGACGAGATCCGCTCCGCGAGCGCGGCCGGGTCGGCCTCGCCGGAGGTCACGAGCTCGGTCACCTCGTCGGTGTGGTTGACGAACGCGAAGACGCGCACCTTGCTGAACTGGTCGCGCAGCGCCTGGACGAGCAGCATCGTGAAGCCCGCGAAGCCTGCGACCGATCCCGAGACGTCGCACAGCAGCACGAGCTCAGGACGAGCCTTGCGGCGGTGCTCGTAGACCGGGTTCAGCGGGACGCCGCCGTACGACATCGAGCGTCGCAGCGTGCGCCGGATGTCGACCTGCCCCCGGTTGCGACGCCGGCGGCGTGCGGAGAGGCGGGTGGCGAGGCGGCGCGCGAGCGGCTGCACGGTGCGGCGCAGCTCCAGGACCTGCTGGCGGTTCGCGGCGAGGAACTCAACCTGGCTGGGGTCGGGACGCACGGCGTACTTCGCGACGCGCTCACGGCCGCGGACCTCCGCCGAGCGTCGGCTGGCCTCGCTCTGGACCAGCGAGCGGAACCGCTCGACGTCGCGCCGGACCTCGTCGCGGTCGAGGCGCTCGGCGAACCCCTCGGTGCTCCCCCGCTGCGCGAGCGCCCGCACGATCGTCGTCTGCGGTCGCAGCTGCTCGAGGGTCTGGCGTGCGGACCACCCGGAGCCCGCCATGCCGGGTCCGTCGCCGCCCTGGACGGCGCCGAGCGCGTCCACCGCGGCGGCGGCGACGTCCTCGAGCGCACCCTGGCTCCCGCGGGCCAGCGCCTCGACGAGGCTGTCGCGCAGGTCGTCCACGGTCGGAGCCTGAGCGCGACCTGCCTCGTCGGCACCCGTCGTACGCCCCTCGGCCGCCTCGCGGACGGACTCGCGGGCCCCGACGCCGGCCGGGAAGTAGACGTCGAACACCCCGTCGAACACCCGCCGCTGGCCCGACCGGCGCAGCAGCGCCGCGGCGAGCCCCTCGCGGAGGAGGTCACGGTCGGCGAGGGACAGCACCCCCATGACGCGAGCCGCGTCGACGGTCTCGCTCGTGCCGACCACCATCCCGTGGCCGCGCAACGCCTCGACCATCGCGACGAGACGTCCCGGGAGCGTCCCCCCGTCGGTCATCTGCGGCCGTCCGCCTCGTCGAGCTGGAGGTGCTTGCGCGCACGGGCGACGTCGTCGGTGTGCTTGAGCAGGACGCCGAGCGTCTCGTCGACCACCGCCTCGTCCAGGGAGTCGGCGCCGAGCGCGAGGAGCGTCCGGGCCCAGTCGATGCTCTCCGACACCGACGGCGCCTTGCGCAGGTCGATGCGGCGCAGCGCGTTGACCACCCGGACCAGCGACGCGGCGAGCGTGTCGTCGACGTCGGGCACCCGCGTACGGACGATCCGCTCCTCGAGCTCGGGCTCGGGGAAGTCGATGTGCAGGAACAGGCAGCGGCGGCGCAGGGCCTCGCTGAGCTCGCGCGTCGCGTTCGAGGTGAGCACGGTGAACGGTGCGTGGCGCGCGGTCAGCGTGCCGAGCTCGGGCACCGTGATCGCGTAGTCGCTCAGCACCTCGAGCAGCAGGCCCTCGATCTCGAGGTCGGCCTTGTCCACCTCGTCGACGAGCAGCGTGCTCGGGCGCTCGGACCGGATCGCCTGCAGCAGCGGGCGGGCCAGGAGGAACTCGTCGGTGAAGATGTCGTCGCGGGTGGCGTCCCACGTCTCGCCGCGACCCGCGGTGATGCGCAGCAGCTGCTTGGCGTGGTTCCACTCGTAGAGCGCGCGGGCCTCGTCGACCCCCTCGTAGCACTGGAGCCGGACCAGCCCCGTACCCGTCGCCTGCGCCACCGCGCGGGCCAGCTCGGTCTTGCCGACACCCGCAGGTCCTTCGACGAGCAGCGGCTTGTCGAGCCGGTCGGCGAGGAAGACGGTGGTCGCGACGGACGGCGACGCGAGGTATCCGAGGTCGGCCAGGCGGGTGGTCACGTCCTCGACGGAGGAGAAGCGTTCGCTCACGCGGGTCAGCCTACGCGGGCGTCCCGTCAGAGGAGCTGCGAGAGGGCGTGGATCGTCACGCCCGCCAGGGCGCCGACGACGGTGCCGTTGATGCGGATGAACTGCAGGTCGCGACCGACGTGGAGCTCGATCTTGCGCGACGCCTCCTTGCCGTCCCAGCGGTTCACCGTCTCGGAGATGATCGTCGCGATCTCGCTGCCGTAGTTGGTGACCACGAACGCCGCGGTGTCGCTCATCATCCGGTCCAGACGCGCCTGCAGCTCCGGCTCGGCGACGACCCGCTCCCCCGTCTCGCACAGGATCGCGACCATGCGGGTCCGGAGCATGCCCGCGTCGTCCTCGAGGGAGTCGAGCAGCGCGTGCCGCAGCCCGGCCCACAGCGCGACCGCGACGTCGACGACCTTCGGCTGGGAGAGCACCCGCTCCTTGAGCGCCTCCGCGCGAGCCTGCGTCGCCGGATCGTGCTGAAGGTCCTCCGACAGCGTCACGAGGAAGGCGTCGAGCGACTGGCGCACGCGGTGCTCGGGATCGGAGCGGACGTCGTCGACCCACGAGACGGCCTCGCGGTACATGCGGGACGAGATCTTGTCGTCGACCCAGTGCGGGGTCCACCAGGGGGCCCGGTCGGCGACCATGCCCTCGACGGTGTCCTGGTTCTCCAGCAGCCAGCGGTGCATCTCCTCGACGACGATGTCGACGACACCGTGGTGCGCGCCGTCGCGGACGATCTCGCCGAGCGCCTGCCCCGCCGCAGGGCTCAGCTCCTCCGCCTTCAGCCGGGGCACGATCACCTCGCGGACGATCGCCGCCACGTCGTCGTCGCTGATGCGGGCCAGGCCGTCCCGCAGGACCCGCGAGCCGATCTCGACCACACGGCGCGCGTGCATCGGGTTCGCGAGCCAGCGACCGACCCGCAGGCTGATCTGCGCGGCCTCGACCCGCTCCCGGACGACCGGCTCGTTGAGGAAGTTGTCGGACACGAACTCCTGGAGGCTCTCGCCGAGGGCGTCCTTGCGCTTCGGAATCAGCGCCGTGTGCGGGATGGGCAGGCCGAGGGGGTGCTTGAACAGCGCGGTCACGGCGAACCAGTCCGCGAGCGCACCCACCATCGCCGCCTCCGCGCCGGCGTTCACGTAGCCCAGGGCGCCGGTCTCGCCGTGGGTCAGCGCGTAGATCACGGCCGCCACGACCAGCAGGCTCGTCGCGAGCGTGCGCATCCGACGCAGCCCTCGCCGGCGCACCTCGTCCGAGCCGCCCAGAGATGCGGGCACGAAGAAGTCGAGAGCGCGCGTGTCAGTCACGCGTGCAGGCTATCGGGACGACCCCACGCTCACCGTTGCTCGGAGATGCTGACGGCGGTCGTCCCCACCTCGAGTGCCTCGAAGACGTGCGGCGCGTCGCCGGGATAGGTCATGTAGTCACCCGGGCCGAGCTCGACCGGCTCCTCGGACGGCCCGACGAGCGCGCGGCCGGTGCTGATCACGACGTGCTCGACCGTGCCGCGCGGGTGCGGGTCGGAGCGTCGCGGCGCCCCGGGCTCGGCGGTGATCAGGTAGAGGTCCCGGCGCGCGTGCGGCGGGGAGGCCGACAGCAGCGTGGCGACGTACGCGGCCTCCCCGGCGGCCACGCGCGTCCCCTCGCCCGCGCGGACCACCTCCACGCGCGACGCCTCCGGGTCCACCAGCCGGGAGAACGGGATGCCGAGGGCGGTGCTGAGCGCCCAGATCGTCTCGACGCTCGGGTTCGCGGCGCCGGCCTCGAGCTGCGAGAGCGTCGACTT
This sequence comes from Mumia spirodelae, assembly GCF_050632745.1. Taxonomy (NCBI): domain Bacteria; kingdom Bacillati; phylum Actinomycetota; class Actinomycetes; order Propionibacteriales; family Nocardioidaceae; genus Mumia; species Mumia spirodelae. The sequence goes on along the minus strand of NZ_JBODSD010000002.1, from coordinate 16,384 downwards.
GGCCACGCCGGCCTGCTGGGCGAGCTTGGAGAGGCTGACCCCGGCTGCGGCGCGCTCGCGGCGCAGGGCGCGGGCAACGAGCGCGCGTAGGTCCGTCTCGCGTTCGGCAGGCGGGACCGAGTGTTCGGCTTGACGATCGACGTCCATAGGTTCCATGGTAGAGACATGCGTTCGTTCTGGCGAACACCCGATCGGCTCGTCGTACGCGATGTGCTGCCGATCTGCGTGACCGTGGCCCTGGTCGGCATCGCGTACGGTGCCACCGCGACCGGCTCCGGCTTCCCCCTCTGGCAGGTCGTGGCCCTGGCGGCGCTCGTGTTCGGTGCATCCTCGGAGCTGCTGTTCGTCGGACTGGTCTCGGCCGGCGCCGCCCCGGTGGTCGCCGCCGTGGCCGGGCTCCTCGTGAACCTCCGCACCACCGCGTACGGCATGGCCCTGAGCCCGCTCCTGCGCTCCGCACCCCAGCGGGTCGTCGGTGCCCACATGGTGAACGACGAGACGGCGGCTCTCGCGACCGCCCAGCCCACGCCGTACGCCGCTCGGCGGGCGTTCTGGATCTGCGGCATCGGCCTCGCGATCGCCTGGCCTCTCGGTGCGGTCGTCGGCGCCGGGGTCGGGCAGGTCGTCCCCGACCCCCAGGCGTGGGGACTCGACGCCGTGTTCCCGGCCGTGATCGTCGCCCTGGTCCTGTCGTCGCTGCGCGAGCGCGCCACCCTCGTCGCCGCGCTCGTCGGTGGGGGCGTCGCGGTCGCCGTCACGCCGTACGTCCCTCAGGGGCTCGCGCCTGCCCTCGCGCTGGTCGGCCTTCTCGCCCCGCCGCTTGCGAGAGGGTGGCGACGGTGAGCACCGGGTCGTTCGCGGTCGCCGTCGCGGTGCTCGCCCTCGGGACGTACGCGCTGCGGTTCGGCGGCCTGGTGGCCGGCGCACGGATGCCCTTCGGCGAGGAGGCCGAGCGTGCGGTGGACCGCGCCGTCGCCGTGCTCCTCGTCGCGGTGGCGCTAACGACCACGCTGTACGACGGGACGGAGGCCGCCGACGCCGCGCGGCCCGTCGGCGTCGCCGCGGGAGCACTCGCCGCGATCGCCCGGGCGCCGCTCGTCCTCGTGGTCCTGATCGCGGCGCTCACGGCCGCGTTGGTGCGCCTGGCATGAGGTGCCCACGCTCGCCCGACAGCGGGGGGCGATCGCCCTAGACTCCGAGCATGACGTTCAACGAAGGCGCCGACCTCGACACCAGCCAGGTCCGCAGCGGCGGCTCGAGCCGTGGCGGCGTCCTGCTCGGCGGTGGCGCCGGATCGATCATCCTGCTCCTCGTCGCGATGTTCCTCGGCGTCAACCCGTTCGACACCGGCGGCTCGTCCAGCGCCTTCGACACCTCGCAGGTGCAGCAGTCCGGCGGCTCCGAGGCGGACTTCGCCCAGTGCCAGACCGGCGCCGACGCCAACCGCGACGTGACCTGCCGGGTGATCGGCACCGTCAACTCCGTCCAGGACTACTGGCGCGACGCCCTCCCCGCCGACGCGAACCGGCAGTACCGCGACGCCTACACGGTCCTCTACTCCGGCCAGACGCAGTCGGCGTGCGGCACGGCGAGCAACGCCGTCGGCCCGTTCTACTGCCCGACCGACGAGCAGGTCTACATCGACGCGTCGTTCTTCGACGAGCTCACGTCGCGCTTCGGAGCGGACGACGGCGCCCTTGCGCAGATGTACGTCGTCGCGCACGAGTACGGCCACCACGTCCAAAACCTGCTGGGCGTCCTCAAGTACGCCCAGCAGGACCCGCAGGGCGCGGAGTCCGGCGCCGTCCGGGTCGAGCTGATGGCAGACTGCCTCGCCGGCGTCTGGGCCAACCACGCCTCGACCACCGAGGACGCCGACGGCACGACGCTCATCCAGCCGCTCACCGAGGCGGACATCCAGTCCGCGCTCTCGGCCGCCGCCGCGGTGGGCGACGACCGGATCCAGGAGTCCGCGACCGGCCGCGTCAACCCCGAGAGCTGGACGCACGGCTCGGCCGAGCAGCGCCAGCGCTGGTTCATGACCGGCTACGAGGAGGGCAACCTCAACGCCTGCGACACGCTCTCCGCCCGTCAGCTGTGACGCCGTGACGCTGACCTTCCCCGGTCCTCTCGTCCCCGCGCCGGCCGCGGTGGCGGCTCCCCAGCGCAGGCTCCTGGGCACCGAGGTCTGGATCGTCCTGCTGATCTCGCTGCTGCAGTCGGGCGTGTACGCCACGGTGTCGCTGATCGCGAAGCTCACCCGCGGCCCGCTCGCGGACCAGACGGCGACGCTCAACGCGTCCCGGAGCGACCGCGCCTGGCTCGATCTCACCTACCAGCTCCTCGGCATCGGCTTCGCGCTGATGCCCGTCGCGCTCGTGCTGTACCTGCTCGTCCGCTCCGGCGACGCCCCGCGCCGCGTGCTCGGCATCGGGCGAGGCTCCGCGGCGAGCGACGCCGGCTGGGGCGTGGGTCTCGCCGCGCTCATCGGGCTCCCCGGGCTCGGCCTCTACTTCGCCGGTCGCGCGCTCGGGATCACGGCGACGATCGTGCCGAGCGCGCTGGACGACCACTGGTGGCGCGTCCCCGTCCTCGTCCTGTCGGCGCTGATGAACTCGGTGCTCGAGGAGGTCATCGTCGTCGGCTACCTGATGTGGCGGCTGACCCAGCTCGGGTGGAGCCGCTGGTGGGTGCTCGCGGCCAGCGCGACGCTGCGCGCGTCGTACCACCTCTACCAGGGGATCGGGCCGGCGATCGGCAACGCGGTGATGGGTATCGTGTTCGGGTACTGGTACCAGCGGACAGGGCGCATCGTGCCGCTGGTGATCGCCCACGCGATCCTCGACATCGTCGCGTTCGTCGGCTACGCCCTGCTCAAGGACGCACTCAACCTGCCGTGATGGCACAGTCCTAGGGGTTCTCGGATGACCGTCGGCGAGCTGCGGACGCGGCTGCGCGAGGTGACGCTGCGCGACGAGCGCCGGCTGCGACGCCGGCTCGACCGCGCCTCCTCCCAGCGCGACGCCGGTCGGCGCGCCCACGAGCTCGCCGAGCTCGAGAAGGAGGTCGCCGCCGCCGAGCGCCGGGTGGCGCGTCGTACGGCGTCGGTGCCCGCCCTCGAGTACCCGCCGGAGCTGCCCGTCACCGAGCGGCGCGACGACATCGCCGCCGCCATCGCCGAGCACCAGGTGGTCGTGGTGGCCGGCGAGACAGGGTCCGGCAAGACCACGCAGCTCCCCAAGATCCTCCTCGGTCTCGGCCGCGGTGTCCGGGGCACGATCGCGCACACGCAGCCGCGCAGGATCGCCGCCCGCAGCGTCGCAGCCCGCATCGCGGAGGAGACCAGGACGACGCTCGGCGAGACCGTCGGCTATGCCGTCCGCTTCGACGACCGGTCCGGCCCGGACACGCTGGTGCGGGTGATGACCGACGGCGTGCTGCTCGCGGAGATCCACGACGACCCGCTCCTCCTGCGCTACGACACGATCGTCGTCGACGAGGCGCACGAGCGGTCCCTGACCATCGACTTCCTCCTCGGCTACCTGCGGCGACTCCTCCCCCGCCGCCCCGACCTCAAGATCGTCATCACGTCCGCGACCATCGACCCCGAGCGCTTCGCCGCGCACTTCTCGTCAGCCGATGGCACCGCGGCACCGATCATCGAGGTCAGCGGCCGGACGTACCCCGTCGAGGTCCGCTACCGCCCGCTCACCGACCGTGAGGACGGCGACGTCCTCGGGGCGATCGGCGACGCCGTGGACGAGCTCGGGCGGGAGTCCGAAGGGGACGTGCTCGTCTTCCTCTCCGGCGAGCGGGAGATCCGCGACACGGCAGACATGCTGCGCGATCGCAAGCTCCGCCGTACCGAGATCCTCCCCCTGTACGGCCGGCTGTCCGCGGCCGAGCAGCACAAGGTGTTCGAGCCCCACACGGGTCGGCGCATCGTGCTCGCGACCAACGTCGCCGAGACGTCGCTGACCGTGCCCGGCATCAAGTACGTCGTCGACCCGGGGACGGCCCGCATCTCGCGCTACAGCCAGCGCCTCAAGGTCCAGCGGCTGCCGATCGAGCCCGTCTCGCAGGCGAGCGCCAACCAGCGCTCGGGCCGTTCGGGCCGCACGTCCGACGGCATCTGCATCCGGCTGTACTCCGAGGAGGACTACGACTCCCGCCCGGAGTTCACCGACCCCGAGATCCTGCGCACCAACCTCGCGTCGGTGCTCCTGCAGATGGCGTCCCTGGACCTCGGACCCGTGGAGGACTTCCCGTTCCTCGACCCGCCGGACCAGCGGGCGGTGCGCGACGGCGTCGGCCTCCTCGAGGAGCTCGGCGCGCTGAGCGAGGGCGCCAAGGGCATGCGCAGCTCGTTGACCGCCGTCGGGCGCCAGGTCGCGGCCTTCCCGCTCGACCCGCGGCTCGCGCGCATGCTGGTCGCCGCGTCGTCGTACGGCGTGCTCCGCGAGATGCTCGTGATCGTCTCGGCGCTCTCGATCCAGGACCCGCGCGAGCGCCCGCTCGAGGCCCAGCAGCAGGCGGACGCGAAGCACGCGCGGTTCACCGACCCGACGTCGGACTTCCTCGCCTACCTGAACCTCTGGAACTACCTGCGCGAGCAGCGCCGCGAGCTGTCCGGCAACGCCTTCCGGCGGATGGTCCGCGACGAGTACCTGCACTTCCTGCGCATCCGCGAGTGGCAGGACGTTCACGCGATGCTGCGCGACCAGTGCAAGGGCCTCGGGCTGGACCTCAACAGCACGCCGGCCGACCCCGACCGCATCCACCAGGCAGCCCTGGCGGGCCTGCTGTCGCACATCGGGCTCCGCGAGGGCGACACCCGCGACTACCTCGGCGCCCGCAACGGGCGGTTCGCGATCTTCCCGGGGTCCGGACTCGCGAAGAAGCCGCCGCAGTGGGTCGTGGCCGCCGAGCTGGTCGAGACCTCGCGGCTGTGGGCGCGCACCGCCGCCAAGGTCGAGCCGGCGTGGATCGAGCAGGAGGCCGCGCACCTGCTCAAGCGCACCTACTCCGAGCCGCACTGGTCACGCCGCCGCGGCGCCGTGATGGCGCACGAGCGCGTGACGCTGTACGGCGTGCCGGTCGTCGCGGACCGGCTCGTGTCGTACGGCCGGGTCGACCGCGAGATCGCGCGCGAGCTGTTCATCCGGCACGCGCTGGTGCAGGGCGAGTGGAGCACGCACCACGCGTTCTGGACGCACAACGCCGAGGTCATCGCGGAGATCGAGGGCCTGGAGGACCGCGTACGCCGTCGTGACATCCGCGTCGACGACGAGACGCTGTTCGCGTTCTACGACGACCGGGTCGGCCCCGACGTCGTCTCGGTGCGCCACTTCGACACCTGGTGGCAGAAGGCGCGACGGCGCAAGCCCGACCTCCTCGACCTGACACCCGAGGACCTGGTGCGCGACGACGCCGGCGACGTGGCGCTGGAGGCGTACCCGACGACCTGGGAGTCGGCCGGGATCGACCTCCCGCTGTCGTACGCGTTCGAGCCGGAGAGCGACGTGGACGGGGTCACCGTCGACGTCCCGCTGGAGCTGCTGCCCGACCTCGACGAGACCGCCTTCCTCTGGGGCGTCCCCGGCTACCGGCAGGAGCTCGTGACGGCGCTGCTGCGGGGGCTGCCGAAGCAGGTTCGGCGGCAGCTGGTGCCAGCGCCCGACGTGGCGCGTCGCCTCCTCGCGCTCCCCCTCGACACCTCGCGCCCCGTCGCTGAGGCGATGTCGACCGGCATCCGGACGCTGACCGGAGACCTGGTCAAGCCGGAGACGTTCGACCTCGGAGCGCTGCCGCGGCACCTCCGCGTGACCTTCCGCGTCCTCGACGGGGACACGGAGATCGCCCGTGGGAAGGACCTCGACGCGCTGCGCGCCGAGCTGCGTCCGCGTCTCGGCCGGACCATCGCCGCCGCGTCCAGCAGCATCGAGCGAGACGGTGTCCTGCAGTGGGACCTCGGCACGATCCCCGCCGAGGTGACGTCGACGAGCCGCGGGCACGAGGTGACCGCCTATCCGGCGCTCGTCGACCGTGGCACGCACGTCGACCTCCGCGTCTTCGCGTCCCCGCTGCACGCCGAGATCGCGATGCGGCAGGGCGTACGCCGCCTGCTGGCGCTCAACGTCCCCTCCCCCGCCGCGCAGGTCGCGAAGGACCTCGGCACCCGGACGCTGCTCGTCCTCGCCGGCGCGCCGTACCGCAGCACGTCGCTGCTGATGGCCGACTGCGTCCTCGCCGGCATCGACGCGGTGACCGGCCGCGCGGTCGTCCGGGACGGCGAGGCGTTCGGGCTCCTGCGCGAGCAGGTGCGCGCCGAGCTGTACGCCCAGACGTCCGCCGTGGCGAAGGAGGTCGAGCGGGTGGTCGCCGACCTGGGCACCCTCCGGTCCGACCTCGACCGCTACCGCGCGGCGAAGCCGGAGATCGTGCGCGACGTCGAGGTGCAGCTGTCGTGGCTGGTCTACGACGGGTTCGTCCCGGAGACCGGGCTCGAGCAGCTGCGCCACGTCCCGCGCTACGTGCGTGCTGCCTCGTACCGGCTCCAGCACGCCGACGACCGCTCCGAGGAGGACAAGCGCCTCACGGTGCAGGACCTCGAGGCACGCTTCTACCAGGTCGTGGAGGGGCTGCCCGACATCGAGCGCCAGTCCGACGCGGTCGCGGCTGCCCGGTGGGCGCTGGAGGAGCTGCGGGTGAGCCTCTTCGCGCAGCGGCTGCGGACGGCCGCGACGGTCTCGCCGAAGCGGGTCACGAAGCTGATCGACGCGCTCGGCGGCTGAGGCGGCCCAGGTCGGTCCGGCCCGTCGCGGCGCGTCAGCCGATCTCGATCGACTCCGCGGAGAACCGTGACGCCACCGGCTCGGCCGTCCCGAGCGGCTCGGTCAGCGGCACGGAGGTCCGGGCGGTGACCGGTGCGCCGGGCTCGCAGTCGTCCTCGTGCCCGATCACGATCGTCACCTGGACCTGGTCCTCGGTCCGGCGCTCGGCGAACCCTGCCAGCGCCTCGCACGTCGCATCGGTGGCCTCGTACGTGACGTCGACGGCCCGCGCGTCCGGCCGGCCGGTGACCGCGGTGACCTTCGCCGTACGGAAGGCCTCCCAGGACGTGTCGATCATCGTGAGCCCGCGGAGCTCACCGAGGCTGCTCAGCGACGGGGCGGTCGGCGTCGTCGGTCCGGGCTCCGGCTCGTCTCCCCCGCCGGAGCAGGCGGTGAGCGCGAGAACGACGGACAACGTGCTGCCCGCGACGAGGGCAGCACGACGAGGAGAACGTCCCGAGAAGGTGCTCATCACCTCTACCGTACCTGCGTCGCGCACGTCACGGCTGCCGCCGGAGCCGTCGCGGGCGCACACTGGAGGATGGCCACCTGGATGCGCGAGGCGATCACCGGAACCATGACGGACCTCAGGGCCCACCCCGTGCCGCAACGCGTCCGTGCCCTGGTCGGTGGGTCGGCGGTCGTCGACAGCACGGCGGCGCTGCTCGTGTGGGAGCCGCGGCGGGTCGTCCCGTCGTACGCCGTGCCGATCGAGCACGTCGCGGCAGAGCCAGGCGACTCGACGGCCGGGCAGGGCGAGGAGCACGCCGTCCGGATCGACGCGGGCGGCGGGCCCGTCCTCGATCCGAGCTCGGGCTTCGGCGTCCACACCGCCGACGGCACACCGCTGGACCTGCGGATCGAGAGCGGGGTCCTCAGGGGCGCTGCGTTCGCGCCCGACGACCCGGCTCTCCACGGCTACGTCGTGCTCGACTGGGACGCCTTCGACGCGTGGCTCGAGGAGGACCAGGAGATGGTCGGGCACCCGCACGACCCGTTCTCGCGGATCGACTGCCTGCAGAGCGGCCGCCACGTCGAGATCGCGATCGACGGGAGGGTGGTCGCCGACAGCCGGCGGCCCGTCATGCTGCTCGAGACCTGGCTGCCGGTCCGCTACTACCTGCCGTGGGACGACGTGCGCCGTGACCTGCTGGTGCCGACCGACAAGACCTCGGTGTGCGCGTACAAGGGCACGGCGTCGTACTGGTCGTACGAGGCGGACGGCGCGAAGCACCGCAACATCGCGTGGTCGTACCCCGACCCGCGCCACGACGCGGTCCCCGTGAAAGGGATGGTGGCGTTCTTCGACGAGCGGGTCGACCGCGTCGTCGACGGCGTGCCGCAGGAACGTCCGGTGACGCCCTGGTCGTGACGCCAGGTCCTGGCCGGGCAGCACAGCGCGTGCCCGGCCAGGGACGGCGTGCTGTCAGCCGACGCCGAGGAGGTCGATCACGAAGATCAGCGGCTCGCCCGACAGCGGGTGACCGCCGCCGGCCGGACCGTACGCCTTGTGCGGCGGGATGGTGAGCTGGCGGCGTCCGCCGACCTTCATGCCGGGGATGCCCTCCTGCCATCCCTGGATCAGGCCCTGCAGCGGGAACCGGATCGACTCGCCGCGGTTCCACGACGCGTCGAACTCGGCGCCGTCGCGGAACTTCACGCCCACGTAGTGCACCGTCACGTAGTCGCCGGGCTTCGCCTCGGCGCCGGTGCCCTCCACGATGTCGAGGATGTCGAGATCCTCCGGCTCGTCGCCCTCGGGGAACTCGATGACTGGCTTCTCGAGATTGCTCATACCCCTACCCTCCCAGATCCGGGCGTCGCCGCTCCTCGGCGCTCACACGAAGGTGTCCGGGTCGGGGCCGGTCCTGTTGCCGCGGTCGAGCGCGCTCAGGCGCTCCAGGTCCTCCCGGTCGAGCACGAGGTCGAGCGCCGCGAGGTTCTCGACGAGGCGTTCGGCGCGGACCGTCTTCGGGAAGACGACGTGCCCGAGCGCGAGGTGCCACGCGAGCACGACCTGCGCCGGCGTCGCCCTCGTCCGTCGCGCGATCTCCTGGACGAGCGGCTCGACGAGGTCCTGCCCACGCCCCAGCGGGCTGTACGCCTCGACGACGATGCCGCGCTCCTCGCACGTCGCCCGGAGCGCCTCCTGCGTGAACGTCGGGTGGATCTCGATCTGGTTCACCGCCGGCACGACCTCCCAGGTGCGGGCGAGGTCGTCGAGGTGCCGCTCCGTGAAGTTCGAGACCCCGATCGCGCGGGCACGACCGTCGGCGTACGCCTGCTCGAGGGCGCGCCACGTGTCTGCGCCGAGTCCGAGGTGCGGGAGCGGCCAGTTGATCAGGAAGAGGTCGACGTAGTCCGTGCCGAGGCGCCCCAGGCTCGTGTCGAGGGCCGCCAGCGCGTTGTCGTACCCGTGAGAGTCGTTGCCCAGCTTGGTGGTGACGAAGACATCCTCCCGCGGCACCCCCGCGTCCTCCAGGCCGCGCGCGACGCCGCGCTCGTTCCCGTACGCCGCCGCGGTGTCGACGTGGCGGTAGCCGATCTGGAGCGCGGCCACGACGACGTCCTCGATGGTGTCGTCGCCGACCTGCCACGCGCCGATGCCCAGCTGCGGGACGTCCACCCCGTTGTTGAGGACGATGCTGGGCGCAGCGGTCATTCGACGGGGCGCTCCAGTGCGGTGTTGAGGCGTCCGAGCAGCGACGCCAGGGTGTCGAGGTCCGACTCGGTCCAGTCGGCGATCGCGTGCGCGAGCCGGGCCCGCCGGGTCGCCTGCACCTCGGCCAGGCGCTCGGTGGCGACCTCCGTCAGCGAGATGAGGCGCGCCCGCCCGTCGGTCGGGTCGGGCACCCGCTCGACGAGCCCCAGCCGCTCCAGCTGGGCGATGCCGCGACTGACCGTCGACTTGTGCACGCTGACGGCCTCGGCGAGGTCGGAGCCACGGATGCCCGCACCGGGTGCCGGACGGGCGTCGACGATCGCGACGAGCAGCATGTAGGACGCGAAGTCGAGGTCGGGGTGGATCCGCGTGATCGTGCCGAGCCCCCGAAGTCGCGCGCGGCGCAGCAGGCGGGTGACCTCGTACTCGACGTCGTGCTCGAGGCTCGAGGAGACCTGCTCGGGGATCGTCGTCATAGGGCAAGCTCCGGTTCGATGCGGGAAGCGGTCCACGTCCGTTGGACGCGAGCGGCCAACGCGGTCAGTGCAAGACTAGCCAGCAGATAGGCCGTGAGGACGGCGATGTCACCACCGACCGGTCCGAGGGACGCCCCGTACATCAGGTGCCGCATCCCCTCGATCGCATAGCTCATCGGCATCAGGTGGTGCACGACCTGGAGTGGTTCCGGGAGCGTCTGCCAGGGGAACGTCCCGCCCGCGCTGACCAGCTGGACGACCAGCAGCACGAGGCCGAGCAGCTGGCCGACGGGCCCCAGCCACACGTTGAGGGTGTGCAGGATGGCGACGAAGCACGCGCCGACGAGCAGGAGGAAGAGCGAGACCTTCAGCGCGTTGACGAAGCCGATCCCGACCGCGAGCCGGATGATGCCGAGCATCACGAGCACCTGGCAGGCGCTCAGCAGCGCGGGCGTGAACCATCCGGCGAGCGCGACCAGCGCCGGCGACCTGCGCGCAGCCAGTCCGCGGCGCGAGAGCGGACGGACGATGAGGAACATCACGTACGCGCCGATCCACGCCGCGAGTCCCATGAAGAAGGGCGCGAGCCCACCGCCGTACGACCCCGCGTCCGCCTGCGACACGTTCTTGGTGGTCACGGGCGAGGCGAGGGTCTGCGCGACGTCCTCACGGTCGTCCGCGTCGAGGTTCGGGACCTGGCCGAGCCCGGACCGCAACCCGTCGGCCAGGCGGGAGGCGCCCGCCTGCGCCTCCGTGATCCCGGTCGCGAGCGTCCCCGAACCTTCCTCGAGCTGCTGGGCCCCGTCCGCGGCCGTCCGCTGCGCCTCCACCAGACGGCTGCTGCCGCTGCGGGCCGTGTCGAGGCCGTCGGCGAGCGTCCGGCTGCCGTCGCGCAGCTCGACGCTGCCGTCGTGCGCCTGGCGGATCCCGCGGACGAGCGGCCCGGACGCCTGGTGGAGGCGACGGGCGCCCGCCGCCACCTCGGCAGACCCGTCGCGCAGCCGGTCGAGGTCGCGTACGACGTCGTCGATCTGCCCGTGCGCGTCGTCGAGCGGCTCGCGCAGCCGGTCGAGGGTCGCCAGGATCTCGCTCTGCTGCGCGGGCGTCAGACTCAGAGCTGGGTCAGCGAGCTGGGTGACGATCCGGGCACGGACGGTGTCGAGGCGGTCCTCGAGATCGTCCGCCGCCGCGCCGACATCGTCGCCGGCCTCGGCGAGGCGCGCGTTGCCGGCCGCGACCTGCCGCGCCCCCTTCGCGAGCGCCTGCGTCTGCGACGGAAGGGCCCGTGTCCGGTCCTCCAACGTCCCGAGCCCCGACGCCAGGGTCCGCGCACCGGTCGCGAGACGCCCGGCACCGTCGTCGGCGCTCGCGATCCCGGCGGCGAGCTCCTCCTGACCGGAGACCAGGCGGCGCTCGCCGTTCGCGAGGCGTGTCGCCCCGTCGTGCAGCGCGTCGGCCCCGGATGCGGCGTCGGTGAGCCCTTCGCTCAGCTCGGTGGCCCCGTCGGCCGCCTTGACCATCTGGTCGTGCAACGTCGAGTAGCCGAGGAGGAACGTCGAGGCGGCCTGCTCGCTCACCCGCTCGGCGATCGAGCCGCTCACCCGCACGAGGAGCTGGTCGGCGATCGTGTGGGCGAGGTAGTTGTTGGCGTCGTTGGTCGTGAGCACCAGCGTCCCGCGCTCGGGCTGGAAGTCGGAGGTGGACGCCAGCGCGGCGGAGAAGTCCCTGGTGATGGTCAGCGAGAAGCTGTAGGTGCCGTCGCGCACCCCTGCCTCGGCCTCGGCGCCGCTGACCTGGTGCCAGGTGAACGACCCGTCCTTCACGAGGTCCTCCGCGACCTCCTTCCCGACGTCCACGGTCTCGCCCTGGGCCGTCTTGGCCGGCTGGTCGTCGACCACGAGCGCGGCGTCGAGCGAGGCCAGCCGGGCGTACGGGTCGTGGTTGGCCCACAGGTAGAAGCCGGCGTACAGCGACGGGATGAGCACCAGCGCGAGGATCGCCAGCCGAGGCAGGCGCCCGGCGCTCAGGCGGCGGACCTCGGTCCACGCCATCCGCAGGGCGGCCGTCATGCCGCCCCCATCCGGGCCGTCTCGACGTCGAGCCCGAGGGCGGTGTTGCCCATCAGCTGCAGCGCGACCGCGTATCCCGCCTCGGCCAGGCTGTCGGCGACGTCGGAGCTGTGGCGCGCGGTGGCGCCGTACCGGTCGGGGCACACGAGGACGAGCGCCTCGACGCCCGGTCGGCTCGCGGCGAGCTCGGCGAAGAGGCTGATCCGCACGTCGCCCGGCACGTCGGCGACCCGCGTCCGCGCCAGGTGCGAGACGCCGCGGGCGCGGAGCCACCGGGTGATCGCGCCGGGCGTGTTCGGGGCCTTCGCGTACGCGAGCTCCTCCCCCACAGCCGTCCCCAGCGGCACCGCGTCCTCCGGCTCGGAGACGCCGGGGCAGTCCACGACCGCGACGACCTCGGGGATCCGCTTCGGCGCGCGCTCGCCGTCGAGGCGGACGCTCCCGGTCGTCGGGACGAGCCGGCCGGCCATCACGAGCGCCAGGGCGACGTGACCGGACCCCGGTGGCCCCGCCACGACGGTCACCGCGCCCGAGCGGAGCGTCACCGACGTCGGCTCGAGCATCATCCCGTGCGTGGCCCTGACCGCCACGCCGCGTGCTTCCAGCTGCACCCAGACCACCTCCGGTGGACGTTCGCCGTACCTCCGGTATAGGCGATCACGGCACCGCCCGCCCGGGGGCACGGGCTCACCGACGGCGTGTCGTGGCGTGGTGCCGGACACAGCGACCAGCCCCGGGCGGGGGCGCTCCGGGGCTGGTCACCGCCCCCGTGCGGGAGGCGGGTCGTGCGCTCGGCCGGTGGCCGGGCGTGCTGCGGTCAGCGCAGCTCGGCGGACGTCAGGCCGAGGACGCGGCGCGCGACGATCAGCTGCTGGATCTGCTGGGTGCCCTCGAAGATGTCGAGGATCTTGGAGTCGCGGGCCCACTTCTCCAGCAGCTCGTCCTCGCCGTAGCCGAGGGTGCCGGCGAGCTCGACGCACTTCAAGGTCACCTGGTTGCAGACCCGGCCGGCCTTCGCCTTCGCCATCGAGGCCTCGAGCGAGTTGGGCTTGCGGTTGTCGGCCATCCACGCGGCCTCCAGCATCAGGAGGTTCGCAGCCTCCCAGTCGGCCTCCATCTGCAGGTACGTCGCCGCAGCCGCCGACTGTGCGAGCACGGGGCGGTCGTAGTCGATCTCGACACCCGCCTCCTCGAGGATCTCGCGGGTGCGCTCGAGCGCGGCGCGGGCGCAGCCGACCGCCATCGCCGCGACCAGCGGGCGCGTGTTGTCGAACGTCTGCATGACGCCCGCGAAGCCCTTGTCGACGTCCACCTCGGGGTCCCCGAGGAGGTTCTCGGCGGGGACGCGGCAGTTGTCGAGCACGATCGTCGCCGTGTCGGAGGCCTTGATGCCGAGCTTGTGCTCCAGCCTCTCGACCCTGATGCCGGGCAGCGACTTCGGGACAACGAACGACTTGATGGCGGCGCGGCCGAGCGTGCGGTCGAGCGTCGCCCACACGACCACGGCGTCGCTGCGGTCGCCGGAGGTGACGAAGATCTTCTCGCCGTTGAGGACGTACGCGTCGCCGTCCTTGGTCGCGGTCGTCGTGATCGCGGCGGAGTCCGAGCCGCAGTCGGGCTCGGTGATCGCCATCGACGCCCACATGCCCTTGAAGCGCTCGAGCTGCTCGTCGGTGGCGACCGAGGCGATGGCCGAGTTGCCGAGCCCCTGCCGCGGCAGCGAGAGCGTGAGGCCCACGTCTCCCCAGCAGGTCTCGGCGACCGACAGCACCGAGGCCATGTTGGACCCGTTGCGGACACCGGTCTCGGCGTCGGAGGACCGGCGCACCCCGGCCGCTCCCGCGCCCTGGCCCTCGCCGGAGTCGCCCATGCCGTCGACGACGGCGGCGAGCAGGTCGAGCTCCTTGGGGTACGCGTGCTCCGCGAGGTCGTACTTGCGCGAGTTGGCCCGCATGAACTCCGTCGCGACCCGGTGGGCCTGGGCGACGAAGCCGCGGAACTTCTTCGGCGTCTCGAGATTGATCATCTGCGTTCTCTCCTCCTCGCAGCCCCTCAGACGAGGAGGCCGCCCTCCATGACGCCGACCGCACGCAGGTCGCGGTACCACCGCTCGACCGGGTGCTCCTTGGTGAACCCGTGCCCGCCGAGGAGCTGGACCCCGTCGGTGCCGATCTTCATGCCGTACTCGGCGCACAGCCGCCGCGACAGCGCGGCCTCACGGGCGAAGGACTTGCCGAGGTCGGCACGCGACGCCGCGCGCAGCGTCGCCAGGCGTGCCCCCTCGAGCTCGATCGCCATGTCGGCGACCATGAACGCGACTCCCTGCCGGTGCGCGACCGGCTCTCCGAACGCCTTGCGGTCCTTGACGTAGGGCGTGACGTAGTCGAGCACGGCACGCATGGCACCGAGGGACAGGCTGCTCCACGCGATGCGGGCGAGGCGGACGCTGTCGGCGTACGAGGTCACGCTCTCGGGCAGCAGTGCCTCCGGCGTGACCTTGACGCCGTCGAGGACGAGCCGCGACAGCGACGCCGCGCGCAGCCCCATCGACGGGTCGGCGACGATCGAGATGCCCGGCGTGCTCGACTCCAGGACGAACAACCCGGGGCGCCCGTCGTCCATCCGCGCGGCGACGACGAAGAGCTCGGCCGAGGCGCCGCGGATGACACCGGACTTCACGCCGTCGAGCACGAAGCCGCCCGGGATCTTGTGGGCGGTCGTCCGCAGCGCGAACGGGTCGAACAGCGCGTGCGGCTCGGCGACCGCGAGGGCCGCGGCCGGCACGTCGGAGCCGGTGAACGACGGCAGGTACGTCGCCTGCTGGGCGCTGTCGCCCCACAGCCCGATCGCGGTGGCGACGGCCGTCGGGGCCAGCAGCGAGGCCGCGATCCCCATGTCGCCGCGGCCCAGGGCCTCGGCGACGAGGGCGCCGGTCGTGGCCGAGCGCTCCGCCGCGAGCCCGCCGAGGTCCTCCGGGAGACCGGTCAGCGTCAGCCCCAGCTCGTACGCCTGGGTGAAGAGGTCGGCCGGCGTCTCGAGCGCCGTCTCCGCCTTCTCGACCGCCGGCGCGACGACGTCGGTGGCGAACTCGCTCACCACGCCGACCATCATCTGCTGGTCCTCGGTGGGCGTGAGGTCGAAGACGCCGGTCGCGGGAGCGGTCGCGGGACGGACGGGCGCTCCCCGACCGGGGACCTTCTTGAACCCCCGGCTCACCGCGGCGGCGGTGCGGAAGCCGACCCGCGCTCCGTGGTAGGCCACCTGCTCGGAGGGGCCGCGGAGGTTGAGTCGGTCGAGCACCGGCATCGAGGCGATCCGGTTGAGGACGGCGAGACCCTTGCTCATGGGATCTCGGCGCGTCGAGTGCGCTGTCACAGCGTCTCCTCGTGGTCGGGACGGCAGTACGTGTGACCCCAACTGTAACTGCGAGTTGCACCTTTGTGCACCCGACCCGCGGATCCTGGTCGGATACCCTTCCCAGGTCAGCGTCCGCAGGCCGAGATTCCGCGAAGGAGCCCCTGTTGTCCGTCTCCCTGCCCTCCGGTGGAACCGTACGCCCGATCACGCGCTGGGGCGAGCCGGTGATGCACCGCAAGCTCGAGCCCGTGACCGTGTACGACGAGGAGCTGGAGAAGCTCGTCGCGGACATGTTCGCGACGATGTACGCCGCCGAGGGCGCGGGCCTGGCCGCCAACCAGATCGGCGTGGACCTCCAGGTGTTCGTGTTCGACTGCACGGACGGTGACAACAAGCGCGTGGCCGGCGTGGTCTGCAACCCCGTCCTCACGCTCCCCGAGACCGGCGACCGCAACCTCGACGACAGCGAGGAGGGGTGCCTCTCGCTCCCCGGCGCCTACACCTGGTGCGCGCGTCCCGACTGGTCGCAGGTCGACGGCACCGACCACACCGGAGCACCGGTCACCTACGTCGGCGAGGGCGGCACGCTGGCGCGCTGCCTGCAGCACGAGACCGACCACCTGATGGGCACCGTCTTCGGCGACCGCGTGCCGTCGCGCGCCCGCAAGAAGCTCTTCAAGCAGGCCGAGGCGATCGCGGACGACTACCCCGCCGAGTGGCCCGCGGTGGCCCGCGTCAGCTCCACGCACGACCTCTGAGCGACCTCGCTGGTCGAGTAGCCCGACCCCGGCCCCCGGTGGTCGAGTAGCCCGAGCCCCTGGGCGAGGGCGTATCGAGACCTGGTCTCGATACGGGCTCCGCTAGCTGTGATGTCCAGGCACGTTGGTCGAGATCGTGTGACGACTCGGTCTGAGGTGTAGATGGGTGAAGGCCTCCTGGTGTGGAGTGGAGCTGTCTAAGGAACCGCTCCGCCACCAAGGAGGCCTT